>NZ_JBXANJ010000001.1:4800000-6473544 GCF_058801545.1 Mucilaginibacter sp. GW822-FHT03E02 | reverse complement strand
CAGATTGGGCTTGCCATAATTAAGCAAACTGCTGATATCATATTTAAAACGATAGAACGATCCCTGGTGAATGGCCCCTGCAGATCTGCCATTGAGTTTTACTTCAGTATCGGTCATGGAGCCGTCAAAAACTATATTGATGCTTTTACCCTGCCAGGCAGCCGGAACGTTAAACTCGAATTTATATAAACCTTTTTCCTTCCCTTTCAGACTATCCTTTGCAAGCCCGTAATTATATTTTCCAAAGCCCTGTAATTCCCAGTTAGAGGGAACAGGGATGGTTGTCCACTTACCCGAATTGCGGCCTTCGGTACAAAAAAACTGCCAGTTAACGGTGTGGTCGCTGCCCGTACCCGATAAATATACCTTTTGTGTTTCCTGCGCACGGGCAGTTATTCCGCTTAGCAGTAACAGGGTATAGGTACATATTTTAAAACAGGCAGATCTCATGGTAATCAGTTTGTAGTAGGTGTAAATTTTAGCGGGTTATCCGTTCGGAATGGCGCGGCAGGTAATCCGTTCTTATTATAGAAATTGGGCTGGGCCGATTCCAACCAGGCAAAACGTGCGGCTACAGGAACATCTACGCCATCCGCCGAAACCTCAACCGTACTACCTCTGATGGCAGCAATGGCGGGTACAAATTTGCCATCCTTGCCGGCTACAGTGAAATCGGCAAGCGGTTTACCATCAGAACTAACCAATCCCTTACCTGCATAATTAAAACTCAAAATGATCTTATTACCGATGATTTTCATGCTTTTATACATCGGTCCGCAGCAAACAAGCTTTTTCTGTCCGTAAGTATTGGCTAATGCCTGTAATTCCAGCCGGCGGCCAACCTCCCACTTAAATGGCGGGTGAATATTTTTAAGATCATCGTTCAAATCGGTGGTGATAACCATGCCTGTATGCGGGATCTGTAAAGCCATGGTTTGGGCTTCTCTTAATTCAGGTTCGGTAAACTCAGTATATGGCACCGCTCCTTTGCTTTGCGAATAATAAAAGGGCGCTATCTGCACGTAATAAAATGGCAGGCTTTTGTTGTTCCAGCTTTTACGCCAGTTATTGATGAGAGCCTCCATTTTATAGGTGTAACTGATGGTTTCACCCAGGTAGCAGTTGCTTTCGCCCTGGTACCATAAAAAACCTTTAAGCGCAAACGGCGCCAGCGGCTGAATCATTTTGGCGTAGAATTTACCGGGATCACCCTCAATTTTAATATTGCTGGTTTTAAAATACGGGATAGCATCAAAAGCTTCCTGCGGCGCCCATGGCTCAATACGGCTGCCGCTTACTGCCGATGAGATTACGCCAACAGGTACTTTCAGATCTTGGTTCAGGTTTTTGGCGAAGAAATAACCCACCGCCGAAAAAGCACGTAAAGTAGAATCCTCCGCGATGCTCCAGCCGGAATGCGTAGAATCGGGCTTTTGCAGGTTTTTTTGGGTGACCAAAAAGATTCTGATCTGTGGGTTATGGGCACGGTCAAGTTCATCAACAGGCGAATTTGCTATACTCGTATCGGGCTTTTTTACTTTGCTGTTCTTGCGCATTTCATACTGCATGTTCGACTGGCCCGAGCACAGCCATACCTCACCTACCAGGATATCTGTAAGCTTTATAGTATTGGTGCCCGTGATGATTAACGTGGATGGATTTACCGAAGCAGGCATCGGTTTAAGCGTTACTATCCATTTACCAGCATCATCAGCAATAGTTGTTTTGGTTTGGCCGTTAAACTTAACTGTTACCTTTTCGCCAGCTTTGGCGGTACCCCAAATTGGTACAGGCTGATTGCGCTGCAATACCATGCCGTTACCTAATATTTTAGGCAAAACAACCTGGGCTATGCTACCTGTAAAACAGAACAAGCTCATAATCAAACAGCAAAATATCGCTCTGCTACCCATTTTTAATAATTGCCTGTTTTAAATGATTTAATATAATAAACCGCAGACCTGGCAGATTCCCCCGCTTTTGGCAGGTCGTAGTTTTGATCCGTTGGTGTGTCTGTATTAGGAAAACGCCGCACCTCGCCTGTGCGGAAAACCACACGGTTAACGCTTAATACCGGGGCAAAAAATAATGCCGTAAGCACATCCTTTCCGTTTACATTCATGGTATAAAAACGGGTATTGGTGTTTAGTTTCAGGATGATATGATAAGGCTTGCCTGCCTCGTACTTAATAATGTTTTTATCACGGTATCCCGCCTTGGTCCTAAACTGCCCCGCCGAATCGAGCGTAAGCCTGATAGCGGCACTGCCCTTTTCATCCTGGAACTCTATATCCAACATCCCGGTATTATTTTGCCCGGGGATGATGGTAAAATCGGCCATTAACTTTTTAGATACAGGCACCACGCGTTCTGCTTTGGCATAATCAAAGGGGTCGTTATCTTTCAGGGTAAGGCTTTTTTCGCCGTCAGGGGCTTTTTCAACAGTCACAGGAGCCCATTGGGGGCTGTAAGTGTTCCACAGTTCCAGCTCTTTACCGGCCGGCATCTCATTAAATACTTCATTGGCATGTGCACCGGCTATTTCGGTTAGGGGTACAGGTATTGATGATACCCAGATGTCCTCCTTATTCATGCTGTAGGTTACCCACAGTTTGCCATCGGGTGGTATACCGTTGCCTTCTTCTATCCCGCGCACATATTGCGGCCCGTATGATTTATAGGCGCCGCCATACCGCATAGCCGAAATTTCGCCGTCAACCAGTAACAGATTTTTATAATTGAGCCCATCATCACTAACCGAAACAGCTAAGGGCCACCTGAATTCGGAAGGGTTATAAACTGTTGCATATTTACCATCGGATGTGCGCTGCCCCCAAATTTTGGCATTGCTGTTTACAAAGCGTGGCGCACGCGCGGCATTTGCAGGCCAGGTTTTGCCATTATCTGTACTAATGGCTGTCAGGGCATATTTCCATAAGCCTACTACCCGGCCATCGGGCAGGTGATAAAAATTGAAAGCCTTATAATCTTTATGCAACGGTATTAAAGGATCTTTTTTATCGGTTTCTTCTACCCACTGCATCATCATTAATGGGTTAGCCATCAGCTCATCGCAGGCCTGTACAAAACCTTTGTCTTTACTGGTTTTATAAAAGGGATAGCTTGTGTTTTTTTCGTTCCATTTAGGGTTGTAATGGATAAAGTAGATGGGGCCATATTTTCCGTTTGGTAAAACCTCGCGCACCACACGCCCTATGCCCTGTCCATCATTGGGATCATCGTGCCCATCCAAACAAATGCCATAAAAACCCAATACCAGCAAGCGTTTTGATTTGGCGGTATAAAAGCCCATGCGCTGGTGCATTACCGAATACAGGTTGTTTGCCACGCCGGGATGCCCTTCTTTTGTAGTGCCATCGGGTATTTTGTAAGGTGGAAAAACCAATGTTGGTTTCGACCAGTTTTGCCCGTCGGCAGATGTAACTACCAGTGTTTGACCGGGAGGCACGCTCTCGCCCACCTTATCGCTCAAATACTCAACATAAAAAGTATTGTTCCAATAGGCCAGCATGGGTGCATGGTTATAAGTGAAGCCAAAACCATCAGCCAGCTTAGGATGTTCCCGGTTGGCCCTCAATATCTGCATGCTATGAACACCTATAGCCGGGCTTAGCTGCCCGTGGTGATAATCAACATTTACTACCGTATTGCCGCTGTAGTGCACGGTATCCTGTGCCCTGGCGCAAAAAGCAATAATGGTAAAAAGTAATATATAGATAGTCCTGTTCATTGTTGATTAGTTTTAACAGCTACCGAATCTTTTAACAGTAAGTTCAGTTGCTTTTGGGTTACTTTAAATATAGTTCCGTGTTTATGCCCTGTGGGCACACTTATACTGTCGGCTATATCGGTAAAGGTTTTAAAATCGGTTGTGCGCATAGCGCCATATCTTTTTAACCGGTACGAATCGTAATAAATAAACCAGTTTTTACCGGTTTTGGTTATAGACGGACCTTCGCTGTACGTTTCGGTAAAGCGTTTGGTATAGTTGCCGTAAGGCCCCAGGGGATTATTACTAAAAGCTACCAGGATATTACGGTTAGGCCGGGTATTATCCTTCATTACCAGGATATAATCGTTTTTGCCCCGCTTTACAATTTCGGCGTCAATTACACTAAAGCCAGGATCCAGGAATAATTTGGTTGGTGCAAAAGTTTTAAAATCGGCAGTAGTGGTATAGTAAAGCCGGTGGTTATTGTTCTCGTCCTCCTGCCCTTTTGCAAAGCGATTTGGCACTGTTGATGCCCATACGATAATAAACCTGCCGGCCTCGTCGTCATAAAACAACTCCGGTGCCCAGGCATTTACTGCCGTCGGCTCGTACTCCATCACGTTAAGATGCTGCTGGGCTGACCAATGAATCAAATCTTTCGAACTGGCGTAGCCTATTCCCTTATCATCTTTCCAGCCGGTTGTCCATACCAGGTGGTAAACACCATCGGGGCCCTGGGCGATGGATGGGTCGCGCATAATTTTTGCTTCACCGGCTTCGGGTTTTATAAATGTTCGGTTTAGGTCTGTCCAATGTATGGCATCATAACTGTACAACAAACGGAGCCCTTCATTTGCCGGTTCATGAAACGACGTAAACATATACACGCTTTTACTCGCCTTGCATGATATTATAGCAGAAGCAAACAATAGTAATATATATGTAAATAGCCGTTTCACGTGTGTTTTTAATAGGTTTTATATGGAGTCGAGAATGAGCACCCAATCGTTGCCGTTTGCCTTCCTGCCGGGAGGATTAAATTTAAGTGTTTTTGCTTTTGCCATGGTTCCAATAGCTGTAACTTGTCCGTTACGGGGATTAAACCACGAAGCTTTTATTTTTGATCCAGCTAATTTTTCGGGATTGATGCTCATCTCTCTGCCCGTATAAGTATAAACAAATGCATAGTTTTTGCCCCGGGTAGCTATCAGCCTGTTATATTTTTCGCCTTGCAGGCCTCCAATCAAATGCTGATCTGGTATACGGTCAAAGTAGGGCCGCGAAAGCATCAGCTTTTTAAGGTAGATCATTTGCCTGGCACCGGGATCGTTAATAGAGTTGTACCAATATCCTTTTGATCCATATGCGCTGCCTTTGTCTGTTGGTTTATGCATCTGCATCACATCGTTATCGCCGTAGGTGTACCCGCAACCACCGGCAAAAACCGACCAGTAACCGTAGCGCCTTACATCGGCGGCTGTCCACACAGGCAGTTTGATATCATGCAGCCCATAAGGGATTTTTTCGTAGGATGGCTCGGCATCCAGTGTAGGCTTTATGGGGAGCTTGGCATAATCTGCCTGCGCGTATTTCCAGTTGTCTTCACCATATTTGAGGTCCTTCTTTGAAGTATCCTGCGCATAGGTGCGATGACCGGATTGAAAGCAATTGAAACTTAACCAGGACTGCTCATGAAACCAGGTAGATGATTGTGTACGACCGCGCGGGTGGTATGTAATCAGATGCGTTGTATCGAGGCTGCGCAGCGTGTTGCCAATAGCGTTCCATGTTTTCATCGAATCGGTGCCGGCTATATCGCCTCCGTTCATCCATATTATATTGGCGTGGCCGCTATACCTTTTGGCTAAAAACTCTGCATATGCTTTGGCCGCGGCCGGGCCTGTATGGTTCTCTTTTACTACCGATCCCCAAACAGGTACCAATGCAATGTACAGCCCCTTTTCGGCGGCCTTGCCTATTACCCAGTCGATATGGTCCCAGTAATCGTATTCATGAGCGTTACCAAAAGTACTGCCCGCTGTAATTTTGGGCATGGCCAAATTTTTGTTGACCAAAGCCGAGTCGCCATAGGCGTTTGTTTCTTTAATGCTATGCACTACCATAACCTGTATCACGTTAAACCCCTGCTTGCTCCGGGTATCCAGGTATTGTTCAGTCTCCTCGCGGTTCATTTTCGAGAAGAGCAGCCAGCCGGTATCGCCCAACCAGAAAAAAGGTTTGCCCGCTGCTGTAAAGTACCGTTGATTTGCCGCTATTTTTAAAACAGGCATAGCTGTTTCATTACTTTTGAACGAGAAAAGCAAACAAGAGATAACGCCAATTAAAACAGCCTTTTTTAACATAATTATTTAGTTACGTGTTAGCCATAAAATGGCTGCACCAACGTTAGGGTTTTTTATTTCGGTTCCGTTACCTCCGTTTACCTCCTGGTCGCCCGGCAAGACCTGGCCGGTTTGGCGATCTATCCATTGCGCTTTATAAATGGTATTGGCAGGCAGATCCAAACGAACGGCCTTATCAGCATTGGTGTAAACAATGTATCCTTTGGCCGAACTTAATGCCCATTGGTCTTTTGGCGCACCGGGCAGTTCAGCAGACTTCATGCCGCTTGCCGCATTTAAAAACTGTTTATCTGTACCGGCCGGTAATACAGGCAATGAGCCGCCGGCTATAAATACAGCCCAGCCAAAATGATCGTATCCATCGGCAGAAAACAGCACAGCTTTATCGGGATATTTAGTGCGGTACTCATGTACGGCACGATAAACCTGCTCAAAAGATGTTGCTTTGGGTTTTAAAATGCGGGCCTGCTGGCGCGGGGCAAGGCTTTGGCCGCCAATGGGTTCATATGCCGCGCCGTTGGCCTGGTAATACCAGTAACGAATGTCGATCACATTGATAACCGATGCTTTTGAAGGATCGGCAAGGATGGCATCCTGCACATCCTTGGTGGCGCTAAGGCCAATAATTTCTTTGTGTTTACGGGTAGTTTCCCATTGCTTAACGGTTTCTACCCAAAACTGCATAAAATGGAGCGGGCCGGTGAACTCAGCTCCAATCAACTGAATTACACCGTTATTGCCCGCAAAATTATCCATGCATTTGTTAATATAAGCCTGGTGAAACTTACGCCGCACAGGGTTAGTTTCATCATAAAACTGCTCGGCCATAAACTGGCGTTTATCACCCGCGTAAGGAACCGGTTCGGGGAAACCGCTACCGTTGATGTTGTTGGCAGTGCGCCATGGAAAATCGGTATAGTGTGCACCGGCTTCAATAATATTATGCTGAAAATAATTTTGATGTACCAGTACCAAACCTTTCTGATCGGCCAGGTCGGCAAATTGTTTTAAACGGCTCCAGTACCAGGTGTTGTATTTAGTGAGGTCGTATTTGCTTAAGCCATCGTAGGCTAACTCTTTACCGCTGCGGGCAAAAGGCAGTTCATAAAATGGCGCCCAAACGTCGCCGTCCATCCTGCGGATGCGTTCATGATCATCGCGGCGGCGATCATACCATAAGCCATAATTATGCTCAAATGTTATAATGTTGTCATGAAGCATCCAGCCAGCTACATCGTTTAAATCGTCGGTAAGCCCTGTCCCGGTCTGGCCGGGCACCCAACGGGCAATGGCCGGTTTGGCTTCCTTATCGGTATAATCGGGATGGACAGTGCCGTTCCACCAGGGTGTTTCAAAATGTTTACCTGCCAATACCGTGTTCCCACGTACCAGCCAGCCGTTAAGCACCGTCATTTTTGGGGCCGGCGTGGCGCCAACTGACGGCTTATACCCTACCTGATCAATGTTTTTTATTCCTGTTGATGAAATATTGATGGGATTTCTTTTAGGGGCCTCATCAATCCATTCGTTAATGGTAACAGCTGGTTTCCGGGCAGCGGCCATTAATTCGGCCGCCTGCTCAACAGTTGGGCTGCTTGATGGTTCTGTCGCCGGATATAAAATATTGGCCTGGTTGCTCACATCTTTATTTAGCCTGTTGGCCAATTGAGCATAATAAAAGCTGCGCGGGTTAATAGAACTGTTTGATTCTTCCCAATAGCCATCGCCGGCAAATTGCGCCCAGGTGCCAAAAGCCCAGTTTTGCGCTGTTGGCGGCTGATAGCAATCAACCCGGGCAGCAGTACAATTCCAAAACAGGCTGTTTGCCGCATTCCATCCTGCTCCCTGCCCATCCTGGCCGCGGTTAAGGTAGCTTAAAGGCTGCCCATCTATATTGGCAATATCAAATAAAACACCTGAGGCCCAGCTATCTATACTACCGCTAAAACTATGCGATTGCACCGTCATACACTGCACAAACGCGTTTGGCCCGGGAGCACAATACCCGGTAGCAAAATCGTGAAAGCCATTTTCGGTATACAGGCGCTGAAACAGCGTTTGGCCGCCCATGGTTAAAAATGTATTTCGTCGCTGCCCGCCAATTTCTGATACCGGCGCCAATGATTTACAATCCTCAACAGTAATACGGTTACCGGTAGGCAAAACAAATACTGCCGAACCGGCAAAATGCCTGAATGTAACCTGCCTTACCCAGGCATCAGTAACATTTTCCATAGTTACAGCCATCCAGCGGTGCGCTTCATCTTTAGGGTTTGAGGGATCATAGGCCGACTGCAGTTCGAGGTTTTCGATACCAACCTGTGCGATGCGGCCTGGCCATGTGTAAGCTGATATAAGGCCACCGCCAAACGCGCTATCTAAGGCAGTAGTAAGCGGAGCATCGATGGTAATTGTATTACCATTAACTGCTGTTACCTTACGGTCCCAATAAATATCACGCTCGCCGGGTTTCCAGGCAAGCGTTGTTAAATCGCCACCAAAATGGTCGGTTTTTATGGTGTTTATCCAGGCTTGCGTGCTGGGGCGGTGTACCAGGATCATATCGCCCGCTTTAATTGCACCACCATCGGCAATATGGAAAACGGATGCATTTACAGGCACGTAAGCGTCTGTAATTTTAATTTCTTTTGATGTTTGCCTGTCCTTAGCGCCGGCAACCCGGATAAATGTTTTCCTATCCGTACCGGCGGCAAACAATGTGGTACCGTTTGCGCCCATGCCGCTTCCGCGTAAAACCACACCCGAAGCTTTGATATTTAAACTACCCTTAACCTGATATACACCTTTGTTTAGCAATACCGCGCCACGGATTCCCTGTTTATCAGACTGTAAAGCAGCTACGTAATCAATTGCCGACTGAATTCTGAGCGTTGCATCGCCGGGCTTTAGTGGCACTACAATGCGTACAGGCACATTAGGTATGGCCTGTTCAGAAGCCATATAGCCGCAGTATGAATAATCTGGAATACGGTCGCCATTAGGGGCTACTGCATAAACAAGCTTGCCATTTTTTTCGGCAACAACGGGTGGCTGTGGTTTGTTTTGATTCTTTTTTTGAGCAAATAAGGAGGCATGCAAAAGCATACCTCCAACCAACATAAATATAAACCTACTTACCCAAAATCTTAACATTACTGTATTATAATTATTTTAATGTAGCCAGTTTCTTTTCTCCTTTAAGCGCCACGGTATTTAAATATACCTCTATATTGGTATAACCACCGCCATTTTTTGCCGGCAAGGCCGAATCGGTTCCATCTTTAGGGTTAAGGCCATGTGCAATTTCCCAGGCATCAGGCAAACCGTCGTTATCGGAATCTTTGTATGGGGTGCCTTTGTAATCGGGGTATCCGCCAACCTGCCACGGTGCAGTGATGATGCCTAATTTATACGAATCTTTAGGCA
Source organism: Mucilaginibacter sp. GW822-FHT03E02 (assembly GCF_058801545.1). NCBI lineage: Bacteria > Pseudomonadati > Bacteroidota > Sphingobacteriia > Sphingobacteriales > Sphingobacteriaceae > Mucilaginibacter > Mucilaginibacter sp. GW822-FHT03E02. The sequence goes on along the minus strand of NZ_JBXANJ010000001.1, from coordinate 6,464,022 downwards.
GTTTGCGCACCTTAAACTGGTACGCGGTATCGGTTTCCATCTCTTTATATACAATTTTTCCGGTACGCGCCTGTTCTGTAATGCGCACATCAACCGGGTCGCGTTTGGGCAGTGTGGCACCCGCGTTAGCAATCACAAATTTATAGGCATCCGTGGCCGACATTATAGTTAAAGACGGCATTGGGAACGGAACATCCGATTTCATGTAATCCTTATACTCACCGGCATCAGGTAATTCCTTACCTCCCGGCCCTTCAACCTGGATACCGCCGTTCCATGGGTCTTTAGTTACCTCGGGATAGCCTTCCATAACATTGCCTACCGCGTATACCCTGCCAAAAAATTTCTCTTTCAGTTTGCTCCTGCCCGATTCGGGTTTCAGGATCCTATGGCCCACGGGCTCGTTTTTAGGTGTTACCGGGCCGGGTTTAAAGTAGTTATTGATTACGTTATAGTTTGTGGTATAATCGCCACCATCCATCGAGCGGTGATGCCAGTTAAATACCACGTTGTTTACAAAATTATAAACCCCATTCCAGCCTACCGATGGGTTACGGCCGGTGTTGTCGGCCCAAAGATTACGCATCAGCGTACTATTTTCGCCGCCCGTAGTGCTGCCAAAAGCATGGTTCCAGTAATCCAACGATTCAGAATAGATACAGTTTTGGATAGTGATATTCACTGTACCCAATTTTTCTTCTTTTGAACCATCACCCGGATCAAACATGTGCCTGTACATCGAAAAGTTTTCGTCAAGGCCCCAGCTTGCAGATACGTGATCGGCAATGATGTTACCTACGGGGTTGCCGCCCAATGCATCATCCCTGCGCCCCACATTCGTTTCGCCACGGCGGAAACGCATGTAACGGATAACTACATCATGTGTATTTACCCAAAATGATTCGCCGGCAATACAAACGCCATCGCCCGGCGCTGTTTGGCCTTCAATGCTGATGTATGGCGCCCTTACTATAATGGGTGTTTTTATGCGGATAATACCTGCAACATTAAATACTACTATACGTGCCCCGCCTTTTTCGCAGGCTTCGCGCAAGGTGCCCGGGCCGCTATCTTCAAGGCTGGTAACCACATAAACCTTACCGCCACGACCACCATATGTAAATTTGCCGCCGCCTTCGGCCCCTGGGAACGCCGGGATTTTTGCCTGTGGCAAGTCGCTTGGCCTTCCTGCCCAGGGCACATAAACCTTGCCCCGCCTTTGATCGGCTTTTATTATGGGCAATGCAATTTGCCAGGCCGAGTCTGAACGGCGGGTAGCCTCTTTCATTAATGCTTCACTCTCGTCTTTTACCTTCTGAGGTACCTCCGGGTATTGGGCAAACGCGGGCTTTGCAAATCCCAACGCTGCCGCAACTATAAATAAGGCTGTGTGTTTTTTCATATTTAATTTGGTATTATCTTTTAAAAGGCACCTTAAATGAGCGCCCTTTATGTATCTTATTTTAAAGGGTCAAATGCGCCGCCCCAGGTATTGGTTTGCAATAAATTTGAATTGTTTTGCAGCGCTGCCGTAGGTATGCCAAAATAATAATCGGCAGACTGTACTGCAATATTATAAGTATCCAGCGTTTTTGATTTAACGGTAAACGATGTGGTATAAAGATCATCTAAAGATGTATTTGCCAAGGCATCGCGGGTTAATAACAAGTAGTCCTTACCTGTGCCGGTATTATTTAAGGTAATAGTAACACCCGTTCTCTTTTTACCATTTAAAGTACTTTCCAGCAATTTTCTGCGGCGCAAATCCCAATATCTTTTGCCCTCAAACGCCAATTCGATTTGTCGCTCGGTCATGATGGCGTTTATCATTTGATCGGCACCCATGCCGGCCTGCAAGCCGTATAAATTATCGGCGCCCGCTTCAACACCGGCCCGTTTCCTTAAAGCAACCAAATTGGTATAAGCTGTTGTAACATCGCCTAAAGCAGCGGCGCATTCGGCCTGGTTAAGCAGTACCTCGGCATAACGAATCTCAATCCAGTCGGTACCGATATAGGGTGTGTTACTTAATGAAATTGAAGGATCAATAGCTTTGCGCAGGTAAAAGCCACTGCCGGTTGGCGATGTTGGTTCGGTAGATTTGGTGCTTGTGCCAGCGGCGTTGCTGTAGTAAAAATATGTCCACAACCTGTAATTGGTGTTGCCCAAAAGTGGCCACTTGCAGCCGTTATAAGCTATTGTAAGGTTAAACCGGGGATCGCGGTTATCAAAAAACGTATTATCCGAATAGGTATATTTTGCTGATGCGCCCGGGGCAGCACCATCAAGCATTGGATAGCTTTTCACGATATCCCATGTTGGCTGGTTTGACCCTCCTTTGGTACCTAAATATGCCGGCCTGGTTGCGTTATCATAGCCATTAGGGCTTGTACCATTATCATCTGTTTGATTATTATATTCGGTAACCATTACGGCTTCGGTGTTGGCTACTCCTTTTACAAACCATAGGCCATCGTATGAAGGATAAAGCCCGTATCCGTTTGATGTAAGCGTTTGGATGGCTGCATCATTGGCGGCTTTAGCTGCCTGCCAGCGGGTTGGGTCATTTGAAGGGTTAAACTGCGGGCTGGCGTAGGTTAACAAAACCCTGCCTTTAAAAGCCGCAACCGCACCCGATGTAATACGGCCATAATCAGAACCTGTCCATTTGCCTGGTAAATATTTCATGCAGGTATCCAAATCGCTCACTATTTGCGTAAAGCATTCTGATGTACTGTTGCGGGGTAGTAAAGCAGCGTTTTTGGCTTCGTTGCCGATGGCCTGCAGGGGCGTTAAAACCAATGGCACGCCGCCGTACAACCTGACCAGGTCAAAATACCTGAAAGCCCTCCAAAACAAAACCTGGGCGCGGTACCTGTTTTTAGTTCCCTGCGGTAATGTACTTGTTGCCAGGTTGGCCAGTGTGGTATTAATAACCCTTAACTTGCCGTAATTGTTACTCACCGATACAGCAGTTCCAATATCGCCAACGGTTTCAATATTCACTGTACCTTTAACAAAGGCGTTATCGCCGTAAAATTCATCGCACATGGCGCCACCGCCGCCTAACGCGCCACCGGTACTGCCAAACCATGCCGGCTGATTTGCCGAGTATATATAATTGATATTTAATATAGCCAGCGTCGAATCGTTAAAAACTTCGGTGGGTGTGGTATACTGCAGATCCTCTTTCATAAGAACCTTCTTGCAATTTGTTAGCAGCACGGATAACGTTACTAAAACAATTGCCGATATTATATTTAGTGATTTTAATGTTTTCATTTTTTCAAGATTTAAAAACCTAAGTTTAAACCAAAAGATATTGTACGAAGGTTGGGATATGAAGTAAATGGCGTCGACTGGCTTCGGTAACTGTTTGGATACGGATTTAAAAACGAAACCGGATTAGTTGCTACTACATATGCCCTTACACTGGCCATACCAAGTTTTTTTGAAATATTATCGGGCAAAGCATAGCTTAAATTAGCGCTCGAAATATTCCAGGTAACCGGGCTCACAAACCAAAAATCGGTTGTTACGGCATAAGTTTGATAATAATACGGCGCCGGATATTTTGCTTCAGTGTTGGTTGGTGTCCAGTGATCAGCCCAGAAAACCGGGCGATTTTCTGAAGCGGTAGCCTGTTTGGTTGCCGCTCCTTCAATTGATGCTGTACCGCCCCATGATAAGCCCATGATCACATTTAAACTTAGTGATTTATAGGAGCCGCCGAAGTTAAAGCCCATGGAATAATGATTATTGGATTTATGACCAAGGAACTGTAAATCTTTCGAATCAATTATACCATCGCCATTCAAATCCTGGAAGTTTAACATACCAGGCTTAACCGCCTGCGACATGATAGTTACGTTACCAGCTCCGCCTGCCGCGGTTGCACGTTCTGCAATAATCGCGTCGGCATCGGCCTGTGTCCTGATAATGCCTAATGATTTATAACCCAATGTACCCTGATCTCCTGATTTATTAGTTAAATCCTGGAAGGTACCTGCCAATCCCGAAGACAGGTCATATTTCAGGTACTTATTATCGCTCCAGGTAAAAAACGGGCTAACATTGTAGGTCCAGTTTTTACCTATATGGTCTTTCCAGGATACGCTTACCTCGTAACCAAATGTGTTGATGCTGCCGTAGTTTTCTGTTGAAGGCGTGGCCCCAACTGTAACCGGAACCGATGAGTTTAAACTGGCCAGCATATTATAGTGATGGTCCCAAAAGTAATCGGCAGTGGCCGATAGACGGTTGTTGAGGAAACGAAGGTCGATCCCGTAGTTCGTTTTGGTGTCGTGGTCCCAGGTATAATCAGGATTGGCAATAGCAATGTTAGTTGTTAGACCGATGCCCTTATCGGCGTTGTTGCCGCCAAACACGGCGCCACCGCCGCTTCCGGTACCAATTTTGTAATTTACAGCGTATTGGTATGCTTTTGTGTTATAACTCCCCAACGAACCCACGGAAGCCCTTAGCTTGAAGAAATCGACAAAAGAAACATTTTTAAAGAAATCTTCTTTGGATACCACCCATCCAACAGAACCCGACGGAAAATACCCCCATTGGTTTCCCGGAGGAAAGTTGGTGTTGGCATCGGCCCTTAATGATAACTCAACCAGGTATTTATCAGCGTAACCGTAATTTAAACGCGCGGCATAAGCTTGTTTACCACCTTCGCTTATTGACGATGCCTGGTTTGATGACTGCGCCCCTGTTGTAAAATTCTGGTTGTCTTTTCCGTTAAGTATCACACCATCAGCTTCGGCGTTAACACCTTCAAAACTGGTTTCATATTGCTCATAAAGGGCGATGAACGATATATCGTGCATACCAAAGCTACGGTTATAATTAAGGCTGGCGTTAAACTGGTAGTTATCGGTAATACTTGGTGTTAACCTTACCCTGTCGCCGTTTTTTATGGTAGGCGTGCCTACAATAGTACCGCCCGGTATATGGTTGTTTGAGCCCGTGCCCGAGTATTGATAGTAAACAAAGCTTGTACCGTATTGCTTGCTAAAATTGTTATTTATATTCCTGTTATAACTCACATTTGCCGATAGCCCCCTTACACCCGGAATATCGTAACTCAGGTTGGCCAGCGCATTCATGATATAATTATTGCTATTGGTATAATTATTTGAGTTTTGTACCGCAAAAAAGTTGATATTATCCGTAGCTGTTCTTGAACTGAGGTACACCGGGTGACCATCAATAAAATATTGCTGCCATGGTGGTGCCTGGTTTAATGATAAAAAGTCGTTATCAAGACTTTCGGAAGTACCGGAGAGTTTGTACCAGTAGCTTTTGCTTTTTGATACATCTTCGCTTAGCGATAAGCTAAGCTTTAAGCCCTGCGCCAGTTTTGCATCAACGCTACCGCGAAAACCAAAGCGGTTGGTATTAACGCCCGAGAAGTTGGAGTTTTGATTAACATAGTTTGCGCCGGCAAAATAAGTAACCTTATCGTTACCGCCACTAATGTTAACCGCTCCCCGCTCTACCAAGGCCGGGTGGAAGGCCTGTTTTAAAAAGTTGTTGTTGTTATCGGCAAAATAGGACAGTTCATCAGGAGTATAATAGTTCAGGTCTTTTTTTGTTAAATCGCCGCCAATATAGCCATCGGGGGTTACGTTAAATCCGTTGAGGCCCTGTTCATAGTCATTTAACCAGGTTGCCAGTTGCAGGCCCGACATCATTTTGGGCAATTGAACCGCATCTGCCGAACCTGCCGATGCGCTAAAGCTTATTTTAGGCTGACCGGAGTGACCACGTTTTGTTTTTACAATGATAACACCGTTTGCACCTTCGATACCATAAATGGCGGCGGCAGCATCCTTCAAAATTGAGATATTTTCAACCTCGCTCTGATCCAGCAGATTAAAGTCTGAAAGTGTGCGCTTGGCTCCGTCAATAATGTATAAAGGATCGGTGCTGCCACCATCTTTTGCCAGGAAAATGGGGTTACGAATAGTAATGGAGGCATTTTGCCCAGGCCTTGCTGTACCACCCGACACGCCAACCGCGGCGTTGGTGCCTTTTAATGCTGCGGCAAGGTTGGTTGCTGGAATGTCCTGTATCTTCGTCATATCTACAGTTTCAACAGCGCCGGTAAGGTGGCTTCTTTTTTGGGTTCCGTAACCAACTATCACTACCTCGTCAAGGTTGCTTGATGTGGGTACCATTCTAAAATCGGCGTTCATTTCGTCAACATTTAATGTTTTCTCCTGGAAAGCGTAACCAATGTATTGTACTTTGATTACCACACTTTGCAGGTTGGTAACTTTAATAGAATACCTGCCGCTGGTATCGGTAGTAGTGCCGGCAGTGCTCCCTTTCACCTGTACAGAAACGCCTATCAAAGGTTCGTTTTTGTCGCTGCTCACCACCTTGCCTGTTACGGTTCGGGTTTGGGCCATCAAAGTACTGCTAAGCAGGAGCAGTACCGAAAATAAGAGGAAAAATTTTCTCATAAAGTCATGGAATTGAATTTCATAATTCTGTTAATTAATTGGTTATAATTGATGTTCAGGTAATACTTCTCACTTTATCAACCCTACTTTTTTTATTTGTTTGCCGCAGCCCTTTCTTTAATCCGCTTTTGCCATTCTTCGCCTTCCTTCTTCATATCGTAGCCCTGCGCAGATAGGTAGTTATTAATACGGCCTTTAAATTTGCCAAACCAGGCATGCTTTTTTTCCGACGATTCTGCATCTATGGCATTTTCGCGCGCTTCCAGTAACCAGCCTTTGATTTTGTCTTTTTGCAAATTGGTCAGGCTGGGTATTTCATCTAAATAAGCGGTGTACGTTATCGGGTAAATCCGGTAGGTCATCCCGTCCTTAACTTTGTCCACCTGGTCGGCATTTAATTCGGCAGTTAATTTCGAAAGGTATTGTGCATGCAGCGCTTTCACCTGTTTAACAACAGCGCTGTCAACATCGGCCATCCTGGTTGCAGCCGCGGGTTTATCATTGGCAAGTTGTTCTTTAATATGTTTGTTTTTTGCGTTCCGGTCGTTATATATATCATTAAGGCCGCGGTATTGGCCAACAATAATATCACATACCTTTTTATATTTTGCCGAGTCGCTAATATTTAACACATCCACAATTTTTGCTGCACGTTGGGTAATTACCTGCGTGTAATTATCGCTCCCGGCATTTGCCGGCGCCGGTTGCGCCAGTGCGGCTGAATACCCTCCACACAGTAACATTAACATAACAATATATTTTTTCATATTTTTCTCTCCTGATTCAAACATTTAACTCCTTATAAAAAACCAAACAACTGAAATAAATATATTAAATAACTATTGTGATATATTTTGCTTTATTTCAATCGTATTTACAAAATAAAACAAGTGGATATATATTACTAATACCTTAATTAAACACTGTATGTTGGTTACCTTATTGGGGTTTATAAACTTGGCTGCAGCAAACTGTTTTACAGGATGCTTAAACAAATATCAAATATTAGGGAGTGCAATTTCTACCTGTATTTATCAATTTATTGTACGATCCTATCATAACCTCAATTTCATAGCTGATGTAGCAAACGTCAAAAAATTGTTACCATTTTATAAACGCCATTTCCGTTAATTTTCATAATTTTAAATATTGTAAGCCAAATAGCAGGCAGGGTTCAAACTGCCTGTTTTATAACCAACATATTGATTTTTTAAAAATGAAGCCTCATTTCCTTAAGGTTGCTGTAAAACCACAGAACTCTTTTAGCATCAGGCATGATATTTTGCCAACCTTCCGGGGTATCTGGCATTATCATCCCGAACTGGAGCTGCATTACGTAATTAAAGGCGAAGGTGTGCGTTTTATTGGTGATAATATCAGCAATTTTTCGCCCGGCGAAATTACTCTGCTTGGCGAGGCCCTGCCCCATTGCTGGCGCTGCAAGGATGAATACTTTTTACCCGATTCGGGTTTGAATGTAGAAGTGATCGTGATTCATTTTTTACCGGATTGCCTGGGCAAATACCTGTTGAATTTACCCGAAGCCTACCTGCTGCCCAAACTGTTTGAAAAAGCCAAAAGTGGCATGGTGATAAAAGGGGCTGCCAAAGAAAAACTGGCCAATTTAATGCGGCAGGCAGTTGAAGCAACCAACCTCGACCGCATCATTGTGCTGTTGTCTATTTTGAAAATTTTGGCCGAAACTGAAGAGTTTGCCCCTATCATTCTTTCGCACAACGAGTTTCACCAGTCAAACGAATCGGACACCATCCGGTTGAATAAAGTATGCTCATACACACTTGCCAACTATAAACAGGAAATCAGCCTCGAAAAAATAGCAGCCATCGGTAATTTAAGCGTTACCTCCTTTTGCAGGTATTTTAAGCTGATGACCAAGAAAACCTATTTTGATTTTTTAACCGAGATAAGGATAAGCCACGCCTGCCGTTTTTTAATTGAGGATAAGCTACCTACCGAAGTACTATGTTTTGAGTGCGGCTACAATAACATATCAAATTTTTACCGGCATTTTAAAAGGGTTACCAACATGACCCCGCTGGAGTATAAAAGGCGATATATTAAAGGGCAAAAGGCAGCTGTGGCGTAACCAACTGATTTATACATTTATAATCTACCAGTCGGCTTTTAGCTTTAGGCATTCAGCTTTTAGCTATTATTTAATACCGATATTATTTTGCAGTAAAGTATAATTGCTATACAAGTCTTCGATCTGGTTGCGTACCGAAGCCGAAAAATGTCCTACGTTGCGCCTTGTAACTGTCGAAATTTTTAATCCGCGCCTGGTTAAATAATATTTGGCTATAACCGGGTATACATTATGCATCACAACCATGTTGTCTGTTAAAAACTCCTGTACCATGGTTACCTCATGCTGTAAAGCCTCATTGGCATAATTATTACACAACCATACAATTAACTCCGGAAAAAAATTCCCCTGGATACATGACAGGCCCTCCGAGCCTGCTTTTAAAGTTTCAACGGCGTGCCCCATATAAGCATCGTATAAACCAAAAGCCAGGTTTACGGCCTGGGCAGCCAATTTTTGTTTTACCTTGCCGATATCGAGACAGGTATCTTTATGATAAATTACCCTGCCAGTGGCTACAAAATCAATAAGCTGCTGTGGCGATAACAGCCTTTTGTAAGGTACCGGGCATTCGTAAAAACCCAGCGGAATACCTGTAGTTTGTTCAAACAAGTCAAATACGCGGTCGTTCAAAACTTCATCTCCCTCGTTAACATCTGCCAGTAAACTTGTAATGGCAATTACCGCTGCTGTACCTGTATCATGCACTTTTTTTATAAAATCGGCTTGCTGTGTAACAGTGCCACCAAAAGTGCCTGTGGCTACTACAGGTACGGCGCCATTCACCACTTGTATAACGTGCTTGATAAGTTGCAGCCGCTCATCTTCCTTGAGTTCAAACATCTCGCTGGATAAGCAATTGGCAAATACCCCGGCGGCGCCTGCCTGCAAATACATCTCTGTAAGTTGTGTAAGTGCGTCATAATCAATACAACCGTCGCTTTTAAAAGGTGTCAACATTACTGGTATAAAGCCTTTTTTCGCCTGTTCCATTTGTTTTTGAATTGAATTTAAATGAGTAATTAAACCGTTTGCCGCCTTGCTTTTGTTAAAAGTATGCCAGTAAGAAAAATGGAGAGCGTACCCACCACAATAATCATATTAGTATTGAAAGTACTGCGAAGCGACGCGTACTGATCTGGAATAATGGCCGGAAATGTAAGCCATATGATAACTATAACACCTATAATGGTGGCTATAATTGCCTCGTGATTGTTAGTTTGCCTGCTGATGATGCCTAATAAAAACAAGCCCAGCATGCCCGCGGCAAATATGCCCGAAAGCTGCCACCATAAATCAAGAATACTTTTTGCCCCTATCATGGCTATACCCACGCCCATACCGGCAAACCCGAATACTACAGTGCCAATATGTAATAAAAAAAGTGTCTGCTTGCCGTTAAGCTTCGGTTTAAAATACCGTTTATAAATATCAACTGCAAAAACAGTAGCCGATGCATTCATCCCCGAACTAATGGTGCTCATTGCTGCCGATAAAATTGCGGCAACAATAATACCCACCAGCCCTGTTGGAATACGGGTTACCATAAAATGGGGCATAATTTTATCGCCATAATCGGCAGGCGTTAATGTGGCCATCAGGGCGTTTACCTGGCCGGGCGTAGCCGTTAACGGGAGCCGTTCCGCAGCTACCTGGTGCTTTATACTTAAAAGCAAATCGGGATGCTGGCTATAATAGGCATACAGGCAGGATCCTATCGCAAAAAAAAGAAACGATGCGGGGATATATATCAGCACACAAAGCCACACCGACTTTGCCGCCTGGCTGGTTGACTTTGCCGCGTGGTAGCGCTGTATATAATTTTGATCCATCCCAAAATTGTTAAGGTTGATAAAAAAGCCATAAAACAATATTACCCAAAATGTGGGCTGTGTGAAGTTTAACGAAAAACTGCCCAAACTAAACTTATCGGCAATTTTACCTATAGCCAGTATTTTGGTAAAACCGCCCGGCACATTGGTTACTACCAGGTAAATAATAAGCACTGCTCCCAGTGTTTTCACAATGGCTTGTACTACCTCTGTCCAGATAACCGCTTTTATACCACCCGATACGGTGTATATAATAATAGCAATCCCCATAACGAGCATGATGAGTTTCATGGATACCCCGGTAAGCGCCTGCAGGCTTAATGCGATGCCAAAAAATACCGAGCCCATACGCGCCAGCTGGGTAAGTAAAAAACAGATAACCGCGTAAGTGCGCGCCCATGCCCCAAAACGTTTTTCGAAATGGGTATAGGCTGATACTTCGCCGCTGTTACGGTAAAATGGTATAAAATACTTAACCGCCATCCACGCCGCCAGGGGCATAGACAGGCTAAATACAAAAGCGCTCCAATTACCGCCATAAGCTTTACCCGGCACGCCCAAAAAAGTGTTACTACTTAAAAATGTGGCATATATGGATAGCCCGATAGCCCAACCCGGTATCAAACCCGAGCCGGTGGTAAACTGCTCGGCATTCTTATTTTTACGCGAAAAATAAAAGCCGATTAATACCATGGCAATAAGGTAAATACCTATAACGGCAAAATCGACCACGGGTAACATTTTCATGTATGGAACGGGTTGAACAATAAAAGTTTATATGATGGTTTAAAATTGTATTAACAAATGTAGCGCCCTATGGTTAATATTTACTGTAACATTTTTTCAGGCTATTGTAGGATGTTAGCATGGGGGTTAAAGGAATGGTGGCGACGACTCACCCCGACGAGGCTGCGCCCGTCTGCCCCTCTCTCCGCTTCGCGCATAGAGGGGCCAAAAGATTTTTTTTATTTTCATAAACCCTCTTTGCGGCTTCAGCCGGAGAGAGGGTGGCCCAGCGCAGCGTCGGCCGGGTGAGTCTTAGCCAGCGTCCAACCGAATGTTTACTCCCCCACACCTCATGGATAACTTGTTTCAGAATCTCACAAACATAGCGGCATGCCATCCGGCTATTTTACCTACCACTTTGTATAATAAGCTGCCCCGGCTGCAAACCTTCTGCTGCTGCGGTTATATTAATTTTACCTGCATTTGATTTTGATTGAATAATAGCCAGCCCCAAACCATTAAATACCCGGTGCTGATTGGAAACAAATGGATCAAGGTCTGTTTGCGAGCCATTATCAACCGCTTTTAAAATCCCCTGCCCCCCTACTTTAAATTTAATGAGCTGACCGGCATCCGGCACCGGGACATTATTTTTATCCAGTATGGTAACGGTAATATACGAAAGGTCTTTACCATCGGCTTTAATATGGTTCCTGTCGGCTTTAAGCTGTATGCGGTATGGCGCACCTGCCGTAACAACCTGCGTACTCATAATGACTTTGCCATTTTTACGCGAAACCGCCTTCAAGGTGCCGGGCTCGTATTTAACCCGCCACGTCACATGCAGGTCATCACCTGTTTTCTTGCGGATGCCTAATGATTTGCCGTTTAAATAAGCCTCCACCTCATCGGCATTATTATAATAAGCCCAAACATCAATAGTTTTACCGGGTTTCCAGTTCCAATGCGGCAGCAGGTGCAATACCGGCTTAGTTGTCCATTCACTTTGGTACATGTAATAAACATCCTTGGGGAAGCCTGCCAGGTCAACTATCCCAAAGTATGAGCTGCGTGCTGGCCATAAATATGGGGTAGGTTCACCAATATAATCAAAACCAGTCCACACAAATAAGCCCGAAAGGAAATCGTATTTTTTGATGATCTTCCAGGTTTCTTCATGTGTTGAACCCCAATAGGCCGATACATTGTCATAAGCCGATACCGTAAAATCGGGATTGCCATCTTTCAAAGGTGTTTTGCCATCCTTTGGCCAGCGCCTTATGCTATCCGAGGGCATATCATAATGCCCACGGGTAGCTAATGCCGACATGTTTTCGGTGCCGATAAACTTTTGGCCGGGGTAATTCTTTTGAAAATTGGCATACACCTCCTGGTGGTAATTTAAGCCAACCAAATCGAGCGCGCCGGATTGATAGATGAAATTCTTTTTAGGATCAGCCTCGCTCAGGGCCGATGTAACCGGCCTGGTTGTATCCAGCTGCTTCACTATGCCAACCAATTCGCGACTAATACTTATACCGGTAGTGTCAAATTGTTCCCTTATTTCGTTACCTATGCTCCAGGCAAAAATTGAAGGATGGTTACGGTCACGCAATACCTGGTCCTGCAGATCTTTTACATGCCATTTATCCCAATCCTGGTGATAGTCATACTTGCTTTTCTTTTTTCGCCACATATCAAAAGCCTCATCCATCACCAAAAACCCCATCCTGTCGCACAGGTCAAGAAACCCGGGAGCAGGCGCGTTGTGCGATGTGCGGATGGCGTTACAGCCCATAGCTTTCAGTATCTGCAGCTGGCGCTCCATAGCCCTTACATTTACAGCTGCACCCAGTGCGCCCTGGTCATGATGCAGGCAAACGCCTTTTATTTTCATCGGTTCGCCGTTTAAAATAAATCCTTTATCGGCATCAAAGTTAAAATAACGAACGCCCGTGTAAATTGACCGGTCATCAAGCACTTTGCCATTCTGCAGCACTTTTATTACTACTTTATACAAATATGGCCTTGCTACCGACCAAAGCTTGGGTTTGTTTACTGCCAAAGTTTGATGAACAGCAATCGAAGTGTCTCCTGTATTTTTTACCGGGGATGTCTGGGAAGCAACAGCTTTACCTTCGGCGTTGTAAATGGTAGTTTGCAGGCTTAATTTGTTTTTTGACGGGGGTTGATGTACCCCGATCTCCAAAGCCACTTCGGCGGCTTTATCATTTACTTTAGGTGTTGTTATAAAAGTTCCCCAGTTTGTAAGGTAAGTTTTAGCCGTGGTAATCAGCCACACGTTACGGTAAATACCCGAGCCTGTATACCAACGGGAATTAGGCTGATCGGAATTATCTACACGTACCGCGATCACATTTTTTTTGCTGCCAAAGTTAAGGTACGGCGTAATATCATACCTGAAAGAGATATATCCATTTGGGCGTTTGCCCAGGTAATGCCCGTTTACCCAAACCTCGCTGTTGTGGTAAACACCATCAAAATCAATAAATATGTTTTTATTTCGGGCAGATAAAGGCAGGGTAAAACTTTTACGGTACCAGCCAATGCCCGCTGGTAAGCCACCCTCGGCCTGTGTGGTGGGGTTTTTCTGATCAAAGCGACCTTCAATGCTCCAATCATGCGGCAGATCCAGGCTGCGCCATTGAGCATCATCAATGGCCTTGTTTTGGGCCCGCGGCTCATCGCCTAAAAAAAACTTCCAGCCCGTATTAAAGCTTTCTGTTTTACGCGCGCTTTGGGCATTAGCCGTAGTAGCACAGATCAATAAAGTAATGAGTAAAAAATAATGGTACCGCATAATAAGCCCCCTCTAAATCTCCCCCTGAAGGGGGAGACTTTTTGTTTTATGTTTTTATGTTTTGTTTTTTAAAGCCCTCTCCTTCAGCCCGCCGTATAACTACATCTTTTAGATCTCATCAATTAATAAAACCGATTGTCATTTCGAACGAGTCAGAGGTGGATTTGAGCTTTGGGGATGAGGAGAAATCTTATACGCCTTGCATTCATTAAGCATCGTTGTATAGCATATCGCCGAAGATTTCTCCTCACTCCAGCGCTCAAATCCACCTCTGACTCGTTCGAAATGACAATTTTCTTTTGTTAAAAATATGTGGGTACATTGTAACCCTTCAGCGGAGCTGCACCCCTATTTCTTCTTTTTAACTGGTGGTGCAACAAAATTCAATTCGCTTTTGCCCAGATCTTTTGATGTGGCTACAGCTATACCACGCTGATCGGCTTTGTTTACCGCGCAATAATAGTGGTATACCACACCCTTATATTTTACCACAAATGATTTGTGGGCAAACATATCATCGTAAGGTTCGGATGATTCAATCAGCTTATCGCCTGTCCAGTCAGTCCAGTGAACCAGGTCGTCCGAACAGGCAAAGCGGTTAAATACACCTGTTGTTCCGGTTTTCCAAAAGGCGCCGAAATAGAACATCACATATACATCGCCTATTTTTTGAATATACGGGTCGCCGGTAATGCCGTCGCCATGGTTCAGCACAGGATCTTTACCAAAACGCTGCCAGTGCAACATATCATCAGATACAGCCATACCAATGCGCTCGGCGCCGCGCTTTTTGTTTACACTATCGCCATTGGCATTGTAATACATTACAAATGGGTGCCCGGTAAGCTTTGCCTTATCCCATATCACAGTTTCTTTGTATTGGGTATGGTTATCCCACCAGCTTACATCTTTGTCGATACTTGATAGTACGGGATGATCTAACCGCTGCCACTCGTGCGGTATTGATGGATCCTTGTCGGTATTAGCTACGCTGATTGATAGCAGCCCTTTCTCGTACCCCCGGCTTTGCCCACCGAAATACGACATCCAGTATTTATCCCGGTATTTTTGCAACTGGTAACTACCGCCCCACTTGTAATCCTGTAAAGCGATATAACCTGCTTTTTGATTACTATCCCACTGCGTGGTATCAGAGAATGACAGGATACGGCCGCGGGTTTTCCAATGCAGCAGGTCTTTGCTATCAGCCAGCCAGGTTTCGTAACCACGGCCGTTAAAAACAAGATAAGTCATGTACCAGTTGTTCCCTTTCCTGAAAACACTGGGGCAATCCATTTTTTTTGAATTGCTATCGGGTACCATCACCAGGCCATATTTATAAGGTGTTTTTACCTGCTGATAAATATCCTGCATTACCTTACCAGGCACTGCTTTTGTTTGTGCTGATACTTTTACCGCTGATAACAGGCAAATAAATAATGTAAAGTGTTTTAATGTATGATTCATGATTTCTATAATTCTTAAAAGCTGTTTAAAAACAGATCGTCATTGCGAGGTACGAAGCAATCCCGAACTATGTGAGACTTAGCATGTCGGGGATTGCTTCGTACCTCGCAATGACGGCAGTTTAGAACATTTGTTTAAATATATCCGTTGCACGTCATAACGATTTTTTTCAGATTTTACCTGATGGATACTCGCAATGACGTGGTTGGTATAAACCAAGCAATTGTCTCAGTATACTGGCAACGACTCACCCCGGCTACGCTGCGCTGGCCGACCCTCTCTCCGGCTGCGCCGCAAAGAGGGTGAAGCTCAATTTTTGTTTTTTTGCCCCTCTATGCGACGCAGTCGGAGAGAGGGGCAGACGGGCGGAGCCTCGTCGGGGTGAGTCGTCGCCGCCATGCTGTATACGTCATTCCTTTCCCCAAACTTCATAACTCAACATGCCCCCCTTCACCTAACCACGAACAAATAACCACCCGAGCCCACCTTAACCAATGCCTTACCGTTTTTGTATCCCATAAACTCCATGTCTTTCCTGTTCCTGATATCCACCCCTCCTGACATAATCATAGCCGTTTTAGCTGCCGGCAAATAAATGATGGCCGTTGTATTAGCCGGAATACTTGCGCTCAGCTCAAATTTAGCTGCCTCCTTTTTCCAACTGCTTGAAATGGTGCCGTAGGGCGATTGGTAGTTTGCCTTGGCCCAGGTTACATCGCCTACAACTTCGGGCCTGATCTCTATTTTTTTAAAGGCGATGGCATCATCTGCCGGGCGGATGCCTGCCAATCCGCTGTAAAACCACTCCATTAAATGGCCCAGCATAAAATGGTTGTTTGATACCGATGGCAACGCTGCCCATGATTCCGTGAGCGCCGTTGCACCATGCGCTAACTGATACCCATAACCCGGCACATCAGCACGGCTATTCATATCAAATATTACGTCAGACCGGCCTTCATCATCCAGTACCCTCAGCAGGTAGCGGTAACCAATATCACCGGCGGTAAGGCTGTTACCCCTACTGCGGATATCCTTTACTATATTGTTCACCACAGCGGTTTTGTATTGCGGCTCAACCAAACCGGTATAAACAGAAATGGCATTTGCCGCCTGGCTGCCGGTACCATATTGCTTGGTTTCGGCATTAAAGAATTTTTTATTGTAAGATTGCTTTACCTGTCCGGCTAATTTATTGTAGGTTACAGCGTCTTCGCTTTTCCCCAGTAAGGTTGCAATTTTTGCCGCGATATCCAGGTCGTAATAGTATAAGGCTGTGGCTGTGATGCCCTTTGGGGTTAACTGCGATACGCCAGGTGGATTGGGTCCCAGGTCGTACCAATCGCCTAAGCCCTGGGTTAAAATATGATCATCTGCTTTTTTACCCAGGTAAGTTAGGTAGCGTTTTATCATGTCGTAATTTTGGGCCAGCACATTTTTGTCGCCGTACCATTGATACACATACCAGGGTAGGATAACTGCATTGCTGCCCCATTCGGGCGAGTCGCGGAACGGCTCATCAAACTTTACATATTCAGGCGATATTTCGGGCACCAAACCATCTTCTGTTTGGGAGATCCGCATATCGTTGATGCATTTACGCGCCAGCCCAACTAAATCATAGTTATAATGCAGGGAACTGCCCACCAAATGTGCTTCTTCCAGCCAGCCAAGTTTTTCGCGGTGCGGGCAATCGGTAAACACACTGGCCATGTTGCTCTTCATGGCCCAGTCTATCAGCCTAAAGGTTTTATTGAACAGCTCATTTGAACAGGCAAAACCGCCAACCGTAGCAGCGGCGTTGCGCGTATGCAGGCCTTTTATAGCGACAATAACCGGCTGCTGTTTGGCATTAGTCTCATTTTGCGGAACCGCGCCCACCAGCTGTAAATACCTGAAACCATAATAGGTAAACTGCGGCTGCCAGGTTTCGGCACCATCACCTTTTAAAATGTAATTATAATAATGCGGCCCGCCCGATCCTTTTTGATTCGCACTGCCATCAGCATTAACCAGCTCGGCGGGAATTATCTTTACCGTATCTCCTTTTTTACCTTTAACCGTAATTTTCGGGATGCCCGAAAAGTTTTGCCCAAAGTCATAGATCCAGGCCCCTGTGTTTAATTGTGTTTTGTTTTTGGGGATAAACTCCTGCATTACTTTCAGCGGGTCGGCCGTCTGGGCGTTTAACATCGGCGGGCCATCAACCTGTATAACCTTATGCCAGGTTTTATCATTAAAGCTATTGGTGTTCCATCCGGTTTGCTCCAGGTTGGCATTATAGTCCTCGCCGCCATAAATACTGCTGAAGGTTACCGGGCCGGGGGCGGTTTTCCAGGTGGTGTCGCTTACAAGGTTATCTACCCTCCCATCCTGGTACTCCATAACCAAACGGCAGATCATTTTGGGGTAGCCATATCCACCGGTAAGTTTACGGTAGCGTTTATCGCGGGGTATATAATAAAACCCGTTACCCAACATTACCCCGATTGTATTTTTACCGGCTTTTAAATTATTCGTAATATCAAATGGTACATATAGGGCCTGCTTGTCATATTTTGTCCAGCCGGGGTCAAGGAAATGATCGCCTACTTTTTTACCGTTCAAACTCAGGTCGAAATGGCCCAGCCCGCAAATATAAAGTGTAGCTCTTTTAAGCTGATTGCCCACATTGAACGTTTTACGCAGCAATGGCAGCACATCATTGGCTATCCCTAACTTTTTTGGTCCTTTACCATGATAAAACGGAACAATAACCGAAGTATCGGGCAGTTTATCGTAGGCTATCCAGCCGGCTCCTTGCCAATCGGCCTTAGTTAACAATCCCATTTGCCAGCTGGCGGTACCACTCCAGGCTGATTGCTGTTGATGGTTATCCCAAACCATTACTTTCCAATAATAAGTTTTGGCTGGTTGGAGTTGGCTGCCTTTGTAAGCCACCTGCAAAGATGCCGGCGAGTTCACTTTTTTTGAGTCCCAGATGTTGCCCTTATCATCGTCCAGCTTCTGCGGGTCATCCGACACCAATACCCGGTAAGCCGTTTGGATAGTGTTGACTTTACTGCTTTTCAACTGCCAGCTTAGCCCCGGCGATACCGACTCAATCCCTTGCGGATTTTGTTTGTAATCGCATTGCAGACCTGCCACTTTTAGTTCCTGGGCGAATAATCCCAATGGTAATACCAACAGCAAAAACAAAATGATCTTTTTTAGCATTTTTCTATATTTTTCTCAATTTTTCTACTGCATTTCTATCCCGGATATATATAAACCTGCACATTTTTCACCCCTGATTACCAGTTTATAATTGCCCGCGTTAATACTCGTCCCCGTTGTGGTAGCCACCATTCCCGACTTGTTTTTGGCTACGGGTTTAAAGTTTAAATTCTCCTCTTTCATCACCGTTCCATCGGCAGCAAGCAGCTTCATTTTTGCAGTAAAGACCTTATCGGTTGAGTTGTAATACTTTATGCGCAAAGCATACAAATCAGCCACACCGGGGGTAATAGCGAATGATGCCACGCCGCCCTCTTCCTTTTCAAACCGGATCACTTTTTTACCGGCCAAGGTATCCCTGATTATGCCATCGCCCTGTATATCAGCGATTTCAGCTTTGTAGCTTATGGTTTTACGCAGATCGGTTGCTGGTTCAAGTGTAGTTACCGGCAAAACAGCTGCGGTGTGCATGTATTTTCCGTTGTTCGCACCTAATTGCACCATACCATCCTTTTTAAATCTTTTGCGGTATACCGGGAGCTTATGCCCGCCATTGGCATCATTTTCTATATACAAACCGGTAACTTCATAATCGCTTAACCATTCGGGCCTTTGTGAAGGGGCAGTATCCATCGCCACAAATACATCTGCATCGGCAGTTACATTAAACGAGGCAAACTGCTTATTATCAGAAAGATCGGCACAAATCCAATCAGCCCCAAAAAGCACAGGCGGCAGGTTACTGAAGCTGATATCAGTGTTCACATATTGCTTTTGGCCCACATCCATCCAGCTTTGCAGCGTCCACCCACCGGCTGATTTTAAATGTGTTATTATGCCACTGTTGTTTGGCACTGCATGTACCTTGCCATTTAAAGTACTGATAGCCACTGCAGATATGATAGCTTCCCCAGCCAGTACATTGGGGAAGCTTATGCTTATTTTACCGCTTGTGATGTGGGCGGTAATTGTTTTCTTTAGTGCGCAGGCATAGCCCGCTTCTTTCCAGATATCCAGGTTTTTGATCTTTGTTTCACCATTAACAGCTACATCAAATAAACGCCACCCGGTGCAGTCCATTCCGCCGCCTGTGCCATACCATGGTTCAGTAAAATATAATTCAATGCGGTAATCGCCATCAGCTACCGAGAAGTTAAACTGCAATTTATCCATCCCATACCTGAATGTTTGAAACAATGGACTATCATTTGTTCTGTCAATATTATCAAACGTACGTTGCTGGCTGGCAAAAAAGGCAGGCATATCCGAATAATCGTCCGTCCATGATATTGAGCCGGGTTGATTTTTATTATGTTGATGCCTATCTGCCATCCATAAATTACCAAAGCTGTCTTTATAATCGGGACCTCCGCAATTTAAGCGATACAGGTAATTGTAACCCGCTGCGGGTTTAAGTAACGCTGAATTTGCTGACCTATCCGTACTTAAATGCGGGGCAGCAGGTAAATGATTAAGTATAACCTGGTCATGTGCAACGGCTTTGCCATTTACATAGCCAACCGTGTACAAAACGTTATATCTTATATCCACGCCATCCCATTGAAAATGAGTACCTATCCCGCCTTTTTTCTTTTTGCCCAACGAAATATGCTGTACATCGTTAAACAATTCAACCTCATCACAATTGGAGTAAACTGTAATACTATCTTTTTTACCCGCTGCCAACCAGCGGTCGGGCCATGTATGGGATACAATGTAAACCATCGGCTCTTTATCTTTTGGTGCATAATTGGCCCGGTACATATAAAATGCATCGGCTGGCTGCCCCCAGGGTGTAAATAAGCCCTTATAGTTAACCGGCCCTACCCTGTCCAACTCCCGCTGGCCTTCGCCACCTTGGGTGCGACCCGGATTTTCATGTGAGTACAACAACCATTGAAAATGCCCCGCAACCTGGTCTTTTACAGAATCGGCCAGGCGAACTTTAGTCTCCATCAATTGTGTCATACGGTCCTCGCTAAGCGAACCATTCTGATTAAAAGGACCTTCGGTATGCAAACCAAGGCTTCGCCAGGCACCATATTCGCCCACGAGGACCTGTTTTTTAAGGTCTTCGCCATAGGTTAAAGGGTTGCCGCCGTAGGTGCCTGTCCAGTTTTGCGGAACATCCCAATCGGTGCCCTGGCCGCCGTTACAGGTGGTTATTTTGCGCTGCGATGATGTTGTAGGATCAAGCTTGCGGATGATTTCGCCGCATTCACGGGCAAAGTCAGCGGGTAGTTTACTTTCATTCTGCAAACCCCACAAAATAACTGAGGGGCTGTTACGGCGCTCTTTAATCCAATCAACCAACAGGGCCTTATAACTAGCCCTAAACTCTGGTGTATCAAACCAGATATGCGCCGAATATTGCGGCCACCAAAGAATACCAAGCTTATCCCAATATGTTTGATATGCCAGATTATGCGGCTGGTGCGCATCCCTGAAAGCATTAAAACCTGCGGCTCTTACCTGCATCACTCTTGCTTTAATTTCTTCGGCGGTAAAAGCCTGGCTCTTGCCCATCAGGTGTTCATACTCAGCAATACCATTGATAAACACCGGTTTACCATTCAAATAAAAACGATTATCGCCATCATTACGCCCAGGTGGCCAGCTTATCCAGCGAATTCCATAGGGAGTGTTTGTTTGATCGGCGAGCTTGCCATTTTGCCAAACCCGGGTAATTAAATTGTATAAATACGGATTTTGTAAAGACCATAAATGTACACCGGCTATATCTTTAAGCAATTGCTGTACTATAACAGTTTCTCCTGGTTTAACTCCCTTTGAAGTGTTAACTTCTGCAACCACTTTTCCTGTAGCATCAACCAGTTTATTGCTGACACGAATGGAAGATGACTGCTTACTGTAATTTTTTACTTCTGTTTCGAGGTTAAGCGTGGCTGATTTTTCGGAGACGGTGGTATCATTCCAAATGTGTACGCCAAAAGGCTCAATACGCGCCGCGCTGGTCACAATCAAATGCACCGGCCTGAAAATACCCATAGGCTGCGACCCTTCCGAAAAACCCGGATCGTCCGAACAGCCGCCACAAACCCAGGGCAGATCTTTTATAAAGGCCGGATGATCTGCACGAATACAGAGTAGATTTTTACTTCCTGTTTTTATTGCATCAGTAACATCCAATGTAAACGAAGTACGCCCACCTGCATGATAGCCCACCGGCCTGCCATTAAGCCAAACAGTAGCATAAGAACCCACACCCTCGAACCATAAAAAGTAGCGCTTATTTTGCTGCTTTGCAGGCAGAGCGAATATTTTGCGGTACCAGGCATACCCATGCCTGTTGCCATGTTTTAAACGGCGATAACCTTCATATTCATCCCAATTGTGTGGTACGTTTACAGTTTTCCAGTCTTGATCTTTAAAGCCGGCCTGTTCAAAGCCCGGATAAGCCTTTACGTTATTATCATCGGCTATGGTATGCCAACCGGCGTTTAACAAAATCTCCTGCCTGGTGTTATTTTGCGCAAATGCCGGGCTTATCAAAAAAGTAAACACCAGGCATATAAAAAGGATTAAAACCGGTTGATGGTTGAGCCCGGGAAGTTGTTTTTTAATATGACCATTGTTTACCTGCATGCTTCTTATAGCTGTTTCAAATCAGCGTTAAATTGGTACGACTCACCTTTTTGCGTATTGATGCCGATGGTTTTATCATGATAACGCAACCGACAAACCCCGCCCATTTTTGATAGCACTTGTCCCCCCTGCAGCTTCCCTTTTTGCCAGTTAAAGTTCAATTCAAAACCACCACGGGCGCAAATGCCTTTTATACTTCCCTGCGCCAAAGCAGCCGGCAGCGCTGGCAGCAACTCAATATCATCGCCCTGGCTTTGCAGCAACATTTCGGCTAAGCCGGCAGCTCCGCCAAAATTTCCATCAATCTGGAAAGGCGGATGCGCGTCAAACAGGTTGTGGTAAACACCGCCTTTTTCTTTACCAGAGCTTACATCAGCAGGAGAAAGCAATTTGGTGAACATGAGGTAAGCATGATCGCCCTGCTTCATCCTGGCCCATATATTTACCTTCCAGGCTATACTCCACCCGGTTCCTTCATCACCACGGTATAGCATAGATTTTTCGGCTGCATGCATCAAATCCGGAGTTTTCCAGGTGATATCTGTACCGGGGAACACACCCCACATGTGCGATACATGCCGGTGGGTATCGGCAGTATCGTCCTTATCTTCCATCCATTCCTGCAGTTGACCGTATTTACCAATCCTGTTGGGAGCTATCTGATCGTATTTTGCTTTTAGTGTATCGGCAAAATCCTTGTCAATTCCTAAAACGGCTGACGCTGCTATGCAATTTTTAAATAAATCGCGGATGATCTGGTGATCCATAGCAGGTCCCGCTACCAATCCGCCATGCTCAGGCGAATTGGAGGGGCTGCTGATAAGGTAACCGGTCTTAGGATCTTTCACTAAAAAGTGCACAAAAAACTCCGCCGCCCCCTTCATTTCGGGGTAAGCGCGGTTCTGTAAAAAACTTTTATCCTTAGTATACAAATAATGCTCCCATAACTGGTGACAAAGCCATGCACCACCGCTTACCCAAATACCATGATTTGATGCATTTACCGGAGCAGTGCCCCGCCACAGGTCGGTATTATGGTGCAGCACCCAGCCGGGTGCACCGTAATGTTCTTTTGCCGTTTGCTTACCTGTTTTAGCCAGGTCATCAACTATACTGAAAAACGGTTCGCTGCAGGCCGAAAGGTTCAACACCTCAGCAGGCCAATAGTTCATCTGTAAATTGATGTTGGTGGTAAATTTACTGCCCCATGGCGGCGTAAGCAGATCATTCCATAAGCCCTGCAAATTGGCCGGACCATTGCCAGCACGCGAGGACGATATCAGCAAATACCTGCCATATTGCGTGTACAGTGTGATAAACGATGGGTCGGGTGTATCCCTGAACTTCAGGATCCGCTCATCTGTAGGCAAATCAGCATTGACGCCTTTACCAAGATCAATGGAGAATGTTTGGAAGTATTTTTGGTAATCTTTTATATGATCCGCCTTTATAACCGGGTAGCCTTTATGAGCTATGGCCGCTATTTGCTTTGCGCAGATAGCTCCGGGATTGCCTGATACATCATGATAATTTTTGAAATTTGTTGCCGCTGTTAAATAAAACGTAGCCTCATTGGCACCGGTAACTTTAATATTGTTTGCTGTTACCAGCACTTTGCCGCTGGTGGCCTTCACATGCAGGTAACTTACCCCGCGTAATACCCCGTCATGTACCTTTAACGATAACGCCAGGGTATGATCGTCAACCCTGCGGATAATAAAATTTTTATGCAGACTTTTCATCAGGGCTTTTACCGTAATGCTGCCGGGCTTATCGGCAGTTAAGTGAATGGTTATTACCTGATCGGGGGCGCTTGCCAGGTACTCGCGGGTGTAGTTTATTCCATTAGCCTTATAGGTAACATGCGCTGTGGCATTTGTGATATCAAGGTCGCGTTTGTATTCACTTATTGTTTGCTTAGGGAATTGCAGGTACAGATCGCCAAAAGGCTGATAATCGGCATTATAGCGAGGATAAGCTGGCGGATTATCATCCTGAATCCGGTATTTCCAGTTTCCGCTTAATTTTATTGGTTCTATAATACTACCTTTTTTATCAACTGCGGTTGTCATCTCGCTGCTGGTTATCCCGCCTTTGATGGTAGCAACTTCAACGCCTTCGGGATAGATCAGCATTTCTTTTGCCGCGCTCGTTAATCCACCTTTATCATTAAAATTTAATACCTGTATGGCTAATAAATTTGTTCCTGTATGCAGCTCTTTTGCCGGGATGATATATTTACGATAAGCGGTTCCGGTGGTTGTGCCTATCTGGGTGCCATTGATATAAGTAACATCCCAATCGCGGATGCGACCCAAACTAAGCACCAGGTTTTTGCCCTTCCAGCTGGCAGGTAACTCAAATGTTGTTCTGAACCAGACCGCCCCGTCAAGCCCCTCAAAACCGTGGGTTGTTTCCCAGCCCTGTACGGTTGGCAAGGTAATGGATTTCCATGTGTCATCATGAAAATCTACCCCTTGAATCCCATTTATATTCTGCATCATTTTAACCCAACGGGCCGAATCGGCAGCATACGTGATTTCATTACTTTTCACTCCCATGAAATACTTTTCGGCAAGTGCTTCGGCTTCGGCCTGTTTGCCATCAAACAAAAGCTGGCGAATAGGTTGCAGGTATTTTACGGCGCCATTCCGCTCATAGGCGCGCGGGCCTCCCGTCCATAATGTTTGCTCATTAAACTGGATTCTGTCTTCATCCACTCCACTAAATATCATTGCACCTAAACGACCGTTGCCAATGGGTAAGGCGTCTGTCCATTTTTGTGCAGGCTGCCTGTACCAGAGTTTAAGGTCTGATTGGGCCCGGGCTAAATGCGTAGCAAGCACAAGCGTAATTGCGATAAATAGATATTTTAAGACGGGCAGTGTGGAGTTCTTCATAGCACCGTTTAGTTAAATAACCAGCGTAAATCTTTAATGTTACCGGCATTGCTCAATCCGGCATCGTAAACCGGGATATAAGCGTCATCATTAACAATACCTAAAATTAAACAGGCACCTTTACCCAGCGTAAGCATGTTGATACCTGCTTTAAACGAGTAGGTATGTACATTAACCGGGGGCAGGCCTTCTACCTGTATGGCATTGGCAATCTTTACATCTGCCTGGCCATAATCGTTAGCGCTGGCATCTGTTTCCAGTTGTGGTTCCGGCAGGTATTTAGGGTCTTTCTCATTAAAAAAGCCCACCAGCACCTTAACAGGTTTGGCGTTGGTAAAACTTAGCTCAGTACCATTTTTAAGCTGATCTGCTTTCAGTAATTGTAAAGCCTGCAGGTTTACGAGCTCAGGAGCCGCATTTTTAACAACTACCGCAGTATCAGCAAATACCTGCTCACCGTTACTCAACTTGTAAAATGCGATACCACCTGTTTTAATCACTGCCTGCGCGTTGGTCAGGCTTACCTTATCAGCTTTTTTTGCCGCTACCTGCGGCGATTTCAACGAGTCGATGTTATGTTTAAAGTTATCCAGTTCTTTTTGGTAAACAGGCAACAGTTCTACCCAGGTTTTCATTTTGGCATCATTGCCGCCAACAGGAATTTTACGCTGTTTGGTTTGCATGCTATTGGCATACAGGTAAGTATCTTTGGTAAGATTAACCAGCTGTTTGAAATAATCCAGGCTGGTTTGTAATTCAGGCAAGGCCTTTTCCAGGTCGGCAATGTTATCCGAATATTTATACCGAAGCGCCCATAATGCCGCTTTTGCTTTATAGGCATAACTGTTTGCTAACGCATTATAACAATACATATCATTTTTTAACCTGCCGAATTCAGCCTTATCTTTTGTTATTTGTGCCGATGCACGATCAATAGCTTCAACAGCTTTACGGCCCTGCGTTATTACACTATCAATCACTTTCACAGGTGTCTCGCCGATATGCGGCTGGTGCTTCCATTCCTTTTCGGCGTACTCACTCATCATTTCGCCAACCGGCCCTTCAGAGTTATAAAGTAATGTGAACAAACCATATTTTTCGGGATTAACCAACTGGCTCATCAGCATGCCTAATGTCATGGTTTGCCGGTTGCCGTCGGTAATACCAAAGCGCCTGAGCAATTCCGGGGCTATCTCGCCCGATTGCTCATAAGCTGCTAAAATATCCTTGCCCTGGGTTTCATTACAGCCATATTTAGCGGCCAACTGTTTGGCCCAATAATTTATCTCGACTCCCCTGCTGCGATGGCTATCCCAGGCATAGCGTGCCCATGCCTTGTACCAGATCCAATCGCGATCCAGTTGCAATAACCGTTGGCCACCTGTGTTATCGGCTGTATAAGGCCAGTCCCAGTAAGATGCCTGTGGGTATAAGTGTAAGCCATTTGCTCCGTAAACATTGTGCATGGCTAACACGCATTTTTGTATAAAATCCGGCGAGCCATAGCGGAAAGGTTCCAGGTTGGCCATGATATGAACATTCTCTATCTGCACGGTACCAATGCGACTTAAGGTACGGTGCAGATCGGCCCATGGCCCATGCGGTTCATAGGTGGTAAGCGCCTCGCCATTATACTTAGCCATGGTATACAGGTTTTTATATAATGGTTTTGCGTATTTCATCACCGATGGCGCATCGCTATCATGCGCACGCAATACAATTGGCGGTTCATCGGTACGGCCCAATGCTTTCAAGCCATCCTGTACGCCTGGAATAATAGTTTTGGTGAACCAATCGATATCATCCTGCCCAACCCCTTCCATCGCTTCGCCAAGCGTGATTAACAACCCCACATTCGGATATTTTTGTACAAAGGCCGCTATTGATTTGCGGGTATAATCGGCAATCACGGGTACTATATGGCGGTTTCTGTCCTGTGTTTTAAGGTTATTTTTATCGGCGAAGGGTTTGGATACGATGATGTTATAAAAACCCTGGATCAGCCAGATGCCGCGTTTATCGGCCTCACTTGCCAGGAAACGATAGATCTCCTCATTCTTTTTAAAAGTAGCATCATCCACCTCAACAGCATAGGGATATTCCTTTACTTTAACCAAAGAAGCAAAGGGATGACCATTCCACAGGTATAAAGAGTTCATCCTGTTTTCGGCCAAAGAATCCAGGTAACGCAGCCAAAGTGCTTTATCATAAAACCAGGGGAAATTCTCAGGCGTATAAGGATATTCGTAAGTACCGCGACCGGGCAATAATGCAGGTTTTTGAACACCAACACAAGCACCGCGTAAAACCATTTCGGGTTGATCGGTTATTGCCAATTTAGGGGGCAAACCATGTGCTATTTTTACCCTGCCAGCCAACTCCAGGCAACCATATAAAGTACCGGAATTATCCGCGCCTGCTATGATAGTCGTATTATTGATGCCATTAATTATAAAGCCTTCTTTACCCGGAAATTTCAGCATATTGAGATGTTGCTTTATCATTACTCCTTTGATAACAGGATCCTGCAAAAGACCAACGAAAATGGCATTACCGGCCACCGCTTTAGTATTTTGCTTTATGATGACTACATAACCGGACTGTTGCAAGGCCGACTTTAGTTTTTGAGCGCCATAATCTAACCGTTCGTGATGTTTTACGGGCAGCACAATGGTTATTTTTTTGCCAGGGTCCTGAGCCTTTAATGAGGAATGAAAAGAGCTGAATAAGAGTATAAGAAGCGTAACGTAGCTATGGGTTATTTTCATTTTCATGTTTTTACATCATTTGCCACAAAGCCATTTCAGGGGGCCGACTTGGTATAGCTGGTTATGTTAAGATGGTATTAAGGTTGAACTTAATTGGTTGTATAACATTCAAAAATATCAGTATAGTATGGTAGTTTCATCTGATATTTTTCCCAGCTACTGTACGATATTATCATCATTGCAGCCTTTGCAATCCAGGAAAGAGAGAACGTATGTTACTAATTAAACAGGCATCCTTACCAATACATGCTTAAGCTGTGTACTGCGCATAATTATTTTACCATCGGCATAAATAATAAAACCTCTGCCTTTATGGTACCTGGTGCCGGTTTTATCCCATAGGATACCAATGCGATGACCATGATAAAGTACATTATCCAATGCAAACCATTTCCATTGATTTTGAGGGATAAGCGGAAAAATCTCCAGCATATTATCGGCACGGGGCTTTAAGCCAACCAGGTCATTGATCACCAGGTCACAAAAACCGGAGTGATTATAATAGCTGCTGCGTGGGTTATCGCCTTTAAGCCAATAGCCGTTTTTTTCGTCGTGGTACTCACCAAGATACGGCACTCCCCGCTTTATGTGCGATAAGGCATATTTATGCAGTTCGTTATAGAAAACAGCCGGGGTCATGCTGCCTTTGTTTTGATAATTGGTAAGCAAATTTGCCAGTCCTTTTAGGGTTTGGGTAGTAGCAAATGGCCAAACTGCCCCATCCCACTCACAACCATGCCCGGTACCATGTGTGCGGAACAACGGGTGGCGCCTTTCGGCCGTGGTAATACCCCATGGAGCATTAAAACCTCTATCATCAGTTAGCTGATCCCATTGTTTGGCAAAAGTGAGTTTATCATCGGGCAGCTTAAAATACCAGGGGATAAATCCCAATTCCTCACGGGCGCCGGCCAAGCTCCCGTTGGGTCTGCGTGCCTCAAAAAATGAAGCCGAATCGTTCCATAAACTATCCTGTACCAGTTTTCTAAGTTCGATAGCTTTTTGGCTGTACTTACTCTTCAACGAATCGATGCCAAGCAGTGATGCCATTTTTGATAGCGCCACAGCGTTACCATACATATAACTGTTAATGGTAGGTCTCTTATTCTTTATTTTCCGTGAGCCGCTAATGGATTCTTCCATGGCATCCCTTACATCAAACTGCCAGAACAGTTTTGAGGGTAGTTGCTTTTCGGTTTCCCATTGGCTGTAATCGGTATTTAAGGCAGGTATTACCTGCGCTACAAAATTTTTATTGAGGTTAACCAGGTAATAGTTATAAACGGCATCATCAATCCAACTGCTGAAGGCGTGCAAATGAGGCTTCTTTTGCTTTGGATCGACATAGAGCCAGAATTTGATATAGTCGTTTATATATTGAGGATCGTGCAGCCACCTGCCCTCATAAACCTGGTGACCAAGCGCACTGCTCGAGCTATTGTAAACGCCTGTAAAACTTACCGGTGTTATAAATTCTGTAAAAATAAAGCCATCGGGTGTTTGCTTCAGGTGTTTACGGAACGTCCACCAGCGGTAATAATATATTTTTTGGATGGCCGAATCGGGGCATTCGAACAAGGGTACATTTTTCGTGAGCCAGTCATAGGCATGGTCATTGGTCACGTAGTTTTTTACTGTTTCGGTATCAATGGAGTTAAAGTAGTTGACATAGGCTTTCAGTTTATCATAACTTAAGATATTCTTTTGCTGCGCACGGATAGCTGTTGCTATAAATACAAACAAAACTGCTGTTAACCCGGATATAATAATTCTCTTCATTGTGCTTATACTTCAACTATCGTTTTAATTACACCATTAGCTGGGTTTAACCAGCTCTCAAATTGATCTTTTACCTCATCAAACTTTACCCTGTGGCTAATACAGGTTTTGAGATCAACCTGCCAGCTTTTCATGGTTTGTATTACGTGCTCAAAATCCTGCCGGGTAGCGTTGCGGCTGCTCACGAGTGTAGCCTCGCGCTTATGAAACTCGGGGTGACTAACCACCATATCGCCCCGCTGCAAACCAACCAGCACATACCGGGCGCCATGGGCCATGTATTGAAAGGCGCCGTTTATGGCATTCAGGTTAATCTCTTTTATAGTTCACCACTTCGCCTGCCGGGAGATCGGCAAGCGCAACCAGCACATTATCGCCCGGGTATAATCGGGTAAGCCCCTTAACAGTACACCAGCACCAAATTACAGCTCTTTTTCGGCAGACTGAACAATTGCTCATCGGGTAATTCAAGTTCCTTGTTATTTATTCTTTTTAGGTTACATTTTGATAAAATTATATAACTATCAGGGGTATTATTTGTTGATCGATTTTTGTTTAACAGCTATTTGCTGCAGCACCCAGCGCACCAGGTCGTTTGCAGCGCTAAAATTTTCAAACTGCGGCGGCAGCTTACGGCCATCCACATATTCATTATAAAACCAGGGGTCGCCAACTGCAAATACGGCACCTTTACCATAACGGACCGTAGCGACTATCACATCGTTTTTATTACTCAACCGGGCAATTGCAGGGGCGTTTATCTTGAGCGTGCTGAGTTCTTTTATATAGGCCTTTTGGGCAGTTTTAAATAAGGTATTATCTGAGGCTATATTTATTGCCCCCTGCTCAAATTCACGACCGGCTACATGATTAACACTGTTTTCATTAAAGCCTATACCAAATTTTGCCATCAGTTTATTAAGATGCGCGAACTCTGCATTACCTGTATCGTTGTTTAATACCAGCAGAACGCCACCGTTTTTAACCCAGTTACTTATGGCTTTAATATGTGTGGCAAGGATATATTCAGCATCGGGGTTTTCCTTCGGGATATCGGGGTCAACAATAATATAAACAGCAGCCTTTTGCAGGTTTGTAGCAGTTGGTTCGGTATTAAGGGTTGCGGTTGTGAAGCCGTAGCTATTAAAAATCTGCCCTAAAAACGAGAAGCCGTTGTTATCCCACTCTTCCCATTTGTAGTGAAAGGGAATGGTTTTATTGGTGATATCCTGTCGATGCTCGTTATTAAAATAACTGTCGAGTAAAGCTATTTTACCCTTGCCTGCCTTTAAATTTACCAATCGTTCCATCTCCACACTGGCCAGCATAAAAGCGCCAACGCCCTTTGGCTCATTGGTGATAGTTTTCACGCTGGTATAATAATCATAGCTGCCATCCCGGTAGGGTTGGCCGCCTAAGCCAACAGCACCGCAGATGCCCTTTATATTTACCTGTCCGTTAGCATCTGTTTCAATAAATTGCCTGATAATACCCTGATATGCTTTTTGTGCCGGCTGTAAATATTTTTGCGACAGATAACCTTCCCTTACACTTTTAGCCAAAGCATAAACAAACATACAGGAAGCCGATGCCTCGAGGTAATTACCCATTTGCGCGCCTTTATCCAGTACCTGATACCACAAACCGGTGTTCTTATCCTGGCAAGCGGTTATAGCCGCCGAGAATCGGTTTAAAATAGCTAACAGTTCGGCGCGTTTAGGATGATTGGCAGGTAGCTGATCAAGCACATCTACCAGCCCCATAACGTACCAGCCATCAGCGCGGGCCCATAAACTTGCCGAGAGACCCGTTTGCGGGTTTGCCCAGCGTTCCTTTTTACTTTGATCCCAGGCATGATACAGCAATCCGGTTTTAGGATCCCGGGCCTTTTTTTCCATCAGGATGAACTGACTGGCTATATCATCAAAATCATTTTCCTGATGAAACGCGGTAGCATATTCAGCATAAAAAGGTTCGGCCATGTACAAGCCATCGAGCCACATTTGGTTTGGATAGCGCTTTTTATGCCAGAAACCACCTTCGGGTACGCGAGGCTGCGTAGTGATCTGCTTACGCAGCAAGGTAGCGGCCTTATAATACTTTGGGTTATTTAAAACCCTGTAAAGCATGATCAGGCTACGCCCGGTTAATATATTATCAAGGGTTTGATCATCGGTCTTGTAGGTGCGGATTATGCCATCGGCAGTTACGTATCTATCCGCAGCGCGTTGTATATAGTTAAAACATTCGCCATTGGCGCTTTGCTGCCAAACACTTTGCAGGCCCTGCAAAACTATGCCCTGATCATAAGACCAGTTACTGCCCGGCAAGGAATCCTTCCATAAATGCATAGCCGTAGCCGCCATACGCTGCGACCAGGGTTGCTGTTGTTGAGCCTGGAGCAATAAGCATTGCAATAAAATGCTGAGCAGTAAAAATGTCTTCTTCATTTTTAATTATTTTATGGCTGAAACATCCCAATTATCGTTATCGGCCAGGATATTTTTTAACGTATATTTTTTTATCTCCACATCAGTTATTTGGTGCGACCATGCCGCCCGTCCTTTTGGGTTTGCCTTGTCAGAAAAATCGCTGTTGGTGATAATGGTTTGGTCTTTACCCTCGCCAATTAAAGTTATTTTAGTTTTCCATGAGGAGATCACCAGCTTTTCATGATAGGTGCCTTTTTTTATAAAGATGGAAACCTGCTGCTGCGACAGATCGCGCACAGCGTTTATAGCCTCCTGTATGGTTTTATAATTACCACTGCCATACTGCGCCACCGTAAAATGTGTTGGATAGGTAATAGATTGCGCCAACAACATTCCAGGCATCATGAGGGCTATTATCAACAACTGCAATCTTCTCATTACTCTACTGTTATGAGTGAGTTACTTTCGGAACCGTGGTCAAACTCAGCTTTGCTTTTGGCCCTTGATGTATCGGTATTTAATAAACGTACCTGTGCCGATCTTTTGCCCG
This sequence comes from Mucilaginibacter sp. GW822-FHT03E02, assembly GCF_058801545.1. NCBI lineage: Bacteria > Pseudomonadati > Bacteroidota > Sphingobacteriia > Sphingobacteriales > Sphingobacteriaceae > Mucilaginibacter > Mucilaginibacter sp. GW822-FHT03E02. The sequence goes on along the minus strand of NZ_JBXANJ010000001.1, from coordinate 6,431,339 downwards.
CTATTTTAAGCAATAGTTCGGCATAATTAACCGTTATGCCATCGAGGGTAATACCGTTTCCGTTTTGAATATTTACCAGCGGGTTGCTGTTTTTACTTTCAAGCCGCACATTTTTTATGCTGATATCCTGCGCCTCGATAATATCTATCCCGTTGTTTGTTTTAAAAGTGCTGTTTTCGATATGTATACCCTTTATACTCATCTCGGGCAACCCGCGAATCATGAGCGCCTTTTCGGCACCGTTACAGGCCACATTATTAACATAAAAATTACGGAATGCCGGGGTAGCTTCTGTTACAGGAAAAGCGACGTCGGTTTTAACAGTATCAGATTCGCCGGGCGATTTGCCGCCGTAGTACATATCAAAAAGGATAGCCTCGTTAACAATATCCCTCATGCTGATATTTTTGATAAAAATATTTTCGACCACCCCGCCACGGCCGCGGGTGGTTTTAAACCTAAGACCAATATCGGTACCAATAAATGTACAATCAGACACAAAAATGTTGCGCGCCCCGCCAGACATTTCACTACCGATAACAAAGCCACCATGTGCGCGGTAAACAACGTTGTTGCGCACAATAATATTTTCGGTGGGCTTACTCCGCTTACGGCCTTCCTCATCCCTGCCTGATTTTATGCAGATACCATCGTCGCCGGCATCAAAGGTGCTGCCCTCGATCAGTACATTTCTACATGATTCTACATCTATCCCATCGCCGTTCTGCGCGTTCCATAAATTTCTTACGCATACATTTTGCACCGTAAGATCCTCGCACAACAAGGTATGAATATCCCACGCCGGTGAATTCTGCAATGTAACGCCCCTTAACAACACATTTTTGCAATTGGTAAGTACCAGCATATTTGGCCGGAAGAAATCCTTCAGCGCCTTGCTATCCTCAATGGTTTTGCCCTGTCCCAATAATCCGGCGCCAGTTGTTTTAATACCATTCATGTAACTTTCTGAGGGATACCAGGATTCTCCGTTTTCGCTTACAACACCGTGGGATGCAACCAGTTTTTTCCATTCAACCTCCGTAAGCCTATCTTTGCCGATGGCACGCCAGGCCTCTCCGTGTCCGTCGATAATACCTTCGCCGGTAATGGCTATATTACTGAGGTTAGTGCCAGAGATAGGCGATTCATTGCGGACTGCCGCGTGCCCTTCATAATTGCCTTCAATTAATTTATACTGGCTTTTATCATCTGTAAACTGCAGCAACGCAGCCCGGCTTACATAAAGGTTCACATTGTTTTGCAAAATAATTGGTCCGGTAAGCCACAATCCCTGGGGAATGAGTACTACACCTCCCCCTTTGGCGCTGCATGTTTTTATGGCTTTATTGATGCTGACTGTGTTCAGCGTTATTCCATCGGGATTTGCGCCGTAACTTAAAATACTTACCGTATCCTTTTTAAATACAGGTTTGTTTACGGTTGGTAAATGCTGCCACGAGTACCCGGGCACCTGTGCAGATACTGTTAATAAACTTGCTGCAAACAAGGCTGCAATAGTAAATGACGCTTTTAATAGCATACGTTGATTTATAACATATTATAATTGGCAGGGGTATTATCAGGGACCGGCTCTTTACTATATCCCACATAATTTTCTAAACAAGATTAGTGGCTAATAATTATAAAAAAAAGAATATAGCCAATTAAAACAGTGCAATCGTTCCCGGAAACGATTGCGCCGTTTTACATTACCCGCAAAACAAGTGATATGTGATTGATGTAAATAATTACTGATATTTGAAACTATTTGTTGTTAATTTTACTTTGCAGCATCGAAACACATTTATCAAATTCGTACCTGTCGAGGAAATGCAAAAGTTGAGCAAAAACGTATTTCCCTGAATTCATAACCTTTAAAAAGTGCTAAGCTAAAGGGCAATTCAAATCAAAGAGAGCATATAAATTGTTATAAATCAGTGAATTGAAATCGAATTTAAAAAGTTAACGCATCACTAATAGGTTTGCCCTAAAAACAAAAAGCCCGTAAATTGATTGATTTACAGGCTTTTAATATGTTTTGAAGATCGTCTCAGCGGTAAGGGAGAGATTCGAACCTACCGCTATAAATACCTGACATATAACGATTTCAATTAGATGATGTGTTTAACTACACGAATCGCTCACCCTTTTTTTCTCTTTGTAAATCGCTTTCAAATATACTTAAATATTGCTTAATTACCAACAAATCATGGACTTACTGGATATTCCGAAGCCATTGACCACTTCATTCCGAAAATTTCAGACAGACCTTTCCAGTACCCTTTGACTATGTCAACTTCTTTAATGTTAATTACGATTTTCCTTTCTATCAACACAACTCGACGCTCTAAAGCACGTGGAATAGTTTGGTCAAGCCTACCGTAATATCCAGGTATGCTACACTTGATGCTTTTTTTATAAAATTGCGGAGGGATTGGAAATAATCAAACCACCAATACGGTCATTTCTTTAAGTGCATTTACATATTTGTCTTTGTCAAACATATAAAGAAACGGGTAGCGATGCCCCTCATTTTCTTTTGCTCATCCAGTTTTTTTATTATCCCGGTGCTGAGCAGCTTTTTAGTGAAATTGCGGCTGTCCAGTTGTTTATCTAAAATGGTTTCATACAATGCATGTATATCTAGCTATTGGTTGCAAAACTTACAATTTACAGATTTTTGAGGATCAACTAAATATTCCCGGCATCCATTATCGGTTCCTTCATATTTGACGAATTGTACTGGTGAAAGATTCCAAAGGAAATGGATCACCACAAAGGGGTGTTACAAAAGATCTTCCCAATTTTTCAATGAATTGGTTCGAAAAAACGCCAGCCTCAGGAGCTCAAAATAGTTCGGTAGTACCGAAGTAAATGTAAAAGCCTCCCTAAAAATTTCAGGAGGCTTTTACATTTACTTTATCCACCTTAAAATGAATTAGCTAAGCCTACTCCTCATCACTTTCCAAATGTGGCGGTATTAATTTATACATAACCGGCGTCACGATCCTCGATAGTATAGTAGAACTGATCAGCCCACCAATCAATACAATGGCTAAAGGCGCGATAAGCGGGTTGGGGTTAAGCGCAATGGGAAGCAAACCGCAGATGGCTGTTATGGATGTAAGCACTACCGGCAGAAAGCGGGTTTCGCCTGCCATGTTGATGGCCTCATCAATACTATAGCCTTCGAGCCGTAACTGGTTAGTAAAATCTACCAGCAACAGCGAATTTTTAACCTGTATACCTGATAAGCCGATGAATCCGATAATAGAGACAAGTGACATCGGGTTGCCTGTCATCAGTAGTAATACCACCCCGCCAAGGATACCTAAAGGAATGATCGACAATACAATAATGATCCCTTTAAAGGTCTTAAACTGCAGCAGCAGGACCCCGATAAAAAGAAAGGTGCTCAATATAATTACGGAAAGGAAGTTGCCGCCCAGTGTATCACCTTCTGACTCTGCCTCGCCGGAAAGCTTGTAATAATAGCCCTGCGGCATCTTTAATTTATTCAATTGCGGAACAACGTCTTTCAAAATGTCATTGGCCAGTACATGCTCTTTCGTAAGCGACGTAACCTTGGCAAACCGGGATTTATTGAAATGGTTAATCGCCGTAGGCGAGGTTTCAAAGGTGATCGTAGCGATCTGGTCTACCAGTACCGGGGTGCCCTGCACATTGTTGACATAAAGTTTTTTTAGCGCATTTAAACTGGAAAACTTGTCCCTGGGCATGGTGATCACCACGTTGCGCGAATCGCCCCGGTCATCAATGTAATCCCCTACCGTTAACCCGGCGACTGCCAGGCGGACCACTTTGTCTACATCACTGGTCAGGACGCCCAAAGTACGGGCCTTTTCTTTATCAATCTTGATTTTAACATCCGACTTATAGGTATTGAGTTCGTTGTTGACGAAGAAAGTGCCCGGATGTTTCCTCAGGATCTCTTCCACTTTAAATGAAAGGGACCGTAAGGTATCCTGGTTCTCACCAAATACTCTTACTACAATATTCGCTTCTATAGGTGTTCCCTGTTCAAAATCTTTGATTTCGATCCTGGCATATGGGAAGTCGCTGAACTTCTTTCGCAGTCGTTTGATCAGTTCCGTTTTTTCACCGGGACTTGCCTCTTCGCCCAATTGAACGAATACCTGGGCAAAGTCGGGCTTTACATCCTGCTGGTGCACGTTGTAATAAATTTGCGGATTTCCTTTACCTACATTAGAGGTATAAAAAACAATCTCTTTGTGTTTCTTCAATTCACCTTCTACTAGTTTGGTCACCCGGTTACTTTCCGGAATATCTGCCTGTAGGGGCAGTTTAATATTGATCAGGAACATCGGTTTTTCCGACGTTGGAAAAAGCTTAAACCCGGTTTGTGTGAACAGGAAAAAGGCAAGCCCGCTTAGCGCCAATGATATGCTGATAGTGGCTTTGGGCCATTTTAGAGCAAGCGGCATAACGCGGCTGTAAGACCTGGTCAGAAACCTTTGCAGGTGTTTTAAAAAGAAGTTGCCCTCGCCATGTGTATGCGTTTTTAACATCCGGCTACCCAGGAAAGGAACCAGTGTCAATGCTACGATCATGGATGCCAGTACGCTGGTCATGACGGCCATGGGCAGGCTACGGATAAATTCACCGGCTATATCGGGTAAGAATGCCAGTGGCAAAAACGCGATAACCAGCGTTGCGGTACAACCAATAACTGCAACACCAATCTGTTGCGTTCCTTTGAATATGGCATCCCAACGCGAATGCCCTTCCCTGAGCCAGCGTTCAATATTTTCTACCACCACAATACTGTCATCCACCAGTAGTCCTAACGCCACCACCAGGCCAACAATACTCAACTGGTTTAAAGAATAGCCTAACATGTTTAAGGCAATGAGTCCCAGGGCTAAGGAAAGCGGGATGGAGATCATCACGATAAGCGATGCCCTGAAGCCTAAAGGAAGAAGGGTTACTACCACCAGCAGAATAGCCAGCCCAAAGTCAAAGCCAAGATGGCCTAAACGTTCGGATACCATATTGGCCTGGTCGAAGTTTTTGACCATGCGGATGTTCTCCGGCAGGGTTTTGCCAAATTCCTCCAATACCGGTAAATATTCTTTCTGAACGCTGGCTATGTTCACGTTGTCCTTCATGGCCGCCGTAACCAGGATACAACGATGCCCGTTCACACGGGTAATATGGTCGACGATGCCATCCTTGTAGCTCACGTCTGCCACATCTTTCAGATAAATGATCTTGCCATTGGCATTGTAGATCACCGTATTGGCCACATCTTCAACGTTTTTAAATTTGCCGCTGGTTTTTACGTTAAACACCTTGCTATCCAGGTTAACACTCCCTCCGGGGATATCCGCCGCTTCGCTTTGCAAACTGCCGATGACCACATTAAGTGGTATTTTCAATTGAGCCAGCTTATCCAGCTGCATATCTATGCGGATCTCCTGCTCGGGCATACCGAAGTATTTCACCTCTTTCAGATTGGTGATCTTTTCTAATTGCGTTTTAAGGATGTCTGCTTTATCCCGCAGCAATTTACCTGAAGCGTTATCTGACACGAGAGCAACCTGTAAAACTTTTACGTCTGATGAGGATACCTTTTCTGTTTTGATCAGGTAGATATCTTTCGGAAGTTCACTGTTTTTTAAAGCATTGATCTCGGTGGATATTTCCTGGTATTTATTGTCTACATCCACACCGTATTTGAATTTAGGCTGGATAACCGCTACACCATCTTCTACTGTGGTGAGGATCTTTTCAATATTTTCCAGTCCATAGATTTTATTTTCGATGGGTTTTACCACCTGTTCTTCCATATCCTTGGGACTGGTACCCGGGTAAATAACCGTAATGATATATTGCGGCGCATGTGTGGTCGGGTCTTCCGAACGGGGCATGGTAAACAGCGTAAGCACGCCGACAACTGCTACCAAAAGGAATATGATCAGCGTGAACTGATAGTTCTTGACTGCAAAATTGGTAATCTTCATGGCCTTACTTGATAATTTTAATGAAAGATTGTTCGTTGAGGTAGGCGCTGTTGGAGACTACGATCTGGTCTATACCTTTCGGTTTATCCTTGAGGTATACATTTTCGTTATCAAACTTCAGGATCGTAACCGGTACTCTTTTTACCCTGGTTGTGCCGATAGTAGTAAACACGAAACCTTTGTTGCCGTCGGCCTCTACCAGCGATGCATAGGGAATGACCATTACGCTTTCATTCTGATGGGTAGCTATCTCCGCTTTGCCAAACATGCCGACCGCGGGTTTTACGCCGTTTAATTGCAGTTTGAGTTCTATCTGGAACGAGCCCAATTCACGGTCAGCCGCCTGCGACTTGCGGAACACGGTGGCATCAAAGGTTTGACCCGCATAACCGTCGAGCGTTACTTTGGCTGTTTGTCCGGGCTTGATGATGGCCCATTCACGGTCGGTCACACCCACTTTAAGTGAATAACTGTTTCGCTGTTCGGTCGAGTTGGTCAGCAGTACCGGCATCCCTTCGGCAATAACCTCGCCTTCGTTAGCTATTTTCTTGCTTACAAAACCGTCAGATGCGGCATATATTTTAGAATAGCGCTCGTTAAAGGCGGTTGCTTCTCTTGCTTTTTTAGCTACATCTAAAGCTGTTTTAGTATTCTGTAATTGTTCTAAGGTATAAACGCTGTCTTTGTAAAGATTCAGTGCCCGGCTATAGTCACGCTGTGCCTTTTCTACCCCCAAACTGGATTGAGCTAAACCCGCTGAAATTTCAGTAGAATTGAGTGTAGCCAGCAATTGTCCCTGTTTAAAGAACTGGCCTTCCTGTACCAGGATACGGCTGATCACGCCGCCTATCTTAAAAGCATATTTGGCTTCATCCTCGGTACTGACCAGGCCTGTGGCGGTGACCTGATCGGGCACGCCTAAGGTAGACACCGGGGCGATTTTAACCGGTATGATATCCGGTTCTCCTATTGGATTACCTTCCTGGTGTTTTGCTTTGCAGGAAGCCATCAAGGCTAAGGCTGCCATGGTAATGCTGAATAATTGTATTTTTTTCATGATTGTATTTTTTTTAAGGTATTCAAGAGCCCTTCGGGGTTTTTCATCGTAATAATTATTTTTTAAGGGAGATGAAGCGATCATGATCTTATTTAAATTACCTTTAAAGGGTAGCTCATGATGGTTTCATCATCCTATTTTTATTGAATGGTGAAACTGGCGTTGGCGCGTTCGATGGCTGCATCTGCAATCCAGGTGTCGTAAAGGGCAATATTGGCGTGAAGCTGGGCATCGATCCACTGGTTCTGGGCATCCAGCAGTTCAATGTAAATGACCATTCCCTGTTTGTATAACTTCAGCATATCACCATAATAAGTTTGACTGGTTTTTAATTGGGATTGGGAAGCCTCGTATTGCGCGATAGCGCTTTGCATACCGGCCTGGCGTACCTTAAGTTCCGTGAGCAGTTGCTGCTGCACATAATCGGTTTGTGAGGCCAGGGCATCGCGGTCGGCAAGCGCCTGCTTTACCCGGTAATTGTTTTTGCCGGAAGAGAACAGGTTCCATTCCAGGGAAACCCCGAACAGATAGTAACGGCTGTTATTGTTAAACTTCCAGTCAAAAGCCTGCGAACCCAGGTCAATAAAAGTTCCTAACTTGGGAACGATATAAGATCTGGCCAGCCCGGTCAGGTTGCCGTTGATATCCTTTGCTATCTTTAGCTTGGATAATTCTTCTCTGCCGTCAACATTGTTACCCAAACTTTGCTCCCTTGCAGGCAGTGTTTTAATATCGTCTGAAAGTACGCTGTCTGTAAGCGGCCGGTTAAGCAGGAAGTTAAAATAGTAACGTGCTGATTCTGCTGTTTTCCGTGCCTCAATAAGCGAAGCATTGATCCGGCTTACTTCATTCTGGCTTCTGAGCACAACGGTCCGGTTAACCTTACTGTTGTCATACAGCTTCGTATTGATCCTTTGACCCTCTTCAACCAGCCGGAGGGAGGATTCATAGATGCCGGTAGCATAAACGGCTTTCTGGTAATTGTAATAGGCTGTTTTGATCTCTTTGACCAGTTCGCGTTTATAAAGCAATACCTCGGCCTTTTGCAGATCTACCTGCTGCTTTTTGATCCGCTTATTATAGATCAGTTCAGCATTCAGGATGGGAAGTGTTGTACGGAACTTGGCATCATAAAAATTGTCCGGGTTAAGCAGGATACGCTGGTTTTGCAGCTGTGGAAAGGCATTGCTCCCTGTCAACCGGTTTAGTGTAGAGTAAACTCCGTTAAACAGGTCGCCAGTGGGGAAATCTATCGTACGCCCGCCATCGGCTTTGGTATAGGTCGTCGAAAAAGTTACCTGGGGCAAAAACATGCTCTTCGCTTCCTTCAGCGCGTAAATATTTTTTTCGAGTACAAAATTTTGTTGCTTGATACTCTCATTAGAGGCAAGGCCTTGCCGGATATACTCATCCAGCCTGCCCTGGGCTTTTGCAATGGGTGCAGCCAGTAAGGCCGACGATAAAAGCAAAAGTTGATAGAATGTTTGATTTTTAAATTTCATTTTTAATCATTGTTTTAATTTTAAACAGTGTTCAATACAGTTCGAAAAAAAAGGTTAACTTTTTTCGAGCAGCGCCACAAAAGACTCATATCCATTCTGCATCAGCTCTTCATTCGTCTTACCGACGAAGCTCGAATTGCGGTGTTTGCAAAAAAGCGCACAGATACCATGAACCACCGAGATGATCAGGAAAGTGAAATATTCTGTGTCCAAATCTACGAACTTGCCTTTCTGCTGACATTCCTGTACCATTCCCTGCATATATTTGATCGCTTCTTCAGCGATCTGGAATCCCTCAGACAGGGGATCTTTAACCGGTTCATCAACAATGAACATCAGGTTATAATAATCTTTGTTCTCCTGCGCGAATTGAATAAAAACGCGCCCGGAAGCCTTTAAACGTTCAAATGGATCAGCTACCTTGTCCAACACTTTTAATTGGTTGAGTAGCAGTCGGAACCCTTCTTTATGCAATTCGTGGAAAATCTCACTCTTATCTTTGAAGTAGAAATAAAGTGAACCCTGGCTGTAACTGATCTCGGCAGCGATGTTGCGCATGCTGGCTTTTTCATAACCTTTCTCTAAAAATATCTTACGCGCACCGTTAAGGATGCGTTTATGCATTTCCTGTTTCTCTTTTAATTTTCTTTCTGCTATGCCCATTTTCAGATGATTATAATATACAAATATAAGATCGCCGTTCGTGTGGCGAAATTTCCGATTGGTGTTTCTGCTTAATTCTGCATGCCGGGGCTGATCCCGCCCATAATGCTTACTGCGGCAACTCTGGGTAAAAACCTGAACCCGAATAGCATAAAACGATTCTTCCAGCCTTGCACCACTCTTGGTTTCTGCCTCTTTTGCAGAGCTTTAACCAGTTCTCTGGCAACATCCTCAACAGAAGACATTACAAACTTGGGGAAATCACTGGTATGCCCGCCTGCGTTTGCATGGAAATCGGAGTTTGCCGCACCGGGATTAAAGCCCAATACAAAAATGCCTTTCGGCTTGAATTCGCACCACAATGATTCCGAGAAATTGGCGACAAAACTCTTCGTAGCTGCGTACACAGAACCGCCAGGTAGTGAAGAATGGGCCAGTAGCGAGCCGATATTGACCAGCGCATCCCCCTTGACAGCATTCTGTAAGAAGCTATAAGACAAAGTAACCAATGCTTGCATATTGAGCTGCATAGTGGCCAACTGGTCTTCCAGCGGGATATCTGTAAATTTGCCGTAGGTGCCTGTACCTGCATTGTTAATGAGTACATCGTACTTTTCAGCGCAGAGATGCGTTGCCAGCTTTTGCAGGTCTTCCGTGTTGTTCAGATCAGCAACCAGGATGGTGTGGCCGCTGCCGCTTAAACTGCTTAATGCCTTTTCGAGGCGGTCCCTGTTACGGGCTACCAGCGTTACCTGGTAATTCTGTTGAGCCAGCTGCCGGGCTGTTTCGAGCCCGATGCCTCCGCTGGCGCCTGTGATCAATGCTTTTTTCATGATTGCCTGGATTAATTTTAAACCGGGACAAATTTATTGAACAGTGTTCAATAAAACAAAAGCAACGGACATCATTTTAAAAAACTGACATTAAAAACAGAAAAGGTTGGATACTCTTATGGTTCAATAAGCGGTAAAAGGCTTTCTAAATATTGAAAGTATTTCTGCTCAGCAATTCGGAAAAAAGTTAGGTAGTACCTAAATTTACTGTAAAGCTTAAAAAAACTCTTAGCATTACCCTGAGCGTTTTTTTTATTTCCTGATATACTAATTAAAGAGCAATTAGAAGTTTCAGCTAATAAATGTTCGGTTACTTACCTGTCAATTCAATGAATTCCTGTATTCATTGGGTGCATGCCCAACATGCTGTTTAAAGAAACGGGTAAAATGCGAGGGGTACTTGAAGCCAAGCTTATAAGCCACCTCGCTTACTGATTTACTTACATCGAGTATCTGTTCTTTAGCTGCATCAATCAGTTTTAGCTGTATGTACTCCTGAGCTGATTTTCCCGTTTCTTTTTTCACCAGGTCTCCGAAATATTTTGGAGACAGGTTGAGTTGGGCGGCACAGTACGAAACTGAAGGCAATCCCAGGGTTTGCAGCTTTTCCGACTGGAAGTAATCGTTCAGTAATCCCTCAAATCCAGTCAATACGTCTTTATGAATATGTTCTCTTGTGAGAAACTGCCGGTCATAAAACCGAACGGAATAATTCAGGAACATTTCGATGTTACTTACGATCAATGTCCTGCTGTGCTTATCAATTGGGTGAGCTAATTCATACCGGATCTTATTAAAACACTCCAGCACTATTTCTCTTTCTGCATCCGAAACGTGAAGCGCTTCATTAACATCGTAAGAGAAAAAGCTGTATTCATTAATGCATTTACCAAGATGGGTCCCACGGATCAAATCAGGATGAAAGAATAATCCCCAGCCTGTCGGCTGTATCATGTTTTCACTTTCGTCAAAACCAAATACCTGCCCGGGTGCAATGAACAGAAGTGTTCCCTCTTCGTAATCATAATGACTGCGGCCATATTTCATCTCCCCGCACTTCTCGTCTTTTAAAAAGATCATGTATACGTCCGAAATATAACGTGCCTCTTTTACGGGCTTCGACAGGGACTGGTCAAGAACACTAACTAATGGATGCAAGGTCTTTTGCCCCCGGTCGTTATTGATCTGGGTCACACTTTCAATTCTGAGGGGATTTCCCATGACTTCGGTTATTTGAAGTGAAAATAGCTTAAGTATTTCAAAAGTCCCCGCCGAAATTCTCCTGAACAGAAATAATGGTAAGAGAAACAGGAATCTGTATAACTACCTAATGCAAAAGTATAAAGAACTTCGCGCCTTTAGAATGATCTATTGAGCCATTTTAAATCTATATGGTAGTTTACTGGTTTACATTAACGGATTTTTATTTAATTTCCTTTCTCAAATTTGATACATCAAGGGTTTTATAAACCTTAATTAAAATGAACACAGATACACTCTATACCCATATCTGCTCTTACGTTCAAATATCCAGAGATGAATTTGAGCTCTTTTTTAACTTGTTTAAAACGGTTCATTTAAAAAAGGGTGAGTTCCATTACGTAGCGGGTAAAGTTCCTAAGTATTGGTCGTTTACTTTAAAAGGCTGCTTACGTGAATATTGGATCGATACCGAGGGTAATGAGAAAATCTTCCAATTTTATGAAGAAAATGCATGGGTTGGTCAGATCCAAAGTATGATAACGCAAAAGCCCACAGACATGAACCTGCAGGCATTGGAGGATTGCGAGTTATTGTGTATAACAGGCGATGATATGTGTAACGCTGTAAAAACACCCTGGATTCAGAACTTTACAATGCATAAGAGTTTTTCTGATAATGCCTCTATAATGGAAAATTCAAACCGAATTAAATCGGCATCACCTGAAGAGTTGTATTTGGAAATTCTTAAGCAAAGACCATCCCTATTGCTGCGTGTTCCACAGCACTATATTGCAAACTTTCTTGGCATCCGGAAAGAAACCCTAAGCAGGGTTAGAAGAAGAGTTGCCCACCTATGATTTGTTGATCCAAGTCAACGACATTCAATTTTCGTTCCGGTAATTTTACAGCGAAAAACGATCACCTCCATGTTATCGGTATCGTGCTTTATACGCACGATCTTATAAGTCGTTGAGCGACTGATTATTTTCCCGAACAATAAATTTTTAAGAAAGAATTAAATCAATGAAAAAAATAATCTATGACCAATACGGCAGTGTTGACGTTTTACATTCTGTGGAGGTAAATAAGCCAATTCCCGATACGCAACAAATTTTGGTTAAGGTAAAGGCAGTTTCTATTAATCCTATTGACTGGAAGATTTTAATGGGTGAGGTCAAACTGATGTCAGGCAAGAAATTCCCAAAATCTGTTGGCTGCGACTTCTCCGGAACAATAGAAAGCACCGGTAAGGGTATCCAAAAATTTAAAGCCGGGGATGACGTGTTTGGCGTAACAAATCCTTTTAAAGAGGGAGCCCTTGGAGAATACATCCTGGTGAATGAAAAAGAAATTGCCAGGAAGCCTGCGGATCTGTCATTTGAGCAGGCTGCTGCAATACCAACGGTCGGCCAGTCAGCTTTACAGATGCTTACTAAAAACCTTAATAACATAAAAGGGAAGGAAATTTTGATAAATGGTGCATCTGCCGGAGTGGGTATGTTTGCTATTCAGATCGCTAAAAGCCACGGGGCGATTGTAACGGCTGTTTCAAGCGCAAAAGGACTTCATTTGTTGAAAAAATGGGGTAGTGATTATGTGATCGATTACAACAAAGAAAAGGTGACCGATTTAAAGAAGAAGTTTGATATGATCCTTGAACTCTCCGCAAAATTATCTTTCAGCCAGGCTAAAAAATTGATGAAGCCTGAATCAACATATTTTACCGTAACTCCTTCCCTCTGGAATTTTGTGCATTCATTTTCAAATAATATGGTATCAGGAAAGAAATATGAAATTCTTTTAATGAAATCAGATACAGAAAGTTTAAATCGATTGGCAAATTATGCATTAAAAGGCTTTGATATCCATATTAGCAAGACCTATCCCATGTTAGATTATAAGGAAGCTTATAAAACTATAATCAAAGAGGGGGCTTTAGGCAAAGTCGTTTTTAATATCCCATCTTAAAATGCCCGTTTTAGCAACTTTTTTTTGACATGCACAGGCCTTATGAAACAAAGTCATAAGGCCTTTTTATTGGGGCAAAGGCACTGCAAATTATCTTACAGCAACACTCCTGAACAGAAATAATGGTAAGAGAAACAGGAATCTGTATAACGATCTGATGCAAAAGTATAAAGAACTTCGCTCCGTCAATTGATCTATTCAATCACTCAACATCGTCCTGTAAAAACATTAAAAGTAAGAGAGAAAATGAAAAAATTACCATCAATAGCGTTAGGTACCTGGTCATGGGGAACAGGCTTAGCGGGAGGGGACCAGGTTTTCGGTAACAACCTCAGCGCCGGCGATTTAAAGCAGGTATTCGATATAGCCATGAAGGCAGGGTTTAATCTGTGGGATACGGCAGCAGCCTATGGCATGGGCTCATCCGAATCTATCTTGGGCGAATTTGTAAAACGGTATCCCCGCGAGGAGATCCTGTTATCTACCAAGTTCACTCCACAAATGGCGGGTTCTTCCAGCAACCCTGTTGAGGAAATGCTGAATAGCAGTTTGGAGCGTTTGGAAACGGACTATATAGATATTTACTGGATTCATAACCCTACCGACGTTAATAAATGGACACCTGAACTGATACCGCTACTTAAAAACGGAAAAGTAAAAAGTGTTGGCGTATCTAACCATAACCTGGAAGAAATTAAGCTGGCAAACAGCATCCTCGCAAAAGCAGGCTTTAGTATTTCGGCAGTTCAAAACCATTACAGTCTTTTATACCGTTCGTCCGAAGATGCCGGGATAATTGACTATTGCAAAACCAATGACATCACGTTCTTTGCTTATATGGTGCTGGAACAAGGCGCACTGTCTGGCAAATATAACACCCGGAACCCGCTTCCTGAAGGTAGCGCCAGGGCAAATACCTACAATAAAGTACTTCCGCAAGTAGAAGAATTAACCGATATAATGAAAGAAATCGGCAGCAGCAAAAATGCTTCGGTTGCCCAGGTTGCCATTGCATGGGCCATTGCTAAAAATACCTTGCCTATTATCGGAGTAACCAAAACTTCACAAATTGAAGACGCTTTAAATGCAACTAAAATTATTTTAACTATTCAGGAAATAGAACAGATAGAGGCATTGGCAGCAAACGCGGGTGTTGATACCCAAGGCGCCTGGGAAAAATCAATGATATAATTGTACTGAGCGCTAAAGATAGGCTCACCCCGAATTAGCCCCACCGATGGCATCATTCACAGTTCATTTACATCCTTAAAAAACGAAGCATTCAATTTACCAAAATGAAAAAAGCAACAAGTTTTAAAAACAAAGACCTGAAGATGGCAGCGGAAATACATCTGCCGGAGGATTTTACTGAAACAAAAAAATATCCCGCTATTATATGTATCCACCCCGCAGGCGGTGTTAAAGAACAGACAATCGGGATGTATGCTTCACGGCTGGCAGCACATGGATTTGTAGTATTAACGTTTGATGCTTCGTACCAGGGAGCAAGCGAGGGCGAGCCCCGATACCTGGAAGAACCTACCGCCAGAGTGGAAGATGCACGTGCTGGTGCCGATTATTTATCAACGCTTCCTTACATTGATATAGATCGCATGGGAGTGTTCGGGATTTGTGCAGGTGGCGGTTATGCAATCAGTGTAGCACAAACAGAGCATCGTTTTAAAGCAGTAGCCACAATTAGCGCTGCACCTATGGGAGAAGGGTTCAGAAACTTCCTTGGAAACGAAACCCCCGCTTCTGTTTTGCTGGATATGCTAAAAAATGTAGGGCAACAGCGCACCGTAGAGGCAAATGGCGGAGAATTGCTTTATGTGCACTGGGTACCTGAAACGAAAGAAGAGATCAATGAGAATACGCCCGATCTATGGAGAGAAGGTCACGACTATTATAAAACACCAAGGGGGCAACATCCAAATTCAGTGAACAAATATTTGTTTACCGGTACCGACAGAATGATCGCCTTCTCGGCCTTTGATCAGATAAGCGCATTGCTTACGCAACCCATTCTTTTAATTGCCGGAAGTAAAGCTGATACCAGATTGTTCAGCGAACAGGCCTACAGCCTCGCAAAAGGCAAAAAAGAATTATTCATTGTAGAAGGTGCAACTCACATTGCCCTTTACGATATACCTGAATATGTAAATCAGATTGTACCAAAGCTGGTTGATTTTTTTCAGGCACTATAATTATCTAAATAAATCCCATAAGAAAAACGAAATGAACAAAGAAAACGGTTCAAAAAAAGTCTTGTTCGTAGTAACAAGCTGCAATGTAAAAGGAGCTACAGGTATTCCAACAGGATTTAACCTGAGCGAAGTTACACATCCATTGGAGAAATTGGAAGCAAGTGGCGTTGTTGTTGATATTGCATCTATAAAAGGCGGAGCAGCCCCATTAGATGGCTTAGAGGATTTCAATGATGCGGTTAATTCCAAATATTGGGCAGATGTTGATTTTCGTAAAGCTATCGCGAATACCCTGGAATTAGATGATGCAAAAGCGTCAGACTACGACGCCATATTTTTTGCAGGTGGTCACGGAACCATGTGGGATTTTGCTGATAGCCCCGCAATCTTAAAGTTAGTACCGGAATTTTATGAGTCCGGGAAAATTGTTTCGGCAGTTTGCCACGGCCCTGCAGCTTTGGTAAATGTAAAACTAAGCGATGGCTCCTATCTGATCTCAGGTAAAAATGTGGCAGGCTTTACTAATGGTGAGGAGGAAGAAGTGCAGTCAACCAACGTAGTTCCATTCCTGTTACAGGATGCTTTAATTAACCACGGCGCTGTTTACAAGCACGCGCCCAACTGGAACAATAACATCGCTGTTGATGGCAGATTGATCACGGGCCAAAATCCGCAATCTGCCGCAAGTGTTGGTGAAGCAATTGTAAAAACGCTTAAAATTAACACTACCGGCACATCAGCACCTAAACCCGCATTTTCAAGTGCTGATGTAAGTAGTGTTTCTCCTGCATTAGGCAAGTATATTGCTGAAAAATTAGTCGGCGAAGTTTGGGAGCGTTCGGGTTTGTCAAAGCATGACCGTTGCATAGTTACTTTATCAAGCCTGATAGCAAGAAACCAAAGCAATGCAATGCCCCATTACTTTATTAAAGCGCTGAACAACGGTATTACACCGGGCGAACTTTCAGAGATTATTACTCACCTTGCTTTCTATTCAGGAGTGCCTAACGCCATGTCGGCTGTGGCTGTTGCAAAAGATGTATTTGCAAACTATGGAATATCACAAGCAGAATTATCTTCAATCGCCCCATTGATGCTTGATAAAAATGAGGCTTTACCGGGTGATGAAAACAGGGTAGCTTTTATTCAGCAAAACATCGCTCCAATAGCAGGAGGCTTTGCTAAATATACTAATGAATTGTTATATGGTGAAGTTTGGCTGCGTGCAGGTTTAACATCAAGAAGCAGAAGCCTCGCTACAGTATGCGCAATGATCGCAGCGGGGGATATCCAATTTCTGGGAATGTACATGGGCAGGGCTGTTGAGCATGGCATTACCAGGCAGGAAATGGGTGAAGCACTGACTCAACTGGCATTTTATGCAGGCTGGCCTAAACTTATTTCTGCGTCAGAAATTGTAAAAGAGGTATATGACGGTGCCGGTAAATAATTTTTTTCATTAGCACCAATTCCCTTAAAAGGAGTTTGGGATCAAAATCCAAGACTCCTTATTTTAAAACAGTACTTTATTAGGATTAGCCTGGTTCAAATCATTTTCAAATGAGCCAATAAACAGTGGAAAACAACTACAATCAAATAGCAGGACAACGCGCGCAACGCATTGAGGCAATCAGCGATGGCGTGTTTGCCATTGCGTTAACCTTGCTTATTTTTAATATCAAGGTGCCGGTTGGCGAGTCCATCAAATCCGAGAAGAATTTGATTGAAGCATTTTTAGGATTAACTCCTCAACTCCTGAGTTACTTTCTCAGTTTCATCACCTTGGGCATTTACTGGTCTGCACATTCTACCCAGTTCCATTTTATTACTAAAAGTAACCGGACCCTGAATTGGATCAACTTGTTTTTTTTGCTCTTTGTTTCTACTATTCCATTCACCACAGCTTTCTTAAGTCAATACATTACTTTCAGGTTTGCAGTATTCCTTTATTGGCTTAATATTATTATGCTTGGGTTGATACTGGCGCTCCATTGGAATTATGCCAACAAGAATAATTTTACTTCAATAAGCGAAAACGAAAATTTGATCATAAGCAAAGCCATTAAAATAAGAGTTGTTGAGAGTTCACTGCTTTATACCATTGGTGCCTTGTTAAGCTTAATAAATCCTTATTTGAGCATTGCCGTTTTGATTTCCATTCAGCTGAATTATGCGCTGGGTTTGATCTCAGGTTCCCAAAAACACAAAGCAGATAAAGTAAAGCCAGACGGCTAACAGCAAATTCATCATCCATCGGAACTCTTAGGGATAAATTCTCGCAAAAAACACAAATGTATTAGGACGAATCAGAATTAAGATGACATGAAGCCATTAAATAAAATAATTACCATTGAGGAGCATTTTATCCTGAAAAGCATCTCGCAAAAGGTAGCAGCATTCAACATCAAAGAAAATGGTGGGATAGCGCCCAACGATTTAGTGCAAAAGGAGTTAATGAAAATTGGGCCAACCAGCGAAGATATGGAAGATGTTGGGGGGCGGCGGATAAAATTTATGGATGAAAGCGGTATTGATATGCAGGTACTCTCGTATGGTGCCGGAAGTCCTCAAAATATAACAGATAAAACCTTAGCTATTGAACTTTGCCAGGAAGCCAATGATGAATTAGCTAATTTGATAAAACTGCACCCAACAAGATTTGCCGGCTTTGCCACTTTGCCAGTTGCTGACCCAAGTGCAGCAGGAGAAGAGCTGAACCGGACCGTGAAGGAATTAGGTTTTAAAGGCGCAATGCTTTCAGGAACTTTCAATGGTCGTTTTTTTGATGAACCTGAATTTTTACCCATTTTTTCTAAAGCCCATGAATTAAACGTACCTCTGTATATGCACCCTGGTTTCATCCCCCCAAATATTGCAGCACACTATTATCAGAGTAATAACTGGCCTGCCGTTGCGGGGGCTATGTTTGCATCGGCAGGATATGGATGGCATTTAGATTCAGGAATCGCAATTGTCCGGTTAATTGCTTCAGGCATTTTTGACAAACTGCCCGATCTGAAACTCATTTCAGGACATTGGGGCGAACTGGTTCCTTTTTTCCTAAATCGCTTAGATGATCAATTAAGCAAGACTTTAAAATTAGATCGCAAAATTTCCGACTATTATAAAAACAATATCTATATCACACCAAGCGGGCTTTTTTCCGAAGCTCAACTTAAATATGTGATTGACGAACTGGGCACAGACAAAATTATTTACTCAGGTGATTACCCTTATTTAATAGATAAAAACGCCAGGCAATTTCTTGAAACGGCGCCTATTTCGCAAGAGGCTAAAGAAAAGATCGGTTATAAGAATGCCGAAAAATTGTTGGGCTTATAGTATGCTCTTTGAATGCCGCAAGTTAAAAAGTGTATATGTCGGCCGTTTTTCACGCTAATCGGAATAATGGTAAGTAAAACAGGAATCCGTATAACAGTCTTGAGCAGAAGTATCAAGAGCTTTGTTCCACAATACGAGTAATCATTACTGTAACTGTAAAGGGCTTGTTTAAATAAAATAAAAGCCTTTTAGAAACATCGAAATACTAACGAAAAACAAATGAAATTATCAAACAACAAAATTTTAATCACCGGCGGAGCCACTGGTATCGGTTTGGGATTGACTGAAAGATTTATTCAGGAAAATAACCAGGTTATTATTTGTGGCAGAAGGAAAGAAGCGCTGCAAGAGGTGTCTGACAAATTCCCGGCAGTAATAACCAAGGTTTGCGATTTATCGGAGGAATCCGAACGTACAGACCTTTATCACTGGATCGCTGAACACCATAGTGATTTGAACGTATTGGTAAACAATGCAGGAATTCAAAACTGGGTAGATATTTCAGACAAGAGCTTTTATGATAAAGCAAAAAACGAAATTGAAATAAATGTTATAGCTCCATTGCATCTGACTTCACTCTTCACAGAACTCAAATCATTGGACACTGTCATAAATGTAACTTCCGGCCTGGCATTTGTGCCCCTTACAAAAGTACCCGTTTATTGCGCCACAAAATCTTTTTTTCACTCGCTTACCATATCACTAAGGCATTTGCTGAAATCAAAAAATATAGAGATCATCGAATTGATTCCACCTGCCCTCAACACTGACCTGGGCGGCAAAGGGTTGCACAGCGAGCACCCTTCTGTAGGTGATTTTATTAAGGCAATATTTCAACAACTAAAAGAAGGCAAAAATGAATTGACTTTTGGATATAGCGAAATGCTATCGAAAGCAACACCAGTTGAAATACAGGGAATGTTTAAAAGAATGAATCCATAAGAAGACCCTAATTAAAACACTAAAAACTGGGTATCCGGATAATAACAGGGGCTGATCAATTAATTTTGATACAGCCTCTGTTAATTTAATTCTAATTTTTTTTTCAATGCCTCTGGACTTTCCGAGCTATTTCTCAGTCTTTGTTCGGGATTACAAAAAGACAGCGCCAAGTCGGATCTTAACCTATTACCTTAAAGTTACTTGTCATTTATCTCGCATTTATTTCTTTAATTCATAAAACCAGGCTTATCAGCTTCCGTTCCGGCTTTTTCCATACCGAGGCTTTCATTAACATGAAGTTTCGGATCTTCTATAAGTTTTATCACCAGGTCAGCAACACTTTTTCGGGATATTTCGGTTCCGGTAACTGGCTGGCCTTTTTGAGTGATTTTATAATCAACCTCATCTTTGTTCGTATACCAGGTCGGACGAAGAATCGTATATACAAGGCCAGATGTCTCAATGAGGCTTGCAGCTTTTTGATAGCGTTCCAGGATAGGCCCGATCATCTGTTTGTTCCACTGGCCAAAAGCACCGGGAACTTCATCGTAAATCCCAATAGCTGCAATGAACACAATACGCTTCACCCCTGCGGTCTGCATGGCTTTTACCGTCTGTTCGGCGATCACATCTTCCTGATCGTTTATATTTACATAGACCAGATCCTGGCCTTGCATAGCATTTTCAAGTTTTTCACCGTCCAGTATATCGCCTTCAATCAGCTTAATCTGCCCGCTTTCCAAATGTTGCAGTTTTGAGGCATTACGCAGATACAAAGTAAGATGGATGGAATTATTTTGTAATAACCTATCGATCACGTGCCGGGCAACTTGTCCGCCGGCTCCAAGTATTAATACGTTTGTCATATTCAGTTTCTATAGTTAGTATATTTTGCAATAAATGCATCCTTCGGATGAAACTCCGATGCATACGGGTTAAGGCGCCCGTTAATGTTCTATAACCCGGGCTGCTTCGCACTCGCGATGAGGTTAACGTCTACCAGTTCCAATTTCTTTACCATATGCTCTACGGTAGTTTTGTACTTTTTAAAATGAGGCGTTGCAATATGTTTTAGATAGGCGGCACTATCGGCGTAGATCTCCAGAATAGTTATCCGCGAAGGATCTTTTTTGTCGGCAACCGCATAATAAGTCAATACGCCAGGTTCCAGCCGGACAGCCGTTTGCATCTGCTCTTTCAATGCTGCATTATATTCCTTGAGTTGTGTCGAATCAACTTCAATTTGAGCTATACGGATCATGCGCTTATCTGTTTGTGCGTTAGCATGTAAAATAGAAAGGATTAACATTCCGCAGCAGCCGAGTATCCTGAATGATGCCCACACTGTCGTTCTGTAAAAATGATTGCTGATTTTCATATATCTTTATTTAGTGACCTTGAACTTAGTCAGTATTGTACGGGCAGCATCTGCCTGTTGTTTCCCGATGCTGCTTTCCAGCAAGGCAAAAACTTGTTCCAGTTGCCCTTCCGTTACCCCGACATTCATCCCCATGCCAAGATGCGCTTGTAATTGTGCTTCCAGTCCGGGCAAGCTCGCAAGTACTGTGATCGTTGCCAGTTCACGCTCCTGATAAGTCAATACGCCCCGCCCGAATATGTCGGCAAACAAGTGCTCTTTCAAAAAAGCATCAATGCCGGGCGCAAAAGCATTGGCGCCTGTGAGCGGACTGTTCTGTGGCTTACCTGTTAACGTCTCCAGCGTTTTCCTTCCCGCCTCGTATTTGCTTTTATTATCGCCGGTTACAGCCGTTGGGGCCTGTCCTTCCGCGTCCTGTATACCCTTGGATTTCCGTTCCTCCAGCAGGGACATGAAAGTGGTAATGCCGTTGAGGCTACGCGGAAAACCGCAGTAGGCATATAACTGCACCAATTCTTCCCTGATCTGGTTAACGGTCAATCCGGCATCAAGACCTGCATTCAGGGCATTTTTCAATCGCGGCAGGTTACCGGTTGCAGTAAAGGCGGCAATCAATACGACATATTTTTCGTTTGTATTTAATTCGTGACTTTGCTGTGCATTCATAGTAAGACTTGAAATTGCTATCAGAAGTGTTAAAACTGTGCGGATCATTGTTTGATTGTACTGCAAAAGTCGTGCGAAAATATCAGTCGTTGGTTATACAGACTCCTGAAATACTTACCATTATTCCTGATTGTGAGACAAAGACTGGGTGTTCGGAGAGGTTTGACCAAGCAGTTGGTGATTTTAAAGAATTTACCAGTAGCATAAAAGGGGTTTGATTCCTCCAT
This sequence comes from Mucilaginibacter sp. GW822-FHT03E02, assembly GCF_058801545.1. Classification (NCBI taxonomy): domain Bacteria; kingdom Pseudomonadati; phylum Bacteroidota; class Sphingobacteriia; order Sphingobacteriales; family Sphingobacteriaceae; genus Mucilaginibacter; species Mucilaginibacter sp. GW822-FHT03E02. The sequence goes on along the minus strand of NZ_JBXANJ010000001.1, from coordinate 6,409,346 downwards.
GGGCTACTATTATAAGTTTAAACCTATAACAATTTGATTCTTAGTTGCTTATTTGTTTTTTAGCTAAGATCTTTTTTCTGCCAGGTTTTTCCAGCGCACAAGTAACACTCTGTTAGTTATCTATTTAAGTTGTTTTTTTAGGCGCCACAATGCCTTTTGGGGATTTGTTTCGGATACTCTTTAAATTTCCGGGACTAAATCTTTATCATTTTCACTTTCATCCATTATTATTTCTACTACGAGTTGGGCAGTCAGATCTAATAATTCAGTTTTGTTGTTATCAAATTTTGAGGCTCCTTTTTAACAACTCTTTTGACATTTTTAATAATATTAGTTAAAGACTAATGTAGCTAACCCAAAGAAACAACTTCTATTTTTTACGACCTGATTATAAGCATGTTAATAGCGTTAATCCTGCATAACCTACGTGCCTGCTGTACAAAAAGGGCGTTCCGTATCTCACCCCGGAACACCATCAATTAAATCCAGATCAACCTCATTTTATTGATCTTTTGCTTACCATCTTTCACAAAGTTGGAAGGTCTTAAATCTCCCAAACTCACCATTCTGATTTATTTACTTCACTAAATATGTTTTTTGCTCTAAACCTATTCCCGTCAGCTTTAAGGACTTCCACTGTACTTTTATGTATTAAAAGACATGATGCAACTTTCTATTTCCTGGTATGTTTTAGGTCGTGAAAGATGGATATTTCTAACACAGAATGGTTTTTGAATTTAAATGTTTGGATTGGAGATTCTAACCTCATTCAAAATTGGTTCAACAGTCTCCAAAAACTCAAATAAGTGTTCAAAGAATTTCCCTACGGGCTGCTTACATTTTGAGTCCACACTGGACAAATTTCGAACTACTGCTTAAAGGACTTTCGGAAATTGGCTTTTTAGATGGTCCGAGTCCCATGGGGTTCACCATCTAAGTGAACCGTATGGCATTCGAACCAAATCCTGGGCAGGGTGGGTATCCATTGGATAAAACACGTTTATGATCAACGGATGAAAACCTGGGAAGAGTGGCAGGACGTTTCCGTTGCTGCCCAGGGAAATTAAGATTGTATATTAGCAGTATCTGTTTTACGGATACTGCTTTTCCTATTAAAATAAATCATGAACCATTTCGATAAAATAAGCAGTTTCAGCAATGCCATCGGCATTAAAGCGCCGGAGCATCCGCTGTTCAGCATTTCCTTCGGAAATAAAGACGAGTGCGCGGGTGACGACATAGAATTCTCTGCAAATTTTTACATTATTTCTTTCCAGCAGCTGGAATCGGGTAACATTACCCATGGCAGAACAAAATTTGACCATGACCGGGGCAAGTTGTTGTTCATTAAACCACGCCAGCCGGTCACATTTAAAAATATCAAGTTAAGGGATGAATGCTTTCTGATATTAATACATGAAGATTTCCTGGCGGGAACTCCGCTGCATCATCAAATTAAAAAGTATGGCTATTTTGACTATGAGACCAATGAGGCCCTGTACTTGTCGCCCAGCGAGGAAGAGATGATCTGGAACCTGGTGAATATTATGAATAAAGAATATCGGAATAATACCGATGATTTTACCAAAACTATCCTGCTTAGCCATTTGGATACCCTGCTTAAGTACGCGCACCGCTTTTACAAGCGGCAATTTACAAATCGGGCCGATATAACGGGTACCGTAGCGACCAAGTTTTATGCGCTGCTCCATTCATATTTTGAAACAAAAAAGACCCAGGAATCCGGCCTTCCTACAGTGACTTTCATGGCAGAAAGATTAAATTTTTCGTCCCGCTATCTAAGCGACATGCTTAAACAAGAAACCGGAAAAACCGCCCTGGAACTTATACATCTCTATCTGATCACAGAGGCAAAGAATTTACTTAAAGAAGGAGTGATGAATATTGCAGAAATATCCTTTTTGCTTGGATTTGAAAACCCTACCTACTTTTCCAGGTTATTTAAAAAAGAGGTTGGCGTACCACCTAACGTTTTCAGAGATCGGCATCTGAATTAGCGACCCTACCAGGGCTTATTATGTTGATGAACTTATATAAGCCATCTGTTGGAAAATCGATTGCCAATAGCCTCGAAATATTTGACTGTAAATAATTATCTGACTTAACCAGGCATTGTTATGAGATCGCCATAAATCACCATTAATGTTAATTTATTGGTTGATAAACGAAATTTTTGAATTTAACTGTGCCCTCACCTACAGCACACAATCCTATTCGTAAACTGACGAAACCGCCCAGTACGTTATGATTGTAACCGGATACCTCGACAGAATTTTCTATTTTAATCCAGTTTCGTCCGTCTATACTGTAATACATATCAACTGTACTTTTTATGTTCCTGATCTTTAGAAACACATGTTTATTTATCGCATTTTTTTCGGTTGGGAACTGCCATCCCCTCAGGTTCGCCAAAATATTTTGCTTATCAGCCAATATTCCCGAATAATACCTGTTGTCGTAAAAAAGTGTCAGTCCACCCGTAGCACTTCCCTCTATAAATAACTCCACCTGTGCCGTATAAGAGTGGGTTGAAGGAATACAAGTTAAAGGAGCGCAATCAGCTACAGATTTACCCTTACCTTTTATTGTTAAGCTGTTATCATTCACGTGAAATCTTGTGGTGTCGTATTCTCCAAAAAATTGCCACTGGGGTTTTAAGCTATGGCCGCTGAAGTCATCGCTTAGGGTAAATGAACTTGTTAACTTACTTTGTTTTGGTTTTAATATCGGCGCATCAGTTTTAATGGTGCCGGGTACTTTAAACCACCCTTCCTTTGTCCATTCTACAGGCTCAAGCAAAGTTTGGCGCCCCATACCATAATAACCGTTCTCGTAGGCATGAAAAACCATCCACCATTTACCATTCGGGCCTTCCACTAAACTGCCGTGACCTTTGGACCACCATTTTTCTGAATTGTCTTTTGTACGGATGATCGGATCATAAGGCGAATTTTCCCATGGCCCGAACGGTGTTTTAGAGCGTGCGGAGATTACCATGTGGCTTGTTGCAGGACCAGCTGTCCCTCCTTGCGCTACGGTCAAATAATAATAATCACCCCGTTTAGCCATTGTAGGTCCTTCCAAACAAAAACATTCTATCGACCATTCACGCGGGATCTTCCAGCCGCTGTAAGCCGGTTTTAATTCACCGGTTATAGATAACCCATCATCCGACAACGGCAAATAGCCGCCATTGTTGAAATAAAGATAGCGTTTACCTGCCTTATCGGTAAAATGCCCGGGATCAATAAAATTGACCTTCAGTTCAACCGGCTCACTCCATGGACCTTTTATAGAATCGGCGGTAACCACAAAATTGCTGTTACTTGCGGGGAAGTAGATGTAATATTTGTTTTTATACTTAACTAAGTTTGGCGCCCATACCGAGCCCACATATTTATTCAGCGCGTGTGTAACCGGAACCCAGTTAACCAGATCTTTTGAATGCCAGATTAACAGGCCAGGATAATATTCAAAGGATGAATGTACAATGTAATAATCGTCACCCTCCCGCATGATGGTTGGGTCAGGGTAATCACCCGCAAAAATAGGGTTGACAAAATAAGCATCGCTCTTTGTTTTGCTTTGAGTTGGCTTCTGCGCCTGCGCTAAAAAAGCCGACAAAAAAAACACTGCGGTTAAAGTGATACTTTTGATATTATTCATATTTGCTTAACTATTTCTTTATTTGCCTGTGCCAGGCTACAAACCATCATACTCCGGGATGGGTGAAAATAAAAACACTGAACGAGCTTTCTGTCAAATCAAGAGAAATTTTTTTACTTTCATAAGCATCCGTTTGATTTCTGTTATTCCCCCCGTGCAGGCTGCTCTAACTTTGCATTATAAAGTTCAAATCAACATGATTAAAGCAAGACGAATACGCCAATTTATAATAAGTAAAATTACTTCACTACTACCCTGACCCGATCCAAATTTTGAATACGGGTAAACGAAGTGTTCGCATTGCCTTGGCGTTGTGATGCCACTCTCAATGCCGGAAAATAAGTGCCCGGTTTAGAAAATCTATAAGTAGTTGTCAATCTAACACGCGACCCCGTTTTATTGACGGCAACCCATTTCGTAGAAACTGGAAAGGCTCCGGAAGTAACAAAATTCCATCCATGCAAATCGCCGATCTTTTTTTTAAAGTCCGCCGATAAGCCATCAAAGTTCCAAACGGCAGTTACTAACTTTCCCATACGTTCCGGCACATCGACAAATGCGGTAAACGTAACTGTCTCGCCGATTTTAACTACAGCACGTTTGCTGCCATTCGCTTTCACCAATACTACGGGCTGTATACCTTTTCGTTCATTTGCGGTTGGTGGAATTACTACCTGCCCATCGACAACTTTGTAATTAGTACTGGCCGCGGGAGCAATACCTTTTTCTACCCACGCGCTCAGATCAAGGAGCGCTTGTTGTAAAACCCCGAGATAGCTAATGGTTTCTGTTGGATCATCTTCAATTGATACATCTCCGTGTAAAGCACGATCTGTGAACCATACCCTGAAATGGTTGTCAAGGCTGTCCCCGAGGTTCGCTTTGACCTTTGTTCGGTACCAATCTGCCTGCCACGGAAAAGCTTCGCGATCCCAAAGGGATTCGAGCAAAATTATTTTACCTTTAAATTTGCCGGTGGGAATGACACCGGCCGCTCCTTTTGTAAACAGCGGCCCCAGTAACAACGGACGTTGCGGATATTTAGGTGTGCCATCGGCATTGCGAAACTGATCCCATACATAATATTCCTTTCCCGGTACCTGGTGGCGGTGATAGGTTTGTATGGCGAGGAAGTTAGAGTTATCAACCTGTACCGAATCCCCTGTTTTTAGTTTGGCAACCACTGTTGAATCAACAGGCCCCAACACTACTTTGTCATCTTCTATTTTATTTATAATCAGAACTTTTCCGGCGGCCGCTCCACTTTTTATGATCAGATCGCCGCCGAGGAAATAAACATCCTTAAGTTTATCCTGCAACTGAAATGCAACCGGCATTCCATCCTGAACGCCGCCTATATTTTTAGACGCGGCTCCAGCCGTTCCGCGATCCTCCGCTGACACCGGCTTTTTAAGCCCCAAAGTAGCCGCCTGGTCGCTGTTGATGAGCGCCTTGATAACACTGCGCTGCTGAATTCGTCCTTTTAGAAATAACCCTGGTGAGTCGTGTCCGAGGTAGCCGGGCAGGGTCCAAAAGTCATGTTCAAAGTATTTGCTGTCAATACGAACAATAGACTGGTATAAAACTGAAAAACCCTGCGTACCCATTGTTTTGTAACCAAACCAGCTTTTTACGGGAAATCCCATTTTGGTAGCTTCCTGGAGCGCGGTTCTTTCTTCCTGATTTAACCCGGCGTACATGTCGCCGCTTCCGCCTGGTTCCAGTGCATCAATAATTTGCGGAAACTTATCCTTTAAAACACTCATGGCAAACATCCGCGCGGTAAATACATTGGGGATAGCCTGGTCAGACCCCAACACGTAAGGAACTACTCCATCCCAAACACCACTTATGCTTTCAAAACCTCCAACTGTGCGATATGCGCCCCCGCTGCCGCCAAAAGCGTATCCGTATGGGCGATTTCCACCATAGATCTGCTTGGCAATGACCCGTGAGAATTCGGCCGAAGCCGCATTTACCCGATACGCCGCCAGTGATGGGTCAGATTTCGATGGATCACTAAAGCTGAAATTGCCGCCTTCATTGGTCTCAATAAAATAAGCTCCATGAGTAAGGCTAAACCCTATTTTGTCTTCCTCGCCGGTTCTTCCCTGCGATCCATTCTCACTATCCGGGAATGGTGTAATGTATTGAAAAAAGTGGCCCTGATATTTTTCCTTCTGAGGAAAATAGAAGGAAAATTTTGAACTGGTGCCCTTGAATCCACCATGAATGTACCGATGTTTTACCGGCTTGTCTCGCCATTCATCAACATCCACATAAGGTTGCTTAAACAACGTGTCGGTTGTCTTAAATTTTTGAGCCAGGCCGTCATTTCCCTGGGTTAAATTGTTTTGGGCATGGGAAGCGACAAAACTCAAAAAAAGCAGCATAAACAGCCCTATCTTTAGTTTAATAGACTGCCCGCTATTTTGGATGGACTTCATACTTTTCATATTTATACTTATTTATGATCCTTTATAATTAGGTTATATACTGCTAATCAAATTGCGTTGACAGCGCTTTCCTCATGATTTCATGATTGGAAAATATTGAGGGTTTACGTTTAACGCCAGAAATAGTCCCGCGACTATGTTTAGCTTTTCATTTTAATTGGTTTTGAAGATACAGAACCTCATTCTGTTTATTTGACAGAATAAAGATATAATTGTTACATTGTATGTCAAAATTTATTCTGTCTATTTAACAGAATAGTGTATAACTTTGTATTTTCAAATGATATTTTGATTCATTATGGAATATTCTGAAATAGAAATTATTACGCATCCCGACAGGTACCTGCACCATATACAAGTCGACAATGTTATTTTCGGCTATCATGATAAAGAGCTGAAAGTACTATTGCAGCAGACCCTTGCGACCAGTAAATGGACAATTACAGGTGGCTATGTCGGCCGGGATGAGTCCATCGAAGAGGCCGCCGCCCGCATTTCGGCATCAAGGACCGGATTAAAAAATCTTTTCCTGCAACAGTTTCACTGTTTTGGTAACCCGGATCGTGCAACAGACGCTGAAAAAAATCCGGAAAACCTTCGCAAACTGTCTGGAATTGAAGTTCCTAAAGACCTTTGGATTTTTGACAGATTTGTATCTGTAGGTTTCTATACGTTGACAGAATTCTCGACAGTTGAACTAAAGAAATGGTCACTTGATGCAGCATGCCAATGGTGGCCGGTGAGCGACCTTCCCCCGTTAATGTTTGATCATAAGCTTGTTATTTCTGAAGCTTTACGGACCCTTCGAATGCATATTGCGTTTTATCCGATTGGTTATGAGTTGCTCCCTGAAAAATTTACATTACCCGAAATTCATGCTTTATATCAAACGATACTTGGGAGATCTCTTGATGAAAGAAATTTTCAAAGAAAGTTACTTGCATCAGGCATCGTTTTGAAACTGAAAGAAACAAGACCAATCGGCCCGCACCGGGCTCCCTACCTTTATAAGTTCGACCAGGAAAAATACAATGAAGGCTTACAAAGGGGCATTGTTTTAGCTTTTTAGCTGATTAATAGCAAAGCCCTTAGGATTCCTCGATCACAAAAGATTGGGAAAAGTAAAAAATAAAGTGGCAATTATTACAGGTGGAGAATTGTGAAGTTTGAACTCATATATATTAAATTTTCAAAATTAGATCAGAATTGAACATATAGCATATGAAAATTATGTGTCGGACATCCGTTGTTACGTTTCCTGCTTTTAGTGGTGTTTTGTGCTATTTAGCACTGTTTAGTGTTAAATAGTCACCAATTGTCGCAATGATTTTGTTGGGATTAAAAAACGAGAGGATAACGACGCTTTGAGTAACAAATAAACATCAAAATAAAACAATATCAGTAACAAAACATGCAAATATACCAATTGGTCTTATTTGCAATTACCTGAAAAACTGATATTTATAAAATAAAAAGTGAGATTTTGACTTTCCGTAGATTTATTGTAAAAATCTAAAAATCAATTAGTTACGTTGACTACTTGCCGATACAGAAACTAACATAATTTTGATTATCAATTATTTATACACCTTGAGTTACAAATGGGTAACAAATAAATAAGATAACAAAAAATGTTAATAACTTGAAAATTTTTTATCAAAAAAAAGACTCCAACAAAACTAGTTTGTCAATTCGCATTGTTTTCATCCTTCTAAATTTTGCTTGAATTAAAGTTTACAAGTGAAACATGGGCTTGTTTCACTCTTGCTTATTTTGTTTTCGGATACGCTTTTTTTTGCTTGATATTCAACCGGGGCGGAACTTTCGGTAAACCAAAATCACAACTCCATCATATCCTATTTCATTACTTGCATTGAAGTCATCATATAACATGATTTATATCATATTTTAAACACGCTGACATGTGCATTTTTGCTTGATGAAACTTACAATTACTCCGCAAACAAAGATCAGTCAGCTTCTTGAAGTTGACCGTGACCTGGTGATCGGGACGCTGGTCGGTTTGAACAAAAAGTTTTCAAAACTTAGAAATCCGGTATTACGGAATTTATTGGTAAAAAGAATAAGCATCGCCGATGCCTGCAAAATATCAAAAACCGAGATCGCTGATTTTATGTGGAGCATGAAGCAGATCGGGTTCAAAGTAACCGCTGACACTTCCGTTGGGAATGATATAGCCCTGCAGAATGCTTCTTTCCAGGAGCCTTTGGATTATCTTGAATTGGATGTCCGTCCTGTACTGGCCCAGGATAAAGACCCGCTAAAAGAAATATTAGCCTGTATCAAGAAACTCGAAAACGGTCAGGGACTAAAACTTATTAATACCTTCGAGCCGCTGCCATTGATCCATTTGCTGGCAGACAAAGGATTTTCCTTCCGTGTGGAACATCCCGAACCAAACCTGGTCGTAACTTATTTTAATAAAGCAGGATCTGATGCGGACGAAACGGTTACCATTCCCTTAACAGTCCCGGCCTATGATAATGATGAATTTGACCGGCTGCTGAAAAGATTTGACGAACACCGAATTATTTTTCTTGATGTCCGCCAACTGGAGATGCCAAAACCCATGCTTGCCATCCTGGAGCAAACACCGAACCTTGTGGCGGGTAACGCTTTATTTGTATACCACAAAAAGATCCCGGTATACCTGCTGCCGGAGTTGGAGAAACAGGAATTGACCTATGTCTTTAAAACGATCGGCCCTGCCGATATCAACATGCTGATCTATAAAAAATGAGTGGGATCAAGCAGAACCCTGGCCTTTATAAAATCGTGGTGACCCATTATGTGGCGGCCGCGTTTTGCTTTTTGGTGCTTTCTGTGATGATGCTGTTCTCCGTAAAAGCTTTTACCGGGCACTATTTTCATCCGCAGATCCTTGCTATCACCCATATGGCCGCGCTCGGCTGGGGAACAATGATCATACTGGGCGCATCCTACCAACTGATCCCGGTGGTATTGGAAACGGACCTGTACAGCAAAAAACTTGCCTGGTTAAGTTTCGCACTCTTTTTGCCGGGACTGATTTCACTGGTTTATTCATTTTGGGTATTTGTGCCCGGCATCCACATGCAATGCGGGGCTATTTTATTGCTTTTGGCGGTTATCATGTTTACGGTGAATGTATACCTGACCGCTAAAATGAAAAATCAGAAGACCATCCAGGAGGACTTTATCTTTAGCGCCTGTATCTGTCTTTGCCTGACGGTAGCATTAGGTGCGGCTTTGGTCTTTAATTTTACCCTGTCCATATTTCCGCAGGACCATTTGCATTTTCTGAAATTGCACGCGCATCTTGGATTGATCGGCTGGTTTTTGCTGATGTTGATCGGAGTGAGTTCCAAACTGGTACCCATGTTCCTGGTATCATCGTACCAAAACACCAAACTGCTCACCTACAGTTATTACCTGATCGTCGGCGCGCTGTTGTACTTCCTGATCGATTCTTACCTTTTCGGGCTTAGTCTCCGCACCTACCTGATATTTACGATCGGAGCTTCAGGAATAGCCTGCTATTTTATCTTCATTTTAAAATGCCTGCGGTCACGGTTAAGAAAGCATATCGACCTGCCGATGATGAACAGTTTCCTGTCTTTTATCCTGTTAAAGATCGCTACGCTGACCGTTCCGTTTATTATCTACCTCCACCTCAAAAACAACCCGATGACCATTCGTTTTTCCATGATCTATGGCGAATTTATGCTGATGGGCTGGATCACCGCTTTAATATTGGGGCAAACCTTTAAGACACTGCCATTTATTGTTTGGGTTAAACACTACGAACACCTGACCGGCAAGTTTAAAACCCCAATGCCCGCAGACCTTTTTGCGGATAACCTCCTGAAGGCACAAACCGTGGCCTACCTGATCTTTTGCCTAACCTTTATGCCAGGCTGTTACCTGCTGTTCCTGCCGCTGATCTATATCGGGATAGCGGCGCTGATGGTTACCGCCATACTGTACCTGTCCAACATCTTTATCGTACTATTTCATAAAACAGTAACTTATGGCAAGCTTTGATATTACCAACCCCAATTCCTTTTTAAAAGAACAAATGATGGAAACACTCCGCCTGGTGATGGATCCGGAACTGCATATTAATGTTATCGATCTCGGCCTGGTCTACGGCATTGACATAGACGCGGAGAAAAACCTGGTCAATGTTGAGATGACCTTGTCCTCTTCGTATTGCCCGATGGGTGAAAGCATTGTATCCGCAGTTAAAAACTGTATTGAGGGCCATTATGAAGGTTATACGGCTGCCATCGCGCTCGTTTGGGAACCGGTTTGGTCTTATCACAGCATTACCGAAGAAGGGAAACGATTATTGGGCATTTAATGAAATGGTCTAATTATTCCCGCTGGGCAATGGTTAATTTTATTGTACTCAGCATCTTCGGCGTAATGCTGCGTTATATACAGCTTTACGATATTCCCGGACTTGATTACCAGTTCATTCTGCATGCCCACTCGCACTTTGCTTTCTCAGGCTGGATGTTCTTTTCTATCGCTTTGTTGATCGCATTATTATGCGGTGACGGTAAAATGGCTTCCGGTTTCAAAATTGTCCTTTTACTGACGCTCGTCAGCGCTTATGGTATGCTGGCCAGTTTCTCCTGGCAAGGCTATAAACTGGTTTCCATCAGTTTTTCAACCCTTTTTATGGTTGTGACTTTTCGTTTTACCTACCTCGTATTTCATGGAGATCTATTAAAAAACCGTGTAAGTGAAACGGCTTATATCCTCCTCCGGGGAAGCCTGATCTTATTATGTCTTTCAGCGCTGGGGCCATTCGCCTTGGCCCCTTTGGCTGCATCGGGGCTTAAAAATACACCGTACTACCAGGACGCTATCTACTTTTACCTGCATTTCCAAATGAACGGGTTTATGTTACTGGCAGTTTTGGGACTATTGGCTGCTGCTTTACCGGTCAAGCCATTAGGAAGACGATCAAGGCGATGGCTATATCTTTTTGTCTTTTCCGCGATACCGCTTTATTTTATTTTTACCTTATGGAGCAAAACCGGTAAAGTTAGCTGGATATTGGCTTGTTCGGGCGCGGGCTTGAATCTGGTCAGCTGGCTGGCGCTCTGTCTTAATTTCAAAACGCTATGGCGCGATTTGTCTTTTATAGAACGAGCGGCTGTCATAGGCCTGACTTTCAAATGTATTTTTCAGTTATTTGTCTGTATTCCCGCTATCGGTGATTGGACTTTTCTCAATCGTAACCTAATCATTGGTTACATCCATTTGCTTACCCTGGGAATAATCATGCCGCTGCTGATCGGGCAATTGGTAAGAAAAGGCATAATCTGGTCCTGTAAATTAATTACCATCGTTAACATCCTCTATGTCATCCTCGTGGTGGCCTACCTCTGCGTGCTCTTTATCCAACCCTTGTTAGCGCTGTTTTCCATCACAATCCCATCTTACCAATTCCTGTTATTTTTACTTTGCCTTTCCTTTCTTCCGGTCGGCATTTTATTGTTTTTAAAGACGAAAAGCAACGTCTAAGAGCCAGATGTGATGAGAATCACTTTTTTAATAAACAATAAAAGATAAATTTGTCTTTTATTATTCAACAATTTAGAAAATGGAAATATTAGACATTCTGGACGTTACCGTGATCGAACCACGGTTTAAACATCCAAAGATTTTTGACAAGTTCGATTCATTGTTAGCCGGCGAGGCTTTTATTATTCACAATGACCATGATCCTAAACCTTTGTACTATCAGCTCTTAGCCGAAAGAGGCCAGGTATTCATTTGGGATTACCTGGAAAGCGGGCCGGAAGTATGGCAGGTAAAGATCGCCAAAAAGACCGAAGCGGAACACACGGAAACCATCGGAGAGATCGTGGCTAAAGATTATCGTAAAGCGCAGATCTTTAAAAACATGGGCATCGACTTTTGCTGTGGCGGTAAAAAAACCATCGCTGAAGTTTGCGAGAAAAAAGGGATCAGCCCTGAGGAAGTAGAGCGCCAGTTAGCGGCCGTTAATGGTGAAGAAGCCACCACCAGCGAAAACGATTTTCAGAACTGGGACCTGGGCTTCCTGAGTGAGTATATTATCAATACCCACCATCGTTATGTACGCGAGAATACGGCTTTCATCCTGGAGATAGCGCAAAAAGTGGCCCGCGTCCATGGCGAAAGGCATCCTGAACTTATCCAGGTAGCCCAGTTATTCGAACGGATCGGGAACGACCTGACCCTGCACATGGTCAAAGAGGAAAAAATACTGTTCCCTTTTATCAAAGAACTGGCGCAGGTTTATAACTCAGGCGGTATGCTACCTTCTGCAAACTTTGGAAAGATCTCCGTACCGATACAGATCATGGAGTCTGAACATGAGCAGGTAGGCGGCGATTTTGAAACCATAAGAACAATCACTTCAAATTACCAGTTGCCTGTGGACGCCTGCAGTTCTTATACCATCCTGTTCAAGAAATTGGAAGAATATGAAAACGATCTGCATCGTCACGTCCATTTGGAAAGCAATATCCTGTTCCCAAAAGCCATTCAGCTTGAAAAGGAGTTATCTTAAAGGATAATTATATATTTAGGTTTGTAAAATCAACAGCACAAAAAATGATACTATCCAAATCATGTGAATACGCCATTAGGGCGACGGTTTATGTCGCACTTAAAAGCAGAAAGAATGAAAAGACAGGCATCATCGAAGTTGCTGAAGCAATTGGCTCGCCCATGCATTTTACAGGCAAGATATTGCAAACGCTCGTCCGAAAGAAGATCCTTTCATCGGCAAAGGGTCCTACCGGTGGTTTTTATGTTGAAAATGGACAGGACCTTTTCCTTATCGACATTGTACGGGCCATCGATGGCAATGGCCTATTCACCTCTTGTGTACTTGGGTTAGAGAAGTGTTCAGAAACACAGCCCTGCCCAATGCATGAACAGGTCAAACCCATCCGGGATCTGTTAATGACCGAGTTCAGCAAGAAGCCGGTTACCGAGCTGGTCGAAGAGTTCCGGCAGCATAAATACTTTTTGAAATAAAAAAATTTGACTCAATAAAAGACATTTTTATCTTTTATTAAAAACATGATATAAACTATATATTATAAAAGTAAAACTTAATAAGATATGGCTTGTTCCTGGCTTTAAATATGATTTAAATCATATTTAAAGCCAAGGGCGGTCACTTCTAAGCCCACTACTTCCTCCTACTTTTATCGTACTTAAAAAACCAAAAATGAAAAATTTAAAGACCTTACTTCTGACGCTGCTTGTAGCAGGTATGAGCTTTTTATATGCGTGTGGTCCGTCAAACGGCGACTCCGCGACTGAAAGCACTTCGGCAACGACGCCGGCGGCAACCGCAGACATCGACCCGGCGGCTAAAAGTGATAGTAAAGGTGTCGGCAGGTTTACTGATGTAAAACTGGTTGCTATCGATCCAGCAATGGCCGACAAAGGCCTGGTCGTTTTCAATGCGAAATGCGGAGCCTGTCATAAAATGACCGACCAGAAGATTGTTGGCCCCGGTCTGTTGGGCGTTACCAAAAGGCGCACACCGGAATGGATCATGAACCAGATTACCAACCCTGTAGAAATGGAAGCGAAAGATCCGGTTGGCAAAGCGTTGCTTGAAAAACACCTGACCCAAATGACGTTCCAGAATGTAACGGATGACGAAACCCGTCAGATCCTGGAATACTTTAGACAAACTGATAGCAAATAACATTTAAACTCTTACCGATTATGAAATTTTCACCTTATAAATTACTGGTACCTGCACTGGCTTTGTTGGCAGGCGTTACCATTTATGGCTGTAAACCGGGAAAAGCCGGCTCATCAGTCGATGCCGATGCAGCGCAGAAAGTATACGTAGCCCCGGGTAAATACGATGAAGTATATGCCTTTTTATCAGGCGGGTTTAGCGGGCAGGTTGCTGCTTATGGGATCCCTTCCGGCCGTTTATTAAAAGTAATTCCGGTTTTCTCGCAAAACGCTGAAAACGGATATGGCTATTCGGAAGAGACAAAACCGATGCTGAATACTTCACACGGCTTCGTTCCCTGGGATGATTCTCACCATCCGGAGCTTTCGAAAACAAACGGCGAGGACGATGGCCGATGGCTATTCATTAACGGGAACAACACCCCGCGTATAGCCAGGATTAATCTTGCTACTTTTAAAACGGTAGAAATACTTGAATTGCCCAATATCGGTGGAAATCACGCTTCTCCGTTTTGTACAGAAAACACAGAGTACGTAGTGGGTAACACCCGTTTTAGCGAGCCTCTTGATAATAGTAACGGCGATGTGCCTATTGACAGCTACAAGAAAAATTTCAAAGGAGCTGTATCTTTTGTTAAGGTTGATAAGGATAAGGGAGCCATGAATCTTGCATTCCAGTTGATTGTACCTCCATTTAACTATGACCTGGCGCACGCGGGTAAAGGTACCTCACATGATTGGATATTTTTTACTTGTTACAATACAGAACAAGCAAACACGCTATTAGAGGTAAATGCGAGTCAGCGGGACAAAGATTTTATAATGGCAGTGAACTGGAAAAAGGCGGAAGAATTAATAGCCACGGGAAAGGGTACTAAAATAACTGCCAAATATGCGCACAACGTCTATAACGAAAATAGCCATACCGCCACTTCCACTATTGAAACGGCAACCCAAACGCTTGACGTTACCAAATTTCCCGGCTTGGTTTATTATATGCCTTGCCCCAAATCTCCACATGGTGTGGATGTGAGCCCTGATGGTTTAAGCATTGTTGCCAGCGGCAAGCTCGCGGCGATTATTCCTGTTTTCTCCTACCAAAAAATGTTGGACGCAATTGATAAAAAACAATTTGATGGTATGATTGCCGGCAACATACCGGTATTAAAATATGAATCAGTTCTTCGTGGGGAGGTTAAAAAACCGGGGTTAGGCCCATTACACACTGAGTTTGATGATAAAGGCTTTGCCTATACCACGATGTTCGTTTCTTCAGAGGTTGTAAAATGGAAAGTTGATAACCTTGAAATTATTGACAGGATACCGTCTTATTATTCTCCGGGCCACTTGTCAATTGTCGGCGGAGATTCAAAAAAGCCGTTTGGTAAATACCTGCTTTCACTAAACAAAATTACCAAAGACAGGTACCTGCCAACCGGCCCGGAATTGGCCCAGGCTTGTCAGCTCATTGATATTACAGGGAACAAAATGAAGCTCTTGCTTGATTTTCCGACTATTGGCGAACCGCATTACGCGCAAATGATCCCTGCGGAAAAAATCCTTAAAAACCAGGTAAAATTCTTCAAGCTGGAGGAAAATAAAAACGCTTATGTAACTAAATCCGAAAAAGACACCAGGGTAGTCAGGAATGGCAACCGCGTGGATGTATATATGACAGCAATCCGCTCACACCTGGCGCCAGATAACATTGAAGGTATAAAAATTGGAGACGAAGTTTACGTACACGTAACCAACCTGGAGCAGGACTGGGACGTACCGCATGGCTTTGCAATTAAAGGGGCAAGTAATGCAGAACTGTTGATCATGCCAGGTGAAACCTGCACCCTAAAATGGGTTCCGGGCCTGGTAGGGATTGTTCCCTTCTACTGTACCGACTTTTGTTCAGCGCTTCACCAGGAAATGCAGGGCTATTTCAGGGTATCACCAGCAGGCTCCAATGTACCCATTAAATTCTCTATCGGCGAAAACCCGGTAACCCAATAATTACAGATCAAAGTGTATAGTGCTTTCCAACACTATACACTTTGTTAACCCTCTGATCATGAAAACCCATACAAGAGTGTTGATCTTCATCAGCTGTTTGCTGATGCTGAGCGCTTATTTTGTTCCGTTATGGCATATTTTACTGGAGGCTCCCCAATATCCTGAAGGCCTGGAAATGAAGATCTGGCTGAACGGATTGACGGGTAGTATCGATCAGATCAACGGCCTAAACCATTATATCGGCATGAAATTTATTTCGGTCGACGATTTTAAAGAATTTAAGATACTTCCCTATGTCTTTGGGGCGCTGACGCTCATTGGTATTGCCGCAGCCATCGCCAAAAGCCGGAAACTTTTATGGGTATGGTTCATTGGTTTATGCCTGTTTGCTGTCGCTGGCTTTGGAGATTTTTATCTATGGGAATATAGCTATGGACACAAACTAAATCCGCACGCTGCAATCAAAGTAGAAGGAATGAATTACCAGCCGCCACTCTTTGGCTACAAACAACTGCTCAATTTCACTGCCGGTTCGTTACCCGATACGGGTGGATTCTTAGTAGGGTTAGGCGGGTTACTGGCTGCAACTGCACTTTTTTATAAACCGAAAATTTCTCCAAACAAGATCAAATGAAAAGGTTAAACATCATTACAATGCTGCTCTGCTGTCTTTTGACGGCTTGCAGCCACGGGCCCGACCCGATACGCTATGGTAAAGATGCCTGCGCGCATTGTAAAATGACGATCATGGATAAGCGTTTCGCTGCTGAACTGATCACCGCCAAAGGCAAAGTATTCAAATTTGACGCGGCTGAATGCATGGCCGGTTTTTTAAAGGAAAATTCGGCCATCGCTAACGATACTAAAAGTGTTTTTTTAGTGAACGATTTTACCGGTTCGGTGCAGTTTTCTGATGCCCGCAAATGTTATTTCCTCCGGGATAGTTCGCTGTCCTCTCCTATGGGTGGCAACCTGGCGGCTTTTCTTTCCAGGCCGGCGGCAGAGGCCGCAAAAAAGGACAGGTCGGCGGAGGTGTATGACTGGTTGCTGTTATTAAGTAAAAACAAATAATGAGATCGCTGATCTTTAAAATAGGTTGGCTGTTTGTCATGCCGTTTCCTGTACTGGCACACACAATCATCGTAGCTCCCGGAACAAAAGTGGCCACGCTCAAGCAGGCGGTAACCCTCGCTAAAAATGGCGATACCCTACGTGTCGAAAAAGGAACCTATACCTCCCTGAATACGATAGTGGATAAAGAACTGACCATTTTAGGGCAGAACCAACCAATCCTGGATGCCCGTTTCCAGGAGGAAGTGTTGACGATCACTTCCGGTCATGTTAAACTGGACGGTTTTATCATCAAGAATTCCAAGACAGGTTCCATGCGCGATTTTGCTGGTATCCGCTTAAGTAATGTGGAATTTGTGACCATCAGCAATAATACGCTCGTCAACAATTTTTTCGGGATCTATTTATCCAATTGTAAACATATCCAGGTTTTGCATAATCATATTACCGGCTCCAACAACATCGAGAATTCCGGGAACGGCATCCATTTATGGAAATGTAAAGAAGTACTGCTCAACGGAAACTACGTGACCCGCCACCGGGACGGGATCTATTTTGAATTCGCCAAAAAATGCCTGATCGAGAATAATTTCAGTGAAAAAAACATCCGTTACGGCTTGCATTTTATGTTCTCGGATAATGATACCTATCGGCACAACACCTTTAAAAACAATGGCTCCGGGGTATCTGTGATGTATACCCGGCGCATCGCCATGCTGGACAATACGTTCATTGAAAACTGGGGCAGTTCTATCTATGGTGTATTGCTCAAAGAGATCACCGATGCGCGGATCGAAGGCAACCATTTTATCCGGAACACCACCGGTATCTATATGGAAAACTCCGACCGCATTACGGTGACCCATAACGATTTTATATCCAATGGCTGGGCCATGCGGGTACTGGCCAGCTGTAACAAGGATAATTTTACCCAAAACAACTATAAAGGAAACTCTTTTGACGTGACCACAAACGGAACTTTAAAAGAGATCTATTTCAACGACAACTACTGGGACAAATACGAAGGCTATGACCTGAATAAGGATGGTACCGGTGACATTCCGTACCGCCCGATAAGCCTTTACGCGCAGATCATCGAACAGAACCCGCAGAGCGTTATGCTGATGCGAAGTTTCATCGTCAACCTGATCGATAAGGTAGAACGCGCCATTCCTTCCATTACGCCCGAATCTGTTAAAGACGAACAACCAAGAATGAAACCATGGAAAAGATAATAGCGGTTAAGGGACTTAAAAAATCATTTGGGCGACTGGAAGTACTCAAAAATGTAAGCTGCGACTTTGCAAGCGGCGGGGTAGTGTCTATCCTCGGGCCTAATGCTTCAGGAAAAACCACGCTGATCAAATCTATCCTCGGGATGGTTATACCGGATGGCGGAGAAATCCTGTTTCAAGGCAGGTCTATTCTGAACACCTTTGATTATAAAAGGAATATCGGGTATATGCCCCAAATAGGGCATTACCCCGATAATATGAAGATCGGCCAGCTTTTTAAAATGGTTATGGATATCCGGCAACAGGACGCGGTTGACACAGAACTGCTCAAAGCTTACCAGCTGGAAAGCATGTATCAAAAAACCATGCGCACCTTATCCGGCGGCACATTACAAAAAGTAAGCGCCGCGCTGGCATTTATGTTTAATCCTGATGTACTGATCCTGGATGAGCCGTCTGCAGGGCTTGACCCATTGGCCGCTGAGGCGCTGAAAGAAAAAATACTGGAAGAAAAATCTAAAGGCAAGCTGATCCTCATCACCTCACACATCCTGAGCGAAGCCGATGAAATATCCGATCATATCCTCTACCTTTTTGAAGGCCAGATCAAATTTTATAAAACCTTAACAGATCTGAAACTGGAGACCGGCGAGCAGAAATTAAGTAAGGCCCTAACACAAATTTTAAGTTCTCGATAATGCTAAAGATCGCGAAATATATCATCCTCGATATCGTACGCAGCAAGGTATTGCTGGCGTATACGCTTTTATTACTGGCGATCAGCCTAACCATTTTCCTATCCGATGCTGATGTAACCAAAGGCCTGGTAAGTATTACGACGATCATCCTGATCATCGTTCCGTTGGTGAGTATTGTTTACGCAACTACCTATTATTTCAATGCAGCAGAATTTACAGAAATGCTGGTATCGCAACCCATCAGCAGGCGAAATATCTTAATGGGAAAATTCATCGGGATCAGCAGTTCGATCTTGCTTGCCTTTTTTATTGGCGTATGTATTCCCGTTTGCCTGTTCGCTTTTTCGACAACCGGCATCAC
Organism: Mucilaginibacter sp. GW822-FHT03E02; assembly: GCF_058801545.1. NCBI lineage: Bacteria > Pseudomonadati > Bacteroidota > Sphingobacteriia > Sphingobacteriales > Sphingobacteriaceae > Mucilaginibacter > Mucilaginibacter sp. GW822-FHT03E02. The sequence continues at coordinate 6,390,106 of NZ_JBXANJ010000001.1, read as the reverse complement.
ACTCATGATCTCGGGCTGCCTGCTTACACTAACCTTTATTTCGCTGGCTTTCCTGACATCAACCATTACCCGTGATAAAGCCAAGGGTATTGGGTTAGCTTTAATGCTCTGGTTCTATTTCTCGATCATATTTGACGGGCTTGTTTTATTGTTCCTGACCATTTTTGCCGACTACCCGCTGGAAAAGGCGATGATCGTTTTGACAGCATTAAACCCGATAGACCTTGCCCGTATCCTGATCCTGCTGCAACTCGATATTTCTGCGCTAATGGGCTATACCGGGGCGCTGTACCAGCAGTTTTTTGGGAGCGGTATCGGGATCGTATTCTCCCTGTTGATGCAAATAATATGGATCATTGTGCCATTATTTTTTGCACTTAAAATATTTAAAAAGAAAGACTTATAATGAAAAAATTGATCACTGTTATTGTGTTTACACTTGCTTTTTTAGCACTACATGCAACGAGCCGCTATCAACATGAAAAAGCTTCCGGGGAATTAGCGCTGAACAACGGCAACAAATGGAAGATTGACCAACCGACCGGAAATAATGTTGACCGTCTCCGGCAGATCGTCAAAAAAGTCAATGGCAATACCTTAACTGATTATCACCAGGCAGGCACCTCGTTACAGGCAGGTATCGATCAAATGATCAAAGAATGCCGGATGAAAGGCCCGGATCACCTGGCCCTGCATAAATGGCTGGAACCGCTGATGGAACAGGTTAATCAACTTAAGCAGGCGACGAACGCAACATCAGCCAAAACCTACTTTAGTGGGGTAAAAAAACGCTTAACTCTATTCAATCAATATTTTAAAGTATAAACATGTTAAAGCGGTTAACGGCTTGGCTTTTGATTTTCTCGGTGCTCACCGTTAACTACTCCCGGTTGTTCGTTTACGCCGGATTCAAGTTAAACCAAAGCTATATCACCGCCAAACTGTGTGAAAACCGCAATAAGCCTTTCCTGCATTGCAACGGTAAATGCTACCTGATGAAAAAGATAAGGCAAGCTGAAGACAAACAAAACAATGCCGAAAATCAGGCGCAGAAAAACCTGTTTCAGGATGATTATTTTGTCAACAATTTCTTTCACAACAGCACCTTATGGCGGATGGCTATTGAAAACGCGTTCCCTCTCACAGGGAATTGCAGCAAACTTCCAGGCATCTTACTCTCCATATTCCGCCCACCCCAATTGAGTTAATTCTGAATTAAATCTACCCACATGGAGGAGTCTTTTGGCACCTCCAATGGATATTCTATGCACGGACAGTCTCTTCGGACTGAAGAACAATTTTCAACGATTAACAAACCGCAAGCGGTTTTACTCAATATATATTCCAATGAATACGCTAAAAAAAATAGCGTTGCTTATCATAACCACCGTTTTAGCGGTGCAATGGGCAAACGCACAATATATATATAAAGGCCATATCGCCGACAATACCACTAAACAGCCGCTGGAATGCGCCTGTATCCGCGCAAATGGCAAGTTATGCTGCACCAATAAAACCGGGGACTTTCAGCTTTCGCTTTCATCGGAGACGGCCACTTTGACTATTACTTATATCGGTTACACGACAAAAGTTCTCCCCTTGCACAGTTCAACTGTTCCGGTGACCATTGCAATGGATAACGGGCAGGTTGACCTCAAAGAGGTGGTGATCATCCCCTCGCTGATGTGTAGCCCTTTTCACACGCTGAGCACTTTAGATCTGCGGTTACGCCCGGTCAACTCCTCACAGGACCTGATGCGCCTGGTTCCCGGCTTGTTCATCGCGCAGCATATGGGCGGCGGCAAAGCGGAACAGATATTTGTACGGGGCTTCGATGCGGATCATGGCACCGACTTGAATGTTTCGGTCGACGGAATGCCGGTCAATATGGTTTCCCATATCCACGGACAGGGTTATGCCGACCTTCACTTTCTGATCCCGGAAACGGTAAAGAATTTTGATTTTGGCAAGGGCCCGTATTACTCCGCTTATGGCGATTTGGCCACAGCAGGCTATTTAAGCTATACCACCAAAGACGCTATTGACAGGAGCATGATCAGCCTGGAGGGCGGGCAGTTCCATACCCTTCGCATCACCGGACTGGTCGATCTGTTAGGGAAGCAAGCCGCACCAAACGGAAGAACAGCTTATATCGCCGGAGAATATAATTATACCGACGGAGCTTTTAAGCTACCGGAACATTATAAACGGACCAATCTGTTCGGGAAGTACACCCAAAAAATAGGAGCAAATAATAAGTTAACACTAAGCGCTTCTACCTTTAGTACCAGCTGGATCGCTTCCGGGGAAATACCCGAACGGGTAGCTGCTGCTAATACGGTGGCGCTGGACGAACAGGGAAACGCGGTCAGAATCCCGGCTGCTTCTGTAACCATGGACAGGTTTGCCACCCTCGACAGCGCCCAGGGAGGTAAGTCAACAAGGATCAATGCCATAGCCCGCTTAACTACCGACCTGAAAAACGATTGGACTGTGGAAAATCAGTTATACTATACCCATTACACTTTTTCCTTGCATGTAAATTCCACTTTTTTCGCGGCAGACAGTGTTAACGGCGACGAGCGCCAGCAAGCGGAAACACGGGATATGTTCGGCTATAACGGCAAAATCAGTAAACGCAAATACTGGGGCAATAACCTCCTGACTTCCATCATTGGTTTAACCAGCCGCTTTGACCGCACCTATGGCACCGTTTATGACCACGTTACCAAACAATACCAATTCCTGGATAACATCACCCAGGGCGACATCCGACAAAACAATACGGCCATTTACCTGGATGAAACACTGGAAAGCGGTAAATGGCAGTTCAATACCGGTGCGCGGCTGGACTACTTTAAATTCACTTACCATGATTCCACTAAAAACAGTTTCGCGGTAAATCCGAAACTGAATGTTCAGTATACGGTTAACGAACAAATTCAATTTTATCTGAAAGCGGGTAAAGGGTTCCATTCCAATAACGCGATTGCTGTCATCGCCAACAACGGGCTGGAAACTATTCCGTCAGCATATGGCCTGGACCTGGGGCTGAATTGGAAGCCAATGCCGCGTTTGTTCGTCAACGCCGCTGTTTGGTACCTGTACTTATCGCAGGAGTTTGTTTACACCGATGATGGTGACATCGCGCCGGGTGGTAAAACCAAACGTTCCGGCATTGATATTTCTGCCCGGTACCAGCTGGCCAAATGGCTTTTTGCCGATCTGAATGTCAACATGGCCAATCCAAGATATGCCGACAGTACAAAAAGCACCGGCTACCTTGCGCTTGCGCCTACGCTGACCAGTACCGGAGGCCTGGATTTTAAATTTAATAACGGCATTAACGGCGGACTGAGTTACCGGTATATGCACAACCGCCCCGGAAATAACACAAATACATTGATAGCCGATGGTTATTTTGTTACCGACCTGAAGATCAATTACAGTAAAAAGCGCTGCGAGTTCGGTTTTACCGTAGAAAATCTACTGAACAAACAGTGGAACGAATATGCCGTTGAACAGGTAAGCCGGCTAAGAGGTGAAGCAGCACCTGTCGATCAGATGAGTTTTACACCGGGGACCCCATTCTTCGCGAAAGCCCGGATAGCTTTTTTCTTTTGACAAATTATCCTATCATTACCAACCGAATATAAGAACGAAAGGCCATGAATAAGCTCCAGAAAGAATGTAACCTCGAAAAATGTTTTCTCTGCAGTAATACCGTTCCCGAATGGCGCGAAACCATCAATCTCCATAAACAAAACCTGAAATTCAAAAAAGGAGAGGGGATATTCAGCGAGGGGCAACCGGTAACGGGCATTTATTTTGTTTATTCCGGCGCGGCAAAAGTTCATAAGAAATGGGGAGACGACAAAGAACTCATCATCAGGTTTGCTGCTGATGGTTCCATACTAGGTCACCGTGGGCTGGGTAGCAAACTCGTCTACGGCGTTTCCGCCACCGCTGTTGAGCCGCTGGTAGTTTGTTTTGTGGACATCAAGTTCTTTGAAGCTTCGCTGAAAACCAATAGCGACCTAAGTTATAAACTCATGGTACTTTTTGCAGAAGAACTGGATGTTTCCGAGCGGAAAATGCGCGACCTGGCGCATATGCCGGTTAAAGGGCCGGTGGCACAGTCCTTGCTTTCGCTGGAAGAACAGTTTGGCAAAGACTCGAATGGCTATATCAATTTGACACTATCCCGACATGATCTTGCTGCATATTCAGCTTCTACCTATGAAACGGTGTTCCGGGTTATCATGGATCTCACAAAAGATGATATCATAGCACTGACGGGCAAGCAGATTAGGATCATCGATAAAAAGCGACTCGAGGAATCCACAACAAGTTAGTTGACCATGCTTCAAAAGTTAACTCTTCATGCAAAGCGCGATGCTTGCAAGTAATTATTCATAATGCTTAAGAAAAATAAAACTGGATTTTTTCTTTCTGGATAAAATCAAAAAAAACACTTAATTATCAATCAGTTATATCATTTACTTACCGATACAGAAAGTAATACTATACTGATTATAAGTCGATTACAACATTTAGTAACAAATGAATAACAAAAAAGAATATATTCATTATTCCACTGAAGATCAATATGTTAATAACTTTTTCAAGCACTTTCTGCCAGGCAATACCATAGCACTGAATATGAATTAGTTAAGCTATTCTGAGCAACAAAAAATCGTATAACCAACACTTCAGTTCCTGTGGATCATGTAATGGTTTAACCTGCAAAATATCGGCTATATGTTGTTTTTTTATAAAATTTTTGTCACGGATTGGAATACTTTATCTATTATCACCCGTTGTTCACCGGCCATATGAACCTTCAGGAGTGCTATTGCTTAAATGCTTTGATATTTAATGTGGCTCCGGATAAACCGGCTGAACTAACCGTTAATTTAATGTCACCGGCACCGTGAGTGCTTTTTATTACAACCAAAGCACGTCCGTGCCAGGCTTTGTGCGCATTTCCAACATATGGGTCTGTATCTTTCATATCTGCGTTGGCTACTCCGGCAATTGATCCGGGGCCTTCAATTTTGAAAAGCAATCGGTTCACTGCATCTGGCTGAAGTATACCGTCCTTGTCGGTTATCTCTATGGCAACATAAGACAAGTCCTGTCCGTTAGCTATTATCTCTTTCCGATCAGCAGTTAGTTTGATTTTGGCAGCGTCACCGGAGGTTTGCAAAACGGTCGATTCAACCTCCTTATCGTTATCCACACCAATTGCTTTAAGCTGACCAGGCGAATAAGGCACATCAAATTCAGCTTTATGTTCCTGTTCTTCCGTCGTTGGCTTTTCGCCAACGAGTTTATCGTTGAGGTATAGCCGTACCTTAGGGTACTTTGAATAAACCTCTACCTTAATGGCCTTTCCCAAATACTCGGGCCAGGTCCAGCTTTCCCAGGTGGGCCATACAGACCACCAGGTTGTTTTAATTTCCAAAGGATCAGGTTCGGGCTCACGAACAGCCATGTAGAGTTTTTCGGTATTATTATATAACAGGTTACGATAGTGCGAAATCGGCTTTCTCCACCCAATCACATCAATATCGCCACAATACGCGCCATGCCACGGAAAAAAATCATGTTCCCAGTGTTCGCCAGGGACATCGCCCGAATAATACCAGCGGCCTATCCCCGATTCTCCAAGATAATCCATAGCTGTCCAAACAAAATCGCCAAGCACATACTTGTTGTTTTTTACCAGCTTCCAGTTGGCAAAAGCATCCTTGGGATACGACTCTGTTTGAACAATCATCCGTGAGGGAACCCGCTGATGATCTGAAGCCGCACTCCACAAATGATAATTATAGCCAGCCACATCATGCGCTGCCATGAGAGAGTCCATAATCGCCCATTCCTTACCATTTTCCACAATAGCAGATGTTACAGGGCGTACGGTATCTATTTTTCTTATCGCTTCTGCAAGCATTTTGGCTGTTTTTACAGCGTCGGGGCTGCCCCTCTCCACTATTTCGTTACCGATGCTCCACATAACAATCGAAGGGTGATTACGATCCCGCAAAACCATGGCATCCAAATCGCGTTTCCACCACTTGGCAAAATATTGCGCATAGTCCTTTTTGTTTTTGCCAATTCTCCAACAATCAAACGATTCGTCAACAACCAATAGGCCTAACCTGTCGCAGGCATTTAAAAAAGCTTCGGAAGGTGGATTATGTGAAGTTCTTACCGCGTTAAATCCGGCTTCTTTGAGCAACTCAACCTTGCGCTCCTCTGCACGGTCAAAAGCGGCAGCGCCCAGGCAGCCATTATCATGGTGCACACACCCACCATTGAGTTTTACTGTTTTGCCATTAAGCTGGAAACCGTTTTCAGGCGTAAATTTTATGGAACGTATGCCAAAACTCGTTTCCGTTTTGTCAACTACATTTTTATTTAGAATGATACTTATTTGAGCATCGTATAAACGGGGTGTTTCCGGTGTCCACTGCTGCGGAGCTGCTACAATGATGGTTTGGGCAACTTCTTTCTCACTATTGGCAGCCAGTTTAACCTCTATTTTATTATTTCCTGCATTTTTAGAATTTTCATCCTTTAACAAGGTGCTAAGAGCAATACTTTGAGGCAAATCACTTTCATTTTTTACCAATGTTTTAATTTGAACAGTCGCTTTTTGGGAAGAAACAGCAGGGGTTGTAATGGCAACTCCCCAATTGGCTATATGCACAGCATCAGTAACATTCATCCAAACATGGCGATAAATGCCCGAACCACTGTACCACCTGCTGTTTACTTGTTGCGAATTATCTACCCGCACCGCTATTACATTTTCATTATCAAAATCTAAATAAGGCGAAAGGTCATAACTAAAGGATGAATAGCCATAAGGGTAAACTCCAAGCGATTTTCCATTAACAAAAACTTCAGAGTTCATGTAAACCCCTTCAAAGTAAATGGACACTTTTTTACCTTTCCATTCACCCGGAGCTTTGAAAGTTTTCCTGTACCAGCCAATACCTGCCGGGAAATATCCGCCAGCGCCTCCCATAGGATTTTTAGGACTTATTTTGCCTTCGATACTCCAATCATGCGGTAAATCAAGGCTCCGCCAACTTTTATCGTTAAAATTCCTTGATTTTGCCGAAGCAGTATCGCCCTGAAAAAACCTCCAGTTATAGTCAAATAGTCGTTTTCGTTCGATACCATTTTGATTTTGAGCGAGGCTGAAAGTACTGCCGGCCAAAAGCAAAAAGAAGGCCATAAATATCGTTTTCATAAAAATGAGCATGTTTTTGAATTATAGAATAAGGTATTTAATAATAGTCTTAAGCACTAAGTCAAAAGAGAATAAATTTAGCTTTTTACTTACCACTTAGTACTATTAACATTAGCTGTGAGGCCATCCAATATTTATTTAACGAAAATTTTCACTTTCTGAATTACGTTTCGGGATGAATTACCTAACTGAAGGATGTATTCACCGGCTTCTGCATTCCATGCTTTTTTTGTTTCGTCATAAAAAGCCAAATCTCCAACCTTTACATCCAGTTCAACTGTTTTCGTTTCGCCTGGTTGCAGAAAAACTTTTTTAAAACCTTTAAGCTCTTTTTCAGGACGCAAAACAGAACAAACCGGATCGCTTACATACAATTGCACAACTTCGGCCCCATAACGGTTGCCTGTATTTTTGATAGTAAATTTTGCGTGGATGGTTTCATTTTTTCCGTAGGTTTTTTTATCAGCCGAAAAATGGCTGATGGAAAAATCAGTATAAGAGAGCCCATAACCAAAAGGAAATTCCGGTTGAATTTTCTTAGTGTCATACCAGCGGTATCCAACCAGTATGCCTTCTTTATATTCAGCTGTCATGTCTTTACCCGGGTAAGTATTTAAAGCTGCTGCAGGAGAATCTTTTAACGATACAGGAAAAGTAAATGGTAATTTGCCTGATGGGTTTACAACACCTTTTAATACGTCGGCCAGTGCATTACCGGCTTCTGAACCGTTAAACCACGACCAAACAACCGCATGGTTAGATTTTTTGATTTCATTCAGATTATACGGGGCGCCGGCCATGATTACGATAATGGTATTTGCATTAACCGCCGTAACCGCGTTAACCAATGCCTGTTCCCCAAAAGGCAGTTCCAGGCTTTTACGGTCATGGGCTTCACTTTCATATTCGCGATTGGAGCCGATACATAAAATGGCAACATCGCTGGCTTTCGCAAGTGCTACCGCCTCGTCAATCAGCTTTTGATCAGGCCAGTCATAGCCACTATTTTGTTTGTCACTATTACTGCCCAGGTAGTTTGCCTTATAGCCCTGGGCAAAGCTGATACTGGCCGTTTTACCGAACCTTGATTTTATACCGTCTAATGCTGTTATCTCATGTTGCGCTTTTACGCCGGCCCCATAACCGCCTAAAGCAAATGTGCGGATGGCATTATCGCCGATGACAGCAATGCTTTTAATGTTACCCGTTTTTAAAGGCAACAAATGGTTGTCGTTTTTTAGCAAAACGATGGACTCCGAGGCAATAGCATAGGCGGCTTTGGCATGCGCCGGTGTAGCGATAGATCCTTTAGGATGGTTGGTACTCATGGAGGTGTGGTACATCATCCACAAAATCCTGCGTACTTTATCGTCAATCGTTTTTACCGGAACCTGGCCCTCCTTAACAGCTTTAAGTAAGGGTTGGGCAAAATACCATTGATCATACGGTCCGCTTGATCCCATCTCAATATCCAGCCCGTTGTTGGCCGCTGCAACGGTATGATGCGTCCCGGACCAATCTGACATGACCACTCCTTTAAAGCCCCACTCATTTTTCAGCACTTTATTTAATAAATAGTCATTCTCGGAACACCAATAGCCATTCAGCTTATTGTAGGCCGACATAATGGTATAGGCATTACCCTGCTGTACGGCTGCTTTAAATGCCGGGAAATAAATTTCGCGCAAGGCCCTTTCATCAACTATGGTGTTTACGCTATCGCGGTTAAGCTCCTGGTTATTGGCAGCAAAATGTTTTATACAGGCTGCTACATGCTGACTTTGAATCCCTTTTACAGACTGAACAGCCAATTGGCCGTTTAAATATGGATCTTCCGAATAATATTCATAGGTGCGGCCGCATAGGGGCATTCTGCAAATATTGAATGCAGGTGCAAGCATTACAATCTTTTTACGGGCATTTGCTTCCTCGCCTATAACTACGCCGTACCGGTTGGCCATTAGGGGGTTCCAGGTGGCTGCTATTGCCGAGCCATTTGGCAAAAATGTAGCCGAATCGGTTGTCCAGTTGGCCGATGCCCAATCAAAGCGCTTTATTTCTTCACGTACACCTAAGGGGCCGTCATCGCACGTAAGCTCGGGGATACCTAAGCGGCTTACGCCAGCGGAAGAAAACAGCGCGTTGCCGTGAAGCATGTCTATTTTTTCTTCCAGCGTCATTTTGCTGACGATGCTGGTGATCTTAGCTTTAAGCGCAACCTCGCTTTTGTTTTGTGCCGAAACGCCGCCGGCCACGAAAAATGCCATAAAACAGGCAATGGTATATTTCATAAATTATATTTCTTTTCTTCTTGTCGGTGCTATTTACCTGCGGCTGTAAGTTTACTGGCAAATGCTTTTAATCCCGGCGATATAGCTTTACCGTAAATTGCTATTCGTTACAAATAATGTGGCTATAGCACTCAAGAGCGCCGTTACTGCTATATTAGCCCGTGATTATTTTTTACCCTCTGCAACTAAAAACACAACCGACTGTGGCGGCGCCGAAATTTTTATACCAGCTTGTAAGCTGGCCGGACTGGCAGTAAGCGTTGAATAATTTGATGGCCCGCCTGCTGCACCGTCGGGAAACTTTTTCATATTAATTTCCCTTAAACTTTCTATTGTAAACTACTAACCGGTATTGGCTATGCGGATAAATAAACCCGGTGTAGTGTAAAAGATGCCTGTGCCTTTTGGTAAAGGCCACAGGCATTCATTTAATTGGCGCCTGTCTTGATGGCAGCAATAGTACGTTGATCTTTTACAGTATAATTTCGTCTGTCCAAAGCACCACCGGTATCCCAAAAAAATGGCAGCATGCCGTTGGATTTCGCTTGTTTCGTAACATAGGTATTCCAATAATCTACTGCGCCCTCGTGCGTTGGCAGATCTAAAGGAACATGTGCACTATTGTCACGCCTGTAGGCGCCATACTCACCTAAAAGGACGGGAATTCCCTTGTCGACAAATTTTGTCTTCATTCTATTGAAAGAGGCATCAACATCACTTTCTTCGCCCCAGGTGGCATTTCGTTCAGGTTCGATAGTTGAATGGTGCCCAGCGCCCCAATAATAAAACATTTTACCCCAGCTGGCATCATTGTCCAGCAGGCAGCAGAATTGAAACGGCGAGTAATAATGCACCTCAACCATTAACCGGGCTGCCGCCTGGTCCTGCGGAAGGGATGTCATATAATCACTTGTTTTTTCCATGTTGGTAGAAGGGCCCTGAAGCACCAATACCCGATAGGCGTTTTTACCGCCGGTTGATCTGACTGCGTTAATAAAGGTTTGATGATAGGTAGAAAGTATTGCTGTTGCCGCGGCATCATCTGCAGCCGGCTCATTGGCGCTGGCAAACATCAGGTGTTCGTCAAAATCGCGCATGGCCGTTGCAATTTGTTCCCACAGCGCCTTTTGTTTAGCGTTAACAGAATCTTGCTTTACCTTGGTAACGTTATTTTCAAGCCAGCCGCCATCCCAATGTATATTGAGTAAGACATACATATCATTTTTTATGCAATACCCCACCACTTCTTTCACCCTGTTAAGCCAGTTGGCGTCTATTTGTGCAGTTGCCTGGTTACTTAGATGGCCCATGTTCCAGGCACATGGAAGGCGTATAGCGTTAAAGCCCTGCTGTTTTACAAATTTCACATAATCTTCGGTGATAAGCGGATTGCCCCAGCCTGTTTCGCCACCAGAAGCTTCCAGCGTATTACCGATATTCCATCCTAACTTTATTTTAGCGGCCAACTGAACAGCATTACTGCTCATTCCGGTTGCGTCGGCCGCTTTTGGCGAGGTATTATAAGTTGGATAGATAGTGGTTGCCTGTGACACCGTTACCCTTCTTGCCTGGCCATTAGACGAACTAACTTCTAAAACAATGGAGCGTGTTAGCCCTGTAGCATTTTGTGACAGCGTTGTTAAATGAATTACAGTACTGCCGCTGTTACCAGATGTTGTATTCAATTGCAGCCACGAAGAACCCGGATTGCTGATGTTCCATGTGGCATTGCTCGCAACAGAAAAGTCCTGCGTTCCGCCTTCGGGCGTAAATGTAATTACAGACAGGTTAACTGTTAATTCTGCTGTTGGATTATTCGCCTTTTTACAGGAAAAAAAAGAAGCAATCGCAACAAAAAACAACACTCTTAAAAAATTCATTATTTTCATTTTTGTAATATTTAAGCACTTTTATCAGAACCACACATTTTGCGCACTTCTCAGACTATTTATGACCAAACAAATAAGGACGACACCCGTCTGAGAAAGGGCTGAACCAATGAGGCCTAAAAAAAATGCCGGGACCTCTCAGTAAAGGCCCCTGACATTCACTTATATTCAACTAAAACTCTCTCTTATTTAATTTTTACTACCCTGATATTGTCAACAGCAATCTCAGAAGTTTTGATGGTAGTTGTGCCATCGTTAATAAATGTAACATTGATGGCACCTGCTCCCTCGGCCCCAAGCAAATCGGTCAGGCTGGAAGGTGGGGTGCCCGTACCGTTATTTGTTCTGAAGTCTGATAGTAGTATGGTTACCGTTTGCCAGCCCTTGGTAGTAAATGCTGTCGTTGAACCGTTAGCATTCTTCCAGGGGCGGTAAATGGCCGAATATGTCCAGGAGTAATCTTTAACAATCTGGATAGCACCGGCCGACCATGGCGTTATTACAGATACTTCAAACTTTAAAGCATAATGGTCCACTGTATCCTTTAAGTTGGCTTTAGGTACCCACTGCGCCCCATTCGTATTGATAGACCGCCCGCCATTCCACCAGGATCCGTCTCCCGCAGGAATGTTAGTTGATTGCAATAGTCCATAATTGCCATTATTACCCGGATACGCAGCTGAGCTGTTAGATGTGCCCGATCCCCATGAAAAGTTATTTACATTATCATAATTATTCAACACGCCTGTTACAAAGTCATGTACCTTATAAACAGAGGTAGCCGAGCCTGATTTTGTTGTAACACTTACAATACCGCCTGTTTGCGTAACACCCGCAGGTACTGCCAGGCTGATGCTGGTACCATCATTTGACGGTTTATAACTGGTAATATTAACCCCGGCATAGGTAACGCTTTTTATAAAGAAAAAGCTTAGTCCGTTGATTTTAACCGAGTCGCCAGGATTGGCATCTTCATTAGAGACGCCGGTAATTGTAGGCGCTGGTGCAACAATAGGGAACGAAAACATAGTTTGCCCATGATTGGTAACGTACTGAATAGTATTCAGCTTATCTGAAGGTACCGAGGGGAACGCGATAACCGCCGGGATTAAGACGATTGCACTGGTATCTGAAAACCATGCATCATTAAATGAGCCTTTTACGCCGTCAAAATTAATAGCGAGGGCGCCCTTTAAATTTTTTCCCGAAATTACAACCCACTGGCCTGTACCTACGCTACTTAAAAGTGAATCGCCGGGATGGGCCACATAATTGCGTATAGCGGTAATTACCGGGGTGCCTTTTGATGGTGAAGCATCCTTTTTACAGCCTGGCTGCATAATAGCCACCGCGGCAAGCAAGGCAAGAAGCAGGCAACTTTTGGTATGATAAATTAATTTTTTCATGATGTATAAATTATATCAATGATTAAGAATGCTGTTAATAATAAGCTACAGGTTCCTCCAGCAGCTTTGGATCGGCGGTTTGATCATTTGCCGGTATAGGCAGCGTAAATGTCGCCGCTGTGGCCGGGGTGATGATCAAACCATTGGCCGATGGCGTTTTAACGCCTGTAGCTTGATTGTAGGTAAATTGTTGCCTTTTTTGACCGTTAAGAGAATTAATTGCAGCCTGCGGTTTATAGTAAGATAGACGGACTAAATCAAACCAATACTGGCCTTCAAATGCCAGTTCAATCCGCCGTTCTTTCCAGATCATATCAGGCGTAATACTCGTAACCGTGCTTACCCCGGCCCTGCTGCGTACAGCGTTAAAGTACTGCAGCGCTTGTGCGTTGGTAGTAGAAGCGTTGTTGCCTAACAGGGCTTCGGCATATACCAGGTATACATCGGCCAGGCGTAAAACGGTGTTATGCTCGATGGACGACCATAGGTCCATAGTAGGCGAATTATTATCTGCAGCAGTACCAACAATGTGTTTTTTTACATTTACACCCGTAGCGGTATACCCGCCGTTTGCGGCGTTAAGCTCTGGATATTTATCGCCGGTAAGCATATATGTGGCTTTGCGGCGCACGGAGTCATCCATGCTATACTCGTTGGCCAAATCAAGGGTTGGGCCAATGGCACCGCCCCAGCCACCGCCGCCGGTAACCAGGCTGCCGCTGGGGGCAAATTGGGCCTGTATAGCGTTACCCTGCCCGTAGCCTACACCTGGCGCCCATTGAAACGCGAACAACGATTCGGGATTATCATTATACTGGGTCCTGAAAAGGTTGTAATAGCTTGGTAACAACGTTAAACCACTGGTGTTGCAAACATTGCCGGCGTAATACGCGGCACTGTCAAGGTCAGATTGTTTGCGGGTACCGCTTTGACCCAAACCAGCCCGGGTTAAATAAACCTTTGCCAGCAAACCCTGCGCCGACCATGTAGTTACGCGTCCTGGCTGATCTGCCTTTGGTAAATTAGCTGCGGCATATCTTAAATCATTGATAATAAACTTATAAACATCAGTAAGCTTATGACGGGGCACCAGCGGGTTGGCTATCAGCTTATCATTATCTTCAATAATTGGCACGGCGCCCCACAGTTGCGCGATAAAGAAATAAGATGTGGCACGTATAAACTTCAACTCGCCAAGTGCGCCCTTTTTACTGCTTACGGCCACACTATCCGGAAGACTGGTGTTAATGGCTTTGATATTGATGTTGCAATGGGCAACTATGTCGTAAAAAGACTGCCACGACTGGGTAATATAGGAGTTTTGGCTTGTTATAGAAAAGGTAGTAAACTGAACCAGATCGGCGTTATAAGGCTGCAGCATATTACCGCTCATGATATCGCCAACACCAAGCAGCGGAAAATTGTTCCAGTTAGACCAGGGCTGGGCATAAAGTGCCGCGGTAGCCAGTCTTAAATCCGAACCACTTTTATAAAAGTTATCTTTGGTTATACCGGTTAAGGGTGGCCGGTTAAGGTAATCCTTTTTGCAGCTGCTTATCATAACGACAAACAGCAGTACCATATTTATTTTTATGAGTTTCATCATCTTAAATTTTAGTTATTTAGCGATACGTTAAGACCAACTGTGTAAACACGCGGCTGAGCATAATATCCGTTATCAATACCCGCTGCCAATGGGTTCCACGAACCAATTTCAGGATCATAGCCGGTATATTTGGTAACCGTGAAAACGTTGGTAACGTTAACATACACCCGTAATGACCGTAGTTTGATCTTATTTAAAATGTTGTTTGAAAAGCTGTACCCCAAGGCGATACTTTTACATTTTAAAAACGACCCATCTTCGATGTATTTGTCAGAAAAACGCTGGTTGTCGTTACCACTGCTCTGGCTTATCCGCATAATATTGGTAGATGGGTTTGTGATATATACGTTGTTAATGTCTGATGCAGAGCCAGCCGGGTCAATCAGCCCGATCTTAGCATAGTTGAGCACGGAAGGGAAATAGCCAAAATTTTGGTTAGGATTCTCGCCGTTTACCTTTATCTGGTTATAAACTTTATTGCCGTAATTGCCCACCATAAAAACATTCAGGTCGAAATTTTTATAGTTAAAGCTGTTATTGATCCCGAACTGGAACTTGGGTAAAGGCGATCCTAAAAAGGTTTGGTCACGGGCGTCAATTATCCCGTCGCCATTAATATCCTTAAAAATAACATCACCTACCCAAACACCGCCCGATCCGGGTGTTATAGGTATCGAGCCGCCACCGTTTTGGGATAACGCCGGATATTTTGTAAAGTCGGCGGCATTTTTGTAAATGCCCAATACCTGGTAACCGTAAAACTCGCCGATTGACCGGCCAACTACAGTTTTGGTTACTGAGCCGTTTATTGCGGGGGTACCATCAACCAAAGCGAGTACTTTGTTCACATTCCTGGAAAAGTTAATATTGGTGTTCCAGTTAAAGTTCTTT
Organism: Mucilaginibacter sp. GW822-FHT03E02; assembly: GCF_058801545.1. Lineage (NCBI taxonomy): Bacteria > Pseudomonadati > Bacteroidota > Sphingobacteriia > Sphingobacteriales > Sphingobacteriaceae > Mucilaginibacter > Mucilaginibacter sp. GW822-FHT03E02. Next base: position 6,374,759 of record NZ_JBXANJ010000001.1, on the reverse strand, counting down.
AATTTGACGTTTTGAGTCGACAATGTAAACTCGAAACCCCGGTTGCCCACTGCCCCTATATTTACATAAGGCGCCTGAACTGCTCCCGGCGAAAATCCGCCCGAAGCGAATGTGCCGGAGTAGTAAGGCATGGTAAGGCTTAGTAACAGGTTATTTGTTTTGCGGTAATACGCGTCGACAGAAAATCCTATCCGCCCGTTTAGCACAGACGCATCCAGACCAACGTTGTACGATCTTGTAGTTTCCCACTTGATATCAGGATTCCCCGTTGTGCTGGTTATCTGCGAGTTGCCCGACAAGCCGGTGGGTATTGTGCTCAATGTTGAACCATAAGCATATTCGGCGATATTTTGATTGTTTACCAGGCCATAACCAACCCTAAGTTTAAGATCATTAATAGCCCTTACACCTTTAAGAAAGCTCTCGTGGTTTATCTTCCATGCCAGCGCGCCAGAGTAAGTAGTATTCCACCGGTGTGCTTCGGCAAATTTTGATGAGCCGTCATGACGTACCGTAGCCGTTAACAAATACCGGTCATCATAGGTAAAGTTGGCCCGGCCAAAATAGGCTTCTAAAGATCCCTGCCCTTTTACACCGGTATTGGTAGCGGTTGTTGCATCGCCGCTGCTTATCGTTTGCACGTTATTACTTGCAAAATTGGTGCGCGTACCCGAAACACCGCTGCTTTTGAGCAATTGGGCTTCGTGGCCCGCCACTACGTTAACATAGTATTTTTTGGCAAACGTATGCTGGTAAGTTAAATAATTGGAAATTGAATTATAAAAATTTTGCGCGCTTGTTGCCGTGCCGCTATTGGTGGTTTTGGAGTAAGCACCCATAACATACGATGGATTGAAATAATCCTCAGTGGCAAAGTCAAAGTTTCCGGCTACTTCATTGCGCAGGGTAAGTTCACGGGTAAATTGTATTTCGGCATAAGCATTACCCATTAATTGGTAACGGCTTTTAAAATCCTTTACAATAGTAGCTATCGCAAAAGGATTGGTACCAGTTGCTCCATAAATGTTAGGATCATTACCACCCCACGTGCCATCTGGGTTTACCACTTCCACATCGGGTGTTTGGTTAAGGGCCTGCAAAATTACCCCGGTATTGGAAGTAGCCACATTTTCGGCCACGTGCGCCATATTCAGGTTTACGCCAACCTTTAACCAGTTGGTGGTTTTGTTATCGATGTTTGCTTTTATCGAAGTCCGTTTAAAATCAGAGCCCAGCGCAATCCCCTGTTGTGAAAAATAGGTGCCCGATAAATAATATTTTGTTCTGTCATCACCGCCGCTGATAGCTATATTATGGTTTAGCATTGGCGCTGTACGGTACAGGGCTTTTTGCCAGTTGGTACCTACCCCCAGGTATTGCGGATTGGCAAACTGCGGCCGTTTATCGTAACCGATGATGTCGCTCTTTTCATTCATGAAAGTGGCGTATTGGCGCAAATCCATAGCATCATAATACTTGGGTAATTTTTGCCAGCCCTGGTAACCGTCATAGCTGATAAGCGGCGGCCCGGCGGCTCCCTTTTTTGTGGTAATGATAATCACACCATTGGATGCCTGGGAACCATAGATAGCAGTAGCAGAAGCATCTTTTAACACATCGATAGAGGCGATATCCGAAGGGTTTATACTGGATAGTGGGTTGGTTCCGTTACCAGGTATAGCCGACTGTCCGTTTGGCGGTATTTGCACACCATCAATAACGTATAATGGCGGCGCGCCTAAGAAACCGCCCAAACCGCGAATCTGCACATTTACATCACCACCCGGCTGGCCCGATACCTGCTGTATTATAACACCTGCAACTTTGCCCTGCATGGCCTGATCAAAAGTTGTTGGCTGGGTTTTAAGAAGGTCGGCCGATGTAATTGACGATATAGAGCCGGTAAGGTCGTTTCGCCTTTTGGTGCCGTAGCCAATTACAACAACCTCGTTCAAATCGTTGGTTGATGATTTAAGCACTACGTTGATAACCGTCGAAGAGCCTACATATATTTGCTGGGTAGCAAAGCTTAAAAAACTAAATACCAGCACATCGCCAGGTTTTGCATTGATGGCATAGCTGCCATCAGCATTAGATAAAGTACCGGTTGATGCATTCTTTACTTTAACGGTTACACCGGGCAATGGTCCGGTATTGTCGGCACTGGTAATTTTACCAGTAATTTTTATGGTTTGCGCGTAGCCTGTGAGGCTTAGCAACAGCAAAGCCATTAATAGCAGTGCACCATGTCTTAATCTTTTTCGTAAATTTTTTTCCATGTTAATTGGGGTTCATAATTAATTGATAATTGGCTTGTTTATTTGGCTATTTGGTTAACTTCTCGGCATTATTTTCCTCCCATCGCTTTTATAGTTAAATTGAATTTATTACCTCCGTGCAATGGCCGAATGGCACACGCTAACATTCAGATTAAATAAGATAATTCATGTGAAAAGCCCGTTATTGTTGCAGGCAGCGCATGCTGCCCGATTGTATATGCGGTATTACTGATGGCTCCCGAACGATTTTTGGTAACTGCCAGGCAGGCAAATAACAGGCGCTAATAAGTACACGTTTTGGCATAATGCTCAGTTTAATCAGGTTGTTATTAAAATTGGTTATGTTCCTGCATCATTACATAATGACAGGCCTGCGGCAGCTATGTTGAATTTATGCCGCTTTGTATAGGTTAAAATTACAAGGGGCACCGCAATCGATTGTTTAAAAATAGGGGCACAAATGTTAAGGCGCCTTAACTACCTTATTTTAAGATAGTTAAAGTATTAAACATTGATTTAATGATAAAAAATGTAAAAAAAACCGACGGAAAGGTTAACAAAATGGGCCAAAAGAAAGGTGAAACCCAAGGCCATACGCCGCAATTATCAGGCTTTATCAGCCTGTTGCTTACTTTTTTGCTGATACGCCGATGGAAGACAATTGAATTCGGCTTTAAAAGAGCGTACAAAATACTTCTGGCTTTTAAAGCCTACCTTGTATGATATCTGGGATATGGTTAGCTGCGAGTTCTCGAGCAATTGAGCGGCACGCTTTAAACGGATAGACCTGACCAATTCTACCGGAGACTTTCCGGTTAAGGTGAGCGCCCTTTTATATAGGGTAACGCGGCTCACACATAATTCGCTACTGAGCTCTTCTACCGAGAAATCGGCATTATCGATATTTTTTTCGATAATCAGTAAGGCTTTTTTAATAAAAGCCTCATCGAACGACTCGGGCGCAACATCTGTTGGCTTGACATCAAGCTGTTTTTGATAGGTTTTGCGCATATCCTGCTGTATGGCCAGTATATTTTTTAGTTTGGATAGCAGGATCTCGAAGTTGAATGGTTTGGTGAGGTAATCATTGGCACCTGTTTCAAGGCCCTTTAACTGTTGCTCCTCGCCGGTTATAGCGGTAAGTAAAACAACCGGTATGTGCGATGTCCGTTTATCGTTACGTATTTTACGGCAAAGGTCTATCCCATTCATTTCGGGCATACTTATATCGCTAACTACCAGGTTTGGATGCAGGGCCAGGGTTTTTTGCCAGCCTTCTTTGCCGTTAGCGGCCTCTACAATATGAAAAAAATCGTTTAAATTGTCTTTTAAATAAAAGCGGAAGTCTTCATTGTCTTCAACCAGTAAAACAGTTAGTTTTTTAGCTGCAGCAACACCTCCTGATTGTTGCAAGACCTGTCCGCCGGCCTCTGAAAGTTCTGCCAGGCTAGGTCCATCGTCGGACCATTGTTCTTCCGCCTCAGCCATTATGTGCGCAGGCAGTAAAATAGTAAAATAGCTTCCCTGCCCAGGTTCGCTTTCTACACATATTTCGCCATTATGCAGCTTTACAAATTCCTTTGTTATCGACAGGCCAATACCGCTACCCTGGTTAACCATAGATCCGGGAATATCGTTTTGAAAAAAACGTTCAAAAATTTTATCCTTTTTATCCGCGGGAATGCCTATGCCGGTATCAATAACCTTTATTTCGAGCAGCTCTTGACCGGGTGTTTGTTTGGTTGATAATAATACGCTTACATGCCCGCCTTCGGGTGTAAATTTAAATGCATTGGAAAGGAGGTTAAATATGATACGTTCTATTTTATCATGGTCAAAATTGATCTGCAGGTTTTCAATTTCCGAATCGAATACAAACCCGATATGTTTCTTTTCGGCAATATCCGAAAAGGAATAAGACATTTCCTTGATAAAGCTAACAATATCGCCGTTCCGGGCGTGTAATTTAAGTTCCTGCACTTCCATCTTCCGAAAATCAAGCAACTGGTTTACAAGATTTAACAACCTTTTAGCGTTTCGCCTTATCATATTCAGCTGCTCGCCCCGCTCTTTATCGGCATCAATGAGCATTTTATCAACAGGGGCCATAATCAATGATAATGGCGTTCTGAACTCATGACTTACATTGGTTAAAAACTTAGTTTTCAACTGATCAAGCTCCTGCATACGCTTAACCTCCTGCCGTTCCTGTTCAATTAACAACTTTGCCTCCTGCTTCTCTTTTTCGGCGATAAACTCTCTTCTTATTTTTTGTATTCCGCGCCGGCGTATCAAAAAAAGCGTTCCGGTTATCAGCAACAGGTAAATGACATAAGCTAAAGTAGATTTCCAGAACGGGGGCAATACCTTAATTTTTAATTTTATATAGCTGGGTTTCCATTTCCCCTCCTGGCCAATAGCACGTACCTTAAAAATATAATCGCCCGCATCAAGGTTTGTGTAGGTAGCTTTCCGGGTGGCATTGTCTGCAGTAAGCCACCCTTTATCGAAACCTTCCATCATGTACTGATGCGTTATTTTATTGGGGTTAAAGAAATTTATCGCGGCAAATTCAATGGTAAACACATTTTCGCTGTGATTCAGCGTTATCTCCTGTGTGGCCGAAATTGCTTTAGATAATACGACATGGCCGTCAACTGCTTCATTGGCTGCTACGGTTTTGTTGAATAGCTGAAAACCGGTGAAAATTAATTTAGGCTCATCGATATTCGGGTGTATACCCAGTGGATCGAAAATATTGAAGCCGTGCGAGCCGCCAAATACCAATTCTCCCTTATTGGTTTTTAAAGCTGCATTTATACTGAACTCTCTGCCCTGCAGGCCATCTGTTTCATCAAAACTTTCAAATTCAAACTTATAGGTACCATTGCCAGGTTGCAGTGTTATGCGGCCAAGCCCCTTTGATGTACTTAGCCACATTGCGCCCCTATTATCTTCCAATACATTCAAAACCTGGTTGTCGGGCAACCCTTCCTTTTTAGTCAGCGAGATAAAACGATTGGTTTCAGGGTTTAATATGCTCAGTCCGTCCCTTGTTGCTATCCACATCAGGCCGCGGCTATCCTGTGTGATACTATTAATGTTATCGCCAATCAAACTGTTAGGGTCGTTGTTCTTTTTATTATAATGTATAACGCCATGTCCATTTTTTAATATTTTATCTATGCCAAAATATCCCGCCACCCAAATGTCTCCCCCCTTATCCTCAAATAAAGCGGCTGTATATGGGCACCTGATTTCGGTTTGGCTGAACGGATGATAAAATATATTTTTCGCGCGGTCAAAAATTTCCAAACCGCTATCAAAAGTACCTATCCATAACCGGTTTGATGAATCTTCCAGGATATTCCACACCCGGTCATCAGCAATGCTCGTGGGTACCTTGTCATTATGTTTGTAGTGAATAAATTTTCTTCCGTCAAAATGGTCCAGCCCGCCAAAATAGGTACCTATCCATAGTTGCTGATCATGGTCGATACATAAGCTTACAATAATATCACTGCTAAGGCTGTTCGGGTTTCCCGGATCGTGTTTAAACTGGGTAAACTTGGCTGTTTTGCGATCAAAATAAATTAAACCGCCTCCATTGGTACCAATCCATAAATTACCGTTTCTATCCTCCACGAATTTATTAACGTCTTCAAACTTAAGGCTCGAGGGGTCTGAGGCAAAATGCCTGTATAAGGGAAACCTGATAATATTTTTATGATAATAACTTACCCCTTCTCTAAGGGTACTTGCCCATATGATGCCTGTGTTGTCTTTATAAAGCAATGCCGTGTTCTGTCCCAATGATTTTGCATCATCTTCCCTGTTCAGTAAATAAGTAATTTTGCCACTTTTTTTATCTAATACGTTTATTCCGCCATGATCAGTAGAAATCCATATAAGGCCGTTGTCGGCCTGAATAATATTAGTAATAATGTTCGACGTAAGTGGTGTCTCTGCCGATTCTTTTGCAATCTGCCGGAACTGTCCCGTCCGGGGGCTATAATAATAGGCATGGGAGTCTATATTCGGGTTAAACACCCAAAGATCGCCATCACCGTCGATAGTTACCGAGTAATTCCTACCCTTATTATTAGCAGCTTTTTTAAAAATATCTGTATGGTACGTAATTGCATTGCGTTTTACGTCAAATAGCTCTACTACGCCGTCGTCATAAGCAAGCCATAAATTGCCTCCTGAATCCTGCTTAATGTCTGTAACAAAATTTGAATATAATGACGGGCTGGAATTATGGTGATGATAGTAACGTGTGGCATTTTTTTTCAGTTCATTATACCTGTAAAGGCCCGAATCGGGACACAAAAACCAGAAGTCGCCTTTCCCGTTGCGAAGTATTTTGGAAACGCTAGGATACCCGGGAAGTTTGAAAGAATAAACCACTGGCAATACATCATTGTTAAACTGCTCCGTTTCGGGGTCATAAAACGAATATCCGCCCCGGGTTGTTATCCATAATTTTTTGTCGGGCCCTTCACAAATATTAATGATATAATCGTCATTAATGGAGTTTTTGTTATTTACATCGTGCTTAAATATCTTAAAAGTATAACCGTCATAGCGGTTAAGGCCCGAGGCCGTACCAAACCACATGAAGCCTTTGGGATCTTTAAATATGCAATTAACCTGGTTGTGAGATAGTCCGTTGCTTATATTGAGCCGCGAAAACTGGTATTGGCTGTTTTGTGCAAAATTGTTGGTGTAAGCAAAAAACAACACTGAAACGACAATATAAAGTTTTACACGCATTAAAATTTAGTTGAAATCTTCGAAATCGGGAACCTGGCGCCTTAGCAAGCCGGTATACTAAGGTAGTATAAAAGTAAGAAAAGTTGCAATTAAAGATATAAAAGTCTCCATTGCTGTATTTAGCCACGGGGAATAAATAAACCCAACTTTGAAGCCAGTGAGTTGCCAACGCTATGGTACGGACCATGCCCGAACTCTCCGATACCGAAACGATAAACACTTATTTAGATACCATTTTATCAATTTTATTTCAGAAAGAGCGGCTATTTATACAAAACCTTTACAAACGCCACATTTTCTTGACAAATTAACATTGAGCGCCCTATTTTCTAACTTTTGTGCCCCCATCATTCAATTATTTCTTCTGTAGTTTTACTACTCAATTAATAAACCTGGTACCAATTCAAATATTGCTGATTAAAATATAGCTGTTATTCCAACGGCTATGTATTGTTCACTTTAATTGCATTGTTTTCATTAATTGTCCTTCTGCATCGAAAAACAAGATTTAACCAATTAAACAAATAAACCGGATCAGACCCGTTTTATCCTATCGAAAAATGATACTAATGTTAAACTCCGCCTTATGCGGAATGGCAACTGCCTTTTCATTATTTTTTTTAATACCCCGTTGGCCAAAGGCAGTTATAAACATAACTGCCCATACCAATAGCTATATAAACCTTAAAGGCAATGATATATATATCCTCGTTTTACATGGTTGCCTAACATTTCCATACGCAATTAACCAATTTATTAATACAGGCAAATTTAAATGCCGCCAGTCTAACCATTTTTTTTATGAAGAAAACTTTAAGTTATTTTTTATGCATTCTTGCAATCCCGGCATTGACAAGATGTTCGAAGCAACAAACCGCTTCTCCGGATGTTAAGCCGCCCGTTAAAACGAGCACCAAAAAGCTGACCGCCACCAGTTATCCGAGTTACAATATTTCGCCGCTTCCGCCCGATCAAACAGGCGTTGCCAGTACGGCAACTCAGTTGGCTGCAAAGTTCCAGTTAGGGTGGAATATTGGAAACACCCTTGAGGCAACAGGCGGCGAAACAAATTGGGGTAATCCGATGGTAACCCAGGCACTTATCGACCAGGTTAAAAAAAGCGGTTTCACTGCAGTTCGTATCCCTTGCGATTGGGACCAATATGCTAATGCAACCACGGCGCAAATTCAGCAGGCATGGCTCGACAGGGTGAAGCAGGTTGTTCAGTACTGCGTTAACGATGGTTTGTATGTTATATTAAATATACATTGGGACGGCGGATGGTTGGAGAACAATTGCACCACCAGCGCACAGGCCGCCGTCAACGCCAAACAAAAGGCATTTTGGGAGCAGATAGCCACTCAAATGCGTGGTTTTGACGAACACGTGATTTTTGCAAGCGCCAATGAACCAGCTGTATCAGATGCTACAGGGATGGGGGTTTTACTGTCTTATCATCAAACGTTTGTTAATGCTGTTAGGTCAACAGGTGGTCACAATAGTTACCGGGTACTGCTTGTACAAGGGCCTGCCACTAATATCGACCTATCAAACAGTTTGATGAATACCCTTCCTACAGACCCGGCGGCCAACCGCCTGATGGTTGAAGTACACTATTATACCCCTTTTAATTTCGCCGGTTTGTCTGCGGATGCAAGCTGGGGCAATATGTTCTATTATTGGGGTAATGGCTATCATTCAACAAGCGATGCTTCACGAAATGCCACCTGGGGCGAAGAGTCAGATGCCCCCGCGGAGTTTCCGCTCATGAAGACAAAGTTTATTGATAAGGGCATCCCGGTAATATTGGGAGAATACGGGGCGATCCGCAGGTTCCAAACGCTTTCGGGGGATGCATTAACTTTGCACCAGGCCGGCAGGGCATACTATCTTAATTATATAACGCACCAGGCGTTGAAATATGGCTTGCGTCCATTTTATTTTGACGATGGCTCACAGGGAAATAATGCATTCAGAATTATTAACAGGCAAACTAACGGAGTTGCCGACCAGCAAGGTTTAGCCGCGGTGGCACAAGGCATTCAAAATGGTACATCCTCAACCATCCAGGTTGGACAAGTTTACCAGATTTATAATAGGAACAGCTTTAAAGCTCTGGAAATTGCTGGCTGGGGTACTGCAAATCAGACGCCGGCCGGCCAATGGGACTATTTAGCCGGCGCAAACCAACAATTTAAAATTGAAGATGCCGGGGGCGGTTACTACCGGTTAACCCCTATGCATGCCACCGGAAAATGTTTGGAAATGTATGGCTTTGGTACCGGCAATGGCGGTCAGGTAGATTTATGGGATTACAACGGCGGTACAAATCAAAAATGGTCAATTCAGATAACCGATAATGGTTATTATAAAATTACCAATGCAAACAGCGGAAAAGTATTGGACGTTGCAGCATCTTCGCTCAATAACGGCGGTGCACTTGACCAATGGACCTACTCCGGAGGCCGTAATCAGCAATGGGGGTTTGTGAAAATATAAGGTAGTATAAATCAACTAAATTATTTCACCAATTGCCAAAAATCTCTAATGCCTCTGTTTTAAATGAGGCGTTAGAGATTTTTTTGTTAGATATTGATGGTATGAATGACTTGTGCTGGTCAATCCAAATTATTCATTCAAATAAACTAAAACTATGGTAAATCGTTTGTTATTATATCCATAAGGATGAAGAAGTAAAACAGAGACTTGCCAAAAGGGGTGAGCAAAAACCGGGTGAGCAGATGCACATACAGATCATTTTCAGCAGGAAAGATATTACCGACAGCATCCGTTTAAGCCTGTTTTGCTAATTGATTTGGAGTCGTTCTTACTGCTACCTTACTACCGCCCGCACACGGCCCAGGTTTTGAATGCGGGCATAAGGTTTTTTTGCATCTCCCTGCCGTTGAGGCGTAGCTCCATTAAAAGGCTTAATTGTTCCACCGAGCGCTTAAATCCCGTGCAGTGTGGGATCAACAAAAACTCACTCACAACTATATTAAGCGAAAAATAACACTAATTAGCGGCAGTTTTGAGTACCGAAAAGTATTAACATAGTCAACAATCTACTTTTTCATCCAGAAATTACACCTGAGTCTTTTATCCCCCCACAACTTTTCGAACTGATCCTATTTTTGAGTGTTTCGGTAAATTAAAAAAGCCTGTAATCATATGATTTACAGACTTTTAATGTGTTTCAATAATCTTATCCGCGGTGAGGGAGGGATTCGAACCCTCGGTACAGTTTCCCGTACGTCAGTTTAGCAAACTGATCCTTTCGGCCTCTCAGGCACCTCACCAGTATTTTTTTAACTTGTCCCCCGTTTTCGGGATTGCAAATATAGTAATTCATGTTTCCCATCAAAAAAAAAGTTCGGATTTTTAATAATCTATCCGCACATGGTAAATACTCATCAGCATTCGCTTAAATATTTCTTTAATCGTTTCTATATCTTTCAGGGTTATATTACTGTCCTTCAACTGGTTCTGATCCAGTTTGTATTTTACAATCCTATCTACCAAAACGCTTATCGATTCTTCGTCAGGTTCCTTTAATGAGCGCGAAGCGGCCTCAACCGAGTCGGCAAGCATCAAAACACCGGCCTCTTTGGTGAAAGGAATGGGCCCGGGGTACCTAAAAATGTTTTCATTGATGAACTTTTCAGGAAAATTCTTCAATGACGACTGGTAAAAATAGTCTACCCGGGTATTACCATGGTGGGTGCGTATAAAATCGATAATCACCTCGGGCAGGTTGGCTTTGCGGGCCATCTCAATTCCTTTACTTACGTGCCGGATAATTACCTGCGCACTCTCTTCATAAGGCAACTTATCATGCGGGTTAAAGCCCGAACTTTGATTTTCGATGAAAAACAGCGGGTTTTCCATTTTACCTATATCGTGGTACAATGCGCCGGCCCTAACCAACAATGCATTGCCTCCTATGCTGTAAATGGCATTCTCGGCTAAATTGGCTACCTGTAACGAATGCTGGAAGGTACCGGGAGCTGTGAAGGCCAATTCACGCAGTAAAGGCGCGTTGGTATTGGTAAGCTCAATAAGCGTAATATCCGATGTAAGCGAAAATATCTTCTCAAATACATAAATCATTGGGTAGGCCAGCAGGGTAAGCAGCACACTCACCACAAAAGGCAAAAAGTCCATCCAGTCAATCTCCAGGAAGGTGCCTTCCCTGATAAACGAAATACCCAGGAAAGCCACAAAGTAGGTAAACACAATAATCCCGGCCGAAATGAGGAACTGCTCGCGGCGGATCAGGTTTTTGATACTATAAATAGATACCATCCCGGCGGTTATCTCATAGTAAGCAAACTCGAAACTATTGGGTACAAAAAAGCCTGCAATTAAAACCACCAGCAAATGAATATTAAGCGCCAAACGGGTATCAAACAAAATACGGATGATGATTGGTACTATACAGTACGGTATGTAATACAGGTTTACCGGGAACTGGAATTTAATAGCGGCCGATAGCGTAGCCAGCATAGCCGTAATTACCAGTAATATTAAACTTACCAGGCGGTTATCAGCATAAATATCCTTACGAAAAAGGTAAAGGAATATCATCAGCAATGATATGGCTATTGATACCAGCAAAAACTGCCCCAGCAACACCAATACACGGTTGCCGTTTACGCGGGCGTTATTTTCAAAAGCTTTTTTGTACGATTCAAGTTTTTGATAAACATCATCGTTAATGATGGAACCTTTATAAACTATTACCTCGCCTTTTTGCACCATTCCGCGGGTGATAGACAGTCCGTCGTACACTTCTTTTTCAAGCCTTACGGTCAGGTTATCATCATAGCTTAAATTATTCTGGATGCGGTTTTGCAGCAAATCAAGCATAAAAGCCCTGTCAATATCTGTTCGCTTACTCAATACTTTATCGCAATAAGCCAGCGCACTTTCCCTGGTAAAAAGGGTATTTGTGTTTTTATCGGTTGCTACGTTTTTATTTAAAATAGTAATGGGATAGTTGTTGGCATGTTGCAGGTACTTATCATTGAGTTTTAAAATGCCTGTTTCATACAAATTTGTTAACAAGGCTATCCCGGCATCAATATACTTCGATTTAAGTTTATCATTAATTCCCGCATTATGCCACTTTATTTCCAAATCGGTTTTAAAGCCGTCAATCTGCTGGCCTCCCGCGGCCGCATCAAGCTGGTATACCGGGGTGATGCTTTCGTACGCAGTTTTCTTCTCGTTATCAATTTCCTGGGGGGTTTTTAGGATAGCAAAATTATAGGGCGATACCAGGTCCTTTTGGTTCCAGATGCGTCCTTTTTCGTACTCATAACTAAATTTTGCCTGCTTGGGTAAAAAGAAAACGATAAGGCAGATGCTCACCAGCATCATCAAAAACTTAACGTTGCGGGCATATTTGCGCATTAAGGCTTTTTGCCGCGAGGTAGATAGTTTTGCCATGTATGTAATTAACCGTGCAAAAATAACTTTTTTGAAACAGAGTTAAGAATCAAGAGTCAAGAATCAAGACAGGACTTGTAAGCGGAACATACCGCCTAACTTTATTTACATGCCTGATTTATCAAATTATGCTTTTTATCTTGATTCTTGACTCTTAATTCTTGATTCTTTTTCCCTGATTTATTTGCATTTACAAAATAAAAAATGATATCTTTGTGATATCATTTTAAAATCAAACTAAATCACCATGGACTCCGAAAAAACCATCAATCCTCCCTCTGGCTTTGCGGCTTTTGCCTTACTGCTTGTTGTATTGGCTGTAGCTGCTGTTTGCTTATTTATTGGCGAAGAGCCCATAGGCGCTATATTAGGCGTACTGGGTTTTGTTTTTATACTACCCGGCCTGGTTATAGTAAACCCCAACGAATCAAAAGTGCTTACCCTTTTTGGTAAATATGTGGGCACAGTAAAAAAAGACGGCTTTTTTTGGGTAAACCCTTTTACTGTAAAAAGAAAAGTTTCATTGAGGGCATTTAACCTTAACGGGCAGCAACTAAAAGTAAACGACAGCATTGGCAACCCTATTGAAATTGCTGCTGTTATTGTGTGGCAGATAAAGGATACCGCCAGCGCCGTATTCGCTGTCGAAAATTATATCCAGTATGTAAACATACAAAGCGAGGCTGCTGTAAGGCACCTTGCCAACTCGTTCCCCTATGATAACCTGGAGGACGAAACAGCTACCATCACCTTACGCGGAGGTGCCGAGCAGGTAAGCCTTTTACTTGAAAAAGAATTAAATGAAAGGCTCGACCGCGCAGGTATTGAAGTACTGGAAGCAAGAATATCGCACCTGGCCTATGCGCCAGAGATTGCACACTCGATGTTACAGGTACAACAGGCTTCGGCCATTATTGCCGCCCGCAGGCTTATTGTTGAGGGTGCTGTAGGCATGGTGGAGATGGCGCTGAACAAGCTGTCAGAAAAAAACATCGTAGAGCTTGACGAAGAAAAGAAAGCGGCCATGGTAAGCAACCTGCTGGTTGTGCTATGCGGCGACAGGAGCGTTAACCCCGTGGTAAACACCGGCACTTTATATCATTAATAATATGGAGCAATTCAGAAGTTTTGACCAGTTACGCACCAACCAGCTTATCATCATCAGAAATGGCTTTTTCAGGCCATCGTTTGAACTTAGCGACGGGCAATTTAGCTATGGCAAGCTACACCACGGCAACATATGGAAAACTATTACGATCCTGGAATCGGCACAAAAAACGTGGATCATAAAACGCAAGGCAATTTTTAGCCGCACTTTATTGATAAAGGATGTTAACGAAATAGAATTGGGGGCTATAACCCCCGAAATATTATCCCGTAAGGTAAAACTGAGCATGAACAATGGTTTTGAAGCCGCATATGCATACAAAAAGCTTTTTACCCGCACATTCAGCTTAACAAGCGATCAGTATGGCGACATTTTAAGTGTAAAAACGGCTATGTGGGGTTTCAAAAAGCCATTTGAGGTATCGGTAGACCTGGATAAGCTGAAAAGCATCCCCGATATGCCATTGCTGGTGCTATTAGGGGTAAATTTAATTTTAATAAAACAAGCACAGGCTGCAGCCGCAGCAGGCACTGGGGGTTGATATGGCTGAGAAAAAGGCATTTGTATTACGCATTAATCCCGATGTATTAAAGGAACTGGAAGCCTGGGCTGCCGAAGAATTCAGAAGCACCAACGGGCAAATAGAATACCTGATGCAGCAGGCACTGCTTACACGTAAAAAAGGGGCGAAGAAGAAAAAGGAGTAATTTTTTAGTTCATAGATCATGGTTCATGGTAAAATCTCGTAAAATCTGAGTTTCGGCCATGAACCATGATCTATGAACCATCAACAATGATCTATGATCTATAAGCCACGAACCATTTATTATGCATGCATAGCTTTCAACTCTCCCCAAAATAACTAAATTTGCCCTACCAATTTTAATGAGGGACACATGAAAGAAGTAGTAATAGTAGCCGCCACCCGTACGCCTATTGGCAGTTTCGGTGGCAGCTTAGCCGCTATAGGCGCCACGCAACTTGGGGCGCTGGTAATCAAATCGGCAGTCGAAAAGGCCGGGTTAAAGCCAGATCAAATACAGGAAGTTTATATGGGGAATGTAATGTCGGCCAATTTGGGCCAGGCACCGGCTACCCAGGCGGCTATATTTGCCGGCCTACCCTATTTGCCTGCCACTACGGTTAATAAAGTTTGCGCTTCGGGCATGAAGGCTATTATGCTTGCTGCACAAAGCATAGCCATTGGCCAAAACGATGTTGTGGTTGCCGGGGGAATGGAGAGCATGAGCAACGTACCCTATTACCTGGATAAAGCCCGCAACGGCTATCGCTTAGGCAACGGGCAAATTATTGATGGCCTGGTAAAAGATGGCCTTTGGGATGTATATAATGATTACCACATGGGCTCAGCAGCCGAGCTTTGCGCCGTTGATTGTAACATCAGCCGCGAAGATCAGGATGCATTTGCCATTGAGTCATACAAGCGCGCACAATCAGCCCAGGCCGAGGGTAAATTCAAGGATGAAATAACTCCTGTTGAACTAAAAGATAAAAAAGGCGATGTCACCCTGTTTACCGATGACGAGGAACCCAAAGCCGTTAAGTTTGATAAAATCCCTTCATTAAAACCCGTATTTAAAAAAGATGGCACGGTAACGGCTGCCAATGCATCAACCCTAAATGATGGCGCGGCGGCTTTGGTATTAATGAGCCGTGAAAAAGCCGATGAACTGGGCATTAAACCGCTTGCCCGTATTGTATCCTATGCCGATGCGCAGCAGGCGCCCGAATGGTTTACCACCGCCCCATCAAAGGCTATTCCGTTGGCATTACACAAAGCTGGTTTGTCATCAGATCAAATCGACTTTTTCGAGATAAACGAGGCATTTTCTGTTGTAGCTATCGCCAATAACCAATTGTTAAAGCTCGACCCCGCAAAAGTTAATGTAAATGGTGGTGCAGTTTCATTAGGCCACCCGCTGGGCGCATCGGGTGCACGAATCATTGTTACCTTAATTAACGTATTACAACAAAACCAGGGCAAATTTGGTGCAGCCGGAATTTGTAACGGCGGCGGCGGCGCCAGCGCAATGGTTATCGAAAATTTACGTTAGTAGGTTTAAATAGCAGGTGAAAAAAATTTGCGAAATATGGAGGAGGAATGACGCACATTGCATGGCGGCGAAGACTCACCCCGACATCGCTGCGCTTGTCACCCCTCTCTCCGCTTCGCGCATAGAGGGGACAAATAAAACAAAAATGTGCTCAACCCTCTTTGCGGCGTAAGCCGGAGAGAGAGTCGGCCAGCGCAGCGTAGCCGGGGTGAGTCGTGACCAGCGTTCGAAGCCAATGTTTGATAAATATCGGGTAGCCCGTCGAAGCATAGCGGGCAAAGGCTCTTCGCACATCCTTCGACGGGCTCAGGATGACAGGCCATAGCACATTGAACGTCCGATACCTGTAACAACATATTTATCAATATATAGCTATATTAGTACAAAAATCATACTAACACCGTGATCAAAAAGCTTCTCCTATTTCTCCCCGCGCTTTTATTGAGTATCCATACCTATGCCCAACACTCTGACGAGAACGCGCATATTAAACAGTTAAAACTTTACGAAGACACCTTAAAAACATTAGGTAAAACATTTATTAACGACGAAACCGACCTGGTGCGGAAAAATGCCAACTATAAGTTTATTAAAACAATGGTTAGCGCGTTAAAAGTACCCAACTCGTTCCTGTATCACTTTGATTCTGTAAAAACCATCAGTATCATCAATTCGCCCGATAACCGCTTCCGTATTTTTACCTGGCCTATTATGAACGAGGATGGCAGCTATCGTTTTTACGGCACCATACAAATGAATACCGGCGGCTTTTTAAAAATGTACCCTTTAGAAGATTACTCTCCCTTTTTTAAAAACCCCGAAGATTCCGTGGTAAATAACCGCAAATGGCTGGGCGCGCAGTATTATAAAATAGTACCTGTTTACGCCGCCAAAACCTACTACATTTTGTTAGGCTGGAAGGGCAATACGGTAAAATCGACCAAGAAAGTAATTGATGTGCTTTCATTTAATGATGCCGGGCCGGTATTTGGCATGCCGGTATTTGATGGCAACGGCAAAACCCGCAAACGTGTAGTATTTGAGTATGCCCGCCAGACCTCGATGTTGTTAAGATACGTACCAGAGCAAAACCTCATCGTGTTTGACCACCTTGCCCCGCCTGATGCCAAAGGAAAAAACAAACCCGAAACCTTTGGGCCCGATCTTACTTACGATGGGTATAAATTAAAGAATGGCCGTTGGGTGTATGTTGAACAGCTGGATATGCGCAACGTGCCTGATAATTCCAGCAATACTATCGATCCCCAATATGTCGACCCAAAAAAACAAGCACTACGTGATAAAAAACTTGTTCCAACATCACATTAATTTTAGAATTATAGCCACGTTACCAACTAATAATCAAAACAATCCACAGATAGCTTGTAACACTTTCGGTATAAAATTTTGATTTAAAAGATTTATACTACTTTAGCAAAACTTTAAGTTGACAAATAAATGCAGGAAAAAACAGCAGCACAATCACGATCGATAGGTAAAATTCCAAGGGCAGTACCATTCATTATAGGCAATGAATTTGCAGAGCGTTTCAGTTTTTACGGAATGCGGAGTATCCTGGCTGTTTTTTTAGTTCACCAGTTTTTCAGCCATGAAAATTCGGTTGAAGCCAATGCCCACTCCAATAGTATCAACCACATGTTTTCTACCCTGGTTTATGCTACACCCCTGCTTGGAGCCATCCTTGCCGACTGGTTTTTTGGCAAATACCGCGTTATCCTCATCGGGTCGCTTATTTATACCATCGGGCACTTCCTTTTATCAATGTTTGATACCAACCTGGCCGGCTTCCAAACCGGCTTAATTATTATAGCATTTTCTGCAGGCGCCATCAAATCGTGCGTATCGGCCAACGTTGGCGATCAGTTTGACCACAGCAACCAACACCTCATGAGCACCATTTACAGCTGGTTTTACTTCAGCATCAATGCAGGCTCGATGGTAAGCTTATTCCTGATCCCTTTAATTTACGATAAATTTGGCGCCGCCTGGGCATTTGGCGTACCGGGTATATTAATGGCATTGGCCACTTTAATATTTTTCTCGGGCAGCAAAAGCTATGTAAAGCTTCCGGCCAAGGGCATTAACAAAGATAATTTTGTATCAGTAAGCTTTTACACATTAATGTGTAAGCTAAGCCCAAAAGCACCGGGAACAGCCTGGGAACAAGCCGAAGCCAAATACGGTTATGATAAAGTTGACGGCATTAAAGCTGTTTGGCGCATTATGGCTGTATTTGCTTTTATCCCGGTTTTTTGGTCGTTGTGGGATATGAATAGTGCCGAGTGGGTGCTGCAATCTGTCCACCTCGATTTAAACTTAGGTGTTTTCGGATGGAAGATTCTGCCATCTCAAATACAAACAGTAAACGCCGTTTTCCTGTTGGCAATGATACCGCTTTTCAATTTCTTGTTGTATCCACTGGCAACTAAACTGGGCTTAAAGCTCACTCCGCTTCGTAAAATAGGCTTTGGTTTATTGGTTACAGCAGGCAGCTTTTTAATCATCTCCTTACTACAGGAAAAAGTTGATAAAGGCCTGCACCCATCTGTTTGGTGGCAGATTTTTGCCTACGCCGTATTATCAGCAGGCGAAGTATTGGTTTCATTAGTAGGCCTGGAATATGCGTATACGCAATCGCCGGTATCTATGAAGAGCACCATGACGGCTATCTGGTATTTTACCTATTCGGTAGGCTCATTCTTCAATACTATTGTTAATAACAGCATTGCAAACCATGGTTATTTTGCCCGTTTTACCGGCGCATCTTTCTTTTGGCTTTTCACAGGTATCTGCCTTGCCTTTTTTGTGGTATTTCTTTTTGTAAGCCCACGATTAAAGGAAAAAGCGTACCTGGTAGATGAAGTGCTGGCAAAAGGATTAGATATTCATGACGATAAAGTAACTCCAATTCATCCCGATAACCCAATTGTATAATAAAATCCGTTGTTTTGTGTTTTATTTCATCAAACATCAGAAATAGCGCGTGCCAGATAGTATTATAATTATACCTACTTATAACGAGAAGGAGAACATTGAGCGGATGATCCGCAAAATATTTTCCCTCCCGCATGATTTTCATTTGCTCATCATCGATGACGGATCGCCGGATGGCACCAACGTTATTGTAAAAAATTTAATGAATGTATACCCCGAGCAGCTTTTTATAGTGGAGCGGGCGGGGAAACAGGGCTTAGGCACTGCCTATATCCACGGTTTTAAATGGGCCATTGAGCGCCATTACGATTATATTTTTGAAATGGATGCCGATTTCTCGCACAATCCGGATGATTTGCTAAAGCTGCGGCAAGCCTGTATTGATGGTGCCGATGCGGCCATAGGCTCGCGCTACAGCACTGGGGTAAACGTGGTAAACTGGCCCATGAGCCGTGTACTCATGAGTTACTTTGCATCGGTATACGTGCGTTTTATTACCGGGATAGATGTGCATGACTCCACAGCCGGATTCATGTGTTACCGCCGGAAAGTGCTGGAAACCATACAGCTTGATAAGATAAAATTTGTGGGCTACGCCTTCCAGATCGAGATGAAATACACTACCGTTAAACACGGTTTTAAACTGGTAGAGGTACCCATTATATTCATCAACCGTACCCTCGGTACGTCCAAAATGTCGTCGGGCATATTTGGCGAAGCTATTTTTGGCGTAATAAAAATGAAACTCAACAGCATTTTCAGGAAATACCCGGAGGGATGATATGAGATGTGAGATGTGAGATATTAGATTTGAGATAACAGCCTCAATGGCAATTTAAGTGTAGTAAAACATTTGAAAATCCATGTCATTCCCCTGTGTCATATCTCGAATATTAGAATTTCACAGCTGAACATGTAAAAAATCTGTCTCATATCTCACATCTCACATCTCAAATCTAATTAAAAAAGCTAATTTCGTTGGTAATGAACGAGCACCTTGATCCGGCACCGGAACGCCTCAGCAATACCGAGCGTGATATCGAAAAAGTTTTACGTCCGCAGCAGTTTGAGGATTTTACCGGTCAGCATAAAATATTAGCCAACTTAAAAATATTTGTACAGGCGGCCCGCCAGCGAGGCGAGGCGCTTGACCACGTATTGCTGCACGGCCCTCCGGGACTGGGCAAAACCACTCTCTCGCACATCATCGCCAACGAAATGAGCGTAGGCATCAAAATAACATCGGGCCCCGTACTGGATAAACCCGGCGATCTTGCGGGCCTGCTTACCAACCTGGAAACAGGCGATATTCTTTTTATTGACGAGATACACCGTTTAAGTCCACTGGTTGAAGAGTATTTATACTCGGCTATGGAGGACTTTAAGATAGATATTATGCTGGAGAGCGGCCCCAACGCCCGGTCTGTACAAATATCACTTAACCCATTCACCCTGGTAGGGGCCACTACCCGTTCGGGCCTGCTTACCGCGCCTTTAAGGGCCCGGTTTGGTATTAATGCCCGGCTCGAGTATTATGACGCCAAACTGCTTACTACCATTGTACTGCGGTCGTCATCTATCCTAAAAACACCTATTACCGATGAGGGGGCTTATGAAATTGCCCGCCGCAGCCGTGGTACACCCCGTATAGCCAATGCGCTATTACGCCGCACCCGCGATTTTGCCCAGATAAAAGGTGATGGCAATATTGATACCGCCATAGCCAAGTATGCCCTAAACGCCCTTAATGTTGATGAGCATGGCCTGGACGAAATGGATAACAAAATATTGAGCACCATTATTGATAAATTTAAAGGCGGCCCCGTTGGGTTAAAAACCATAGCCACCGCCGTTGGCGAAGATGAAGGTACCATTGAAGAGGTTTACGAGCCATTTTTAATACAGGAAGGCTTTTTAATGCGCACAGCCCGCGGCCGCGAATGCACCGAGAGCGCCTATAAACATTTGGGCAAAATAAAACTTGGGGGCAACCCATCGTTATTTTAAATTTCAGACGTTCACCTTCGGAGTTTAATTGAAGGTGAAGTTAAGTCACCCTATCCGCGGATATGTACAATGCTATTAAGGTAAGGAAAACATTAAAATTTCAGTTTCGCGCAAAGACGCCAGGACGCTAAGGAAAAATAAGCAAATCACTTTGCGGCTCTGCGTCTTTGCGCGAAAAAACTCTTAACTTAATAGTATTGGGGAGATTTAGAGGGGGCTTTTAGTAAGTTTGCGAACAATTATCTACCGATACTACTATGAAAACAATGTTCAACCATGGGGTTAAACTCTTTTTTACCTTGCTCTTTGTTAGCTGCGCAGCTATAACCATGGCGCAAACAACCATCCCTGCGCCTACCACCCCGATGGTGCCCAATAAGCCGGAGGCGTTACCGCCAGATACAGTAAAAAAGCTGGGAAAGGATACCGCTTTAATAAAAAAGGACACCGTCCCGGTGAAAAAAACACCCACCGGGCCAAAAGTAGGCATAGCCGGCCTAAACCACGATCATATCCACCTGATACTAAACGAATACCGCAACGGCAACGTTAATATTGTTGGCATTGCCGAACCGGATAAAAACCTTTGGGCCAAGTATGGCAAAATGTATGGCGTACCCGATTCCTTGTTTTTTGAAGATTTAAAAACCATGTGCCTGGCCCGCAAACCCGCAATAGTTTTAGGTTACAACGCGGTTGGCAAACACATAGATGTGGTAGAAACCTGCGCGCCGCTGCACATTTCGGTAATGGTTGAGAAACCTTTGGCCGCCACGCTTGAACAAGCCAGGCGCATGGAATTTCTGGCGCTTAAATATTACATCAACCTGCTTACCAATTATGAAACTACCTGGTACCCATCGGTACAAAGCGCTTATAATACCGTTAAAACAGATAGCGTAGGCATCATCCGCAAAATGGTGTTTCACGATGGCCACCAGGGCCCGCGCGAGATTGGCTGCAGCGAAGATTTTTTGAGCTGGTTAACAGATCCCATACTTAACGGTGCCGGCGCGCTAAACGATTTTGGCTGCTATGGCGCCAATATGATGACCTGGCTGATGCAGGGGCAGCGGCCAATAGCGGTTACAGCGGTGGCCAGGCATTACAAGCCATCGGTATACCCCAAGGTTGAAGACGATGCCACCATTATTGTTGAATACCCTAACGCCACCGGCATGATAGAAGCATCATGGAACTGGCCATACGGCATTAAAGACATGGAGATATTTGGCGCCAAAGGCTATATCCACACCTTTGATAAAGACAGCGTTGAAGTAAAAGTTAACAACAGCGTGCGCAGCTTTAAGGCGCCGGCTTTACCAGCGCCGGCCGATGCACCGGTACCCTACTTTACGGCCGCGCTTAAAAATCCCATTAAATCGCATAACGACCGGTCGTCGTTAAGATATAATATGATAGTGATGCAGATATTGGATGCAGCAAAAAGATCGATAAAAGAAGGTAAACGGATAGTGCTGTAAAATAGAGTCAAGAGGTTAGAATCAAGAGATAAGACAAAAATGTCTTGATGTCGAATTGTATGATTAACCATTTTTAATTATTTTACTGGTTGTTTTAATTTAGCCCCAGACATAAGGATGGAGTGGAGGCGAACCGGGTAGTTTTAAAGATTGAGGCACCCGGTTTTTCGGGCTGCTTTACCCGAGTTTTTGCGCAAAAAAATTCCTTTTATTTTTGTGTAAATAAATGCACCATTTGTATCAATAAATAGCGCATTTATTGCTGAAAAGTTGGGATTAATTACCTTATTTTTCACCCATTTATGTACAAATAAAGGGCAGTTTTGAAATATAAAAGGAAGCGTGTAAATTTGTACTGTTTACCCACAAATAAAAACGGTTTCTATGCTGTTTTAGCCCCAGGTCTTAAGTTCTAAGCCAAAAAAGAAAAAATTCAACTTTAGACTTACGACTTAGTACTGTTGACTTAACGCTACAGATAAAACACTTCGTTATCCGATTCTAAAAACTTCAGATCGGTCGGGCGGTCAAATATTCCGAACACTGATGCCCCGCTCCCACTCATGCTGGCATAAATTGCACCGGCCTCATAAAGGGCCGCTTTAACGCCGCGGATCCCGATATGATTTTTGAAGATGGAAGTTTCAAAATCATTTTTGATATACTTTTTCCAGTTGGCTATAGGCTCTGTTATAAGGTCCAGCAGGGAATCTTTAACCGGGGTTGGTTTTATACCGCTGAAGGCCTCAGAGGTAGAAATATGAATATCCGGCATTACCAGTACAATTTTGTAAGCCGATAGATCGAGTTTTATTGTTTCAAACTCATCCCCCCGCTCAAACGCGAATACGGGTTTATTTTCAATAAAAAATGCGCAATCGGCGCCAAGGCGGCGGGCATAGCTGGTCATTTCATCTACCGAAAGGCAAAGGTTAAACTGCTCGTTCATCAGCCTGATAAAAAAAGCCGCATCAGCCGATCCTCCGCCCAACCCGGCTCCTATTGGAATATTTTTATGCAGATGAATGCTTACGGGCGGTATGTCAAAGTCTTTTTTTAGCATGTGGTAGCCCTTTACGCAAAGGTTATCCTCGGCCCTGCCAGGAATATCAAGCCCGGACGAGGTAAAAGTAAGCTCATCACTCTCAACTACTTCCAGCGCATCTTTAATGTTAACGGGATAAAAAATGGTTTCGAGGTTGTGATAACCATCCGGGCGGCGTTCGGTAATATTCAGGCCTATGTTAATTTTTGCGTTGGGAAAAAGGATCATATTTTTAGTGAGTGGTTGATTGGGGTGAGTGGTGAGTAGTTATTAACTTTTGATAAATCCCCAGCCTACCCTGTCTCGTCTTAAATTAAAAAGGACATAATTGTCGCGCCGTAAAGTTATCATCTTCCTATTGATTAGGAATGATTAACAAACCTGTATTTTTACACATATTTAGGATAGTTAGTCTTATTTATTTTCCTTTGTACCTCGTTCATTGGTTCACTGGTTCATTAGTTCATTGGTAGCATAGCGTTTAATTTGCATGGTCGTCTCCAAAAAGTGGGGTGTTAAAAGCGGGATACCAGCGAATATTAAACCAACAGACAAGACCAATGAACTAATGAACCAGTGAACTAATAAACTAAAAAAATGAACTAAAAAAATGAAACAGTATCTCGATTTGATGAAGCATGTATTGGAAACCGGCGCGCAAAAGCACGACAGGACGGGTACCGGTACAGTAAGTGTGTTTGGCTACCAGATGCGTTTCAACCTTAAAGATGGTTTCCCCATGGTGACCACCAAAAAGCTGCACTTAAAATCAATCATCCATGAGTTGATATGGTTTTTAAGCGGCGATAGCAATATCCGTTACCTGAAAGAAAATGGCGTACGCATTTGGGACGAATGGGCCGATGCCGATGGTAACCTTGGCCCTGTATACGGCGTGCAATGGCGCAGCTGGCCAACACCTGATGGTGGCCATATTGACCAGATAGCCCAGGTGGTTAACCAAATTAAAAACAACCCCGATTCGCGCCGCATGATTGTTTCTGCCTGGAACGTAGCAGAAGTAAACCAAATGGCATTGCCACCTTGCCATAGCCTGTTCCAGTTTTATGTGGAGCCCCCTAACCCCCTGAAGGGGGAATTAAAAGGCAAGCTGTCGTGTCAGTTGTACCAACGCAGTGCCGATATATTTTTAGGTGTGCCTTTTAACATAGCGTCCTATGCGCTGCTTACCATGATGGTGGCACAGGTTTGCAATCTGGATTACGGCGATTTCATCCATACACTTGGCGATGCCCACCTATATAACAATCACCTGGAACAGGTTAACCTGCAATTGAGCCGCGAGCCCCGCCCGTTGCCAACTATGAAGATTAACCCGGAGGTTAAAGATATCTTCGGCTTTAAGTTTGAAGATTTTACGTTGGAAAATTATGATCCGCATCCGCATATTAAGGGTGTTGTGGCGGTGTAGTCATTGGTCATTGGTCATTGGTCATTGGTCATTGGTCATTGGTCATTGGTGAGAATTTTTGAGGTGTGCGATTGTTTGGATAGTTTGAAAATTAAAAATTTGTAGATTTGACTATGACTGCGGTTCAGATAAAAGAAGAAATACAAAAAGCATTGGATGATATGCCCGAAACCGCATTGGCCGATGTTTTAAATTTTGTAAAGCAATTTCAAACACATCCGTTTGAACAATCAACCCTCGATAATAATTTAAAAAAGATCATGAGCGAGGATAAAGGTTTATTGGAGCGCTTAGCCAAATGATCTCCATACAATCAGTTTTATATATTCACTCCCAATTAATTAAAAATTTTGGCGGTGGCGAAGGTGTAAGAGACCAGGGTGGCCTGGAAGCCGCCATCGCCCGGCCATATGCTACTTTTGACGGCATTGACTTGTACCCCGAACCCATTGATAAAGCTGCCGCTATTTTTGAGAGCTTAATTATTAACCATCCCTTTATTGATGGCAATAAGAGAACTGCCTACACGCTACTCAGATTAATGTTATTAAGTTTTGATTGGGATATCGAGGCATCTGAAGACGAAAAATACGATATGACAATAGCGGCAAGTACCGGACAGTTAAAGTTCGACGAGATAAAATTGTGGCTATCAACAAAAATCATTACCCAGAAAAATAAATGACTGTTTCTATCATAGTAGCTATCGCCAAAAATCGTGCGATCGGCAAAGACAATAAATTACTTTGGTATCTGCCTAATGATTTAAAGCATTTTAAAGATGTTACCACAGGGCATACCGTTATCATGGGCCGCAAAACATTTGATTCGGTAGGCAAACCATTGCCAAGGCGGCGCAATATTGTGGTTACCCGCCAGGACATCAGCATTGAGGGTTGCGAAGTGGTAAAATCAATTGAAGCAGCATTGGCGCTTTGTGCCGGCGAGGATGAAGTATTTATTGTAGGTGGTGCCGAAATTTACAGGCAGGCCATCCCGCTGACAAACCGCATATATCTCACCATAATTGACCAGGAATTTGAAGGTGACACTTTTTTCCCCGAGTTAAACACAGAAGACTGGCAAGAAACACAAAGGGAAAATTTTGAGCCCGATGACAAAAACAAGTATAGCTATTCGTTTATCACACTGGAGCGTCGCTAACATTTTTTGTCATCAATTTGTTTTAATTTAAAATTTTCTGCTTGCGAAATTTTATTAGATTTGCCGTCTTAATAAAAAATAGCTTATAAACTAATTAATTACATATTACAAATTCGATGCAAGGTAAAGGGGTTATTAAATTTTTCGCCATTCTGTTGGCAGTTGTGTGTATCTACCAGCTGTCTTTTACATGGGTGGCCCAAAAAGTTGAGAGTGATGCCAAGGCATACGCAAAAGGAAGTACTGAAAAAGAGAAGGCTTACCTGGACTCAATGTCTACACAACCGGTATATCCGATATTCAAACACACTTACGCTTTTGTACTGCAAAGGGAACTTGCATTAGGTTTGGACCTTAAAGGTGGCATGAACGTGACGATGCAGATTCAGCTTGATGAGCTGGTACGCAAAATTGCGAACAACAACCCCGATGCAACATTCAACCAGGCTTTGGCAAACGCCGATAAACTGCAGGCTGACGCTAAAACCAGCCAGAAAGATTATATCGCGCTGTTTGTAAGCGAGTATGAAAAATTGAATCCGGATGGTAAGCTGGCCACTATCTTTTCAACAAAAGATAACCAGGACCACTTAAAGTTCAACGCCACCAACAGCGAAGTTGAATCTTACCTGAAAGATTTGGCCAATACCGCCGTAAAACAATCATTCACGGTTTTAAATACCCGTATCAACCAGTTTGGTGTAACCCAGCCTAACATCCAGTTAGAGGCAAGTTCAAACCGCATCCTGATTGAGCTGCCTGGTGTTAAAGAACCAGACCGCGTTCGTAAACTGTTATCAGGAACGGCAAAGCTGGAGTTTTATCAAACATTTGATAACAGCGAAGCATACCAAACCATTATAGCTGTTGATAACCTGTTTGGTGCAAAAAACAAAACCGCTGCTAAAACCGATACTTCCAAAACAACTGCAACGGCGGCTGCTAAAACAGATACCGCTAAAAAAGCAGGATCGTTATTAAGCAAGGTTCAAAAAAGTGCTGAAAAAGACACTTCGGCAAGCGCTTTAGCAGGCAAATCGCAATTGGCTGCGCAACATCCATTATTGTCCGTAATGTCGTTAAACCTATATCCAGGTCAAAACGGTCAGCAGCAATTAGGTACCGGTCCTGTTGTTGGTTATGCTTTGTTAAAAGATACCGCCAAGGTTAATAGCTACCTGCATAGCAAACTTGCGCAATCGGCTATCCCACGCAATATGAAATTCCTTTGGGATGTAAAACCCATGAAGGATGCCAAACAAAAAGCATTTGCTTTATACGCCATTAAATTAAGCGGCGCCGAAAACGGCCCGGTACTTTCTGGCGATGTGATTACCGACGCAAGAAACGATGTTAATCAAAAAGGCAGCCCCGAAGTTGTGATGATCATGAACTCGGAAGGTGCCCAAAAATGGCGCGCCGTTACTGCCGAGGCTGCTGCTGCAACTACTAAGCGTGCTATCGCCATTGTGTTGGATGATAACGTATACTCGGCCCCTAACGTTCAAAACGAAATTTCGGGTGGTGTATCATCAATTGAAGGAAGCTTTACGCAGGAAGATACAAGGGATTTGGCCAACGTGTTAAAAGCTGGTCGTTTACCTGCTCCTGCGCACATCGTATCTGAAGATGTTGTAGGTCCGTCGTTAGGTAAACAAGCTATCGCCGCCAGTTTGCTGTCATGCGTACTGGGTTTGGTAGTAGTACTTGTTTTCATGATTGCGTACTATAACCGTGCAGGTACTGTCGCAGTGGTTGCGGTTATCATCAACATATTTTTCCTGATGGGTGTACTAACCAGCTTAGGCGCAGTGCTTACCGTACCGGGTGTAGCTGGTATCGTACTTACCTTAGGTATAGCGGTAGATGCCAACGTATTGGTGTATGAACGTGTACGTGAAGAGCTTGCTTTAGGTAAATCATTAAAAATAGCTGTAGCCGATGGTTTCAAACACGCGCTGCCATCTATCCTCGATTCACAGATCAGTACGTTCCTTACCGGTTTAATCCTGTTCATCTTCGGTTCGGGCCCTATCCAGGGTTTTGCAACTACATTGATGATCGGTATTATCACTTCACTGTTCTGTTCACTGTTAATTTCAAGGGTTATATTTGAGTGGATGTTGGATGAAGGCTGGGATATTAAATTCAGCAACCCATGGAGTTCACATACCTTTAAAAATGCTAACTACGCGTTTGTTAAAAACCGTTTCAAGTTTTACATTTTCTCGGGTACGTTTATCATTGCTGGTATTATTTCAATATGTGTGCGTGGCTTTAGCTACGGTGTGGATTTTGAGGGTGGCCGTAACTTTATAATTACCTTCCCTAATAAAAACATAACAACCGAGCAAATACACAGTGTTGTAGATCCATCTTTGTTAGGCCGCGGTACCGAGGTTAAAACCGTAAATGCCGATAAAATCAGCATCACTACAAATTACCTTATCCAGCAAAATACCCCTGCGATTGATGTACAGGTAAGAAAAACGTTGATTGAAGCGCTGGCAACCAAACCAGAAACTAAAATAAGCGATAGCGATATCCAGGGTCAATCGAAAGTAAGCGCTACCATAGCCGAAGAATTAAAAACATCGGCTGTTTACACGGTATTGATCGCCATCCTCGTGATCTCGGCGTATATCTTTATCCGTTTCCGTAAATGGCAGTTTAGCTTGGGTGCGATGGTTGCAACCGCGCATGATGCCTTGCTGGTATTATCGTTCTTCTCGTTGTTCAACGGAATATTACCGTTCTCGCTGGATATCGACCAGGCGTTTATAGCGGCTATCCTGACAGTTATTGGTTACTCCATTAACGATACGGTGGTGGTGTTTGACAGGATCCGCGAGTTTCTTGACCATAAATCAAAAGATGAACAAACGGAAGATGTTATTAACCGCGCTATCAACAGTACCTTAAGCCGTACCATTATTACCGCATTAACGGTAATCTTCGTACTGATTGTGTTGTTCATCTTTGGTGGCGATGTTATCAAAGGCTTCTCATTCGCATTATTAATCGGGGTTATTTTCGGTACATACTCGTCTATCTGCGTGGCAACACCGGTGATAGTTGACTTTGGAAAAAAAGACCTGAAATAAAATAATCTTAAATTATGTAAAAGGCTCCAAAGAACATTTGGGGCCTTTTTTTTAGCCCAACCTCAACCTAAAAATGGCCGACGGATGGGGTTGCAGATTGCTTATAATGAAGTATAATTGCATCATAAAACAATAACAAACATTGCCATCGGCATGGGTATTGTGCTGTTGGCTATGAAATAGACAGACGCCCCTTCGCGTCTGCCAAAACAGACAGAAGTGCAAAACTTGCACTTTAAAACAGGAACACAAATAACCCCTCACATGAACACATCAGATAGTTCAAAATTCCCTTTAGTAGTAATAGTTGGTGGAGGCTTTGGCGGCCTGCAGGTAGCTAAAAAACTGGCAGATAAGCCTGTTGACGTGCTGATGCTTGATAAGCATAATTACCACACCTTTCAACCCTTGTTGTACCAGGTAGCCATGGGAGGCCTCGAATCCGAATCGATCGCCTTCTCCCTGCGTAAAAATTTTTCGGGTCAAAAAAATTTCCGCTTCAGAATAGCCGAAGTATTAAAGGTTAACGCCGCCAATAACACTATTGATACCACGATTGGCCCAATAGCTTATGATTACCTGGTAATAGCCACCGGATCAACCACCAACTTTTTTGGCAATCACGATATCGAAAAGTTTTCGATGCCAATGAAGTCAATCCCGGAGGCATTAAACTTACGATACTCCGTACTCCAAAACATAGAAGAAGCCCTGCTTAAAACATCCAAAGATGAGCGCGAAGCACTCCTCACTTTTGTGCTGGTTGGGGCCGGACCAACGGGCGTTGAGCTATCGGGCTCATTAGCCGAACTCCGTAACCACGTGCTGACCAAAGATTATCCCGAACTTAAAAAAGAGGATATGAAGGTTTACCTGGTAGATTTTTTACCAAAGGTACTGGGCCCATTCTCTGACCAGGCGTCAAACGCTGCCAAGGATTTCCTTACCAAAATGGGCGTGGAAGTATTGTTAGGTGTAAAGGTTGAAAGCTACGATGGCAAAGAAATAAAATTTGAAGGCGGCAAAACCATCCGCACCAAAAACGTGATATGGAGCGCCGGCGTTATGGGCGTGGTACCCGAAGGTATCGAAAAAGGCAATATTGAACGTGGTAACCGGATAAAGGTTGACAGCATTTGCCGCATGGTGGGTACCGAAAACATCTTCGCCATTGGCGATGTGGCAGCCATGATAACCGACGAAACGCCTAAAGGCCACCCCGGTGTAGCGCAGGTAGCTATACAAATGGGCGCGCACGTGGGTAAAACCATTATACAGCTCATTAACCATGAGCCTACCGCTCCGTTTAAATATTTCGACAAGGGCTCATTAGCCACTATTGGCCGAAACAAAGCCGTTGCCGATTTAGGCAAGATAAGGTTCCAGGGATTTTTTGCCTGGCTGGTATGGATGTTTGTACACCTGATATCACTTTTAGGTGGCCGTAACAAGGTAATTGTATTCATCAACTGGGTATCCAGCTATATTAACTACAATGGCGGCACCAGGCTCATTATCCGCAAGTTTGAACGTGAAGGCCTAACCGACGATGAGCATTTGCCGGAGACGGTAGATTAGTTTTGAGCGGTGAGTTTTAAGTAATGAGTTTAAAGAAAACGGCTGATTTGGGGTTAGGATAAATTATTCTGAACTTTGATTTGGAAGTTTGAGCCCTAAACTCAAAACTCACCACTCAAAACTCATGACTATAAAAATAACCGAGTGCCCCCGCGATGCCATGCAGGGCATTGTGCATTTTATCCCTACGGATGTAAAGGCCGCTTATATCAACCTGCTTTTGCAGGTGGGCTTTGATACTATTGATTTCGGGAGTTTTGTATCGGCTAAAGCAATACCACAATTACAGGACACGGCGGAGGTGTTGAGTAAATTAGATTTAACCAATACACAGTCGAAACTATTGGCCATAATTGCCAATTACCGTGGCGCCGAAGAAGCAGTGAAGCATCCCGAAATAACTTACCTTGGATACCCGTTTTCAATTTCCGAAACATTTCAGCTGCGCAATACCAATACTACCCTACCCCAGGCTTTTGACAATGTACAACGGATGCAAGAATTAGCAGTAGCCAGTAATAAAAAACTACTTGTTTACCTGTCAATGGGTTTTGGTAATCCGTATGGCGATGAATGGAATACCGGCATTATTCATAAATGGACGGAGAAACTGGTAAAAGAAGGCATTAATAACATAGCCCTGGCCGATACAATCGGCATTTCGGAAGCTGACCAGATTAGCAGCATTTATCCTGAACTGTGCCTGGCATTCCCCAAAACCGAATTCGGCATCCACCTGCACAGTACGCCCGATACCTGGCAACCCAAAATAGAAGCTGCTTACCAGAGCGGCTGCAAAAGGTTTGACACTGCCATTAAAGGCTACGGCGGCTGCCCCATGGCCGCAGACGACCTTACTGGCAACATCGCAACCGAAAACCTAATTGGGTATCTCGAAAGTCAAAAGGAGCCCACAGGGCTTAATATGGACAAATTCCGGGAAGCGATGGAATATTCGGGGAGGGTGTTCTTGTAGATGTGCAGATTTCAGATGTGCAGGTGTGCAGATGAAAAAGCGATGATTTAGACGTTGGGCGTTGCCTGCGGCCCGGGTTATACGCTCGTGCACATGGCCTTAGGCGCAGGCCTGTATCCGCTGCTACCCCTAACGCTTAATGTCTTAACCGAAGAACATTTAGTATTTCAAGATGTACAAATTTAACATCTGCACATTTGAAATCTGGAATTTGCACATCAGGCAACAGCCTTCGCCACCTTTGCCTTCACCGTTTTATCAAAATTCTCCATTACCAACACTGCGGCGCCAACAAGTTCGGCATCAAAACCCAATTCAGAAACTAACAATTCGGTACCGGCAGATAAACGCGGGATACAGTATTTGTGCAGGGCCTGTTGGATAGGTGCCATCAATATTTTGGCCACTTTTGCTCCACGGCCGCTCAACACAATAATAGCCGGGTTCATGATATGGATGAGGATAGCCAGGGCTTTGCCTATTTTGTAGCCGGCATCTGATAGCAATTCTATAGCAAACTGATCGCCGTTGTTGGCGGCATCCAGCAGGGCATCGCCCATAAGTTTGGAGTGATCGTTGGTATTGTGTTTTAAACTGGTTATACGGCCTTGCTGAATACCTTCTATGGCTTTACGGGCTACTACCAGCATCGATGCTTCTGCCTCCAGGCAACCACGTTTACCGCACTCGCACAATGAACCATCTTCGGATAGTGGGATATGGCTTAACTCACCGGCAAAACCGTTATGCCCACGGAATAATTTCCCATTTACAATCATACCTAAACCAATACCCCAGCCCAGGTTAATTACCATTACTTCGGTTTGCGACTTGGCAATGCCGAACTTTTGCTCGGCCAGTGCTATCAGGCTCGAATCATTGTCGATATAGGTGGTAATGCCGGTATGTTCGGTAAGGTAAGCGGTAAGGCTTCCGTTGGCATCAAGGTAAGTATAATTAATGCCCTGGGTTACATTGATAAAGCCAGGCATACCGATACCGATGCCCGCAATTTTGCCCTTGGCTACACCCGATGTTTTGATGTAGCTATTAATCTGGTTAGTAAGTATAGTTAACGCATTGGGGTTGTTGAGCAGTTTAAGCTCAAAAGTAAGCATATCGGCCACAGGGCTGTTTTGCAAATCGAACAACTGGATGCGCGCGGTTAGCTGATCGAGCGCTACGGCCAGTATATACATGGCGTTGGCCTTAACAGAATACATGAGCGGGCGGCGGCCACCGCTTGAAGGGGCGTACCCATGCTCAACCACGAAGCCTTCATGCATCAGTTCATTGATGGCCTTGGCTATTGACGGAATGCTTTTATCAAACAAGTCGCTCAGTCCGGCACATGACATCGCTTTATTAAAATAAAGCCTTTTGATGATCATATTTTTGAGCTGACTGCCCTTCACACCTTTATTTTCGAGTTCCATTCAACAATATAAGAGTTAAAGTTTTTAAAAGGCTATGCCTAAGTAATTAAAGTTTATAAAATTATAAATAAAGTACAATATAACAACTGTATTTATTACGGTTTTTAACGGCTTGGTTAATTGGGTAAAAGTAATGAATTGATAATAAATAAATTAATCCATGTGATTTGTAGGAATCACCGGTTTAAATGTCCGGTAAACAATGGTGTCATCAATAAAACGTTTAACCTGTATAAAAGTTCGCAGGTTTATATCGTATTCGATTTATTGTCTTCGGGCAATTCTTAACATCAAATAAAATGGTTGACGGTTTATATGGGTAACACAGATACAGTTGCTGATTAGTTTCTAAAGATATATTTTGATGACACATCGGGGCTTGTTGAACAGGAATCAGAGGCGTAGCCTCGGCCAATTTTGTAGCCATGGGTTTTAACCCGTGGAAAAAAACAAAGAAAACGATTGAGAGCCGTAGGTTCGATCCATATGAGCAACGCGTATATATCGTTTGAACAAATTGAAAATCCCTGGATTTACATCCCACTATGTGCCGTGCCGATGGCACTCTTGTTCTCCTTTGACCAGTCATCCACGGGTTGAAACCCGTGGCTACAATATGTGTCGGACCGATGGCCCTTAGGAAGAGAGCTATGTAGAAGTCAATTGAAATCTAACAACCCGTACAAAACGTTATCGAGCCAATAAAATTAACTGGACTATCTGGCAAAGTATTTTTTGTATTCCGCTTCCACATCCACCATATCTACATTATGGGGTTGTTTTTGGGGATTGAAGAAGTAAAGGTTTGATATAAAAGCAACAGTATCTAACTTAATTTTGTGAACGACACCGTTGGCCTGTTTAAACTCAAGGTATTCATAAGCAGGATCGAGCTCTATAATTTTGACAGGTTGTTTTTTAAGAAAAGTTCTTGCCTCGGAGGTATAAAACACTTGGTCGTCGGCACCGGTATAAAACTCCTCGTCGGTTGATGCTTTGTGGCGTTTCTGAATTTCGGTTGTATCTAAAATGGTGAAAACGGCTGCAGTAGAATCGACTATGAAAACTCCATGCTGGCTTTTGCCCGCGCCAACCAATGATCCGTTGACATGCCTATGTGCAGCCAACAGTTTTTTATGTTGATTTTTTGCAGGATTTTTCCGCGGTGCCGATGAACAAGCAGTAAGGATAAGCAGGCAAATGGCGACAATTTTGGTAAAAGGTGGCATAGGTTTAGTAAAAGTTATATCAGGGCTTTCCGTCCCAGACAGATTTCAATTTATTCTTTCTTTTTCCAAGGGCCGAAAAAACTTCAACGCCTTCAGGATTATCTAATTCAGCAGGGTTTTCTATATCAGTTACAAAACAATCATCATAACTTTCAATCCGCCAGCGCACAAAACGGCCATCAGAGTTTAGGTAAGGTGCAGCATAATTCCTTTCTTGTTTTTCCAGTCTGTCGTACGCATCTTCAAATGAGCAGGCTTTTATTAAAACAAACCTTTTTTCGATGCTTTGCTTTTTTAGGCACACTCCTTCCACTTCAATAACCACCGTCATCTTAACACAATAATATTGCTCCTTTGGTGGCTCCTCCTCTTTTGTAAAGATCGCGTGATCAACAGATATCACCCAAATACTTGCAACAAAATCTACCTTTTTAAGCTTTTTCAGGTCATTAAATTTCAGTTTTGCAGTTACCCCTGTAGGGCGTTTCTTTTTGCCCGTAATTTCATACGTGTCAAATAAATTTAGTGCTACAAGGCGGGCTAAATCCGCCCGGTATATACTGTCAATTTTTTTGATCCGATCTTTGGGTTTAAGGTCGAGATGTTGCTTTACATCGGGATAAGCTAAATTGATTTTAACGGTCGCAAAACGTTTGGTGCTTGAAACGGCCTTATCTAATTGCCAATATTCCAGGTCATAAATTTCTTTCATTTTCAAATTTCCTTCTGCATAAACATCCAGCGCTGCCCTTCCAAATCGGCAGCGCGGTAACGGGTGCCGGGGTAGCCTTCTTCCGGCACAGATAATATGGTAGCGCCGTTGCTTTTAGCGTGTTCATAATGCCGGGTTACGTCATCCACATAAACCAAAACCCCGTTGATAACATAGGGCACCTCGTAAGCTTTGGCAGCTATAGCACAATTTTGCGCATGATGCTTCGGGCTTTGGTAATCTGGCGTGGGTTCGGCCAGCATTACCAGGCTTTCGCCCATGGCTATTTCGCCATGGCTCAGGCGGCCTTGCTCATCAGTCATGCGGGTTACCTCGGTAAAACCAAAAACCTTGCAAAGCCATTCCATTGCCGCTATGCCGTCCTCATAGGCCAGCATAGGTATAATTTGTTGGTTTGATGTGCTCATGATGCGCAGTTTAATGTTTAACAAATAATCTTGCAACGGCAAAATACCCTATATCGCAAACTACAATGATAAGGTAAGCCCAGAGTAGTTCGCGTTTATACAACCGTACCTGTTTATGAAAAAACACCAGCAATACAGCTGTTAGCACCAATAAATGGAACACAATAAGGTAGTAGCTTTCTATAAACAATGCCCAGTAAGCAATGCCTGTTACATCTGCCTGCACCTTATTTTTTGTCTCGAAATGCGAATTATAGTGGTTACGCAAATAGGCCCTTAAAAAAAACAGTACTACCTTATCTAAAATATAGGTGCCGCTTACCAGCAATGATATGGTAATAACCAGCGCATCAAATTTTATCTTACGGAAAATGCTTATAGGCATTGTCAGTTATTTACAACCAGTTTATCGGGTTTCGAATACCAATCGTGCTGTATATTGGTCATCAACAGCGCATTATCAAACTTAATAGTTCCTTTTGGAAAAATAGCTTCATCTTCAAAAAAGCTTGATGACACTTTGCTTACTTCCAGGGCTTCAACCTTCCAGTTTCTTGTATGTAGCAACAAACCTTCATATTTATCGCCATTTGGCGAATAGCCTGTAGCACCTGCCTTAAAAAAATCAGAAGCTGTATCTAAATCCTTAAAAACAGAATCCACGTTAAAAGTATCGGTAATTTTAGCATCTATGCTAATGGTAGTACCATCCGAGCTTTCAAAAGCTACATGATAGTTGCTGTTATGCTCATTAACATCAAACCTGGCATGGTAATGCCTGCCCGGAAATATCCTGCCGCCAACAATGGTGTTGAAACGGGATGAAGTATCCCTTCGGGGAATATAAACACCTTCTTTAATTTCATCATCTTCCTGCCATTCAACAGCAATGCGGTGCGCGCCGTTTTCGGAACCCATCCCAATAAAAGCGGGCAGCCCTTTAGGCCTTACATCTTTTAGCCGGATAAGACAAATACCCACGATGGCTTTGCCGTTGACAATTTTGGGACGAAACGGGGGCGGAATTATTAATTTGGCAATATCAGGATCAACAGTAAAGTTAACCAATATACGCCTGTCTATAATGCCGGTAATGGTAGGTATCTTCATGTGAAACGTTATTTAAAAACTATTCGGCAAAATCTTCCAGAACACCGTTATACTCGACCCAATCCGGGTCGGTATTAGCGGTAATACTGATAGGTAATTCATCAAAGCCTGCCAATGCGGCATTCAGGCGCTCGCCGGCTATATCGACATCGGTAGTATACCATGCCCACCACCGTTCGTTTTCGCCGGTAAATGAAAACGCCAGGATGGTTTGGTTATCCTCTTCCATAATATCCATAAGCACTTCCTCAACCTGCTCCATCAGGTCAAGGTCTGTTTCATGCGGCAGCAAAGTTTCATTGGGCGAATTATATGACCATATCACATCCATCCGGTGGTTATAAAAACCGGTATCAATAAAATTTTGCAGGTAAGGCCTGAATTTCACAAAAACAGGCAGCCCTCCGTCTGTCGAAAACTCGAGTGAGATCCATGAGTCGCCCAGGTATAAATCTTCAATCATGTATCAATATTACAAAAAAGGTTTGCGATTATTACACTTCGCAAACCTTTCATTTCATTTTTTAAGCCGGTATATTTTAGTATCTATATCACTGCACCTCAAACTCCTTTTTTAGCTTAATATCTTCCGATGAGCTGCCTATCATCACCATAAACTTACCGGGTTCAACCGTCCAGTTCATATTTTTATCCAGCAGGGCCAGGTCATCGGGATGCAGGGTAAATTGTACCGTTCTTTTTTCGCCGGGTTTAAGATTTACCCGTTCAAAACCACGCAAATCGTATTCATAGGTAGTTACACTGCTTACTTCATCCTTCAAGTACAGTTGTACCACATCATCACCCGCGCGGGCACCTGTGTTGGTTACATCAACGCTTACCTGCACATCACCCTGAGAATTCTCTGTCTCTGGCGACACTACCAGGTTACTGTATTCAAATGTGGTATAGCTTAGGCCATAACCAAATGGGTATAAAGCGCCGTTTACACTGGTTTTGCCCCAGCTGTTTTGCCCCTTTTGGCTTGCCTGGGCATTGGGCTTAAAGGGAAAGTTAAACTCAATTTGCCCTGTTGTTTTGGGGAAAGTGATTGGCAGTTTACCGCCCGGGTTATTATCACCAAATAAAGTCTCGGTTATTACCTGCCCGCTTTGCACGCTCGGGAACCAGGCCTCTAAGATGGCCGGCACGTATTTATTTTCCCAGTTGATGGTAAGCGGCTGCCCGTTTATCATCACCATAACCACTGGTTTGCCGGTAGCCTGTAAGGCCTGTATCAGCTTTAATTGCCTGCCCGGAAGGTTTAAGCCTGTGCGCGATAAGCTTTCGCCTACCCTATCCACATCTTCGCCCACAACGGCTATAATCACATCCACATTTTTGGCCTGGTTAACGGCGTTATCAATTTCTATTTGTTCCTGGTGGGTAAGGGGCGTTTCAATAATCTCACTCTCGGGCCAGGTGGCATCTATCATATCGCAACCTTTGGCGTAAACAATTACACCATCGTTACCCATATAATTAACCAGCCCATCGTACACACTGGTAACCGGGTTATGCGACGGACCGTAACGGCTAATGGCATAATTGGTTTCTTTAGCCAGCGGGCCGGTAACCAATATCCTGGAATATTTCTTCTTATCCAAAGGCAGCAAGCCGCCCTCATTTTTCAACAATACCATCGATTCGCGGTTCATTTTTAGCGACATGGCAGCATCGTCTGCCGTATGTACAACTTTATTTGCAGCCTTCGGGTCTTTAACATACGGGCTATCAAACAAACCCAGGCGGAATTTCACCCGCAACACATCGCCCACCCGCGAATCTATCACCTTCATTGAAATCTTGTTTTCTTTAATCAGCTCGCGCAGCGGCAAAATAAAGGTTTGCGGCATGGTAAAGTTGGTGCGCACATTTAGGCCGGCCTCAACCGCCTGCCTTACGGCTTCTTTATAATCGGCTGCTACATGGTGCTTGGAATAAAGATATTCAACAGCTTCGCTATCGCTCACTACATAACCATTAAAGCCAAACTGCTGGCGCAGCAACTGGGTTAAAAAATAGTAACTACCGGTAACAGGCACACCATCCCAATCATTATAGCTGCTCATTACGCCCATAGGATGCGCTTCCTGGATAACCCGGCGAAAAGGGTATAAATAAACCTGGTGCATTTCCCTTGGTGCCACATGCGGATCAGTACGTGCTGCGCCGTCGCGGCCGCCTTTAGGCACGCTGTATACCGCGAAATGTTTAAGGGTTGAAGCAACCCCTTCCTCTTGTATACCCAAAACCATTTGTTTGCCCATTTCGGCAATATGAAAGGGGGCTTCTCCATAACATTCTACCACGCGGCCCCAGCGCTGGTCGCGGGCGGGGTCAAGTATGGGGGCATATACGTTGGTATAGCCCAAAGCTTTGGCTTCGCGGCCTACGGTTTGGCCTGCCTGGCGTACCAGTTGTTTGTCGAAAGTACTGCCAATATTAATAGGCGCCGGTAAAGGTGTGGCACGGTCATGGTTTAAGCCATGAATGCCCTCGTTGGTAAAATCAACCGGGATACCCATGCGGGTTTCTTCCACAAACCATTTTTGTACGGTATTAATGGCCGAAGCATGTTTGCTAAAGGGGAACGAATATTGCGTGGGCGCATCATCAGTATGTGATGTAAGGTTGTTCAGTTCTTCGTCAATATTAGCTATGCCATCCTTCCAGATCTCGTTTTTCCAGTTGGCGACAGGCATTTCGTCTTTGAGTACCCGTTTATAACCGTATAAGGTAGCCATCTGGCATGTTTTTTCGTCAACGGTCATCTGGCTTAGTAAATCGGCAACGCGCTTATCAATGGTTTGCGATGGATCTTCAAACACATCCATTTTACCATTTTTGTTAAAGTCTATCCAGCCTTTATGATAAATATTTTTTTGTTGTGCCGATGCCGATAAGGTGAGTCCGGCAGCCATTGCCGTTGCCACGCAAATACGCGGCAGGTAATACTTTTTTCTCATGTAGATGAATTGCGGTTTGTATTTCAAATATAGGAGAATATAGTAATGCCGGGAATATATCACTAAGCTGTTACAATGCCCCCCGGCCCCCTGAAGGGGAAGTGTTTAATACCATTAGTTAAGCAAAACAGAAGTACCGATAATATCAATAATGAATTTTAAATATCCAACACCGAAGTTTTCTTTCATTATTCGTTATTGGACATTCGGTGTTCGATATTTAAACTGTTCATAATTCTCCAACTTAATGACAATTGAGGGAATGTTTATAAGCTCAACAAATCGCCGATAAGTTTTACTCCCCCTTCAGGGGGCCGGGGGGCTACAACGTCTTCCTAAAAAACGCTACAGCCAAACTATCTACTTTCAGGTGTACGGCATGCCTATCCACAGATGGATCATCAGTAAATAACACAGGGGCTTCTTTTTTTACAGGTTCGATAGCCTCCGACAGCATTACATAATGCCCGGTTTTGCCGGGGTTAATGTACAGCTGCGATCCATTTATCAATTGGTGGTAATGAATGGCATTGGTTTTTACCGGCGCTATACTGTCGCTTTGCGAACCCACGATATAAACAGGACTGCTGATATTTTTTACCTGTTGCTTATTTACAAAACCCGGGCCCATGGCCGGCGAGATAGAGAAGAATGCTTTTATCCGTTTATCTTTCAACGGAGGGTAATGTTTTGACGCGGCCAACAGGGTACTATCATCCAGCGATTTTAAAAGGCCGGGATATTCGGGGATCTCGATTTCTTTACGGCCAGCGGTTTTATAATAATTGCGTAGTACTTCAAAGTCAACTTCGCCGCCTGCAAGGGCTAACACCGTAAATCCGCCGAGTGAAAAGCCTGCCGCTCCTATCTTGTCAGTATCTATCACCGCTTTAAAATCCCGGTCATTCAATAGCGAGGTTAATGCAAAACTAATGTCCTGCGGACGCTCCCAGGCCTTTAAAAACTCCAGCTTTATCTTGTTATCATAAGTATTGCCCCAATGGTCAACCGCGACCACAATAAAGCCGTTTTGTGCCAATGCTACTGCCAGCCATTCCAGCGTTAACCGGCCGCCCCCTGTACCGTGCGATAGCATAATAACCGGCAACTTGCCCGCAGGCAGTTTTCCGTTACGCACGGTTTGCACACGGGTAAACGGCGAAAAGTATTTATCGGCCTGTTTTACCGAATCTATAGTGGGATACCAAACCTCAGTTGTTACCGGTCGGTTACGCTTTTGATCTTTAAACTGAAAAGTGCGCTGGCCAATATTAGTTTGTGCTAAAACGATATTGCCTGATAGTAAAAACATAAAGGCGGTTATAATTTGCTTGTACATAATTTTGATGGTTTAATAGTACAAATCAAGCCTTTATCATTAATAAAAAGATTGACAATTGTCAATAAATCAGGGTGGTCATTGGTCAGTTGTCATTAGTCATTGGTTTGGCGGCCAGGCACAAACTCCCGCGGGGTTAGCGTTAGCGTAACCCGTGGGTTAAACTGGTTTAAGCCTCCGGCTTAAGTTCAGCTGAAAGCTGAAATCATGTGGCCCACGAGCTGAAGGCTCGCGGGAGCGTTAACCATGTAGCCCACGAGCTGAAAGCTCGCGGGAGCTTAGGCTTTGGGGGGCCGTGGGGCCTTCAACCGGCTAAGCGTCTCCTGCGAGATGCCCAGGTAATCGGCCACTATTTTGTTGGGCAATCGCCTGATGATATCCGGACGGGTATCCATCAGCACCTGGTAACGGGCTTTTGAATCCATGGTAATCAGGCTCTCTATCCGCTGGATGGATGCAATATAATCCTGCTCAAGCCCGATGCGGTACATGGTTTCCCAGCCGGGAATCTCTGTCAGCAGTAAATCCCTGTCGTGCCGGCTAAGTACCAGCAGTTCTGACGCCTCCAGACTTTGAATAGCCGCCAACGACGGCGTGCCGTTTATAAAACTCGGGAAAGCTGTTCCCATATTGTTTTCAAATATCAAAAACCTGGTCGACTCGCTACCGCTATCGTCAATCAGGAAAACCCTAAGGCAGCCCTTAATTACAAAGTATATATTTTTGGCTACACTGCCCTTTGGCACCAATATCTCGTTACGCCTGGCATGTTTTAATTTAAAACAACGCTCAATCAGTTCCTCGTGTCCGGCAGAAAGATCCATCTTGCCTGAAAAATATTTTTTTAAAGTTGGATGCATAATACTGGTTTCAGGGGCTCCACACACACCCTCCCCGGTAAGGAGGGCTTAAATAGGGTTCAGCGTTTGTAATTATTAAGTTACAACTAAACCTTTAACTTATGAAATATCTAACAACATATAAATTTACCAAAGCCATACTTCTATCATGAAAAACTTAATATTTTGCTAAACCCTGTTGATTATTAACGGCTTAGTTATTAACAAAAGTGAAGCCCAAACCCAGACCGACACTGCGTCTGTTGTTTTTAAAAGCACCGCGTTAAAAATTTATCCTGATTTTCGGTTGCCGAATTTGAGGCATCGGGAGATCGAAGGATTTCAGTATTTTTTTTGATCCTCACTTTATATTTGTTGCGGTTTTGTTTCGATTTATATTTTATGACAATTCGTAATTTATTGATTATTAAACAGATGCTACTTTTTACTGTTTCACCTGTTGCGCAACACTACACTTTATAGCAAACCTTTATAAATACCGCAGTTTTCGTCATCAAAACAAACAAAAACCACTTCTTTAATACTGTCGTTCCCGGCCAGAAAATCCTGTACGGTTTTTATGGCGATACTTGCCGCCTTGTTTTTAGGGAAATGGTAAATGCCAGTACTGATATTAGGAAAAGCAATGGTTTCCACGTGATTTTCAGCAGCCAGTTTAAGGCTGTTTAAATAGGCGGCAGCCAGTAATCCATCTTCGCCCTTGCCGCCATTATTATAAACCGGGCCAACCGTGTGTATCACATATTTTGCAGGAAGATTACCACCTGTAGTAATTACCGCCTCGCCGGTTTTGCAGCCGCCCTGTCGGTTACGAATCTGGATGCACTCTTCCAGTATGGCTTTGCCGCCCGCCCTGTGGATGGCGCCGTCAACTCCCCCGCCGCCCAACAAGGATGTGTTGGCAGCATTAACAATTGCATCGGCTTTAATTTTAGTAATGTCGCCTTGTACCAGTTTTATTCGTTGGTTATTCATTGTAAAATAGTTTAGTCTTCGGCCGCCTCTTCGCCTTTGCTGCCCAATTCAACAATATCACCCTGTTGAAATAAAATAGCTTTTAATGTGGTACGCCAAACGGGCTTTTTACGCAGCAAAAATTCCAAATCCATGCCAAAATGTTTAAACTCCTCCTGTTGGGCATTTTGCATAATGGCTTTGGCGTCCTTATCTGTTTCTACAGCTATCCGTTGCTCGTACCAGTTAATGGCCTCTGCCTCCTCGGTAAGCGAAACAATCATCCTGGCAAAAGTACGGGTCTCGGCCGATAATTCATTTACAGGTTCGTGGTATTGATTAAATGACATAATATTCTTTTATCAATTAAAACAGCTAACCCGGATTTTGTTTGAACAGATAATTATTTATATGGGGTGAAAGGCAGAAAGGTTAAAGGTTGAAAGTGCGTGTGAAAACTTTGTTATTCGCCGATATGTTTTATTTATTGTTCAATCAGACGGTCAATTTTGACTTTTGAATTTTGCCTTTTGAATTTATTTTGTAACCCACACCAGGCCTTGTCCGTAACATTGTTATAAACTGATTTTATGCAGCCTAAAACTTTACTCATTTTATTGTTAATAGCATCGCCTTTTTTATGTTTTGCCCAGCCGGGTGCTGCCACTTACACTGCAAATTTTCACGGCCAGCAAATTAA
This sequence comes from Mucilaginibacter sp. GW822-FHT03E02, assembly GCF_058801545.1. Lineage (NCBI taxonomy): Bacteria > Pseudomonadati > Bacteroidota > Sphingobacteriia > Sphingobacteriales > Sphingobacteriaceae > Mucilaginibacter > Mucilaginibacter sp. GW822-FHT03E02. The sequence continues at coordinate 6,331,588 of NZ_JBXANJ010000001.1, read as the reverse complement.
ACTTAACCTGGCCAGTGGTTTTAGCGGCGGAAGCCAAATACAAATGGGCACGGTAACCTATTATGCCAACAGTGGCCACCCCGATGCAAGCAATCACCTGATGTTCCAATCAAGGTATATCCAAAAAATCGAATATTTTGTACTCTCCAACATCCATGATTCCTATGATAAATTGCCGGCCTTTATCACCGGGAAATATTACCGGGGGCGAAATGCTGTGACCATAAGGTTTAAGTTGGATAAGTAACTAAGTGCGGCTTTAACGCGATGCCGGACTGTTTGGCCGTTGCAAAAACTATCATCTATTTAATCTGTGATGATTAAATTTTAGCGGAGGCTTATATTCGGTAACGTCTCTTAAAAATCGCAGCCCTTTGAGGCAACTATACCCTCTTTATCTTTGGTTAAAACAGCAACTCCATTATCAAATGTTATTATCCAAATGCTGTCATAATCATCATCCGGCCATTTTAAGCCACTTTCTTTTACACCAAGCGCCCTTGCTATTGGTGCGATGCCCCCGTGTTCCCAGGCTACAAGTACAACGCCGCTACGGCTTTTAAGATCTGCGGCCATACCTAATGAGTCTTTCTCGGTGCGGCTGCTATTGATGGTTAAATTGTATTTGGCCGCAAGCGGTACAATAGTTTGAAACATACGCGCATGTTTAGTAGCCTCGCCCAAACCAAGTGAGGGCACAAACACAAACGCCGGGATGCCAAACTTTGCAGTTATTACAGCCGGTAGTTTTAACGACCGGTTTAACCCCTCGCAGGTAAGGTTATCGCCTTTAAGCGGTTTCTCGGCATGGCGGATGAAGACTATTTTCAAATCGTTTGAAATGCTTTTTTGACCAAAGGCATTTAAACAACAAGCGTTTATAGCAGTAATTGCAATAAATAAAATTTTAGAAAACTTCATTTTTTCAGTTTTAAATCAATTATTAATATGAGCTTGTAATTGGGGATTATTTTCTTTTATAAAAAGAAATAGTAGCTAAAGAACCGGGATAGTCCCTTACTTCGGTGTTGGTATAATACCCGGAACCGTCAGCAGCAAAACATACGCCTTCGCCCTGCGGTTCGTTATTAAAGTAAGGGGCGTATTGCGGTTTAGTGAGCAGCCCGGCAGTTATAGAAAGGCCCGTGGGTAACTTCCAGTACCATATAGACTCTTTGCTTCTCAATAAAATCTCGGTGCCATCGGCAGATATATCGCCGCCGGTAGCTTTGTTAAACAGCAACTTAACAACAGGAGTTAAAGTTGTTATCGCAATAGTACTTTGGGGGTACCTGGCAACATAAATTTTTGAAAGGTTATTTTCCTTACTGGCAATATAAATATCCTTTGTTTTAGCATCAATCATCAGCGTCTCTGCGTTGCGGGACCCGTCCGGATAACGCAATTCTATTTTATCTACATCATTTATATCCAACGTAACAGGTAGAGTTTTGCCTGTTAAATCGGGTTCGGGGAAACGGTAGATCGTTATTGTTTTATATTTCGCATCGTTATCGCCTATATCGGCAACATATACATAACTTTTACCTGCAACCGGGCCGGGGCCTATGGCTATATCTTCCCAATCGCGGTTGCTTTCCCGGGTTAACGTGAGCGTTCCTTTATCGGCACCGGTTCCGTTGGTAAGGTAAACCTGGTTTGGGTTGCCGCTATCGTTATGAATATATAGCAAGCCAGGGGTTAACCTGCTTGCGGCAACGCCGGATATTTCTACAAGATCTGTCCGGGAAAGATGATTGGTTACCGGCACCGCGTTAAATAGCGTAGTAGTATCTAACGATGCAGGATCGTATGTAGGAGAGGGGAATACAACCGGACTAACCGGCGGCGTTGTTGCCACCGTATCTTTTGCCGGCACAACACTGCTACCTGTTTTTTTGCAGGCCGTTGCAACAATTATCAAAAAACAAAACAACCCACATTTAATGTATTTTGTTGTTTTATTTACATTAAATGGGGTTGTCATGCTGTAATTTGTATTTAGCTAATAAATATTAGTGTTGGTTGCCGGTACCATCTGTTTGGTAGCAACCGATATCTTTACCCGGAGGGGTTATGCCGCTTGAACCAAAGTTAGGATCAACCGGAACATTAGCAATTGCGCTAAAGCCGGTATAACCTTTGCCAACTGCAGGTGAGCCGGCCTGAAGACGGAAGTTAAATGCATCAACAGAGGCCTGGTTTACAAAATTCAGATTCGGAAGCGGGTAGTTTACAAACATTGGGTTGTTTTTACCTACCAATGATGTTCCGTCATATTTAAAACCGAAGGTGTAAGCAGTACCTAAAAATGCTTTCATATTAGGTATATCAGTAGCTTGCGGATGTGTTACAACAGCCTGTGCTATGTTAGTGGGTACAAACTGATTGGCAATAGCCACGTTATCGGCATAATAGAAATTATAACCATAAGCAGTTTTAGTGATTGGTCCATCCGTGTGGCTTAAAGTATCGGCAAGGTATACTTTGGCTGTAACATTGTTACCCCCTGCAATACGCACACCAAAATCGCAATCAACAATAAGGTTATTGTAAGCTAATGCCCTTGAGTTATTTTCAACCTCTACAGATCCTGAACGCGCCCCGTATACGCCGTGGTTTCTGAAACCGCCATTCACGTAAGTATTATTGTACATGGCTATCTGGCATTGGATAGAACTTTTTGCACCGTCATTTGCCGATTTTGTACCATTTGTAGCACCGCCAATGATCAGGTTATATGCCATGTTACCTTGTGTACCACCTTTTGCATTAAAACCGTCGCCGCCAAGGCCACCGCATTTTTCTAACGTATTCCTCATCATGTTGATATGGCCACCATAAAAACGAACGGCATCATCAGGCGTACCATAAATCCATGAATCTTCTAAAATGAAGCTTCCATTTGGATTTTGCCAGTATATAGCATACTGATCGCCGGTTGACGGGCCGGTGAACGGAGGTGATTTTAAGCCTGCGCCTGCAAAATCAAGGTGTGTCCACTTAATAACTAACAATTTGCAGGTAACATCGGCATAAATACCGCCCCATCCGCCTGCATATGCAGAATCCGTTGCGGCTGTTGAATTACCTGTAGTTTTAGTTCTGCGTGGATCGGTTATAGTAACCGGAGCGTCTTTTGTACCTAAACTAACCAAGGTGCCTTTTACAATAAACGTAGCCGAGTTTGTTACTTTTACAGTAACACCTTTTTGAATTAAAAGCGTATCTGTTGCATTAATGGTAACATCGCCAGATACGGTGTACGTTTTTCCGGCAAGCATTGTGCCTTTGATTGAGCCGGATAGCGGCGCGGTATTGCTAACCGCCTGCCCTACTTGCAGCAGCGGGGCCGATATAACGGCGTTATCTTTACTTTTACTGCATGCTGCCAGCACCAATACTGATAGGCAAACCAATGCATTTCTTAGATTTTTCATAATTAAGTGGGTTATAGTAATTTATTGTTAAAATTTGAACCGGAAACCAACCAGGAACCTGGCGTAAAACTTATCGTTTTCTACAGTGGCGTAATTGGGGCTGTCCTGTATAGGCAGCTTATTATTGCCGCTGTAAGCTTTATTTGATTGTTTTATTATTAATTTATAGGGCGTGTTTAGCAGGTTGTTAACTTTTACATATACGATGTAATGCTCGCTGAACTCTTTCTGGGCCGAGAAATCGAGGTTGATGGTTGGCCTTTCCCAGTTATCAAGATCTTTATATAATGACAGGGTATTTATTCTTTCGCCGGTGTAAACCGCGGCAAGTTGGGCATCTAATTTATGTTTGCTATCCTTATACAATAAAGAGAAGTTGCCCACATGAGCCGATTGGCCCTGTAAAGGCCTTGATTGGTTTACATCGATATTATGGAAACTGTTATCAGCCGGATCTACGTAAGTAAATTTCTTGGTAGAGTTAATTACCGAATGTGTATAGGTATAATTACCCGACACACCTATATTTCCAAAAAACTTTCTGAAAACCGCCTCTAAACCATAGTTATGGGCTGTTCCAAAATTGTATGGGCTTAACGTAAGATTGGCCGAAAAATCTGTTTGCACCAGGGCATATTCAATAGGGTTGGTAATTGTTTTATAAAATGCACCAACCATAAACTGATCTAAACCGTTCGGAAAAACCTCGTACCTGAAATCGAAATTATCGATAACCGAGTGTTGCAAATGCGGGTTACCTTGTATCGGGAAATTATCTGTAGCAAAGCCGGTATTATCCTGGTACGGTACCAGGTCTGAATACGCGGGGCGCAAAACCGATTTAAAATAAGATAACCTTAAAGCCTGGTTATTACTTAACGCATACTTCGCGTTAACGCTTGGCAAATAATCAGTATAAGTTATAGATGCCGATTTACCCGCTATAGTTGCCGGCAACGATGAATCATATGATTGTGATGTATGCTCGGCCCTTAACCCAAATAGAACGTCAAAACGATCGTTTATAAAATACTTAGCCTGTACATATCCCGCCTGAATATTTTCCTGAAAAGTATAAACACCGGGGTTACTAAACGCTGTACCTAAAGCATCGGTATTGGGTATAAATTTAAATTGCGAAGCGGGGATAGAAACGTATTTCTGGTAAGTTGAGTCGGCATCCGGAACAGGGCTTAGCTTATATTGGTTATCGTAGTTGTCCCGGTTTTTGTGCCTGGCCATACCACCAAAACCAATTTGCGTAGTATGATTGTTTATTTTGGTGCTATAATGCAAATTCAAATAACCGGATATATCCCTGTCGGTATTGCGGGTCCATTCACGTGTTTCCTTTTCTACCGAAACCGGTCCATATGACAGTGAAGTGGCCGTACCCGAAGCATTAGGGCTAATTTGCTGCGAAGTATTGAACGCTGCGTAATCTGGTAATTGTTGTTTGGCCTGCGAATAAACCAACGACCAATCTGTAGTGAAAAACGAAGCGAGTTTATTATTACCGTGCAATATCAGGCTGTAAATGCTCTGCAAATCCTGCCTGGTTTGGGTTTGGTTGTTGTTTTGAAAACCGCCGATATAACCGTTATAAGAATAGTTACCCAAAAGAATATCATTGGTTAACCGTACCCGGTCTTCGTTTAGTTGCAGGTAAGTACCAAACAGGCTTACCGTATTATCCGCATTAAATTTATAGTCGATTGTCGAGATCAAGCCAAGCCTATTGGTTAACGACGAATATTTTCGGGTTTGATAATCTGGGAAAACCTGTGTCATAGTGGCGTTAGGGCCCGCAGCCGGCCCTAATGTTGCATTTTGAACCAATACCGATGTATTGTTGCCCGCATAGGTGTTTTGGTAAGTGCCTGAAAAAATAACGCCGAGTTTTTTATTTAAAAACCTATCGCCTATCGTTAGGCTAAAATTGCTGTTGATAGGGGTCTTTTTTGTACCTGTTACCAGGTTATTGTAAGGAAAAGAAGAAACCGGGGCATAAACACCATTTCCCAAAATTTCGGCTGGCGACTGTTTATTTATTGATGATGTGTTGAAACTATCAAACGGTCTTTTTGAAAATAACTGGCTATACCCTGCGCCAACATTTCCCTCTAACCTGAATTCGTCCGGCGCTGTTTTCATCACCATGTTGATAACACCTCCGGAGGCATCACCTTCCATATCAGGAGTTAATGACTTGGAAATTTCTATACGTTCAACCAAATCTGCGGGGAATATATCTAATGGCACATACCTGTTCTTGTTATCAGGGCTTGGGATTTTAACCCCATTGATCAACGTTGTATTATAGCGCTTATCCATCCCCCTGATAATGGCATACTGGCCGTCACCTGTATTTCCCCGCTCGATAGAAACACCGGAAACACGTGCCAGCACGTTGGCAACAGTAATATCGGGTGATATGGCAATGGAATTGGCCGACACAATATTCACCAAATTATCAGCCCTTTGTTCGGCCCTTTTGGCGTACCTGTCCGATTCTTTATTGCCTTTAGCCGATATGGTTACACCATTTAAACTTGAAGTATTTGAAACCAGGGCAAAGTTGATTTTTAAATTTTGATTGTCGGCAAGTGTTATCGTAGTATCAATTGATACATAACCAATGTATGAAACCTTTAGTTTATAAGTACCCGCTTTCAAATTACTCAACACATATTTTCCATTAAGCATTGAAACGGTTTTAATCGGGCCGGGCTGCAGTACCAGTGTTGCGCCAACAAGTTGTTCATTAACAATTTTGTCAAAAACAGAGCCCGATATGGTAGAAGCATAAGAACCGGAAACGAAGAATATGAAAATCAAGGCTGAATAAATCTGTTTCATTAACACGATATTTTCAGCAAAGAAACCCCATCAAATCTGTAGCAATTTTGAATTTTAAGTCTATTATCTATTAATTAACTCAATGGTTTCCATAAGTTAACAATGACCTAACTTCTTCATTAAAAACACACTTTTACCTAACAATAAGTAAACACCAAAATGAAGAAATTTAACACCCCCTGAATATATTTTTCGGGTAATTGATGATAAAATTCCGGGGAATATCAAAATGGCTTATAGCAAAATCCATCAAAATAAAAGCAATTGTATATCCATAATCAATTAATTCAACATCTTTGAATAATTATATGGGGCATACTTACATCTGGATAATTTCTTTTTTTGCCGTAGCGGGCGTTATTATAAGGCCGTTTAAAATCCCTGAAGTGGTTTGGGCTGTAGCAGGGGCTATTTTGCTGGTTGTTTTTGGGCTGATATTACCTGCCGACGGCTTAACTGGTATAGCGAAAGGTACAGATGTATACCTGTTTTTAACCGGCATGATGCTACTTGCCGAAACGGCCCGCGAAGAAAAACTATTTGACTGGCTGGCGGCCCACGCCACCCGGATGGCCAAAGGATCGGCAAACAGGCTTTTCCTGCTCATATACCTGGTAGGCGTTGTGGTTACCACATTCCTATCAAACGATGCCACAGCGGTTGTGCTTACCCCCGCGGTGGCTGCCGCTGTAAAGGCAGCTAAAGTGGATAAACCTTTGCCCTACCTGTTAATTTGCGCGTTTATAGCCAATGCGGCCTCATTTGTATTGCCCATATCAAACCCTGCCAACCTGGTGATTTACGGCAGCCATATGCCATCGCTGTTACACTGGTTGCCACAATATATTTTACCCTCTTTTTTTGCTATAACGGTTACTTATATCATGCTGCGCTTTACCCAGCGTGGGGCTTTAAAAACAAAAATTGAAACAGATATAACTATCCCGGTTTTGGCACAGGGGGGCAAAACAGCCATCATTGGTATAGGTGCCACAGCCATTATTTTACTGATTGCATCAGCGTTTGATATTCAATTGGGCCTGCCAACAGCCATAACAGGAATTTTAACATCGGCTATTGTAATTATCAGGGCAAAAAAAAATCCTTGGATGGTGGTAAAAGGAGTTTCCTGGGCGATACTGCCCCTGGTTGCCGGATTATTCATTATTGTAGAGGCGCTGGGCAAAACCGGCATTATTGAGCGTTTAACCGCCCTGCTACATGAAAATGCCGCACATTCTGTAAATGCAACAGCCTGGGGCAGCGGCTTAATTACCGCCTTTGCATGTAACCTGATGAATAACCTGCCAGCCGGGTTAATAGCCGGCAATGTTGTGCAGGGCAATGTGCCCGAAATTATCAAAAGTTCGGTACTCATTGGCATCGACCTGGGGCCAAATCTGTCGGTTACCGGTTCCCTGGCAACCATCCTATGGTTGGTTGCCATCCGCCGCGAAGGACTGGATGTAAGTTTTTGGACGTTTTTAAAACTGGGGGCGCTGGTTATGACGGTAGCGCTGGTTTTTGCGTTGGCGGCGTTGTGGATATAATTCAAAATTAAGATATGCAGATAGAAGAAATTTTATTACTATACAGAGCTGAAAAACGAACTGGTTCAGCCTTGACAACTATAGAAACCATTGAAGCTACGGTAAATTTCCGGTTGCCTTATGATTACCGGTATTTCCTTGAAAATTACGAAGCATTTGAAAATTTTGTTGGACCCGAATATGTTGTTCTTGAAGATATCGATTCCATCTTACGTCGAAATACAGATTATGAAATTACGTCGGCACTACCGAATACCCTGATGATTGGTGGCAATGGCGGTGGTGAGTTTATAGCAATAGAATTTATTGATAGAGATAGGTATCGGATAGTTCTCTCCCCTTTTATTGGCTTAGAAACAATAAATCACATAGAAATTGGCACATCATTTACCGATATGTTTGTCCGTTTAAGTAGCGGCGAGGAATGGTTTAAATAAACTGTTATTTCAATCCTGCTTATGTTTTTTTATATAGATAAACACCAGTTTTGAAGTCGGCGTATTGCTTTTTTCGGCCACGCTGTCAATCGGGATCAGCACATTGGCTTCGGGGTAATAGGTCGCGGTGTTGCCTTCGGGGATGTTGTAGGGAACCACCACAAACAGGCGGGCCACACGCTCAACCCCGCCAAAGTTATTGTAAAGGTCTACGTGCTCCCCTTCTTTGAAACCGGCTTTGGCTATGTCCTTCCCGTTCATGAATATCACCCGGCGCTCGTTGTGGATTCCGCGGTAACGGTCGTTCAGTCCGTAAATGGTGGTATTAAACTGGTCATGGCTGCGGATGGTGGCCATCCGGTATTCCCCTGCGGCCATTTGGTGATTGGGCAAACCGGCAATATTAAAGCCTATCTTATCACCATACTGCACACTTTTAAACTTACCCGCGCGTGGACCATTGGGCAGGTAAAACCCTCCGGGGAGGCGCACCTTTTGATTATAGTCCTCAAAACCGGGAATCACTTCGCCAATTACATCGCGCACAGCATCATAGCTATTTGCATAGGTGTCCCAGTCGACCACCGAACGGCTGCCCAATGTGGCTTTGGCCAGGCGGCAAACAATCTGGTTCTCGTTCAGCAGATCTTTGGAAATGGGCTTAAGCATACCTTTTGACATCTGGACCACACCCATGGAATTTTCGCAGCTAATAAACTGGGCTTCGCCCCCAACCATGTCCTTATCACTTCTGGACAGGGTTGGCAATATCAACGCTTCATCGCCATGTACCAAATGGCTGCGGTTAAGCTTGGTTGATACATGTACCGACATTTCCAGCCTGCGCATAGCCTCAGCCGTGTAAGTAGTATCTGGCGTAGCCGACAGAAAGTTACCTCCCATTGCAAAAAAGACTTTAAGCTTACCCCTATGCATGGCTTGTATGGTTTCAACCACATCATAACCATGCCTGCGCGGGGGCTCAAAGCCAAAAACCTCTTTGAGCTTATCCAATTGCCGGGGCTGCGGTTTATCAAATATCATCATGGTGCGGTTGCCCTGTACATTGCTATGCCCGCGTACCGGGCATAAACCAGCGCCTGGCTTACCTATGGCGCCTTTCAGGATAGCAAGATTAACTATCTCCTTTACGGTATCAACCCCGTTTTTATGTTGCGTAACGCCCATAGCCCAGCAAATAATAATGCGGCTTTTGTTCTTCAGCATGTCGGCGGCCTGCTGAATCTGGGCCAGGGGGACACCAGCCTCATCGGCCAAATGGTTTATATCAAATTGATCAAGGTGATCCAGGAACGCTTCATAACCTTTGGTGCTGTTTTTTATAAATTCCTGATCAAACACCTTACCTGGGTTTTCCAGTTCAGCCTTGTACAGCAGCTTTTCTATGGCTTTCAGCAGGGCCATATCGCCATTGATCTTTACCTGCAGGTACAGGTCGGCCAGGTGGGTGGTCAACCCCAGGAAACCTTTTACTGTTTGCGGGTTTTTAAATCCCATCAACCCGGCCTCGTGCAAAGGGTTTACTGCAATTATTTCAGATCCGTTCTTTTTGGCCCTTTCCAACGCGGTAAGCATCCTTGGGTGGTTGGTGCCCGGGTTTTGGCCTATAATGATGATAACATCCGTATCATAAAAATCATTCAGGGTAACGGTGCCCTTGCCTATACCTATCGACTCGGCCAAACCAACACCCGTAGATTCATGGCACATGTTTGAGCAATCGGGCAGGTTATTGGTACCATACTCCCTTACAAATAACTGGTAAGTAAAAGAGGCCTCGTTACTGGTGCGGCCTGAGGTATAAAACGCGGCTTCATTTGGTGAGGCAAGGCTATTGAGCTTGCCTGCTATCTTTTTAAAAGCATCGTCCCAGCTAATGGGTTGATAATTTGTGCCTCCTTTTGGCAGGTACAAGGGTTGGGCTATCCGCCCTTTTTTACCTATCTCATAGTCATTCAGTTTAGCCAGGTCGGCAACGGCATTTTGCTCAAAGAATTTGGCAGTGAGTTTTTTGGTTGTAGCTTCCTCTGCAAGGGCTTTTGCCCCGTTCTCGCAATACTCGGCAATGGGCGACCGGTCATCATCCGGATCGGGCCAGGCGCAGCCAGAGCAGTCAAAGCCATCCTTTTTGTTCATTTTAAACAGGCCCTCCATACCGCGCACAAAGCCAGATTCCTGCAAAATATCAACCATGGCAACAGTTACAGCCGGTATCCCGGCTGCCCATTTTTTGGGATTGGTCAATTTCAGATCAAGCAGTTCTTCAGGGTTTTCTGCCGACGGCTGTTCTTTAGCATCCTTACTCATCACTTTTTATCGGCTAAAGGATTGGGGTAGTTATCACTCTGGTCTTCGGCCACATTATCAAGACAGGTGAAATCTTTTTCAACCAATAAATTCAGGCTGCCGTGTTTGCCTTCAAAACCCACTTTATCGGTCTCCGTCAGTTCTGTAATCACATTTTTTGGCACAAACAGGATAATCGTGTTCTCCCTGAATGTTGATGACAGGTGATCGTCATCAACAACTTTAATAGCATAGTATAGCTGCTGGCTGCCAAAGTCGATTTCTTCCTGCAGGTGGCCATCCGCTGCCAGTTGCGCTACATCGCTTTTGGTAAGCCTGTATCTTAATGAGTTGCCTTTAATGCGTATTTTCATGGGTGTTATATATTTTCGGCGGTAACCCGGCCATTATCGACAATTTTATTGCCCGGTATCTGTACGCGGTGTGCCGCGGTGTAAATGTTAAAACGTTCTTCGCGCAAAAAACCTATCAGCGTAATGTTAAACTCTTCGGCCAATTGTACGGCCAGGCTTGACGGTGCGCCAACCGCTGCTATAATATTAATACCTGCCATAGCGGCTTTTTGCACCAACTCGAAGCTTGCCCTGCCGCTCATCAGCAGTACGGTTTGCTGTAAAGGCAACCAGCCATAGCCAAGCGCGGCCCCTATCAGTTTATCAAGTGCATTGTGCCTGCCCACATCTTCACGCAGTAGTAAAAGCTCGCCTTCAGTGGTAAATAAAGCCGACGCGTGCAAGCCGCCGGTATCAGCAAAAACGCGCTGATGCCTTTGTAAAATAACAGGTAATTGGTATAAAACATCTGTTAAAACAGTGTCCTCATCTGCCAACTGCCCGGCAAAACTGCTTACGGTACGGATAGCATCGATAGAGCCTTTGCCACAAACCCCGCAACTGGACGTAGTATAAAAGTTGCGTTCGGCATTTTGCAGGTTGGGTACTACATTTATGTTTAATGTAACCTGTATTACGTTTTCTTTATTTTCGGCACAAGCTATGAAGCAGTGCGCCGTAGCCGCAACATCATCTGCATTTTTTATAATGCCTTCGGTAAATAAAAAGCCTTTAGCCAGTTCGGCATCATGACCAGGCGTGCGCATAGTTACAGATACATTTTGCGTATAGCGCTGATGTTCAGCACCATATTCCAGCCTAATTTCCAATGGCTCTTCTATCGCAAGGTCATCCGCGGTAATAACACTTGACGATGCGTTAACTTTAATAATAGGAATATGCTGTTGGGAATTGGCGACCATATGTAAATATACAATTTAGCACACAAGTTGTTTAGTTCCGCAGCCCGCTAAAGGGGGAGTTTTTGAATATCAATTATTTATATTTCTATGGCTTATGCTATCCTATTTTGCCCTAATTTTGAGGTATGAAGATCAATGTATTGGCATTTGGTGTTACAAAGGAGATTTTCGGGAGCGGCTCGGTTAGTTTAGAGTTAACTAATGATGCTACTATTTCGAATTTAAAATATGCGCTGGAGAAGGAATATCCCCGTTTAAGGCAGCTGGCATCATACATGGTTGCTGTAAATAATGAATATGCACTGCCGGGAGATACCATTCACGAACGGGACGAAATAGCTGTTATCCCCCCGGTGAGCGGAGGATAGGTTTAACCAGGGACTTTTTGTCGCATCCAAAAGCCCGCTATTTAAATTCTTTTTCGTTATCAGACATCTTTTCTTCGAATTTTTTTGTCGCTCAAACATGAACATCAGAAAAGCCACATTAGCCGATCAGGCAGCGTTATCAGATTTACTGGACCAGCTCGGCTACCCGGGAACCGGGGATTTTTTGTCTGCAAATTTAGAACGAATGCTGAGCCAGTCGCAATCGGAGGTTTTGGTTTATGAATTGGATGGGCAGGTTAAAGGCTTTATTGCTTTTGATTTTCTAACCCAACTGGCAGTTAAGGGCGATTTTGCACGGATAAGCTGTTTTGCCGTAGATGAAAATGCCCGCAGCATGGGAGTTGGCAAGGCATTGGAAGAGCATTTTGCCAATTTGGCAATCGCAAAGAAATGCGACCGGATTGAAGTACATTGCCATTCCCGCCGGGTTGATGCGCACCGCTTCTATTACCGGCAGGGCTACCACGAGTCGCCAAAGTATTTAATGAAATCGTTAACCGATCAACACGCATGACCAACACGCAAATAATATTATCCGCAGAAACCCTGAACATCCAGGCGTGTATCAACTGGATCATGTCGCCCGAATCTGGCGGGATCGATGTGTTTATTGGAACGGTTCGGAACACTACCAAGGGCAAAACCGTGCTAAAGCTCGATTTTGAAGCCTACGAGCCTATGGCTATCAGCGAAATGCAAAAGATAGCCGGCCAGGCTTTCGATAAATGGCCCGTACAAAAAATATTGATCCATCACCGCACCGGCGAATTGCAGGTTGGCGAAGTACCGGTAGTCATAGCCGTATCAGCCGCCCACCGCGATGCTGCATTTGATGCCTGCCGTTACATTATAGATACCTTAAAACAAACCGTACCCATCTGGAAAAAGGAGGCTTTTGAAGATGGAGATGTTTGGGTAGCAGCTCATCCTTGATGGAAAGTCAAAATTCAAAAATCAAAATTCAAAAGTTGTCGCTTTTTTACTTGATTTATTTAATGGCCCAAACACACCGCGAATGACGCGCAGCTAATGACCTAATGGCGCGTAGCCAACAATCCCCCCCTCTAACGACCAAACATCAGCCTCGGGAATTTTTTTTAGTACCAGCTTTACTGCTTCTCCACTCCTTTTACCTGTGGAACAATAGAATACCTTTGTATTAGTACTGGCAAAATAAGGCAGGTAGCTTTCCAGTTCGTCCAGCGGGATATGGGTGCCGCCTATATCGTAGGCATCGCGTTCCTGCTCGGTACGTACGTCAATCAGTTCGATGGTGCTGTCTTCCTCCATGCGGGTTTTAAGTTCGCCGGCAGTTATGGCGGGGATAGTCACCGTAGTTGCCAAACGTCTGATGTTGGTTTTGGTGACTGAACCGATCTTGATGATGCGGCTTTGCATGCTTTGTGCATCAAAAATCAACACCTTACCTGCCAGCAACTCGCCGGTTTTGGTGATGTATTTTATCACTTCATTGGCCTGCATACAGCCAATTATACCGGCCAGGGTTGGTATCACCCCACCTTCGGTACAATTAGGAATTTGGGTGGCATCAACCTGCGGGAACAGGTCACGGTAATTGGGCGATCGCTGCTCGTCTTTAATGGCAACGTTCCATACAGCAACCTGGCCTTCAAACTGGTAAATAGCACCGTAAACCAGGGGTTTCCCGCTTATTACGCAGGCGTCATTTAATAAGTATCGTGTCTCGAAATTATCAGTACCATCCACTACAATATCATATTGAGCAACAATTTGCAATACATTCTCAGATGTTATCTTATCTGTATAAGGCACCAGTTTTACACCGGGGTTTTGTAATTGCAAACGCTGGCAGGCCAAAGTAGCTTTTTGCATACCTACGTCGTTTGGTGTGTACAAAATTTGCCGGTGCAGGTTGCTGATGGATACTATATCAAAATCGGCAATACCTATAGTACCCACACCCGTGGAGGTAAGGTATTGCGCCGAAGGGCAGCCTAACCCGCCCGCCCCTACTACCAGTACTTTGGCCTGCTGCAAAAGCTGTTGTGCAGTTTCGCTGAAACCAGGCAAAGCGATTTGGCAGCTATATCTTAAATCATTATCGGTCATAAGTTGGTAGCTAATTTTTGGTGGATCGCCCTTTTAACAATCTCCATTTCTTCGGGCGTATTAACGTTAGTTAACGCTTCGGGTTCGGGTGCATTTAACAGGGTGATGTCGGTATTGATCAACACCTTTCGCGGGCAGGAATAGCCTTGTGCAAGGAACGATAGCAATATTGGATAACTCTTGGGCTCCCAAATTGCTATCAATGGCTCAGGAAATTCGGTAACCGGGCTATGATAAACCGTAGCAACTGACGAGCTATTACGCCACGCCACCAAATTGCGCAAAGTGGCCTCATCCATTAAAGGCAAATCACAGGCTATTACCAGCCAGGCGCTATCGGGGTTTTCCCTGAAAGCAGATAATATAGCCCCATAAGGGCCAAGGCCGGTAAAGGTATCCTGCAAAACCGGGTACGGCTCATCAGCTTCAGCCAGTTGGCCGTCCCTGTGCGATATAAATACCTGGTTACAAAATGGCTGCAGCATATCGGCCATATGATGCCGTTGCGGCTTGCCATGCCAGTTGATATTGCCTTTATCAACGCCCATCCGCAAACTTTGGCCGCCTGCCAATACGAGGCCGTTTAGTACGGGTCTGGCTTGTTTTAGGTTGGCTTCAAAAAAGGCAACAATCTTGTCCCTGTCGCCCAATTTATAAACCGGGATCTGTTGCCAGCAGGGAACGGTTTCCTTTATAAAATCAAAAAGATCGTCGCTGTTATCGGCCAGCAGAAACAGCTGTACGTTGGTAAGTTGCTCAACTCTTTTTTGCAACGACGCTTTTTTATTGATATCAATAATAACTACCTGTGCTTTGGCCTGCTGATGGTTACCATTCACCAATACCAAATCGGCATTGGCAAATTGCTGTTTAAGCTGGTAGGGCCTCAGCGGGTTTTGAAAGTTGAATTGCTGGTAGTTTACCTGGTCGCTATAATCCAACATGGCACCACTTGCCAGGCGGCCCGGGACCAGAGTAATATCATCATTATGCGATGTATCTGCATAAGCACATTTATAAGTTGACGATAGGGCCGATATAACATCGTCGGCCAGTAATTTAATAACCGTACATGGCCCGCCAACAATGGCCCATTCGTTACGACCAAAACTACCTATGGCCGGCCGCACCAGCTTAGCATGCTTTTTATGCTTTTTTTCCGGCTGGTTATGCTCGTTTAAAATCACGTTTACCTCCTGTTTTTGCTATCAGTTTGGTTTCTTTTATTACAATATCGTGGCTCATGGCCTTGCACATATCATAAATGGTAAGCGCCGCCACAGAGGCGCCAACAAGTGCCTCCATCTCGATACCTGTTTTAGCAGTTATGCTGGCCGTACATTCTATCACAACTTCCTGTTGGTCGTTCACCTGCACGGTAACGCTGCAATTATCCATTCCCAGCGGGTGACAAAGCGGAATCAGCTCGCCCGTTTTTTTGGCAGCCATAATACCGGCTATGATGGCTGTTTGAAATACCGGCCCTTTTTTACTTACCAAGTCGCCATCAATTAAATGCTGCAAAACTTCATCGGGCAAAACCACAATGCTGCGTGCTGTAGCAGTGCGGTGTGTAACCTGCTTTGCAGATACATCAACCATTGAAGGATTGCCTTGTTTATCTATGTGGGTTAACATTATTTATTATGATTTCACTGATTTTTAGGGTGATTGCACCGATTTTTTTGATTTTGTCTGAACCGGGATTCGTCCTGAAAAAAAATTCACTTCTTTTCTTTATTCCTATTAGTTGTTTATAAATTCAATCCAAAAAATCTGATAAATCTGTTTAATCCGAGTTCAGACAAAATCGGTGAAATCATTCTTCAATCGGTGCAATCAAAATCTATACAATCTAAACACCTCTCCCTGCTTAAATTCACTCCTTTCCAGGGGTAACTCTAAAAATGCTTCGGTATCTGCTAAGTTAGCAAAATCGCCCGAACCATTTCCTTCAACAGGCGATGCCATGAGCTGCCCTTGTGTATTGCTGCACAGCTTTACCTGCAAATAGTATTGCAAAGGCGGCTCAAACTTAAAATCTTTATCTAAAACAGCATAAACAGGCAATTGTTGGGGCAAACCTAAAGTGGCATTTAGCCAGGCTAAAAAATACCTGTTCAGGCACATAAAAGTTGCCACGGGATTGCCGGGGAATGCGAAAACCAATGCCTTATCCTGGTACTGGCCAAACCAAAATGGCTTGCCGGGGCGCTGAGCTACTTTATGAAATAGCTTTGTTATCTGCAAATCCTGTAGCGCCTGTGGGATATAATCAAACTTGCCCATGCTGATGCCGCCGCTCAACAGCAATACATCGTAATTTTGCAGGCAGTGTTGTATCTGCGTTTTGGTTACTTCGGGGTCATCCGGGATGTGTAAAACATTTGGTTGCAAACCATGCTGTTGCAAAACCGCCTTAACGGTATAGCTGTTTGATTTACGGATTTGGTAGGGCGATGGTGTTTCACCCACATCTACCAATTCGTCGCCCGATGAGATAATTACAACTTTTGGCATCTTCTTGACCAACAGATGGATTTTTCCTACCGATGCTGCTACGCCGATAATTGCAGGTGTAACTATCTGGCCGGCCAATGCCAACACTTCTCCCTGCCTTTTATCTATCCCCTGTATATGAATATTTTGCCCTTGTTTAATGTTCTCCGCGTGAATGCTTGCCAAACCATCCTTTATCTCAACATCCTCATAACGAATTATGGTATCTGCAGATGCCGGCAACACCGCCCCTGTCATAATCTCGATACATTCGTTCGGTTCATCAATCTCCACGGGTTCATCGCCAGCGGCCTGGGTTGCCTTTATACTGAAGGTGTCGATGCCGTTTTTTATAGCCGTATAGTTTAGGGCAATGCCATCCATCGTTACCCGGTTAAAGGGGGGCAAGTCACGGTCGGCTTTAATAGGTTCGGCCAATACTTTTCCCAGGACTTGTTCAAAGGGAACGGTTTCGTTGCCGTGGTCCCTGATCCGGGCTAATATCAGCTTTTCGGCTTGTTCAACAGTAGTCATTTTAAAAGCTTAATTTTAGCTTAAAGCAAAAGGCAGAAAGCCTAAGGCCTTACTTGTACTTCAATATAAATAAACCGGCGTATTGGCTGATTTTTCTGCTTTGGGCTTTCTGCCTTAAGCTTTCGGCATTTTCATCCTCCAATAGTGGCCATTGATTCGTGGATACCCGGATGCACAACACGCTTTCTTTCGGCCTCCCAACCGTCTGCAGCGCGGCTGCTAAATGCATTAAGCAAAACCAGTTTAAGATCATCTTCGCTTGTTCCGGCACGCATCAGGTCTTTAATATTTAATCCACCGTCATCGTATAAACAGGTTTTCAGTTCGCCCTGCGGGGTTATCCTGATACGGTTGCAAGTGCCGCAAAACGTACGCGAGTAAGCGGCTATTACGCCAACCGTACCCTTATGCCCTGGTATCTGATAGTTATATGAGGTGGAGTAAGCCGGATCATCTATCTTATGTATCTGCGGATACTTTGTTTTAATCTCGTCCAATATCCGCACATAATCCCATTGCAGGCCGGTGTATAAATGTCCATCACCGTTAAAAGGCATTTCTTCAATAAACCTTACGCTCACGGGCAAATCTTTGGTCATCTCTACCAACGGGATAATATCCTGCGTATTTTTGCCATCCATTACTACTGCATTTATTTTCACCTCGATATCATGTTGCAGCAAGGCCTCTAAAGCGGCCATAACATTGGCAAATTCATCGCGGCGGGTTATAGTAAAAAAACGGTTGGCATCCAGCGTATCCAGGCTAAGGTTTACCGATCGTACACCTATTTTCTTCAGTTCCGGCACGTAGGGCGCGGTTAACACACCATTGGTAGTCAGGCTTAGTTCCTCCAAACCATCCAATTTAGCTATAGATGTAAGCAGCTGCATAATATCCTTGCGCACAAAGGGTTCGCCGCCGGTTATCCTGATCTTTTGGATGCCCATTTTTACCAGCAGGGCACAGGCTTGCAGCATTTCTTCGTAGCTCATGAGCTCTTTACGCGATAGCCAGTTCAACCCATCCTCGGGCATACAGTAAAAACAACGCAGGTTGCAGCGGTCTGTGACTGCCAGACGCAGGTAATTAATATTTCGGCCGTGGTTATCTGTTAACAAGTGAAAAAATTTACTGCGTTTGTAATTTAATTAACAAATTTGATGCTTTTGAGTTTGATTGATCGTTACTGTAAAAGTAAAAATTACAAATTTGAACTTTGTGGTTTAAATGTACTTTTTTGTTGAAGGAAAATTGATGATATTCAACAATCATAACGTATTTTATCGTTATATTGATTTATGCGTACCCTTACCTAAGCATACACATGAAAGCAATAATCTTTTTATTTTTAATGGTTAGCGGTTTTTTGTTGAGGCATCACAATGGACCGCGAATAAATAGAAACGCATCCGTCCACAACATTGACACCTCAGCTTACCAGGAGCCGGATATTCTTTCTATCATCAATTTGATTGCAACACCAGAAAAATATGATGGAAAAAAAGTAAGAATTGTAGGATATATAGCTTTATATTTTGAGGGAACAGCTTTATTCTTGCACAAAGAGGATTTGGATAATGTGATAACAAAAAATGCTGTTTGGGTAGATATTTCGCGACTGGCAATAGATAGTTTAAAAAAATGCAATAATCATTATGTAATAATCGATGGTATATTTAATAGCCACATGAATGGACATATGGGTGTGTACAGCGGCAGCGTCAAAAATATAACGTGGTTAGAATTGTGGCCCCCCGATACCCAAACAACTATAAAAAAGCGTAAACGAATTAAACATTGAAAGAACTTAAAGACATAATAACCGCTTTTGATGCAGCGCATAGTGCAGGCAGACAAACCGCACTCGCCACCGTTGTACATGTTGAAGGCTCGTCGTACCGCCGGGCCGGTGCACGCATGCTTATTACCGAAGACGGGCAGCTTACCGGCGCCATTAGCGGCGGCTGCCTGGAGGGCGATGCCCTGCGCAAGGCCCGCCTGGTGATGGCCCAAAACAAACCCATGCTGGTTACCTACGATACTACCGACGATGACGACGCCAAGTTTGGTGTTGGCCTGGGTTGCAATGGTATTATCCACATTATGATTGAACCTATTTTTGCCGATAGGCCGGATAACCCGATACAGTTGTTTAAGCAATTTTTAAGCAAGCGTGAACCTGTGGTACTCATCACCCTGTTTACCATGAACGACAAACAGGCCCCGCAGCCAGGCACCTGCCTGTTGTTAAATAAGAACGAAGAAATACGCGGCCAATTTCCTGATGATGCCATTAAGGATGCCCTGCTGCAAGATGCTAAGCATGTTTTGGCCAACGGTAATTCGGTAACCAAAACTTACTTATATGGCGATAAATTTACCTGCTTTATTGAGCTTATGCAGCCCGCCGTATCGCTGGTAATATTTGGTGCCGGTAATGATGCTATCCCGTTGGTGCAGATAGCCGCCGCCCTAGGCTGGATAATTCACCTGGTAGATGGACGCACCAACTATGCAGTTCCTGAGCGGTTTCCGCAGGCAGGCAAAATCACTATATCCAAACCAGAACATGCTTTACAATATGTAAAAATAGATGAGCGTACGGTGATTATTTTGATGACACACAACTATAATTACGATGCCTGCGTATTAAAGCAACTGCTGCCGCTCAGCCCCTCCTACATCGGGGTGCTGGGACCCAAAAAACGATTACAAAGAATGCTGGATGAATTTGCCGGCGATGGCATAACAATCACCCCGCAACAACTGGAAAGCGTATTTGGGCCCACGGGGTTGGATATAGGATCTGAAAATGCCGATGAAATTGCCCTCTCTATCATTGCCGAAATGCAGGCGGTGCTAAAGAGCCGTACAGGAACATCGCTACGATATAAAACTACTATCCATAACCATGTGCCGCAACAAATTGTACATCAATATATGCCGTAACAAAACAGAAGAAAACGAATGACGGGGATAATCATACTTGCTGCAGGCTCATCAAGCCGTTTCGGATCGCCAAAACAAAACCTGGTTTACCAGGGCAAAACATTATTACAACGCGCTATACAAACCGCTTTAACTTCGGCCTGTTGCGATTACGCGGTAGTAGTATTGGGCGCCAACGAAGGCCAAATACGCCCCAACATATCCGATCAGCAAATTAATATTACCTACAACCCCGACTGGCATGAAGGCATGGCTTCGTCTATTCGTTTAGGCATAACTGAACTACTGCGTTTAGAGCCTTCGGTTACAACAGCAATATTGATGCTTTGCGATCAGCCATTTGTTGACCCATTGCTACTTTATCAGTTAACCGAACGCAAAACCGAGAATGATGCCGGCATTATTGCCTGCGCATATAAAAACATACTGGGCGTGCCCGCTTTGTTCGACAAAAAGTATTTTCCCGAATTAATGAAGTTGACCGGCAGCGAAGGCGCCAAAAAACTCATCAATGCCTACCCGGATGATGTGATGTCGGTACCATTTGGCCTTGGTGCCATTGACATTGATACTATTGAGGATTTTGAACGGCTGAACCGGGGATGAGGGGGTGGGTTGCCAGTTGCGTGGTTCGGGTTACAGGAGTAAACTCAACTTTTAAAAGAGCTTAAAAGTTGAGTTGCCCAACCTGGCAACACGCCCCCCGCAACCCGCAACCGAACCAACTATGCGGTAGCTACCAGCCTGCTTACGCTGCGGTAAACATACTCGTTATAAATATGTCTGCGCGCAAACCTGCCCGGCGAATCGGCATTAATCAGCTTTACATAAACCGCCTTGGGTACATCAAAATACTCGTATTCGGCACCATCCAAAAACGAAATCTTCAACACCTGCGATTTGTATTCAAAATCGGCAATGTTTGATAGCGTGGTAGTGGCCGTATATTCGGTTAATGATTGCGCACGGGTTTCGGGTGCTATGCTTACCAAAAAGTGGTAGGCTTCAATAATGGTTTTACTTTTTTCTTCCGCTTCAATCCTGCTCTCATCCTGGAACTTATCCGGGTGCCAGGTTTTCATCATGTTGCGGTAGTTGGATTTTAATTCCTGTAATTCTGCAGCTTCGGTAACGTTTAAAAGCTTTCTGTAGTCGACAATTTTTTTCATTGCATTAATTTTATTTTATCGTCGTTGAAGCTAAAAGCATGATAACTAAACGCTTTGTTTTCAAGAAAATAATGGCGCGAAGGTACACTTTTTACAGCACAATTTATAGCCCCGGCCGCGAAATGATTTTAGTTTGATCTGGGCTTAACAATTACATTATATAAACCCGTTCTTCCGGTTCCCGGGAAAGACAGCAGAACAAAAACTCTCTGTTGGCAAAACAGATCATCTGCACCTGACGGTTAGCATCGTAAACTTTATATACAGACCACAAAGGCATACAGTAGCAAGAACCATCAAGCGGAATTTGTGCAGATAAATGGTCAATAATTGGCGAACCGTACTGCCGATGGGATAATTTGGCCTTGCTAAACAACCAAAATACCTATTCACCGATACATTATGCCATTTCATCGGCACATTAGCCAATAAGGCACCGGTTTTGAATACCCGCTTATACACTAAAATAATACATTATGAAAAAGTTACTTTTATTTGCCGCTGCACTTAGCCTTTCGTTGTTTTCCTGTAAAAAGGATAGCAGCAACAGTGCAGGCGGCACATCGCACGTTACAGTGAAGATGACCGATGCCCCAGGCGCCTTTGATGCCGTTATCCTAAACGTTAAAAGCGTTGTTGTAGTTACTGACAAAGGAGAAAATACGCTTGAAGTAAATGGCGGCCCTATAGATATCCTGAGGTTCAGGGCTGGTAAAGATACCGTATTGGCAGCCCAGGATATCCCGGCGGGCACTATCCAGCAAATAAGGCTGATATTAAACAGCACCGGCAACAGGGTAGTTGTGGGTGGTGTATCTTACGACCTGACTACCCCAAGTGGACAAACATCGGGCGTAAAGCTTAACGTGCATGATAATTTAACAGCAGGTGTTGCCTATACCCTACGTTTAGATTTTGACGCAGCCCAATCAATAGTATTAACCGGGAATGGCAAGTACATACTAAAACCTGTGATAAGGGCAATACCACAGGCGGTTTCCGGCGCGTTAAGCGGTATAATATCTCCGGCAGCATCATCGCCTAAAGTATATGCCATTACCGGTGCCGATACAGTTGGCACGGTGGCGGATGCTACAGGCAAATTCTACTTTTCGGGTCTGGCTGCTGGCACCTACAATGTACAATTTGTGCCCGTAAGCCCTTATGTTACTAAAACCGTAACCGGTGTAGTTGTGGTAAACGGTGCAGTTAAAGACATGGGCACGGTAACCATTACCCAGTAAGCTTAAGTATAGCTAAAACGAAACGGCTGCTCCTGTCAGGGCAGCCGCTTTTTTATTGAACATATTTATTAGTCTTAAGTATTTTATACCTTCCCGAAATAAATTACCTCCGGCAGTTTACCAAACACAAATTCGGTAACGCCGCAGAGCCACATTTTCTGGTTAAGGTCTTCACCGTTGTATTGGGCCAGCAAATAAATGCCTCCCCCTACATGGTCCCGATAATCCTCAATAAGTTGAAGCGGGGTTGCGTTTTCAAAAGGCTCTTCGGCTAATTGCAGTTCCACTTCGCGGGCACCCTGGCCAACATAGTCAAGCATGATGTCGGCGCCTTCAACCATTTCCAGGTCGGCGTGCATGCCTTGCCAGTCGGGCAGGTCAATATACCAGCGATTGGTGGGTTCTTTGATAAATTTATAGGTGGCAGGCATGGCGTAAAATTAATTTATAAATGGGAATATAACAACAAGTTGATAGTTACAAAAGGCTATCTTGTGAAATCGCGCGGCAGAATGTCTACATAAAACAAAAAAGCCACCATATGTAAATGATAGCTTCTTGTAGTATTATATTGTAGTATTATATGATGGCCTTTTGCGAAAAGTGCTCAGGAGGATTATATGCCTGCTAAGTCGTCGTTTTGTTTTGCAGCACGGTTGGTCACTTTATCTGTATATGCCTGGGCAATAAACTTGTTATTGTTTACGCTCGATTGGGTGTTGTGGTTTAAAGTATATACTTCGGCGGTGCCCGATAATTCAATTTTTGATTTATCGCTTGTGTTTACGGTAGCAGTATAAACATCCAGTTTCAAATTGGCAGTAGCGTTGTTATGCAGGTTAACTTCCAATTCGATGGCAGATAGGTTACCGAATGATTTAACCTCTGCATTGTCATAAGCGCTGATAGCCCGCAGATCATTTGCTGTTACCCAAACCACTAATTTTTCGTTATTGTATGATGTAATACGCAAAACACCTTTTGAGCTTTGTACCAGGGCGCTTTCGGCATAGTATTTATTGTAAACCTTCACCTGGTCGGTTGCACCGGCCGATACGTAAAGTTCAACGTTGCCACGGATTTCGATTTTGTTGATGTTGCTTACATCTGTTAATACAGTGGCAACAGTTTGGGTATTTTTTGTAGATGCAAAGGTTGAGTTTGATAAACCGGCTACTAAAACTAATGAAGCAGCAACGGTAATTAATGTAGTTTTCATGATATTAATATTTTGATTGTCAAGTAATTGTATATTGTAATTTTTAAATACACCAATAAGACGCCCCCATTTTTAAAACGTTACAGCTGTTTTCGGTGAATTAGATGCAGGCCATGTTTTCGTCGGCGAACAACGGATTAAAGCCGGTGAATGAGGGATAAATTTTAGTGTTTACCTGACCGTTGTTACCCAGGAGGCAAACAAAGTGTAGATACCCCTCGGGGGAAGGGCATAGAGATTACAACAAATGGATAATTTATTATCTAACAAATAGCATCATAAATATTTAACTTAAAATGTAATTTATTTCAATTATTATTAAATATCTTCGCCGCAGTTATTAAATATTAAAAATAAAACTTAAACCTGCAACAAATGAAAAAGATCAAGAGCATTCTTTTATTAACACTTGCCATTGGCACAATTACCTTAAACTCCTGCTCAAAGAGTAAAGACAACGCCGTAATATCAACAACAATTACAGCCAGCATCGACGGAACTGCTACAACTTTTAACAACGCGTTTGCGGTAACCGGCACAGTGGGCGGCCAAAAATTCACCAACGTTCAAGGTACGGCTTCAACTAAAGCGGTGTTATCGATAACTATTAACGGCACGATAACCGCGGGTAAAACTTACACTTCGACAGCTACTGCCGTAAGTGACAAACCTTTGCTTTTATATGCACCTAACGACACCGACGACTACTTAAACGATGACAGCAATAGCGCCAAAATAGTAACCGTAACTGTAACATCTATCAGCTCGAATAATATACAGGGCACATTTAAAGGTAACGTTACCGCTGGTTCCGGTAAAGTTAAAGCCATTACCGACGGAAAATTCAATGTTGCTTTAAGCAGTAAATAACATCCCGTTAATTAAAAAACCAAAAATGGCCATCCCGCAAAAGGATGGCCATTTTTGGTTAAACATTAGGATAAAGGAATTTTAATAAACCTGGTCAATCCGGGTTCAGATAAAACAATTGGGCATAAACCATTTTACATTTTTTCATAAAATTTGTAAAACATATCCGGGTTTTTAAAACCATAGTCTGCAATGTTCTCGGATATTGAAACCCAATCGTTCACGGCGTATACTTTTTTTCCTGTTTTTACCTCGTGTACAAAACGCAGCCTTACCTGGTCGCCCTGTTTAATGCCGGCAAACTCAGGAGAGTTGGGCTTGAATGCCAGGTTAAACCTATAGCCATTATCCTTTTCAATTACCGCAGATTTCCATTTTCCATTGCTGTCTTTCTCAATTTGTGCAACCTTGCCGTCGGTGAACCTAACCCGGTTTACTTCATATAAAAAAGGATATTCAGGATTGGTTTCCGCTTGCACCGGCTGAAAGATTCTTACATTGTTTTTGACAATGTATTGCGGAAAAAACACGATAGGGATGCCCTCGCCAATACCACCGCCAAATAGCTTTACTGTAACTTCATCGCCAACATTAAGCAGGCTATAAAGCTCTTTGCCATCGCCGTAAAAGGTTTTAATTTCAAGCGGCATGCTGTTGTAATTTACCTTATATCCCTGTGGTATCCCGGTCTTCTTATCTCTAATCAGTTCCGTTATTTTAACGGCAATTTCTTTATTTATAATTTCCCTAACCAGTGCCGATTTGCTTTTATAATCATCTGTTTGCTGATAGGCTTTAAATTTTGCCATTGATAACTGTTGCCCTATGCCATATTTTATTTTTTGCCGGTACTTAACAGCGGTATCTGTAACAGTAACTGAGGGTTCAGTTTTTTTCGCCCTTGTTTTTAAACTGGTTGCAAACACCAGGCAACTGATGGTTACCATAGGTACAATCAGCACGTAAGTTAGCTTTTTCATATTTTTTGATGGTTTGTTAAACAACATTTGTATCCGGCTGGTAAGCTGTACTTTGCTAAAACCATTGTACAGCATACCCTGCCCAGTTACCGATAGCTGGAGCAGCAGTTTGGCGTACATCCGCTTATCAATTGTACCGGCCATTTTTGCATCAACCTCAAACTCGTGGTTGGCTTCAATAGCGCGGGCAAACAGGTATGCAAACGGGTTAAACCAAAGGGCTATTTGTACCAGCCGCGCTATCACCCTATCTGCCGAGTGATACAGCTTTACATGCAGCATCTCGTGGCCTATTACGTGTTTCAGCTCTTCGTAACAGATATTTTCATCAGTTAAAAATATATAGTTAAAAAACGAACCATTGCCAAGCTTTTTGTAGCCGCTTACAATTTTAACATTCCCCATTTTGGCCAAAGGCTTACCTTTAAACCTGGTAAAAAAGAAAATAAGCGCTATTAATAAGTAACTCGATAATGAAATAACAGCTACTACATATACCCAACCCATGATACCCGCCCAGTTTACAGACGGTGCAACAGGCCCCATTTTTTGGGGAGCAACGCTAACAGGCATTGGTTGAATAACCTCCCGGGCGTTCATGTAAACCACGCGCTGTACCGCAGCAACATATTGCGGCTGTTCATCTACCTGTATTTTAATTGCCGGTATAACAAAGCTAAGCAGTAATGTTACCAGCAGGTACCACCTGTTGATGGTAAAAAAGGTAAGCCTGCGCAAAAACGCGTAATAAAACATATAAAAAAGGCCGGTACAGGCCGATACCCGCAGCAGATAGGTGATGGCTTCCATTATTTTTCGTTTTTATTGATGATTGCTTTTAATTTCTCGATATCATCCTGGCTCAGCTTTTCTTCTTTCACCATAAATGAAAAAAGGCTCTCAGCCGAATTATCAAAGTAGCCCGCAAAAAACCGGCTGAAAAATGCCTTCCTATACTCGGCTTTGGTTATTTTGGGAAAATACTCGTAGGTTTTACCATAGGCTTTATAATCCAGGTAGCCTTTCTTCTCCAGCAACCGCACAACAGATGATATCGTATTATAAGGCGGCTTCGGATCATCCGGCAATGCCTCAATAATGTCCTTAACAAAGCATCGTTTTAACTGCCATATTACCTGCATTACACGCTCTTCTGATTTTGTTAGCTCTTCCATAAATCAAATATATAACTGATTTTTCAGTTATACAACTAAATCTTAAGTTATATAACTTATTTTTACGTTAAATAAGACAACTATCTGATTTAAAGCAATATAAATTAATAAAATCGCCTTGTAATCATGAACGGCATTAAACTGAGATATTTTTGAATTTTTACTTTTGAATTTTGCCTTCAATAAAACTATCTTGCCTGCTCAAACCAATCCAGGTCTATGAAACGCAGAAACTTTGTGCAAAGCTCGATGCTGGCAGGCGCATCATTATTAAGTACCGGTGTATTAAATGCGGCCACACTTACCGGCTGTGCCGACCCCACTGGGGTAGCAACAACCGCCGCCGATAAGCCTTTCAACCTTAATTATGGCATTCATGATGGGATGTTTAAAAACCATGCCGGCGATGATTTTGTTGAGCAGATAAAATTTGCGTACGATAAAGGCTTTCGCTCCATCGAGGATAATGGCATGAGCCACCGTACCCAAGATGAGCAGAAAAAAATTGGAGATACACTGGCCAAACTGGGCATGGCTATGGGCGTATTTGTTCAGCCCGGTTTGGGTAACGACAGCAACATGCTGGCATCCGGCAAGGCCGACCAACTGGAGAAATTTATTGCATCGTGCAAGCAAGCGGTAGAGATTGCCAAACGCATCAACAGCAAACTGGTAACTGTTGTTCCCGGTGATTTTGTACGTAACCTGCCTATTGGCGTACAAACAGGTAATGTGATAGAGGCCATTAAAAAAGGCACTGCCATTTTAGAGCCCCACGGCGTTATTATGGTGCTGGAGCCCCTAAGCGACAACCCCGACCTGTTTTTGCGCACGCCCGACCAGGCTTACGCCATTTGTAAAGCGGTAGGTAGCCCATCATGCAAAATATTGTACGACATGTACCACGTACAGCGCAACCAGGGCAACATCATCCCTACCCTCGATTTGGTGTACGACGAAATAGGTTACTATCAAATTGGCGATAACCCCGGCCGTAAAGAACCCGGCACCGGCGAGGTAAACTATAAAAACATTTTCAAACACATTTATAACAAAGGCTACCGCGGCGTTTTAGGCATGGAACACGGCACTGCCGGGCAAGGAAAAGAAGGCGAACTGGCACTAATAAAGGCTTACAGGGAAGCTGATAGTTTTATGTAAATTGGTGTAGATGTCGCGCAAAGACGCTAAAGCGCAAAGAAATCAAACGGACAGTGAGCTACGTAAATGAACAATCAATAAAATATTAAACTTCAAAACTTAGCGTCTTTGCGCGAAAAAAATCACCGTACTACAAACCGCCCCCTCAACTCCCTTCCTATCCCCATAAAACTGCGCTGGTTAAGCGGAAACTCCAGTATCACATGCGCCAGGCTCAGGATATACAGCCAACGGATCCCCAGGTTATAATTGTAAAAATACAAGCCGACCGATGCCAGCCACAAAATACCAATAATTGTTGCGCGGGTAATGGTAATGCGGTGCCAGTTAATTACGCTGGTTTTGGCAAACCAGTTGATGTAGTGATAGGTATAAGCAAAGGCAATAAAACGGGTGAGTATAATACTGGTTTTGTTATTGTACAAATCGATGGTTTTACTGCGCAGGGTTGTGGTATTCAAATTTGCAAAATGCCCGTAGTTACGCATAGCCCATTGTGCCGGGGCGTTGTGCAAACCGGTAAATAATACGCACAATAGTACCGGACAAATTAAAAAGGTAAAAAATGCCAGGTAGCCCGAAAAATCTTTGCTTTTTAATGCCCCCAACAGCAAAAAAGATCCGGTGAAAACATAAACATGGATGAGCGTAGGCAGGTACAAGCCAAAAATAGTGCGCAGTATATTATTGGTGAGTAAAAAATAGCCAAGAGCTACAATTACTGCAAAAGCGATAATGCGCATAATTGTACCCGGAATTACCAGCAATATGAACGACAGGCCAAATGCGTAGTAAATAACATAGGGATATGGCAGTTTAAGCAAAACAGCAATAACCACCACCCCGGCAATAAACAAAGGATCGTACTTTTTGAGCGTAAAATATCGCTTGCCATTTAACCAGGATATTTCGGTAAAGTAATGTAGCGGGCCAAGCGTGGCGTAGGATATCAGCACCAGCTCAAACGGGATAACAATAGCCAGGCATGCCGCGGCAAGCATGCCTAATATATTGTAATAATTTATCCGGTTGATATTCATTGGTTCGCTTAGTTCATTGGTTCACTGGTTCATCAGTTCATTGGTGTGTGGCGTTGTATAACCTTGGTAAGTTAGCTTTATCAAGGCAACTGACATGTGTACGCAAAAATTAAACAAATTACATAATTTTAGGCAATGAAATTTAAACTAACCTTATTACTGTTTTTTATATCTGGTACTGCCTTTGCGCAAGATAGCCTGTTTGCCCGTAAACTGGTAGATACGCTTACCTCGCCATACTTCTGGGGGCGCGGCTATACCCATGATGGTGTGCATAAGGCTGCTGCATTTATATCGGCACAGTTTAAAAGCTATGGTGTAAAACCAATGGCGGGCAAAAATTACCTGCAGGAGTTTAGCTACCCGGTTAATATTTTCCCCGGCAAAATGGATGTTACCATCAATGGGGTTAAGCTTATTCCCGGCAAGGAGTTCATCGTAAGCCCGGACAGCCGCGGCGCAACCGGCACAGGCAAGCTGGAACAAACCGATAGCACACATTTTGTAGACCGGCAAAACCGGGTTATTGTATCACTGGAAGATAAACTCACCTGGTCGGTTGAAGGTAAAGTGCTTGATTTTACCGTGATACAAGTTGATAAAAAGGCGTTGAAGCAGTTGCCAGCTTCATTAACCGTAGCTATAGAAAACCAACTCATCCCTGATTTCAAAACTGCAAATGTTTGTGGTGTGGTGAAGGGTACCGTTAAACCCGATTCTATCATCGTGGTTACCGCCCATTACGATCATTTAGGAGGCATGGGCAACAATACGTACTTCCCCGGAGCCAATGATAATGCCAGCGGACTAACCCAGATGTTAAGCCTGGCCAAATACTATGCCGCCAATCCACAACCGTACACCATGGCTTTTATTGCTTTTTCGGGCGAGGAAGCCGGTTTGCTTGGCTCAAAATATTTTACAGAAAACCCTTTGATCGACCTGAAAAAGATTCGCTTTTTGATCAATCTTGATTTGAATGGCACCGGTATCGAAGGGATAACCGTGGTAAATGCCACCGTTTATCCAAATGAATTTGCCGCCATCCAGCAGATCAATAACGATAATCACTACTTTGTTAAAGTGGCCAAACGGGGTAAAGCAGCCAACAGCGATCATTATTTATTTACCGAAAAAGGCGTGCCTGCATTTTTTATTTACACCCTGGGCGGCATAAAAGCCTACCATGACGTATTTGATTTAAGCGCTACACTCCCATTAAACAAGTACCGGGACCTTTTCAGCCTCATTGTTAAATTCAATAGCGCGTTAATGCAAAACGCAAAGCCATAATGTTAAAATAGGTCATTGGTTTACTTAAAACTGTCTTTTAAATATATTTAGTTTCATAACAGACATCATTAAACCACCCTAAGTCATTTTTTATTAACAATGCATTAAATGTGTTAACAAATTATTTATGCTAAATATTTTGAATTAAAATTTTTTAATGCATGTTTACACTGTAAAACCAATTGTGAGTAGGCCGAAAACAATTCGGCATTAATCGGGTTAACTTAAATTAAACAAAAAGAACTTATCATGGCAACAGAAAAAGGAAGCGGTATTACCGCGTATTCAGTGAAAACCAAAACTAAGAATGTACCAATGGTTGATCCCGTGATCGACATTAAATCTGGAAGGTACATTGCTACCGGTACGGATGGTGCAGGTAACAAAATGGCTGCTATCATGGGCAAAGCCACTGCCGAAGAGCATATTGCCAATGGTAACGCTAAAAAAGGTACTGGCTGGGCTTAATATTTTTATTAACCGCAAAAGCCCTGGGTTGAGTTATGCTTAAACCAGGGCTTTTGTATTTTAAGGAGATTGTATTGCGGCACTTCCTCTCGTTGCAGCATTTTGCTCCAGGCATCAGTTCAGGCAATTGTAGTAGCCCATAAGTAAAACTACGTATGCCCAAATGGGTGAAAACACCTATTTCAGCATTTTTCTTTTTGCTTTAATTTTATCGCACCTGATTAATTAAAGTATTTTAACCATGGCTGTACGTATTCTTTGTATTAAAACCGATGAAACGCCACACGATAACCCGTATGTGGCAATAGAATTACTGGAGTGGATTAACGAACGAATAAACGTTAAAGGGATAACCGAACGTGCTAAACTTTACGACTGGATAAAGAACGAGGACGGTGAAGCCTATATTATTGACGAATATGGCAACAAAACCTGCCTGATACCGGCCCTTTGCCCCAAAGGCAACAAATATGTAAAAACCATCAGCGGCGATCCTGAAACGGATATCTTACTGGGTTTGCCCGAGTGCGCCTGATTTTGCTACCATTTGCAAAATGGCGTTACCGATAAATTTGAATTGTAATACCTTGCATCGCCGCTAACCTCGGTGGTAACCCAGGGCGGCAGTATAAATTTTTCGTCTTCACTTTCCAGTTCAATTTCGGCAACCAGCAGGCCTTTGTTATCGCCTAAAAACTCGTCTACTTCCCACACCTTGCCGCCAACATCAATCCGATATCTGCGTTTTGTCAGTTCGGATATGGCAAAATTATCCAACAGCTCTTCACCATCCACGGCAGGAATTGCATACTCATACTCTAACCTGCTTAAGCCGGTAGTGCCTCCTTTTATGGTAATAAAACCCTCATCAGGCGTTACACGAACCCTGATAGTTTTACCCGGCTCGCTTAAAATATAGCCTTGCCTAAAGTACGTACCTATCGGCTTTGGCATTTGTTGCCATTGATCGCCATCAACTAAAAATTTACGTTCTATTTCAACTCCCATGATTTCTTGCTTTATTCTTTAACTACTCAGCCGCCGGTTGGTTTTAAAATTACAAGCCAGGCAATAGTATAAAAGCCAGGCAAATATTATTTTATTAAATCAATAACCTATATTTAAAGCTAAAATCCTTTACCTGATGATAATCAAA
This sequence comes from Mucilaginibacter sp. GW822-FHT03E02, assembly GCF_058801545.1. Taxonomy (NCBI): domain Bacteria; kingdom Pseudomonadati; phylum Bacteroidota; class Sphingobacteriia; order Sphingobacteriales; family Sphingobacteriaceae; genus Mucilaginibacter; species Mucilaginibacter sp. GW822-FHT03E02. The sequence continues at coordinate 6,299,479 of NZ_JBXANJ010000001.1, read as the reverse complement.
ACAAAGCTGCCTGCATTACTGCTAACACTTTTAATATTCATTAACCTTGCCTGTAAACAGCCTCCTGTGGTTAAACATAACGGTGAAAAAGACCTGATATCGTTTAAACCGGTATGGGGAGTAGCTTATTCAGAAATTTCGCGACTTACAGCAAACGGACTTTCGTTCACAAACTATGGTTACCAGATGGAGCCTCAATGGCGTATCAACTTTGTATCCAACGATTCGGCAAGCATCTATAGCCCAATAAAGGGAAAATTCATCAACTTTCCGTTAACACGTGGCTACGATTCTATTTTTAATACCGCGCGTACCTGGCTCAAAGTAAAAGCAATGAACCGGGATAGCTTGAAACTTGAAATAATTAAATCATATGGCGACACCGTTGACACCCGTGGCATAAAAATTTATATGACTTTTTATGCTGATGATTACATCAAAAACACCCTGCACACAGATACCACGATTTTAAAAAGAGCAAACCACAAAGATTCGCTCTTCATCAAAAGACTATCTGATGCCGCTAATAAAGATTATACCGAAGCATTTGCAGCCCGGCAGCCCGCCACTTTAACAAGCACAAGCCACATGGTGAAAGTAAAAAAATGGATTGCCGAAGGTGATCTGCTTAATCATTTTGATACATCTGACGATTATATGAACCCAACGTTTGATATCGTGATAAGTAAAGCGTACGCCGATTTTTATTACTCATTTAGTGTATATATTGATGCTGATGGCCAAATGCATTATAATGAGCCGCTCATCCCCTTTCTTGGCCAATCCTTAAAAGACGACTACATACGTCAATCTACCGCCGTCATGAACAGCTATTTAAAACATTACCTGAAAGTTACACCAGGCAAAACATTGAATATGCTGCATGCCAGCGAAATTAACATTCATGTGCAGGGAATAACAGGAATATAAAACAGCGGTTCCAATAAATAAACTAGCCCTACGTTAACCATTAAACCTATAATCAGTTAACAACAATGATAAAAACTTACCTTAAATCAGCTGTCCGGAATTTCTGGCGTCACAAACTTTTCACGCTCATTAACATCACCGGCTTATCTGTAGGCATAAGCGCCGCACTGGTTATATACCTCATAGTACACTTTGATTTTACTTTTGATAAATTCCACCACGATGGCAATCGCATTTATCGTGTGGTTACCAGCTATACCTTTAATGGCAATTTATCTTACAGCAGCGCATCGCCTGTACCGTTGGCCGATGCTGCAAAAAAAGAGGCAACCGGGATAGAAAACGCAGCCCCTTTTGAAACCATAGCGCACCTTGATGTGGTGATACCTAACAGCCAAACCGCCGGCACCCGTTACAAAGAGCAGGACGATATGATTTATGCCGATGAACGTTATTTTAACCTGTTCAACTATCACTGGCTTGCAGGCACGGCGCAAACGGCTTTAACCGGGATTAACCAGGTGGTATTAACAGCGGCCAGGGCTAAACTATATTTCCCCAACCTTTCGCCTTCCGACGTGGTGGGTAAAACAATTATTTACGACAGGCACTATGATCAGCAAACTTCCGTGGTTACCGGCATTGTTGAGCAACCTGCAGGTAACACCGATCTTGCCTTTCATGATTTTATTTCATATAACACCTTTAAGGCAATCAAAACCCTGCAATATAAATTTACCGATTGGCACCCCAATACAAATTTAGCCTGGGACCAATATTTTATAAGAACGGCACCTGGTGCAAATCCAATATCGGTTGAGAAACAATTAAATGCCATATTAAAAGCACATACCGCTACTGATCAGCAATTTAATCGTTCATCTTACCAGCTACGTTTACAGCCACTTGCCGATATGCATTTTGATAGCCCGTACGGTATATTTTATAACCGGCCAACAGCCAATAAGCCAGCTTTATATGGTTTAATAGCAATCGCCATCATGTTACTATTGTTGGGTTGCATTAATTTCATCAACCTGACAACAGCGCAGGCTACCCAAAGGGCCAAGGAAATAGGCATCCGCAAAACGTTGGGCAGCAGCCGTAAGCAACTGGTATTCCAGTTTTTGTTCGAAACCTTTTGTATCACACTAATGGCGGTTATGATATCAACCGCGCTTACCCCGGTTTTGTTAAAAGCATTTTCAGGTTTTACGCCGGCAGGCCTAAAGGCAGATTTTACCAATCCGGGCATTATCCTGTTTTTACTTGGTTTAACTGTATTAGTAAGCTTGCTTGCAGGATTTTACCCGGCCAAGGTGCTATCGGGTTATAAAACACTACAGGTACTTAAAAATCAATCGGGCTACCACAGCCGGCAAAACAGCAACGTCTTTTTACGTAAAACACTAACTGTTACCCAGTTTGTTATAGCTCAATTTTTTGTAATGGCAACAGTGTTGGTGAGCAAACAGGTGTACTATGCGCTAAATAAAAACCTGGGGTATAAAAAAGATGCTATCCTTATTATTGAGAGCCCATGGCAAAACCGGTCGATGCAGGTTCAGTACTTATTCAGGAATAAATTAATGGCAATTCCGCAGGTTAACCAGTTAAGTATGGGTATAGATGCGCCTGCATCCAACTATACAGATATGGAACAAGCCACCTACAACGATGGCAAAAAAGAGATTAAAACCGATGTATTACCCAAGTTTGGGGACGAAAACTATACCAGAATATATAATTTAAAACTATTAAAAGGCCGAACGCTTGAACAACGGGACTCCCTGAGCGGCATGCTCATCAATGAAACTTATGCCAAAGTTATTGGCTTTAAAAACCCGGCAGATGCAATTGGAAAACCCATATCCTTTCATGGCGACCACCGGCAGGTAGTAGGTGTGCTTTCTGATTTTCATCAATCATCACTACACGATGCCATTAAACCGGTTATATTGCTTATACAACCCGGACAGTATTTTAACCGGATTTTTCACATTGCCCTAAACCCGCAAACCGCCCCCGGCGATTGGGAAAAAGCCATAACAGCCATGCACATCGCATGGAAACAAACCTACCCCGAACAGGATTTCGATTACCATTTTTTTGATGAAAATATTGCCCGTTTTTATGAAAGCGAGCAACGCACCTCTACCCTGCTTAGCTGGGCAACCGCATTATCTATCATCATTGGCTGCCTGGGCCTTTTGGGGCTTACTATTTACACTACAAACCAGCGCACCAAAGAAATTGGTATCCGCAAGGTTGTAGGTGCCTCGGTTAGCCAAATAGTGGCTTTACTTTCAAAGGAGCTGGTGATGCTGATATTGCTTGCATTTGTTGTGGTAACACCGATAGCTTGGCTGGCAATGAACAAATGGATGCAAAGTTTTGCCGACCGTACCCCCATTAGCTGGTGGATATTTGCCGCAAGCGGCGGCGGAATGGTTGTTGTAGCCATCATTACGTCGGGTTTCCAAACCATTAAAGCTGCGATAGCCAATCCTGTAAAAAGCCTTAAAAGCGAGTAGTTAATTTGTCAGTTCAGCACCTAATTCGTTCATTGGTAAGCCATTTTGAGATAGATAGGAAGAAATATTTCATCAGAAACCCCTAAGTTTCAAAATCTAAAAGTCCGTTTTAGCGGTTTATTGAATTATATATATCTTTAAGCCGTATGCTATCTATCAATATAAAAACAATAAAACCGGCTGGTTTTATACTGCTTACTATCATCTCGCTTGCACAAATGGGCTGCGGAGGACCGGGCAATAAAAAAAAAGAATTAATAGACTTTAAGCCTTATAACGGCATCAACTATTCAGAAGTAAAACGCAGGCAAAAAAACGGATTGTCATTTAACGAATATGGCTACCAGCTGGAGCCGCAATGGAAGCTTAAGTTTGTATCTGATGATTCGGTAAGCATATACAGCCCTACAAAAAAGGCATTTATCAATTTTCCGCTTACACGCGGGTACGATTCTATTTTTAATGCCGCACGCTCCTGGCTAAAAGTGCAAAAAATGACTAAAGACAGCCTTATCCTTGAAATTATTAAACAAAAAGGCGATTCGCTTGATATCAAGGGCACCAAAGTATACATGACCTTTTATGCAGATAATTACGTAAAAAACGTTTTGCACACCGATACATCGATACTAAGGCACCCCAGCCGGCAGGATACTTTGTTTATCCGCTCACTGGCGGCAAAAGCAAATGCCGATTATAAAAAACAGTTTTCGGCAAGGCAGCCGGCCCAAATTACCAGCCGCAGCCCACAGGTAACAGTAAGCCGCCGCACTACAAAACCCACTATCGAAAATAATTTCGACCCGTCCGACGATTACCTCGACCCTACTTATGATATCGTGATCAACAAAGCGTACAAGGATTTTTATTATTCATTCACCATGTATATCGATGATAAGGGCGGCATGCATTACGGCATCCCCCTTATTGATCTTGCCATCAGCGGACCCGAATTTGCCCAGGCCTATAACCGGATGGCCAGTGGTATTATGGAGAGCTATTTTAAGCTTTATCTTAATGTAAAGCCAGGCTCCACGCTGGGTATTGTACATTCCAGCATGGTATCTGTACATGTTGAAGGTAAAATATCATCGGCTAAATAGCGCTGCTCTGCAGGTGTTTTTCATTGCAAAAAGTAACAATCATGTTATTTTCTGTGCTATGCTGCCAAATGGCTTTAACTTTCGCCATGCAAAACAATGCAGCTTAATTTTAAGCGTTCATTGTAAAACATCGTTCAAATCCTGCCAGTTTGTAAAAAAATGTTAAATGCTTTATGCGCCCCGTATGCAACAGCCCTAAATGTTTATATTAGCCCCGTTAGCCGCTTTATATTATATTAATGATATCAAGAAAATTTTTACTCGTAGCATCGCTGTTTTTATCTTTTGGCTTAGCCGCAATGGCCCAGCAGGATAGTATTCCTATTAATTCCGTTATCGAAAAAACCGCGAAGTATTCAACATCCTTTCCGATAGAAAAAGTTTACCTGCACCTGGATAAGCCTTATTATGCAGCCGGCGATACCATCTGGCTTAAAGCTTACGTAACGGTGGAGAAACACCAGCCTTCGGCCTTAAGCGGCATTGTTTATGTAGATTTACTTAACAGCCAGGATTCGGTAATAGCAGGCTTGCGGCTGCCCCTTAAAAGCGGCTTTGCCAACGGAAATATTACGCTGGATGGCGAAACAATTAAGCAAGGCACCTACCGCATAAGGGCATACACCAACTGGATGCGTAATTTTGATGCCGAATATTTTTATGACCGTACCATTAACATTGGTAACGCTATTGATAATAAGGTGAATACTTTCATCAGTTATAAAAGCTCGGGCAAAAAGGGTGGCCTGATTAAGCTAAATGCCAACATTGTTTACAAAGACCCTACAAGTGCACCTTATGCAGATAAAAAAGTAAGCTGGCAATTGGTGCGCAACGGCGACGCCATAGCCAAAGGCAAAGGCACAACCGATGCCAAGGGTAACTTATTGGTTGAACTGCCGGAAAATGACGCCCCAACCCTTACATCAGGATCGCTGGTGACGGCAATTGATATGGGCGACCGCAATTTTATTACCAACACATTCCCGCTAACAGGATCTATAACCAATTTCGACGTACAATTTTTTCCCGAAAGTGGGCAGCTAACCAATGGCGTGCGCACCAAAGTAGCATTTAAAGCCATCAACGCCAAAGGCCTGGGAGCCGATACTAAGGGTAAAATAACCGACGATGCCGGAACCGAAATAACCACATTTACATCGACCCACCTTGGTATGGGAGTGTTTGGCTTAACACCCGAAAGCGGCAAAACATACACAGCTACTGTAACTTTCCCCAACGGCTCATCGGCTGTATACAAGTTACCAAGGGTGCAAAGTATGGGCATAGGCCTTACCGTTAATAACAGCGACCCTGATAATCTTAACATAAAAATAGCCGCAAATGATGTGTTTTTGCAGCGCAAACAAAACAAAAGCTTTTACCTGGTAGCGCAAAGCGGGGGTGTTATTTATTACGCCGCTTCTACCGTATTAAAAGATCTAAGCTACTCGGCAGCTATCCCGAAAGCAAAGTTCCCCACCGGCATATTGCAAATCACGTTGTTTTCATCGGGGGGCTATGCATTGTGCCAGCGCCTGGTATTTATACAGCATAACGATCAGCTGAGCCTTAATTTGAAAACCGATAAGCCATCATATACTGTTCGCCAAAACGTAAAAATATCGGTAACGGCGCTTAACAAAACTGCCCCGGTAATAGGCAGCTTTTCGGTAGCCGTTTTGGACGATGCCACCATCCCATCCGAAGAAAATAACGAGCAAACCATATTAAGTTACATCCTGCTTACATCTGATCTTAAAGGCTATATCGAAAAACCCAACTACTACTTTAATAAACCCGACCAGGAAAAATCAGACAATCTTGATATTTTGATGCTTACCCAGGGTTATACCCGTTTTAATTACGAGGACATACTGGCCGATAAAAACCCTCCTATTTATACAGCACCTGAGCAGGGCATCGAAGTATCGGGTATATTACGCACCAATACCGGGCTGCCGGTTAGCAAGGGCAGCATTCGCCTTATTGTGCCAGATAATAATTTTTCGGCCGAAACCCTCACCGATATGACAGGCAACTTCAAGTTTTCGGATGTAATGGTGAGAGATACTTCAAAAATCACGCTGAGTGCCCGCAATAACCCCAACGGCAGAAACATGGTGATAAACGTTAACGGCGAACTTTATCAAAAAGTAAACAAAAACCCCAATGTAGCCGACGAAATTGTGAACATTGATAGCGTTATCCGCCCGTACCTGGAAAACAGCCATAAACAATATCAAAGCTCGAGGGTGCTGAAAGAGGTAGTAATTAAGGCAAAAGCTGTTGTTAAAAAAGCCAGCCATAATGATTATGGCACATTTTCTGGCCTAAGCCCGCAAGCCGATCATGAAATAAACCCGGAGCAACTGAAAGGCTGCCCTATTTTGATCAATTGCTTAAGCACCATGGCGCTTGGTTTAACCTATGCGGATAATAACTTCTATGTAACCCGCGATTACAACCAGGGAAAAAAAACCACGCCGGTACAAATTTATATTAACAGTGCCCAGATTGATGTTAACAACCTGGCATCAATGAGTGGCGATGATGTAGAATCGGTAGAGATATTTTTGAACGATGGTTTAAGCGGCATAAACCGTGTAAACGGCACAAAAGGGGTTATGATCATCCACAAAAAAGTGGTTAAAACTCAAAAAATTTCGCTGTCGCAATTAATGGCTTTGATACCCAAACAAAATGTAATTACGTTTGCGGTACAGGGCTATAGCAAGGCAAAAGATTTTTACGTACCTAAGTACGAGGTTGGCAAAAGCAGCGTAATAGGGCTCGACCTAAGGAACACCATTTACTGGAACCCTAAAGTAATTACCGATAAAAATGGCGTAGCCACCTTTAACTTTTACAACAGCGACGCCCGCGGCTCATACCGGGCCATTATCGAGGGCCTTGATGGCGATGGTAATTTAGGCAGGCAGGTAATACACTTTAATGTGAAGTAGATTTTTTTGCAAGGGGCGAGTCGACTCACCCCGACGGGGATCCGCCCGCCTGCCCCTTCTCTTCGACTGCGTCGCATAGAGGGGCGAAATAGAAAATTGGAGTTAACCCTCTTTGCGGCGTCAACCGGAGAGAGGGTGGCCCAGCGCAGCGTAGACCGGGTGAGTCTTAGCCAGCGTTCAAAGCCGGTGTTTGTGTAAAACCAAATTAGTCATAGGAAGTCGTAAAATTCCACAAAATTCTGAAGGGAAAATGACATACTAAAGAGCGTTGTCATGGTGAGCCTGTCGAACCATAGTGGGCAAAGGCCTCTCCGCACGCCCCTTCGACAGGCTCAGGGTGACAAGCCTGCGCAATCGAAATTACAACATGTTATAGGTAGTAATAAAATCGTCCCGATCATAAAATTAGCCCCCTTATTCCACAAAAAATCTTTGTTGTTTGATCCAAAAACAGATAACTTTAATTACACGTAAATCACACATAAACTTATCATCATGGATCCTAAATTAATCAACTGGGCTGCCGTTGTGGTGGCTGCTCTCTCCTCATTTTTAGTAGGCGGTATCTGGTATTCGCCAATAATGTTCGCCAAAGCATGGATAGCCGACAATAAACTTAATGAAGACGATTTAAAGGCCGGCAACAAGCTAAAGATTTTTGGAATGACCGCCATCTTTTCACTCATTATGGCCGCAAACCTGGCAGCCTTTTTGGCCGATGCAAAAACAGACCTGGTCTGGGGGACAACAGCAGGCGCTCTTGCCGGCGTCTGGACATTTTGCGCCATTGCCACCATGAGCCTTTTCGAACTTAAAAGTTGGCGGCTGATATTTATTAACGGCGGCTACAGCTTGGTATCCCTAACGCTGATGGGCGCTATTTTGGGGGCCTGGAGGTAAGTTGAAAACCCAAAATTCTAAGCTCTAAATCCTAAAATTCAGTGGTTCAATTTAATACCTTGGCTTCCAATCTTCGAATTTGGAGTTTAGAGTTTAGGATTTAGATTTTGGGGTTTAGAATTTAACCCTACACCCTATGATGGTCGGCCCGCCAGGTTTGGATCGCTTTTTTAACTTCATCGGGTTTAAGGTTATCTGTCAGTGTTTTTTCAACAAGCTGCACCATTTCCTCATCGGCCGCAAAACGGAGGGCAGCTATCTGACCAATACTAAGGTTTCTGCTTAATGGCTGGCGGGTAAGTATAAAATAACGCAGGCTCTCTTCGGCGCGTATAGCCCTGTCCTGCGCCTTTAACGGAAAGGTGCGCATCATTATAAAAACAAACAGCAAACAGATAAACAGCAGCAATATCAGCAGCGAGGCCATCAGTCCGCCGGTGCCCCATTGCAATACCGCATTTACAATAGCCGATACAACGCCGACTAAAAGCAAAAGGGTTAATACGTAATGATAGCCTGGCGCAAAGCGCCTGTGATTGGTAAAATTCTGATCGGTCATGGTGGTTATTTTTTTATGGAAAGATAGCTTTTTAGTATCAAGTAGCGAGTATCAAGACTGCTGCAATTTTTAGTATCCGGTCGCAAGTATCAAGTATCAAGACTACGGCACACCATCTATTAGCTGGAATGTCTGATCACCTAACAATCAAAATCTTGATACCTGATACTCGCTACTTGATACTGAGGTGGGCATTGCCTGCGGCCGGGCTCTCTGCTCATACTACACAGGCCTTAGCCACATTGGCCGGTATCCGCGCCGATCCCTAACGCAAGATTATCTGAACCCGGATTTTATGAGATTAATCGGATTACCGGATTTTAAAAACTCCCCCCATCCTGGCGCGAGTATCCGCGTAAAGGCCTGTAAAGGTGGGCTACTCGTGCCTTGCCGCCATGTATTTAAACCACCATCGGCACGAGAAGCCATTGCGCTCTCAACGGCCCGTCATTCTCGCGCCAGATTGAGGAAGGAAATTCTAAATTGTTTTTTAGTATCAAGTAGTAAGTATCAAGATTTTTTATTAACTCCTTGCCACTAAAAATTGCAGCAATCCTGTCCGTCAGCAAAAATCTTGATACTTGATACTTACTACTTGATACTCCCCCCAAACAATGCGTCCATATTTGAGTTCATTTATAATCAACAATAACAATATGGCAACAACAACAAGTTCATTTGAAAAAACTTTCAGTTTAGGGGGCGATTTCAAAATAAACCGCCTGGGATATGGCGCCATGCGCATTACAGGCGCGGGTATTTGGGGGCCACCCAATGATAAAAAAGAGTGTATCCGTGTTCTTAAACGCGCGGTTGAACTGGGCGTTAATTTTATTGATACGGCCGATAGTTATGGCCCATTTATATCTGAACAATTAATTGCCGAGGCCCTTGTACCCTACCCCGCCGACCTGGTTATTGGAACAAAAGGCGGCTTGCTGCGTACCGGCCCTAACGAATGGCCAATTGATTCATCGCCCGCGCATTTAACGCAGGCCCTTGAAGGAAGCCTTAAACGCCTTAGGCTGCAAAGGATCGACCTGTACCAACTGCACCGCATTGACCCAAAAGTGCCTGCCGAAAAATCATTCGAAGTGTTGCAAAAAGCACAACAGGATGGCAAAATTAAACACATAGGCTTATCTGAGGTGAGTGTGCAGGATATACAATTGGCACAACAGTTTTTTGAGGTGGTATCGGTACAAAACATGTACAGCGTTGATAACCGTAAATGGGAGGCTGAATTGGAGTACACACGCGAACACAATATCGCCTTTATCCCCTGGTTCCCGCTTGGTGGCGGCAATGTAAAAGGCGAAGAAGTATTGCAACGTGTGGCCGGTAAACATGGCGTTACCATTCACCAGGTTGCTTTAAGCTGGTTACTGCACCATTCGCCAAATATATTGCTCATCCCGGGCACCTCGAGCGTTAAACACCTGGAAGAAAATATGAAAACAGCCAACATTCAACTATCCGAAGACGATATGGATGTGCTGAACAGCCTTGGCGATTTGTAATTAATTTGCTATTTAAGACTAAAAGCAAAAGGATGTGGTTAATTTTACTGCATCCTTTTGTTTTGTATTAAAGTCATACCCTGCACATGAAAACCAAAGAAGAAATACTAAACAGCTTTTACACCACCGGTGCCGATGGCGTGCCCGAAATATCTGCCCCCGATTTATTAAAAGCCATGGAAGCCTATAAACAACAAAGCCTTGCAGATGCGTTTAAAGCCGCCCGCAAGCTTAAGGACGAATTTGCCCCCATGCCCGATTACCAGTTTAAAAACCTGGAAGATTATATAAAAAGCACCGAAATTAAAGTTGTTAAAAACGATAAGGACGAGCTAAGTGAACAAATAGCTTTAGTTGCCGATAGCGTACTCCCCAATTTTTTACCCGATGACCCCACTGTAACCGAATTTGCTTTCGATTTTAATATGATGGGCATCGGCTATACCGCGTTTTACACCAAAGATGCCGAAGGCTACTGGCAAATGAACCACTGGCGGGTGGGAAGAGAATAGTTGGCAGTTTGCGGTAGGCAGTTTGCAGTCTTAAATTTTCACTATGACGGAAGCTGAGTTTGCAATTAATGAACAGCTAACTGAAAACTGCCCACTAAATAACCGCCACTTTAATAGGCTTCACATCTACAGATTCCCAAACATTTTGGGTTACGTAAGGCTCGGCCAGTTTCCAGGCATCTAATTGCTCTTCGGATTCAAATTGAAGCATCATTACCGAGCCTATCATATTGCCCTCATCGTTTAAAAAGGCAGCAGCGGCAATAAAATTGCCGTTTGCTTTAAGCTCCTTAATCCCATCAAGGTGATGCGGGCGTACATTCATGCGGCGTTCAAGGGCGCCTTCGTCGGTATAATCATAACCGGTAACCAGGTATTGTTTCATGAGTTTTAAATTTTGGTAAAAACCAACCGATAAGGTTGGTCTTTATTTTTTGCCGGATGTAAAGCTATAAAATTAAAAATCCATACAAAACCTCAATATTTCTCATAAAAATTTGATGTTTTTTTGAAATTAATTTACATTTATAAATGTAAACTTGACAATTTTTACAATATTTGTTTTCCAATTGTAATATAACCCGAATAATGAAGAATAATCTGCACCAGGAATTTATCAACATCTTTAATAAAGAAGCCGACAACGCCTACTTCTCACCAGGACGCGTAAACCTTATCGGCGAACATATCGACTATAACGGGGGGCTGGTTATGCCCTGCGCCATCACTTTTGGCACTTACCTGTTAACATCGCCCAATGAGGATGGTATTTTCCGTTTCAGAAGTTTAAATTTCAGCGAGCAGCAAGATACTCCCTTACAGGCATCATATGAAAAAGTTGGCGAAACCTGGTTTAATTTCCCAATCGGTGTAATCAACAGCTTTATACAGGAAGGTCATGATTTACAGGGCCTCGACATGCTTTTTTACGGTGATATCCCTATCGGTTCAGGCTTGTCATCGTCGGCCTCTATCGAGGTAGTAACCTCTTTCGCCTTAAATGATATTTTTAATAGCGGTTACAGCAAGCTTGATTTGGTTAAACTATCCAAGTCAGTTGAGAACAACTTTATTGGCGTAAACTGTGGTATTATGGACCAATTTGCAGTTGCCTTCGGCGAAAAAAACAAAGCCCTGATGCTGAATTGCGATACGCTTGATTACGAAGCGGTTGACAGTAACCTGGGCGAATATGTGCTGGCTATCATCAATACCAACAAGCCCCGCAAACTGGCCGAATCAAAGTACAACGAACGTGTAGAAGAATGCCAAACCGCTTTAAAAGCATTACAGCAGGAATTGAACATCAACTACTTATGCGATATCGATGCCGAAACCTTCGGCAAATACCAGTACCTGATTACCAACCCTACCGTACTGAAACGCGCCAAACACGTTATTGAAGAAAACGACCGGGTAAAACTTGCAGCCAAAGCATTGGCCGGCAACAACCTGGATGAATTTGGCCGCCTGATGTACGCCTCGCACGATTCGCTACGCGATTTGTACGAGGTAAGCGGCATCGAATTGGATACCGTTGCCGAATACAGTAAAACAAACCCCAACGTAGCCGGAGCCCGCATGACAGGCGCAGGCTTTGGCGGCTGCGCTATAGCCTTGGTAAAAGGCGATGCCTTTGAAGATTATAGCAAAGGCGTTACCGAATACTATACCCGCAAAATAGGTTACGCACCATCGGTATACAGCTCATTAATAGGCAACGGCGTAGGCTTACTAAACGAAGTGGTTATTTAAGCTATTAATCGATACTTTTGCGCTCCAGTGGTTCATTAGTTCATTAACCCGTCATAAAAGACCAATGAACTAATGAACCAGTGAACTAATGAACCACTATGGAGATTCGCAAATTAAAATTAGATGAGCTGAACCGGGCTTCGGTTGATGAATTTAAAGAACAAGCTAAGCTGCCGGTTGCCGTAGTGTTGGATAACGTGCGCAGCATGCACAATATCGGCTCCATTTTTCGTACTTCGGATGGTTTTGCGGTTGAGCAAATTTGCCTCTGTGGTATTACTGCCCAACCCCCGCACCGCGAAATTGAAAAAACTGCCCTGGGTGCAACCCTATCCGTAAACTGGACTTATTACGAAACTCCGCTGCAGGCTATTGAAAAATTACGCAGTGAGGGCTACCAGATTATTGCCGTCGAGCAGGCCGAAAACAGCACCATGCTCAATGAATTCACTCCCGATGCCACCCAAAAATACGCCCTCATATTTGGCAACGAAGTAAACGGCGTAAGTGACGAGGTCATGCAAACCATAGACGCATGCATCGAAATCCCCCAATTTGGCACCAAACACTCCTTCAACATTGTAGTATCAGCCGGCATTGTGCTGTGGGATTTTTTTGCCAAGCTGGCTATTGGTTGATTTTTGTTCATGGTTCATAGTTGATGGTTCATGGTTCCTTTTAAGCGCAAAAATTGCAAACAGCTTTGTGTTGATCAATGAGCATATACCGAAATTTATAGTTTCTTTTAAAGTTTGTAACTTGTTCGGCCATGAACTATTAACCATGATCTATGAACCATTAACCATGAACAAAAATGAACGCCTTAACCAAAAAGCTCCAGATAAAAGCCAATTCCCGTTGGTTATTGCATAATTCACCGGCTAATTTCCTGGATAGCTTACTGCCGCTGCCCAACGATGCCGAAATTGTTTTTAATACAACCGGAAATTTTAACGGCGTACTTTTATTTGTAACCAATAGCCAGGAACTGGCATCCGAGCTTAAAGTAATTGCCCCGGTATTAAAAGATGACGCTGTTTTCTGGATCATTTATCCCAAAAAAACTTCTAAAATCAGCACCGACCTGGAGATGATGAGCATCTGGAACGAACCCACCGTTTATGGACTGCGCCCGGTTGCATCTGCCGCCATAAATGAAACCTGGACTGCCTTGCGTTTTCGCCCGCAGGATAAGGTAAAAGTATCCGAAGGACGCAACGATGGTATTCGTAATAACGAGCACAGCGCTTATATTGATGTTGATAATAAGGCGGTTATCCTACCCGACTATATAAAAAGTACAATTGAGCAGCATCCGCCGGCAATGGCCTGGTACCAGCAGCTATCATACAGTAACAAAAAAGAATATGTGCTTTGGATACTAACGGCCAAACAGGAAAAAACCCGCGACGAACGTTTGACCAAAATGGTAGATATGCTCTTGAACAAAAAGAAAAACCCATCCGACAAATAAGTTGCTTCAAATTTTCAATTATTTAATAATCACTAATTTATATTTTCGCAAGCTACCTTTCCATATACCATTGATACACCGCTTCACTCCTTTTGAAAACCCTCCAGACGTCCTATAGCTAACCTGTGATGCACCTTCGGTGGTCCATAGTATTCCAAACTCGATTTTAACATCGGAATTCAATTGGCCGGTATGTTTCACCGGTATCTTCAAATGGCTATTCCTGGTTTTTTAATGCCGTTGTGCTGCCCGGAAAATCGATACAGCATTTTTTTTTACAAACCATTGCGTAACCATTTGGTTTCATATATATTTGTAACCAAATGGTTTCATATAGCCATTTTTAACATATGCACCGAGACGTTTTTAAAGCCATTGCCGATCCTACCCGCCGTGAGATCATCAACCTGATTGCCCACCAAAGCATGAACCTGAACGCCGTTGCCGATAATTTTAATATGAGCCGACCAGCGGTGTCCAAACACATCAAAATACTGACCCAATGTGGCCTACTGGTGATTAAACAACATGGCCGCGAACGCTATTGCAGGGCCGACCTAAAGCAATTAAAACAAGTTACCGACTGGGCCGAACAGTACCGTCGGTTTTGGACAAACAAACTGGATGCCCTTGACGCGTTTTTAACCAACGAACAAAACACACCATCTATATAAACAAAAAATTGAAAAGCTATGAACACAGAACCTTTTGTAATTGAGCGCATTTACAAAGCCCCCATCAGCAAAGTTTGGGCGGCTATTACCGATGTTAATAAAATGGCGGAATGGTATTTTAAGTTAGCCGATTTTAAACCCGAAGTGGGCTTTGAATTTGAATTTACCGGCGGAGATGGCACCACAGAGTTTTTACACAAGTGTAAGGTTACCGAGGTGGTTGACGGCAGCAAAATTACCCACAGCTGGACGTACGATGGCTATGAGGGCTATTCGGAAGTAACATGGGAGTTATTCCCCGAAGGTGACGGAACCCGGCTTAAACTTACGCATGCAGGCCTGGAAACCTTCCCGAATTTGCCATCATTCAAACGCGAAAACTTTGTGGCCGGCTGGACACATATTACAGGCATATCGTTGAAAGAATACCTGGAGAAATAATTTAAAAAGACAGGCATTCGGATAGCGGCCTGTGAAAACACAGGCTGCGGGATGTAAAACAACCTATTGTCATTTTCCGATGCCTGTGTCCCCACAGGCATCTTCCCTTTATATATTTCGGAGCAACCTGCTCAAACCAACCGGCAATCGGATAGCGGTCTGTGAGGACACAGACCGCGGGAATGGCTAATGAATGACGTTATAAAAAGGGCTGTCATGGTGAGCTTGTCGAACCATAGCGGGCAAAGGCCTCTCCGCGCGACTCTTCGACAGGCTCAGGGTGACAGGCCTGCGTACCTCGAAAGTAGAATACGTCATGAGCAGATAATAATCGGTGACGGTTGATTTTGTACCCTCTTTACTCCTTTTGTACAAACCGCCGATTACCTGTATTATTGTATGTGCAATCTACCCTTACAAACCATATTAAAAAATTTGTTCAGCTTACTGCGGATGAGGAACAGCTGATTAATGCAGCGGTAACTGTAAAAGCGGTCAGGAAAAAAACATTCCTGCTGGAACCGGAGCGTGTTTGTAAGGAACTTTTTTTTGTAGGTAAGGGCTGCCTGCGCCTGTATTTCATCAACAAAAAACTGAATGAACAAACTACCTTGTTTGCTATTGAAAATTGGTGGATGACCGATTTTGACAGCCTGGAAAGCGGCCGACCATCCTACTACTATATCCAGGCTGTTGAAGACACGGAAGTTATCAGCATCAGCAAAAACAAACAGGAGGAGCTATTTGAAGCCGTACCTAAACTGGAGCGTTATTTTAGGATAGTACAACAACGGGCTTTTAGCGCAACCCAAACACGTATCAAATACATTTACGGCATGAGTGACGAAGAACGTTACCGCCACTTCAGCAGCCTGTTCCCGGCATTTATGCAGCGGGTACCACAATACATGCTGGCATCGTACCTGGGTTTTACGCCGCAGTTTATGAGTAAAATAAGGGCAAAAAAAGTTTAGCTATCCCTCATTTTCTTAATCTTGATTCATTTTTTCAAGCCTGTTTTGTCGCCACCTTTGGGGTATTAAAACAATACACAAAATGAAAACAAGAGTAAGTATCGGTAAAACCGACCCGGAAGCCTACAAAATATTATTAAACCTTGATCAATACGTTGCCAAAGGCATTGTAAGCAAAACCCACCGCGAACTGATCAAAATCCGCGCGTCGCAAATCAATGGCTGTGCCTTTTGTATAGATATGCACACCAAAGACGCCCGCAAAGCCGGCGAAACCGAGCAACGTATTTACGCCCTGAACGCCTGGCGCGAAACGCCATTTTTTACTGAAGAAGAACGGGCTATCCTGGCTTTAACCGAAGAGGTAACCCTGATACAACACCATGTATCTGATGCTACCTACGAAGCTGTTGCAAAGGTTTTGGATGAAGCTTATATAGCACAGGTAATCCTGGCTATCATCGCCATTAACGCATGGAACAGGTTTGCTATATCTACGGGGATGGAGCCGAGCCCCCTCTAAATCTCCCCCGGTAGGGGAGACTTGAAAACAAAACGGCGAGATTTCATAAGAAAGTCCCGCCGTTTTGTTTTGTCTTAAAAAGCCGCCTGCTAATAAAAGTCTCCCCTACCGGGGGAGATTTAGAGGGGGCTGGCTTACGCCAAATTCCTCCCCGCGTTCACTATACCGTAAACCGTGCGGATCACCAGCTTGCGGTAAATTTCTATCAGCTCTTCGTCCTTGCAGTTATTTAAGCACTGCAAGGCGTAATGCTGCATAATAACCAGCGGCAATACAATTTTTTCGCGGATGGCGATTGATTTACGTTCAACCGGGTATTCCTCCATCAGCACCGCGCTGCCGGTTAGCTCCAATAACATGGCACGGGTAAGCACAAACTCCTCCTTCAGCATTTTCCAGAACTCGCCAAACTTTTCGTCTTTTTCCAGGTAAGCGGTAACCCTGAAATCAGATTTCGACATCGACATCATACAGTTGTCAAGCATGGTTTTAAAGAAACCCGATGTTTGGTATAGTTCCTGCACTTCCAACCAGTTGCCCTCGTCCTTCATCTTTTTTAATGATGTACCTACGCCGTAAAAACCCGGAATGCTTTGTTTAAGCTGGCTCCAGGAGGTTACAAAGCTGATGGCACGCAGGTCTTCCAGTTTCATTGGGCCACCGCCGCCACGCTTGGTTGGCCTGCTGCTGATGTTTATTTTTGATAGTAATTTGAGCGGACTAAACTTTTCAAGGTATTCTAAAAACAACGGATGCTCTCGCAATGCCATAAAAAGCGAGTAACTCTCATCGGCCATTTCCGATATCAGGGTTTTGTGCCTGGTATCCAACAAATCTTTACGGTTAGGATGCAGGGCCGAGATGATACCCGCGTTAAGCAATTGCTCCATATTAAACCTCGCCGTTTCAACAGAGCCATATTGCGAACTTACCGTTTGGCCCTGAATGGTAAGCTGGATGTGCTCGTTAGCAATCTCGTTACCCATTGAGGCGTAAAACCGGTGTGTTTTGCCGCCACCACGTGCCGGTGGACCACCCCTGCCGTCAAAAAAAGCCAGGCTAATGCCGTACTTGCGGGCAATGGCCGTCATTTCAACTTTGGCTTTATAAATACTCCAGTTGGCCATCAGGTAGCCGCCATCTTTAGTTCCGTCGGAGAAGCCGAGCATTATGGTTTGCCTTTGGCCGCGTAATTTTAAATGTTCGGCGTAATATGGGTGGGTATACAGCTGCTCCATGATCTCGCCGGCATTGGCCAGGTCGTTCACGGTTTCAAACAGCGGCATAAAATCAACCTTTAACTCGTCCTTTTTCCATCCGCTCCACAAAAACAGGTCAATCAGCTGTAAAATATCAGATGCGCGCTGGCAGTTACTGATAATAAAACGCTGGCAGGCCTTTTCGCCATTGCTGTGCTGAATTTGTTTTATCAGCCTGATGGTGTCCAGCGTATCGCAGGTCATGGCATCGGCATCTTCGGCGCGATGATAATCAAGCTCATTAAACGGAAGCGCTTCAAGCTTTTCCTTTTCTTCAAAATCATGGTAACCGGCAACAACACCGGTTTCGGTTTGCGACGTTACATAGTCAAACACATTACGCAGTACGCGGCTGTCCTGCCTGATATCAAGGGTAGCAAAATAACAACCAAACAGGCGGATCTTTTGAATCAGGTTTTCTACAACATCTTTAAACAGGCCATCATGGTCTGTTATCAGGGTGTGTTTAATGGTTTGCAGCAAATCCAATAGTTCGGCCTGCAGGTCTTTGGGGTCTGCATGGTTTTCATTCGCGTTCCGGTAAATCAGTTTTTCCAGCTTGGCCATTGGTTTTTCTACCCCGCGGAAAGTGATGCGGCGCTTAAGCACCCTGTAATCCCGGTAGTAGCACCTGAACAGGCGCTGCCTTAAATACCTGGCTACCTCTTTGGTGCTTTCGGTAGTTACGTTGGGGTTGCCGTCCCTGTCGCCGCCTGGCCAAAAGCCCATTTCAAGCAATTGGTTGGTGGTGTCAATATCAAACTCCTCTTCCAGTTTTGACTGGATGCCCGATACGGCATAATAAAATATATTTTCTAAAAACCAGGTAAGGCTAATGGCCTCATCAACCGGCGTTGGCGATGTTTTGTTAAAGAAGGGGGTTTTGCCCAACTGCTGCAACAACACATCAATAGTAGGGATATCGTTAACTTTTACGGCCTCGATAAGATCTGTCATAATACCCAGCACCGTGCCCGGATAAAATTGGGTTGGGTGGGCAGTGAGTACCAGCCTTAACGAAAAATCTTTCAGTTTTTCGCTAATGTTTTTGCGGGTATCATCGCTTATGGCGGCCTGCTGCAACAGGCTTTGCAGGGTACCTGTATCGTCAAATTTACCTATTTTGTTAAATGACGAATCTTCAATGGCATCAAACAAAACCACCTGCCGTTCTATATATTGTATAAAACGGAACATGCGGTTAATTTGCTCGCGATGATCAATATCCGGTACGTACTTTTTGAAAAAACTTTCAATAATATCTGTAGGCGATGCGTTCATTGCGGCGCCCTTTTCGCAATGCGAGCTGAAAAAGGGCAGCAAAATTCCGGTATCCTTTACCTGGTAAAACGGCAGGGTTTGGAATAAACTATTATACAACTCAAAACGGGTTACAACTTCGCTGTTAAAAGTTGTTTCCCTTTGACTGAGTTTTAAATTTAACGACATAGCACAAATAAATTGAGGGTTAAAATTGATGGGTAAAGGGCGGGCCACAATACCGGGGGTGAATTTAATTCATTTTTGGCAAAAAATAGATAATTACTAACAAAAAACTGGTATTAATGCCATATTTACTAAAACCAGGTCGAAATATTTAATTATTGTAAATTTGCAGTACATTTTGAGTGTAAAAAAAGCGTAAATGAAAACATAATATCTGTTTCAACAAAAAATCAATCATAAAAGTATTCATCGTAGCTTTATTGCCGATAAAAACGGACAAAAATAATGAAAGTTAACACCCGCGAAATCAACAGCTTCTTTTACAGTCAGTACTTTTCTGATGGTTTACGCATTTCGGCGGGCATCCTGCTGCCCTCGCTGGTGTTATTGGAGTTTGGCAAATTTGATCTTGGGCTTACCTTATCATTAGGGGCGCTTTGTATTTGTGTTATTGATAACCCCGGCCCCGCAACCCATAAGCGCAACGCCATGGCTATTGGCAATTTGTGCTTATTTATTGTAGCAGTTACTACCGGTTTTGCACGCCTCAATATTTATACCCTGGGCATCGAGATTACTTTATTCTCTTTCCTGTTTAGCATGTTTACGGTTTATGGCAACAGGGCAGCATCTGTAGGTACCTGCAGTTTGCTTATTATGATATTTATGATGGATAAGGCCCTGCCCCCATCAGCTATATTGCTGTACAGCCTGCAGATACTGGCCGGCGGTGTATGGTATATGTTGTTCAGCCTCATTTTTTTCGGCATCCGCCCCTACCGGGCAGCCCAGCAAACCCTTGGCGAAAATGTGGCCGATATTGCCAAATTTTTGCGTATTAAAGCCGAATTTTACAATCCCGACAGCGACATTGACGAGAATTACCGCAAGCTGGTATCGCAACAGATACAGGTAAGCCAGCACCAGGATGCCGTACGCGAAATGCTGTTTAAAAGCAGGCTGGTGGTAAGGGAATCAACCCCATCAAGCCGCATCCTGGTTTTAACCTTTGTTGACCTGGTAGACATGTTTGAGCAAATAATGGCAACGCATTATGACTATTACCAGATGCGCGAAAGGTTTAAGAATACCGGGGTACTGAACGAGATAGCCCGCATTATTCACCACATGGCCGATGAACTGGACGATGTGGCCTACATTGTGCTATCAAACACCCGCCATCGCCATGTGATGGATTTTAACCTGGAGCTGGAAAAGCTGAAGTTGAAAATAGATGCCATAGGGAAAGACCAGCAGGAAACCAGCACCCTGGTGTTAAAAAAAGTGCTCATCAACCTGCGCAACCTTACCGAGAGTATCAACAATATTTACAACTACTACAATTCAAAAACGCTGCTAAAATCTACCG
The DNA here is from genome assembly GCF_058801545.1 of Mucilaginibacter sp. GW822-FHT03E02. NCBI lineage: Bacteria > Pseudomonadati > Bacteroidota > Sphingobacteriia > Sphingobacteriales > Sphingobacteriaceae > Mucilaginibacter > Mucilaginibacter sp. GW822-FHT03E02. The sequence goes on along the minus strand of NZ_JBXANJ010000001.1, from coordinate 6,278,540 downwards.
AGATAAAAGGCGAAGTGGAGTACTCGCAGTTTGTAACCCACCAGGATTACGCCCCGCATATTTTCTTTGATAACTTTACTTTGGGGTCGGGCGCGTTTAAACACGCCTTACGGGTATCATTAGTTTGTTTGGTTGGCTTTATAACTGCCAAAACCGTAGCACAGGGCCACCACAGCTATTGGGTATTGCTAACTATCATCGTGATATTAAAGCCGGGTTTCAGCCTATCCAAACAACGTAACTACCAAAGGCTTATAGGTACCATAGGCGGTGGGGCAATTGGTATACTCATCCTGAATTTTATACCCGATAGCACCGTTCAGTTTATCCTGCTAACTATATTCATGATAGGCACATACAGCTTTCAGCGGCTAAACTATGTGGTGAGCGTTATATTCATGACACCCTACGTGCTCATCTTGTTTAAATTTTTAGGCGTGGGCCTGTTAAATGTGGCCCAGGAGCGCATCCTGGATACTGTGATAGGTTCATCCATAGCTTTTATTGCCAGCTACCTCATATTCCCTACCTGGGAGTTTGAAATAATTGAAGAAACCCTGCGCGATGTTGTAACAGCCAATATTAAGTACCTGATTACCATTGCCGAAAGTTTATCTGGCAAAACTATAGGTACCACGGCCTACAAGCTGGCCCGTAAAGATATCTACGTAAAATCGGCCAACTTATCGGCCGCTTTTGAGCGTATGACATCCGAGCCCAAAAGCAAGCAGCGTAACGTTAAGGAGGTGCACAAATTTGTAGTACTTAACCATATTTTATCATCATATATTGCCGTTATACAGGCCGGCCTGGTAAAAAACGCGCAACGACCACACCCCGAAGCACTGCGCTTGCTCAAAAAAAACATATCGGTACTTAACGAAAGTAATAAAAAACTGCATGGCCAAAATATTGAGTATACTGTTGGCAAAACCCCATCACCCGAAGTTGAAAAGCCCGAGCTCACCGCCGACGAAAACCTGCTGAAAGAACAGCTGGGCTTCATCAACAAAATAAGCTATGATATTTTGAAGGTGACGGATAGCATTTTGAAGTAGTATCAAGTAGTCAGTATCAAGTAGCAAGATTTTTTTCCGCTGCTTGTGTCCTCACAAGCAGCTACTCGTAATGTCGAATTTAACAATGCAAACTCACAACTCCAGTCTTGTCTTGCTACTTGATACTTACTACTTGATACTAAAATGGGCGTTGCCTGCGGCCGGGCTCTATGCTCATACTACACAGGCCTTAGCCACATTGGCCGGTATCCGCGACGATCCCTAACGCAAAATTGTCTGAACCGGGATTCGTCGGATTAAGGGATGATCGGATTCTTAATTTAACATAATGCCCACTCACAACTCACAACTCACAACTCACAACTCACAACTCACAACTCACAACTCACAACTCACAACTCACAACTCACAACTCACAACTCACAACTCACAACTCACAACTCACAACTCACAACTCACAACTCACAACTCACAACTCACAACTCACAACTCACAACTCACTCCACCCACAAAACAGAATTTCCTGTATTATATTCGTTTTTCTCGTATAATTTATTGGCGGGGTCAAGAATCCAGTTGCCGTCAATCAAAAACTTGTACCGGTATTTGCCGGGTTTAAGGTACAGGCTTATTACCCACTCGTCGGCATTGTGCGCCATGGTGAAGCCTGATGGGTCCCAATCATTAAAATTGCCTGCCAGGTGCACGCTTCCGGCGTTGGCGTGCCCCTTGAGCCTGAACGTATAATTAGGTTTAACGGCAATAAAGGAATTGTTTACGCCGCCCTCAATGGCGTAAAGGCGATTTTTAGGGTCGGTTATCCAGTTTCCGTCAACAATAAATTTGTAGCCGTAGTTACCCGCGGGAATCATTAAAGGTGTGGCCCAGCCGGCAGCTGTTTTCCGAAGGCTTATTTCATCAGGTTTCCAGTTATTAAAGCTGCCGGCAATGTAAACGGCTTTAGCGTCTTTATATCCATCCAGTTTAAAGCTAACCGGCTCGCCCTGGTTTAACACCGAATTAATATGCCCTTCGTTATCTTTCACTTTCGCCGGGTTTGCCGGGTCGGCGTACCATTGGCCATCTACCCAAAACCGATAAGTATGGGTGCCATCGCGCAGGTAAAGTTTGGTTTCCCAGCCGCCGTCCTTTTTTTGTAGCGGGATATTATCGGTATTCCAGTTATTAAAACTACCGGCTACCATAACTTTATGGGCACCTGTAAAGCCATTAAGCCTGAAGATATGATTAACGTGGTAGTAAACCGAGTTTACATCACTAAAACCATCCGGGTGTTGCTGCAGGTTGTTTTTATCGTGCTGCCAACGGCCATTTATGATGTATTTATATTCATACACCCCGGGTGCCAGTTTTACGTCGCTTACCCAGCCGCTATCGGTTTTTGCCATTACGCCTTTTAGCGTACTCCAATTGTTAAAGTTACCAGATAATAAAACACGTTTTGCGTTTAAGTAGCCGGGCAGGTAAAAGCGTGTTAAGCCCGACGGTAATTCATATACCGTAACCTGCATAAACTTGTTTACGCCGTATAATTCATCGGCAGGATAGCCCGGTATACCTGCCGGAGCATCAATATCGCCGTCGAGGCTGGTGGTTATCTGGTAGGGTGGGTTTTGTGGGTTCAGGTTTAAATCTGCAAGCGACCTGTCAAACCTAACCATATTTTTATCGCGCCTGCCAACGTTCCATCCGTCTTTGGCCAACGACGAGAAATCGCCCTTTAAAATGGCAGCGCCGTTTGGTTTTTTTATACCGGCGATTTTTAAAATACTATCCAGTTGTGTTTTTGACGAACGCAGATCAAGCAGCATAATCAAATGATCTTTACCTAACACAAGGGAATTGCGTGTTTGCGCCCTTGCTGCAATTGAGAAGCAGGTAAACAACAAAAAAATAATTAAAACCGATCTGCACTTTTTCATACTACTGGTTAGTGTAAATGTACATTTCAAATTCTCTTTTTACAAAGTTGATGCTAAAGATACCGCGGATAAAAAAATCAAAGCCAAGTATCCCATCAACAGTGTGCCCGTAGGCTTTGCCCATTTTATCAAGGCTGGTTAACAGCACGCGGTTTTTCACAAACCGCCGGCCGCCAACCGTAAGCGTATCAAACCTGGCGTAAATCACCTCAAATGACGAGCCGCCAATGCCGGTAGTTTTTGTACGGTTGAGTACCGCCATGCCGGGCAATAGTTTGCGTACCCTGTCATAATCCATCAGGTTGGTTTCGGCGCCGGTATCAAATGCAAACCACAAGGGCGTGTTATTGGCAACGCCTTTTATAAACATGACATCATTGGAGTAATTAAACGAGGTAAACATCCACGGATCATGAAATACCTTTTCATTTACAGGTATTTCACCATCGTCATTCAGTTTGTGGATGTATAGGGTATTCCTGAACAAATCAACAGTAATGGCAAACTTCTTGAACAGCCGGGTGCCCAACAGGCCCAGTATTTTAATATTCCGCCCGTTTTCGATGGCCGAAAGATCGGTTACATCGGCCGTAAGGCGCGGGTAATGCAAATCCAGAATGCTGAAATTGCGCACCTCGGTAGTAAAAGCACCAGGCGCGTTGCCATTTAAACCTGCCGATTCCTGGTCGGCTATAACGGGCATGTATCTGAAGTAGGTGGCGTTTAAAACAAGGTAAGGCGCGCCGGTATCCAGCACAAAATTGCCTGCAACAGAGTCAATCTGGGCTTCTACCAGGATAAGGTTACCTGCCCGTTTTATGGGCACTATAAGTGTATTAAAATCGCCCGAGGGGTCAGGGTCGGGTCCGCGCTTGGCGTTTTTGAAGGTGACGCCATTGATAGCGGTGTTTGTGCTGCACTCGCCTTTTTGCCAGCAAGCAACCAAGAACAAAACTATCAAATACATATAAGGCCGGAACATTGTGGTTGTTTAGGTAATAGACAGCGCCAGTTGCTTATATGTTACATGGCGTTGTGTTTTAGTTGACGCCTCGGGTAAGCTTTGATAAGCTGATTTATGAAGTTCAATATATTTATTTTTTCTTCATCAATTCACTTACTTTTTGCTGTAGTTGCTCTTTATCAGGTAAATAAAGTTGATACTTTGATACAAAAATATTGTTAGTAACGCCACCCATTGCGTATTCAACTAATATTTCATCTTTATCAGCAGAAAGAATGATTCCTATCGGCTCACTGTCCCCCTCAACGTTTTCTTCACTTTTGAAATAATTGAGATATAAATTCATCTGGCCAATGTCATTGTGTTGTACCTTCCTTATTTTTAGATCTATCAATACGAAACACTTTAGAATCCGATGGTAGAAAACTAAGTCAACATATAGATGTGTGTTGCGTATTGATATTTTGTATTGTCTCGCAACGAATGCAAAGCCTTTGCCTAATTCCAATAAAAATAACTGCAAGTTATCTATAATCTTTTGTTCAAGATGTTTTTCAGTTACCTTATGGGCTTGTGGGATTTGCAAAAAATCGAGTATATACGGATCCTTAGTAATGTCTTTCGGAGTAAGTAAAATATGGCCTTTATTGGCAAGTTCCAATATGCTGGCTTTGTCTTTACTTAATGCAAGTCGCTCAAATAATGCGGTGTTGACCTGTCTTTCCAATTCCCTCGTCCCCCAGTTTTCTTTTAAGGATTGGGCTTCATAAAATTTGCGTGCAGTAAGGTCGGATATACCTATTAAAATAACAATATGCGTCCAGCTTAATTTGGCAGGCACTGCCTGCCAAATTTGATAGGCCAAATAAAATCGTCTCATGTCCAATACGTTACGCCTGCCAAATCCTTTCCCGTATAGCAACCTTAAATCTTTGGAAAGTCTTGATAATAAGTCGCTTCCATATTCTGCGCGTTCTTGACCATGCTGCTCATATTCAACAATGTGCCTGCCAATTTCCCAGTTACTTTTTACCAATTCGGTGTTCACAGCCTTTACGGCAAGAAAACGTGCACTTTGTATTGTATTTCCAATAGTGTCGAGCAGTTTGCTATAATTGTTTTGTTCGGGTGTCATTATAATTTTTACGATTGCAAAAATCAATCAATTGATAAATATAATAAATCAGTTACGCCGAAGGCCAATAACATTGTGGCAAGATAATAATAAGAGTTAGGTGTTGAAATTGGTAACAAAAATTAAACTAACCAATATGGTTCACATAACCATAAGTAACCAATTCATCATTATTGCGGATTGGCCTTGTATAGCCATCGGTAATCAGGATAATCCGGTCGCTTACATCCAGTATATTGTAATACTGATGATCGGTTACTATGATGCCTTTTATTTTGGCGCATTTCCTGATAATTTCTTTAAAAGCCTCGGCCTGTATGGGCGAGATGTGGGTGAAAGGCTCGTCCAGCAAAATAAAGTCGGCTTTGCTGTAAATAACCATTAATGTTTCCAGTTGCCGCAGTTCGCCGCCCGATAAGTCGGCTATGGTTTTTTCGTGGTAGTTTTCATAGATGGGGTGGGCCGAAAAATCGTCCCAAAAGCGGTCGTCGATAATGGTTGCTGCCAGCTTTTTTATTTTAATGCCTTTGGGCAGGTAGTTATGCTGGGGCAGGTACGCCACGCGCATATTTTTATAACCCTTTTTGATGTATTCACCGTTAATACTTACGTGTTTGTAGGCAGGGCTGAGGGTGCCGAATATGATCCTTAATAAAGATGACTTGCCGCAGCCGTTTCGGCCCAGGATGCCTAATACTTCGCCTTGTTTGCACTCCAGGTAAACATCCTGTAATATTTTGCGCCCGCCGAACTCCAGTTGTACGCTATCGGTTTTTAAAGTGAGTGGCTCCAAACTTAACGGATGGTTGATAAGGATAAAACAATGATGAAAGCTGCAAAATCGCAGGCAAATACCGATAAGTATAGCAAGTTGATGTTATAGCCGGCATTGCGAAAATAGAAATAGGTTTGCACAGCATTAAAATTCAGATACTGTACGCCAAGTATGGCGGCGTAACTAACCAGTTTACATAGTACAACAAACGGAACATTCAACTGGCGCGAGGTAAGGTAATATAAACAAGCCAGCGAAGCCAGTATGCACCATACCATCAACGGTTTATAAAAGTACCACCCTATTTTTATTGATTTTACCATTGAGCTAACTATGACAGGTTAGCTATGTAACGGCAATTTGAGCATTAAATTTTACGGAGACTAAATTGTTGCAGGTTTGTAATTATGGGGTGCAATTGCTGAGGGATATATGTGATTCGTTTCTCCCAAAAAAAAGCCAGGATTTGAGTAGTTAACTCAATCCTGGCCTTTTATATCTTAATTCTTGGTTCTTATTTCTTGACTCTGCTCAACTACCCCAAATACGATTTCAAAATTTTGCTCCTTGACGTATGGCGCAAACGTTGCAGGGCTTTATCCTTTATTTGGCGAACGCGTTCGCGGGTGAGGTTAAATTTTTCGCCAATTTCCTCTAATGAAAGCGGGTGATTGGTGCCTAAACCAAAGAATAGAACAATGATTTCGCGCTCGCGCTCGGTTAGGGTTGAAAGGGAACGTTTGATCTCTTCGGATAACGACTCGTTGATCAGGATCGAATCTGTGTTGGGTTCCTGGTTTTCCAGTACGTCCAACAATGTATTTTCTTCGCCCTGTACAAAGGGGGCATCCATAGATACATGGCGGCCAGAATTGCTTAGGGTATCAGATATTTTATCTACAGTGGTTTCCAAAATGTCGGCAAGCTCTTCGGGCGATGGCTCACGCTCGTACTCCTGCTCCAGTTTGGAGAATGCTTTACTTATTTTACTTAATGAGCCTACCTGGTTTAACGGCAAACGTACAATACGAGATTGCTCGGCAATAGCCTGCAAAATGGATTGACGGATCCACCAAACGGCATAGGATATGAATTTGAAACCCTTGGTTTCATCAAAACGTTTGGCGGCCTTAATCAGGCCGAGGTTACCCTCGTTAATTAAATCGCCCAGTGTAAGGCCTTGGTTTTGGTATTGTTTGGCAACAGATACAACAAAGCGCAGGTTGGTTTTGGTTAAACGCTCCAATGCCGCCTGGTCGCCCTCACGGATCTTTTGGGCTAATATTACTTCTTCTTCGGCTGTTATCAGATCAACTTTACCAATCTCGTGAAGATACTTGTCAAGCGATTGCGACTCGCGATTGGTAATGGATTGCGTTATTTTGAGTTGTCTCATCTATTTATAAACCTCTCTGTACTTTTTTATTTACTACAGAACGACCAAAGTTATAAAATTGTTGTAAAAAATTACAATTGTACAGTGTATTTTCAAAAAAAATAAGCTATAGATAATTTTTTTAATATACTGATTTACAATTGATTAAAAATTCAACAATGATGAATTATTCTGTTTTTGTATAAAAACAAAGGAAACAGGCAAGCGGTATGGTTTTTGTGGTGTTCGTAAAACACTATCTATATTTAACAGTTTTAGCGCACGTGTTTTGTGCCGATATCCCAATTTGTTTACAACCGGATATTGCGTTGGTTTGGCCTAACTGTTCATATTTCCGAGAAGCTTCTTTCGACGAAAGGTTGTAGGTTGATCCAGTTTTTGTTTTAAACATTTTTGGGGTGCCTAAATTCTTTTGACCGCTTAATGTTATCTCTTTGCCAGCTTGTTATTCGGCAATATTTGTTTTTAGCATATTCCAGATCTAAACCGCAGGGTCAGCAAACACTGATGTTAACCTGCGGGACTTCAGCAGTATGAAACTACAGACTGGCACCGATTTGATTTACCAGGACGCTCCAGAACACATGGAAGTTTTGCAACTCAATTGTAATAGATATGTTACAAAGAATTTAAAATCTGAGGGCATTAACTATAAAATATCTCAATAAAACCTAATTTCTCTTGAAAATTGCGTAAAACTACGTATGCATTTTCAGTGAAAACACCGAGTGTTTTTTAATTGTCAAGCCGTATATTTGATGTAACATTTATTTAATACCTGGTCCTGATATTAATCGCCTATCGCTATGAAACTATTTTACCATTTTTTATTCTTCGTGATTGCATCACTCGTGCTATTAGCATGTGCCAGTGTGTTTGCATCCGATCCGCAGGTTCAATCGCAAACAGACGAATTTACATCGCCAGAGCCTGGTAGTGAAAACCCGGCTCATGATTCAACAATGGCTGCCAACCAAACAGGACCATATGTACTTACAAGCGTAAAAGAAAGTGCACCTTCATATGTTTATTATGCAGTTAACGGGAATATATCCCACGCCTATAAAAAATATTCGTACCTGAGTAATTTTCAAATGGCCCTTAATCAATTTAGTCTGCCCCAAAAATTCAAATAGTTCGATTCAGTTAATTTTAGTTTAATTTAGTTAGGGAAACAGTTGCAAGCAGCCGGTACAGCAATGTACCGGCTGCCTTGTTTTTATACACTGCCGGGCAGCATATTAATACTTAAAATGGCCGAGGGTGAAAAATACGGTTAGCAACGGAATTGCCAATAAAAAATACGCTTTGGCTAATTGTACGTTATCGGCATTACCTGTTACAAATACTTTGTACATATCGGTTTTTATGGTTTCTATTCTCGCTTTCATAACTCAAAAAATTAAAGTCACAGTAAATGTGAACTGTTATAATTTTGACAGAAAGCGCACCGCTTGGTTTAATGGTTTAAAAATTATCCTTACTCATTTCGGGATGATAATGCAAACCCGGAGTTAGCCAATGCATCAACACTACCCTTGAATACCTGAAATTAAAAGGCGACAATACCACAGCCACACTTAATATAATGCCACAATATAACCATGGATTGCTGCTGCCGGTTAAAATACTGATAGCAACCGCAAGGGTAACCATCTCTGCAACATTTAAGGCGTAACTAACAAACATGGCCACATAAAAATAGCCTGGCTCACGCTCATAAACAAGGCCGCAGTGCTGACAGGTTTTGTTCATTACCTGACCTTTAAAGCCATACATACTGTTGGCAAATAAGTCGCCGCGGCGGCAACGGGGGCATTTGGCATGCACTATGGCTGGCCAGGCCGCTAATTTATATTGGGTATTTTCCATGATGTTATCAATTTTAAGATTTTAATATTTGTTTGCGAAACTCTTCGGGAGTAACGCTTTCTGTTTTTTTGAAAAATTTGGTAAAATAAGAGTTGTCGCTAAAATTCAGCCTGAGCGAGATGTCGCTGATGCTTAGCTGCGGATTGGTAAGCAAGCGTTTAGCCTCCAGCAAAGTGCGGTTACGAATCAGCTCGCCTGCCGATAAATCTAACAAGTCCTTACAAACCGCGTTAAGATGATTTGGGGTAATATACAGCAGTTCGGCATAATCTTTTGGCAGCTTGATATCGGCATAATGCTGCTCAATTAATTTTTGATAGTTTTTGAGCAGTGTTTGGTTGTAGGTTAGTTTACCCGAACCAACCGGATTGGAATTAAGCCTGTTTACATGGATGAATATCTGTAGCATCAGCAGGCGCACCATATCGCTGCCCGATGGCACAGGTTTTATTATTTCGTGAATAATGTGTTCAAACAGTTCTTTTACCGTGGCAAAACTATCGGCAGGTAAATTAACTACCGCATCCTTTAAATTGCCATTAAAAAATGAAAAGCTATCCAGGTAACCCGGTTGTAATAAAAACGACTGGATGAAAGCCTCCGAAAAATTGATAATATACCCATCGGTAAAGCCCTCAAAATGCCAGGAGTGCACCTGCCCAGGCACCATAAAGTATATTTGACCTGGCTTTACATCAAAACGCTCAAAATCGATGCTATGCGTACCGGCACCGTGGGTAAACAGTACCAGGTGATAAAAGGAGTGCCTATGCGGAAAAAACAGATTTTTATGAGTATCAAGATACGGTGCAAAACGGCTTACCAGCAAATCGTCCTGCCTTACGTCAGACAGGGAACAAATATCATAAACGGGGATGCTTTGTATCATAAATCAAAGCTACACACAATACCATCGTTTTAATGGTACTGTACCTAGTTTGAATGGTATTATTTACTGATTTTCAAATTTGGGGCTATCAAACCTTAGTCCATTTCTGTATCACGTTCTCCAGGCGCTCAAAGGTAAAGGGTTTACTTACAAAATCCTTCATTCCAGCTGTAGTGCATTCGTTTTCGTCTTCGCTTAATACATTGGCCGTCATGGCTATAATAGGCGGTGCGTTTTTTCCCTGCTTTTTAATAATGGTACGGGTGGCTTGCAGCCCATCCATTTCGGGCATCTGCACATCCATAAATATCAGGTCGTAATGCTGCTTGTCGCTCATCAGGATGGCCTCAACGCCGTTTTCGGCAATGTCGATACTATAGCCAACCTTTTTAAAAATTTTACTGGCTATCAGCTGGTTCATCTTGTTATCCTCGGCCAAAAGTATTTTAAGCGGGCGGTACCTAAAAGTCTCTTTATTATCCGTTTTCGTTTCGGCTGGCAAATCGCCGCTGGTAATTTGCAAGGGTAAATTAAAAATAAACACCGATCCTTTGGCTTCTTTACTAATGGCCCATATTTTGCCCCCCATCAGCTCCACCAGTTTTTTACAGATAGATAGGCCAAGGCCAGTACCGCCATACTTGCGCAGGGCTGTAGTATTTACCTGCGTAAACGGTTTAAATAGTTGCGTTAATGATTCCTGGCTGATGCCTATGCCATCGTCCTTTACGTGGAAACTAATATCTTGTATGCCATCTTTTATCTCGGCCCCTTTAACCGTTACGGTAACCGCTCCTTCATCGGTAAATTTAATGGCGTTGCCTATCAGGTTTACCAAAATTTGCTGCAGGCGGCCCTCATCAACCTTAACAAATGGCGATACATTATCATCTACTTGATAACTCAGGTTGATGGGTTTACGCAAATTGGTGATACCTGGCTGGCTAATATCAATGATAGTTTTAACGCAATGCCTGATGTTGGTGGCAACCGGGGTAATGGTTAGTTTATCTGCTTCGATTTTGGAGATATCTAATATATCGCTGATGATATTGATGAGGATGTGCCCGCTTGATTGCAGGGTTTGCAAAAGTTCGTGCTGCTCTGGCGTAAGCGCCGATCTGGATAATAACTGCGAAGCCCCGATGATACCATTTAACGGTGTACGTATTTCGTGGCTCATATTGGCCAAAAAGTTCGATTTGGCAAATGTAGCAGCTTCGGCCTCTTCTTTTGATGATTGCAATTCGATTTGCGATTGTTGAAGTTGCTCGCTTTTTTTAATTAAATCCCGTTTATCGCTTTCGTGGCTTTTTTTAATAAAGCCTATCAATAAGCCTACTACTACTATATTAATAACGGCAGATGCTATCAGGTCAAATTCGGCAGATGCTTTGCTGGCAGCCCCCGTTACCCATTCGGGGTGTATTTTTTCTAACTTATAACAAGTAACAAATACAGCACACAATAAAGTGATGAAAATATAGTGGTAACGCTGTTTTACCAATAAGGTTATCAATACAATTAAAAAGATGCCTATCTGGGTAGTTGATCCGCTGATACCCCCGTTGTAAAACCATCCGGGAAATATGGCGGCAATACCAAAGCCAATAAAAATGTAAACTTTTTTTTCACTATAGTGTACAAAACGGCTTTGGTAATAGGCAAATGCAGAAAAGATTAGTAAAAAAAGATTAGCCAATATCAACCCCCAGCTAAACCCCAAAAAAACATTAATAATAATTGATATAACGTTATCAAGACAAATGAGTAAGGCTATGGCGTTAAAAAGTTTATTCTCGAGCGATAAAGCTGGATCGCCATAACCAATAATTCGTTTCAGCTTTTCCATTTTAAATAAATAATAATTAAAAGGCAGTTCTACGTGATAAAGCACTAAAAAGATAGGTTAAGTAAGCGATTTTTTTTGAACAAAAAACAATTTATTTATACAAAGAGTCAAATGGACACATTGAATTGTTTAATAATTAATTTTTTTCATGGCCCTAATTATTAAGCAAGCGGAGAGCTGGTGAATTACGAATCAAAACGGGATATTATCGGGAGTTTAGTGGTCGTTCAAAATGAATGATGCTTTTTTATTGATTGTTTACGCTTTATTCTTGATTCTCATCACTATATTAGCTACACCAGAACATTTGTTATGACTATCCCATTATACCAGGCCGATGCCTTTACTGATAGATTATTTGGCGGCAACCCTGCGGCTATTTGTCCGCTTGCCGACTGGCTGCCAGATGCTACCATGCAAATGATAGCCGTTGAAAACAATTTGGCCGAAACCGCCTTCTTTGTAAAAACAGATGGTGGTTACAAACTGCGCTGGTTTACCCCCGAATATGAGATTGACCTTTGCGGGCACGCCACCCTGGCAGCCGCTCATATATTGTTTACCGAGTTGGGCTTTGAGGGCGACGAAATACATTTTGACACCGTAAAAGCAGGCACTTTGCATATTAAACGCGCTGGCGATAAATACACTATGGATTTCCCGTCAAGGCCGCCCATACCCATTGAACCACCAAACGGGTTGGCCGAGGCTTTAGGCGAGAAACAGCCGCTGGCCTTTTTCCGTTCAAGAGATTACTTCCTGGTTTATGAAAACGAACAGGATATTAAAGACATTACGCCCGATTTTTTTGCCCTGTCAAAAATGGATACTGTGGGCGTGATAGTTACAGCTCCAGGCGATAACAGCGATTTTGTATCGCGCTTCTTCGCCCCCGGTGCGGGCATCCCCGAAGACCCGGTTACCGGATCGGCACATTGTAACCTGATCCCCTACTGGGCAAAAAAATTAGGTAAAAACACATTGCACGCTTACCAGATCTCGGCCCGCCGCGGCGAACTCTGGTGCGAACTTAAAGGCGACCGAGTACTTATGAGTGGCAAAGCGGTTACTTATTTAAGGGGCCAGATTTCCATTAGTCATTAATTTTAAGGCAGCGATAATGCAAATCGCTGCCTTCTTATAGGTTTTTCAACCTGTTTTATCCCCGATTTGGAACTCCAATTCACCAATTATACTGCGCGTTGTCGAAAATGTCGACAATTAACCTAAATGATAATTTAGTAATTAATACGATTTAGTTTTCTTAAGCCGCACGCTCCATAGCACCACTTTTTCACCTCAGGAAACACCCCTTTCTTTAGGTGAAAACTACAATAACTTTATCGCAATCACTTTTGCAACTTTTTTCACAAAAACGCAATTTCTTTATCGATTTACTACCCTAATAATGCGATTATTGAAATTTTTATTAGTTTTATGCGATTAAATTTCGTTAACATTGTTTTTATATACCCCTATTTTATTAATATTTATTTGAAAACACGTATACTTTTTGGAGTTATATTATTGTTCATTGTATTATTTAGTAAACCGGTTATCGCCGATTCATACTATTGGACCGGAAACGGAGGAAACACCAATTGGAACAATTCTGCTAATTGGTATGATCTCTCAAGCCTCGGTTTTACCTCAGGTTCCCCGTCAACAAACGATGATGCTTATATTGGTGTTTCGATAATAGGCATTAACGTATTTTCCGGATCGCAGCAACCCAATGTCAATACCAGTATTGGGTGTTCTAATTTATATTTATCAAACAGCGCCACAGTGGTGCTAACAATAAATAATAATTTAACCGTATCCAGCTCCATTAACGTTTCCGGACCAGCAACCATAACCGGATCGGCCACTTTAAAAGGTGCAACATTAAATGTAGGACTTACGGGCACGCTTACCGACAATGTAAACGTAAACATTACCGGCGCGTCGGCAATAAGTAACGGTTATGCCCCAATAATAAATATAGGCTCGGGCTATACCCTTACTATGACAGGGGGCTTAACCGTTGGTTCCTTCAGTACTACCACGCTTACGCTTTCCGGTTCGGGTACTACGTCTATCAGCGGATCTTCTACTTTTAATCAATTTGCAACGTTAACCAACAGCGCAATTCTAAAGTTTAATTCAAGCGCAACAGTAACGTTTAATAACAGTTGCTCATTTACCAATTCGGGCACTGTAACAGCAGCAACTACTACTTTTACATTACAGGGCTCCACTAACTTTATCAATAACACTGGCTCATTTACCAGCACCGGCGGCAGTATTAATTTTACATCGGGCGGCACAAACGCATATATCAAAAACACAAATATTTTCACCATATCGTCATGCACGCTTACATTTGGCAATAACACCGAATACTTACAAAACACTGGTTCAGGAGTGTTTACAGCAATCAGCAGCACAATAAACTTATCCGGCGCCGGCGCTTATACTGATAATTCGGCAACTTTTAAAGCAACTGCCTGTACATTTAATTTTAATAACGGTAACTATATTAAAAACTCGGGTACGTTCACTACGCAAACTGCTTGTATATTTAATTTATCAACAACCAGTGCGTACATTCTTAATACATCTAATTATTATGATCACGGCTCTACTTATAATTTGTCGGGGTATAGTTCAAGCTTTCAAAACACGGGTTCAAGCGCTGTCGTAACCGCCAGGGGGGCAACCTTTAACGGAACCGTTAATACCATGGCAATGACAAATAGTGGTACTTTTACGGCGGATTCAACATCATATATCAACCTGGGGGTGTACCAGTCAGGCCTAACCAATACGGGTGTTTTCAATGCCGGTACCTCGGGCTCACCGTGTAAAATTACATTAAGTGCACAGGCTTGTTTTATTACCAATACAGGCAGTTCATCACAATCAGCCTATTTCAATCTTGGTTCAACCTCTATCATCAGCCTTTCGGGCGGTTACCAACCAATGGTAACCAATACCAGCAACGCTTATTCATTTTTTACTTTAATGTCTGATGATTTGGGTTCTGCGGCCTTTGACCAGGTATTGTCTACCGGGTATGGCTCAGGTACAGTGGCAATTACCGGCACCTATAATATTCAGCGTTTTGTAAGCGGCGGAAACCTTGCAACCAACCGCGGATACAGAATCTTTTCATCGCCCACCAACATTACAAACCCTTACTCTACCAACACAACTTATACCAACTACATTACTTTAAATACTTTAAAAAACAGCTATACGGTTTACAGCAGTTTATCTGCAAGTTCAAGCTATCCCGGCGCATTTACTGCAGGGCCTTCAGGCGGGACAGGATTTAGTTACATAAACCCTAATAACAACTCAATTATATATTTTTATAACGAAACCAGGGCGGTAAGCAATTCAACATTCAATTCGGGCAAGCACGTTGGGGTTACCGCTATTGCCGCCAGCACCGTTTCATTAAATGGCGTTGGAGCTGTAAGCATGCCTGTAGGCAACGGCTATTTAATGTACTATGTTGGTCCCAATACCCGTACCGACGGCGTTACAGGCAACCCGTTGGACTGTTATATCACAAATGTAGGGTACGTAAATCAGGGCGATGTTACAGTAGCGTTATGGTATACCCCTAAAAACGGTTCATCAAATGGAAGTACAGGCCAGCTCTCTTATTCATTAACTACCTTAACCGGTGGCGCCGGTTATAACATGGTAGGTAATCCTTATCCCAGTACTATCAATATAGCCACCGTACTGGGCCACAACTCCAATATAAGCACCGCTTATTTACTAAACAGAACCAATAGCCCCGGCCAGGCGTATTATGCTTACACCGCAAACGGAACATCGGCACCTGGTATTGGTTACGCCTTAAGTGGCGAAGGTTTCCTGGTGCGTACAACAAGCGGGGGCAACTCATTAACATTTAAGGAGACCGATAAAGTTGCTACACAACAGCTTACCGGCAGCAACCTACTTATGTCGTCGCCAAAAGGCCAGGCGTTAACAATTGATGGCACCGGCAAATCTTTTAAAAGTATCGGTGCGGCATTTGCTCCTCAAACAGCATCTGTTAAAGAGTTAGACGCGCAAGGTAACCCGCTTACCGGTTTATATGTAAAAATTGAAAAAGACAGCGTTACCTATGATTATTGCGGCGTTTATTTTAGAAACGACTGGCAAAGTACCTATAATGAAAACTTAGACGCGTTAGAGTTAGATGCAAGCAGTTCAAGCGTGCTGGTATCAAGCCTTTCATCCGACGGGATGAATGCATCTGTAAAGCACTTTCCTGATTATAAAAAAGGTGTAAGCGTTAAGCTTTATGCCAATGGAAAAACTGATGGATTATACAACTTAAAAGTTGAAGGTATACGTAATATTGATACCAATAATTACAAAATAACCCTGCTTGATCACTTTAAAAAAGACTCGTTGGATATTGGACGCTATAAATCTTACGCCTTCAACATCTTAAAAAGCGATACCGGCACTTATGGCGCCAACCGGTTTGAGCTTTCCGTCCATCAATTACCGGCCGGTGCCAGGTATCAGCTGGCAAGTTTCACGGCCCAAAAGGCAACAGACGGCGTGCTGCTTACGTGGCGGGCTTACAACGAGGGAGATAATTACTTTTATACCCTTGAAAAACAACAGGCAAATGGTACCGATTACACCTCTTTATATCAAATACAAAGTAATGGTGGCACCATTTATAAGTACACCGATAAAACGCCTAATACAGGCAACAATATTTACCGCCTAAAACAGGTAGACCTGTTTGGTAACATCACCTACTCGGCGCTTGTTAATATTTACTATGATAACAGCGGCAATGCAAGTATGTTTACCTTATACCCCAACCCTACCACCGAGATCATTAATGTAAATGTTACTTACGGTAAAACATCATCGACAGCAACCGGAAGCTATAAACTAAACATTTATGATGCAACTGGTTCATTGGTAGCCCAAAAAACAGCCGACAAGAGTTCATTCAGTCAAAACGTTTCGGAATTTAAACCTGGCGTATACATTGTAGAGTTAAAAGACAACCAGGGCAGTTCATTAGGAAAAACTAAGTTTTTAAAGCAATAGTAAAATCATCTCCCATAATAAAAACTCGCCGGCACCGGCTGACAATTGCTTTAAAAATTGATAAGATGTATTGCGCACCAAAGACACTACGAAGCAAAGTGATTTACTTATTTTTTCTCGGCACCTTTGCGTTTTAGCGCTAAAAACCTGTAAACGCGATTTCTCTTATGCCGCAATCCGTATAAAAAACACTTCGTGGTGGCAATTTCCTTTTAGTTTTTTTTCCTTTCAAGTAATTCAGGCACGGCAAAAAAACTATAAGGAAACTTTACTTTTTTTTATTTCCGTAAACGTTTTGTTTACAATAAGTTTAGGTATTTTTATAGTAATAAAACGTACCCGCGTAACTATTGTAAACCTTAGTTAATTAATATCCGGTTGAAAACAAGATTGTTTTTTTGTCTTTTGCTTTTCGTAATGACATTAAAAATTACGGATGTGACCGCTACGACTTACACATGGGTTGGCGGACTCTCGGGCAGTTGGACTCAAAACTCAAACTGGTCGCCGAGTACCGGGTATCCGGGAAGCAGCGGAACAACGGATGTAGCGCAAATCCAATTATTGCTGGCAAATATTACGCTTTCAAGCAGTATTACAATTTCCTCGCTTCAAACACAAAATTATGGCACATACGGAGTAACAATTACCATGTCGGGATCTCCTACGGTAAATATTAATAGCTTAACAGTGGCTCAGCCAGTTACTTCGTTAATCGGGATTACGTTTACGGGCCCTGGTACGGTTAACATAGCTACCTCACCTTCCTTTGGTTATGCGGCAGGTCTTGGTGTTGGCGCTAATGCAACGGTAAATTTTGCTTCTGGAGCTGCGGTGTCTTTTAACAATCCTCCCTCATTTGTTTGTGATGGCACCCTTAATTTAAATAACGCGACATTTACCACTACAACATCGTCAACCGTAAGCGCCACAGGTACTATAAATATTAATGGGGCAAGCGCGTCTTTTTCAACAAGTGCCGCTACCACCAATAATGGAACTATCAATTGCACAAGCGGCACGTTTTATACCACAAACGACTTAACCAATAATAATAAAATAGCTTTAACAAGTAACGCTTTATTTGATTTTTTGGGAACACCATCTATTTTTACAAATACAAATACATTAACGTTAAACTCATCAACTATAAGGTTAAACAACAATAACTGCCGCTTAATAAACTCTGGCTCGGCAACAGTCACTGGCGTTAGCAGTACATTTAATATGGCAGGTGCGGGTACTTATATTACCAACTCGGCAACGTTTAAAGCTACTGCCTGTAGCTTCCCCTTTGGTAATGGCAACAATATCCAAAATTCCGGCACGTTTACAACACAGTCTGGCTGTACGTTTGGCTTAACAACAAGCAGTTCATATTTTAGCAACACGGGCACATTCAGAGATCACGGATCTACGTTCACCCTGAGCGGGCAAAGCTGTAACATTCAAAACACGGGTTCAGGAAATTTTTATGGCAGTGGCACCACTATAACATTTGGCCCCACCAATACCAGCCATGCTATAAATAATACAAATATATTTAAGGTTGATTCGGCATCTGTTATCACAATGGGCACTTTTTCCAGTGCAATAACCAATTCGGGAACATTCTATTGCGGCACATCAAATTCGGCATGTAATATAACTTTAACCGGACAATCTGCCAATATTGCAAATACCAATATTTTCTACGTTGGCTCAACTTCTGTTATAACCATGAGCGGAATCACCGAGAATGTTACCAATACAAACCCGGGCATTTTTACATTACAATCAGACCAATACGGATCGGCAGCCTTTGGTGTTATCAATTCCGGTTGCACCGTGGTAGGCCTGTTTAATGTGGAACGTTTTTTAACCGGCGGCGGGTTATCATCCAATCGGGGGTATCGTTTACTATCCTCTCCGGTTAACCAAACCAGTGCTACCTCAAGTACATCAAATACAGTGGGGCTAAATTATCTCAATAGCCACGTGTACCGTAATGCCACGTACGCCGGTGCTTTTACAGCCGGGCCGGGTGGTACCTCAAGCGGGTTTAGTTTTGCAAATACTAACCCAACCATATACGTTTACCGCGAAAACCTGGTCAATAATAATTCCCTTTTCACATCCGGCAAAAATATCGCAGTAACAAAAATCACCACAACCAATACAACAAGTGCATCGGGCACAACCAGCACTATCGACCTTACCAATACCCAAACCGGTTCTTCGCCGGGCCAGTCATTACCGGTTGCCAACGGGTTCCTGATGTATTTTGTAGGGCCAAGCAGCCGCACCGACGGATCAACCTCGACACCTCCTGCCGATGCCACATTAACTGCCGGAGGTTACATTAACCAGGGAGATGTTACTGTAAATTTGTGGTATAGCCCTAACGGCGGAGTAGGAAAGCTTGGCAATACGGCACCGTCATCCCCGGGCTATAACATGTTGGGTAACCCTTACCCCTGTACTATAAATCTGGCCACAGTTTTATCTGACAATAACAGCAGCACCGGAATTGATAACATTTACCTGTTATCGGCCAAAAATAGTCCAAATCAGGTTTATACCGCTTACACTGCGTCCGGCACGTCGGCACCACTCGGCACCGGGGGCCGCGGTTACGCCGCAAGCGGCGAGGGATTCATGGTGCACGTAAAGTCATCAGCGGGGACTGCCGGTTCGCTTACGTTTAAAGAAAGTGAAAAAGCACCACTCATTCAGCTCACAGGAACTTCGTCGGTTTTATCGGCACCCCAAAGGCCAATTCTTACTATAAATGATATTAATACGAGCAGAAGTCTTAATGAATTATTTCCGGCCGGCGGAAACCCAACTATCCAATCGATACAGGATGGACTAACCTGTTTTTTCATGAAAATGGAAAAAGACAGTTCAACTTATGATTATTGCGGCATCTATTTCAATGATCAATGGGATACCAAATTTCATGACGGTGATGCCCTTGATCTTGACGGGGCTGGCCCAAGGGTTTATATGTCGAGTTATTCATCAGATGGTATACGCTCGGCAGTTAAACACTTTCCCGATTATAAAAAGGGCACGCTTATCCGGCTTTATGCCGATAGCAAAGCGGATGGTTTATATAACTTGAAAATTGAAGGCATCCAAAATATTGATACCATCAATTACAAAATAACCCTGCTTGATCATTTTAAGAAAGACTCGTTAGATATTGGACGCTATAAATCTTACGCTTTCAACATCTTAAAAAGCGATACCAACACCTTTGGGGCCAATCGCTTTGAGCTATCTATCAGGCAATTGCCCACATCTGCCTATCAATTGGCAAGTTTTACCGCTCAAAAAGCTACAGACGGTATTTTACTTACCTGGCGTACTTATAATGAAGGCAATAATTATTCCTTCACTCTTGAAAAACAGCTGGCCAACCACACCAACTACTCGCCAATTTACCAGTTGCAGAGCAATGGCGGCACAATTTATAAGTACACCGATAAAACACCAAACTCGGGCAATAACATTTACCGCTTAAAACAGGTTGATTTATTTGGCAACATCACCTACTCGGCCCTTGTTAACATTTACTACGACAAAAGTGGCAACGCCAATATGTTTACGCTTTACCCCAACCCCACTGCCGAAACTATCAATGTAAACCTAACCTACGGCAAAGCATCATCGGCAACAACCCGAAGCTATAAATTAAACATTTATGATGCGGCAGGAACATTGGTGACACAAAGAACATCAGCTAACAGTAGTTGGTGCGAAAACGTTTCGCAGTTTAAACCAGGTGTTTATATTGTTGAATTAACAGAAAATGGTGGAAATTCGTTGGGAAAAGCTAAGTTTGTAAAAAAATAAGTAATAGAGATATTGATGAAGATTTGCAAGAGTGGATTAAAGTGCGTTTATAGTTTATTAGCTACATTTCTTTTCATAACAGCACCCGTAATAGGCCACGCGCAAGGTGAGTTGCCCTGTAACGACGCCGATCCTTTTAATTCAGCATGCCCGCTTGACACCTGGATAATGGCACTTGTAATTGTAGCTGGTGTATATGCTGCAGTATATTTGCACCGCAAACAAAAAGCATTTTAATCTTAAATATACTTTTTACAAACGTCAGTTCTTATATCTGGCTTTTGATAGCATAATTTCCGGTTGCCCAAAAAGATGCATCCGTACTTCCGCGCCCCTGTATATTCACCTGCCAGGGCATGCACTCCCAAAAAAAACTCCTGCTAAGGCGCCTGTCCCTGCGCATTCAATTTTACATCCGGGCAGCAAACAATCAATCATCATTTTGTTTTGACAAAGGAAGTTAAATTTCCTTTAAAGACTATCGGCAGGGATAATCATGTTTCATACTGGCCTTCAGCAGCTATCACCCAATCGCCCCCCAACGGGTACCAAGAAAACAACGGAAATAAATATTATTCTACTTTCTCGATATTTTCTTCAGGATTACAAAACAAAGCGGCCTTCATTATCGTAAAAAAACACAGATTTCTTTAAAGGAAAACCTTCGCAGAGATGTTCTAAGTTAATTTTATCCCTAATAAATTGAAACGTTTATACATCTTTTTAATAGTCCTGACGTTTTTGCCGGCAATACAACTCCTGGCCCAAACCGCGCCAAGCATCACTTATTCACCGTCAACAAATGTTTATTCAGTTGGCACCGCAATTACAACCCTTTCCCCCACAAATTCCGGTGGGGCAGTATCTCCTGCCAATTACGGAGCTGTTTCTACGTTCGTAGGTATGAATACCCCTTACAGCGTTTTCATTGATGGTTCAAACAATGTTTTTACTACAGATTACAACAATGGTTATGTATATAAATATAACTCGGCAGGTACAAATACGCTTTTTATTAATACACCGTACTTTAACGCATCAGAGGTAGCGGTAGATGGATCAGGTAATATATACGTTTCATGTTTTTTAAACAATGTTGTTCTAAAATACAGCTCAACAGGAACATTGTTGAATACAATAAGTGGCTTTAGCGGTCCTTATGGAATTGCATTTGATGCATCAAACAATGCATACGTGGCCAACAGCGGTTCGGGTAACATTACTAAAATAGCTGCAGGCACAGCCACAACAAGTACTTTTTTATCTGGCTTTACATCATTGTATGGAATAATTATCGACGCATCCGGCAACACATACGTTTCGCAGCAATCTCAAAACAATATAATTAAAGTCGCCAACGGCTCAACCACCAAAACAACATTTGCAACCGGGCTTAACAGCCCCAAGCATTTAAGCGAAGATGCCTACGGCAATATCTATGTAGCAGATTACGGCAACAACGCCATCAAACGCATTAGCAGTACCGGTACCGTTACCAGTATAATATCAACAGGGTTAAGCAGCCCCCGGCAGGCTGCATTCGACTCCAATGGTAACCTGTTTGAGGCTAATTATGGTACCAACACCATAAAAGAATCGTTGGCTACCACCTATTCTATCAGCGCTACATTGCCGGCAGGTTTAAGTTTCAGCACAACAACAGGACAAATTACCGGCACCCCTACAGCCACATCAGCTTCAACCAACTATACTATTACTGCCTACAATACAGGTGGTACTGGCAGTACAGTGATAAATATAACCGTAAACTCCGGACCGCCCTCAGTTACCAATGGTTCGGCTTGCGGCGCTGGTGCGGTCACTTTAACTGCATCAGGCGGGTTCCCATCAGGCGGAACTTATAACTGGTATGCGGCATCTTCTGGCGGCACAGCCTTACAGAGCACCACATCTGCCACCTACACGCCCACTATAGCAACCACAAAAACATTTTATGTTTCATATACTTCCGGCGGTATAGAAACCTCGCGCACAGCAGTCACAGCAACTATTTATCCCGAAGTTTCGTCGCCTTACAGCGGGGCTATGCTGTCATATCCGTTTGAAGCCAACGCCAATGATGTATCCGGCAACAGCAATAACGGGACTTTGCAGGCAAGCCCAACCCTCACAACAGACAGGTATGGCGTTGCCAATACGGCTTATAACTTTAATGGCAGTACGCAATATATTTCAACCGCAAAATCATACGTAAACCCATCTACATTCACTATCAGTTTATGGTTTAACACAACCGTTGCCGGTGGAAGGCTATTTGGCTTTGGTGCTAATGCAACAGGCTTAAACCTCCAATATGACCGCCATATTTACATGAGTAGTACAGGTCAGCTATACTTTGGCCTATGGGTAGGCAGTTATGCCACTATAAATACAACTACAAGTTATAGCGATGGAAACTGGCACCATGTTATTGTTACTGTTGGTTCAGGAGGATCATTTTTATATGTAGATGGCACCCTGCAAGATTCTGATGCTGCCATGACCACACCCGAAAACACAACCGGGTATTGGCGCATAGGCTATGATAACATGGGTATTTGGCCATCTTCATCGGCTAACCCGTATTTTACCGGCAAGCTTGACGATATAGCCGTTTACGATCATGTATTAACTGCCGCAGAAATCACAGCATCTAATGACATTAACCAAATAGGCGCCTATGCGCCAGTTTGCGCAGGTAGCCCGCTTACCATTTATGCCCCTACCATCACCGGGGCAACTTACACCTGGACAGATCCTTCCGGCGCTACAAAAACAGGCCAAAACCCAACATTTACCAGCGCCATAGCCGGCACCTATTCGCTCACCGTAACCGGCGGGCCTGGCGGGTGCAGTTCGACAGCCACATATACACCAACCCTGCTTACCGGGGCGTCATCGGCATTTACAGCTACTTCGCCGGTTTTTGGATCGGGAACATCTACAGTTACCTATACTGGTACTGATCCGGCAACGTCAACCTTTACCTGGGATTTTGGCGGCGGCACACCTGCAACCGGAACCGGAAGCGGGCCTTTTTCTGTTACCTGGAGTACTACCGGTACCAAAACTATTACGCTAACGGTTACCAATACCACCGGCTGCAGCACAACATCAACCCAAACTGTTGTTTACAGCGCCGCCCTGGCCGGGTACGGTTTCAGCAAGCCACTTGTGTTAAACACATCATCAATAACCGGTGGTATATCATCAACCCTTACAAACTTCCCTGCACTGGTTTATATACAGGATGATGCACTTAAAACAGGCAACGTCTGCGGCGATAAGGTACAATATCCTACAGGAAACGGCGGCGGTCTTGCGGCAGGCACAAACTACGATTTTGCTTTTACCCTTGCAGGCAGCACTACCGAATTGAATTACCAGGTTGATACCTATGATCAGGTTAACGGTATCTTATTGGCCTGGGTACAAATAAGTTCATTAACTTCAACCAATACCAGCCTTACTTTTTATTTCGGATCGGCAACCCCTACGCATACTGCGGCTTTTGCCACATCAACATGGTCAAGCGATTACCTGGCAGTTTATCATTTTAGCGAAGGATCTGCCACGGCAACCGTTTTGGATGCCACCAGCAACAACCGGAAACTCACCCAATCAAATACAACGGTAAGCAACGATGAGATACATGTGGCGGCTGGCATGCCGGTTGTTGGCGGTGGTTATAGTTTCAATGGTACCAGCAGTAAAATCATTCAAACTTCTGGTACAAACCCCGACATAACAGGCAAATTCACACTATCAGCCTGGGTATATTATAACGGTTCATCGTCAAGCGATAACAAGATCATATCCGACGAGTTAAATTATGGACATGGCTATAAAATAAGCGTTAAATCGGGCAAAATAGAAACAGAAACAAGAACAACCGCCAATCCGGTGCCAGGTAACCTTTTACAAACGGGCACGGTAGCGTCGGCAACCTGGACATATATACAAGGGGAATTTGACGGAACCAAATTTATAAATTTTGTAAATGGAACCGCTGCGGCTACTACGGTAACCGGATACGCCCCTGAAGCAGGCAATGTAATTTCCTTGGGTGTTGATTACCTTAGTTCATCCAGTTCGACCAATTTTTATAATGGCTTTATGGATGAAGTGCGCATTTCGAATGTTGCAAAATCGGCCGATTGGATAAGGGCAGAATACTACAATCAATCAAATCCTAAAACTTTTACAAATTACAGTGGCTCGGTTTACGCTTATCCAACTAATGCTTCGGCGTTAACAGGCGCCCTGGTATACACATGGACAGGCACCGCCAATACCAATCCAACCGTTGCAGATAACTGGGATATAGGCCAGGCACCTGTATTCAATAGCAAAACATCTTTTGTAGTTCCGGTTGTTGGTACAGGCAATTATCCGGCTTTAACTGCCGACGTAGGTATTTATGGCCTTACTATTGCTGATGGCGCATCGCTTAATTTAAATGGTCACATACTAAGTGTAGGATGTAATATTTACAATAATACAACCACAGGCGGCACCGGTATACTTAATGCGAACAGTATGGCATCAGCCATTAACTGGAACGGATCATTGGCGGCACAATCATATACCGGCACCAATAATACCAACACCGCCGTACTGGGAAACATGACGGTAAATAACACTGCATCCGGCACAATTACAATCAAAAGCGGGCCGGTAGATGTATACAATTTGCTTACAATGACACAGGGCAACCTGGCTATTGATAATGCCAGCAATGGGTTATTGACGCTGAAAAGCTCAGCCTCGCAATCGGCAGCTGTCGGTGTGCTTCCGGTTGCCTGCAAAATTACCGGCCAGGTTGCGGTAGAGCGCTTTTTAACGGGCGGTAACTCCTTATCAAACAGGGGCTACCGGGTATTATCATCACCAGTTAACCAAACAAGCGCCACCATTGCATCAACAAATACTTTTAACATGAATTATATGGGTAGCCATACTTACAATGGCGTTACCTATGCAGGCGCAATGACTGCCGGATTGAATGGTGCTACCAATGGCTTCACCATTTCAAACGCCAACCCAACCATCTATTTGTACAAAGAACCTATTAAAATTGATAATAAAACGTTTACATCGGGCAAGCATATTGGCGTTACCAATATTTACACATCCGGAGGTAACGGCGTGATTGACCTTACCGATGGTACAACTACAAAAGCTGTCCCTATCGGCAATGGCTTTATCATGTATTTTGTAGGCCCAAGCAGCCGTACAAGCGGTTCTACCGCCATAACACCGGCAGATGCAACCATGAGCGCGACGGGTTATCTGAATCAGCAAGGGTTTACCGTAAATTTATGGTATACCCCTGCCGGTGGCGCAAACAAACTATCAAATTCGGCAGCGGCGTTACCGGGCTATAACCTGGTAGGTAATCCATATGCCTCAACCATCGACCTGAGTAAAGTATTAACTGATAATAACTCGGCCAGCGGAATTGATAATATTTACATACTATCGGCAAAAAACAGCCCTAATCAAACCTATACGGTGTATACCGCGGCCGGTACGTCGGCGCCTACAGGAACAGGTGGCCAGGGTTATGCCTTAAGCGGTGAAGGCTTTATAGTGCATGTTAAAAGCACAGCGGGAAATAACGGAGTACTAACTTTCAGCGAATCGGAAAAGGCGCCTACAGTACAGCTTACAGGAACCGCCCTGATCATGACCGAACGTCAGCAACAGGTATCGGCAAATGGCGCCATAAACTCTAATTTAAGTTTTAATGCCCTGCCACCAACCAGCGGTGCTGTACGGGATAGCCTTACCGGATTGTACATGAAAATGGAAAAGGACAGCCTTATCTATGATTATTGCGGCATTTATTTTGGCCAAAACTGGGGCGCAAACTTCCATGATGGCGACGCGCGGGACCTTGACGGGGCCGGACCACAGGTTTACATGTCCAGTTTATCGGCAGATGGGATCCGATCAGCAGTGAAACACTTCCCCGACTACCGGAAAGGGCTAAAAATTAAGCTGTATGCCGATGGAAAAACCAATGGTATGTATACTTTAAGAATGGAGGGCATCCGCAATATTGATACCAATAACTATAAGATAACATTGCTTGATCACTTTAAAAAGGACTCTACGGATATTGGCCGCTACAAGGCATACGCATTTAACGTGTTAAAAAGTGATACCAATACCTTTGGTGCCAACCGTTTCGAGCTTTCCATTCAGCAGCTACCGGGAGTCAGGTACCACTTGGCAACATTTACCGCTCAAAAGGCTACAGATGGCGTACTGGTAACCTGGAGAACATACAACGAAGGCGCAAACTACTCCTTCACGCTGGAAAAGCAACAAAGCAACGGAACCGACTTTTCGCCGGTTTATCAAATCCAAAGTGATGGCGGTACTATTTATAAATACACCGATAAAATGCCAAACACAGGCAATAATGTGTACCGTTTAAAACAGGTTGACCTGTTTGGTAATATCACGTATTCGGCACCGGTTAGTATTTATTACGATAATAGTGGTAATGCAAGCCTGTTTAGTTTGTACCCCAACCCTACTGTCGAAAAGATTAATGTGAATGTTACCTACGGAAAAACAAACACTACGGCATCAACGTATAAGCTAACCATATATGATGTTACAGGTATGATGGTATTGCAAAAAACGGCCGATAGCAGCACATTTAGCGAGAATGTTTCGCAATTTAAACCAGGCGTTTACATAGTTGAGCTGAAAGATAACGGCGGCAGTTCCTTAGGAAAAGCTAAGTTCATGAAAAAATAATATAATTAAAGCAGATGAAGATTTGTGCGTACAGGCTGAATATCAAAACGATAACCACCCTCCTTTTATTAACAATGCCCCTTATTAGCAATGCCCAGGGCGAATTGCCATGCAATGATGCCGACCCATTTAACTCGGCCTGCCCGTTGGATACCTGGGTAGTTGCATTAGTTATTGCGGCCGGGATTTTTACTGTTATACATTTACGCCGTAAACAAAAATCCCTTCCGGCTTAAGGCCCAAAGGGATTTTTAAATTTATTGCTTGCAGGTGAAATAAATTTTGTGTCAGGCTTTTTTAGTATCTAAAACAACCGGTGCGTGGCCGGTGTAATTAAGGTTAAGTTGCTGTAAAATACCGCTAACCACCTTTGGTAATTCTTTTAAAGTAGTTTTGGGGTTGTGCAATTCGCCAACGCCAAAGCCGCGCCACACCAGTTGCCTTGTATTACGGTCAATAATATCAATAATCAGCGTACCCTCTTTGTATGGCACACGGGCTACAACGCCGCCGCCACCGTAGTAAGGATATCCCCAACCGTAGCCAAAGCCGCCGTATCCGTAAAACGGACGGTATCCCCAGCCAAAACCACCCCAGCCCCAGCCAGAGTAAAGCGTACCATAATAAGCAGGGTAAAATTCATTTTTTACGCCCCTACCTGTTACGGTTGAATAGCTTACCAGCAAATCCGGATCGGTTTCCTGTAGTTTTAGCCCTTTGGCTGTTAATGCCTCGATGGTAGTTTCTTTAACCTTCTCGTCGGCAATTTCCTTTTTCACTACGCCACCTGCCTTATTTGGCTGCGCATCGGGCGGCAACCAGGCAAAAGTACGGTAGGCAGTAAGATTGGTTTTGTTTTTTGCTGCGGTGAAATAGTTGTAACTGCTGCAAGCAGACAGGGCAGATACCAGCAACAGTACCAGTCCTGTGTTAATAATTGTTTTCATGACAAAATGCTCCCTTATATTTATTGTTAGACAATGGAGAAACGAAAGGTTTAATTTAAATATTATTTATTTAAACCAACTAACTGAGCGTACAATTTCTCGGTAGGTAAACCAACTACATTGGTGTAAGAGCCGCTTATCTTTTCGATACCGATAAGCCCAATCCGCTCCTGTATGCCGTATGAGCCGGCTTTATCAAGCGGGTTATATTGGGCAACATAACTGCTTATTTCGTCCAAAGTAAGCTTGCGGAAAAACACTTCAGATACATCAAAAAACACATTGTATTGGTGCTTATACAGCAGGCAAACCCCGGTAACCACCTGGTGAACTTTGCCCGATAGCATTTGCAGCATCTCCACAGCATGCGCGGGAGTTTCGGGCTTACCTAATATTAACCCGTCAACACAAACAATGGTATCGGCAGTAAGTACCACCTCGTCCCCTACGGTTTCGTCAAAAGCTTCGGCTTTTTTACGGGCTATATAAACGGCAACCTCCTGCGGTGTTAAGCCCTCGGGGTAACTTTCATCTACATCCTTCAGCACTACCTCAAATTCCATATCCATCAAACGCAAAAGCTCCTGCCTGCGCGGCGATTTTGATGCAAGAATGATTTTAGGAATGGGGTTGTTGTTCATGGTTAATGGTTCATTGTTCATGGTAGAAGATTAACGGGTTGAAGCAGCCATGAACCATGAACTATGATCCATGAACTAAAAACCTACCAGCTATACGCCTCTTCGCTCATCCACCTGTCCTGTACTTTAAGTACTTTCTCAATAATATCGCGAGCACAGCCTTTACCACCGCCGTAAGGCGAAACGTAGGCACTTACGGCTTTTATTTCTTCAACCGCATCGGCAGGGCAAACGGGCAGGCCCGCAAGCTTCATTACTTCTAAATCGGGGATATCGTCGCCCATGTATAATACATTGGTAGCTATAATAGCTTTCTCTTCCAGGTAAATTTTAAAGCGCTGCGATTTGGTATGCGTACCCATATAAACATCATTGATACCCAGGCTATTTAACCGGTAAATGGCGCTTTTTGAACGGCTACCCGATATAGCGCAAACATTATACCCGCATTTTACAGCAAGCTGCAAAGCATAACCATCTTTAATATTAAAGGCACGGCTTTGCTCGCCGCTATCCGTCACAAAAACAGAGCCATCGGTAAGCACACCATCCACATCAAAAATAAACGTGGTTATATCTTTTAATTTATTCAGGAACGACTCCATATTGTTTTTATGATTTCACCGATTGTATTGGTGATTGCACTGATTTTTTGGGGATTACACCGATTTTTCAGGGTGATTGCGCTGATTAGGGTTGATATAGCAAACTGTTCACCACTCTCTACTCACCAACTTATTGGTTATCCCGCCATTCATATACCCAGGCCGATTGAATTTGTTCCAGGTGGCCTTCGTTTGATTCTTCCCGTTTACCGGCAAAATTAGGCAGGCTTAATACCCACTCCAGCAACTCGGTAAAACGGATGCGGTATATTTTCGATTCGCCAAAATCATCGCCAAACTTTTCGTAAAGCTCCATGGCAATATCTTCGTAATCGTTCCAGTGAATGGGTAAGGCAAATTTATTATCGCTCATTTTTTATATGTTGTACGTAATATTTTGTACGTTTTACGTTTTTTAATCTCGTGTTAATTATCAGCGTGCGCAATTCACGTAAAACGTAAAACGTCATACGTAAAACCTCACCAACCTGCATGGCGCTTAGTGCCCCATAAATGACGACTGATCAGGAATGGTAACTTCTATATCACCATCAATGATCACACACTGGCAGCCCAGGCGCGATGTTATACGCGGGTTTACAGCCCTGTCTATAAAATCTTCTTCCTTGTCTGATATTTCCTGGATGTTATCCATCCCTTTGTTCACGTAAACATGGCAGGTGCTGCATCCGCAAACGCCGCCACAATTGTGCTGTAGCTCAATGCCGTTCTCCAGGCATACGTCCAAAACAGATTCTCCCTCGGCTATTGGCAGCTCAACGGTGTCGTGCCCCTTTTCCTCGAAATTTATCTTTACTTTAAAAATATTCATTTAGGCAAAAGTAACAAAATTACTTATCCTCATGCCCACCATTGTTGTTTTTGATAATACCCTGACTTAATAACGTGTAAATTGCCTGCAAATGCGGTTGCCCTTCAAGCATTTGCAGGTGGGCGGCCATAGTAGTTTGGTCGTTACGTACTGCGGGCCCGGTTTGTACATTGGCCGGGAGTTGCTGTTGTACCTTTTGGGCCGTCTCTAAAATCAAGGGCCGCAGTAAATTAAAGTCAATTTCATGGCCTGCAAGCAGTTGCTGGGCCACACCGTATAGATAATTGGGGAAATTACAGGCAAATACAGCTGCAACGTGCAATATTTTGCGCCCGGCCGAGTTAATGCTATAAATGCTATTACTAACAGTGGCCGCAAGTTCCTTAATATCAGCATATATACTATCATTTGCGGCTTCAATACACAAAGGGACAGTTAAAAAATCAACTTCGCGGGTTTTGCTAAAGGTTTGCAGGGGATAAAGCACACCAGCCTTATTAGTGTAGTTTAATAAAACATCAAGGCTGGTTGAGCCCGATGTATGTACTATTAATTTTTGATGCGGGGCCAATGCTTCGGCAATTTGGGCAATAGCATCGTCCTTTACCGAAATAATAAAAATATCGGTTTCGGAAGTAATTTCAGTAAGCTGGTTTGTGGCGTCAGCGCCAACATGGTAAGCCAACAGGGCCGCGTTGTGCATATTAGGACTATAAATCTGTACAATACGGTGCCCTGCATTTTTAAATGCCGCTGCCATGTGGGTTGCAACATTGCCCGATCCGATAAATGTTAAGCGCATATAAATTTTACATTTAATGTAAAAATCGGTTAACTACCGATTAAATATTTGTGTATTTTAGTAATCATCATCCTAATACCTCATGAAAATACTCAAAGCAAGCATAATAATTGTAATATTCCTGGTCGGTGCGGCTACTTTAATACTATATGGTTTTTATAAATATAATAATAAAGAGAAAAAGATACTTACCAATACCGAACGTAAAAACATTGCCGGCAGCTTTATCAAATTAAGTCAGGGCGTTACTCATTACGAATTAAAAGGCCCCGAAAACGGCGAAGTTATTGTGCTTGTACACGGCTTTAGCGTACCATATTATATATGGGATGGAACTTATGAATATCTTATTAGCAAAGGCTATAAAGTATTACGATATGATACCTACGGCAGGGGCTATTCTGACAGGCCCGACGTTACTTATAATAAAGAACTTTACACCAATCAACTGCTGGAACTGATAAGCCAGCTAAAGTTACAGGCCGGCAAAGTAGATCTTGCAGGCGTTTCATTCGGCGGCAAAATTGTAACCGATTTTACCTGCCAGCATCCTGATATAGTGAACAAAGTTATACTTATTGACCCGGTATACGAACAGCAGAGGCCAAAAGCACCTAAATATTTAGCCATGTACAACGAAGCCGTAAACTCCGACGAGCGGGCCGCAGGGCAGGTTACCGATTTTAAGTACCCTAAACAACATCCCGGATGGGAAAAACTATACCTGCCGCAAATGCAGTACAAAGGTTTCAGGAACGCCCTGATATCAACCCTTTACGATTATGAAAAACAAGGCCGCCAAAGTTACGTTTGCCTTAATGGCGCCAATAAGCCGGTATTGCTCATATGGGGCAAAGATGATAAAACCGTACCATTCATTTACAGCGACACCATCCGCAGCATTTTGAAAGTGAACTTTTTCCCGGTAACAGATGCGGCGCATTTGCCTTTTTTAGAAAAACCCGATTTGGTAAACCCCAAAATTGTTTCGTTTTTAAAACAGGGGTAATCTTGCGTCTTTAACATTTTGGGCGTTGCCTGCGGCCCGGCTGTGCGCTTATACGCCTATAGGCCTTACCCACAGGCTTGTATCCGCTGCCATCCCTAACACTTTATGGGATTTTTTGATCTTGGTTGGTGATGGAATTGCATCGTCGTAATGTCCCCGTTAGGTTAGCGTAACCTGAAACCATGCGGATCACGGGCTGAAAGTCCGCGATAGCTTATTGGCTATCCATCAAAATCTATCTTCTCTCCCCAGCACAATCCACCATCCAATTCTTCCCTGCTAAATTCAATATGTATCACCCTCCTCTTTTTACTATTGGTTGTACGGTTTGATGCATGGAGCAGCAGGGGGCGCATAATCATTACGCCGCCGGCGTTTATATTACAAGTGGTTTCAGTTTCCAGGTCCCAATTGATGGTTTCGGGGCGATACACGCCTTTTTGATGCGATCCGGGTACAGCCTTCAGCGCGCCGTTGTCGCCGTTGGTGTCGTCGAGATGAATGCGGATGGTGAAGTTATTTTGCAGGATGTTTAAAGGCGGCTGTACGCCAAACTGATTTTGTTTTACCGTCCAGGGGCCGTAGCCGGGAGCATCGGTCCTCTTATCAACCACAATGGTTAAATCCTGGTGCCAGGCTACAAACCAGTTGCTTAATTCGGGCTTATCAAAGTAGATGGATTTGGTAACAAAATATCCTTCGCCGAATAACGCCCTGATAAGTTCCCTTAGCTTTTCGTTAAAAATTAAAGGAACCACCAGCGGCAGTTCCTTTAAAAATTGCCTGATGGCAAACAGATCGTCGGTTTTACGGAAGGCAGGGTTTGACTGATCGGCCGCTTCAATCGCAGTTATAATGCTGTTAACCTCTGCCTGGGTGTAAATATCATTTACAATGGCAAAACCATCGTTTAAAATATTATCCTGTTGTGTTGTTACCACAGCCGGCCTGGTTTAAACCGTTTTTAATTCACTTTTACGGCGCAGTATCGACATAAAGAAACCAATCACCATAATGATAGTTCCTGCCCAAAAGAAATTGATAAAAGGAAACTGGATCGCTTTCATTACCACGAATTTCTTTTTGCTTTCGGGCTGCTGATAAACCACAATCTCTACCGTTTTATGCTCAGGTATCACCTTGCTGAAACGCAGTTTTAAACCGGCATCATCAACCTTGCGGGCAAAATCATATACGTTGCCGTTTCTAATCATGTAAACCGGGGTAGCGCTGTATTTATTACCGTTAGATACAATTTCCAGCTGTGCACCAATAGCTACGTCGCTATCGGTAAGCGGGATATTTTCTACTTTAGCTTCCTTATTTAATCCCGTTAATACAATATATCCATCGCGATACCTGATAGTGTCGCCGGTTTTTACTTCGTGGCTCACCGGTGCATCGTAATTTTTATCGTCGTTATCGGCTTCGTGGGCAGTCTCGGCGCTTTCGGTACCTGCTTCGGTAGGTGTTATAGCGTTAGTTAGGGTAATGTGTGTGTAGATATCGCTAAACAGGTAATGGCGCGTATCCGGCGAGGCCGACATGGTGCCCTTGCTTACCTGTACCTTAGGTTTCAATGTAAACTCCTCGGTAATTTTACCGCTGGCATCTATCTTTTTGTAGTTGATTTTAAACCAGTGATTTGGAGATGATATCGAGTCGCCGATGTAGGTAACCGTATAATCGCCCAGTTTTGTTGGCTGATTGCGGTATACAGTAACGTTTTCGCGTGGGTTTTCTTCTTTGGCAAATTCGGCGTTATATGCTTCGCCGGTGTTGTTTATAGATATTACTTTGCTGGTACCTGCCGAAATAAGCGCCCCAATCATCAACAAACCAAAACCAATATGCGCCACTGCCGAACCGGCCAGTTTAAACTTGCCTTTGAAAGCATCGGCCAAAACTTTACCGTTAACCAATACCGAATAAACCGAACCCCACATAGCCAGCACAAACACAAAATTGAGCTTGTACACACCCGATGTATAGGCAATAAGCGCCGTAAGCGCGGCGGCGATAAGCAGGTATGAAGCAGTTATTACAAAAAATTTGGTGACATCTGTTTTTTTGTATTTTAAAAACTGGCTGAAACCGGTTACTAAAACGATAACAAACACAAACGACGACTGGATAACGTTGTAATGCTTAATAATATCAGATGGCGGCGCCATTTTGGTATGGAAAATAGCATTCCAAACCGGTACCGAAGTAACCACCAGCAAATGGAAGCACGACAGGCCCATAAATACGGCCCCAACAAACATCCAAAATTCGCGGCTGTAAGTATCTTCGTCTTTTTTGGTGATAGGCAGCTCTTTCCAGCGGGATACCAATAACCATACAGATATCGCCAGGAATATAAAAATACTAATCACCAATTGCCAAAACATGCCCAGATCGGTAAAGGAGTGTACCGATGTATCGCCCAAAATACCGCTCCTGTTCAGGAACGATGAGTACCAGGTGAGCACATTGCTTAACAGCACCAAAAATGTTGCTGTAAAATACGAATGGCCGGTGTTTTTAAATACGATTAATACGTGCAGACCTGCTACAAGTACAATCCATGGGAAGATAGAGGCATTCTCTACCGGGTCCCAGGCCCAGAAGCCGCCAAAGTTAAGCGACTCATACGCCCAGAAAGATCCCATAACCACACCGGTGCCCAATATCATACAGGCAAACAGGGCGTAAGGAATTGCTGGGGCTACCCACTCTTTATATTTTTTTTGCCAAAGCCCGGCCACCGCATAAGCAAATGGCACTACCATTGATGCAAAGCCCAGGAACAAGGTTGGCGGGTGAATAATCATCCAGTAATTTTGCAGCGATGGCACCATGCCCTGCCCGTCTTTAATAAACTCCAGGTAATTGGGGTTGGAGAAGATGGGCGCTTCCATTGATTGTCTTAACAGCAAAAACGGCGAACTGCCTATCCGCTGACCAAAAACTTCGACACCTAAAACCATAGCTGCCAATACCACCTGCGACATGGCGACAACCGTCATCACCGGGCGTTCCCATGATTTGGAGCGGAAGATAAGGAAGGTACCTAAAACAGCCTGCCAGAATAACCAAAGCAAAAAGCCGCCCTCTTGTCCGTTCCAAAAGGCCGAAAGGATATAGTAAATAGGCAACGAGCGCGAGGTATAAGCCCAGGCATAATGATATTCGAAATAATGCTTATAAATGAGTGTAAACAGGCATACGCCTATACCGATGATAGAAGCTAAGTTTACCAGGAAGCCCGCGCGGCCCAGTTTTTGCCAAAGGCTGTTTTGCTTGCCGGCATCGTCGGTAGTGGCAAAATAATAACTGATAAACGATAAAAGCGCGGCACCGAACGAAAGGACGATAAAGAACTGGCCTATCTGGCCCGGT
Organism: Mucilaginibacter sp. GW822-FHT03E02; assembly: GCF_058801545.1. Lineage (NCBI taxonomy): Bacteria > Pseudomonadati > Bacteroidota > Sphingobacteriia > Sphingobacteriales > Sphingobacteriaceae > Mucilaginibacter > Mucilaginibacter sp. GW822-FHT03E02. Next base: position 6,242,779 of record NZ_JBXANJ010000001.1, on the reverse strand, counting down.
AAAAGGTGTTCACCTTTAAATTGAATATCCATTAAAACGGTTTTATATGCTGGCCGACGTGGCCTTAACTTCTTTGGTTTCTAACTTATCCTGCGTGTATTTGGATGGGCATTTCATCAGGATACTTGATGCGTGGAACTCGCTGCCAACCATTTTACCGGTAAGCACTAATTGCTCGCTGCGCTCAAAATCCTCAGGCTTGGGGCCTTTCAATATTACCTTGCACTCCTCGCCGTTATTGTCCTTCGCGTAAAAAGAAAAGTAGTTGGCATCCTTAGTGGCATCAAAATATAACTCTTTTGCTTTATTAAGGTGGCCAACAATATGCAGCTCGCTGTTGGTTTTTTCAGCATCGCCAAAAGAACCATATGTGCTTGTGTTAGCGTATACACTTATGATAACCGCTATAGCTATAGCTATAACAACAAGACCAAAAATTGAACTTTTTTTCATCTGCGGTTTATAAAATAAAAATCGTTTTGCAAAAATACAAAACCTACAGCTAATAATGTTTATTAAGGGTTGTTTGTGTTATTTAGAATTATTCTTAAGAAGAATCAAGAGTCTTCCCCGATGACGGTGTTCTCACAGGCATCTTCCCGATAAGCCATCGATTTGTCGCACTCGGAGGTACTGCATAAATAACTGCGATCTGCGAATACGCCGATACGATTAAATAATCTTGCTGTTTACAGCATAAGAAAGCGCCTCTATTACATTAGTTACATTCAAACGCTCAAAAATTCGCCTCCCGTGGTACTTAACTGTATCAGGAGCAACAAATATTTTTTCTGCAATTTGATTAATCGTTAACCCTTGTGCATACAGCTGTAGTATTTCTATTTCCCTTTCGGTGAGTTTTGGTTTATCTGATTTGCGCCAAACATTATTTTTCAGATCCAGTTTCCACATTTCATCAGTGCCTTGTTTGTATATAAAAACATTGCCGGCATTTTTATGATGCGAAATAGAAACAATACACATTGCTTTCCACATCTTTTTCTCGCTTGTTAAAAACAATGGTGTAAGTTTATGATTAATAAGAATATGCTTACCATCTTTATTTACCAAATGGAAATCATAACTTATGCTATACTTTTTTTTCTCATCACCTGGCAATTTATTAAAAAAATCAAATCCTGCTTCATTTATCAGGTTCAACATTTCCAAATCACTTTCAGGAACATTTTTAAAATAAAAATCATAGCCTAAATTAAGCACTTCCCCGGGTGAATATCCACACAGAAATAATGGATTTTCTGAAACGTACTCAAAAGACATATTTTCATAGTTAATTATGTACACGCTTTCGTACGTTAATCTTGCAAAGGATTTTACGGCTTCAAGGTAATCGTTTTGTTCAAAGCGGTCCTCTTCCGGTATTGTACCTAAGTTATTCTTGGTAAGCAGGCTCGAATTATTGTAATTTTTCATTTGCGCGACACTGGGAGTAAATTTACACTATAGTGTAGTTTTTAAAAATGTTTTTGTACTCACTTTTGGAGAAAACAATTTTTGTTTGATTTTCAAAAAAACGGTAATAGTAAATAACCCTCGTATCCTAATAATCTATAACCTTTATGCTTACCAATCTCATTAATTGCAGAAACTGCAATAATACAGTCGACAACAATTTTTGTGGCAATTGTGGCCAGGCTGTACAAATTAAAAGAGTTGACAAACATTATTTTTTTCACGAAATATGGCATGTTTTACATTTTGAAAAGGGCATCTTTTATACCATAAAAGAATTGCTGATCAGACCCGGGCAAAATGTACGGAAATTTATCACAGAGGACAGAAGCAGGCTTGTAAAACCGCTAATATTTGTCATAGTAACCTCATTAATATATACAGTAATAAATAGTTCATTTCACGTTGAAGAAGGATATGTTAATTTTCATGATACAGAACAGTCTGCGACAAAACTAATTTTCAATTGGGTTCAAAATCATTATGGCTATGCAAATATTATAATGGGGGTATTTATTGCCTTTTGGATCAAGGTTTTTTACAGAAAGTATGATTATAATTTTTTTGAAATATTAATTCTGCTATGCTTCGTGATGGGAATGGGAATGCTGATATTTTCTGTTTTTGCACTTTTTGAAGGATTAACAAAACTAAGCCTGATGGAAGTTTCCGGGATGATAGGTTTATCATATTGCACCTGGGCAATTGGACAATTTTTCAATCAAAACAAAGTGATGAATTACCTTAAAGCACTTGCTTCATATATATTAGGAATGCTTACATTTTTTATTTCGGCGAAGCTTTTAGGCGTTTTTATTGACATTTTTATAAAACACTAAATACAAACCAGGGAGTAAATTAAACACTGATATCCGAACAACAGAGCTGGCCAGGGGGCGAACCATTCCTGCGCAGGTTGTACGCGGACATCGGATCCTAAAAATATTCCAGATGACAATGTCCTCGCAGCATCTTCCCTATAAGCCATCTATTTGCCGCCCATGAAGGTACCACATAAAGAATTGCGATCTGGGAGGATACAGATCGCCGGGGAGCAACAAAATATCGATTACTCTTTCACCAACTTTTTATCTCTTATCACATAGTACCCAAACAATCCCTTGTTTACCGTGAGCACTCCGTATGACATGCTATCTACCTCGGCGTCAGTTGAGGCTGATATACTGCGCTCAAAGTCTCGGAATTTTATTGTAGCATAGGGGCTATTACGCCGGTATTGGTGATGCTTTTCTATAATTATCTCCTTCAGCATCACATCTTTTTTATCGGCAAAGAAGCTATTGACCGAGAGCACTATCGTGGTAAAGATGCCCATCAGCGGTATAACCGGAGCGAAGTAATAGCGGTAGTCCTTATTAAAGATAAAGGATACCAGCAGGCCGAATATCAGCCCGCCGCCAAGCGGTAGCTGATAACCGATAAATGTATCGCGGTACAGGCTAAAGCTTTTAAAAAAAGCGTAAACTCCAATTCCGTAAAGTAACAGTAACCACCGGCCTTTTATCCGGGCAACGTGTTCTCGCTTCTTTCGTTCGGATATCCTTTGTTCACGTTTATTCACAGTACGTTATTGCTTCATTTCGCTCTGAAGTTGCTTATACAGCGCTTCCAAATCTATTTTGAAATTATTAAGACTTAAAGTTTTGGCGGCATTTAATAAAAGATCGCTATTGGTTTCCAAGGTTTCGCCCTGGGTAACCGGATTATTTAAGTTCAACACATGAGCGAAGCAAAGGGTACTTAAGTTTAGCTGTTGTAAAACCGACTTATTGTCGGGAGGCATATTATAGGTCCAAAACAAAAACAGTTTATTATTTATGGTTATCCATTTTTCAGTAACGCCGGAAATTTTCATCTTAACCTCCTTTTTTACATAATCAAGTTCGTAATCAGCATAGCCAAGCAATTCCGCCTTTTGTCTTGCCAATGTTGTGTCGGTTGTACTTAAAGCACTGTTGGGTATCAAAATAAACTGTAAGGGTTTATTATCGACATTAATAAGATTAGGATTATCTGTTGGTGCAATCTTTTTTGATACCACATCAAAAGTAATGGAATGCTTGTCGCTGGTATAAACCACTTTGGCGCCTGATTTTGTTTCCATTAAAGCAGGGGTAAATTGTTCGGTGGTTTGTGCAAATAGCTTACCGCTGCACAACAGGAGCAAAAGGATTAAGGTTCGGGTTTGCATTGATGTTGATTTGGGGGACAAGATATAAAAATGCGGGAAATGTTTACAAATTATGTTGATGTCAGTTAGGCAAGAGCGAACAGCCCGCATTAGCGATAGTAGCGGATACCGGCCCGAGCCTAATGCCCGGTGCGCGTATAAGCGGATAGCGCGGGCCGCAGGCAATGCCATAATAAACTTTATTGTATGTATTGCTCTTTTGTAAAAGTATCGGAATAACTTATTGAGCAAAAAGAGGCAGGTTTTAGACTTGTGTTCTTGCAATCGTTTCATATCGCACCATAGGTGCTACCTGTTTGTAGCAAAAAGCCCTACCCCACTTTTTGCCTCGCAGAGGCTACCCATTGCGCTTGCACGGTGTTAACCATACCCGGTTCGGGGTAGCACCTACCGCGCAAATATTTGTGGCGTTTACTCTCTACAAACGGGTAGCCCCTAAACTGGGGCAGGGTTAATGAAAACAAAAAGAGGCAAGTTGTTAAACCTGCCTCTTTCTTAATATAGCATCGCACCTGCACTGTTCGCGATTGCTTAGTTCCTCGCAATAACATGGTTATTAGCACGTTGCACCAATGACCAATGACAGCGCAGCGAATGACCAATGACCAAATATTTACGGCCAGATACCTAAATTTTGGTAGCTCACTGCTATTTTATTAATTGCACCAACCATGGCAGCGCTACGCAGGGTATCAATTGCCGGGTTGTTTTTGTAAATCTCCCTGATCTCGTGGTACGAACGGATCATGGTATCTTCTAAACCGGAGTTTACCAATTCCAATTCAGACGCACCTTTGATGATGGTTGACCTTTGCATCGGGGTTAGTGATGTACCGGTAATGCCCTCTACCATATTTACCAGGTTAAGGTTGGAGTTTTCTTCGAACCGGCGGTTCATGCGGCCAAAGGCTACGTGGCTCAGGTTTTTTAACCATTCAAAGTATGATACCGTTACACCGCCGGCATTGGCATACATATCCGGGATAATGATACCGCCATTGGCGTAAAATATAGCTTCGGCCTCGGGCGATGTTGGGCCGTTTGCGCCTTCGGCAATAATTTTTGCCTGTATGTTGCGGATGTTGGCTTCGGTTATCTGGTTTTCTAAAGCCGCCGGTACCAGGATATCGCATGACTGCTCCAGGCCTTCCATGGTATTCTTAAATTCTTGTGCTGCGCCTGCGTAACCTAAAATAGATCCGCTTGCTTTACGGTGCTGGAAAACAGCTTCAACATCCAACCCGTTTTCGTTGTAGATAGCGCCTTCAAATTCGCAAAGGCCTACAATGATGGCACCAAACTCGGCCAGGAACTTGGCAGAATAGTAACCAACGTTACCTAAACCCTGTACAATGATCCTTTTGCCTGATAAACCAGGCAGCAAGCCAATTTTTTGCATATCATCGCCAAAACTCACACACTCGCGGATAGCAATAGCCACACCGCGGCCTGTTGCCTCCCTCCTGCCTGCAATACCGTGTAAGGCAATTGGCTTGCCGGTAACAGCGCCCATGGCATCCAGCTGACCGGGGTTCATGGTGGCATAGGTATCGGCAATCCAGCTCATTTCGCGTTCGCCGCTGCCGTAATCCGGTGCGGGTACATCAATGCTTGGGCCAATAAAATTTTTCTTAATCAGCTCTACAGTATAGCGACGGGTAATGTTTTCCAGTTCGCTTACGGTGTATTTTTTAGGATCTATTTTAATGCCGCCTTTTGCGCCGCCAAAGGGCACGTTTACGATAGCACATTTGTAGGTCATTAAAGCAGCCAGGGCCATTACCTCATCCTCGTTCACCATTTCGCTGTAGCGGATACCGCCTTTGGTTGGCGATTGGTGGTGCGAGTGCTCAACGCGCCAAGCATCAATTACTTCGAAACCATTGCCCCTGCGGATGGGGAAACGGAAACGGTAAACGCTGTTACACGACTTAATCTGATCGAGCAAACCAGCGTCGTGTTTGGTAAACTGTGCTGCGTAATCAAAGTTTTTACATACGTCGCCAAAAAAGTGGGTTTCCTGGTCGGCAACTAAAATATTGGTATCCATAATTATTGTATAAATATTAAACTCTTAAAAAAGTGTGCAAATTTGGTACAATTTTTATCAATATTGCAAATATATTATAGTTAGTGTTTCAGGTACACACTATGCATGCATAGTAAAATCAGCGTTTAAACGGAATAGGGCTATCTTTTTTATTATTGGTTTTTTTCTATTTTTCTCAGCCTGCGGTCGATAGAAAACAGATAAATGGCCAGTCCTAAAAAAACGATCACGATAGTACACACTACAACGTATATTTTCCCCGAACTGCGCAACACGTCGGCCATTTCAACCGGACCATTTTGTTGTGCAAAAGCAGTAGCAAAGCTCAGCAACAACATTAACATTAATGTTAACTTTTTCATTAATTTATTTGGTTCTTTTTATATTCAATTAAACGGATGCGGTAACGTACCGATGCTATCCAAACGCCCATAGCGCTCCAGGCAATAAAGGCCGGGTACAATACCATGCGCATGCGGTTATCCATATCCAGCTTGCCAAAAGCAGGGTTACCGCCATTTCCAGGGTGCAATGAATCTGTCATTCGGGGCAGCACCATAATGAGCACAATCATGATGGGGAACGCGAAAATGTTATAAATGGCCGAAATTTTTGCCCGCTTTTGCTCCTCATCAATAGAGTTACGTAATACCGAGTAAGCACAGTACAACAGGAACGCAATGGCTGCGCTGTTTTGCTTAGGATCGTTACTCCAGAAAGCGCCCCAGGTGTACCTGGCCCATAGCATGCCGGTTATAAGCCCTATAACAAAAAAGAAAAGCCCCGTGTTAGCGCTTTCGACGGCTATCAGGTCATACTCTTCTTTACCTGTTTGCAGGTATTTGATGCTGTAGTAAACCGATATGGTAAACACGGTAAACATGGCCATCCACATAGGTACGTGGAAATAAGTATTACGGATAGTTTCGTGCAGGATGGGCATGGTTGGCACGCCAAGTAATAAGCCCGCAATAAGTGTGTAAACAATCACAATTACGGTTACTACCTTCCACCAGGTTTGATAAATAAACTTCATATTATTCGGATGGGCAAAGGTAATTAATTAGTTTATTAGTTCATCGGTTCATTTGTTCATTGGTTCATTGGTTCATTGGTGGCATAGTTGGTTACCGGAATAGCTGGAGATAAATAGCCCCAAATAAAACACATCACCACTCTTATCAAACAAGCTAATTAACCGCCAATCACCAATAAACTAATGAACCAGTGAACCAATGAACGAAAAAGGCAACACCAATGAACTAATAAACCAGTGAACCAATGAACGACGCAGATTTGATTTTGGTAAACTTCGGATTGAATTGCGCAAACCGGCAACAATTTGGCGCGTTACCTTTGTGCTGTTAAATTAAAACACACAAATGGAACCAATAAATAAAATAGCCCTTATTACCGGCGGCAGCCGTGGCTTGGGTAAAAACATGGCTTTTGCTCTGGCCAAAAAAGGCATCAACGTAATAATTACCTATCATAGCAAACAAGATGAAGCAGAGGCCGTAGTAGCCGGGGCCGAAAACCTGGGCGTTAAAGCCGCCGCCCTGCAATTAGATGCCGGCAATGTTAAAAGCTTCGATAGCTTTTTTAATCAATTAAAAACGGTTTTGAAGGAAAAGTTTGATACCGCCAGCTTCGATTTCCTGGTTAACAATGCAGGAATCGGCATTCACGCCCAATTTGCCGATACCAATGAGGAAGACTTTGATTTGCTGGTTAACGTACACTTAAAAGGTGTTTTCTTTTTAACCCAAAAAGCGTTGCCATTAATTAACGATGGTGGCCGTATCATTAACCTATCAAGCGGGTTGGCGCGTTTCAGTAACCCTGGTTATGCAGCTTACGCGGCCATGAAGGGCGCTATTGAGGTATTAACGCGTTACCAGGCCAAAGAACTGGGTGCCCGCGGCATAGCAGTAAATACCGTGGCCCCCGGCGCTATTGAAACTGATTTTGGCGGCGGCGTGGTGCGCGATAATGAGCAGGTAAACAAAATGATTGCCGGTGTAACAGCCCTTGGCCGTGTTGGCGTGCCCGATGATATTGGCGGCGTGGTAGCGTTTTTATGCACAGAAGATGCGCGTTGGATAAATGCCCAACGCATCGAGGTATCGGGTGGCATGAACGTTTAATACGGTTTCGCCATCACAAAAAAAACTCCCGGTTGGCAGCCGGGAGTTTCTAAACAAAAATTCAAACCAATAAATAACTAACCTTTTACATCTTTTTGTACGTGAACCAAAACGTAATGGTTACGTTAAAAAATAGTTTTTTTATATATTTAAACAACTCAATACAAATTGATTACCACCCGCCTTTGATTTAGCCGCCGAACGCTTATTTTAAACTTTAGAAGGCGCTACGCCAAAGGCTTTTTTAAACGCGAAAGAGAAGTGCGAGAGATCTTCAAAACCCAGTTCAAGGTAAACCTCAGATGGGGCCTGTTTTTTTTGCTTAATCAGGTAGTGGGCCTGTTGCAGCCTGCGCTGTTGTAACCATTTGCCGGGGGTAGTATGAAAGGTTTTTTCAAAATCTCGTTTAAACGTGGCCAAACTACGCCCTGTTAGGTAGGCAAAGCGCTTTAACTCCACATTAAACTGGTAATTTTTGTTCATAAAGCCTTCCAGGTCTATTTTACCGGGCTCGCTAAAATCAAACAGCACATCTTTAAGTTCGGGATTACCCTGCAATAATATCAATATGGCTTCGCGTAGTTTTAACCGTTGTAACTCGTTGCTAATGGTATGTCCGCTCTGCTGGTAAGGTAACAGCGACTCCATAAAGCTTTTATATAAAGCATTGGTTTTTAAAGCGATAAAAGGCCCATCGGTATCATGATTTTCTGATTTCAGGCCGTACTCCATACTAAAGTTACGCAAGGTTTGCTGGTCGAGATAGATGGATAAAGCCCTGTACTCGCCGTTGGGCGGCGGCGATTTTATAAATTTGATAAGGTGATTGCGTTTGCTTAATCTAAAATCCCCTTCTTTAACATGATAAGTATGCTCTCCGTCGGTTATCTGGATTGAGCCGGCTATCTGGTAGCTAAAAACATGCTCGGGCACAAACTGCTCACCCTCCCTGCTTCTTGTAATGTAGCAGGAGTGCTTTATTTGCTGTAAAATGGGTTCCTTATCCTGTTTAAGCATATCATTCAAATTTACAATAATAGCCGCGCATGTAAAATAAACCGGCGTGGCTATTATTCCTGATGATTATTTTTTGAGCGTGAGGTATGCTTTGCCCTGCGCCGATTCAAAAAAGTTCTCCGATTCATCGTGATCGGTTGAAATACTTAAGGGGGCCCATTTTTCAAGCTCGGCCATTTTTGCGGTGTCGGATGCTTTTACAATAGCCAAACCTTCGCTGCCCAATATTAAATGTAGTGGCGGCTGCGGATGGTCAACAATTTCAAGCATTACTTTTGCTGCCTTATCGGGGTCGCCAACCGGTTTAAAATTGCCGCTTTTGAAAAAGCTGGCCCTTTTCTCAACTGTAGCCTCGTATCCTTCAATTGATTTTGCGTAAGTCATCGAGTCGCCGGCCCAATCTGTGCGGAAACCACCCGGTTCAATCACAATTACTTTGATACCCAATGGGGCCACTTCCTGTGCAAGGCCTTCGCTAAAGCCGCTCAAGCCAAACTTTGCTGCCTGGTAAATGCTTACACCACCGCTGCCTACCCTACCGCCAATGGAGCTGATTTGCAAAATATGCCCCGACCGTTGTTTACGCATATGAGGCAAGGCCGCGCGGGTAATTGCTATGGGTGCCCAAAGGTTAGTATCCAACTGACTGTGTACTTGCTCATCCGTATAAGCTTCGGCAGCACCGGTAATACCGAAGCCGGCATTGTTCACCAATACATCTATGCGGCCAAAATGCTGTATAGTACTTTCAATAGCCGCGTTTATTTGTTGCTGGCTTGTTACATCCAGTTGAATGGGCAGCACCTGGCCTGGGTATTTATCTATAAAATCCTGTAACTGTTCGGGGTTACGGGCTGTAGCGGCTACTTTATCGCCTTTGGCTAATACTGCTGCTGCGAGGCTGCGTCCCAATCCGCGGGAGCTGCCTGTTATAAACCATATTTTTTCCATGTCTCTTTTTATTTGTTTGTTAATACAAATATCGGGAGAACCCATGGGCTACGTTTTGTTGTAAAGCTCAAACTACTTTGTTGAAAGGTGCAGTCGTCCGGCGTATCGAGCGGGCAAAAAATTGTCGGTTGATCAATTACTGCTGCTTTACCTGTTGAATGAAGTTTGTAACCCTATTTTTTCAAACAGGCCACTACACCCTCAATCACTCTTTTTGTTTCCTGCGGATCGCGCACCTGGATACAATCGGCGCCTGTGGTACGGGCGGGGTAATCGTTACCACCATCAAACAGGGCATCACCCATAAACAGCATTTGGCTAATAGGTATCTTGAGTATATCGCGCAGCTTGTGCATTCCGTAGGCTTTATCTATTCCGGGCTTGGTAATATCAATGGAGGTGGCGCCACCCAGGTTCACGGCAAAATCCGGGATCAGTTTATCCAGTATTATCTTAATTTTTTTGCGCTTCTTAAAATCGGGGTCCCAGGCTTTTTTAGGTTCGAGCGGGGCTTTTTGGCCCAGGGCCGAGAAAGTGATCTGGCTATCGCGGTCTTCTACCTGATCGCCCCAAATCTTTTCGGCCTTAAAACCAGATTTTCCAACAGCTTGATTTAGCGAACTGATGATCTTTTTCTTTTCGGCGGCAGTAAAATCCTCTGAATATATCTTTTTCCATCCAACGGACTTGTATTGATAAAACTTGGTACCACAGGTAGGCAGGATGGAAAGTTTTGCCAGCTTTGTACCTTTAGGCAGGTGGGCAATTACCTGTTTTTCAAACTGGGGCCAGTCGCCGCCAGATATAATGGCAACTTTGGCTACATCCAGCAGTGCCGAAAACAATTTGGCCATTTCGGCATCTATCGCTGCCTTACTTTCGGCAAGAGTTCCATCCAGGTCAAAAACTATTAGTTTTTTCATGATGGCTAAGCAACAGGCAGAATGTTGTTTAGTTTGTGACGATTTTAGGTGTTGTTTAACTCTTATACCAGCATAAAGAGATCGCCATTGCGTTATACTTCAATGGCGATTTCTTTTTTTGGTGATGACTACTCAACTGCATCCACTAATGGCAACAATTCCAATAAATTATCAATAATACCCTCAGGGTCGGCAGATTGCAGTTGCTCTAAAGTATGCGCGCCCGTAGTAATACCTACATTCAATAAGCAGCCAGCATTACGGCCTTCTTCAATATCAATGATCGAATCGCCGACTTTCGCTACTTCTGCGCCATCAGTTATGCCAAAATGCTTCATGGCAAACAGGATCATATCCGGGTTGGGGCGATTTTTATCTACATCGGTAGCTGTAACCAGCAGATCAAACTCTACACCTTCTTCCCAGCCTAATTTATTAACCAATGATTCTGCAGTTTCACGGTTGTAACCTGTATTTAAAACCACAATAATGTCCCTTTCTGCCAAAGCGCCAAATAAATCTGTAGCATTGGGTTGCGGCAATACTTCAAGCGTGGCATAGGCATCGGCCAGTTGTACAATAAAGTTGGCGTAGATGCTATCGGCAAGGGTATCATCGTTAATGCCGGCATAAGCCCGTAATATGCTTTTTATTGCCTGCAATTTTTCTTTACCTGCACCCTGGGCCAACACCTCATCAAGGCTAAAGTTATAACCGGCCTCATTTATAGCTGTCCGAAGCGTTTTGTATACCACGTTATTCTCATCAACAGTAGTACCGGCCATATCAAAAACAACCATTTTTATCATATCATTCTATTTTTTATCTGTTAGTAAATTATCTTTTCCAATTCTCCCGTATGCACATATCCTCTCCCATTTCCTTTGACGGCTGTTAATCGCCAATCTTTATCCCCACGCGTACCGGTTTATTGTCGCTGGCAAATGTAAAGGCTTCTGATACCTCGTCCAAAGTATATTCCTTTTCAATCAGCGCCTCAAAAGGGTATTTGAGGTAATTGTTTTCAATAAACACCGTCGCGTTTACAAAATCCTCATAATTGTAATTATGCAGCCCCCTTATTTGTAAAACCTTGCGTACAACCTTTTGCGCATCTACCTGCACCGGCTTAGCGGGAAACACGGCCCCTATCCATACAGCTATACCGCCCAATGCCAGCGAATCAACGCCTGCCAGCATAGCCTGCGGGCTGCCTGTCATATCAAAAACAACATCAGCCTCGGGCCATGGCAGGGCTATGGCATCGTCGGCCGACGAAATGTAGTTTTCATCCGCGCCGAATTTTTTGCCCCAATGCAGGCGCGATTCGTCGTTATCTATTAAACCAATCCACGATGCCGCTGCTTCTTTACACATAGCAACACATGACAGGCCTAACAACCCCGCACCAAAAACCAACACCCTTTTACCGGCAATATCCCCGGCAATCCTAAGTGCTCCTGTAACCGTTGCATGGGCGCAACTAATAGTAGCAGCCACCTGCACAGGAATGCCGGCCGAAATTTTGATAAGCGCGGTATTGGCATGCAGTACACAATAATCCGCAAGGCCGCCGTTAAACACATCGTTACCGTTGGCAAGTGCATGGCCGTATTTAAACAACTGGTTGCTTTTTTGGGGCATATCTGGTCTTGGCGCGGTTACATCAGCTGGTACCGAAAATATAGACCAGGTAACCCTGTCCCCCACTTTAATAGCATCACCCCTGAAATCTTTTGCCGGATGAGCCGGGTCGATATAAAGGATATCGCCCACAATTTCGTGCCCCAAAACTACCTGAGCCGGCTCAATACGGCGGCCACAATAGGTGTGTATATCGCTGCCACAAAGCGTAGTATAAATGTTTTTTACCAATATTTCGCCGGGCTTAATAGCCGGCAACTCCCTGTTTATAAATTCAAATGGCAGGCCGGCGCCGTTAAATACCGCCGCCTTGCCAGCCGGGAATTGGGGCAATTTGTTGTTCATTCCTTTTTAACTTTATTTTAAAATACCAATGGCAAAACAATACAATGAGCGCCCCGGCGATACCCAGGGCAATACATATTTTCAAAAAAATGAATAATATCGAATCAGTCGAAGGCGTGAAATATCTTAAAAACATAAGCACGATATAACCTGTATACCCAACCGAATCAACAATATACATCAGGAAGCCAACATTTGCACGCTCTTTGGTAACGGCTATCAGGCGCTCAAATACGATGGAATGGATGGCCACATAAGGCATATAAACGCCCAGGCCCAACAGCACCATAAAGTTGAAGGTACCCAAGCCGCGATTTAAGCCCCAAACCGCAGCCAGTAAAATAATAAACCCCGCAAGGCAAATAAAGAGCGAAAACCGGAACGCCTTATAATGATTGCTAATAAAAACCGCGAAACTGATGATGACAATAACCCCGAAGGAAACCAACAACTCTGATTGGGTGAAGGTAGCCGGCGTTTGATGGAAGCCCAGCCCGGCCCATAACTCGGGCGCAAAATCGGCACGTATGCTGCGTAGTAAGGTCACAAATAAATAAACCGTTATTATGCCGATAAGCCCTGGCGCGTATTTTATAAAAAAGTCGCGCCTGTCCTTACTGCACATCGGCTCCCTTGCCGATCGGGCGGCCACATCAGCGGCAGATGGCAGGGGCACAAATGCCAGCATGCCTATAAAAACAAGAGTAGGCCCAGCAAACAGCAGGCCCGCAAAAAAAGGCATCCAGCTTTCGGTAACCCCATAGTTCAACAGCATAGTACCCACCGATTTGGATACCCCATCAGATACGATGAAGCTGGCGCACAGCCCAGCAATTAAAAACTCGGTATGCTTGCGGCCTTCTAAAAAGCCCAGCACCAGGCCAAATATCACCCCAAGGGATAAACCATTCAGCAACAGGCAAATTATATTCCAGGGACGTGGCACAAAGCCAAAAAGCAGCAACATCAGTTCGGCAAAGGCTATAAAGCCCAAAATGGCACGGATACGCTGATGTGGCTTTATTTCGGATACTACTTTTATTCCTACCCATTTGGCAATAACATAACCAATGGTTTGTGCAATAATGAGCAGAAATTTATAGTTAATACCCCAAAACATCGCATCGGCATAGGTAGCAGCGGTATAGGGCTTCCGGAACCCGTACATACAAAAGTAAGTACCAAATGCTGCCACCAGCGCCCATGCGGGATGCGAAACTATTTTTTGCACGCGATTTGGGTACTTAAGTGGATACATAACTGGTTGCAGGAATTGCTTTTGCATCTGGTTATTGCACACCAGGTATAAACCGACTTGCTTACAGACATTTATAAAACAATATAGCGATTAATTAAACGCCAAATATAGGGCGGCCAGACGCGCAGTCGGCGTGTACTGTTTTATCAAATTGTTATTTTATTGTTAGCACCGGCGATAGGAAATGTATATTACCCTAAGCTAAATCGGCGTAAAGAGGCTAAAGAGGAGCTTTTACTAATCTTTACTTTATATAGCGTGGCCCGCAAGGCCTGTGCTTCGTTACTTATACCTTATAAATTTAACCCGACATGCTCTTTTCCAAAAACAATTCAGGCTTTTATCTGTACTATTGCATTGATCCGGTTTTTTTTAGTTTAGCAACTCAAAATCAGCTTACTATATTTTACAAATATCTACCTGTCCGGACGGCGATGGTATCTCATTTTAATAATGGTATTGTCGCCCCTGTGTTATGGAAATAAGTAAGTTATCGGAACAACTAAATATTGCCAACAAGGAATTGGTAACCCAACATCAGAAGAACGAAAAACTTGCTGCAGATTTAAACCAGGCCCTTATAGAACTTGAACTGCAAAACCAGGAAAAAGGAAAGCGGGCTGCCGAATTGATGATTGCAAACATCGAGCTTGATTTTCAAAATGTTGAAAAACGAAAACGCGCCGAAGAGTTGCTTATTGCCAACAAAGAACTTGATTTTCAGAACGAAGAAAAGGAAAAACGGGCAGCGGAGCTTGTACTTGCTTATGCCCAGTTGAGTTTTCAAAACGCGGAAAAAGAGAAACGGGCCGCCGAATTGATTTTGGCCAATACCGAACTGATTTTTCAAAACCAGGAAAAGGAAAAACGGGCCGCCGAGTTAATTATAGCCAACACCGAACTTATTTTTCAGAACCAGGAAAAGGAAAAACGGGCAAATGAATTAATAATTGCCAACAAAGAGCTTGTTTTTCAGAACCAGGAAAAGGAAAAACGAGCCGAGGAACTAATTATAGCCAATAAAGAACTTGTTTACCAAAACAAAGAAAAAGACAAACGCGCCGCCGAACTGATTATAGCCAATATTGAACTTGATTTACAGGATGAAGAAAAAGAAAAGCGGGCCGCAGAGTTGCTTGCAGCCCTTAAGGAGCTTGATTTCCAGGACGAAGAAAAGGGTAAACGTGCTGCGGAATTAATTATTGCCAACCGGGAGATACAAGCGCAAAAGCAGGAAAAAGTGCGGCGTGCTGCTGCCGAGGCCAAAAAAGATGAGTTTTTTAACATGGTAAGCCATGAATTTAAAACCCCGCTAACCAACATTAAAGCCATTAACCAATTACTGGAAAAAACAGCCGATAAAGCCGATAAAACCTACGCGTTTATTTTAAATGCCAACCACAGCATTAAACGCCTTGAGCGGTTAATTGAAGATTTATTAGACGTTACCCGTATAAATGCCGGATTGATAGATTTAAATATTGAGGAGTTTAATTTTACAGACGCCCTTACCCATAGCATTGCTAATGTTCAGCTAACAGCTGATAGGCACCGGATTTCGTTGGAAAACTCCATCGACATCAGATACCTGGGAGATCAGTTCCGGATAGAACAGGTAATGGTAAACCTGTTGAATAATGCAATCAAATATTCGCCCAAGGCTGACAAAATATTGGTTGAAGCCAAAATAGCTGATGGTAGGATAATGGTAATTGTGGAAGATTTTGGAATTGGGATTGCCAAAGAAGATATAGACCAATTATTTCAGCGATTTTACAGGGTGAGTAAAACCGCAATGCTTTACCAGGGTGTAGGCTTGGGCCTTTATATCGCAGCCGAAATTATCAAAAAACACAATGGCATTTTCAGTATTGAAAGCGAACTTGGAAAGGGTAGTCGTTTTTGCTTTAGCTTGCCGTTAAACACAGTTGCATAAGCAAGTCGCCTTAAATATACTATCGCTTTACTTTTTGGACTGATTAAACACGAGTCCCGAAGAAGTTGATGATATTGCTCCGCTCATCGCCCAATCAAAATTTATTTCTATTTTAGTGGTTCACCATTCCTAATAAGATGAGAAGATATTGCTTATCCCTGTTATTTGCTGCTACTTTTGTTTGCGGATATGCGCAGCAACCGGTAACCATTAAAAAAATCACTGCGGGTACCGTAAAATACCAGGGCGGCACTAATACCTGCTGGTCGTTTTCAACTACCTCGCTTGTTGAATCGGCAACGATAGCTAATGATAAAAAAGACATCGACATTTCGGAGTTATATACATCGCGCAACCTGTTCATTGAAAAAGCAAAGCGTTATATCCTGTCAAACGGCACAAGTTTATTTGAGGCCGGCGGCCTGGCCCATGATGCCATGTACGGGATAGAAAAATACGGCGCTATACCCAACGAGTTTTACGCACGCAAAAAAGGTGTCGAATTTTCAGATAAAAGCAACAGGCAAACCGACGAAATCCTGAAAAGCTACCTGGATTCGGTGCTTAAAACAAAACCCATTGATGCCAACTGGCTGGCCGGTTTTATTAAAAAGCATGACGATATTGTGGGCAGCCCGCCGGCCAAATTTACCTGGGAGGGTAAGGAATACACCCCACTTAGCTTTGCAAAGGAGGTTTTAAAGTTTAACAGGCAGGAGTATGCCACTATAACCTCATTTACGCACCATCCATTTTATGAAAACTTTCCGTTGGAAATTCCGGATAACTTTTTGCTGCGCGAAAATTACCTGAATGTGCCCTTGGATGAGTTGATAGCCATTGCCAAAACAACCATTGAAAAAGGGCAGTCGCTGGTGGTTGATATGGATGTAAGCAATAACGGCTGGAACTGTGGTAAAGCAGGTTACGCCCTGTTTGAAGACAAACGCTTTTACCGGGTGGGCAACGCTGATACAGCAGAAATGGCGTATAGCGTTCCGCTAAGGCAACAGTTATTTGAAACCCTGGTAACCCAGGACGATCACCTTATCCATATTGTAGGTATCGCCAAAAGCAAAGCCGGCAAATTATTTTTTATCCTAAAAGATTCTGGAGGCGATCATTACGGGCCGTTTAAAGGGTACGACTATGTATCGGTAAATTACTTTGCCATTAATGCGCTAAGTATTACTGTGCCGGTAAATTCCCTGGATGAAAAGTACGCTAAACTGGTAAAGGCCCCGGTACCGCTTATTAATTAAAAACGGGAGACAACGCAATAGACAGAAAGCCGGTAAAAAGCCGGATCAGGATTCAAAATATTCCACCGGCTCCAAATCGCCCAGTTCTTCATCGGTAAATAACCTGGAGCGGATAATGAACCTGATGCCCATAGGAATTTCGATAGAAAAGCTGCTGCCGCGGCCAGGGGTAACATCCAGTGTAAGATGCGTATGCTTCCAGTATTCAAACTGATCAATACTCATGAAAAATTCGCAGCCTGCAACTTCTCCTATTTTCACATCACTGCTTCCAATTTTAAAGTCGCCCTTTTCAAAACACATGGGCGATGAGCCATCGCAGCAGCCGCCACTTTGATGAAACATCAATTCGCCAAACCGGGCTTTTAGCTCAGCTATTACTTTTTCGGCTTCGGGGGTAATGGATACTCTTTTGGTCATGGTGGGATGGTTGTTTTCAATTCCCGTCTTGAGGGCTATTGTGTATACACAGTTTTTTTGGAAACGTATCAATAAACAAAAAACGGTGTCATTTCGAACGAATCAGAGGTGGATTTAAGCGATGGGGTGAGGAGAAATCCTGTACGCCCTGCATTCCGAGTGAATAACGGTGCTGCAGGGCGTACAAGATTTCTCTTTCGCACTCCACGCCACCCCTCGCTTGCTCCATCGAAATGACATTTTCTTTTTGCTGAAAAAAGGTGTCCCCACAGTAGTTCTATCCTACTTTCTGTCACTTTTTGATTTGAAATAAACTAATAAAAGGCGCCGCAAAATCCCAAACATTTTGCGGTCGCCTTTAACATTACGGGGCTAAAAGAAACCCAGTTTGTTCTTATTATAGGAGATCAGCATATTTTTGGTTTGCCGGTAGTAGTTCAGCATCATTTTATGATTTTCGCGACCAAAGCCCGATTTTTTGTAACCACCAAAGGGCGCATGAGCAGGGTAAGCATGATAATTGTTAACCCAAACCCGGCCTGCCTGTATGGCGCGGGGCACCTGGTAAATTTCGTGGGCATCACGTGTCCATACACCGGCACCTAATCCGTAAAGGGTATCGTTGGCAATTTCAATAGCCTCTTCAGTAGTTTTAAAGGTAGTAACCGATACTACCGGACCAAAAATTTCTTCCTGGAAAATGCGCATCTTATTGTGGCCTTTAAAGATGGTTGGCTGTATGTAATAGCCCCCACCCAACTCCTCAGGAAGCTTTTGGGCATTGCCGCCGGCCAATACTTCTGCCCCTTCCTTTTTGCCAATATCCAGGTAGCTCAGAATTTTCTCATATTGATCGTTGGAAGCCTGCGCGCCCATCATCGTTTCAGAATCAAGCGGGCTTCCCATTTTTATAGCTTTTGTACGTTCGATAACACGCTCTATAAATTTATCGTAAATATTCTCGTGCACCAGCATACGCGATGGGCAGGTACAAACTTCACCCTGGTTTAAGGCAAATAATACGGCGCCCTCAACTGCTTTATCAAAAAACTCGTCGTCGGCATCGCCTACAGACTCGAAGAAGATATTTGGCGATTTACCGCCCAACTCCATGGTGACGGGAATTAAATTTTCTGAGGCGTATTGCATAATCAGCCTGCCGGTTGTGGTTTCGCCGGTGAAGGCCACCTTGCTGATACGTGGATTAGTAGCCAGCGGCTTACCAGCCTCGGGGCCAAAACCTGTAACAATGTTTAAAACACCGGGAGGCAAAACATCGCCAATGAGTTCCATTAGCACCATAATACTGGTTGGGGTTTGCTCGGCGGGCTTTACAACCACACAACAGCCGGCTGCTAAAGCAGGTGCTATTTTCCATGTGGCCATTAATAATGGAAAATTCCATGGAATAATCTGGCCCACTACGCCAAGGGGCTCCTGCAGGTTAATACTTACAGTAAACTCGTCATGCTCAGATATGCTGCTTTCCTCGGCGCGAATGGCACCCGCGAAATAACGAAAGTGGTCAACACATAGCGGCAAATCGGCCGCCATGGTTTCGCGGATGGCTTTACCGTTATCAATGGTTTCTACGGTAGCCAGGTAGCTTAGGTTATCTTCAATTATCTGCGCAATTTTAAGTAATAAGTTGCTGCGGGTAGTTGCTGCGGTTTTGCTCCAGGTTTTAAATGCTTCTGTAGCGGCATCAACAGCTGCTTCAATATCTTCTTTGGTTGATCGGGCGGCTTTGGTAAAAACTTTGCCATCAATAGGCGAAATATTATCAAAATACTCGCCTTTAACGGGCGGAACAAATTTACCGCCAATAAAATTGTCGTACTTATCCTTAAAGGATGGTCTTTGGGCTAAACTCATGATGGTTTTATTTTTTAATTGGTTAAGCTAAGTTAGCGGCCGCCTGCATCGGGCATTTGCACTATACTCTCAATTGGGTGCATTATAATTTCAATTTTAAAATGAATTATAAACTACGGATTAGTATGTCTAATTTTATTTATTAATAAACCAATTATGAACGAGAGAAACCTGGTATCTCCGTTTGCCCTTAGCGGCAAACGCGAGTTGCAAACGCTGGTAGAAAATCGCCGTGCATATACGTTAAACCATTGCGAACTAAATATTTACGAAACCTATCAGCGCAGCGAACTGGTTCCGCTTACTTTTGATGACCTGGTAATTACCAGTATGCTGCGCGGTAAAAAAGTAATGCACCTGTTTGATAAGCCCGGCTTTGATTACCTGCCCGGCGAAACAGTGATAGTGCCACCCAATGTTACCATGACTATTGATTTTCCCGAGGCATCTGAGCTTAACCCCTCGCAATGCACAGCCCTGGCCATTAATCACCACGAAATAAAAAGCACGCTTGATTTTTTGAACGAGAATTATCCCCGTGCCGATGACGTTTGGAAGCTAAACTACCAGCAATTTCACTTCTTTAATAACCATGAACTGGCCCAGCTAATTAATAAGCTCATCAGCATAAGCACGGGCGATGTGTTAACCAAAGATGTACTGGCCAATTTAACGCTAAAAGAACTTTTGATACGTATAATGCAAATGCAAAACCTGCATATTGTACAAGATAATATGCAGCAACTATCAACAGGGAACCGCTTTGCTTATATTTTACAATACATTAAAAACCACCTTACCGAAAAGCTGAACATTGATGCCCTGAGCCAAATGGCTTATATGAGCAAGGCCAGCTTTTTCAGGGCATTTAAGCATGAAATGGGAATTTCGCCGGTTGATTATATTATTAAAGAGCGGATACAGTTTGCTAAACAGCTATTGCATAATCCTTATTGCAGCATTGCCGATGCCTGTTTTAAAGCCGGATTTAACAACCAACATTATTTCAGCCGGGCATTCCGTAAAATTGCCGGTACAACACCAAGTTTTTATAAGGCGGGTATTGTAAGGGAGATGAATTAGACTTTGCGCTACCTAAGCCTCGGGCTTTCGGGATCCCACACATAAGACGGCAGACTTTTTCACAACCTAACCCACTGTTATGGATGACAAGGATAACAGCTTAGGCCGCTACGCCATCAGCATTAATAACGTCGGCCGGATCGATTTCTAATATGCGGCAAATCTTAAAAAACCGCTCTAAGGTTAGTTTAACATAGCCTAATTCAATTTTACTGTAGGTATTTTGCGATACATTCAACTTGGCAGCAAGATATTCCTGCGAGTAAGCCAGCCGTATCCTGGTATTACGGATGTTTTCGGCTATGGCTTTCACGCTGTGGTTTACTAAGGCACTCATTGGTTATGGCTTATTATTTATTATATAAACGTAATAAACAATAAGTTGGATTTATAAATTGTGCACTTAATCAATAAAAAGTAGCCGCATAGTTGTACCTCTTTTAGGAGTATTCATGGGGTGCGACGGTAGTTATAACGAGCAATTACCCATTTTGAATTCCACAGCAGGCAGGCACTGCGCGAAAGCGTACATCTGCTGTATCAAAAGTGAACGAAGCCGAACACACATATAACATAACACACTGATATACAATAAAATAAAAGCATGGCATTTGGTTTGCTTTGTACTTTTTACTAAGGGGAAGCACCATGAAGCACCATAAACAACTGGAACGGCGCACATTTTTACAAGACCGTTTTGACATTTTAATTAAACGACAAAAAAATGGTACAGCCACCTTTAACGAGCTTACCGAACTTGACGATATTGTAAACCGCGACCCCGCCATCCGCGAAAGTATCCTTGTAGAAATGCAGGAAGGAGATGCATCTGATGATCATGCACTGCCTGTTGAAAAAGCAGCTATTGAGCCGGTAAAAAAACAGGGGCTGCTTGATTTGATCCGCGGATTTATTAACAGATGGTTTGTGGCAGAACCTGTTGGAATGAAAACGGTATTGATTTAGAGCGATATTACAGGCCACAGCTGTTTTAGCATGGCCAATTTTAACTACCGCTTATCGGGAGAGCAAAATAAAGGGTAAAAAGCATAGCAATACCTTTTGCCTTTCACCCTTTACCTTTCACCTTCGCCTATTCGCTCCTCAAACTTTTTACGGGGTTCATTAATGCGGCTTTAACCGCCTGGAAGCTTACGGTAGCAAAGGCAATAAGTATGGCCATAAAACCCGCAGTTACAAATACCAGCCAGCTTACATTTATTTTGTAGGCAAAATCCTGCAGCCATTTATACATGGCGTACCACGCCAGCGGCGACGCAATGGTGATAGCAATGAGCACCAGTTTGATAAAATCGCGCGCCAGCAAACTTACTATCCCGCTTACACTTGCACCTAATACCTTGCGCACGCCAATTTCGCGGGTGCGTACCTGGGCCGTATATGCTGCCAAACCTAATAAACCAAGACAGGATATAAAAACAGCAATGCCCGCGAAATAGCTGAAGAGCTTACCCTCCTGCTGCTCGCTTTGGTACATTTTATTGAAAATATCATCCAGGAAATTAAAAGTGAAGGGATACTCGCCGTTATATTGCTTAAACTGTTTTTCGGCGGCCTTAATAGCTTTTTGGGCGTCGCGGCGGGTGGTTTTAATATAGATGGTGTTGAGGTATCGGGGCTTATACCAAAACATAGCAGGCGCAATTTTCACTTTCATTGATGCGTAGTGAAAATCTTTTACCACACCTATAATGGTGCCCTTAACACCTTCCATAGTAAAACTTTTGCCTATGGGATTTGCAATACCCATTTCTTTTATAGCAGCTTCATTTAACACATAATGCGAAGTATCAGTTATCGAACCGGTAAATGTGGAGCCCTCTTTCATGTTCATTTTAAAAAAGGATACCATGTCTTTATCCACAACAATGGGATGAATCATCATATTTTGTTTAGGGTCTTTACCATCCCAATCCAGCCAGCCTGTAAAACCGCCAAAACGCACTATATTCTGGTTCGACCGGGTGACAGCCAATACGCCGGGTTGTTTCAACAGTTCGGCTTTCACCGCATCATAGTGCGACGCCATATCGCGCATCCAGAAGCTGATCACATTCTCTTTATCATAGCCCAAATTCTTCTGCCGGATGTAGTTTAACTGGCCCGTAATAACCATGGTGCCGATGATGAGCACTATCGAAAACACAAACTGGGTTACCACCAATATTTTGCGGAATAGCGCATCGCCAAGACCTGCGGAGATCTTCCCTTTTAAAGCCTTCAAAGGCTCAAAAGATGACAACAGCAAAGCCGGGTAAATGCTGGATAAAGCAAGCGTACCTGCTATAGCGCCAAGCAATATCAGCCATATATGATAGTCGGCCAGGTTAAAAACCATCTCTTTATTGAGCAAATGGTTAAACAGAGGCATCAATATAAAAATCAGCCCAATGGCTAATAAGGCTGCAAATGAAAACAATAGCGCTGTTTCTACAATAAACTGCATAAACAACTGCATTTTTGCCGCGCCGATAATTTTACGCATACTGATCTCTTTTGACCGCAGCATTGACCGTGCAGTTGAAAGGTTTACATAATTGATACAGGCGATAACCAGTATAAGCAGTGCTATAATTATAAAAATACGTACGGTGGATATCCCCTTATCACTCATATCGGCATTGTACAAATGCATTTTTGCTATGGGCAGCAACAGGTATTCGGCATCGGTATCATCAGCCTTATGGTTAAGGTGAATCTGCCTTATTTTTGTTGTAAGCGCTTTGGTTGCAGCCCCCGGTTTAAGCTGTAAATAGGTTTCGTAATTAAAAAAGCTAAAATTATTACTCAGGTCGTTTTTGTTTGCCAGCATCGCCTTTTCGTGAAAGCTCATGGGCATTAGCATATCGTAATTGATACTGGAATTTTTAGGAAAATCAGCTATTACGCCGCTAACTGTAAAATTGGCTTTGTTCCCATCGGCAATAATGACTTTACCAATGGGATCCTGATTGAAGAAAAATTTTTGCGCAGTTTTTTGGGTAATAACAACTGAATTATCATCATTAAATGGCTTGCCCGCGTTGCCCTTTATCAAATGAAAATCGAACATCGAAAAAAAAGAAGGATCGGTAAAGGCGGCATTCTCGTCCCCAAAAACCTTATCCTTGTATTTATACAGCGAAAAATTGTAGTTGCCGGAAATGCGTACACACTCCTTCACCTCGGGCAACTGCTGCTTGGCCATAGGGCCGATTGGCGCTACGCCCACACTATATATCTGCCTGCTGGCGCCCGTGCCGCCAAACAACTCCAGCCGGTAAATATCCGGCGCTTTTGCATGGAAACCATCAAAACTTAATTCATCCTGCACCCAAATGAGTATCAGGATACCAATAGCCAAACCAAGCGTTAAGCCCGCAATATTGATAACCGAATAAAACTTATTCTTGACCAAATTGCGCCAGGCTGTTTTTATGTAGTTTTTGAACATGGGAGGATGATTTGAAAATTAATATCGATTTGAAAATTTGAGGATTTGAAAATTTGAAAATGAGTTTGATGATTATTGCAATGGGAATAAACCTTCGCCGCCAGGCGCTTCATTTACATTTTCAAATCCTCAAATTTTCAAATCTTCAAATTAAAAACTACTTCGCTTTCCTGATATACACCGCGCCAAAGGTGGTTTTCATCATTAGTTCGGGGCCGCCGCCGGCTATTTTGCCGTATACCCATTCGTCAATTTTCAGGCCGTACATGCCGTCTTTATTTGTGCGGGTTACGTTGGGCTTTTGTTGCTCGGTGGCTACATCAAAATCGGTAAAAATATCACCTCTGTCCGATTTTAATTTTACATTGGCCTTCAGGCTTGCCGGAAAGGTGACATCTATTTTGCCATTCAGGGTCGAAAATGCCATGGCTGCTTTTGGGTCGATGGATTTAAAAGTAACTATTACCGGGCCGTTAACTGTGGTGGCTACCACCGAGCCGGAGATATCTGTTAGTTTGATACTGCCATTTACGTTGCTCACTTCCAACTCCCCATCCAGGTTGCTGCCTGTAATATCGCCGCCATTTACAGTTGATATTTTAAAAGTGGAAGTAGTTTTAGGAACCTTTATGATTAAATTAACCTGTTTGCCCATGCTGCTGTGCACCGTTACCTGGTTGTTATTTTCCTGGGCGCTTATATCCATGCCGTTGCTGTTTAAGCGGCGCATGCCCGCAGTTTTTTCCTTTTCTTTATCACGCTCCTTATGTTTTTCGTCCAGTTGTCCTTCAACTACAATGCTTTTGCCTTCGTAGCCTATAACGGTGATCGATCCGTCTATCAAACCTACATTTAATTTAAAGGGTTTGCCAGGATCGCTTAGCGGAACGGTCAGTTGCTCCTGTGCCCACAATCTGCCAGTTACCAACAGAGCTACCGCGAATACACTTAAAAATTTTATCGTTTTCATCTTATCGTTTGTTATTGTTGTTTTTTGATATAAATATTCCCGTTAAGGGTCTCGAATTTGAATAGTTTACCGCCCGAGCCAATGCGCACATCAGAATTTGAGCTGAGTTTATAGGTGGTGCCGGCACCGCTTTTTGCCTCGGTTTTTACTACTTTGCTGGGCATTACCTGGGCATCCGGAAAATCGGTAAAAAACTGCCCGTTCATGCTTTTAAAGGTCAGGTCGGCCGATAGGTTGGCAGGATAGGTAATATTCATTTGCCCGTTGATAGTGTGATACGATGATTCGCCGGGAGGCACAGCCAAATAATTCACTGTAACCGGGCCATTTACAGTATGCGCAATGGTGGTTCCTTTAGCGTTGATGATCTCTAACGAGCCGTTTACGTTGTTTACTTTTAATGATCCGTATACATCTTTAACGGTAATGTGTCCATCGTTTACTGTTGATACTGTCAGGCTTGCATTAAAGGGCACTTTGATGGTATAATCCAGGTGTACAATATAATCTCTCCGGTGGCCTTCATCATTACGGTTCCAGGTATGCGGCCGGGTATCATAAGGTTCGGCTGTGTACGCAATCACGCTATCAGCTTTCTGGTCAAAGCCCAGCTTAACTTCTTTTTTAGCAACGTCGACATCGGCCTGGGTTTTGCCTTTGATGGTTTCGTCAATCTCCATCAATACTTTATCGCCGCTGTAGCCTTCAACCTTAATGGTTCCCCAAATGTTGTATACTGCTATTGTGCCGCCGCTCACTGTAAATTGTTTGGTAATATGCTCTTTATACTCCTGTGCCTGCGCAGCATTTTGAGCAAGGCATAGCCCGAGTGCCGCAAATACGGCAATTAAAACTGGTTTCATAATGGTTGTTTTTAAATGAGTTGTGTTATGGTTTGTTTGATTTTGTCTTTTACACCGGGGTTTAGTCCTTTTTGTTTCAGTAACTCTTTGAACGAATTAACCGACTTTTTTTCCTGCAGCTTCAGCATCACATCGGCAATGGCCGATTGCAGCAGCGGCGAATCCTGCTGAACGATGGATGCTATCAGCCCCTGCCGCACTTCCGGGTGCGCGGCCATCTGGGTTAAAGCATCAAGCGTACTTAAGCGTACATTCACATTCGGATCGTTGTTAAGGGTGGCAAATAAAGCATCAATAACCTCCTTATCGGCATGTTTAATCTCGCTGGTATAGCTTACCGCTTTAATCCGTTCAGATGCCGATGGATTTTCGAGCATTGCCAGCATCATAGTTTGTTTCAGTTCATGTACCTGCGATGTAAGGTCTTTCAACTGCTCGTCTTGTTTGCCGGCGGTGCTTCCCTTAAAAGCCAGGTACCCCGTGCCAAAACTAACCAGTACTATAAGCAGGCTATAAGCCAGCGGCCGGCGCTGCTGCCATTGCCATAAGCGGGCAAATTGTTCTTTTATGCTAAAGGCTGGCTTGCTTTCTTCAACCGATTCCTTGTAAGTATCAAGCATGGCTTTAAACTTTAGTTCCATGTGGGCACCCGGTTCCGGTGCCTGCATATTGCCCATTAAAGCCCAAACCTGCTGCATTTCGGCGAGTTCCTGCATACAATCCTGGCAGCCTGATACGTGTTTTTCAAACTCATCACGCTCGGCAGCGGTTAACTCATTGCTTATATAGCCGCTAAATTTTTCTTCGTATTGCGCACAATTCATCTTCATCTGTTTAACGTTCCATTTTGGCGTAAATATCTTTTAACTCCTGCATAGCCCTAAAGGCGCGTACTTTAGCGGCCCCTTCGGTAATACCTAAAATTTGCCCTATCTCCTGGTACTTCAGCTCCTGGAAACGACTGAGCGTTAGTATCTCCCGGTTATCATCGCTCAGCTTTTCCATAGCCTTATATAACCCGGCATTGGCCTGCTTTTTTTCCAGGTGCTCATCGGCGCTGGTGCCCCCCGGCAACCTGTCGGCCAATTCGCCTATGTCCTGGTATACACCTTGTTTGCCACCTTTTTTGGCATTATCTTTTAACACATTGCGGGCTATCTGGTACATCCAGGCCATAAACTCGCCCTCGCCTGTAAAGCTGCTACGATACCTGAGCATTTTGTAAAACACGGTTTGTACCATATCCTCGCTTGCCTCGCGCTGATAGGTCATGTGGAACAGGAAGCCGTATAAGGCACGGTAATGCCTTTGGAACAGCAGCCCCATCCTATCCAAATCTCCGGCCTTTACCCGGAGCATAATCGTGTTATCACTTAGTGCGTTCAAAAAGGCCTGGTTGCGTTAGTTATATATTGGAGACCGCCGTAATTTTAATTGGTTACAGGAAATTTAAAGTTTTTTTTGGGAAAAGGTTAAAGGTGAAGGGTAAAAGGTGAAAGGTAAAAGTGAAAGCAGGGCAAACGTGTCTAAATAGTCAATAAACAACGCGGGCGGATATTTCTGGTACTTTAAGTATTTGACAGCTGCAATTGGTAATCCATATAAAAAGAGCCAAAAGATTGTCTTTCCAATGTTAACCATGATAAAATATAAAATGTTTATTATCAAATATTTGCAAATATCTTATCTGAAATATGTTAAGTTATATTAACCCAAAACGTAAAGTACTAAACAACGGCTTGAACGCAGCCGACGACTCACCCCGACATCGCTGCGCTTGTCACCCCTCTCTCCGCTTCGCGCATAGAGGGGAGATAAAAAAATTGGGGTTCACCCTCTATGCGGCGCAAGCCGGAGAGAGGGTCGGCCAGCGTAGCGTAGCCGGGGTGAGTCGTAGCCGCCATGCGATATACGTCATTCCCCCCTTTATAATTTCGCAAATTTCATCACACAAGACGACTCAGTTTGTCCCCCTAACTACCGCGCCCTTACTCCAGCGGCAATGTAAACCAAAACGTACTCCCCTGCCCTAATTCACTCTCCACCCCAATTTCGCCACCATGGCGTTTGACAATTTCAGAGCTGATATACAAGCCAAGGCCAAGGCCCGCGTTTTGGTAACTGGCAGGCTCGGCCCGGTAGTAACGATCAAAAAGATGGCCTATTTTTTCTTTTGACATACCCGGGCCGGTATCCTTTACTGATATTCTGGCAAAGCCATCGGGTTTTTCGATAACAATGTAGATTTGTTTTGACTCGGGCGCGTATTTTACAGAATTGTTTACCAGGTTTACCAATACCTTGTCTATCTGTTCTTCATCGGCATAAACAATTAAACTTTCGTCGCCCTGAACTATAAGTTCATGTTTACCGGTTATACGCACGTGGTTGCAGCAAACATTCAGCATCGCTGCAATATTAAAGGGCTCTTTATGAAGTTGCAGTTTTGTTTCGTTCATCCGGCTCACATTCAGCAAGTCTTCAACCAATGCACTTATTTTGCCCATGCTCCTGCTCGATTGCTCTATCAACCTTGGCAGCATTTGTGACGATGGATCATCCTTGATCCGCTCAAGCAATTGCAACGATGCTTTAAGACTTGTAATGGGGGTTTTAAGTTCGTGGCTGGCTATACTTATAAAATCATCTTTCCGTTGTTCCTGCTCGCGGCGGTCGCTTATATCAAACATTACACCCGAAAAATGCGAAGGCTTGCCCGGTTCAGCTTCGTACAGCTTGCCGGTGGCTTTTACCCACCTTGTTTGCTTATCATGATAACCAATAATCGGATGCTCAATCTGATGCAGCGCACCCGTTGCTATAGAATGCTCGATGGAGCCGAGTACCCTTTCGCGATATGGCTCGGGTATTTGCAGGGCAGCAGCGTCGTATGGCATTTCCTCATCGGCATTAAAACCAAACAACTGCCTAAGCCGGCCATTTGTAACTAATTCCCTTGTAGTTGCATTAATGTACCAGGTACCCATATCGGCAGCCTCTACAGCAATACGTTGCTTCTCTTCGGCCAGTTCAATGGCTTTGCGGGCTTTTACCTGCTCGGTTACTACGTGGGCAAGCAGCATAATGCTGGTAGTTTTACCTGCCGGGTTTTTTAACGGCTGATAAACAAAATTGGAGTATACTTCCTCAATTTTCCCATCCTGCTCCAACAAGGTTTTAACTTCGTTGCCGTAATAAGGTTTGCCGCTGTCGTATACATTTTCAAGCAAATTCAAATACTTCCTTCCAATCCACTCTGGTATTGCTTCTTGCAGGGGCTTACCAATAATATTGTCGGTTTTCCCCCACACCGCTAAAACTTTTTTATTGGCCGATTCAACAATAAAATCACGGCCTTTCAATACCGCAATTGCAACAGGCGCGTCGGCCAGCATATAACTTAGCTTAGCCTCACGCTCGGCCAGTTCAACAATGTTAGCACTTAAATTCGCCTTCGCTTGTATCAGTTCCTCGTTGGTGGCCAGCAACTCTTCATTTGCAGCAGCTAACTCCTCGTTTGATGCGCCTATCTCTTCATTAAGCACTTTTTGCTCGTCATAGCTTTTTTCTAACAACTGCCGGGCTTCAACAAGCCCTGTAATATCGTTAGCGGCAACTACTACGCCTGTTACATTTCCGTCTGTATCAAACAAAGGGTCGTAGTAAAAGCTTATATATTTAACAACAGTACCGTCCGGCGTATCCAGGTAAAATATTTCTTCATCCTCGCCGTAGCTAACGCCGGTATTATAAACCCTGGCCAATAAAGCAGCAAAGGGCTGGCCTTCTAACTCGGGCAGTATTTTCAGTAACTGCTTCCCGATAATATCACCGGTAACTTTACCCCAGATATCGGCAATTGCCTGGTTTGCTATTTCAACTGTCCAGTTGCGCCCCCTTAATATGGCCAGCGGGTTTCGTGCAGTTGCTATCAGGGTACGTAAATTCAATTCACTTTCAAATAACTGTTTGGTACGCCTGGTTACCCGCTCTTCTAATAATATGTTGGTGTGCTGCAATTGCTCCCGTATTGCCGATAGCTCTTCGTTACTGGCCTCCAACTCTTCTACCGTTGCCTGTATTTCATGATTGGCCTCGTTCAATTTATGATTAAGCGATATCAGCTCTTCTTTTGACAGTGCAAGATGCTCATCGGCCAATACCTTATCGGTTACGTTGGTAACCATATGAATAATGTACTGGATATGATGACCATCGTCAAAAACAGGTGTATTTAAAGGTTCCCAATATCGTGTTATAAACTGCCCTGCAACCATAGGGTTCGGCACATCATAACGCTGTATAGCCATTTTATGGGGTTGCTTGTTGCGCAAAACCGACTGTAGCGAGGCATTTAAGTTAAATACCCCCATAGCCTCCGGCGTATCGGGATTATCCGGAAAAACGTCAAAAACATTGCGACCCACTATGTTTTCACGGATGGTTTCTGTTTCCCTTAAATATTGATCACTTGCGGTTAGTATCAGCAATTGCGGCGACAGGATAGCTATAGAAACCGGAACGGTTTCCAATGCTTTAAGCGTTTGGGCAGACGGACCAATATTTGCTGACATAGATAGGTTATAAGACGCAATTTACTTTGCGTTTTGCGAAATTTAAAGTAATAATTAAAATAAACCTAAAGATTAATTTGTTTTGGCAAAACAATATTATAGCTATTCAGAATAATACATTCTTAACTTAATACTCCCTAAATTTGTTACCTAACTACAGTTTTAAAAAAATGCAGATACATCAGCAAGCTATCCGACTACGCGAACGCAAACGAGGTTTCCATTTAATAACCGCCGAGGTACTGCAGGCGCTGCCGCAAATAGCCAGTATGAGGGTAGGTATGTTACAGGTTTTTATTCAACATACTTCGGCATCGCTCACCATTAATGAAAATGCCGATCCAACCGTGCGCATGGATTTTGAGATGTATTTTAACAAAGCCGTGCCCGAAAACGATCCCGACTACCGGCACGATGATGAAGGACCAGACGATATGCCTGCCCATTTAAAAGCCGCCATGCTGGGTAGTTCGGTAACAGTACCAATCCGCAACGGCCGGCCGGCGTTTGGTACCTGGCAAGGTATTTATTTATGCGAACACCGTAATTATGGCGGCAGCCGCGATCTGGTAATTACTGCCTGGGGAGAATAGCCTTATCCGCTCCCGCCAAAGTTTCGCCAAAAAATCCATTGCAGATTTTTCTTTATTTTTTGTCAAATTACCGTCTTAAACACACTAATTAAACCTTATCCGCAAGCAAGGGCTTAGCCAAGACTTCACATATCCCAAATGTTATTATATATTTGTTTTTGTTATAAACCTTTACAATAAAAATGCAGAAGTATTCGAAACAAACCAGGTTATTATTAGCTGTAGATTGTATAATTTTTGGCTTTGACGGGGAGGTTTTAAAAATATTACTGATCAAAAGAGGATTCCAGCCCGAAAAAGGTAACTGGAGCTTGATGGGTGGTTTTGTTCAGAATGAAGAGAGCCTTGACCAGGCTGCCAACCGTATCCTGAAGCAGCTTACCGGCCTTGAAGGCGTGTACCTTGAACAATTATACACCTTCGGCGATCCGAACCGCGATCCATTGGAACGCACCGTTTCTGTGGCTTATTTTGCTTTGATTGACATTCATAAATATGAAACCCAGATAAGCGCCGATTATCATGCCGAATGGTTTCAGCTTAAACGGGCTCCAAAACTGATATTCGACCAGCAGGAAATGGTTGAACAGGCACGCAAGCGCATCCGTTACAAAGCGGCCATGCACCCCATCCTGTTTGAGTTGCTTCCTACAAAATTCACCATACCACAATTACAGATCCTGTACGAGAGTGTTTTTAATACTACGATTGATAAGCGAAACTTTAGTAAACGGGTACTGGCTACAGGCCTGCTTATTAAACTGGCCGATAAGGATAAAGCGGGATCCAAACGGGGCGCGTACTATTACCAGTTAAACATGCAAAATTATTATGCCAAATTCCAGGCGTTCATGAATTTTATTCCGAATCCGGATAGCTTGTAAGGGTAATACAGGTTCTTCGCCCCGGCTTATCAAAATTCGAAAGATTCCAGACTTACGAAGTTTTAAAAACTTCGCAAGTCTCCCCATTCCATTGTTACCAATCGGGGTTGAATTTTACCCAATAAATGTCATCCCAGCCATTTCCCGCACCACTTAACAGTTTTTTTAATTGCTCGTAAGTTTTGGATTTACCATTTGTAAAATCCTTATTTAACCTGCTGCTGGTAAATACCAGGTACCTTTTATCCCATGTTACAAAAGGGCAGTAATCAATAGCGATAGAATTAATAGGCCCGGGCAGATGCTTTACGGGCTGCCAGTTACCTGCTTTATCTTTACGACTTATATATAAATCTCCGCGGCCAAGGTTATCCGGCCGGCCATCCGAACTAAAGAGGATAAATTCCTCGTCGGGGTCAACAAAAGCGTTAAATTCATCATATTTGGTATTGATGTCTTCGGGCAGGCTCTCTGGCTTGCCAAAACCGCCCGCTGCTACCGGTTTACAAATTACAATATCCTCGCTGCCCTTGCCATAGTCGGCTTCTACCGTAAAATACAAGTTGCCGCTGCGGGTTATGCTGGGGTAAAATTCATTTTTATCTGTGTTAACCGTCGGACCTAAGTTCTCCGGTCCTGTCCATGTACCGTTCGGCTTGCGCTTAACCCGCCAAATGTCAAAGTCCTTTTTTGTGGGGTTGCTTGCCGTAGGCCTGTCTGACGAGAAATAAACCGTCTGCCCATCGGGCGAAAACGCTGCTTCCAAATCCTTATACCGGCCCGAAAATGGGGCAACCTGTGGCTTGCTCCATTTACCATTATTTTTAACCAGGTGTAAAATAGTGCTGGTTACAAAACGGGGCTGTTGTAAAGTATAAAATATCTCGTCGCCTTTTGGCGATATGGTAAAGTCGCGGTTGCTGAGTCCGTCTGTTAGTAGTCCTTTAGCAAAAAGCCTTGGGGTGTCAGTTGGTAATATCGCATCGGGATAATTTACCTGCGCGATGGTTTTATTGCCTATAATTAGAAGCAAAATAATAAAGATGCATTTATACATAGCGGTTACAATTTACATTATAAAGCGCATGTTTTTGTAACATCAGCGCCAAAATATCATCGAATATACTAACCATTCAAATACCAGTTGATGAAGATAAGTTTATGCTGCTTTTACTTTTTAATGCTGTGCGTATTTAGTGCGGATGCGCAAGAAAAGTTTGATGCTTTTTCGGACAAATTTGTAAAGGATTACAATGCCCTTAACCTGCCGCAGCTTGAACTGAGTTATGTAAGCGGGATGGAACACATTGGCACTGCCGAAAGCATACAAAAGCAAGTTGCTTTTTTTACCTGGGCGCAGTCGGGCCTTTTAAATTATAAAGCCGACAAACTAACGCCGGCACAAAAGCTGGACTATAACCTGATTACTTATGAAACCGGCATAAACCGGGAGCGCCTGGCGCTGGAACAGGAATGGGTAAAACATCGCCCGGACAAAATATCCGCGGGCGGCATTATAACTATCCCGAACGGTAAAGCATGGTATGCCTATTTATTAAAACGATGGGTAAGCGCGGATGTAACACCCGACGAGATTTACA
This sequence comes from Mucilaginibacter sp. GW822-FHT03E02, assembly GCF_058801545.1. Taxonomy (NCBI): domain Bacteria; kingdom Pseudomonadati; phylum Bacteroidota; class Sphingobacteriia; order Sphingobacteriales; family Sphingobacteriaceae; genus Mucilaginibacter; species Mucilaginibacter sp. GW822-FHT03E02. The sequence continues at coordinate 6,209,244 of NZ_JBXANJ010000001.1, read as the reverse complement.
AATTTGGCCTGACAGAAGTGGCCCGCGTACAGCGACACATTGAATTAGTACGGCAACAAACCGGCTTATCAGATGACGCTTTTTATAAACATTTAAATGATGCTGTTTTTTTTGAAAGCGACCCCAAAGTAGTGCAACAAAGCTTTGAGCACACCAAAGCAATTATATATACCAACCTGCCTAAGTTATTTAATGATGCACAGCCAAACCCTTTAAAAATCAAGGCAGGCGAAAGCAGGCAACTTGCGCAAACACCCGGCTATTACGATAACAACACTTTTTACTATAATCTTTTTGATAAGCCCTATAACAAGCGCCAATACGATTGGCTGTTTATACACGAAGCCGTGCCGGGGCACCACTACCAGGCAAGTGTTGAAAGTAAAACCAAAACATCGGCTGTACAGCAGCTTTTTTATTACATGGGCTTTGCCGAAGGATGGGGTGCTTATACCGAAGAATTAGGCAAACAACTGGGGGTATACCAAACGCCTTATGATGAGTTGGGCAAGTGGGAATGGGATATCGTACGCTCGGTACGCGTACCACTTGATGTTGGCCTAAACTATTATGGCTGGACAGATGAACAGGCTCTTGCCTTCTGGAAAAAGAACATCCGCAACCAGGATGATATTGCCTTGCGCGAAATTGCCCGCATGCGCCGCTGGCCCGCCCAGGTAGTTACCTACAAATACGGCGCGCTACAAATACTGCACTGGAAAGAGGAATTGCAAAAAAAGCAGGGCAAGGATTTTAACATCAGGGACTTTCACTCACGCGTGTTAGATCATGGCTCACTGCCCTTGTTTTTAGTAAAAGAAAATGTATTCAGGTAAATAAAACCCGCAATCTTATTTACACTACCGCGGGTTTTATCTACGTGGTTTTATTTCAGGATCACCTTCGTGGCACCGTAGCCGAATTTCTCCTTACGTGCATCCATAAAGGTTTGCACTTTGGGGTGTTTGCCCAATAGTTTATGTAGTTCGTGCCGTAATATGCCGTTGCCTGCCCCATGAATAAATGTAATATCAGGTAGCTGATGAACTATGGCCGAGTCAAGCGCTTTGTGAAAGTGGGCCAGCTGAATCTGAATCATTTCGCTGGCCTGTAAAAACTGGTGGTCATCGCGCAGCTTCTCGATATGCAAATCAACCTCGCTTACCGGCTTTTCAAATACAGCCTTTTCTTCGGCAGGCTTAAAAAAGCTTTCTTTTAGTTTTTGGGCATCTATTACCAAATCCGGCTCGTCAAGCCTTATCAGCCAGCCGGCCTGGTTTAATAAAGGAATCTGTTTTTTGGTTGATGCAAAATCTTTTGCCTTAAATTTTTCCTTTACAACCAATGGTAAAGGAGGTTCGATATTCTGTTTGGTGTTATAAACAATATGGAAAGTAAACAATGGCCACAATTGCAAATCGGCCAATTGAGCCGAGTAAATTTTTTCTGTGGATGATGGAGCTATTATTCCGGCAAACTCGCCTTTAAATATCTGTTGCTTTTCGGTGTTAAAGGCTGCCAATAACTGGAACGATGTGGTATTAACCAAATGAAAATGAACTACCGAAGGAGCTTTTAAATCGGCTACGACCCCAATATAAATGCCTTTTTTGTCAAATAATCCCAAATCAACAGGCTTTTCATCAGCTATAGCTGCCTTTTTTGTCCCTGCAGGTTCATAGCCATGTACCGTTGTTACTTTGCTGGCCAGCACCGGTATTTCAAATTCGTCATCTCCGGTTACGCCTATCATTTGGTCGTCAATAATGCGGGTTACAAAACCTTCCATTTTTTCGTCAACAAACCGAACAAAATCGCCTAATTTATATTTCATAGTTATGCTTATCAGCAGGCAAAGTTAGCTTATATAGGCACATTAAAATATAAATTTAACGCTGTTAGTGTTAATTTTGGACATACTGCCGGCAAGTAAATCCAATTTTCACGATATCTTATTTAAAAAAACATGAGCTATAGTACCCCTAATCACTTAAACCATTATTCGTTAAAACAGGTATTTTTACACAACCTTAACCGCATTTATTTTGGCAAGTGTTATCTTAATAATAACATGGAGCACATTATAAGCCTGGCTTCTTTCAATAATTTACAGCTGGCCATACACGAGTTTTGGGGAGATATTAAAAAACAGATAGCCCGTATGGACGAAGTTTATGCCTATATGGGCGAAACGCCATCGGGTAAAAATTGCAACCCCATAAAATCAATTGTCAAAGATGAGTTTTGCCTGGATGAAAAACAGGAAATAACTATTTTGAGCGACATGGACATCATCATGTACCTCCAATTGCTTGAGCATATCAATATTACATCCTGCCGAATGCTGATGATGGTTGCCAAATTGTTGAAATACGATAAGGTTAACCAATTACTTACAGAATGTTTTGACGAATCGACAGACAACGACCGCCTGTTTGTGCTTATATCAAAGGAGTACCTTACCGAGGAGTAAATAGCCTTTAAAAGCTCATTATGAAAAAATAAAGCCACCCGAACAAGTTCGGATGGCTTAAATATTAGTTATTTAATACCCCTATTAAAATAACTTGAACAAATAAAAAAAATATTTCCCATAATCGCAAACTATTTACTCTCAATTAAAAAGATGTTACAATTTTGTTACGAAAAACTGACCAGTAAGTAGGTGCGCTAAATTTTTATTTAGTTTGTAACTATTTGATGTTAAAAGCATCTTTACAAAAGTTGACACACTGAATTTATTTATATTATGAAACTGATCAAACCAATCGCGTTATGCGCGTTATCTTGTTTTGCGTTGACGCAGGTAAGGGCCCAATCCTTGTACATGCCACGCGATATTCAAAAGGCGTTTACAAAAGGAACACGCCAGGCCGATGGCAAACCCGGGCAAAAATACTGGCAAAACCACGGCACCTATAACATCACCATCACAGCCCTGCCGCCAGACCGGAATATCAAGGGATCAGAAACAATAAGTTACGTAAATAACAGCACTGATACACTGAAAAGGCTTAATATGAAGCTGATTCTGAATATTCACAAACCAGGTGTTGCCCGGTTTGGAGATGCAGGCGAAGATTACCTGACCAGCGGCATTCAGTTTGATAAGTTTTTGATTAATGGCGAGGCCAAAAAAGTTAATAGTAAGGGGGCTTCAACCAATATGGCAGTAAGTTTAACAAAACCTTTAATGCCGCATGATTCGGTGAAACTGGATATCGACTGGCACTTCCAGATCTCGTTACAAAGCGGCCGCGAGGGTATGATAGACTCTACCTCTTATTACCTGGCTTATTTTTACCCGCGTGTATCGGTTTATGACGATTATAACGGCTGGGATAGGCTGCCTTTTTTAGATGCACAGGAGTTTTATAACGATTTTAACGATTACACCCTTACCGTAAATGCCCCTAAAAACTATATAGTTTGGGCAACAGGCACTTTGCAAAACCCTAACCAGGTTTTACAACCAGAATACGCCAAACGCCTGGCAATATCCATGACCAGCGATTCGACCATACATGTAGCAACTGCCGCCGACCTTGCCAAAAAAGAAATTACAGCACAAAAAGACCAAAACAGCTGGGTTTGGAAAGCCAATGACATCAGCGATATGGCAGTTGGCATCAGCGATCATTATGTATGGGATGCTGCAAGCGCCATTGTTGACGATGCCACACACCGCAGGGCAAGCATGCAAGCTGCCTTTTTAGATAAATCAGAAGATTTTCATCATGCCGTGCAGGCTGGCCGTCATTCGTTAAGCTGGTTATCGCACAACTGGCCGGGCGTACCTTATCCTTTCCCTAAGATGACAGCTTTCCAAGGTTTTGCCGATATGGAATACCCTATGATGGTTAATGACAGTCATACCGATGACATTCAGTTTGCCGCCTTTGTTCAAGATCATGAAATTGCACATACTTATTTCCCATTCTATATGGGTATTAACGAAAGCCGTTATGCCTTTATGGATGAAGGCTGGGCCACAACTTTTGAACGTTTGATTGGTACCGACGAAGTGGGCGCCGAAAAAGCCGATGCACTTTATAAAAACTTCAGGATAAACGGATGGATTCATGATGCATCATCTGCCGAAGACCAACCTATCATCACCATGTCGAACGAATTGAGGGGCGGCTATGGTAATAACTCGTACGGTAAGCCTTCATTAAGTTATTTCGCTTTGAAAGATATGCTTGGCGACGACCTGTTTAAAAAAGCCCTGCATGGCTATATGGACCGTTGGCACGGTAAGCATCCGATACCATGGGATTACTTTAACTCCATGAGCAATATATCCGGCGCTAACCTCAATTGGTTTTTTAATAACTGGTTTTTCACCAATTACTACATCGACCTTAACCTGGTAAAAGTTGGCAAGGTTAAAGATGGTTATACTGCTGATATAAAAAACGTTGGCGGTTTTGCCATTCCGTTTGATGTGAAAATAACTTATGCCGATGGGACGACTGAAACCAAACACCAGACGCCTGCCGTTTGGCAAAAAAATGAAAAACAGATTTTGGTAAACATTAAAACTGCCAAAACAATTCAAACTGTAACCTTAGACGGTGGCATTTTCATGGACGCAACCGAGAATAATAACACGTTCACTATTAAATAAGATCAATAATATTTCAAACAAAAAAAACCGGCTATTTCTGGCCGGTTTTTTTTTGTTTTTAGCTTAGTACTAAAAATTATGCATTTTGTATAGTATTGTTCCAGTTGTTTGCGGTAGTCTTTACTTTTGCTTTAGCGTCATCAACAACCTCTTCGGCTACATGTTGTACCTTTTCTGTAGCAGCCCTTGCCTTTGATTTTGCTGCTTCCAAAGCATCATCTTTATAATCGTAAAGATCGCTTACGGTGCCATTAAATTTTGATTTGGCCCTTTCAACGGCATCACTACTATATTGTTTTATGCCACTGGCAGTTGTTTGCGCCTTGTTTTTAGCTGTATCAACCAGGTCGTTTATATAGTCGGCAATATCGTCTCTAAGTTCGTTGCCTTTTTCGGGCGCCAACAATAAACCCAACGCAGCTCCTGCTGCTGCACCTACTAACAGTGCGGCTATAATTTTTGCTTGATCTTTCATGGTTACTTTTTGTTTTTGTAGATATGATTTAACTTGAATAAGTTAGAACAACAACAATGCCAGTTTTGGGAGGAAGAAGAATCAAGAGTTAAGACTTTTGTACCTTGGAATCTTTGGACATTGAAATACCGATGACTAATGACGGCGCAGCCTTATAACAACGCAGCGAAATGCCCAATGACTAAAAAAAGAAAGGCATCCACTGAAAAGCGGATGCCTGGTATGCTTAATGGTTATATTATACTTAGATAACTTTTACATTTACCGCATTTAAACCTTTTCTGCCGTTTTCAACTTCAAATTCAACTTTGTCGTTTTCGCGGATCTCATCGATCAGGCCTGTTGAATGAACAAAAATGTCCTGGCCACCACTTGTAGGTGTAATAAATCCAAAACCTTTTGTTTCATTAAAAAATTTTACTGTTCCTTCTTTTTGCATTATGTTATTTATTAAAGGCGCCAAGGTAGGGAAAATTTTATTGATTTGAAGATTTGAGAATCTGAAGATTCAGGAACGAAAATACCTGTTTTGAAAAACAAAGCACATCAACAACAATTAAATAATTAAAAATCAGATGCTTTGAAAGCCTAAATACTAATTTTTAAATCTTCAAATTCTCAAATTTTCAAATTAAATTTACGCCACTGTGGCAAGAAACCTGCATGTAATGGCATATCCAACAATACAATTGTTTTGAAAATTAAGCACCAGAAATATTATATTTGTGGCCAGTTGCACTTAAACCTTTTGATAATCGTTACGTCATATGCGTGTAACTAAGTAGTTGCAAAAAACGTAAACAACCATAACCAACTCTAACCAAAAAAAGTCATGAAAAGCATAATCCTGTTAACGCTATGTACGTTATTTTCGGCCGTGGCTTTCGCTCAAACGCCAAGCCCCGCTGCATCCGTAAAAGCAGACGAAAAGGTGACGCTTGTTGCTGCCAAAACCGAAGTAACATCAGCTAAAACAGAAGTAGTAACCTCGAAAACAAACTTAACAGCTGCCGAGTCTGAACTGGCCGCCGCCCAGGCAACACTGGATGCAGCCATTGCTCAAAAAGCAGATAAAGTAACTATAGCCGCCGCCAAAGCCAACCTTGCAACTGCAAAAGAGGATGTAAAAGCTGCAAGGAAAAATATTAAAACTGCCAGAGAAGTACGCCTGACAGCCAAGGAAGAAGTAAAAGATATAAAGAAAGAAATAAGGCAGACCAAACATGACGTGGTAAAACACCACGCAACACATGTAAGGTAAAATGTAATTTTGATACAAAAAAGCTGCTTTTAAACGAGCAGCTTTTTTTATATCAAATCGTATTCCCTATCCTGCCGCAGGGAGCCGGGCCAACAACTGGTATTCCCATTTTTATAATTAAGGCAAAGCCAAATAGCAGCCATTTGATCGATGTATAAAAAAGAATGAAAATTATATACGCCTCACTATTGATAACTACTTTTTGTTTGCTTTGCACAAATCGAATTCTCGCTCAAAGTAACCCAACCGATAAAGTTGATAAAACAGACAAGAGTGATAAAAATGACAAAGCAGGCGCTTTCAAATTTGGTATTAGTTATTTGAGCAACAATGTAATTATGGGGCGTGCAGATACCATAAAAACCCCGATGCTAATACCTGATATTAAGTATACTTTTAGCAACGGCATATATTTTTCGGGCAGTGTTACTTATATACCCAACCGAATTACCGGCAAACTTGACGAAGGAAACCTTACAGGGGGGTATGATTTTGATATTACCGATAACCTGAGCGCCGAAACCTCATTTTCAAAATTATTTTACAATAAAAACAGTACCCAAATAGGTTCGTCAATAAATAGTACTATCAACACAAGCCTTGATTATGACATTTCAGGTATTATAACCCCTACTATAGGCGCCGATTATAACTTTGTGAGCAAAGGGTTTAAAAACGATATTTTTGTAAATGCAGGCTTATCCCACGATTTCATAACTACAGGTATTATCAACGATGACGATTTTTTTGTTATCTCGCCATTGGCCGAGGTGAACGGAGGTACGCAAAATTTTTACGACGCCTATCTTACACAAAAAAAATACAAACTTGCAGCCAATACCTCAAAAGCGCTGGCTAAACAAAAAGCCAGGCTGAGTAAATTTAACCTGCTTGATTACGAGTTTTTGGTACCAATGGCCTACAAAATGGGCGTACTGATACTTCATGCTACGCCTTCATATGCCATCTCGCAAAATAAGCTGCCGGCAAATATCACCGGCAGCATGATAAGCAAACCCGGTATATTTTATTTTGATATTGGTGCTACCATCAAACTTTAGCGTGAGCGCGGCACGATAGCCAAACCAGCTATCAATAAAAAAGCCCTCCGGCCTTTTGGGCCAATGGGCTTGCTAAAATTAATAATCACGCAAAAACAACCACAACACAGTCCTTATTATTTTAGCTACGCTTTAAATATCACATTAACTATGTGGTTAACTAAAATTCTGCCGGTGTACTATATGAATATACGTGGGGAAGCAATTTTTAGTTTTTATAAAGTGTATTTTGCGCCAAAATTCAAAAGATACTATGAAGGCCTTTATATTCGACCTTAATGGCACCATGATAAATGACATGCCCTACCATACCAAAGCCTGGCAAACGCTTTTAAACGACCAGTTAGGCGGCAATTTTTCCTGGGATGAAGTAAAAAAAGAGATGTACGGCAAGAATCCCGAAGTACTGGTAAGGATGTTTGGCGCCAACCGCTTTACTGTTGATGAGATGAACGATCTATCTTACAAAAAAGAGCAAAAATACCAGCAGGAATTTTTACCCCATTTGGCACTTTTACCCGGTTTAAGAGCGTTTTTAGAAGCTGCATATCAAAATGGTATCCCGATGGCTATAGGTTCGGCCGCAATCCCGTTCAATATCGACTTTGTGCTGGATAACCTGAACATAAGGCATTATTTTGCGGCAATAGTAAGCGCCGATGACGTGCTTTTAAGTAAGCCCCATCCCGAAACCTTTTTAAAGGCAGCGCAGCTTTTAAATGCCGAACCAGCCAACTGTATAGTATTTGAAGATGTACCCAAGGGTGTTGAAGCAGCAGCCAACGCAGGTATGAAAGCTGTGGTGCTTACTACCACCCATGTTGCCAAAGAGTTTGAACACCTGGATAATGTACTCCATTTTTCAGAAGATTTTAATGACCCGTACATAGAAGCCCTGGCATTTTAGGCAGAACGCTATTTATTAGCAGGGCTTTGTTACATAACTTAGGTTTTTAGCGTATTATTGGTAAAGATTTTTCAGTCCTAAATTCTTAACCAATATACCTTTATGAAAATAAAATACTATTTACCGTCGGCAGCGCTTCTTTTGGGTTTGTTAAGTTCATGCAGCGATCATGTTTACGGCCCGGCGCTGCATAAAAGCGATATTGCTTACATGCCTAAACCGATGTCGATGGATAGTGTTAAATCGGCTACCTATGTATCTGCGGGCCTCGTGCTCGATTTTGGCAATAACCTTAGCGATCAGCTTACCAGTGGCCAGTTAAACATCAGCGAAGCCCACACTTTCAAAAACTTTAACCTGGCTTATGGTGCATTTACATCGTTGGGCAATTACTCCAATTATGATTTACAGCAGGGCGACCCCCATTACTTTAAAGACAAATTCTTTGGCGCGGTAGGTGGCCGTTTATCGGGCAACTTCTATATCAATAATGATGGGCGTACCGATATCAGGATTATTGGTTTTGAAGCGGCTTATAGCCATGAGTTTGGCGATTATGCCAAATTCAGGAAGGACGTAACCGGCGATCCTAACTTTTATACCGATACCCGTACCGAATTGTTCACAGGAGGCTTAACCAGCGAAATTGTTTTTCACGGCCGCAAGCCTAATACCCAGATGGGTTTCAGGATATTTGTTGGCGAAACATTTGGCAACGATAACATTTACAACAACAATAAAAATGACTATGTAACTTACAAAACGCCTACTTATGTTGCATTCTCCTATTTCATACAATTGAAACAATATTTTGCCGTAGTTGAAGGCGGTACCTATGTACAGTTTAGGGTTGGCTTAAAGTTTTAAGAAGTCTATGGTAGAAAGTCTTTAGTCAGGAGTCAGAAGAAAAATTCAAACTCAGGGCTTAAGACTCATAACTTAAGGCTTTTTACTTAACGGCAATTATTCTGAATAAATACTACCCACCCTATCGCGCAGGTTATAACCTGAAGCCATAACTTCACCATATGCTCCTGCAGTGCGCACGGCAATTAGGTCGCCACGGAATGATTCCGGCAGGTCAACATCCTTCTGAAAACAATCTGTGCTTTCGCAGATAGGACCTACTACATCATATTTTAAGTTGTGAGTTGTGAGTTGCGAGTTGTGAGTGAGGCTGCCATTATCCAGGTTTTGACTTTTGACTTTTGACTTTTGACTTATATTTTCTATCTGGTGATAAGCCTGGTAAAGCATCGGGCGTATCAGTTCGGTCATGCCGGCATCCAATACCAGGAAGTTTTTCTTTTTGCCATTTTTCACATACAGTACCCTCGATATCAGCGATGCGCTTTGGGCAACCAGCGCACGGCCAAGCTCAAAGTGTACCTCCTGCCCTGGTTTAACATTCAGGAAGTTTTTAAATACCTGGAAATAATTTTCAAAATCGGCAATGTTGGTGTCGGGGCTGTAATAATCAACACCTAAGCCACCGCCTGTATTTAGTACTTTAACCGGGAAACCATGGTCTTCAAACCAGTCCTGCATTTCGTTAATGCGGGTGCAAAGGCTTTTATAAACCTCCAGATCGGTAATTTGTGAGCCTATATGGAAGTGAATACCTAAAAATTGCAGGCTGGCACATTTGCGCAAGGCCGTAGCCACATCGGGTAGCTGCCATATATTGATTCCGAATTTATTCTCATCTAAACCTGTGGTAATAAAATGGTGTGTATGTGCATCAACATTAGGGTTAATGCGGATGGCTACATTGGCCTTTTTGCCTTTGGCCGCAGCCAGTTCATTAATCACCTCCAGCTCCTGAACCGACTCAACATTGAAACAAAAAATATCGGCATCAAGCGCGTAGTTTATTTCGCGGTCTGATTTTCCTACTCCCGCAAAAACTACTTTGCCTATGTCAAAACCATGTTCAATGGCAGCCCTAACCTCGTTACCACTCACACAATCGGCACCAAAACCAAAGGATTGGATCATATCCAGCACCTTGGGGTTAAAGTTTGCCTTCATGGCATAATGTACATGAAAGCCATGTTTTACCGAGGCATCACGGCAGGCTTCCAAAGTTTGGCGCAATACACCCATGTCGTAATAATAGAAAGGGGTATCTAACTCTTGAAATTTATTTATATTAGCTTTACTAAACATAGTAATGAAGAATAATCTGTCGGTTATATTATGTGTATCTGTTTGTGTATTTGCCGGTCTTTTATCCAGCTATAAATTGTATCATGACAGAAAGCTTACCTTAAAACTTTTTGTATTAAATACCTGTATTTCGGCAGCAATTGCCGCCTTTTGTATCTGCATCTTATTAAGATAAAATTTACTTTCTGAATTAAATCCAAAATCGAAAACCCCAATTCCGAAATCAAAACAGCCTATTGTGCAAGCTTCTCAGCGTTTCCACCTTATCATCGGTTTTAACCAGTAATGATAAGTTATGGTCGCTGCCACCGTACGATATCATTCTTAACGGGATATGTTTTACGGCTTCCAGCACTCTTGCCGCATAGCCGTGTTTTTCGGCACCAAAATCGCCCACTACGCAAATGATCGTATGGTTTACATCCAACTCTACCGAACCAAATATGTTAAGTTCGCTGGTTATCTCGCCAAGGTAAGTGGTGTCATCTATGGTTAACGAAACTGCCACCTCCGATGTGGTTATCATATCTATAGAAGTTTTATATCGTTCAAATACCTCAAATACCTTTCTCAAAAAACCATGTGCCAGCAACATCCGGCTGCTTTGTATTTTGATGGCTGTAATGCCATCTTTAGCGGCTATAGATTTTATCTTGTCTTTCTCGCTGGTGTTGGTTATCAACGTACCTTTTGCCTGCGGATCCATGGTGTTGAGCAAGCGTACCGGTATCTTATACTTTTGTGCCGGGAACACGCTTTGCGGGTGCAATATTTTAGCACCAAAATAAGCCAGCTCGGCAGCTTCATCAAATGATAGCTGGGCTATGGGTTGCGTACCCTTTACAATCCGCGGATCGTTGTTGTGCATCCCATCAATATCCGTCCAAATCTGTACCTCTTCGCTGCGGATGCCGGCCCCTATAAGCGATGCTGTATAATCGCTGCCGCCACGGCGAAGGTTGTCAATTTCGCCAAAAGCATTCCGGCAAATAAACCCTTGCGTTATAAATAAATTAACCTCTGGCTGTTTATCAAGTAGCGGAGTTATTTTTTCGGTGATGTAATCAACAATAGGCTCATTGTCCTCATCTATTTTCATGAAGCTTAAAGCAGGCAGTAATGCCGATGGCACACCTATCTCTTTTAAGTAAACATGATATAATGTGGTAGATAGCAGTTCGCCCTGGGCTAAAACTATTTTCTCTTCTATAGTTGTAAAATTATTATTGGCCAGGTTATTAAGTAAAGCAAAGTGATAGTCAATTACTTCCTTACCTTGCTTTAGATATTCAGCATTGGCAAAAAGTTCCTTTATAAATAATTCGTACTTATCCTTTAATGCGCTTATCAGGATAATTGCTTTCTTTTTATCCCCGGTTAGATAAGCCTGTCCAATTTCAACCAGGTTGTTTGTTGTACCTGATACTGCCGAAAGTACAACAATTTGTCTTTCTGTAGGGTCAATAATGTCAAGCAGTGCTTTCATGCGGGCCGGACTGCCTACAGATGTACCGCCAAATTTTAAAACTTTCATTGCTGTTTTGTTAACCTAAAATAAAGGGCGGGTAGGTGCCCTTATTTGCGGCGCTAAAAATAGGGTTTTAAAATTCTTATAGCTAATAAAATTTAGCTGGTTTTCAGAAACACCGGTTTTTATCAAATTGGCAAAATTTACTAATGCATTTTAACCATAATGATTATCTGTTATATTTGTTATATGGCCTTATCATTAAAACCGAAATTGTTAACAATTAGCGCTTTATGTGCTTTATTGCTGCTTGCAAACAATACCGTTAAAGCACAGGAGGTAACTACCCTTTATTATGATAAAAACGGAAAGGGTTTGGATGATAAAAAGAACGCTTTTTTTTACAGGAGGGTAAAATTTAACACCAGCGATAAACCAATAGGCACCGTTGAAGATTTTTATATGAGCGGCAAAACCTACAATAAAGGCGAAGCGCTTTATATTGATAAGCGCAACGATGCCAAAAGCAGGTGGACCGGTACTATTATTACGTATAATGAAAAAGGACGGCAGATAAAACAAGGCAGTTTTGATGCCGAAGGGCTGTTAGACGGCAAGCAACTACTATTTGATAAAGAAGGAACTAAAATACAGGAGAACGATTTTGTTCATGGCAACCCCATTGATAGCTTTTACAAGGTTTACATGCCCGATGGCGTTGCGGTAAACTATTCCTATCTTACTAAAATGCCCGTAAACCTGGCTACAACAGATAAAAAACTTGGCAGGTTTACTGATAAAAATGTCATATTCCAGGATGGCCAGCCGGTTCAGTTTTACACTACAGCCAGCGGTTTAAGTATAGCCGCCAGGTTTTCGATGCAGCAGTTATGGGGCGATTATTTTGAGATTTATATTACCATCGAAAACGGGACAAAGGAGCAGTTTAATTTTGATCCGGCAGAGGTAACAGCTATCCTGCAGAAGGACGATAAAATGATCCCGGTTGATGTACTGTCATCTGATGTCTACGCATCGCGGGTAAGCCATAAGCAAAAATGGAGCCCGGGCTTTAGCGCTTTTGCAAATGCAGCTTTGTTAAACCCCGAAGGGTACCAGTTAATAGCAAATAAAGCTTTCGCGGCTCATGCCGATTCAACTTCGGGTTATAAACTTTATGTGATGAAGCAAAACATAAACGAGGGTTATCTGAAACTAAACACTTTGCTCCCCGGTACACGGCTAATTGGCTTTTTGAATGTGAAGTATAAGCGTGCAGATCATTTTTTGCTAAACGTACCGGTAAACGGCTATGTTTACCAGTTTGAATTTAGCACAATTTAAGGATTCTACCAGATTGGCACTTTATTTTCCTTATTTTTTACTTGTAGTTAAGCAACTATTAGATAGCACGTTAAAGTTTTTCTATTTCTTCGATAGAAAGTTTAGTGCCTTTGGCAATGCCTTCTAAACACATACCCATTTTTTTTAATTCACGGGCGATGTCTATAGCTTTTTCAAGTCTGCCTTGTGCTATACCTTTTTCTATGCCTTCTTTCACAGCATAATCCAACACATTCTTATTATCCCACTTGTATTTTAAGCTGCTATCGTACATCTTCATTAAAGCTTTTCTATTTCTTCGATAGAAAGTTTAGTGGTTTTTGCAATAAATTCGATGGTTAAGCCTTCTTTTTTGAGTTCACGTGCAATGGCTATAGCTTCTTCAAGTTTACCTTGTGCCATACCTTGTGCTATACCTTTTTCTATGCCTTCTTTCACAGCATAATCCAGCACATTCTTATTATCCCATTTGTATTTTAAGCTGCTATCGTACATCGTTTTTTCCTCCTTTGTAAGGTTGGTATATTCTGCAATACTGAACAATTTCTCAAATATAGGTTTCCGCAGGTAAACCGGAATTTTATCCATTTGGCTAAGGTGCTTTAAAACATACAGCCATCTATCAAGGTCAGTCTCCAGTTCGGTGTCCTTTTTTACAAATTTAATCAATTCCACATAAGTGTATCCCAGTTTATCGTAAAATATTTCACCCGTATCCCTGTTACACAGGCAAATATCATGGAGGTATTCATGTGCAGGGCTTACCTGAAGAGTAAAATCCTCCAGTAAGGCAACCAGGTACACTTCTGTGAGATAGTAAGCCCATTCGCTGCGTTTACCTTTGGGTGCCTGGTCGCTTATAAGCCGGCTGGTATAAAACAACGCCCTTTCCTTAAAGTAACCTTGTCTGCCACGTTGTATTTCTATTATAAAGCGTTCGCCTTTATCTCCTGTACACAGCAAATCGAATATGGCTGCACCTTCGTCCCTTAAATCACCGGGGTGCTCATTTTTGTTATAAACCAAGTCGACAATATGCTTGCGCCCCCTGAACACTTCATTTAAAAAAGCAATCAGTAAATCTTTATTAGGCTCACTGCCAAATATCTTCTTAAAAGCAAAGTCAACCAAAGGGTCAATATATTTCCCGGCGACAGGTGGTTTATAATCAGGTATAGCCAAATATAAAGCATTGTTTTGTTATAAAGAACCCTTTTAAGGTTTAAGCGTAAGCAAGCTATAATCCTGTAATTTCTTAATTCGCCGTTACAACAAAATCAGCCAATGCCGGGCTAAAAACCATCACTACCTGCCAACTGGTAACCTATCATAGCTATACAATATAGCAATCCTGGTTCCCATAATCATCTGGAATCTGCACATCTGAAATCTGCACATCTAATTCTTCGTCAGCCTTACCACAATCACACTATGTCCGGCCAATGTTTGTTTAAATTCCTTTTTGGTATTACCCAGATCCTTATTCGCCCAAATATCGTGCAGCTTGTATGATGCTTTTGCAAAATCTATATCGATATTATTGGCTTCGTTCTTTACAGCGTGATCGTTCCAGTTGTAGGTTACCTGTTTTACAGATGTAGATCTGTTTAAAAAGCAAATGGCAACTTCATTGTTTGCCAGCGGCTTTACCCAAACCTCTAAACTATCGGCCTGGTAAATGCGCGATGCGGCAATGCCAAGCACGTCCTGATCAATAGCTATGGCTGCTTTATTAGTAAGGATTGACTGTGTTTGGGGCGACATTTTGCGCAGATCGTTACCTGCCGCTAAGGGGGCAGCCAGCATACACCAAAGCGAGAAATGTGCTTTGTCCTCGTTAAAACTCATACCGTTGCCTACCTCCAGCATGTCCGGATCATTCCAGTGGTTGGGGCCGTTATATTTGGCAATGGCGGGTTGTTTATCAACTATAGACATAACACTAAGCGCTGTCCAGGTGCCATTGTGTTTGTCTTTATCAAAACTGGCGGTAATATCGCCGGTGGTACGATAAAGCTCGCCCACGCCGCCTGCCCAAAGCCATGGCTGGTGATTGCCCCATTCGCAAAGGCTAAAAGTAATTTCCCGGCCCGATGCTTTTAGCGCCTGGCTCATGGTGATATAAGCTTCGCGAGCATTCAGGCTATCGGTATTACACCAATCGTACTTTAAAAAATCTACACCGTAGGATGCGTATAAACGGGCATCCTGGTATTCATGCCCGCGGCTGCCGGGATAACCCGCGCAGGTTTTGCTGCCTGCACAGTTATAAATACCAAACTTAAGCCCCTTGGAGTGTACATAATCGGCAAAGGCCTTCATTCCGTTAGGGAATTTTTTAGGATCGGCCACCAGATCGCCATTTTTGTCGCGCTCCATGGTCATCCAGCCATCATCCAGCACAAAGTATTTGTACCCGGCATCGCGCATGCCCGACGATACATAGGCATCAACCATGCCTTTCAGCAAGGGTTCGTCAATGTTGGTCTGGAAAGTGTTCCAGGTATTCCAACCCATGGGGGGCGTTGGCGCCAAATTACCGGCCTTATTTGGCGAAGCCTCTTTTGCTATCGCGACAGGGGCCGCGGCATCTGTAGTTTGGGCTATAGCATTTCCGTAAGCTCCAATACTTAGCAGTACAACAGCCGTTAATTGTTTATATATTTTCATATGATGGTACTATGATTAATTCGTTTAATAAGCTCTATACAAGCCCGACTATTGTGATAGGGGCATTTCCACAGGCCAACTTTATCTTCGCCGGGCATTATACTGCCATCGGCTTTTATTCCCCAAAACCACTCGCCATTTTGATGATCGAGGATCTTATCTTTTACAAATGCCCAGTTTTTTACAACTATATCGAGATATTTTTGATCCCGGCTTATCTGCCACGCATTAAAAAAACCTACCATCGCCTCCGCTTGTACCCACCAGTGTTTTTCTTTAACCAGGTGGCCTTCGATTCGTTGATATTCGTACCATAAGCCGCCGTCTGTATCTAAAGCGGTTATAGTAGCATCGGCTACCAGTATGCACATTTCTTCAATATCCTCCTCCCATTCAATATCATTTATTACCTCGGCAGCTTCCAGCAAAAGCCAGGTAGCCTCAATATCATGCCCGTACGATATGGTGTTTGATTTACGGTTCCAGTCTTCATCAAAAAACAATACCAGATGATTGGTTTCCGGGTCGATAAAATGATCAAAAAAATTGGCTATCAAGGTTTGTATTTGAACCCTCAGCTTCTTATCCGGCCAGATGCGGTATAGGTTGGTGTAAGCTTCCAGTACATGCAAATGGGTGTTCATGGTCTTTTTTTCGTTGGCATCCTTAGCGCTCAGTCGCAGGTCGCCAATGGGCTGCCAGTCGCGGGTAAAGGCCTCCATGTAACCCGTTCTATCAGCATCATAGCTTTTGTCAACCAATAAATGATATAGGCTGATAGCCCGATCCCTGGCTTCTTTTAAGCCTGAAGCCCTATAGTATTCACTCAGCGCGTAAATGGTAAAGGCACTGGCATAAACCTGTTTTTTGGTATCCAATTTTTCGCCTTTAAAATCAACCGACCAGTATACCCCGCCAAATTCAGCATCGATAAAATACCGGCAGATGTACTCATAAGCCCGGTGCGCCATTTGCAACGCTGCATCATCGGGTTGCAGGTTATAAGCCGCCGAAAAGCTCCACAGTATCCTTGCGTTTAATACGGAACCTTTGGGTGCATCGGGAGCAGCGTTATTGTCGTTATCTATTTGGCCTAAAAAACCACCGTGCGTTTCGTCGGGTGTATATTTTTGCCAGTAGGCGATGATGTTATCCAACTCAACGATGAGCTCGGCCTGGAGATTGGGCAATATTATTTCGGGGCCTTCCCTGTATATATGCATTTTCATCGGTTGTAATCTACCACTAAGTTACTAAGGCTAAAACCCATGTTTCTAAGCGATCTCCTTATTCCTGTCAATAATCCCATAAATCGCATCTACCGAAGTTGACGACTTAAAGCCATCTGCCGGTGTATTCACCAGGTAATCAATCAACTTATCAACAGTAGTGGTAGCCACATGCATGCGGGTATCTGACGATGCATAGTAAATATACACCGAACCATCTTCATCGGCAATCCAACCGTTGCAAAAAACTACGTTTGATACATCGCCTACACGTTCCTCGCCCTCAGGTGCCAAAAAATAACCACCTGGTTTGTGCAAAACTTTGGTCAGGTTATGTAAATCGGTCATAAACATGTACAGTACATAACGCAGGCCGGCAGCAGTGTTACGCACACCATGCGCCAGGTGCAGCCATCCCCTGTCGGTCTTAATGGGTGTCGGGCCTTGTCCGTTTTTGGCTTCGTAAACGGTATGGTAGTTTTTATTATCGATGATGGTTTCCTGGTTTATCACGGCATTTTCCATTGTTTCGGCTAAGCCAAAACCGATGCCACCGCCGGTACCCGCGCTGATAAAACCATCCTGCGGGCGGGTGTACAGGGCGTATTTACCATCCACAAACTCGGGGTGCAATACCACGTTGCGTTGCTGGGGCGAGTTGGTTATCAAATCGGGCAGGCGCTCCCATTTCAGCATATCCTTAGTACGGGCTATACCACAGGCCGCTACGGCCATTGATTGATCATAAGCGGGGGCTGCCGGGTCGCGTCTTTCAGTACAAAAAAGGCCATAAATGTAGCCATCCTGGTGTTGGGTGAGGCGCATATCATACACATTGGTATCCGGCTCCTGGGTTTGCGGCAGGTTGATGGGGTAATCCCAAAAAGTAAAATTGCTGATGCCATCAGGGCTTTCGGCTACGGCGAAAAACGACTTGCGATCTGCCCCCTCTACCCTAACCACCATAAGGTATTTGTTATTGAATTTAATAGCCCCGGCATTAAAAGCGGCGTTAATGCCAAAGCGCTCCATTAGGTACGGATTGGTGTCGGGATTTAAATCATACCGCCAGTTGATGGGGGTATGCGCGGCAGTAAGCACCGGGTTTTTATAGCGGTTAAAAATACCATTGCCGGTACCGGCTACCTGGTTTGGCTTGCTTATGAGTTGTTGCTGTTCCTGTTGTAACAGGGCCAGCCTTTGTTTAAATTCAGGGGTCATAGGGGTTAATTTATCAATATTCTTTTAGTTTATTCCACCATGTTTTTTTCAGGATCAGCATGGTAATTGCCAGTAAGCCTATGGTAACCGCCAAGGGCAACTTTTGGTTGAGGATGAGGTACATGGGCAATATAGTGAGGCATAGCTGGGTGATTGTACCTATAACTACGTTGAACATGTTAAGCTTAAAGTTTTTGTTGGGCGTAAAACTTTCATCATCGGCCATTACCAGTTTTTTTACGGGCTCCCAAAAACCCCAGGGGCGTACATTGCTGTAGAAAGCCTTTAACACCACTATATCTGTAGGCTCGGTTGCAAGTGATCCTATAACCGAACCGGCCAGCGAGATAAGGAACAATACCGGGAACCAGTACAACAACTCGTTATTGGATACATACAACGAGAAAACCATTGCCGACAAAATGCCCGATAGCATTCCCCAGAAAAAGCCGCCGGCATTAAAGCGCCACCAATGCCACTTTAACACATTTGATGCCACGTAGCCACCATATAAAGCCGAAACGATCCATTGCAGCACCGTATTTACGTTATGCGCAAAAAAGCCAAGGATAACCCCGATAGCTACCACAATGATGCCCACCAGGTAATTCATGGTAATGATATTTTTGTTGGATGCAGCCGGGTTAACGTATTTGAGGTATATATCGTTAACAATGTAAGCCTGGGCCGCATTCATGGTGCCACTAAAGGTGCTCATAAACGCGCCTAATAAACCGGCCAGCAACAAGCCTACCAGGCCAACGGGTAAAAAATTATTGATAACTGCCGGTAATATCCGTTCAAAATCGATGTCGCCGGTGGCATCCTTCAGGTTCATTTGGTGATAGTAGATTAAACCTAAAATGGTGAGGCTTACAATGAGCGAATACCTGATGGGCAGCAAAACGATGTTCACAAAACCACTCATTTTACTGGCATCTTCGGGCGAGCGGGTTGACAATATCTTCTGCATATCGTAATTAGGTGCAGGTCCCGCCAGGGCCGCGAAAAAGCCTTTGAAGGTCATCATCATAAAGAACAACCCGAACAGCGAGTAGCCATCGTCTTTTATCTTTTTGTTTACCTCGGTAATAATGCCCGACCAGTTCATGTTCAAGTGGGTGCCAAAAAACGGACTAAACCAACCATCAGGCACATTAAGGCTATGGTCGGCCAGTTTATGGGCAGCGATGAACCCTATCCAGATACAGGCAACCGTCATCACGCCGTACTTAACCATGTCGCCCAAAACGATGCTGTGCATCCCGCCTAAAATGGAATAAAACATGGCAAACAACGTGAATATAATACCATAAACATGCGGTACATATTGCGGGGCAACGTTAAACGGCACATAGCTTTTCACCAGGTCCCAGGGTATAAATATCTCGATGAATTTACCCAGCCCGATGAACCCGTAAGCCAGGAAACCGAAGCAGCTTAACAATGCAAAAGCGATAACTACCATGTGTGAAGCGCCAACCCAGGTACCCGTTTTACCAAAACGGGTTGCCAGCCATTCGGCTCCGGTGGCGGCGTTTGAGCGGCGCAGCCAGCGCGACAGGTACATCATCAAAAACACCTGGTTAAATACCGGCCACAGCCAGGGAATCCAGATGCTTTTCATGCCGTATACAAAGCACAGGCTTACCATCCACATGGTGCCGCTGATATCAAACATATCCGAGGCATCGCTAAGCCCCAACTTGTACCAGGGCAGCGACTTGCCGCCAAGCATGTAGCTTTCCTTGTTTTCGCGGGCTTTTTTACGGTACCACAAACCAATAAAAATGGTACTCAGCAGGTACAGAACGATGATAATAATATCGGCTAAGTGTAGCTTCATTTTTTTTGTCGGAATCAGAATTTTCAGAATTTAGGAATTTTCAGAATATTGACGATTTGAAAACTTCGCAATTTTCAATTTCTGTAAATCCTGATCATAATTGGTGCACTCAAAAGTGGGTTTATAAAAGTCATTTTTGTAATACTTTTTTAACCTAATCTTTTACTTATTGATATTGTATATAACAAAGGTCAAGAACTATCGCTTTTTTTTGGCTTACAATAACCATTCGTTTTCGGGGGTACTTTCAGGGTGCTACGGGTGTTGTTTTGGTAACTTTCGGGTGCTTGGCAAGGTGTTTGGGAGTATCTTTAACGGCTGACAGGTGCGTTACTGTGTACCTTGATAAAACGGCAATAACCTGCAACAAAAGCGGCTTAATTTTACATCGAAAACATTATTCATTAATAGCGCATCCGCCACCCGGAAATACCGCATTTTCAAATTTTAAAATCCTCAAATTAAATAAACACCCTGTTCCCGGTATAAGTTTCCCTGAATTCTTTGGGGATGCAGAGCTTTTTGCGTTTAAAAATGCGGTTAAAGTTGGAGATATTGTTGAAACCGCATTTGTAAGCAATCTCGGCCACGGTGGCTGTCGAGTCTATCAGCATGCGGGAGGCGTGACCCAGGCGAATCTCGTTCAGGCTGTCAATGAAGGTTTTACCGGTGCGTTTTTTGATAAACCTACTGAACGAGGCCTCGGGCATGTTGGCTATTTTGGCTACTTCGGCAAGGGTTACCTGCTTGTTGTAGTTTACGTTCATGTGCTCAAACACCTTCTCAATCCGGCGGCTGTTGTAATAAAATTTATCGTTGGCAAAGCTGGGATCTGACAACATTTTCATATTACGGGAGATAGACAGATCATGCAGTATCGACATCAGCTCCAGCACCGAATCAAACCCGCTTTTTTTATCAAGGCCCTGGATGCGGTCACGTAAAGCCATGATGGTATCGGGCGAAAACACAATGCCCCGCTGCGACCGCTCCAGCATGCTTTTTACAAAACTTAACTGGTTGCGTTTCAGTAGTTTTTCATCAAACAAATCCTTATGAAACTGGATGGTTACTTCGGTAATCTCTTCGCTTTGGCATTGGTGGGTAAACCAGGCGTGGTACAGGTTGGGGCCTATAAGCGCCAGCTCCAGCTCGTCTATCATCTCAATATGGCCGCCTACAACGCGCTTGGCGCCTTTGGCGTTGATAATCAAGTTCAATTCATACTCATCGTGGTAATGCAGCGGAAAATCAAACTTCTTTTTAACCCTCGAAAAAATGGTAAAACAGTCGCTGGGGGTTAGCGGCGTAATCTCGCGCATTACATTATTGGTGATCATGATTCTGAACCGGTTAAAAAAGGTAACCAATGATACATATTTAACATCACGATATCAAATATTTTACATTTTTATAAAGTTTTGAATAACATCTGCTCGGACATCACTCCCACTAAAATATTAAATTAAGTCGCCACCACACCCCAAAACGCTCTCAAACACCATCAAATAAGGTCAATAAAGTCCGGCTAACTACCAAAAACATCTAACTAAAATGAAAAAATATTCAAAAAAATTACAAAAAAATAACGCTTTTTTTAACTGCCTGTTACATTGATATAAATTTTAACTTTTAGGTTTGCACAAGGTAAATTTTAACTTTTAACCTTTTGAGTCAGTTCATAAAATATGCCCCGTTCGGGCTAAAATTAAATTAAGGATAGTCATAGTAATTGATGGCATTATAATTGACTTGTTTCAAGTCTGAAGTCGAAAGTCCAAAGCCGAAAAGTCTGAAGCTGACATTTGCAGACTTTAAATTTAAGACTCAGAACTTAAGACTTAGTACTCAGAACTTAGTACTCAGAACCTAAGACTTTAACTCATAACTTAAGACTTAGAACTCATAACTATATAATGGATACCGCACAAAGCACCAAACCTACCATACGCAAAAGGGTAAACAAGTTTAAGCAAAGCATTACCGACTTTTTGATAAGCCTGTACCGCATAAACCAGTTTATCCTGCGCTTTTTCAGGGAGGCCTTTATGCCGCCGTTTGAGTTTAAAGAGGTTATGCGCCAGTGTTATGAAGTTGGCGTGCGGTCCTTTACCCTCATCACGGTTACGGGCTTTATTGTGGGTCTTATATTTACCAAGCAATCGCGCCCCTCGCTTTCGCAGTTTGGGGCTACATCGTGGCTTCCATCGTTGGTATCTATAGCCATTATGCGGGCGCTGGCGCCATTGGTTACGGCGCTTATCGCATCGGGCAAGGTAGGCTCGGGCATTGGGGCCGAGTTGGGTTCTATGCGGGTAACCGAGCAGATTGACGCCATGGAGGTATCGGGCACCAAACCTTTTAAATTCCTGGTGTGCACCCGGGTACTGGCCACTACGCTTACCATCCCCATCCTATCTACCTACACTGGCTTTATAGCCATGTTTGGCGGCTATTTAAACGTGGCCCAAAACGAGGGCACCACCTGGACAACCTTTATACAGGAGTTTTTTGACCCGCTCACGTATACCGATTTTGTGGCCTCGCTTATCAAATCCATCGTGTTTGGGTTTACCATAGGAATTGTGGGCTGCTACCAGGGCTATAACAGCAGCAAGGGCACCGAAGGCGTGGGCAAGGCCGCCAACGGCGCGGTGGTTACCGCCATGTTCCTGGTGTTTATTGAAGAAGTAATTATTGTACAGATAACCAGCTGGTTCCGTTAATCGATTTAACATGGAAAAGAAAATTGTAAACGCCGACCACAACAATCCGGTAATCACCATCCGAGGGCTTGAAAAAGCCTTTGAAGATTACCACGTGCTGCGCGGCATCGACCTTGACCTGTACCAGGGCGAAAACCTGGTGGTACTGGGCCGCTCGGGCACCGGCAAATCTGTATTAATAAAAATCATATCCGGCCTGTTAACGCCCGATAAAGGCGACATCACGGTATTGGGCCATAACTATGCCCAAATAAGCGAAAAGGAACTACAGGAACTGCGTATCCGCATTGGTTTCTCGTTCCAGAACAGTGCTTTGTATGATAGCATGACGGTGCGCAAAAACCTCGAATTTCCGCTGGTGCGCAACCGCAGGGGCATTAGCCGCCATGAAATTGATACTGCGGTTGAAACCGTGCTGGATGCCGTTGGCCTGTCGCAAACTATTAACCAGATGCCATCCGAACTTTCGGGCGGGCAGCGCAAGCGTATCGGCATTGCCCGTACGCTGATCCTGAACCCCGAAATTATGCTGTATGATGAACCAACCGCCGGCCTCGACCCTATTACCTGCATCGAGATTAACGACCTGATTAACGAGGTACAGCAGCGCTTCAACACTTCATCTATCATTATTACACATGATTTAACCTGCGCCAAACATACCGGCGACCGTATAGCTATGCTCCTTGACGGACAGTTTCAGCGCACCGGCACCTTCGACGAGGTATTTGATACCAACGACAGCCGGGTTAAACCATTTTACGACTATAACTTTATCCAATAACAAAAAAGATATTATACCATTATTATGGACGCATCAGAAAATAAAAAAGCAATCACCGTAGGCCTGTTCCTGGGCCTCGGCCTCATATTGTTTATCCTTGGCATTTTTACCCTTGGCGGCCAGCAAAAGGCCTTTGTGAAAAACATCCGGCTCAGCTCGGTCTTCAGCGATGTGGCCGGGCTTAAAAAAGGCAATAACGTTTGGTTTTCGGGGGTAAAGGTGGGCACCATCAGCTCCGTGCGCTTTGAAGGACCATCGCAGGTGCGGGTATCCATGAGTGTGGACCAGGCTACCCAGCAATACATCCACCGCAACGCGCAGGCCAAAATAAGCAGCGACGGGTTAATAGGTAACAAGATCATCGTAATTGATGGCGGCAGCCCCCAGGCCCCCGAAGTACAGGACGGCGACGTACTACAGGCCGAAAAACTGCTCTCGACAGATGATATCATGAAAACCCTGCAGGATAACAACCAAAACCTGCTGGCCATAACCGGCGACTTTAAAACCCTTAGCCACCAGATTTTACAAGGCAAAGGCACCATTGGCGCGCTGATGGCCGATAATACCATGGCCCTGCAACTGCGCGCCGCCATGAAAAACCTGCAAACAGCCACCCAAAACGCAGCGGTAATGGCCGCCTCGTTAAATGCCTTTAGCAATAAGCTAAACACCAAAGGCGGTTTGGCCGATAAAATGCTGACCGATACGGCCACCTTTAACCACATCCGCCTGGCCGTAAACCAGCTGCAGCAGGCCGCCAACAACGCCAGCACCCTCACCAACAACCTGAACAAAGCCAGCGACAAACTGAACCGTACCGATAACGCCCTCGGCGTACTCCTAAACGACCCCAAAGCCGCCGTTAAAGTACAAACCACCCTTGATAACCTGCAGCAAAGCTCTATCAAACTCAACGACGACCTGGAAGCCGCCCAACACAACTTTTTCCTGAAAGGTTTTTTTAAGGACAAAGCCAAAAAGGCGAAGGCAGATAGTTTGAAAAAGGCGGGGCAATAAGCCCCAACCTATGATTCCCCTCTCGAGAGGGGGTGCGATGGATGCGCGCGGTGGTAGGGGTGTGTTATGCGTCAGAAAATCAAAGCTGTAGAGTTTAGTGGAGTAAAATTTTGCGAAATTCTGAAGGGAGAATCACTTTCATCGCATGTCGGCGACGACTCACCCCGACGACCCCGATAAATATCGGGGCGCCTGCCCCTCCTCCGACTGCGTCGCATAGAGGGGCGAAAAAATCTTTTTTTATTTTCTCAACTCTCTTTGCGGCGTAAGCCGAAGAGAGATTCGGCCAGCGCAGCGTAGCCGGGGTGAGTCGTGGCAAGCGTTCAAAGCCAATGGTTGTAAAAGCCAATACAAGCATCGAAATTCAGTTTTAACAGATTAATAATTACTATTGTAGTATAATATGGTATACAAATTGCATTATCTTTGCATAGTACTTTAAATCCTACATGAATAAAGCAGAAGCTGTAACAGGTATATCATTAAGCCAATGGGAAGTTGTTAAACCTAACGACACTTCATTGTACTATGATTGTGATGCCATTATTGAAGCCTATTTTAAAGGTAAGGCCGATGGCCTTGCCCAGCAAGACAAGCTATCTTTACACCAATTTTCTGAAAATTTTGAATTAGCTCAAAAAAATGTAATTGAAACGCTAAATCAGGTCGAAAAAAATGGCTTTATTCCTCTTGGTGCATATCTCAAATTCAGATCGTTATTTTCTTTTAAAGCTATCCTTTTAGTAAAAGAGGAAGACTTTATTAACGGGTTGTTTTTAAAAAACTACGATTTTTTGGCAAAATTTGAAAAAGAAATCCAATCAGATTTTTATACTTTAAAGTTTTCTTTTTTGAATGGTATCCCGGATGCTTTAGACGAAGATTTAATGAGCGATGGATTTAAGATAAAATTTACCCCAGTACATGAGGCTGAAGCACGCTGAACATAACGAAGAATTATGTTTAATCATAAACGCACTTCCTGGTAATAAATATAATGATTGGGTTGTAACCACAGCCTTTTATTCGTGTATACATCTTGTGGAACACAAGTTATTTCCACTTGAAGTAAATGGAAAAACGTACAAAAATTTCAACTCCTATTATCACGCTTTTTTTGTAAACACCAACAATTCATTAAGTAAGCACGAAGCAAAAATTGAATTGGTAGATGTTTACATAGCAACCGTTTCAAGTAATTACCGGTGGCTGTTTGATGCCTGCATGAATGCAAGGTATAAGAACTATATCGTAAGCGATATGATAGCTACTATCGCAATTCAAACTTTAACACTCATAAAAAAAGCTTGTATTTAGTATTTCGCACCCATTAGCGTTACTAACCTCCCTCTGTTGCGTGTTGTCACCAACAGGCCAATTATTGTTGATAAAGAATTGTTTTGGGGATACCTTTTAGTGAATTTGCTCCCCCCGCTGTCCGAAGTCTCACCCGAACAACGACGACAAAAAAGCACATCAAACAACCCTGGCTTATCACATTTTTCAAAACTCATAACTAAGCCCGCCCTGGAATATAAACGAATTCTGACGATAGGCTACATTGGCTACCCGGTTGTTTAATTTGCCGAATCCGTCGAATGGTACTTTTTGATCCATATTAAATGTTTCCAGCCTTTGCGAAAAAGTATGGCCGGCAACCAGGTTCAATTTCCATCGCCGGCTAAGTTTAAGGTCGTAAATGAGTCCCGCACTATTTTGCCGCAAATGTATATATTGATCTTTCGCGTCTCCGTTCAGGCGGTACATGCTGCCATTGAGCGACGCTGTAATTCCCAGTGATTGCATTGCGGATAGCTTATACTTTAAAGAAGCCCTGGCAGGTATAATGCCCGTGAGGCTTAGCCTGTTGCTAATCGTCCAGTCGATATCAGGTAATGGCAGCAGGAACTTACCGGTATAGTTACTGGTATAAACCAGCGTGACGCCGTATTTGAAAGCCTTGCCCTGACGAAAGCCTATCCGCACACCGGCAGTATACAGAATATCCTCTGCGCTGATACTTCGTTTAAAGTCGGAACCGACAGTTGCCAAACCCACAACACTGATACTGGTGGAGCGCGAAAGCGAATAATTTACCAGCAAGGGAATGGTGAGGGAATGAAATTCATTGCCGCCTATATTTTGCCCGCCCGAAAGAAAAAGACCCTGGTAGCGGACGCCTGTTTTTATCAAAATAGGATGAGGTGCCGAAAAATCTTTATACACAGGTAAACCCACATCTACAATAGGTTGCTGTATGGTAAGGGTATTTGCGCCGGCATCAACCGGGGCTACACTATTGGTTACCGTGATGCCGCCCAGCAGGGGTGCTGTAGTAGTTATTTTTTTGTGCATACTGCTGCTATCAACGCTTTGGCAATAGCTGAGTACAGGCAATAGCATGCCCATAAGAAAAAAGCTTCTTTTCATTTTTTGTCGATATGTTTGTTGGATGAAAGGGTAGTTACGTTAGCCGGGGGTAACTATTCCGATTAATTTCAGCATTGTTTTGTCAAATTCTTTTCTTTCCTGTTCTGTTAGTTCCGCAGATAGCACCGCATCAAATCTCGCCAGGATACCGTCGGCCTGTTTTGCCACACTATCGCCGCTTGCCGTCAGTTTTACATAGGTTTTGCGCTTATCAACGGTATCAGGGATTACCTCCACAAAATTTTTTTTGAGTAAAACTGATATCGTTCTGTTAACTGATGCTTTATCGCGCCCCAGGTCTGTACTGATCGTTTTTTGAGATGCCCCGCCCGAGTAATACAGTACCATCAAAACCGGCACCTGGTCCATCTGAAGGGGAAAGTTGTGTCCGCTGAAAATTTTGTCACATTCTTTATATACCCTATGATAAAGGGCGCCTATTTGTGCCACCAGCGAAGGCGGGGCAGGATGTTCAACTTTGCGATTCATGATACAAATGTATAAATATTGGTTGATATATCAACCAATATTGAAAAAAACTTCCCACAACATCACTCCCTCCGTTGATACTGAGGGGCGAAGCATTTAAAATATCGAATGCGTCTTAATTCTTGATCTTACATCTTGACTCTTTTCCCTGCCGTTGCCTGCGGCCCGCGCTTTACACCCATACGCGCACAAGGCCTTAGGCGCAGGCCGGTATCCGTTTCAATCGCTAACGGAATAAACAATAACAGTAACCAACATGCGCATTACTAGCAAAGTCACGAGTGAGTGAGCAAACCAACGGACAGCCGCACAACACTTGCATCAGGCGGGATAAACCTTGACGTGTTTCACCTGTATCGAATCATAAATAAAAAAACATTTGTGTATCCTGCGCAGATAGATTGCGCAGGATATGTTTTACTTTGTATTATGTCAATCATAATACACCGGGATATTAGGGAAAATAAATTAACCTTTAGAAATGAACTTGTCACAAACTATTAATGGCTTTTTAAACATAGGGGACCATGCTTCGGCAAGACACGTAGTAGCAACTGAACTCACGAAGCTAGATAAATTAATTGGCGACGATAAAATCATCGCACAAAGTAAGCTTTATGGCTTTTTAATAGACATCGGCAATGAAAGCAAAACGGAAAGTGATTTAATAGATGCCATCCTTTTTATGAAGGCAAATCAGGAATTACTAAGCAAAGGAACGAACAAGCCATATTATTATTACAATCTGGGCAATGCGGTAGATGGGGCTGCGCGGATATTCTATTTCCACAATCGCGGCATTCATCCACTTGATGTCCAGAAGCAGCGATTCCAAGAATCTATTCAATATTTTTGGACAGCTTTAAATAACGTTCCGAAAAACAATATTTTAAGTTTGCAAATATCGATTAATCTGTCCAATGCTTTGATTGTTGTAGGACGAGGGGTTGAAGCTATACAATTTCAGGATGAAGTTCTCACAGTTTCGCCAGAGTTTCCGCAAGCCTTGATATCCCGAGCTGACCATTTGAGTTGGATTTGGCAATACACCAATTGCGCATCTACCATTGCAATGTTCATGCAGATATATTACAATTACTTAGATGGAATTGATACGGGAATATTGCCACCTCACATATTACAAAGATCAACAGCTCAATGTACCATCCTACGGAAAGAGATTGAAGATCGAGGTTTTAGCATGAAGGATAGCGCAAAGGAAATGTTGCAAACCAAAATTGAATTTGATCAGCATACTTCCTTTCGTAAGTACTGTATTCAAAAGCATCTAACATTGAATGAACATGGTGTTTATTGCGGCTGCGTTGCAAATGAAAAAGATGACCTACAGATAGGCGTGAAACATGGTGTCTTTTGTTCGGAAATTTTACCAAAGTTAGAATTGTTGCTTAACCGCCTGAAATCCGAATTTGGTTTTGCTCGCTGGTCTTACTACAATTCACTGGATCATGAGATGCAGTTGGAATTTGACGTACTTTATTCAGACCTACTGGAAAACGAAGTTATCACACCGAAGATGGAACTGATGCGTTCCAGTTTCCGCATTTGCTATGGTATTCTGGATAAAATCGCACTTGGTATTTGCAAATTGTTCAATGTACCTGTTAAGCGGATTCATTTTGAAACTTTTTGGGAAGATTCTAAAATAAAACCATTGCTAAATCACACCAAAAACCTCCACCTCAATGCACTTTACAGTATTGCCTGCGACTTAAATACCGTGACTGGCGAACTAAGGCATTTCAAAAATTGGCGAAATAAATTAGAACATAATCTTCTTATTGTTAAGAATACACTGAGCGACGACCCGGACTATCTTAAAGTTTTTGAAGACAAAGAATTTGTTGCTGTAGTGGATATCAAAGAATTTCAAGCAAAAACACTTCATCTTCTACAACTCACCCGCGCCGCCATTTTCAGCTTCGTTTATTGCGTTCGTCTTCAAATAATTGAACATCCCAACGAAGGAAATAAACAAAAAGGATTTCCGATAAACTTCAAATCAAATTAAAATGACTAACGATAAATTATTTTATTCCCATTATCTCAAGGAATATCATGCTGTAAAAGCGATATATCTTAAAACACTTTTAAGCAATCTTGAAAAGTTAAACAAGGAGTTAATCAAGTTTGAATTTGGTCAAAGTCTTACAAGCAACTCCAAATTCATAATTCAAGCCGATATGCGGCAAAATTATTTCCATTGCATAGAAACTTTCTTTGAGTTAACTTTCGCCTTTTTACCTAAGAACGGAATTATTCCGGATCACCACAAAATCATAAAGAGTCTGGTAAAATCCGACTGGAAAAAGAACTACAAATTGATTCAGGACATAGCAGAAGAAACACTTTCTTTAGACATATTTGATGAACATATAGATTTTTTAGGGTATAATATTTCCGTTGGTCAGTACTTATTCTATCCGGGGATGTTTGATCGCACGAAGTTTCCAGACGAGTTTTTTAAGCAAGTAAATAAAAGCATCATCGCCATAAAGGCCGGAATAAAGTCCCTTGCGATTGACTTTTCACAAAGGGATGAATATAATGCCTACAAACATGGTATAAGGATCTTTCCGACATACAGATCAATCCATATGGTTGATGCTGATACTATGGAGCAGCATATGGAATGGGATCTGTCTAACTCTGTTTCATATTACACATTCAATGACAAACTAAATGAAACTAAGATTACAACCAAAGTATTTGATTCCGAGCGAGATTTTTTAATGACTCGTTTAGGAAGCAATCTTATTTTCACCCTAATTAATTATCGTGACATCATGATCAACACAGAAGCCAGAAAAAAAGACGATAAAGTTGCTATCCGCTTTTTTGATCTAAATTCGGTAGAAAACTGTAAGCAACACCATGTGGATATCCAGGACATTGTTTTTTCTGAACAGATGATACCGAAACACGATAATGGCGAAATTATTAAAGCGAATAAATAAAAAAAGTACCGGATCGCATCTCATAAGTTAATTTCAAGTGTATTTTGCCATAAGCCGAAAGAATGGGCAGCCATGCCGTATTGGCAAATAGCTTTATCGATTCCTTTGATAACCTCCCATGGCGTCATCTTGCAAGTGTATTCCTCGCTTAATTGTTCTTTTACCTTGCAATTCGCAAATAATGGGCACTGGCACCTTGAATTAATAGCTTCACCGTCTTCCGAACATAATAAGTCATATAAAATCCTGTGCGACCAAATGGTACTTGCTGCATCAAAGTTCTTTATGAATTCGGCATCTTCAACTTCCGAAGTGGCCGAAACAGTTCTATATAAAACACCGTCTTTTAAATAAACGGGGGCGGGGTAACATTGAAAAAACAACGCAAATTCTTTCCAATTCATGATAAATGACATCGAAAAAAAAGTAGCTGAAGTTATTTCTTTTAACGCATAAACTGTTTCAATTTGATTTACATACCAGACCAATGCTTCCGATAGGTATTTTCTGCCTGGCCCACTCGACCACATTTTCAGGTCGGGAAGTATATTTTCCAAAGCTTCCTTGGTCGAGTAAGAGCACTTTTTTGTTGCTTTGTCGACAATTCCCAGCAGTTGTTCTCTTGTTCCACCGAAGTAAGTGAACTTTCCACCTTTCATTAACTCTAAAACTTCGAGAAAGACTGAAGTCGCTTGAACCGTATCTAGGCAAAGGTCAAGCAATAAAAATTTGGACTCCAGATCTATTTCTATTTTATTTTGTTCGAAAAGAAAATCACCAAACTTATATGGATAGCTCGGCAAGTTTTCACTATAAATCGAAAATTCAACTCCAGGCAATTTGTTTTCTGCTAATTGCTGCGCATAAAATGCTTGTATCTCTTGAAGGACAATCAAACCAAAAAACAATTTTTCTACGTGGCCGGATAGTTCAATTTCGTTAATCGCCAGCTTTTGCATCCGACCATCAAGTGAGATATCTTTTATAGTTAAATGCCTTTTAACAGAAAATATTTTAGAATAATCAATATCTAAAACAACAGTCGGGTCGCCACAATATAAATTGTAATACTTTCGAAATTTATTGATCGTTTCGCCATATTGGTCTCGATCAAGGGGTATACTTATTTTCCTTTGAGTTCCATCAGAAAAAATTCTAGTCATATTTACAACATCTCTCATCCATAGGGAAAATCCGAAAATAGACGATATTGTGGTTATATCCTGAATATAGTGGCAATACTCATGAACAAAGGCTGGCATGTCTTTTTGCTCAAAAAATTTATCGGCAATAGTCAGATTAGAAATATCAATTGAAAAGGTTCCGGCTTTGTAAGCGGCAAAATTATGTAGTGGCATATAGTAAATCTAGTAAAGATTACGAACTTGTTTTGCTGTTTAAATTAAAATTGCAGCAATAATGATTATGGAATCTCAACTAACGCACGCGTGCAACATTCATCCACCGCTACCGCAAGGGTCCACCCTTGTGGTAGGCATGCTAAGTACGTGCGATGCATACCCCCCCCCCCGCTACCGCAAGGGTCCACCCTTGTGGTCCGCATGCTAAGTATACGCCAGGCATAGCAGCCATGCTCCCGCTGTTCGAAGTCTTTAGCTTATGGTTGGTGTTATCACCACGCCATATTTGCAATCAATTCGTCCTATACGCCGCCACGTTATACAAAATCCGTAAGGTTATTTATATTCACAAAATATTCACCAACCTTTCCACCATCTATGAAAAAGCTGTTTACATTAATTACCCTATTTACACTGGCGCAAAATGCAACAGCACAAGAAAAAGAGCTGAGACGCATCGCTGACAGCATTTACACAGAGGGGGATATGCTCTATCGTTCTGAATGGGCATCAGGACATAGTACACAAATCTTCGCCTCCAACTTCGGAGGGAAGAAGCTTTTATCTGGTGGATATTTTTCTTATGAGATTAATAAAGAAATGACCACTATCTTTTTTTCTAAAAATGAGGATCCAGTAGTATTAGCGACAGTTAAGTTCGATCATGGTTTAGATTCGTCCAAATACAGGATAGATACTAATACAAGAAAATTCACCGAAAATGAAAAAGAATTCTATACCATCCGGTCAAAAGCTGCACAGGCTGTTTTAAACGATACACTTTTTAAATTTTATCAACATACCAGTTTAAATCTGGTTCCTATTATAAAAAATGGGACAAAAAAGGTATATATCATCACTGCGCAAACTGTACCGGATGAAGTATTATTAGGAAATGATTACTTGATCAATTTCGATAAAGACAATGATATAATTAAAAAAGCAAAACTTCATAACAATCTTATCCCCTTGGGAACTGGCGGTAGCGACCCGATAAAAGCATCCTCACATCAACATTTAGGTGAAACAAGTCCTTTTATTACCGCGACAGATATTTGTGCATTTAAATTATGGAAGGCAAAGACAACTTGGGTGATCTCTTTTGTTGTCTCAATTGGATATGTATCTGCATGGCACTTTCGCGATGAATTTTTAGAAATTCTAACCCAAGACGAATGGCAAAAAACAATGAAAAACAAATAGCATAAAGCTACCCACGCACTTTAAATTCGCTGCGTGTGGTCGGTGTTATCACCGCACCACTTCCAGTTGGCCTCTCGGAAACCCGGTGTTGCATTGATTTGCAACTAAAGCATTTGTAAAATACAAGCTTTGGCTGGTGCGGTGATAACGCCGACCAGAAACTAAACGGGACTATTCAATTGGTATGGGAGGCCACTAAGGGCAAAGAGACGATTAAAGTGCTGTACTATTTTTTTTGAGCTTCTTTTAAAAAGAAATCTGTCATTTTATGAAAAGTATTTTCATTGAATGTAATCGGTCCGTGCTGACCTTGAGGAACAGAAATAAACTCAGTTAATATTCCCTGTTCTTTCAATGCTTTGGCAAAAAGCTCACTTTGGCAATAAGGTACAACATGATCAGCATCGCCATGAATTACCATAAAATGAGGATCCGTTTTGTCCAGAAAGGTGATGGGGTTGAGCAGGGCTATCATATCAAGATTATCAACCGGATTGCCTCTAATAAGCGCACCTTCGGGAGAGTCGGCTCCTTTAGGTTTCTTACACTCATCCATCAGCGCCATGTCGATAGGGCCAAACCAATCAACTACCGCATTCACAGAACTGCTGGCTGCGGTATAATTTCCTACGTTTCCCTCTATGTCAACCTTCACTTTCCCCACTGTAAATTCTTTAACAGAATTTGATGTTCCGGCGAGCGAGGCAAGATGTCCACCTGATGAATAGCCTGTAATGCCAATAAATGAAGCATCAATTTGATATTTACCAGCATTTGCCCTTATATATCGTACCGCAGCTTTCACATCATTGATTTGGGCTGGGTAAGGAGCATCGCCACTTGACCTGTGGTTAATGGCTATAACCGCAAAACCGCTGTCGAGCAATGGTTTTCCAAGGGCATCAAACGCAGCTTGTTTCAAATTATTGCCATACCATGCGCTACCGTATATTACAATAATTGCCTTATAGGTGGGTTTTGCTACGTTAGGCAAATGGATGTCGAGGTTATGATACTCTTTGCCATCATCGGCATAATTCAAATTGAGCCATTGCTTAACCGGAACAATTACGCTATCTTTTTGAGTGGTTTCTTTTGTTAATTGTTGATTTTTTTTGCAGTTAAAAAAAAATATAATAAGAACTGAAAAGGCTAATTTTAAAGTGGTCATTTAGTATAATTTAGATCAAAAATATTACTATTATTCCGTATGCTCAGGCTTCACCCAAAATAAAATAAGCCTGTTGTTCATAGAGTTCCCCTCGCTACCGCAGGTCCACCTTTGTGGTCCGCGTGCTAAGTATAGGCCATGCATAACCGCCATGCACAGCCCAGAGATTGCTTCGTTCCTCGCAATGACATGGTGGTGATAACACTTAGTATAATACCCAAAAAGCCACCTAAGTCGGGGCTTGTCAACGTAAGCGCTTCTGACAGCGGCTAACCTCGTTGTCCGTAGAGTTCTCTGCCTTCAAATTACGATGCCCGTAGTCTCCACACTAAGGGCCCTATTCCCGCTTCCATAATCAGTAGCAAAAAAGCCGTCATACAATGCTTGTTTAAAAATCGGGATAAGGAAGATACCTTATGGAAAAAGGCTAACGTTTTGTACTATCTTTATTTTGATGAAAGAACGTATACAGTCGATAGACATTGTGCGCGGATTAATCATGATTATCATGACGCTTGACCATACCCGCGATTTTTTGCACCTGGCCGGGCCGCCCCCGCTTGATGTACAGCGCACCACGGTGATACTGTTTTTTACGCGCTGGATAACACATTTTTGCGCACCCACCTTTGTTTTTTTGAGCGGCGTATCGGCATGCCTTGCCGCTCAGCGCCGAACAACCGGCCAGATGACCACTTTTTTACTAAAACGAGGTGCCTGGCTCATATTATCCGACCTGGCAATTATCAGCCTCATCTTTAGCTTCGATGTGCATTACCATTTCCCGGTGCTGGAGGTTTTATGGGCCATTGGCTTTGGCATGATTGTTTTGGCCTTGCTAATTCGCGCTCCTAAACAAATTATAGCTGTGGTTGCAATACTGATTATTGCCGGCCATAATTTACTCGACAACGTTGATTTGCCAAAGAGCGGCATACCTGGCAACCTTATTACGCTATTACTGAATGGCGTAGGGGCATTGATCCCTATCGGCGCCAACCGGTTTATATTTGCTATTTATGCCGCCATCCCGTGGACGGGGGCTTTATTGTTAGGCTACGTTTTTGGCCATCTTTACAAAAAGGGCTATAACGCGGCAAAGCGGCAGAAAATATTAAAGATTTCGGGCTGCGCCCTGATTGTGCTGTTTGTTACCCTGCGCGTCATCAATCATTACGGCGACCCTGCACCCTGGGCCGTTCAGCGGAATACGGCGCATACCCTGCTTTCGTTCCTGAACGGGAGAAAGCAAACGCCCTCGCTCCTGTTTATGTTGATGACGCTTGGGCCGGTATTGCTATTGTTGTCGGTTACCGAGGGCATAAGCAACCGCGTTACCCGGTTTTGCACTGTATATGGAAATGTGCCTTACTTTTATTTTATAGCACATTTGGTGTTGCTGCGCATAATCAATGTAGCGGGCGTTGTAATCGCCCGCACTCCGTTTGACTTTCAGAAGCCTGCACCGGTATGGGCCGCGCCGGGTTTCGGTATTCCGCTTTGGGGGGTGTACCTGTGCTGGATAACCGTTATTGCGCTGATGTATTACCCCTGCCGTCAGTATGGCCGGTATAAGCAAACACACAGCGGGTGGTGGTTATCGTATATATAGGACTGGGATATCTGGTTGTCGCAAATCAGCAAAAACCGCCCAGGTAGGCCATGCCTGACAGTTGCCAACTACAGTAATAAGGGATCGAAGTCAGACAATCGAACAGCATAGAAATGACAAGGTCAATAAATAAACTACATCAACAACGCCTTCCAGGCATCCATTACCCGGCCGTTTTCTAACAATTGCTTAGCTTTTAAATGCAGGTGTTGGGTGCGGGTTTCACCGATGGTAGCATCAGCCAGTTGTTTCATTTCATCGGTTTCACTAAAAGCTTTTACCTCCGCATCAGATGGCAGCGTTTCAACAAGTCCCAATAATCCCAGGTTATTCCCGGTTAATACTGTGGAGTATTTAACCTCTTTGGGGAAAGCATCTACGCCGATACCTATTCCGGCACTGCCTGTTGGTTTAGCAATTTTAAATAAGTTATCGCTGGTTACCCTGCAATACCAATCGCCGCCTAAACGGGCCACCAGGTCTATTTTATGCGGGTCTATTTTGCCATTAGCATCCAAAATAGCTTCATTGATATGCATCCGTTTCACCTCGGCAATCACCAAATTACCTGCGCCCCCGTTTTTTCCTAACGATATCACATCATTCACTACACATTCCAATTGAACGGTGGATTCCGCTACCCTCGGTGGCTTTACCGTCTCCGAAGCCAATTCAGTAAAACCCGCTTTCGAAAATTCATTTACGCCTTTTTGGTAATCCAGACTGGTTAAATAGGTTTGTTGAACCATATCATAGTTCACAATATTTATCACACATTCAGGTACTTCCAAAACGTTTTCAAGCGTGTGTTTAGTGGTATTGTCCCGCGCCCTGCTTGTGGGCGAAAAAACACATATTGGTGGATTGATACTAAAAACATTAAAAAAACTAAACGGACTTAAATTAACCTGGCCATTTTTGTCGATAGTGGATACAAAGCATATTGGCCGGGGTGCAATGGCATGGTGCAAATAAGCCTGCATTTCGGCCGGTGTTAACGATGATGCATCAATAGTTTTTAACTTCATTCAAATTTTTATTTAAAGCTTATTCAGCCTGACAGCTATTTTCTTTCGTCCCTGTTAAATAATAAACCAAAATATAGTTCCATTTGCCCCATTATCTGTTACACCAATTTGCCCGCCATGAGCTGCTATAATTTGGGACGAAATATATAAACCCAATCCAATACCTGAGTATTTATGGGATGTATTTTCAACCCTGAAAAATCTGTCGAAAATATTATCTTTTTTATCGTCCGGAATTCCAATTCCCAGGTCGGCTACACTTAGTTTGATCTTTCCATTATCCTCAGGGCTGATATTTACTTCTACTAAGGTGTGCTCTGGCGAGTATTTAAAAGCATTTGTCAGGAAGTTGCATAACACCTGGTCAATCCGGTTGTAATCTGCAAATACCGTCAGGTTTTCATCTCCCTGTATAGTAACCGGGTGCCTTCCATCCACCGATTGGCATTGCTCAACACATTCGGCAGCCATTTTCATAATATTGAAGTCTTCTTTGTGTAATTGCAGCTGTCCGGCCTGTATACGGGTTACATCAAGTAATTCATCAATTAAACTGGTAAGCTTATTTATTTGTTTGGATGAACGGTGTACAAAAGGCGCAATAACTGCCAGCTCGTCATTTTGGGCCAGAATTCGCTCGAGCACCTGTAAAGATGCTTTTACGGTAGTTATCGGTGTTTTTAACTCATGGCTTGCTATACTCATAAATTCGTCTTTTTTTGCCATCAAATCTTCTGCGGCCTTTGTCAGTACCTGCTGGTGACGGCTTTCTTCTTCCGCCTTTTTCCGTTCCTCAATTTCTGCCTCCAATTCGCCGAGTGTTCTTAACCGGTAAATCATCGGAAGCAATCTGTATAATGCAAAAACCGTAAACACAGATATAATTGCAGTGAATAACCTGACCAAGGCACTAACGCGGTAAGCCGGCCACCAAAATATAATGGCATCTAATAAATGGGTAGTGCCACACAACAGGATAAAACCGATAAAAAGCCAAAGTATTTTAGGAAAAGGGATATCCTTCCGTTTACTGATAATCCGAAAAAGCAGGAAGGGGATTGCGAAGTATGCTGCCCAGATAGCTATGTCTGACAATATATATAACCATCCATGAAAATCTGACCAGTTGCCGCAATGCCATCTTGCGGGCCAATCGGCAGTATCAAAAAGTTTTGCAAAAAAACTTTTTACCTGGCTTATAAATCCGTCTTTGCCCAAATCAGGCTGTATGCGGTGAGCATAACATGATGGGCCACACTTTACGGGCACTTTATTTACCAGGCTTACCTTATCTTTCATATCGAAAAAATATTTCTGTTAACGGAACTAAAGATAGTATTCCCGCCGATTTTTCCAATGGCCGTTAAGCCATTTTAGCTTCTGGTTGGTGTTATCGGAGCACCGGCCAAAGCTATTATTTTACCCGCTTCGACTCCGACTTCGAATTACGATATCCGTAGTCTCCAGACTACAGGGTGCCTAAACAATCAATACCGCGTAATTTAGATGTGATTGCATATAACCAGGTAAACCAGATCAGGCCCAACAGGGTTACGGTAGTTGCAAACTACAGTCATAAGGGAGCGAAGTCAGAGAATCGAACAGCAGGCGTGCCCACAATCACAACGGAAAATTTTACCTCCTCATTTTGCATTGACCCGGAAGCCATATTGTTAAATTTTGTTTTAAATCAACTTTTAACGATATTTGCTATTATGAAAGCAGTAAAAAAAGCAACTACAGGCATGTCTGTCAGCGGTAAAAAGGCTGCTGACCAAAAGACGAATCCATTCGTTAAATTAATGGAAGACAAGAAACGTATTACACAAGCAGTAAAAAATAAGGTTTCTTTGGCAACTCTTAAGGATATTAAGTTTGTCCGCCCGCTATGAGATAGCACCGGGCGACGACGGAGCCTCCTATCGGTTTACTACTATCTCCGGCTTAACTTATATAGCGTATTTTACCGAGTTTTTCATGATGAATGAGGATCAAGAGGAAATTACAACCTATTCTTTTGGTTTTACGTGTGACCGTATGGAGGATATCCAGCGACATGATACCCGAGTTAAACAAACCATTATTTATATAATACAGGACTTTTTTGATAACCAGCCTGAAGATGTCCTTTTGTATATGTGTATGACCGACGACGGCCGCGCGCGAAATCGTCATATTGCATTTGGCCGATGGTTTAGAGATGTTAATGAAAGTCTCGAAAAGCATAACTTCATTTATCGTGACGATAACAGCGAATTTTATAGTTCGATCCTTTTAAAAACAACTAATCCGAATAAAAAACGATTTATAGACGCGTTTTATTTTACCAACCAATACTGGGCCGATTGAAGCCTGAAGAGAATTTAATATTAAACAACCCACTTAGCGCAACCCTTGAACGACCGAACGGTGGGCTGATGACTTGTGATCATTTAATCGTTTAACGATCACAAGTCCCCCTGCACAAGGTCCAATACAGCAGACTTGCGCTAAATGGTGATGATTTTAAATTAAAAAAGCCGCCCTGCTAACAGGGCGGCTCATACATGTACTTTTATGTCAGGTGTTGCATCACATTGGTGATATTCGGTGTAATGCCGTTTTGCATTTTCTTATTTGGTAATCCAGATTTTAGTGCTGGTCAGATCACTACCACCGGTTGCTGCTTTCCAGTTGGCCGTGTTCAGTTGCGCTTCATCGGCCGGATATTGGTAACGTTGTAAGCTGCCATAATTTTGTTTATAGCCCGCCGGGTTATTGGTATCCATTGGTGTTGCGCCGCTAGTTCTTCTTAGCAGGGTCCACGCTAACCAGGGCTGGCGAAACATATCAACCCATTCCTGCGCATAGATCTGGCTAAGTGCATTTGTGGAGTTAAAGGCAACTTTGGGGTTGGCCAATATAGCGTTGATAGTTGCAGTAGATGGTGTTTCTGAAGTAGGTTTGTTTACAACCCAAACGGATGAATTGTACGCCACACTATTCCAAAAGGTAAGTGATGCGGTAACGCCTGCATTATATTCACTTTGTGCCGACGATGTGCTTTGCGCTACACCCGCAACGCCACGTGCATAAACTTCAGCTTTTAAAAAGTGTACCTCGGCCGGTGTAATGAAAATTTCAGGACATGCACCTGTTGAGCCGGCAACAACTCCATCCCTGCCCCAGTAATAATTATAATCGGAATACAAATTGCCATCTTTATGAGCTGCCCAACCTTTATTATCAGCATCTCTTTCGGTGTTATAAGGGTCGCCGCCATCTGTTATAGGCGTAACCGGGTTTTGTGGATAAGGCACCCAATTACCTGCCCCGTTAACTTCAAAAAATATTTTACACCTTAAGTCAAATATCCCGCTGCCGTCGGTATTGTTATTGCTGCTGAATAAGTTCCATAGGGTGCTGCCCATTCTTGCGCGGCTTTCCTGGTGGAAGAAGAAACCCCTTCCTGCTCCGTCAATATCAAAGGATATGCCCGGAATATTAGCTTGTTTAAAGCCAACAACATCGGTAAGCGGGTTGCTGGATAGCTTGGTTATGGCATCGGCTATTATTGGCGCCGCATCTGTATTGTCTTTATCATACATGGTAAG
This sequence comes from Mucilaginibacter sp. GW822-FHT03E02, assembly GCF_058801545.1. Classification (NCBI taxonomy): domain Bacteria; kingdom Pseudomonadati; phylum Bacteroidota; class Sphingobacteriia; order Sphingobacteriales; family Sphingobacteriaceae; genus Mucilaginibacter; species Mucilaginibacter sp. GW822-FHT03E02. The sequence continues at coordinate 6,168,568 of NZ_JBXANJ010000001.1, read as the reverse complement.
CGCGTAGCGCAAACGCAGCGAATTGGCAAACGCTTTCCATTGGCCGATATCGTTGTTTAAAAGAAATTCCGAACCAAACGAAAACTGGGTACTGCTGGTAGTAAAGTGGTTTGCAGCCCAGGTAAGATCGGCCAGGCAGGATAAATATACAGCCTGCTGTTTATCATACGGCACTTTAAGATCGGCAGTAGAGCCCGAAAATGCCTTTCCTGCTTTAGAATATGGCATATCGCCATATAGGTTGGATACTTCAAGCGCCTCGTAAGCCCGCAATACTTTTACCATACCTATAGCATTAGTGTATGTTGCCGAATCGGGACTGCTGGCCATAGTGGCAAGCATTTGATCCATAGCCGGTAAATTGGAGTAAAACAAGCTCCAGTTTTGTCCTTCTACAAAACCGAAATCCGATACGGCGTATACAGCGCCCAATTGGGTTACAGGGTATAGCCATCTTGCTTCGGCCCAGTTGCCTATGTTAGCCGCACGATCCAGGTTAGCCCCGATACCCGTGTAAAGCTGTTGCAAGGTGGCCGATGCCGGACCGCTATAAGGCGCGTTTTCCTTTTGAAAATTCTTGGTACATGACGCAAGAACTGCAGTAATGAACAATGTAGTAGTTACCACCATTGCCCATTGTTTTATATCATGATACTTAATCATAAGTTTCGTTCTTAATTTTTAACAATCCTATTAAAATCCCGCTTTTACCGAAAAACCGTAGGAGCGTACGCCAGGTAAGCCACCAAACTGAATACCCTGAACGTTTCCTGTACCTACAACACTTTCAGGGTTTATCCTGTCGGGCAATGTATTGAACAGGTAAAACAGGTCGCGGCCGATTAACGATACCGACAGGTTTTGGAGCAACTTTGTTTTTTGTACAAATTCTTTCGGCAGGTTATAAGTGATTGATACCTCACGCAGCTTACCCCATGAATCATTGAATATAGAGTTGGTACGTACAATAGGATCATTATCCCATGATTGGTAATTACCAGCGTATTTCCACCAGGCATTTACAACATTGGTGTTTGGTGTATAGGTACCCGCTGTTGAGCCCTGTACCACGCCAGGTAAAATTACACCAACGTTGGCCTTTGTTCCGTCGGGATAAGTATAAGCTAAGCCGTGTCCGTCCCTTTCGTAAACAGTTTCAGGGGCCATACCCTGCCCCATAAGGGTAGCGTAATCGCCAGACCAGATCTGTCCGCCCACCTTAAAGTCTGTCAGAACATATAAGCTGAAGTTTTTGTAACGGAAACTCTGCGAAATACCGCCAGTCAGTTTTGGCGTAGCATCGCCTATTTTAACCAAATTGTCTGATGTGGCGTATTGTGAGCCCAGTACTGGGCCATTTCCGGTGTTTGTGCCATCAGCGTATATCAGGTTAACAATTTTTTGGCCATTTGGTGCATATTTGTAATCGGACCCGTAAATGCTGCCATAATTTTGGCCTACATCAACTTTCATCAAAACCCCGTTGCTGCCAAACCATGAACCTAACTGCAATGAGTTGAGCCCTGGCTCCAGCGCAATAACTTTATTTTGATTATGTGCCGCGTTTAAAGTTACGTTCCATGAAAAATCACTTGATTTAATCACCTTTGCATTCACGGTTAATTCAAAGCCCCTGTTGCGTAATGCGCCGGAGTTTATTAAAACGTTTGGAACACCTGATGAACCAGCTACTGGGATTGTTATTTCCTGGTTGTCTGAGTAGGTGTTATAGTAAGTGAAATTCACATCCAACCGGTCGTTAAAAAAACCCAGGTCGGGCCCGATTTCAAAAGACCGGGAACGTTGCGGTTGTATGTTGGTAGGGTACGAACTTGGCAAATTCAACCCGCTTGTGAAACCTGGCGTGCTTGAAGTTGGGCGGTAGGTAAATCCGTTTTGATAAGGCAAATAGGCATTTGCACTTTTGGCCTCGCTTACACGTATCTTTCCGTAAGTGAACCAGCTTTTTACCGAACTCATATCAAACGCATCTGTAAACACAAAGCTTAAACTTGCCGATGGGTAAAAATAACTCCAGTTTGTTGGGCGCAGGGTAGACGACCAGTCATTTGTTCCTGCCAGATCCAAAAACAGGTAATTTTTGTAAGAAAGATTAAGCAAGCCATAAACTGTATTTATTTGCTGCACATACCTGTTTTCAGACGCATTAAGTGCCGTTGTTGAATTGCCGGCGTAATTGCTCAGGTTAAATAAAAACGGGTAATTAAATGGCCCTGGGTTAGTTTGAGCAATGTCATACATGTTCCGGTAGTAGTGCCTTGCACCTACAGAAAGACTGGCATTAAAATCGGGAAGTAAACTGGTTTTATGAAATATCAAACGACCATCGAGGTTGTTGGTTGCATTTTTGGCCAGGTCATATCCGTAGCTGCCAATTAACCCTGCGGCATCTGTAGGATAATTTTTAGTTACATACTCGTTGGTGTAATAATCCAAACCAACGTTGCCCACTGCCTTTAACCAGGGTGTAACTTCGGCATTTAATGATATGGAGCCCACAAACTGGTTTTGTGTAAGCGTGGTAATATCATTAAATGTATTCCACCAGTAATACTGCTGACCATACTCAAACGGCGATTGCTTTAGTATAGGATTTTGTGATCCGTCGGCCAACGTAGTCAGCCCTCTTTCAATCGGCTTATAATCTGCAGGCAAGTTGTACACAGTCATATAACCCAGGCCGATATTACCCGCCCCTCCGTTTTCACCGTATATATTTGGTGGATTAAATTTGGTCAGGTTAATATAACTGGCTGTAGCGTCAACCTTAACTTTGGGGCTGATATTTATCGATGAGCCTATATTAAATGTATTGGTGGCATTATTACTATTGTAAGTAATAGCCTCATTTGTTGATCGTGTGTAGGAAACGCGCAGGGTACCAAGTTCCCCACCGCCCGAAAGGGCAATGTTATGGGTTTGTGTATTACCGGTTCTGTAAAAGCTTTTGAAAATATTTGAATTACCGGTATAAGGCCTGGTTGTACCATCCCACCAAACAAGCGGCTGCCCTTCCATTTTAGGCCCCCATGATGCACCATCGCCGGGAAAACCAATATAATTATAAAACGGCCCGCCGGCGGCACTGGTAACACCCGGGCTAACATAAGCCCCTGGTATGTTGCCCAGAGAGCCATACGGGTCGCCGCCTATCTGTTCCTGCCTGTTTTTACCATTGGCATCTTTATAAAAGAAAGGATTTGCCGAGTAAAGGTCTTCTGTCATCCCGTTACCGTATTCACTTTGCGTTTTTATAAAACGATAAGGATCATTAGCGCGATAGGTGTAGCCATAATCAACACCAAAACCTTTCTTTTTGTTGCCTTTTTTAGTTACGATAAGTATTACGCCGTTGGCGCCGCGTGCACCATATAACGCTGCCGCAGTTGGGCCCTTCAATACATCCAGGCTTTCAATATCATCAGGGTTAAGGCTGTTTAAAAAAGATCCGTTATCTACCGGCGGTTGCGAAACGTCGGTACCGCCGTTACTGAGTGATAAGGCATCATTGAAAGACTGTACTCCCCCTTTTGGCTGTACAGGTTCATTATCAATAATAACATTATCAACCACTATCAGCGCCTGGTTGTTCCCGGCCAGATTGTTATTACCCCTGATAACTATGCGGTTTGAAGAACCTTCCACACCGTTTGGCTGGGTAATATTCAAGCCTGCTATTTTACCCATTAAGCCCGATGCTATATTTGGCGGGTTAACTTTATTCATATCAGCACCTGATATTGTCTGAGCGGCGTAGCCTAACGATCTTGCTTCGCGTTTTATACCCAAAGCGGTAACAACTACTTCATTTAACGAACCTGCGCTTTTTTTCAGTTCGATAACTAAATTTGTACTGGTGCCTACTTTTATTTCCTTGCCTTCATAGCCAACATACCTTATTATTAAAATGTCGCCTGCCGACGCGTTCAAGCTAAAGTTACCATTTACATCGGTTTGCGTGCCATTGGTTGTTCCCTTCAGGCCGACGGAAGCGCCGGGAAGAGGCATCCCGGTTGAATCAACTACTTTTCCGGTAATAGGCGGAGCTTCATCCGCCGCGTCTTTTTTTAATTTTTGCTCGTACCGGATCAATATGGTTTTGTCGTCGATACTGTAAGTCAGCGATTGACCATGCAGCACCTTATCTAAAACATCGGCCAATGGCGTGTTTATAAAATCAACGGCCTGCGGCTGGATGTTTTTAATTTTATTGGATGCAACAAGAACATTATAGCCAGTTTGCTTCCTGATCTCCTTGAAAATTTGTTCAAGAGAAGCGGAATTATTTTTGTAGGTAATTTTCTGAGCAATGCTCATTGCGCTAACATGTAAGATGGTAACCGTCAAAATAATAGAGGTAAGTCTCATAATCAGCAGGAATTTGCGGATATACCCCTTCCGGGTACAAAAAAATCCGTTGAACTTTTTATACATTTGAATGTCTGTTTTACGTGAAATATTGGTTCAAAGCAATTTTATCGTTTGCCGGCTGGCAAACGATGTGAGCAGGCTATTAAGCAGGGGCACAGCGAATGCCTCTGCTATTTTTTCCTTTTCACTTTTCTGGAGTTTATAGTTATTGTTTCTTCATATTTCTTTGGGTTTAATTTATAATTAGTTAATAATCAAGTCAGTTATTTTTTCTCTATAAAAATTTTCTTTCCTTCAATCCTGAATTTTACATCGCCGGTTATTTCCAGCATCTTTAAAACTTTAGATACGTTGTCATACCTGGTGATGCTGCCCCAGTATTCAACATTGGTATTCTGATCTTGCGGATAAACAATATCAACATCATACCACCTTGATATCTTTCGCATTATGCTTTCCAGCTTCTCGTTATTAAAAAGGAAGTAGCCATTTTTCCAGGCGGTAACTTCTTCGGTATCTGTTTCTTTTATCCGGATATTGGTTTTATCAGCAACAGTTATAGCTTGCTGACCAGGCCGTAATGTAGCCGTTGAATTTCCTCTTGTTATTTTTATACCGCCGCTAATCAATGTAGTTTTTATAACCGGCTCGTCATCGTAAGCGTTGATGTTAAATACAGTACCGATATCTTCAATGGTTTGACCTTTTACATCTACCCTAAAAGGTTTTGAAGCATTGTGCCTTACATCAAAGTACACCTGCCCGGTTACTTCAACCCGCCGTTCTTTAGATTTAGAAAAATCAACCGGAAACCTGACAGATGATTGCGCATCAAGGTAGGCCACTGTTCCGTCTGCCAAGGTTATGGACGACTGGCCGCCCCGCGGTGTAGAAAGCGTGTTGTATTTTGCCGGGCCCTGGTTATCTGTATTCTTAGGGTCAATCAAGCTTTTGTTTATGGTGTAGGCAAGCACTCCGTTGTTATTACGGGTTACCTGTAAAGCACCTTGCCGGTAAATAATCCCTTTTTTTATACCGGTTATGTAAATTTTTTGCCCGTTGGCAAGGGCTAATACAGCCTTATTTTGCCCCGGCGGAATATCGTGGTGTGTAGTTGCAGTAAGTTCGTTTTTAGTAACGTTCTTTCTAAGAAAATAAAAACTACCAAAGCCTAATAACACTACAACACATGCTGCCGCACTTATCCGCAACGGAAGTGATATTAACCGGCCTATCCTGAATTGACGTTTCAGATTTTCACGAACGGCTGCAGCATCCTGAAGGCGCTCATCAAGTGAATAATCGGGCAATTCCGATTCCTGATGATGCAAATACCAGCTTTCAAGCAGCGATTTCTCATCTTCAGTGGCCGTATCGTTTCCGTATTTATGTAATAGATCCCTGAGCTCCTGATCGTTCATACTACTATTTATTTCCCTTATTTTAGTAAGACAAACAACGCGTACCGTACAGGTAAATAAAAATAAAATATTTTATAAGAGATGTGATTTTCATGAGATGATGCGACACTTTTGCAGCAGTTCGCGCGACATTATTTAAAATAATTTTCTCGTTTAATGAGACTTCTTTTCACGTTTGATAAGACTTAATACCAACTGGCCGGTCTCTCAGGTGAAATGTCAATGAATAGGGTTTAGATACTGTCCCTGGGTTTTAGTGTATCTCTTGGTGGTAAATTAGGTATAGGTTTGATGGTTAAGTCGGGTTTGACTTCCGTCTTTATATTGGGCATAGGCTTAATGCTTAATACAGGGAGCGTGTCGTTATCCGATGTCCAAAAGTAATAGGACACAGCAGCAATAATAACGATCAATGCTGCTATCCAAATGATTTTCCTGTTATTTTTCTTGATCCTGGCCGTGCTGTTTTTTGGCTTAACTACAGTATGCGATTCTTTTTCCGGGCTGGTTTCGTTTGCTACTTTTTCACGTTCAATAAGGGCATCAGTAATCGCAGCATTCAGGAGGTAGCCTTTTGTGGGGATGGTTTCAATGATCTTTTTATCGGGATCGTCCAAAAGTTTTCTTAGAAAAGAGATCGCCTGATTGAGTCCTTCGTCCGCGCCGCCATAATTGTTCCATACGGCTGTGATCAGTTGCTCCCTGCTGACCAGCTGGCCCGCATTTGCTGCCAAAAAACAAAGTACATTCATGAGCCGCGGCTCCAGCCTTACCTCCTTACCGGTTTTCTTATCGCTCAAATTATTGACGATGGGATTAACCAGGAAACGGTTATTCAAAACAAATGGCGTGTTTTTCATGAATAGAATGGTGAAATCAATCAAATATAAAGGATTTCTAAACCTTTTCTATAGGTGATATCAGAAAACCCAACTCTACTTTTACAGAAAAATCACAGCGGCAAACTCAATGAAAAAACTAAAATCACTCGCATCGGTACTGTTAATCTGTATAGTCATATTATATAGCATCCCCTGCCCCGCGCAGGACAAGCCATTATTATCAACCGGGGAAGCTATCCACAAATTGGAATGCGATATCCCACGGTTAATGAAAGTATCCAATGTACCGGGACTTTCCGTAGCGCTCATCCGCAATGGCAAGGTGGTTTGGCACAAAGGCTTCGGGGTGATGAATGCAGCAACCGGACAAGCGGTTAACGACGGGACCATCTTTGAAGCCAATTCATTAAGTAAGCCGGTATTCTCCTATGCGGTGCTGATTTTGGTTAGCCAGGGGCAGCTCAACCTGGATACCCCTGTTTTTAAATATATGGGAAGCGATTATCATCCAAGCGACAATCCCCGGTTCAGTTTCATTACGGCCAGGATGATCCTCAGTAATTCGAGCGGTATTGTTTCATCCAAAACAGACCCGGAAAATAAGGTGGATCTTGCATTTGGTCCTGGCGAAAAGTTCCAGTATTCACCAGTTGGCTTTCAGCTACTTTCCAAAGTAGTAGAAAAGATCACAGGGCTTAAAATAGAGGACTTTATTAATCAGTCGGTATTGCAGCCCTTAGGCATGAAAAGCAGCAGCTATGTATGGCAACCTGCCTACGACAGCTTAAAAGTGTACGGCCATAACTGGACGGGGCAGCCGAAGACGGAGCGGGATACTCCCACACGTGGTAAAGCCTGCTGCAGCCTGCAAACTACCCCCGAAGATTATGCCAGGTTCGTCATTGCTGTGATGAACGGTAAATTAGTGCAAAATGTGATCTGGAAGGAGATGCTTCAACCCCAGATTAAGGTCGGTGACCGTTATCCTGCGTTGTTTTGGGGTCTGGGCTGGGGGCTGGAAAAATCGGCTAAGGGGGAAAGTTTCTGGCATTGGGGCGATGGCGGGGACTCGAAGGACTATATCAAGGCTGACTTAAATACCAAAAATGCTGTCGTGTTTTTTGCCAATAGCGAAAACGGACAATTTTTTACACGGGAAATTTTGGATGATGCAATAGGCGGTGAACACCCCGGCTTAGTATGGCTGGACTATCAGCGCTATGATTCGCCCTCCTGGGTATTGTTAAAAGCCATCCTCGCAACCAGCGCAGAAAAAGCATTGCAAAAAAAACATAAACAACTTACCGAAATCGAAATGAACCAACTCGGCTACCAATTATTGAACGCGCAAAAATTAGCGGATGCAATCCGTGTGTTCAAGCAAAATACCGACGACTTCCCCAAATCAGGAAATGCCTGGGATAGCCTGGCAGAAGCCTATATGGATAAGGGGAACAAAGCATTAGCTATCGAATGTTACCAAAAATCATTAGCGCTCGATTCCACGAATACCAACGCCGTTCAAATGATCCAAAAACTGAAACAATAAAACATGAAAAAAAGCTTCTTTATCACCGTATCATTCATTGCATTTGGTTTGACTGCCTTTGCGCAGCAGCATGCTAAATTAGATACCATAATCCGTCATGCGACCCGGTCACTGATCAATAACCGCCCCTGGATGGGCTATTCTGTTGCGATAGTAAAAAACGGTAAAACCTATTTTTACTATGGCGGAAACGTGAACGGACAAACACTATACGAGATCGGCTCGGTCAGTAAATCATTCAGCAGCCTGATCCTTGCCCACGCGGTTTTGGAAAAAAGGGTAAAATTAACGGATGACATTCGTAAATACCTTAAAGGTAACTATCCTAACCTGGCTTACCTGGGGCGACCGATTACATTGCTACACCTGGTTAATTTGACTTCCGGCCTGCCTAACAATATACCGGACCTACCTGACGACTTTAAGAAATTGAACGACGAGACCATGCCATTTGCCTTTGTAAAAAGCCACGAAAACTATACACCTGAAGATTTGCTCCGGGATCTGCACCAAGTTAAGCCCGACACGGTTCCCGGTTTTAAACCGGGCCATTCCAACTCAGCGGCCAAATTACTCGTTTATCTTTTGGAAAATATTTATCATCAGCCTTACGCGGTTTTATTAAAACGTTATATCCTCGAGCCGCTCCACATGGACCATACTTACCTAAATGTTCCCGATGACCAACGGCAATACCTGGCAAAAGGCTATACGGGAGGAGGCGTGCAAATGCCCTATATTCCCAAATATGACGTGCCGGGCATCGGCCTGAAATCAACAATTACCGATATAGCCAAATATACCCGGTATCAACTGGACGAAAAAGACCCCGCCGTCCGGATGGCACACCGCGCTGCCTGGGGCGATCCGCAGCATTTTGCCCTGGGCATGAACTGGTTCCTGAATGTTACCGGAGATGGAAAAAGACAGGTCAACGCCGACGGCACCACCTTTGGCTTTACGACCTATATCCTGCTTTATCCAGGCCTGAAATACGGCCTTGCACTGCTCAGCAATGAATATGATAATGATTCCAATACCAAGCTTGGCGACCTGGCCGAGCGGATATTCGAAGAAGATCACTATACGCCAGCTCAACGCGCTTCCGACGGCTTTGGCTATTCAGCATCGATCGGCTGGCTGCTCAAATGCATGAACCGGCAAGGTTTCGATCACGCAATTGCCATAGCGGCGGCACTAAAAGCGCGCAATTCGCAATTCCATCTCGATGAGCGAGAGGTCAACAACTGGGCATATGCGTTACTGGCAAAAGGAAAAAAAGCGGAAGCGCTGGAAGTCTTTAAACTCAATGTCAGTCTTAATCCGGGCGGCTGGAATACCTATGACAGCCTTGGCGACGGATATGTGGCGGCGGGCGACACCGCACTGGCTATCAAAAATTATCAGCGTTCACTTGAACTAAACCCGAAAAATCAAAATGCCCTGGAGCAAATCAAAAAATTAAGCAAAAATTAGTTCACTCCCGGATAATTCAGCTTTCCAAATAAACGAGAAATACTTTTATGATACCTGTTCTTGAAATATTGTTACTTCTCATCAAAAGTGGAAAAACTGTCCCATTAAATGAGAAAATTCACTTTAAATAATGCCGCACAAACTACTGCAAAATGCGTCGCATCATCTCCTGAAAATCACAAGAGCCGAAAAAGCATTAACACGTAGATAAAAAAGCCGAGGCGAACCCTTAACGTTTTTAAGGCGTTAGTAACATGCTTACTTACGGTTTGCTCGGAAATATCCAGTTGCGCTGCGATTTGTTTATGTGAGAGATGTTGTTTGCGGCTAAGTTCAAATACCTGGCGCATTTTTGGCGGAAGAGCGGCAATCTCTTTTTCAATAAGCATCGCAAGCTCGTGTTCACGCACCAGATGATCTGTGATAACCTGGCTTGTTTCGGTTTGAATAAACTGTATTAACGAGGTGGTGTATTTTTCAAGTATTGATTGTCGCGCAATTCTGTTCAAAATATTGTTACGTAACGACGTATATAAATAACCCGAAAGATTAGATTGGCAATTGATTTGGTCGCGTTTGGCCCACAAAGTTGTAAAAACTTCCTGAACAACATCTTTGGCTTCTTCCCTGTTCCTGGTTTTATTATAGGCGTGATTAAATAATGTGAGTGTGTACCTATCGTATATTTCTACATAAGCAGCCTTATCCCCCGACTTAAACAAGTCAACCAATTCGCTGTCCGAAAAGTGCTTTAGGGTGGTCATTTTAAAGAAGTTGATAACGAATGTATGAAATTTAAGAATATAAATATAAAAACAAGAAAATTATCAGCTGCAGCGTACACTGCGCTTCAATAGGTTTACTAACCGCCCCCTGTTGCGTGTTGTCACCAACAGGCCAATTATTGTCGATAAAAAATAGTTTTTACGATACATTTAGCGAATTTGCCTCCGAAAAAAAGTCATTGGTGCGCCCAAGCGCTACCGCACGGCCCCCTTCTGTTCGGAGACTTCAAACAGCTGGAAACCCTGAGTGGAGGTAAACAATTATCGCACCGGAATATGTAACCCATTAATTACCCCCAACACCTCACGTCCTCAATAAATCACCCTGTTTAATTCTTCAATCATAGCAGGGCGGCGGGGATATTTTTGCTTCATTTTTTGTGCAAGCTCAATTACTTGCTCTTTACCGAAGGCGAGGGCTTTCATGATCTTCTTCATATTCCCGGCTAACTGTGCGTAATGGCTCCGGTTGTCGGCTTTATCAGCCTGCCGTTCCAGGGCCGGGATATAAAGCTGTAATAACTCGTGGGCATATGAAAACACCAGGTGTTCATGGTATACCATAAGGCGGTCAATATCCTTTTCATTTTTTACCAGTTCAAACAGCCGGTCGGTAAACCTTTCTTCAATATAAATTGGTGATAGCGCCGAAAGTAAATAGCTGTCAAGCGGAAGCCAGGTACTTTTACCATGCTTTTTTGTGGTTTCGGTTTTAATGCCGGCGATAATATCCTCAACTATGTTCCCCCATTCCCCGGCATCATAAGTTGCTTTTAACGCCCGGTAATATGTAACATCAAACTGACGGTCGAAAGCAAACACTCTGTAATATTTACGCGTTAAGGGCACATCATTTTCTAACAATGCTATACGCAACAGTTGCTTCTCCCACTGCGAAACGGTACCCGGATGCCTTTTATCTTCTGCTATTTTTATACCATCGTTTATCAGCTTTTTTGCCCGCTCATAATCTTTGTCGTTTATTACTTTATCAACCTCGGCCTGCCTCACTTCCACAATTTCCATGTTTAGCTCAATCAGTGCTTCGGCATCGGTGTGCCTGCCTATGGCTTCCAAAAAATCAATTTTGGTTGTCTTAAAATGCTCCAGCCGGTAACTGCTATGCTGTCCTGCTAACCGGGGCAACCAGGCATCAATCCAGGCTAAAAACTCCTGGTGCAGGTTTAGCTCAATTGCTAAAGTTTGAAAAACATCCATCAGCTCATATCCAAAATCGCCATAATCAAAGTATACCGCATCGTTGAGCTCCGTTTGTAAAAACTTAAACACGCGCGTTTGCATATCCATAACGGCATCGACAGATAAAGCTATTTGATCTATAAGTTGGATGCTGCCAATAATAGCATCGCCTAAAGCACCGCTTGAATCGTCGCCATAAGTTATTACCTGCATCATTTCCTTTAACACCACACAGGCTATTACAAAAGCCTCTACAAAGTTCCTTTTATTGGCAAAATCAAAACCCTTATCAATTAGCTGATTTACTTCTTTGGCTAAACCGGCCGCCGAGCGGTAATCCATATACCCTTTGGCCATATGTTTTTTAATGAGCTTTTTAATTGAATCGGCATATAGTTTACCGGTATCAATACGGCCGTCTTTTTCTGCAAAAAACAGTTCAAATGCCCTTTTAAAATCCTTGTTGGTTAACGCGTAGTCTTTAATAAAAACCCGGTATTCGTCGGCGCTAATCTTCAACAACAAATCTTCAAACTGATTTTTCTTCGCGCCCTTTTTTGGTACTATTATACGTGTTGCTAATTCATCTCTTATTTCAAAAAGCGCTGCTATTACATGCTTACAGATGGCGCCATCATATGGGCAATCACAATTGTAGGCTACAATTTCCTTATCGTTTTTAAGCGTTACCGATATGTTGTATGTTTCAGTTCCTTCAACTTCCGCCGTCCAGCGGCCTGCGTTTTCTTCCAGGTCGGCAACTGCGCCCTCTTCATGGTACTGCTTTCCTCTTTGCAGCATTACCGCATTTAGTTGTTTCTCAAAATTTTGCAGGGTAAACATATTTCAATTTGGCTTTATCCAGGCTAATGGTATTTACAATAAACTTTTACTTTTGTATTGCCTATCGTGGTTATACAACATATTAACAGTACTAAACTACATTTATAATATGCATTTGGTAAAAGAAATAACATCCGAAATTATAAAAGATATCGCCGAAATGCTGGATATGGGCATGGTTTGTTTTTATCATAAACCAACAGGCACCATGGATTATTACCCGGATGAAATGAAGAATCCTGGCTATGACGAAGAACCGTGGGCAGAAATTATTGATAAAATTGCCGGAAACTACGGCGATTATCAACGTTTTGAGGGAATGAGCAGCCGCGAGGCATTTAAAGTTATGGAAGATTTTATTGCCGGTATTAATCATATACCCACACACAACAAATTTATTGATGCTATATCGCGTAAAAAGCCGTTTGGCAATTTCAATCACCTGCTGCAATATCATCCCGACTTGCGCGAGGAATGGTTTAAATATAAATTGGCGCGGGGAATTGAATATGTAAAGGACCAAATAGAATAGAAATTCGCCGTTTGGTTTATAACCTCACAACCATTGCTCGCCTCACCCGCCCTCCTGGTTGATAATATTCACGGTCGCGTTATTATCCATAAAGTGGTTAATAACGTAATAGGCAAGGTTAAACCAAGCGTAGCAACCGTTAAGCACCCATGCATCTGAACTTACGATGAGCCGGTTTTCGGCAATTAAAAATTTGTCGGGGGCGTTGTCTAAATAAATATCCCATGAAAAGCCCTGTTGCGCCGCTATTTCATAACAAAGTGTTTTAAGCCGGCCGCTGTTGGATACCGGTGCGTCAAATATCCAGTTCACCCGTTCGGCACCAAGCTCATGCAATGCCTTGCCCAGCATAATGAGCACTTCTTCGGTTTGCCTAACCCGTTTATATGATCCGTGTACCGACGAGATATCGCGGTAGCAACCGTCTAATCCCTTAAAAACATACCCGCCCGATAAAAGAGATTCCAGTATAATAACAATATTGAAACCATCTACATAAATGGTTTTACCCCGGATGCCTGTAGCTGCTACTTCTTTATTTTTACGATTTTGGATATCCGTTGCCGAACAAGCCATACCCTGCAGCGCCAGGATCTGCCGCTGCCTTAGCCGGTACCTGTTGCCAACCAACGCCAGCGTTGCCCGTGGCGGATAATCTTTACTGAGCAAATAATGCATATCCTGCAAAGCCTGTAACAGTTTTTCAAGCTCTTTTGGCCTGCCAAAAAGCGCTTCGTCGTTCGGGTCTTTGCCCCGGTTTCGGCGGGTTTCGGGTTGTTGGTCGCTCATCGGTGAAAACAAAAGTGTATTGCAATATACTTGTTTTGCCGGTTGCTGCAACATAGGCCAGGGGTGCGCTCCATGCCGGCGCACGAGTAACGCGCAACTATTTGTTTTTAAGCGAATCCGGGTATCGGACCCTCCACTATTTCGCGCTCAGCGCCTTACCCTCAAAAGCAACACCATCCCAGCCATTCGCCATAAATTGCCTTATATTTTGATGGTCTGTTGCATCTGGGTTAGCCAATACCGACTGGTAATGTTCGGCAAATAACCACAGTGTGTCCGTCGCACTTATGTTGTTCAGTTGGGCACAGTAAAAAACTTTTGCACTCCCCTGGTTTTGTGTGGCCTGGTTATATACGTCGCCATTTTTAAAGCCAGTTGGCTGATGATTGTAATAAGTTTCAATCAAATTTATAACTTCGTTAAACGGCAACTTTCCTTGTTTGGATGCGGTAATTAATGTCAGTAATTGCTCTTTCATTCAGATTAATTTTCGGCGAAAGTAAAAAAGAAAAATCAATTCCGGCTGTTTAGGGCGGAGCGCTCAACCACCAGGGACCCAACTTCAAATTAATACAAATCATCTACTGCTAAATTTAGTATTTTTGTTTTCCACTTATTAAACATACTAATAAACTTAATAGCCGGCATGCCCAGTTCTGAACTTAAAAAACACCAATTGAACGGCCCGGCCCAGCATGAGCCATTGCTTTCTTTCGGCGAACCAGGATTTGAGTTTATCACCCGGCTGGCTGCACTCACCTGTGGAGCGCCAGTAGCAATGGTTTCCCTGCTCGACGAAAACAACGATTGGTCACATGCTAAAACACTCCCCGAATCACCCGAAAGCCACGGATACTCTGCCTTTTGCGACTATGCCGTAAAAGCACACACACTGTTCGAAGTGCCCGATACCCAAAACGATGAGCATTTTAAACTAAACCCGCTGGCCACTGGGCGGCATGCGGTAAAATTTTACGCAGGCTTGCCGTTAATCAATAATGAAGGTAATACCCTGGGCATTTTAAGTGTGCTGGGATATGAACCAGGGCAGCTATCAGAAGCGCAGCAGGAATCGCTGCAACTGCTGGCACAGGAAGCCACAACAGTAATAACAGAGCGCCGGCAAAAACAGGAGCTTCAAAATTTCGAAAAGCTGTTTAATTTATCGGCCGACCTGATTTGCATCGCGGGGACAGATGGATATTTTAAAAGGATTAACCCCGCTTTTGAATCAACTTTTGGATGGGACGATGCCTATATTTTAGCTACCCCCTACCTGGAGCTTGTTCACCCCGACGACCTGAAAGCCGCCGAAGAGGATGTGACCGGGATGATATCGGATAAAAAAGTACGGCAGGTAACCTACCGTACCAGGACTAAATCCGGAATATACAAATCCATCCGCTGGGAAACCACGCCCGACCCCAATACTGGCAACCTGTTTTGCATAGGGCGCGATGTAACCGACGAAGAATTAAAAGAGCAGCAACTGGCCATCAGCGAGGAAAGGCTGCGCGTTTTTTTTGAAAACTCGCAGGGGCTCATGTGCACCCATGACTTGTCTGGCCGTTTCCTGTCGGTAAATATGGCCGGGGCTTCGCTTTTGGGTTATACGCTTGCCGAAATTTTAACTTTAAGTTTGTTTGATATCGTACCACTTAATAGGCATCCGCAGTTAACCGGGTACTTAAAAGAGATAAAGGAGAAGGGGGGCGCCAGGGGCCAGATGGTTACCCGGCATAAGGATGGCAGCCCCCGGATCTGGATGTTTAACAACATCCTGGAACAACAGGGAGACCAGGCCTACGTGATAGGTAATGCCATTGATATTACCGAAAAACATTTCCTGGAAAGGAACCTGGAGCGCACCCGGCAAATGCTGGAAGAAACCGGCAAGGTAGCCCGTATTGGCGGCTGGGAATATAATGTGCAGCGGCAAAAAATTGAATGGACAACAGTTACCAAACAGATATATGGTGTGCCTGCGGATTATGAACCTGATTTGAGCGGCATCATCAATTTTTATAAAGCAGGCGAAAGCCGGGATAAAATTTCGGCCGCTGCCAACCTTGCCATGGCCGATGGCCCGCCCTGGGACCTGGAGATACAAATTGTAACCCCCGGCGGCGAAGAGCTTTGGGTAAGGAGTTTAGGCCAGGCCGAATTTGCCAACGGCGTTTGCCAGCGGCTGTTTGGCACTATCCAGGATATTGAACAGCAAAAAAAAGCGGAGACCGAATTGCTGAACGAAAAAGCCATTTTATCGGCCTTTGTTGAACATTCGCCTTCGCCTATTGCCATGGCCGACACCAGCATGAGGTTTATTGCCGTAAGCAGGCAGTATCTGCAGGATTATGCCTTGGGCGACAGGAACATTATAGGTTTAACGCCTTATGAAGTATTTGGCCCTCCGAGCGAGGCAAACCGGGCAACACATCAACGGGTTTTAAACGGCGAGGTGATAAGACGGGAGGAAGTAAGGATTAAACTTCCGGGCATGCAGGAAGAACAATACCTGAACATTGAAATGAGGCCCTGGTACCGGTTTGATGGGGCAATAGGTGGCATCATGACTTCCTCCGAGATGATTACCTCTATCGTAAAACAAAGGGATGAACTGAAAGAAGCCAAACAACTGGCAGACCAGGCCAGCATTGCCAAATCGGAATTCCTGGCCAATATGAGCCATGAAATCCGGACCCCGTTGAACGGTGTTATCGGATTTACCGACCTTGTTTTAAAAACGCAGCTGAACGAAACCCAGCACCAGTATCTTTCCATTGTCAATCAATCGGCCAATGCCTTATTAAGCATTATTAATGATATCCTGGATTTTTCAAAAATAGAAGCAGGGAAACTGGAACTGGACATCGAAAAATGCGATCTGTACGATATCGGTTCGCAATCAACAGATATTATTACCTACCAGGTTCAAAAAAAGGGGCTGGAAATGCTCCTGAACATATCTTATAACCTCCCCAGATTTATGTGGGTGGATTCGGTGCGGCTAAAGCAAATCCTGATTAACCTGCTCAGCAACGCAGCAAAGTTTACCGCAACAGGCGAGATTGAGTTAAAGATAGAGGAAGTAGCAGCAGCAACACCGGTACCCGGTACTACGTTACGCTTTAGTGTAAGGGATACTGGTATTGGGATAAAACCCGAAAAACAGGGAAAAATATTTGAAGCGTTTTCACAGGAAGATGGGTCGACCACCAAAAAATATGGCGGCACAGGTTTAGGCCTTACCATTTCTAATAAACTCCTGGGGTTAATGAATAGCAAACTGCAGCTGGAAAGTTCACCGGGTAAAGGCAGCACCTTTTATTTTGATATCCATGTACAAACCGAACAGGGCGAGCCCGTTAGCTGGGAAAACATTGGCCTGATTAAAAAAGTACTTGTTGTTGATGACAACGACAACAACCGGCTAATTATCAAACAAATGCTGTTGTTGCGGCAAATTTTAACTACAGAGGCAAAAAATGGCTTCGAAGCTTTACAGCTACTGGCGGCCGGCGAGTGTTATGATGTAATTGTGATGGATTACCACATGCCCTATATGGATGGGCTGGAAACGATCAGAAAAATTCGCGAAAGCTTTAGCGATTCGCCAACCGGCCAGCCTATTATTTTATTACACAGTTCATCTGACGATGAAAAGATGATCAGGTCATGCGAAGAATTGAAGGTGAACCACCGGATGGTGAAACCTATCAAAACCGAGGATATATATAACGCCTTATCCCGTTTGCATCAGAAAACTACCATCGAAACTAAGCCTGATGAACCCGCTGCAACTGTTGCAGAATTAACCGGCAACCTAACCATCCTGGTTGCCGAGGATAACGCTGTGAATATGTTGCTTGCCAAAACTATCATCCGGCGGATTGCCCCGAATGCCCTGATCCTGGAAGCGGGGAATGGCCTGGAAGCCCTTGCCTGTTGCCGGTTACACTGGCCCGATTTAATTTTAATGGATATCCAGATGCCCGAGATGAATGGGTACGAAGCCACCCGGCAAATCCGTGCGATACAGCAGGGCCGCCAAATACCTATTATTGCCTTAACCGCAGGCAATGTAAAAAGCGAAAAGGAAAAATGCCTGGAAGCAGGTATGGATGACTTTATTGTTAAACCGGTGATTGAAGAAACCATATTGGCGGTGTTTCAAAAATGGCTTAGCTCCTTCGGCTCTTCCGAAGCGCCCGAAGCAGCTCTGGATTTACCGGTTAGCACGCCTGTACACTTTGATGTACAACACGTAAAGAGCTATTTTGGTGATGACGATGAGATTTTAAAGGAATTACTTAGCCTTACAAAAGTTGAGTTGACAGATTCAATTTCAATATTACAATTGGACTTGAAAGCCGCTGATTTGAAAAAATTAAATTTACATGGCCACAAATTGTACGGCACCGCGGTAACAGCCGGCTTAAACCACCTGGCCAAACTGGCCAGGGAACTGGAGCATATGCCTGTTTTTATAGTGGAAAACGCGCAAACACTTGTAAAGGAAATTGAGGAAGAGATTAAGCTGATTATTGGCTTGTTGGAAAAGGAAATAATTAGCTAACCGCAATTTCATCTACGCATCCTGTAGGGCGATATGCTCCCCATTTTACAGGCGGCCTGATTAAATAAATCTATTTTAAAACTTTATTTTGATACCAGTTAGTTTGCTGTTATAATTATAGTTTGCAAGTTACGTAATTAGTTACGTAATTTGTTTTAATGGAAAACTCATTCTTTAATTCAGTTGGAAAAGCGGGCATTGGCAGCAGGCTGCGGATGCTCCAGGAAAAGATTACGGACGATGCTGCAAACATTTACCGGATGTTCGGAATTGACATGCAGCCCAAGTGGTTTCCTGTTTTTTATACCTTATCACAAGGGAGCTTCACCATAACCGAAATTGCCCAGCATATTGGGCACTCCCACCCTTCTGTCAGCAAAATTGTATCCGAGATGGTGAAGAAGGGACTGGTAACGGAAGGTAAAGACGCCAATGACGGCCGCAGGAATGTACTGTCGTTATCTGACAAGGGAAAACAGGTTAATGAAAAGCTGCAGTACCAGTTGGTTGATGTTAAAAACGCGGTAGAAAGCATTTTGGATAATACGCGGCACAATCTGTGGGAAGCTATCGGTGAGTGGGAATTTATGCTCGAACAAAAATCGCTGTTAAAGAGGGTTCAGGACGAGAAAAAATTAAGAGAGGGCCGCGACGTTACGATTGTCCCTTTTGAAGAGCAATATAGTAAGGCATTCCGCGAACTTAACGTGGAGTGGATAAGCACGTACTTTAAAATGGAAGAAAAAGACTACCAATCGCTCGACCATCCGCAGGAATACATTTTAAACAAGGGCGGCGAAATACTGGTTGCCCTGTACAAAGGCGAACCCGTGGGCGTGTGTGCATTGCTAAAAATGGACGATCCCGAATATGATTATGAATTGGCAAAAATGGCGGTTTCGCCCAAAGCACATGGCAAAGGCATAGGATGGTTGTTGGGCAAAGCTATTGCCGAACGCGCCAAAGCCCGGGGTGGCAACACGCTGTACCTTGAAAGTAATACCATGCTTAAACAAGCCATCAGCCTGTATCAAAAGTTAGGGTTTAAAAAAGTGGTTGGCCGGTTTACGCCTTACGAGCGTTGCAATATCCAGATGGAATTGCAGCTGAATAACTAATAAGGGGGATCTGTTAAAACTATAAAAACAAAAACGCGCAAATTAAAACGTTATGGTATCAGTATCTGAGCAAACTATAAAGGTTGATACAAACATATACATTATAGGTAATGGCGTTGTTGCCAAGGCTTTGGCAGTGGCCCTAACCCTAAAAGGTAAAAAGGTTACCATACTGCGCGGCAGCGTAGATGATCAGCCCGCCAGCCGGGAGTTGCTGGAGATAGAAACGGAAAACAATACACTGTAGGCCGAAGTAACCATCAGCACCCTAAATAATTATACGCAACTTGACGGGCTTATCCTGTTAACCAACAAATCATTCGGCAACCAGGAACTTGCCGAAAAGCTCAAAATCAAAGCAAAGCATTCACCAGTCGTATTCCTTCAAAACGGACTTCATATTGAAGATGGTTTTATCGACGCGGGCTTTACCGAATTATACCGGTGTGTACTATTTGTAACCAGCCAATCGGTATCAAATAATAAAGTAAGGTTCAGGCCGGTTGCCTCATCACCCATAGGGGTTATTAAAAGCTCATTTGATAACCTTGATGGTATTGTTGATGAACTGAATACCGATGTATTTTCTTTTAGGGCCGAGGCGAACATCCAAACAGTCATCTGGAAAAAAGCAATCAGCAATTGCGTGTTTAATTCGATATGCCCATTGCTCGAGATTGATAATGGGGTATTTCACCGCAATGAAGCTGCCTTGCATATAGCCAAAACAGTAATTGCTGAATGCGTTGCGATAGCCAACCAGAACAACATCCAGTTAACAGAGCACGATGTATTGGAAAACGTGCTGATGATAAGTAAAATGTCCGACGGGCAAAAGATATCTACCTGCCAGGATATCCTCAACAAACGGGAAACAGAGATTGAAACGTTAAATTTTGCAGTAGCCAAAGTAGCACAAGTGTCTGGCAGCGCTAAAGTTCCGGTTACTGCTTTATTAGGCGAAATGACAAAACTTAAGTCGGAGCTATTCAGGATGTAGGGCTGTATACAAAAGCTTTATTGCCGCCCAAATAAATCAAACTATTACCTATCTTCCGTGTTGAAAAGCCGAAGGTTAAGCAATGAAATTTAAACACATCCACTTTATTATCAACCCGGCATCAGGTAAGGAAGAGCCTATACTCACCTACATTAACCAGGCTTTTGACAACAGCGCCATCAAATGGGATGTATCTGTTACCCAGCGCCACAAAAACCCCTGCGATATTGCAAAAAAACTTATCGGCAAAACTGATTTAATTGTTGTATATGGCGGCGATGGGTCTGTAACAGATACGGCCGGCGCGTTACACGGAACGGCTACACCAATGGCCATCATTCCTGGCGGCACGGCCAACGTTATGGCAAAACAGCTACAAATTCCCCTGGATACCATTTCTGCTCTTGAACTCATAAAAAGCCGTCACAAATTAAAAGCTGTTGACATGGGCCTGGTAAACGGGCACCCTTTTTTATTACGGGTTAACCTGGGTATTATGGCCGATATGATTTTACAGGCCGGCCGCGGGCTAAAAGATACCATTGGCCAGCTGGCCTACGGTTATACTGCTATTAAAACCATGGTAAATGCCACGCCGGTAAAATACAAACTAAAGATAGATGGTAAGGAGATAGAAGAAACGGCCGTTTCGCTCACGATAACCAATTCGGGTAATATTGGCTTTGCCGGTTTAGATATGCTGCCCGGCATCAGCATAACAGACGGCTTGTTGGATGTAATACTGATGGGTGATAACGATTTAACCTCGGTATTAAAAATTGCGGGCAACACCTTACTGCAAAACCAAACCGAAGCTTTAAAGCATTGGCGGTGTAAAAATATAGTTATACAAATGGATGCCGCACAGGCTTTTATCCGGGATGATTGCGAACAAAAGGCAAAAAAGTTAACCATTAAAGTTGTACCGGCGGCTATCAATATAGTAGTGCCGCGTTAAAAACAGCAAAACAATATGCTTGCAAAAATTAAAAGTATTTTAAAGGTGGTTTATTTATCGGGCCAAATGGCTTATGATAATGCTTACCGCATAATAACCGGGCTTCCCCAGCTTAAGCGCTGCCAGATAACGGCCAACCTGTACTTAGGCAGCCAATATAATTTGGTGGGTTTGCGCAAACTAAAATCTTTAGGTGTTACAGCAATTATAAATATGCGGATGCATTCCATTTATAACGGCGCACAATATAAGGGCTTCCGTTACCTGCATTTGCCCACGCCCGATAATACCCCACCGCCACTTGATGTGTTAAAGGAAGGGGCCAATTTTGCCGATGCAGCCATAAAAAGCGGCGGCAAGGTATACATCCATTGCCGCCAGGGCCTCGGCCGCGGCCCAACCATGACTATTGCCTATTTGCTTAAAACAGGCCTGACTTTTGATGATGCCCTTGCGATGGTAAAAAAAGTGCGCACATTTATTAACCCGCGCAAAAGCCAGGTTGAAGTGCTGAAGCAACTGGAACAATTTTACCAGGAGCACCCGGCCGAACAAAGCATTATTTAAGGAATCATGTTCAGAATTTAGTCAGAGGTCTTAAGTTCTCAGTCAGAAGTCGAAATTTGCCCTTTTCAGACTCAGAACTTAAGACTTAAGACTCCAGACTATCCTTCTACTTATCGGCATTGATAACGATTTTCTTTTCCTTCAACCCTGCCGAAGTTGCGGTTAAAGTGATTGGCCCGGCATGGCTTCCGTCTGATTGGATTATAACCTGGGCCAGGCCGTTAAACAGCTTTCTTTTCCAGCCTGCCGCAGGGGCTTGAAACTGAATTACGCCGGGGTCCTGGTTAGGGTTATCCCAGGGGTGCAGTTTTTTGATAGGTAAGGCAACAATAACAATGCTGTTTTTACCCGGCTTTAAAAAGGCCTTGCTGATGTTAAACACATCCTGGTCTTTATGATAATCAACATTGGCAGCCAGCAAGTGGCCATTAAAATATACCGATTGCTTGCGGCCGATACTTTTATAAAAAAAGGTGAGCGGCTGTCGCGTTAAATCATCGGTTAAATTAATACTGCCGCGATAAACCCAGGCTTTTACGCTGGTATCGCTTATATTGGTAAACGCCTTTTTCCAGCCACTATCATCAAAGGTTTCGGCTGTTTCGCTTTTGTGGATGGTATCGGGTACCGGCAACTCTTTCAAGGCTTCAACGGGCATATTGACAATCGTTTCCAGGTACTTATCAGGCTCAAGCGAGGTTGGGTTGCCGTTGCCTACCCCTATAATTCTGCCGGGCCCTTCAATTTTAAAACTTATTTCATTATTGGCATCGGGCACCGCCAGTCCTTTTTTGTCAAGCAGGCTAACCTTAATTACGGCTACATCCTGCGCATCGGCTTTCAGGGTATTCTTATGGGCTTCAAGGGCGATGGCTTGTGGGGTACCGGTAGTTTGCACGGTTTCGGTTAATACCTGTTTGCCGCCGGTATAGCCAATTGCCTTTAGCGTTCCGGAACTGTACGGAACCGTCCATTCCAGGTGCCCATTTTTGGCCATGGCTTTTTTGCCCTGGGTTTTACCGTTTAAAAACAGTTCCACTTCGTCGCAATTGCTATAGGCCCAAACGTTTATGGACTGGTTTTCTTTGCCTTTCCAGTTCCAGTGCGGCAACAAGTGCAGCACCGGCTTGCTGCCCCACCAGGCCTGCAGGTACCAGGCATCATCCTTAGCAAAACCGCACTGATCGAGCATACCAAAGTACGACCCTATTGATGGCCATCCGTAAGGCGTTGGCTCGCCCCGGTAATCAAATCCCGTCCAGATAAACATACCTGCCAAAAATGGCCGTTTGGCATAGTAATTCCAACCCTCTTCAATGCTGTAGGCATTGGGCCTTGGCTTGGCATCGTACGCAGATTTATAATGGAGCGAATCGTTGGTAAAATAAACCCCGCGGGTAGCAAAGGTCGATCCTTCCTCGGTGCCCCAACCCTTTTGCTGCGGGAATTTCTGGTGCTGCGCGTCGGGGTTTTCCTGTGCTATGTAGTTAAAGCCTATTAAGTCCATCACACCCGATAAGCCCTGCCCCCAGCCGCCGCTAAACGCCGCCGTAACCGCGCGGGTGGTATCCAGGCTTTTTACAAAGGCCTGCATGGTGGTCGCAATTCGTGCGCCTGTCTCCGAGTTTTCTATCCCCCACTCCTCGTTACCTACCGACCAACTGATTACACTTGGATGGTTGCGGTCGCGGTCAATCATTTTTTTCAGGTTACCCAGGTGGTAATCATCTATGCCCATCAGCCGGTTTTCGTCAATCACCAGCATGCCCAAGCTATCGCAGGCATCCAGCAATTGGGGCGCTGGCGGGTTATGCGAGCAGCGGTAAGCGTTGCTGCCCATTTCTTTTAAACGGGCAATTCTATAGTACTGCAATTCGTCGGGCATGGCTGTTCCTACTCCGGCATGCTCCTGGTGGTTATTGGTGCCCTTTATTTCCAGCCGCTTACCATTCAGGTAAAAGCCGGTGTTGGCATCAAAACGCAGTGTACGTATGCCAAAGCGTGTTACATATTCATCAACAGGCACATTATTTACCAAAATGGTGGTAACCAAACGGTGCAGGTACGGCGTATCAACCGACCATAATTTAGGGTGCGCTATTTCCAATTGGCTGCTATACTCCCCCGTTTTAAAAGGTTGCAGGCTATTGCCATCAGTTTGCTTGGTAGCCAGCAAACGGCCTTCGCGGTCGTAAACTTTTTGTACAATGGCAAAATTATCTGCCCCGGTATCGTAATTGCTTACATCGGTTTTAACAGTTAATTGCGCCTTATCATCCCCAACAGTGCTACTCACAAATGTACCGTTGGCAGCAATATGCAGCGGCGATGTTTTATTGAGCCACACATGCCTGTAAATGCCGGCCCCTTCATAAAACCAGCCCTCTTCCATGGTAGCGTCTACCCTTACGGCGATGGTATTATCGCCGCCGTAGTTTAAAAGCTGTGTAATATCGTACTCAAAACCGTTATAGCCGCTTGGCTCGGTACCCAGGTAGTGCCCGTTTACCCAAACTGTCGAGTTGCGAAAAACACCATCAAAAGCAATGGTGATATGCCGGCCATAATCCTCCTTTGTTACAGTAAACTTTTTACGGTACCAACCTACGCTGCTTTCCGGAAAATTCCGGCCGAGGGCTTTAAAACCATGGCTATAACTTCCTTTTTCGCTAAAACCAAGTTCGGCAGCCCAGTCATGCGGCAAATCAAGCTTGCGCCAGGGCCTGTCGTCAAAGTCAGCGGCGGCGGCGCCATCGCCATAGCCCGCTTTGGCAAAATAAGAGAAATAGCCGGTGGCGTTGTTAAAATCTTTAGCGGCATCAAACGGATGGCCATAAGCAAACCGCCAGCCGGTATCTATACAAATATGAGCCCTCGATTTTTGCCTGGCGCCAGCCGTTTGTGCTGACACAATGAAAGGGCAAACAGATAACAACAGCAAAAGGCGCAACGTTTTCATATATATTGGATAAGTACTGATTTTGAATTGGGGTTTATAATGTGCCCCTAAAAATAAATGTTAAAAACACAGCTATCTAAAAAAACAGCTCCGATGAAATTATCTGAGCACATTTTGGTAAAATAGTATCGATATGAAGCTAAAAGCAAAATGCTTAAAGCCTAAAGCCAACGTTTTAATTTACTGTGATGCGCTGGTGTTTAAAGTTTATTAATACTATAAACCGGGGGCTTAGCCGTATTTCGTTTTATTATTTCGCGTGCTTCAAGGTCCAGCTTCACGGTTTCGCCATACCAGTGAGCGTTGCCGGCGAAAGTGACATGCACTTTATCATGCAGCGCCTGCATCAGTTGGGTATGGGTTAGACTTTGCTCCTGCAAAATTTGCAGTACGGCCGTTTTAATTATTTCATATTTATCGGCCGAAATAATTTTGTTCTGTTTATCCTTATCGGGATGCAAGGTTTGGATTTTGGCTTCTTTCATGTCATTGGGGATGCAATAGTTGCGCAGCGATAAATTCTATTGCGATTAAAGTTAAAAAAAATACAGAATTAACCTTTAGTTCGCACGCATAAACTATTTGGTTAAAGGTAAACTGAAATGCTGTCAGTTATCCAACATTGCACAATTGGCCATTAATAGCCGTGCAGTATTCCACAATCCAACATAAAACTTATATTTGACTACTGCACTGTACTTATAACCTTAATACAATGAAACAAAAAAATACCTTTTATTTAGCAACCGTCCTTGTTATCGGGTTACTTGCCTTTAAAATAGCAGACAGTACCCTATTTGAATTCGCTTATCCTAAAAGAACAGGCACCACGTTTACCCTGGCAAGCAGCCGGTTTAAAAAATTCAAAAAAGAATGGCGCGGTACCGATTACTACTATTACGCCGAGCAGGACGGCTTCATTTGCTCAGTTTTATATTACAAACTTAATGACAATGAAAAACTGCAGCTGGTTGATGCACTAAAAGTGGCCATTGGCGGCCCCGATATCAGCCCGGCATATCCATTCGCTTATTTTTCAAACTACTCCAACCTGAAAACAATGGAACGTAACAATGAAGATTGGGGGAAACCTACGGATGATTTTATGTTCCGGCAAAATAATGTGGTTGTAGATGGCACTAATTTTTCCCAAAAACATATGTATGGCTATGCCATGCTTGGCAAGGACTTGTTTGTTAATATACACCTATCAAAAGTGGCCTGCAGCAGTGCAGACTCGGTAGAGATGAGGTCGATTCTAACATCACTGACTGTAAAGCCTTAAGGTAAAGGTATCTGACGATCTTAACCATCATAGTACAAATGAAATATTTATTAGTGATATTCTTCGTCTCTGTTTTTGCCAATATCTGCATTGGCCAACAATTGGGTACGAAAGCCGAAAACACCTTAAAACAAGCCAGGTTTATTGATTTATATAAAATGCAGCGCAATACGCATGATTGCCTCGATTCAAAAGACCCACCAATTATTGCCAACAATAAGATCGACTCTTGTTTTCATAAGGTAAAGGCATTAAGCATTGCCGAAATAAATACGTTAAGGGAAATTTTGCTGAACAAGCACTCCTATCAAAAAGCGGATTTAGATTGCTTTGCTTCAGAATTTGGCGTAGTTATATTTGATGAAAAACATGTAATAACAGGTTTCATAACGTTTTGTTTGGGCTGCAACAACCTGGATATGAGCGACACTAATAAAATATTGACAGTAACGGATAAAGCAAAAAGAAGATTACGAAAAATAATCCATTGATCGTATTAGCGGGGCGGTTAAGCCCGTTATTAACTTAAGAAAACAAACACCACCTCAAACAAGCGCCTTAAGGACAAAACCGGGTAGCCGCCACGCTTACGCACGTATGAACGAATGGCCCGGCCAAAGGCAATCGCCGGCGACAGATCAACAGCTTAGGATTAAGTATTTTCTGTACTTTTTCACCTTCACTAATAGCAGCTGACAATAAATTTATCGCTAAAAATTAATCTGCACAGCGCATCCTTAGTCCTCTATAAAAATACGCAGCCACACCTTTCCTTTTTAAGCCACTTTCCCAACATCTTTTTACACCTATTCGGAGTACTCTAATTTAAAGTGGATTATTTATCGACATGTAAAAACCGCGGGAATTAAAGTGCCGTATTTCATAATAGAAATGTAAAATTTCGCTATAAATCAAATTCAAGATACTTAAAATCAAAAGCCTATCCTCATGAAAAAAAGCGCAGTAAAAAAAATCGTCATTTATGGTTTATCAACCTTCGTGTTCCTGCTTTTTGTTTTGGCCATCCACATTTATTTTGTTTACCGGCCCGCACCCGATGCCTTTACCAAAGTAATGGCCCGCATTGATATTAAACAGCCCATAACAACCAGGGATGCCAATAACATTGCCGGCTGGATGTACAAGCAAAAGGGAATTGACCATGTAATGGTTAACCCCGAATCGAACACCGTTATCTTTACTTTTTTCCCGGTTAAAACCAGTGGCACACAAGTAGTTGATAACCTTAAAAAAGCCCTTAACCTAAAAGCCGACCGCTACATGCCCGATGCCCAAAGCTTAAAAAGCGGCTGCCCGGTAGCCAAATCATCATACACTTATAAAATTTACAAGCTAATAACCCAGGTAATCTAATCTTTAAAAAAACATGAAAAAACTACTAAACACTTCCACGTTAATCGCGCTATCCGTTAGCGCAATGTTCGCGCTGCAGGCTTGCAGCAGTAATTCGTCGGTGACACCGGTAAAAGCTACTTTATATGATTCGTTAGGCGGATCGGTAATGGTATCCGACCCGGCAAAACCAGGTACCACCATCGAAAAAGGACGCTTAGGCATCCGCTCGGTTATTGACAGCACCATATTTGTTATCGCGGGCGATAGCAGGATAAACGGCCATTTTACTGTGTTGCTATCCGAAGTAACCAAAGGCAACCTATCGGGCTTTACCGAGTTGAGTGGCAACCTAACTACTTTTGTAGCTGTTGCCACTGGCGCAAAAAACTTCACTTACACCGGCGACAACATGGTTGATGCCCATGACCCTGCAAAAAATCCGCGCATGAATGGTAAAGCCACCGCTGCCGATTTCGACGCCTTTGTTGACGATGTTGTTAAAGGCGCCAATAAAAATAAACTGCCATCAAACTTAATAGGCTCACTGGGCAAAATTATTGTGAGCCTAAAAGCACAGGTAGTACAAAAATAATTTTTTTTCGATCAGAGGGGGCGAAGGTCCGCAGGGTAACTTGCGGGCCTTTTTAGTTAACCCTTTTCAGTGTAGCCGCCAAATGCTGCCCTTCGTAAACCAGGTGCAGGGTAATGCTATCAGCATACAGTTTGCCGGTGTGCGGGGCGTTGCCATTAGGCACGGGTACATTAAATGAAAAATCGTCGCCGTTTATCATACCGTCGGTAATAATCACCTCTCCGGCCGGGGTTAGTGCGGTACCGGTAAGCTTGCCGCTATCCACTTTAAAATTGTAACCAAGCTGAAAGGGCTTGTTCCCGGGCAATGTAACCGGACCTGCCCATTTGCCTGTAAGGCTGTTTATGGTAGCGAAACAAACGCTAAGTATCAGCACAAATGCTATGGTTATGGATGCTGTTTTTTTCATCGCGGGAAATTTTGTTAACTGGTATACAAATTGGGCACCAATTAGTTTTATTTTTTGATTTGGGGAGGGTTGTATCGCTATTTTTCTGAACCGGGATTCGTCGGATTTATCAGATTTTTTGGATTTGATTTGCTGGTGGATGAATTGAATACTGGCGATTTTGCGGCACATGCCGTTTTAGCTGAATGTTGACCTTCATCGCTATTTTTCTGAACCGGGATTAAGCGGATTAGTCAGATTTTTTGGATTTGATTGCATGGATTGATAAAGACATTTACTAATCCAAGATGACCGCACGCAAATCAAATCCAAATAATCCAAAAAATCTGCTTAATCCAAGTTCAGACAATTGCGTTAGGGACAAAAGTGGATACCGGCCCGCGCCTAACGCCTTGTGCGCGTATGAACGGATGGCCCGGCCGCAGGCAACGCCCAAAACAAGCCAAAAGCTTTTCGCCCAAAAAACAAAGCTTCGGTTTTCTTTAGGAAAACCGAAGCTTCAAATATGCTAATCAAAAGTTCCCCCTTCAGGGGGTTAGGGGGCTTACGCTTCAAACTTATACCCTACACCTTTAACAGTTGCAACTACCTCGTCACCAAGCTTTTCGCGCAATTTGCGGATATGAACGTCGATGGTACGGTTGGTTACTACTACCGAGTCTTCCCAGATGTTTTTCAGGATTACCTCGCGGGTGTATACTTTGCCGGGTTTTGAGGCCAGCAGGTATAGCAGTTCAAACTCTTTTTTGGCCAAAACCACTTTAACACCTTTTTGATATACCAGGTAGGCTTCGCGGTCGATAACCAGGTCGCCAATTTCAAGTTTGTTGTCGGGTGTTTCTTCGGTCGGCGAGTTGCGGCGCAATATGGCGTTTATACGGCTTACCAG
The DNA here is from genome assembly GCF_058801545.1 of Mucilaginibacter sp. GW822-FHT03E02. NCBI lineage: Bacteria > Pseudomonadati > Bacteroidota > Sphingobacteriia > Sphingobacteriales > Sphingobacteriaceae > Mucilaginibacter > Mucilaginibacter sp. GW822-FHT03E02. The sequence goes on along the minus strand of NZ_JBXANJ010000001.1, from coordinate 6,139,030 downwards.
GGCACGGGGCTTTATCGGTTTAGCTATATAATCATCGGCGCCTACGTTAAAGCCTGCAATTTCTGAATATTCTTCACTGCGGGCGGTTAAAAACACCATAAAGGTATTTTTAAACTCGGGCATGGTACGCATAATGCGACAGGCCTCGATGCCATCCATTTTAGGCATCATAATGTCGAGTACAATAAGATCAGGTAGTGATTTCTTGGCTTCGGCTACAGCCTCCTGGCCGTTGCGGGCCAAAAACACCTGGTAGCCTTCTTTTTTAAGGTTGTATTCTATCAACTCTAAAATATCCGGTTCATCATCAACAATAAGAATTTTCTGTTTTGGAGAGCTGCTCATGATGCGTTAATTTTTTTGTATAAAAGTATACACTTTACAACACCCCAAAGTTACCCAAATATTAACAAATTGTTAATGGTTACCTTTTGTTAACGATAAATTGAACCTATTTGAACGTTTTGGTTAAAAAAGCTTCCAAATCGGCGCCGGTAATATTTTTGGCAACGATATTTCCGGCCGGATCGATGATGAAATTCGACGGGATAGCCTCGATATTGTACAGCCTTTCTGTTGGCCCTTCAAAGCTGTTTAAATCGGATGCATGAGCCCATTCCAACTTATCATCGTTAATAGCTTTTTGCCATGCGGCCTTATCCTTATCTAATGATACGCCTAAAATATTAAAGCCTTTTGAATGAAACGCGGCATATTGTTTTACCACGTTAGGGTTTTCCTGGCGGCAAGGCGCACACCATGATGCCCAAAAATCAATCATTACATATTTGCCTTTATAGTCGGCAAGGCTAACTTGTTTACCATCTATACCGGTGGTTGTAAAATCGGGGGCTTTATGACCAATGGATATTGGCTTAATTTTATTCATCTGTTTGACGAACGATTGCACCGCGGGGTTATCTTTAAAATTATCTTTAATATCATCGGCATAGGCCACCAGCTGCGGTTCAAACTTATACACATCTAATGATGTTGCGCCATAAAAAGCCGCCAGCGACGATTTGTTATCGTTAACAAACTTTAAAACAGCAACGCCATAATCGGCCACATTTTTCTGGAAGGTAGGCATGTAAACCTTCAGCAATGAATCTGATTGTTTGCCCAGGGCCTGTGATTTTTCCTGGTACTCGGCCACAAGCTTTGAATTTTTCTCGCCGTAAAAATTACTGATCTTGTTAAACTCTTTTATCTTGTCCGAATCGTCAGAGCCTTTGATAATATAAATATGCGTGGCATCTTTACTGTCGGTTTCAAAATCAATATCGTCACCGTTTTTTGCTATCAGGTCGTACACGTTATTGGCTGCTGCCGATTGATCGCCGCCGCCCGCGCCGCCTATACGCAGCTTGTATAAATTAGCATAAGGCGCCACGTGTTTAAATTTGAATTTACCATCTTCGCTCAGCGTGGTTGAGTCTACCACTTTAAGCTGGCTGCTATCGGCCTCAATTAAATAAACCAGTTTTATACTGCCCGGATTTTTAATGGTACCGTTAATGGTAAACTGCGAATTATCTTTACATGAATAAACAAATGCAGTTAAAAACAGTAAACTGTAAACTGCCAGATTTTTTAATTTCATTACTACTTTACTTCTAATTCCTTGATCAATAACTGGTTTGTTTTCTGCGGATCTATTTTACCTTTCGATAGCTTCATAATCTCGCCCATAAACAAGCCCAACACGCCTTTTTTTCCTTTTTGGTACTCTTTTACCTTATCCGGAAACTTGGCAATGGCGGCCTTGATAAACTGGTTTACATCGTCATTATCCGCACTGATTAACAGGTTAAGCTCTTTAGCCAGTTCATCGGCTTTTTTGCCCGGTTCTTTAACCATGGCGGGGAATAACTTGTGCGAAGCTACAGAATTATTTATCACGCCCGCGTCAATTAGTTTAATGAGGCCGGCAAGGTTGGCCGGGGTAACAGCAAAGTTACTGATGGTCACGTCATGATCATTCAGGTATGATTTTACCGCGCCCATGATCCAGTTGGCGGCGGCTTTGTAATGGTCGGTAGCTTTTATCAGCTCTTCAAAATAATGGGCCACGTCCTTATCGGCAGTAATAACCGATGCATCATAGGCCGACAAGCCCAATTCAAGGTATTTATGATAAAGCTGGCTGGGCAGTGCCGGCAAACTTTTGCGGATGTTATCAACGTATTGCTCGGTAAGCACCAAGGGCATTAAATCCGGCTCGGGGAAATAGCGGTAATCGTTGGCCATTTCCTTGCTGCGCAATACCGATGTTTCGCCGGTATCGGCATTAAAATTAAGCGTGTTTTGATCTATATGGCCGCCGGCTTCAATCACGGCTACCTGCCTGGCAAACTCGTGCTCAATGGCGCGCTGCACGTTACGGATAGAGTTGAGGTTTTTTACCTCGCAACGGTTACCATATTCGGTAGCCCCACGCAGGCGAACGGAGATATTGGCATCGCAGCGCATGCTGCCTTCTTCCATGTTGCCGTCGCAAATATCAAGGTAGCGCAGTATTTTACGGGTTTCGGTCAAAAACTGGCCCGCCTCTTCGGCGCTGCGCATATCGGGCTGGGTAACAATTTCCAGCAGGGGCACACCGGCACGGTTCAAGTCGATAAGCGAATCGGCATGGTGCTGGTCGTGCATACTTTTGCCCGCATCCTCTTCCATGTGGATGTGGTGGATGGCTAAGTTTTTTTCGGTACCATCGGCCAGTTTTACAGGCACATAACCACCCAGGCAAATGGGCGCATGATCCTGCGTTATCTGGTAACCTTTGGGCAAATCGGCGTAGAAATAATTTTTGCGGGCGAAACTGTTATTCAGGTTGATGCTGCAATTACAGGCCAGACCCATTTTAACGGCATACTCCACCGCGCGTTTATTTAAAAAAGGCAAAGTACCGGGGTGTCCCAAAGATATGGCACTTACATGCTGATTAGGCCCGGCACCAAAAGCGGCAGAATCGGCCGAGAAAACCTTACTTAAAGTGGATAGCTGGGCATGTACCTCGAGGCCTACAACCAATTCGTACTTTTCACCTATCCCGTTTGCGAGAACTGTCATAAAAATAAATTCAGCTGTGATTTGCTGATTGTAAGGTCAAATATATAAAAGTTAATACAGTATAGGTAGGTTTTGGGGTTTAATGGTCAGGAAAAATGTAGCGGTGAGTGGTGAATGGTGAGCGGTGAGTGGTTTTGTAAGGCCTTGGTGACCCTTGGGGCGGTCTCAAATCTCACATCTAATATCTCATATCTATGATGGCGTTCCCTGCGGGCCGGGCTTTTTGCTCATACTACACGGGCCTTAGCCAGATTGGCCGGTATCCGCGCCAATCCCTAACGCAATTGTCTGAACCGGAATTTTCAGAATTAAAGAATGGGAAGAATTTTTAGCTGCGGTTTGTGATTAATTTCAAGGCGCGCAGGGCCTGTCAGTCTGAGCCTGTCGAAGACTCGCGCGGAGAGGCCTTGCCCGCTATCCTGCAACGGGCTACCTATGACATATTGAAATTTACACAAACAATGGCTTTGAACGCTGGCCACAACTCACCCCGGCTATGCTACGCTGGCCGACCTCTCCGGCTGAAGCCGCAAAGAGGGTGTAGCTCACTTTTTTATATTTTTAGCCCCTCTATGCGCGAAGCGGAGAGAGGGGCAGACGGGCGTAGCCTCGTCGGGGTGAGTCGACTCGCCGACATGCGATGTACGTCGTTCCTCCTTCAGAATTTCGCCAAATTTTACTGCTTAGGATAACAGCATTTTTATAACGTCATTATACTTCTATTCTGCTCCCGCAGTCTTTGTCACCACAGAACGCTATCAAAAGGCTTTGTTGCGTTTGGCCGGAAAATCTCAATTGTGGGGTACAATCATCCGAGGATAAATTTCTTATTTAGTTTCAAAAGCTGATTGGGCTTTTTTAGACAACCTCTTCGATGCCTGCTGGATATCAGCTACGGAAATATTCGATTTAATCAAATCTAAATTTTCTTTCTGAGTTTTAAGTTTATCCAATAAGTTAATAACGTTTAGCCTGGACTCCTTAGTCATCGTTGTATCCTGAACAAGCATTTTTTTGAAAAGATCGGCAATGGTATCTATCACGTATTCACTATAATTAACTACAGACTCGTTTTTATAGCTTCTTTTTAAAGACATAGATTCGAACAAAACCATACTGATTTTGCTTAAATCGCTTTCTTCAATAGCATTAATCCGATCTATGTTTTCTAACGTAATCATTATTTAACCTCTTCTAACGTTACTAACGTCTTACTGTCCCGTTTTGTTACTTCTAATACCTCAAACTTACAATTTGGACGAAATAGCACTTCTTTTTCATTTTGAGGGTGATGCATCCCATATTTTGCAAACGCTTCGATATCTTTTCCACTGCGGCTAAATATCCTGAACTGACAACTATTTCCAAATTCATAAGCCACAGCTTTGGATTTACTTGCCGAAATAAACGAATGTTCTACTAATATACTATTATTAGCATGAGCATCTAAATATTTTTGCATTTCGAAAGGTGTTAAATTAACGGCGCGATAGGCAATATCTTCATAATCTGGCAGCTTAGCTAATGTTCGATCCAAGAATTTACCAAAATCTGAATAATCCCGTCCATCGCTAAGCCTTAATTTTTCATTAACCGACTCATAACCATCTTCGGTATATTTATAAATTAAAGCATGTTCTTCGGAACTCAAGTAGCCAATAGTAGCCGACTTTTTCCTCGCCTCAATTAACTCCCTTGAACAATAATTACGAACATATTCCTCCAGCTTTGTCATAGCAAAATCTACCCCACAAAACTCCTCGCCTTTGCCAATGCATTATCCAGGCCGCTTACATCGCTGCCGCCGGCGGTTGCGAAAAATGGCTGGCCGCCGCCGCCGCCTTTTACTTCTTTGGCAAGCTCTTTTACGATGTTGCCGGCGTGCAGGCCTTTTTCTTTTACCAGGTTTTCGGCTATCATAACCGTTAGGCTGGGTTTGCCGTCAAAATCGGCGGCGAGTACCAGGAACAGGTTGGGTACGATATCTTTTAACTGGTAGGCCAGGTTTTTAATGGCCTCGGCATTGGGCAGGGCTACTTTTTGGGCAATGAAGTTGATGCCGTTGATAGCCTCGGCTTTTTGTGCCAGTTCGTTTTTTAAGCCTGATGATTTTTCGAGGATGGCTTTCTCAATTTCTTTTTTTAGCTTGCTATTTTCGTCCAGCAGACTTTCGATGCTTTTTGGCAGGTCTTTAGGATTTTTAAGCAAATCTTTAAGCTGATCTACCATGCGGCTTTGGTTGGTGATAAACATCTCGGCGGCAACACCGGTAATGGCTTCAATGCGGCGTACACCTGCGGCTACGGCGCTTTCAGCAATTATTTTGAAGAAGCCTATCTGTCCGGTAGCCTGTACGTGGGTACCGCCACAAAGTTCCTTGCTAAACTCATCTTCGAAAGTGATTACGCGTACGTACTCACCATATTTTTCGCCAAACAGGGCGGTTACGCCGCTGGTAATAGCTTCGGCATAAAGCACGCTGCGTTCTTCCTTTAGCGGGATGTTCTGGCGCACCTTTTGGTTTACGATGGCTTCAATCTGCGCCAGTTCCTCGTCGGTAACTTTGGCAAAGTGTGAAAAATCGAACCTCAGGTAATCGCTGTTTACCAATGATCCTTTTTGGTTTACGTGGCCGCCCAATACCTGTTTCATAGCGGCATGCAGCAGGTGCGTGGCCGAGTGGTTGGCATTGGTTTGCCCGCGCAAAGCAGGGTCAACAATCGCGGTTAAAGCATCCTCAATATCTTCGGGCAGGTTATCTACATAATGAACGGTTAAACCGTTTTCTTTTTTGGTATCGGTAACCAAAATGATGGTACCATCCGGGAAAACCAATTCGCCCTTATCCCCTACCTGGCCACCGCTTTCGGCGTAAAAAGGAGTTTTATCCAAAACAATTTGGTATTGCTCTTTACCTTTGGCTGTTACTTTACGGTATTTTACAATGTGAGAAATGGTTTCGGTTTCATCGTAACCGGTGAAGATGGAGGTTTCGTCGTCTTTTAGGGTTATCCAATCGCCAGTATTAACAGCACTGGCAGCACGAGATCTGGTTTTTTGCTGCTGAAGAGCATTTTCAAAACCAGCAATATCTACAGCCCATCCTTTCTCACGAGCCATCAACTCCGTTAAATCGATAGGAAAACCGTAAGTATCAGATAACTCAAAGGCAAAATCACCTCGAATATTTTTATTTGCGATTGAACTAAGATACTTAATTTGAAAACTTGACAAGGGAACGATTCGACCAGCAGCGTCCTCAGTTATCCAATCTATACCCGCGTTAGTAATTTGAGTGGTATATTCATTAAATATTCTAATACCGGCTGAAAGCGTTCTTAAAAAAGAAATTTCTTCTTCTAAAATAACCTTTTGTACAAAATCTTTCTGACTGTATAAATTATCAAATACTCCCTTAAACTGCTCGGCCAATAAAGGCACCAGCTGGTTAAAGAAAGGTTCTTTAAAGCCTAAAGTTTGATAACTGTAACGCACTGCACGGCGCAGGATTCTGCGGATCACGTAACCCGCTTTATTACTTGCAGGTAATTCTCCATCAGCAATAGCAAAGCTAATCGCACGGATGTGATCGGCCAGTACCCGCATGGCAACGGCTTCGTTCCAGCCGGCATCACCGGGTTTGGCATCGCTGTTGTATTTTTGACCGCTTTTCTCCGCAATAAACTGGATTATCGGCTGAAAAACATCGCTATCATAATTTGACGTTTTACCTTGCAACACCCTTACCAAACGCTCGAAACCCATCCCGGTATCTACGTGTTTAGCTGGCAGGTTATTTAAGGTTGTATAAGCCCAAAGATTTTCCCCTTTCCATTTTTTTTCGTCAATTCCTCCAAAGGTTATTGAATCTCTTAAAAATTCAATTTGCCCTCCTTTGCTACCACCCCACACCCGGTTAAACTGCATGAACACGTTGTTCCATATCTCTATAACCTGGTCGTGGTCGGCATTAACCAGCTTAGCACCGCTTACTTCGGCACGCTCGCTATCGGGGCGACTATCATAATGAATCTCCGAGCACGGACCACATGGACCAGTTTCACCCATTTCCCAAAAGTTATCCTTTTTGTTGCCGGGCAATATGTGGGCTTCGTCTACAAACTGCTTCCACAGGTCGTAAGTTTCGGTATCTTTTTCAAGGCCTTCCTTTTCGTCACCTTCAAAATAGGTAACGTACAGGCGGTCTTTTGGTAATTTGTATACTTCGGTTAACAGCTCCCAGCTCCAGGCTATGGCTTCCTTTTTAAAGTAGTCGCCAAAGCTCCAGTTGCCCAGCATTTCAAACATGGTGTGGTGGTAGGTATCAATACCTACTTCTTCCAAATCGTTATGCTTGCCGCTTACGCGCAGGCAGCGTTGGGTATCGGCTACACGGGTTGCCTTGGCTGCTGCTTCACCCAAAAATATATCTTTAAACTGGTTCATCCCCGCGTTGGTGAACATCAGGGTAGGGTCGTTTTTAATTACAATTGGTGCCGAAGGAACGATAACGTGTCCCTTTGAAACAAAAAAATCAAGAAAAGCCTGGCGTATTTCGGTAGCTGTCATGGAGTAGTACTTTGTAATATCGAAAACAAAATCGAAGTGCAAAAGTGTGAAATTTTGTGTAGACTACACAGAATTATACAATATTACACGTTTGGCCTTTAGCGAAGCTGTGGGGGCGAATACGAAAGGTAGTACAAAAGCAGATCGAAGATCAATAAAAATCGTCATTGCGAGGTACGAAGCAATCCCCTACATGCTAAGTCCCACATAGTTCGGGATTGCTTCGTGCCTCGCAATGACGGTTCTTTTTTAAAGTTCGTTCAAGATATTTTATGATCTTCCTCTAACTCAAACCCTACTTCTTCTCCAGCAAAATCTTCTTGGCGTTATAAGCCGAGGCGGCATCAATCATTTCAACAAGCGCGGGCCAGTCGGCGGCTTTTTCGAAGTTGTGGGCGTAGGCACGGGTTACTACAATATTTAGTGTATTACCGTTGATGTTTGCGGTTGATGAGAATGAACCTGTTTTGTTCTCTTTTTTAATGTTCAGCTCTTCTACTCCTTTGGCTGTATAGCCCTGCGGGATAGCCAGCGATATAGTATATTTAAAACTGCGGGCGCAGGGCATGTAAACGTCAATAGTGCGCTTGCGTTCGGCATCGTCCAGTTTGTAAAAACCGCCGGTGAGTTTGCCTACATCAACCAGGTAATTGTTGCCGGCCTTTTTCACCAGGTTGTTGAGCACAAATGACGAACTGTATTTAAACGCAGGGTTAGTGTTTTCAATCGCCGGATCGATGATTTTGCAATCCTTTACTTCGGTTGGTTCCTGGTCGTATTTACCTTTAATTTCGGCCGTAAAGGCTTTTAACTGGTCTTTACGTTGTTGCTCAAAGGCATTCGAGTACTCGTCGGCTTTGTGTTTGCCTTTTATCCTTTTTGATAGTTCTTCGCCTTTTATCAAGGTTTGTAAACCTTTGTCAATATCGCCGGCCGGCAACAGGGATTTTTGGTCTTCAAGACGCATGGAACCGCTTTCGCTTACCTGCCGGGCAATTTTTAGCTTTTGCATGTCCGCTGGCAGCAGGTTCACTTGTAGCTGTTCGTCAATAAAATTTTTATCGCTGGTTGAAACTGATAAAGAATCGTCCTTTTCGGTAAAGGTGTAGTACTTGTTGGTGATGCGGTCGGGATTCAGGGCAATTACCTTTTCGCCTTCAAAGCGCTCCGGCACTTCGCCAAAATGGGTAACCACATTATCAAAGCTCATAAAATAGGTTTTGGCCCTTTTTATGCGGATGATAGCATCAAAATCGTTAAATGTAAACATGTTATCGAGCGTATTGCTCATACGCGATGCCACCATCAATACATCATGGTTAATGCCCAATTGGGTAAGCATCATACTCATGCCTATGGCAGCCGGCACACTGCGGGCGCTGCGGTAATTCATCCCGTCGATATTTTCCAGTTCATCGCCATCGTAGTTGCAAAACACCTGGAATTTCCATATATCATACAACACCTTGAGTACGCTATCCGCGGCATTATTTTTAAATGGTTTGCCGGTGTTAAAATAATCTTTGGTGCGTTTTTCGGCTTCATTAAAGCCGGAGTACTCCTCGAACGAATATTTGAACGCCTTTTTAATAGCTACAGCACGCGTATCATATGATGCATCGGCGCCGTTGTTAAACGTGCTGCCAATTTCGATATAAGGATACTGGCGCAGGGCCGATACCCAGATGTTACTTTGGTATTTAGGCATGTTGTGCAGCTTAAGGCTCAGCACCAGGTCGCCATCGGCGTTACGGCCGCCATCAAAATGCGGGGCGCCATTGGCGTAAATATATTTTACATCGGTTTTTTTATTGTACTGAAAATCCAGGCTGTAATACAAAACTGGGTACTCATCGGCCAGTACAAAAATATCGTCGTTATTTTTATAGGATGCGTTTTTGCTGTTTTCGTCAACATCAACTGTACTCACATAATAATCTAAAATATCGCCCACCTGCAAACCGGGGATGGCCAGTTTGCCTTTTTGGTCTTTGGTTTCGTTTTTGGTTAAAACCTCTTCGCCGGTATTAACAATTACCTCGCTACCGTTGGGCTTAACAATTTTTGCGCCGATAAAAGTGTTATTGGTACTCACAAATTTGGTAAGGAAGAAGGACACCGTTTTATCCAGCTTTTTTTGATACTCCAGGGTTGAGTAGTCTTCCAGCGATACTTTATCGTTAATTTTCACACGCTCGTGAAAGGTTTTGAGTTTCACGGTACGCAGGCTTGCAGCGGCGGTAATAATCAAAAATTTTATTTTGGTATTTGATGTACGGTTAAGGCTAAACGACCGTGCCAGCACAACAGCACTCTCTTTGCTCAGGCTATCGGGCACTTTGGTAACTTTAAACTCGGGCGCGGTGGTGCCCCAGATTTCTTTTTGCAGTTGGGCGGCCTTTTCGGCGTAAGGCACATTGTCCTGCGCGAAGGTTAAAGTAGTGATGAATAAAAAAAATAGCGACAGGTAAAGTGGTTTCATTTAATATATCAGTTTGTAGGTTTTAGGATCAGGGTATCGTTGTAGGCCTTGCCCAGCAGCTCCACATCGTGGTTCCATTGCTCAAACCGGGTTTTGGGCAGGCTGGTATTTTTAATAAGCAGGCTTTTTTTGTACACCAGTTTATTGGGCAGCTGGGTGTAGCTGATGTGAAATTCATAATCGGGGTTCACAATATTCAAATCGGCAGGTACGGTTGCGGCTTTATAGTTGGCAGGAATATCCAGCTCGGTTTGACTGTTGATGTTCATTTTATAGGCAAACCAATAATCAAGCTTGCGCACGGCGGGTTTAAAAGTAAAATCGGCCAGTTCCTTCTGGCTGTCGATGTTGATGTAATAATCCTTGCTAAACACGTTTACAGCGTTTTTATGCTCCAGGTCAAACGCGGCTGTCAAGTCCTTATCAGGGTTGGCAATGCTGCTTAGCTTCAGGTTGTTAATGGTGTAATCGTTATTATCATCAGCCAGGTATTTCACCATTGCCTTATCGGTATTTTCGTGTTTAATGCTGTTTAAACCGCTTAAAATACTCTCCTTATCCTCACCCCTCCATGTATAATTTACCTTGCCTACCAGGCTGGTGCCGCTTACACTCAGCTTGCTCAGCTGATTGGTTGAGTTTTGCAAAGGCGGGGCATAAGGTATTTTATTCAGGATGTATTTATCGCCGTCTTCCATTAAAACCTGCCGGCCCTGTATGCGCTCGGCATATTCATTAAGGCTAAGGTAGCTTTCGGTTGCATCAAGGTAATATATTTTCCCTTTGTAATTTAAAGCGCATATCATGTGGTTATCAACCGCCATTGATGGGGTTTGGTAATCATAGGCAATATGTTTGGTACCCAGCCAGCATAGCCGGGCATCATAACCCTGCGATACCAGCAGCGCCTTGGTTAAATTGGCCATACCTTTACAATCGCCATATTTTTTGCGCAGCACTTCGTCGGCCTTCTCGGGCTTAAAGCCTGCCATGCCATCTTCAAAGGCAATGTACCTGATGTTATCCTGTACATAATAAAACATGGCTTTTACTTTATCCATATCGGCAGTAAGGCCGGCAGTTAACTCCTTTGCTTTCGCGCTGATTACGGCTTGATCGCCCGCTACGTTTTTAACCAGCTCGCGGTACCAGGCATACTGATCGGCAAGGGAGCCGAAATAGGTGATCTGCTTGCCGCCCGGCGCCGCCGACTTACACAACACCAGCAGGTGCGGGTAAATATAGGTTGGGCCGGGACTATTGGCCTCGCGTTTCATGGCCGGTATATTTGTAAACGAATAGGTGATAACATCGGCATCTTCGCCAGAGATGTATTCGGTAGTTTTTTTTATGCCGAAGGAATTAAAGTTCATTTCTTTAATATCCACCTTCATCCAGCGTGGTATTTTAAGGCTCACCTCGCCCTGCTGCACTATGGCCGCATCCGAAAAGTAGATGGAGGTGAAATACCGCGGATCATTCAGGGTTTCTTCAAAGGTGACCGTGCCAATGCTCCCTTTTTTGGGCATATCCATCGGGAAGTAGCAAATTTTTGCATCCGAGTAAAAAACATCGTCCTGGCTGTAGTAGGTGTAGGTTGGCTTAAACGACCGTAAGTTATGCCCATCAACCTTGCAAGTAACGGCATCAATGCTGGTGTTATCGTTATAAAATTCAGATACCGAGTAACTTACACCATAGGTATTGCTGACATAAGTATTGCTCAGTTTCTCTTTTATCTCAACCCTGTTGGTCTGGCCGTTCCATTTAAACTGGTACTCATTTTTTAAGGCGGTTATAGTTACCAGCGAATCGCCTTCTAAAGCAAACGCCCCCAGGGTAAACAGCGTACAGCAGGCGCACGCAATCAATCGTTTAAAAATCATATTATAATCAGAGGATGAAATATAATACTATTATTTGGATTTGGGAATTTGGATGAGGGTAAAAATAACGGGGGAACAATTAAATTAAAACCAGCTACCTCCTGCCAGGTTTACGTATATCTTTTGCCTTATCAAAAGTTACCAAACAACTATCCAGTGGTTGGCCTTTCTTATAAATGCAGTCGCAGAAAACCTGGCAAGCCTGGGGATTTTTGCTGGAAGCGCATTGGTTTCTGCACTCATCTTCGGCATTGCCCGGTATAATATCATATAAATAGAAAGTACCGACGATGATAAAAGCCACCAATGCAAAGGAGCCTCCAAAAAACATGACCCGAAGTCGCATCCCCAGGGGCTTCTTCACCACATGAGGATCTGTTTTGGGCTGTTGCTTAACTGGTAAAATGTGTTTTAAGCGGTCATAATCCCAAATCAATAAAAACAGGCTTGCCAGCAGCATCATCGTGGTACCGCGGGTACCGTCAAACCGGGTAGCATAAGTAAGCACACAAATATTAACGATGATGGGAAAATACATCAATGCACCAAGAAGGGAAGTTCTGGGGAAAAGTAACAATATAGCTGTTACAACCTGGACAATCCCGATAAAAGTATAGTAGTATCCGGTAAGTTGCAAGGCATCAAAATAATGCCCTAAAGGGTTATTGTGGGGCAGGCCGGCGGCAAATCGTTCGCCCATGATCTTTACGAAGCCCGCTATTAAAAACCCGGCTGCTAAAGCAATGCGGCAAAAAACGGCAAACCGTTTAAACCATTTGTCGGCCCTTGCCTCGTAGTATAGTTCTTCAAATCTGTTCATATCAGTATATTATATTGTCTGATTCCTATTGAGTTTTTATTGTAAATAAAAGTACTTTGAAATATAAAGTTAAATAAGTCAAACTGTATTTCAAAGTATTTTAAGAAAATAAACTGAGACACCAATTTTGGTTTCGCAATGGTTTGCAAACAACGCTGGTTACGCGCAACTTTAGACTTACGGCTTAGTACTGTTGACTTAAGATGATGTTTTGTTGAAGTGCATCCATGCATCTACATTTTGCTGACAAAAATCCGAAATCGAAATTCCCAATTCCGAATTCAAAAAGATACCTTTGCATATATGGCTTACAAAGAACGCGAAATAAGCAAAATGTATTACACCATGGGCGAGGTATCGGCCATGTTTGATGTAAACCAATCGCTTATCCGTTTTTATGAAAAGGAGTTTGATGTATTGCAGCCTAAAAAGAACAAAAAAGGCAACCGCTATTTTACTCCGGAGGACATCGAGAATTTTAAGATCATCTTCCACCTCATCCGCGATAAAGGCTATACCCTGAACGGCGCCAAAGAACACCTGAAAAGCAACCTTGGCGATCACAAAGAAAACCAACGGGTGATCGACTCTCTCGAAAACATTAAAAAATTCCTGTTGGAAGTAAGGGACCAGCTGTAGGTATCCGCCCGACATTATTCGGTTGCTAAGCAAGAGGCGTAGCCTCGGCCAATATTGTAGCCCCGGGTTTCAACCCGGGGAATAACAAACAAAGGATAAAAGAGAGCCGTGGGCTCGGCCCATATGATCAACGCGTTTCCTTAACATTCCCAATATCACCGTGCATTAAATGAACCGTGCCTATGGCACTCATTTCGGCTGGGCTTTATAACAACGGGTTGAAACCCGTTGCTACAACATGCCCCGAGCCCATGGCTCTTGAGCTGCAACAAGCCGATAGCCCTTCAATTCCGGCAATTAAAAAGCGCAATATTCTGATATCGATCAATCTGCTGATTTATTTCAACTCATTTATTTGACGTATCCGCCTAAAACATATCTTTATTGCTTTTACCATATCATAAATGATCGCGAACCATAAAGGCGAGATCCCTTTTGTTGTATTGCTCCTACCCTTTTTGTTGGGGGTAGCCTCAGGTATCAGCTTTATTACAGCCGCATACCTGCCTTTACTTTGGATCATTTTCGGCGGCTTGGGTAGTGCCTTTATCCTGCTGAATTTAAGCTATCAGCGGCTGGCCATTTATAAAACCAGGTGGCTTGGCGGGTTATTGATCACATTCATCCTGTTTGCGGCAGGCTGCATCAGCGCCATCAACAATAACGAACTGAACGATACCCGGCATTTTTCGAGGTCACCGGCCCGATATCTATCCATAAAAATCAATACCGAACCGCAGCTTAAAAACGGGCTTCTCCGTTTTACGGCAACGGTAGGGCAAAGCGTTAACTACAAACAATCAATGCCCGTTACCGGCACACTGCTGGTGACCATTAAAGACAGCGCAGCCATATCCCTGCAATATGGCGACGAGTTGGTTATCCCGGCGAAGTACACTCCTATCGATCCCCCCTTTACCCCCGGCGAATTCAACCATAAACAATACCTGGCGCATCAAAATATTTACTACCAGGCATTTTTATACCCGGGTATGTATAGGGTTATAAAACATGGCACGGGCAACCCGCTCATCGCATTTTCGCTGCGGCTACGGCAGCAAATGATTAACAGGTTTAAGCAGCAAATGCATGATCCCGGCGCTATAGCAGTAGCATCAACCCTGATACTGGGTTACAAAGCCGATTTGAGCAGCGATATTTTGCAGGCCTATTCCAAAACAGGCACTGTTCATGTATTATCGGTTTCAGGCGCGCATGTGGCCATCATTTATATTTTGCTGCAATTTACCCTTGGTTTTTTGAATAGCAACCGGCATGGCCGGGTAATAAAAGCAGTTATCATTATCGCGCTTATCTGGTACTATTCGCTGCTCAGCGGCTTCTCGCCTGCCGTGTGCCGGGCGGCGGTGATGATCAGCATGGTTATCATCGGCAAAACATATGCCCGGTATATCAATTTGCTTAATATCCTGGCCGTATCGGCGTTCGCCCTGCTGTTGTACAACCCGCTTTTAATAACCGATGTTGGTTTCCAGTTGTCATACCTGGCAGTAGCCGGGCTGGTGGTTTTACAGCCGATTGTATATAGATGGGTGGTGTTTAAAAATAAATGGGCAGATAAAATCTGGATGGCTTGCTCGGTGTCAATAGCCGCGCAGGTTATCACGTTTCCGCTGAGTGCATTGTATTTTCACCAGTTCCCGGTTTATTTTTTACTGACTAACCTGCTTATTATTATACCCACATCGGTTATCATGTACAGTGGTGTGACCTACCTGGCGCTTTCATGGGTGCCCTTGCTATCAACTTTACTGGCGCGGTTATTGGAGTATACCATACTGTTCATGAACAAAGCGCTGGCAATTATTGAATATGCGCCCTTTGCCAGCATTGGTAAAATATGGCTTACAGTGCCGGAGTATTTGCTGCTTTACCTGATCATGATATGCGCGTTTTACTATTTGTACAATAAAAAAACATGGCTTGTAAAGCTTAGCCTGGCCGGCCTGCTGCTATTTGCCATAAGCATCAGCCTGAAAAGGTACCGGGCCGAAAGTACCCACTCTATCGCGTTTTTAAACCTGCGCAAAAACACAGGTATTGTATTTAAAAACGGCGGCAGCGCGGTTATACTTACCAACCTTGCAGATACCGATAAAAATTATAAATATTCGGTGCAGCCGTATTTAGATAGTGCAAAGGTGGGGCATACCATCACTGTAGGCTTAAGCCAAAACATCAGTTTAACATGGTTTAAAAAACAGGGAGCATTAATGCAGTTTTATAATAAAAGGATAATTATATTTGATAAGCAATTACAAAACCAACAGCTACCAGGCAAACTGATAACCAGCTATTTATATATTACCGGCAATCCGCACACCAATTTACAAGCAGTAAATAGTAACTATGATTACCAAACATTGATTATTGATGGCAGCAACAGTAACCAAACCATTGAAAGATTTGCCGAAGGTGCAAAGGCACTGAATGTAAACTTTAAATTTTTAAAACGTAACAATTCGCTGATTATAGTATCTAATTAACAACATTAAACTAACTACCAATAAATTTGTCTTTAAGTTAAAAACAGGTAAATTGGTATAATCAAATTAAAACAATGAGGATAAAATTTTTAAGTGTTGCCTTAGGCCTTGCCCTTACCGCAACTGTAATGAGTGCAAGCGCACAAAAAAAATACACCGAAGGCGTAGTAAACTTTACTACAGCCATGATGGGGCAGCAAATAAATGCTAAAAGTTATTTCCGGGCAGATTCAAATGCCTTTGCTTTTTCAAACGGTCCCGCCAACATCAAAATTTTGACTGATGCCGGTGCTAAATCCATGGTAGTTTTGGTTGATGTACCTGTTGCCAATATCAAAAAGGCGGCCGTTGCAACACCAGATGATATTGACCAGATAATGGCTGGTTTACCTCAGTTTACGTTTGCACCAGGCACCGAAACTAAGGTTATCAATGGCTTTAACTGTAAAAAAGTGGTTGCCACTGATAAAAAAACCAGCAAAACTTACGATATCTGGATCACCAATGATGTTGAAATACCATTGGCCGGTGTAGCTAAGTACTACCAGGGCATTGGCGGTTTCCCGGTTCAATACACATCATTTAGCCAGGGCCAGTCAACCGAGGTTACCGTTACCGGTGTAACCGAGCAAAAAGTTCCTGCAGGCACATTTGGCATCCCTGCTGATTTTGACAGGATAACTCTTGACGATTTGAAGGCCATGCGCGGCGGCAGGTAAGCCATTGCTTTAACAATTAACTAAAGGTTTCTTAACATTGCAGTAAAGTACTACTTTTGTACCCCTGTATGTTAAGAAACCTTTTCAGTTTAGTCAGATTTTTTTTATTCTGGTTATTGTTCTTCGCAATAACCCGGCTGGCGTTCGAACTATATTTTCTGCCTAAACTTAAAGATGCCGGCCTAAGCGACATCATACAAACCTATTTTTACGGTCTCCGGCTTGATGCTTCGGCAGCAGCCTACATCAGTGCCATCCCCCTTTTGGTTTTCCTGGTTAACTGGTGCATACCAAATACACACATCAAACCCATCTGGCTTAAAGTATATGTTTGGGTTTGCCTGTTTTTTATCTCGTTAAATACGGGTCTCAATTTCAACATTTTCCGCGAGTGGGGCACCAAAGTGGTGTTCAGGGTTTTTAAATCATTATACGATGCGCCGTCCGAAGCATTTGCCTCAACAGGCTCTTCGCCGGTGGGCCGCACTGTTACCATTTGCCTGGTACTATTAGCCTCGGGTATATATCTGTCATTAAAGATCATTGACTTTAAATTTAAAAAGCCGGCGGTGGAGCCCAGGCTAAAAACGATAATTATCATTTTGCTCCTTTTCTTCAACTTTTTGCTGATGCGGGGCGGTTTACAACCTGTACCCGTAGATCAAAATTCAGCCTATTTTTCCGACCGTGAATTCCTCAACCAGGCAGCCCTTAATACCGAATGGAACCTGTTTAACAACGTAGTTGAAAACCTTGGCCGCCCATATAACCCGTTTGTGTTCATGCAGCCAGGCAGCGCTACCCAGCTTGTGCAGGAAGCTTATAGCTATAATGGTGACAGCACAAGAAACATACTTACCACCAACAGGCCCAACATTGTCATTATCCAGATAGAAAGCTATACTGCCGATGTGATTGAGTCATTAGGCGGCGATAAAGGCGTAGCACCCAACTTTGAAAAATTCATTAAAAACGGCATCCTGTTCAATAACATTTACTCATCTGCCGACAGGACCGACAAAGGCATCGTATCTATCATGAGCGGCTTTCCGTCGCAGGCCATTCGTACCATTGTTGCCGATACTTTAAAAAATAAAAAGCTGCCGGCCATAGCGTCATCACTTAAGACGGCGGGCTATCCAACGTCATATTTTTACGGCGGAAAAAGCAATTACATGCATTTTGACCTGTTTATGAAAAACCACCAGGTTGATCATATTACCGACGAGGCCGCCTTTGATAAAAGCCTGGTTAAAACCCAATGGGGTATTTATGACGATGTGCTTTTTGCTAAACATCTGGATTTTGCCCAACAACAAAAGCAGCATTTTTTTACCTACCTGCAAACATCAACCAATCACGAGCCTTTTGTGCTGCCCGTAAAAGGACATTTTCCGGAAGACGATGAGGCGGGTGATGCCAGCAACAAGTTCAGGAGTACCGCCTACTTTACCGACTCATGCCTCAACGCCTATTTTGAACAAGCCAAAAAGCAGGCCTGGTATAAAAACACCCTGTTTATTTTAGTAGCCGACCATGGGCACCGTCTGCCGCGCAATGTATCCGAAGCTTATAACCCGGTAAAATACCACATCCCCCTGCTGTTTTTTGGCGACGTGATAAAGCCCGAATACCGCGGCAAAAAAATCAATAAACTGGGCGGGCAAACAGATATTGCCGCCACCCTGCTTACCCAGCTTGGCCTGCCCCATCACCAGTTCAAGTGGTCGAAAGATCTGCTAAACCCTACTACCAAAGATTTTGCTTTTTTTGACTGGGACAATGGCTTTTGTTTTATGACACCCCAACAAGTGGTATCGTACGATAACTCCGGCCGCAGGGTAGTTTACACCGGCAATAAAAACGCGGATGCGAAGACTACTGATAACGTGCTTTTATACGGCAAGGCCTTTTTGCAGGAGGTATATACGGAGTATATGAGTTACTAAACACGATTTTCAGGATTTTGCGGGATTAACAGGATTTTTTCTGAACCGGAATTTTTAGAATTAAAGAATTGGCAGAATTTAGATTAATAAATGCGCTATATTGATTGCTCCAGGTTTGCTTTTTTATTTTTAATAGCCGTAATTTGAATATGCCTACAGAAGAAGAATTAGACGAATTGGAAGATATTCGGTTATATGACGAAGTGAAATTACTTAACGAACCCTCCATCCCAATTGAAGACGCATTCAAAATACTCGATGAAAAACGTCGGATTTCGTCAGCAGGCCAATTAAAAAATTCTGCACATTCCTAAATTCAACAAATTCCGGTTCAGAAATAAATTTTGAATTTTAACTTTTGAATTTTGAATTTAACGAAGCTCCCAACTGCTTCACCCACATTTCAAACAACCTGGTTTCAAAAGCTACCGCTTTATTGGCGTGTTTTTCCCAATCGGGCGAGAATTTGTGCAGCTGGTTAAGCATTTCTTCCAGGTGCCCTTCTTCTTCCAGGATAATTGATTTTACGTTTACCTTGCTGCCGGCTTCGTCAAGGGCCGATTGGTAAATGGGGTAAAGTTCATCGGCACGAACTTCAATAGCATATGTTACCAGCAAATAAGCCGCAAAACGAAGTTCGGGGCCTGTAAGGTTCAATTCGCTTTTCAGGTAGCGGCAAACATCAATATCCAGCTGGTTTAAGTAGTATTTGCTTGAGCCGGGGGCCAGCAGGTATTCGGCGGCGTAGGTTGGCAGCTCAACACCTGTTTTTTCCAGTTGTTTTTTGAGGTAGAAAGCATGGCGATGCTCTTCGGCAGCATGTTTCAGGATAATATAAGTCACCGTAAGCGGGTCTTCACTGGCCGAAATTTTGCGGGCCCCGGTGTTTTCCATCAGCGACAGCGTGTTCAGCCAGCGGGAGTGCAACTGGTTATCGGCTATTATTTGCGGTAGAAGTTTGTTTAATAACATGTTATATCTCTTGTAATGCCTGCTCTATTTTGCTGTAAACATACTGTAGTTCATCATCAGTAATGCAATACGGCGGTAAAATGTAAATTACGTTGCCCAGGGGGCGTAATATAACACCGGCAGCTAAAAAGTAATGGTATAATTTATCGCGAAGTGAACTGAAATAAGAGGTATTATCTCCCGTTTCCCATTCCATAGCTAAAATAGTACCCGTTTGCCTTATGGTTTTTATTTTAGGGTGATGTTTAATTTTACCTGCAAATAATGTATGCGCGTCAACAATCCGCTGGATATTTGCAGCTGTTTGGGGCTGTTCAAACAAATCCAGGCTTGCCAGTGCCGATGCGCAGGCTACCGGGTTGGCCGTGAACGAATGGCCGTGAAAAAGGGTTTTCAAGCGATCATCGGATAAAAAGGCATCGTAGATGTGTTGGGTACAAGTTGTTAAGCCTAATGCCATGGTGCCGCCCGTTAAGCCTTTAGAGAAGCACATGATATCGGGTTGTACCTGCAAATAATCACAAGCAAATGATTTACCGGTACGTCCAAAACCGGTAAAAATTTCGTCATCAATCATCAGCACACCCTCCTGTTTGCAGTGGGCCATCAGCGCATTCAAGTATTCAGCCTCATACATCAACATGCCTGCAGATCCCTGCACCAATGGCTCAAAAATAAAACAAGCCAGTTGATATTTGAGATTTGAGATTTGAGATTTGAGATTTTGGATGTTATCTGCGTTGGGCGTATCAATAAACTCAACCTCGAACAATAAACTATCAAAGGCTTTGGTAAATGCGCTGCGGCCGCTTACAGCCATGGCACCAAAGGTATCGCCGTGGTAGGCATTGTTAAAAGCCAGTATTTTGGCGCGCTGCTGCCCTTTGTTATTCCAGTATTGCAGGCACATTTTTATAGCTACCTCGATGGCGGTTGAGCCATTATCTGAGTAAAATGCTTTTTCCTGGTTATCGGGTAAATGGGTCAATAACCGCTCGGCTAATTCAACAGCGCCTTCATGGGTAAAGCCCGCGAAGATCACATGCTCCAGTTTTTGCAGTTGCTCCGCTACTTTCTGTGCGATATACGGATGCGCGTGTCCATGAATGTTTACCCACCAGGACGATACGGCATCAATATATTGTTTGCCCGTTTCATCAAACAATAAAGCACCCGCCCCCCTTACAATGGGTACAGGCGGCGCCGCGGTTTTCATTTGGGTATAGGGGTGCCATATTACTTTAAGGTCGCGTTCGGTAAGGCTCATAGCTCATCCTGTAAAAGTTCAACTACCCGCTTATCTGTAGGGAATGCAAAATCGGCTATACTTAGGGCAGTTAAGTTTATCCACCTGAATGACTGCAGCACTTCGCCTTCGCCGTCAAAATCAAAGGCTATAGTTTTGGTAACTAAATTCACCGGGCTTATGCTCCGTACCAAATAGTAAACGCTGATGACCTGCGAATTGTTAAAGGCCGATTTCACAAAAAAATCAGTTGTATAAAAATGTCCTACAATCTCAATTTCCAGGTTGCACTCCTCCATAAATTCACGCTTAAGCCCATCAACCAGGCCTTCGCCCAGTTCAAGGCCACCGCCGGGGAATTTGGTAAACTGCATCCCATATTCCTGCTCATCGCTTACCAGCAATTCGTCGTTATCATTAAGCAACAGGCCGTAAACCCTTACATTAAAATACGTCATTATTCAAAGTGTTTTTTATTTCGTACTACAATATCCATGGTCCACTCAATAGTTTCTGTTTTGGCCTCGCTCCTGATGGGGCAATTGGGCATGCTGCAATAGTGGCAGCAATTGGGCAAACACGGGTCGGTATGGATAAACAGTTCGGTTTTTATACCTACCTCCTGGTTAATCATTTTATCAACCAAGGATACCTCGGTATGCACCGTATTCAAATCAAAATAACTGGGTAGGGTAAGGTGGCAGTCAATATGCAGTTCGTGACCATATTTTTGAGCACGCAGGTTATGTACATCTATCCAGGCATCGCGGCGTTTATCGCTTAGTACTTTTATTACCTCGTTAACTACATCTATGTCGGCCTCGTCCATAAGTCCGCCTACAGAGCGGCGTACCAGTTTGTATGCGCTATAAATTAAATACAATGCTACCAAAATAGATAAAGCACTATCAAGCCATACCAGGCCCACAAAATGGATCAATAGTAAACCTGCCACCAGGCCAATGCTGGTTACCATATCGGCTATTAAATGATGCCCATCTGCATCAAGCGTTATTGATCGTAATACTTTCCCTTTATGGATCATATAATACCCCAAAGCGCCGTTAACAGCGCCGGTTGCGCCAATAATAACCGCGCCGGTGAGCAAATCATGAATATTTTCGGGATGAATTAAACTATAAACCGATTTTCCGATAATGATGAGCCCTGCAATGCCTATAAGCGATCCTTCGATAAATACCGAAAAGTACTCTACCTTGCCATGCCCGTAGGGGTGATTTTCATCGCGTGGCTGTGCAGCAAGGTATATACTAAAGAAAGCGAAGGAACTGGCTATTACATTAACAATACTTTCGGCGGCATCACTTAATACAAAATTGGAACCGGTTAAAAAGTAAGCCCCGAATTTCGCCATCATCAACACAATACCCGTGATCAGCGAAATTAATATGATCCTTTTTTGTTCCTTCAAGGCAATCTTTATTAGGCCACAAATTTATAAATAACAAGCGTAAGTAGCAGTAAAGTTATTTTCTATATTTGCCGCGATAACATAATTTATATGAGCGCATTAAGTAACCGGATAAATAACCTATCCGAATCAGCAACAATTAAAATGGCCAAATTGGGCCGTGAACTTGCCGCAAAAGGCGTGGATGTAATCAGTTTGAGCTTTGGCGAGCCTGATTTTCATACACCAGAACACATCAAAGAAGCTGCCAAGCAGGCCATGGATAAAAACTTTACCTACTACACTCCGGTAGCGGGCTATCCTGAACTGCGCAAGGCGGTTGTTGCCAAGCTAAAGAATGAGAATAACCTTGATTATGATTTTAGCCAGATAGTAGTTTCAACCGGTGCCAAACAAGCCATTGCCAACGCGGTATTATGTTTGGTTAACCCGGGCGAGGAAGTAATTATCCCTACCCCTTACTGGGTATCGTATAGCGAAGTGGTTAAACTTGCCGAAGGTGTAAGTGTTTTTATCAATACTACTGTTGAGGAAAATTTTAAAATTACCCCCGAACAATTAGAAGCTGCTATAACCCCTAAAACCAAATTGTTTATGTTCTCGTCGCCTTGTAACCCTACAGGCAGCGTTTACAGTAAAGATGAACTGGAAGGTTTGGCAAAGGTATTTGAAAAGCACCCGGATGTTTACATTTTAAGCGATGAGATTTATGAGCACATCAACTACGTTGATAAACATGAATCAATAGCGCAGTTTGATTATATTAAAGACCGTGTGATCATCATCAACGGCTGGTCGAAAGCATTTGCCATGACCGGTTGGAGAATTGGTTACACGGCGTCAAATAAAGAGATAGCCATTGCCTGCGATAAAATGCAGGGACAAATAACCTCCGGTACCTGTTCAATCACCCAGCGTGCCGGTGTTGCCGCTTACGAAGGTGGTTTAGAAACCGTACTGGAAATGCGCGCCGCATTTAAAAAACGCCGCGATATAGTGTATAAATTACTGAGCGAAATTGAAGGACTAAAAGTAAACCTGCCCGATGGCGCTTTCTATTTCTTCCCTGAAGTAACTTCATTCTTTGGTAAAAGCTATAATGGCAGAACCATTAAAGATGCTGATGAACTGAGTATTTATCTTTTAGAAGAAGCCCATGTTGCCACCGTTGGCGGCGATTCATTCGGCGATCCTACCGCTATCCGTTTATCCTACGCTGCGGCCGAAGATAAGCTGATTGAAGCGGTAAGAAGGATTAAAGAAGCGTTGGGGAAACTGGTGTAAGATGTGCAGATTTCAGATTTTAAATGTGCAGATGAAATAATTAATTTGAAGATTTGAAAATGAAGAACGTTTCAACTTAAATTCTGCTAATTCTGCTAATTCACTAATTGTGTAAATTCTGATTCAGACAATAAACAAGAAAGCCCCTCATCATCACGACGAGGGGCTTTCTTGTTATTATTGGAGTTTTTGATATTACAACCCAAACCCGTAAGCTAAACGTAAACCTACCAGGCCATAGTTACTGCCCTGGCCCGAGAAGTTTTCGTAACGTGCGCCTATATCCCATGATTTGGTTGCATAACCTAAACCAGGTGAAAGGATAAGTTTGGTGTTTTTATCACCGCCTGCTACTGTTGGGTGAACTTCAAAACCTGCGCCAGCCTCGCCCGAAAGGTAGAAACCATCCGAAACGAATGCTTTAAGACCAGCTTTAACGGGGATCATACCCAACGACCTGGCTTTAAAAGTAGATGTGGCAGTACCCGTTGGTGTAGTTACCGAAGTAGTGTAAGTTTTACCAAAGAAATTATAGTAACCCGAAGTTAGCGTTAAGGCCACATTGTTGTTTACACCATATTGTAAACGTCCTGTACCACCTAATTCAAATTTTGAATAATCATGAATGTCGCCGGTTGGTATACCAGCTTCAACACCGATACCAAAGCGTAATTTGTTGGCTGGGGTTGTTTGAGCATTAACATTTGTTCCGACGAATATAGCTGCTGCTGTAAAAGCGCCTGCTATAACTTTTGTCACTGTTTTCATAGTTGTAATTTTTAGTAAATAGTCCGCAGTTTTATTGCCGCGTTGATACCCCTTTTACAAATACTTTGCCATTGTAGCATTTTTTGGCGCTTGTGAGATTGGCATGACTATTCAAAAATCAATTCTTACAACAGGTATGTTACAAAAAACATGTGCTTAGATATTGATTATCAGCACACTATTTCACTCTCAAATACCAACTTTTTATCTATTTATGAAATAAACTTAACATCAAATTAATGTTCAGAAAACAGGAGCACTACTGTTCAGCATAGTGTATCCTATTAAAGAATTTCTGTTTGGTTTAAACTAAAATGATGTAAAAACAGCCGTCCGCAGCGAGCTATATGGCTTTGCCAAAAACAAAAAAGAGAGGTTTTGAGCCTCTCCTATTTTAATTTTACATATCATCTATAATTACCTGTCGGTGTTTCATTCCCCAATCGGCCAGGTTGTTGATAATAGTCTGCAGTGTTTGTCCGTACTCGGTCAGGTTATATTGAACGGTTACAGGCTGAGTGTCTAAAACAGTCCGCTTTATCAGCTTATTTATTTCCAGCTCCTTTAATTCCTTACTCAGCATTTTGTTTGATATGCCGTTTACATCGTTCAAAATATCAGAGAACCTTCTTTTATTATAATAGCAAATAGACGAAATAATAGAGATTTTCCATTTGCCGTTCAGCACGTCCATTGCATCATGCACGGCCATAATTTCTTTTTTGTGTCCTGGCACACATACATTGTCTGTCATAAGTTACCTTGTTACCCAAATGTTACTGTTACTTTTAGTTACAAAGTAACTAAAATAAATTTCTATATCCTAAGTTTGCTCCGTAAATATTAAAAAATTAAGTCATGAACTTTAAAGGTAAAAATGTAGTTATAACCGGGGGTAGCACCGGAATTGGATTAGCAACCGCAAAAGCATTTATCAATGCCGGGGCAAACGTTTGGATTACCAGCAGAAGTGCCGTTAATATGCAAAAAGCTGCCACAGAGATCGACAGCCCAAATTTGCAAACCGTAGTGTCGGATACTTCAAAACTGGTAGAGATTTCGATTCTTGAAAAAGCAGTTACTGCAAGCGGAAACAAATTAGACGTACTTTTCCTTAACGCAGGAATAGCTGTTTTTGCCCCAATTGAACAGGCAACAGAAGCAGATTTTGACGCCCAATTTAACACCAATGTGAAAGGCCTATTTTTCACGCTGCAAAAATTAATTCCGCACCTGGTAAATGGGGCATCTGTAATATTCACTTCCTCAACGGTAGCAACAGCTTCAAATTTAGGCACCAGCGTGTATTCTGCCACCAAGGGGGCGTTAAATAAAATTGCCCAGATTGCCGCAAATGAATTGGCCGACAGAAAGATCCGCGTAAATATTATTAGCCCGGGGCCAGTTCAAACACCAGGATTAGATTATGCAGTACCTCCTGAAGCAAAGACATATTTAGCTGCCGCCACGGCGCTGCAAAGGTTGGGCGATGCCGATGAAATTGCGAAGGCGGTGTTGTTCCTCGCCTCGGACGATGCAAGCTTTATAAACGGTGCAGAGCTATTGGCCGATGGTGGCTATATTAACTATGCGCTAAAATAAATTAGACCTCTGCATTAGATTGCTAAATCGTTTTTAATTAGTTGCTAAAATTACGCTCGTTTTTTTAGCAAAAATGGCCGGAATTTCTTCCGGCCATTTTTGTGTATTAGCTTTTGCTAATTTATCAAGCTTGTGGCTCGTGCCCATTTTCGGGTTTGTAATTTTTTTCCATCTCGGCAAGCTTCTCTTTACCGTAAGCAAATTTGGTTATCAGGTAATACAACACCGGCACTATAAATATAGCCAGCGACGTAGCGGTTAACATCCCCCCAAATACCGTCCACCCAATGGTTTTCCGGGCTTCGGCACCCGCGCCGGAAGCTATCATCAGTGGCACAACGCCCAATATAAAAGCCATTGATGTCATGATGATTGGTCTCAGCCTTAGCCTTACCGCCTCGAGAGTAGCTTTTTCAAGGTTCATCCCTCTATCTACCCGTTCTTTGGCAAACTCAACAATCAGGATGGCGTTTTTGGCCGCCAGCCCAATCAAGGTTATCAAACCAATCTGGGCGTAAACGTTATTAGTAAGGTCGGGCCAGAAACTAAGGAAAAGGATAGCCCCAAACGCGCCTAACGGCACCGATAGCAATACCGAGAATGGCACCGACCAGCTTTCATACAAAGCAGCAAGAAACAGGAATACAAACCCAATTGAGAGGGCAAATATGTAAACCGTTTTTGATCCCGATAGTAATTCCTCGCGGCTTAAGCCCGAAAACTCGTACCCAAAACCCTGGGGCAGCGATTTGGCCGCAACTTCTTTTAAGGCAGTTATAGCATCACCACTACTGTAACCCGGTTTGGTACTGCCATTTATCTCGGCCGAACGGAACAGGTTATAATGCGCAATTAAGGGCGAGTTTTCAATAACCTTATAGGACGTAAGGGTACTTAAGGGGACCATAGTACCAAACTGGTTACGCACAAAGTACTGCCCAATGTTACTTACGTTGGTCCTAAAGGCAGTATCGGCTTGCGCAAGCACCCTGAAATTTCGCCCGTAAATGGTAAAATCGTTAATATAGGTACTGCCCAGGTACGTTTGCAGGGCGCTGTTAACATCAGATATGGATACCCCTAATTTCTTGGCCTTTTCCCTATCGATGGTTAATTGATAAGCCGGTGTACTTGCTGTAAAAAAGGTAAAGGCCCTGGCAATTTCCGGTCGTTTATTAACCTCTCCAACAAAATTCCTCAGTGTTTTTTCAAACACTTTAATATCGCCCCCGGCTTGCTTTTCTTCCAGGATAAATGAAAATCCACCAGTGCTGCCCAAACCTGGAATAGCAGGCGGTTGAATAACAATTACGTTAGCTTCTTTAAACCGCGCCAGTTTTTTGGTTAGTTTGGCAACAAGAGCGGTAATTTGCTGCGATTTTTCTTTACGCTCGTCCCAGGGCTTAAGCTGCACAAACATGGTTGCGCTATTGGCCTTACTGGCAAAACTAATGGCGTTTAAGCCTCCCAAAGCAGCATAATGGGCAATTTCGGGAACACTGTCAAGCGTTTTCATCATCTGGTGCAGTACAGCAACTGTACGTACTGTTGACGAAGCTTCGGGCAGGTCATACGTAATATAAACACGGCCATCATCCTCCAATGGTATAAAGCCCGATGGTTTATTATGAAAGAGCAGAATAGCGCCAACAATAATACATACCAGGATAATAATAACAAATTTAGAGTTTTTGATCCCCTTATCAACTGTGTTGCGGTACCGGCCGGTTACACGGGTAAACCATTCATTAAATACAAAGAAGAATTTATTAAGCCCCTTTGATTTATTATCTATTTTATGCGGGCGAAGCAGCAGCGTACACAAAGCCGGAGTTAATGAAAGTGCAACAAAAGCCGATATCAATACCGATATTGCTATAGTGATAGCAAATTGCTGATAAAGCCGCCCTACAATGCCTGGCACAAAACCTACCGGCACAAATACAGCCGCTAATATTAAAGCGATGGCAATTACCGGTGCCGATATATCGGCCATGGCGTGTTTGGTAGCCTCTGTCGGCGTCATGCCTTCCTCATCCATATAATGTTGCACAGCCTCAACCACCACAATGGCATCGTCAACTACTATACCAATAGCCAGTACAAACCCAAACAAGGTTAGGGTATTGATAGTGAAGTGCAGGGGTATAAAAAATATGAAAGTACCTATAATAGATACCGGTATGGCCAAAACAGGAATTAACGTAGAGCGCCAGTTTTGCAGGAATAAAAATACTACCACAATAACCAGCCCCAAAGCAATAAGTAAGGTATCAACCACTTCGCCTACTGATACTTTTACCACGGTAACCGCTTCAAAAGGCACTACATAATCAATATCGGCAGGGAAGCTTTTTTTTAGCTCGTTCATGGTGTCATAAACGTTTTGGGCAGTCTCGAGCGAGTTGCTGTTTGGCGCCTGGTAAACCAGCAGGTATGATGCCCTTTTGCCATCAACAAACGAATTACCCGAGTAGTTAAACTTACCCAGCTCAATACGTGCCACATCCTTTAAGTGCACAATGGCACCGGTAGCGGGCACCGTTTTAATAATTACGTTACCAAACTCTTCAGGTTTGCTTAAACGGCCTTTAACCAGTACCGAATATTCAAAGGTTTGCGACGCTTGTTGCGGCGTGGCGCCAACCGTGCCGGGGGCTACCTGGGCGTTCTGCTCGGCCAGGGCAGCGGTAACATCGGCGGCGCTCATGCCTAATGAAGCCAGCTTGGCAGGGTTAAGCCAGATACGCATACTAAAATCATCGGCACGGCTCACAACATCACCTACGCCCTTGGTACGCAGTATAGCATCTTTTATAAAAACGTTGGCATAGTTGTCAGTAAATGTAACGTCATGCGTCCCTTTTGGCGAAAACATGGCCACCAGCATTAATATACTGGGGTTACGTTTACGCACCACAAGGCCCAGGCGCTGCACCTCCTGCGGTAAAGTGGGTGTAGCAATACCAACCCGGTTTTGCACATCAAGCGCGGCTATATTAATATCGGTACCTACATCAAAGTTAACGGTCATGCTCATCTGGCCGTTGCTGCTGCTGTTACTTTGCAGGTAGGTCATGCCGGGTACACCATTTACCTGCACCTCTACAGGGGTAGCAACAGTTTGCTCAACAGTGAGGGCATCGGCACCGGTATAAGTACCTGTAACCGAAACCGTGGGCGGGGTTATATCAGGATATTGCCCGATAGGCAGGCTGCTCATTGACAGTAAACCAACAATAACAATCACCAGGGAGATCACTATCGCGGTAACCGGTCGTTTTATAAAAGTATCTGCAATCATTCTTTTTATTATTAAGTTTTGCAGGGGATTATCCTGCCAATCGCTTAAATTTTTCCTTATCTGTTCATACTATTTTTTGGCTGCTGCACCAGCCGGCGGGCCACCTGCGCCAAGTGTAATGCGGCCGCCATCGCGCAAACGCTGGAAACCGTCAGTTAC
This sequence comes from Mucilaginibacter sp. GW822-FHT03E02, assembly GCF_058801545.1. NCBI lineage: Bacteria > Pseudomonadati > Bacteroidota > Sphingobacteriia > Sphingobacteriales > Sphingobacteriaceae > Mucilaginibacter > Mucilaginibacter sp. GW822-FHT03E02. The sequence continues at coordinate 6,109,620 of NZ_JBXANJ010000001.1, read as the reverse complement.
CACCTTATCGCCTGCTTTAATACCTTCCATTACTACAATACTGGTATTTACACGCGGGCCAAGCTTCACTTTTACTTGTTTGGCAATAGTATCCCGCCTGTCTTTTATCGTTTTATCGTCGGCGGTATCTTTAACTGTGGTATCCCTGGTTACAAAAACAAAAAACTCGCCCATTTGCTCGGTCACGGCTTTATTAGGTATTTGAACCCTGTTACCCGATTGGTTGTTGAGCACCTGTAAAACGCAGCTCATGCCATCTTTCAATACATCATCTTCGTTCGGGAACTGGATCCTTACTTTGATGCTGCCGGTACCACTGCTTACTCCCCTGTCAATAGCTAAAACTTTGCCTGTTTTATTGTAGGTTTTACCATCGGGCAATTGTAATTTAAAAGTGGTATCGCTGCTTGATTTTTGCAGGCCATAAAAACGGTTAATATCCTGCTCGTTAATCACCACATCCACGCCAATAGGGTGCTCGGCCGATATGGTGTTCATCAGCGTGGTACCAACTGCAACCTGTGCTCCTAACCTTACCTGCGATATGCCGATACGGCCTGTAAATGGCGCACGTATGGTAGCGTACGAAAGATCGGTGGCTGCCGATGCAAGGCCTGCTTTGGCCACAGCAACCGAACTTTTATTGGTTTCATAAGCCGCAACAGCCTGGTCGACGGTTTGCCGTGCGATGGCATCGTTTTTCAACAACATATTGTAACGGTCAACATCTTTTTGGGCTTTGGTAAGGTTGGCCTGCGCACTCAAAACATTGGCTGCCGCCTGCTGATAGGCTGCATCATATTTGCGCTTATCAATTTCATAAAGCACTTTTCCTTTTTCAACAATATCGCCTTCTTTAAAAAATATACCGGTTACAAATCCTGGTACCTGGCTGCGCAGTTCAACGGTATTAATGGATATAACCGTTCCCTGGTAGCTATCATAATAGGTAGCGTTACCAACAGTGGCATCGGCAATTGAAACCGGGGTTGGCGGCGGGGCGGCCGCGCCTTTTTTATCCTGTTTGCCGCATGATGCCCATACCAATAATGCTGCAGGGGCCAACCAATATATATATCTGTTCTTCATTATAGTGATTTGTTCGTTTGAGTGTCTTTTTTAAAAATATCCTAAGTGCTAAACTTATTTATTGTACGGGCAATGTGCCTAATGCCTTTTGCAGGTCAATTTTCCTGGCCAGCAGCTGGAACAGTGCATTATAATAATTTAGTTCAGCTGTACGCAGGTCCGATTGTGCTACAATAACATCAAGGTAAGTTTTAACGCCTTCGCGGTATTGCAGGCTTACTATTTTATATACGTCTTTTGCAAGGTCAACATTTTCGCGTACCAGTTTATAGCTGGTAAAATTGCTTTTGTAACCGGCAAGGGCTTGTACATACTCGGTATTAAGGCTGTTTTTGGTATTTACAATGTCAAGGTCGGTACGTTCAACCTGTAAACGCGCCTTGCTTAAATTCTGAAGTCGCTTACCGCCCTGAAAAATGGGCAGGTTTAATGTTAGGCCTACATAACCTGTAGGGTAGGCATTACTATATAGTGGGCTAAAATTGTGGTTAAAGTAGGCATAATTATAACTACCCACCGCCGATAGCGAAGGCAAGAAGCCATAATGGTAATAATCAACATTTAAAATCTTCAGCGCTTTACTGGCTTGCAGCAGCCGGTACTCAATACGGTTATTTACATCAAGCACCTGGTTGGTATCTATAGCAACCTCCTGCTCATAGCGGGATGAATCATAAGCCAGCGTGAGTGTATTGGGCCCGGCTACACCCATAATTTGTTTTAAATAAGCAGTTTTACTTTTGATAGACTCTTCGGTTGATTTACGGGTGGCAATTGAATTATTAAGGGCGATGGTTGCCTGTTTAAAATCTGTTTTATCGGATACGCCTGCCTGATACCGGTTGGTGGCATCCTTTAAACTCCGTTGCAGCCTGGTAATATCTTCATTGGTAATATCCAGTTGTTTTTGTGATAACAGCACATCAAAAAAGGCCTTGCTTACGTCGGTTACCACATTTATCTGGCTGCTTAGTGTATTATCTTTATAGTACTCCCGCGAATATTTTGAAGCCTTTGAAGCCAGCAGCACATCATTATTGTAAATAACCTGCGATGCGGTAACGCCCAGGGTTGACAGGTTACGGATACTGCCCGCGTTTGAAGGAATGTTTGCCCCTGACGCGCCCGCCTGCGGCTGCCCTTTAAAATAGTAATTATAAAGACCCGATGAATTTACCTGGGGCAGCCATCCCGATAAGCCAATCCTGATATCGCGCTCGTTTATTTGCTCGTCAATAGCGGCCTGCCTTACAGCCGGCTGGTTGCGCAGCGCGTAGTCAACAGCTTGCTTAAGCGTGACTGGCCCGGTAATTGTATCAACACCTGTTTGTGCGAAAGCCGGTAAATGTAAAATTAATGTTAAATTGACTATCGTTAAGAGGGATAAGTACTTTAGTTTTTTCATACGGAAGAAATAGATGTCAATGGTCGCCAACCTAAACTACAAATGCTGCAGCACTTAGTTTTAGTCAAAATTATATAGGGAATGTGCGAATATGTGGTTAATATTAGCAAATTAGCACCAACCACAAAAATTTTACGTAAACTTTATAAAAATGCTACAAAAAACATGTTTTGGCCGTTTTTACAAAAAAATGAAAATAAGGCATAGCAAATAAATAAAAATTTTAATTAATTTGCCATGTGGTTTAATACGGCTTTGTCAGAACTTATACGTTCTGTAGGCTTATTTTAAAAAAATTACATTTACCGTATAAGTTATACACTTATTCATGGTATTTTTACGCAAAATTAAAGCAGAGTTAATACATGGTTAAAAAACTACATGGGAAGATCGCCGAGTTCCAGGTTGCAAATATGCTCCGGGAGAAGGGATTGTATCCTTATTTCAGGCCTATTGAGTCTGCTCAGGACACTGAAGTATTAATTGACAACAAAAGGGTATTAATGTTTGGATCTAACTCATACTTAGGCCTTACCAATCACCCCAAAATTAAAGAAGCTTCAAAAAAAGCGATTGATAAATATGGCACAGGCTGTGCCGGATCGCGTTTTTTAAATGGTACACTGGATATTCATATTGAGTTAGAAAACAGGCTTGCCGCTTTAGTTGGCAAAGAGGCCGCCGTTTTATTCAGCACAGGCTACCAGGTAAATCTTGGCGTACTATCCTGCATTACGGGCCGTAATGATTACATTATTTTAGACGAGTACGATCATGCCTGCATCATTGACGGCAGCCGCCTTTCGTTTTCAAAAGTGTTAAAATACGCCCACAACGACATGAACGACCTGCAGCGCAAACTGGCATTATTGCCCGAAGAGGCTGTAAAGGTTATTGCTGTTGATGGTATTTTCAGCATGGAAGGTGATATAGTCAAGCTACCTGAAATAGTGCAGCTTGCCGACCAATATGGTGCAAACATCATGGTTGATGATGCGCATAGCCTGGGGGTTATCGGTCATAATGGAGCAGGTACGGCATCGCACTTTGGCCTTACTAAGGATGTTGACCTCATTATGGGTACGTTTAGTAAGTCATTAGCTTCATTAGGTGGTTTCATAGCTGCCGATAAGGATACTGTTGACTTTATTAAGCACCGCGGCCGTTCGTTAATGTTTAGCGCGAGTATGACACCCGGATCTGTTGGCAGCGTAATTGCAGCATTGGATATCATGGAATCAGAACCCGAAAGGATTCAGAAACTTTGGGATAATACCAATTATGCTATGAAACTTTTGCTGGACGAAGGTTTTGACCTTGGCCCAACCGAAAGCCCGATATTGCCTATCTACGTTCGCGATAACGAGAAAACTTTCCTGGTAACCAAACAACTGCAGGCGGCCGGAATATTTGTTAACCCTGTTGTGTCGCCGGCGGTACCTTCAGATTCATCGTTATTGCGTTTCTCATTAATGGCTACCCATACATTTGAGCAAATTGAGGAAGCTGTTGAAAAACTGACTAAAGTATTTAAAGACGTAGGCGTTACTTCTGTTAAAGAAAAAATATAATCATATAAAGTGTCCGTGTGTATAACTGGCTGCTGTTTTATTAAAAGCAAGCCTGTACACACGGACTTTTACGTTCATATAGCCTTAGGGCAACCAATTAGTGCAAACCACTCATGATAAAAATTGTAACAGTTAGTTCAAAAAAGGAACTGGCTTCATTTATTGATTTTCCGCATGATTTGTATGAGGGCGACCCAAACTATGTTCCAGAACTGTTTATAGCCCAGCGCGACCTGCTAACCATTCACCCTTTTCATAAGCATAACAAACTACAGCCATTTTTAGCCTACGACGGCGATAAAATTGTAGGCCGTATCGCTGCCATCCTGAATAACGCCCACAACGAATACAACCATAAAAACGATGGTTTTTTTGGTTTTTTTGATTGTATAGATAGCACCGAGGTTTCAAACCTGCTGTTTGATGTAGTTACCGGCTGGCTTAAAAACAAAGGTGTAACCGGCCAGCTTTTAGGCCCGGTAAACTTTAGCACCAATGAAGCTTGCGGATTATTGATTAAAGGCTTTGATAGCCCGGCGTTTTTAATGAACACCTACAATAAACCGTATTACGCCAACCTTATTGAAAGCTATGGCTTTGGTAAGGATGTTGACATGATAGCATGGCACTGGGACGGGCAGGAATATGATGATAAATCGGTAAGGTTATTAAACTCTTTAGAGGAGCGTTTAAAACGGAGCAATATCATTATCCGCAAAGTAAATTTAAAAAAATTCAAAGAGGAAGCAGCCAAGCTTCGCGAAGTATATAACTCGGCCTGGGATAGTAATACCGGCTTTGTTCCCTTAACCGACGAGGAATTTGATTATCTGGCCAAAGATCTTAAACTCATCCTCGATCCTGATTTTGCATTGGTTGCCGAGCAAAATGGCAAAATAGTAGCCTTTGGTTTGGCCCTGCCAAACTATAACGAGATTTTTCAGAAAATAAAACGTGGCCGTTTGTTGCCAACCGGCATTTTTAAACTGCTGTTTGGTAAAAAAAACATACAAAGCATTCGCATTTATGCGTTAGGGGTAATAGATGGTTACCGCAAAATGGGTATTGAAGCCTGTTTATATGGTACTATTATCAGAGAGTATAAGGCCAAAGGCTTTAAACACGCCGAAGCCGGCTGGACTTTAGAGCACAACGATATGGTAAACCGGGCTATAGAAGCCATCAAAGGCGATCCGTATAAAACATACAGGATGTACCAAAAAGCGTTATGAGGGAAAGGGTTTTAATAACCGGGGCAAGCGGTTTTGCGGGATTTCATATTATCGAAGAGGCATTACACAACAACCTTGAGGTATATGCCGCCGTGCGCAGAAGCAGCAAAACAGATCACCTGCAAAATCTCGATATCAAATTTGTCAACCTTAATTACCGCGACCTTACTACGCTAAAACAACAACTTGCAGATATTAAGCCCGACTATATTATCCACGCGGCCGGTGTTACGGCAGCAAAATCACAGGCAGCCTATAACTATATTAATGCCACCCATACCTTCAACCTCGCCTCCGCTGCGGTACAGGCGGGCATTAACCTGAAAAAATTTGTGCTCATCAGCAGCCTGGCGGCGCTTGGGCCGCTTAAAACATTATCCGGCACCATCAGCGAAACTATCAAGCCCAACCCGGTTACTGCTTATGGGCGCAGCAAGCTACTGGCCGAAGAACAGTTAAGGACGGTTGAAAATTTAAACTATACTATATTGCGGCCAACGGCTATTTACGGCCCAAGGGATACAGGGATATTTATATTTTTTAAGCAGCTTACCCGCGGCCTTGAGCCCTATATGGGCAAAGCCGACCAAAAACTAACCTTTATATATGTAAAGGACGTTGCCAAAGCCTCCATAAAATCGCTGTACGACGGAAACAATACAGATTATAATTTGAGCGACGGCAATTTTTACAATAAATATGAGTTAGCTAACTTAGCCAAGGAAGCTTTGAGTTTAAAAACCTTTAAATTTCATTTACCTGTAATATTTGTAAAAATAATAGCCTTTGTATCAGAAAAAGTGAGTTCTTTGAGCAATAAAGCCGCCATTATAAATATGGAAAAGCTTGACGAACTCATGGCCGTTAACTGGTCGGTTGATATCGAGAAAGCAAAGTCGCAGCTGGGGTTTTATCCGGCCTACAATTTGCAAACCGGCTTAATAGAAACACTAAAGTGGTATAGGGCCAACGACTGGTTGTAACACACCCAGCGAAAAACATGATTACATACAGTAGTAAAATTGAGTAAAACATAAATAACATCAAATTACTTAAACGTTTAAGTAATTTGACAATCAATAACTTACCAGTAAACACAGCTTTAAAAACAACAAAAGGTAAAACGGCGAAAAATCATTTAAACAGCCCTTTTGCCCCCAACAATTAAACAATAAATAAGTATAATGAAAATCAAAATTTCTCCAGCCGAAGGTAAACTGGGTATCCTTATCCCTGGTTTGGGCGCAGTAGCCACCACGTTGATTGCCGGCGTTGAAGCCGTAAAAAAAGGCATTTCGCAACCAATCGGCTCGCTTACACAAATGGGGCACATCCGTTTAGGCAAACGTACCGAAAACCGCAATCCCAAAATTAACGAATTTGTGCCGCTTGCCCAGCTAAACGATATTGTTTTTGGCGGATGGGATGTTTACGAAGATAACGTTTACCAGGCTGCATCAAACGCAAAGGTGTTGGAATCGTCGTTACTGGATGCTGTAAAACCGGCCCTGGAAGCGATAGTACCGATGAAGGCCGCTTTTGATCAAAACTACGCTAAAAACCTAAGAGGTACCCACGTTAAAACCGGAACACGCTATGAACTGGCGCAACAGGTAATGGAGGATATCCAAAACTTTAAAGAGCAAAACGGTTTAGACCGTGTTGTATTGGTATGGTGCGGATCAACAGAGATCTATTACGAGGCATCGGCTATCCACCAATCGCTTGCCGCATTTGAACAAGCGTTAAAAGATGACGACAAACTGATAGCGCCAAGCATGATATACGCTTACGCGGCTTTAAAATTAGGTGTGCCTTTCTCAAACGGCGCCCCTAACTTAACCGTTGATATACCAGCTTTAATTGAGCTATCAAAATTAACCAAAACACCTATTGCAGGTAAAGATTTTAAAACTGGCCAAACTTTAATGAAAACAGTTTTGGCTCCGGGCCTTGCTGCACGTTCATTAGGCGTACACGGCTGGTTCTCTACCAATATATTAGGCAACCGCGATGGTTTGGTATTGGATGATCCGGATAATTTTAAAACCAAAGAGGTATCAAAATTAGGTGTACTGGAAGATATTTTTAAACCTGAAGATAACCAGGAGCTTTATGGTAACATTTACCACAAAATCCGTATCAATTACTACCCGCCACATGGCGATAACAAAGAAAGCTGGGACAACATTGATATTTTTGGCTGGTTGGGTTACAAAATGCAAATCAAAATTAACTTCCTTTGCCGCGACTCTATTCTTGCCGCCCCTATCGCGCTTGACCTTGCTTTATTTAGCGACATGGCCAAGCGTGCCGGCATGAGCGGTATCCAGGAGTGGTTGTCATTTTATCTTAAATCGCCGCAAACTGCAGCCGGTTTACATCCGGAAAATGACATATTTAAACAATTGATCAAGTTAGAGAACACACTTCGTTATTTAATGGGCGAAGATTTGATAACCCACCTTGGTTTAGATTATTATGACGATATGTTTGCCCAGGAAGCATAATAAATTGCAATAAATTTAAAATCAGCCGTATAAAGTCCGATCTTTATGCGGCTGATTTGTTTATAAGCCATCCTTAAACCTAAGTTTATTAATTGCTAAGCAGCCAAATATCAATTAAGCTGTTAATAAATGTTAAATACTTATGGTAGCTGTACAGCGGGCCTGCAATTTTTAGTACTCTTGTAACAGATTTTTTTTGTTAAAGACTGTACTTCTACAGGTTACGTATATGCAAATACTGATTAGTATACCCTGCTATGTATTTATTATCATTATTTAGCTATTAGTATAATTTCAAGGTAATTTATTTAAATGATTACCGTTGTTGTAACTGCCACAGACAATATTTGACTTTTTGACCACATTAGTCTGTAGGGATTTTTTTTACCTTTGGAACGCAGTTACAAGCGTGATGTAGGAGTTATAAAAGGTGCATTAAACCTATTTAAAACAGGTTTACCACCTAAATAAGCCGACGAGTGGGATCAGGGTGTATGATTGATCGGCGTGATAATTTAAACTGATAATTAATAATATCGGTAACCAAAAGGTTAGCTAAATAGCGGGGCGAAATTATTTTATCAATCAAAAAAAGGTTTGTATTTGCATAATTGCATAAAGTACATGAAGTTTAAAAAAATTTACAAAAGTCTATTCTTTTCAATATTCTTTTTTTCCGTTACATCAATATTTGCTCAAACCACTATTATTACTGGCAAGGTTACTGATGCGGGCAATAAACAAACCCTTCCTTACGTAGTAGTTGGCTTTACCGGCACCACCACCGGGATTACTACCGATAATAATGGAAATTACCGCCTGTCAACAACCAACCAAACTTACAAGCAAATAAAAATATCTTTTTTAGGATATAAAGACGCGTTTTTGGCCGTAGTTCCAGGTAAAGAGCAGGTTATTAACGTAAAGCTTTTCCCCTCGGCCCAGCAACTGGCCCAGGTTACTATTAAAGCCGGCAAAAAACCTAAATACCGTAATAAAGACAACCCCGCGGTTGAACTGATACGTAAGGTTATTGAAAATAAAGAAAAAAATCGCCCGGAGGCCTATGACTATGTTGAGTACCGCGAGTACGATAAAATGATGTTTGGCGCAGCCAACGTTTCGGCAAAATTTTCGGATCGCAAATTTTTCAGGAAATATAAGTTCATCCTCGATAACAGGGATTCAACCACCGTTCCCGGAAAATCCATCTTACCTATTTTCCTGAACGAAAAAATATCGCAGAATTACTATCGTAAAAATCCGGAAAAAAACAGGGAAATTGTCCTGGGCGAAAAAAATGTAAACTTTGGCCCTGCTGTTGATAACGCCGGCCTTACACAATATTTTAAGCACTTATATACCAAGGTTAATATCTATGATAACAATGTGCTGTTAATAACCAGCCAGTTTTTAAGCCCGATATCAGATAACTCACCTAACTACTACAAATTCTTCATCACCGATACCATTACCGATGAGCATAACCATAAACTGGTTGAGTTAAGCTTTACTCCAAGAAACACTACCGATGTATTATTTGAGGGACGGATTTATATTACCCTTGACGGTAATTATGCCGTTCAAAAGGCCAACCTTATTGTAAACAAAAATATCAACATCAACTTTATCCGGTCGATACAGGTAGATTTAACGTTTGAACAAAATCCGGACGGGCGTTACCACATGAGTAAGAGTACCACCACTGCCGATTTTGGAGCATCTAAAAAAGAAGCAAAAAGCAGCCTGTTTGGTACCCGTACCATTACGCTGGGTAACTATGTTGTAAACAAGCCCCGGCCGGATACGGCTTACAATAAACAATCAGAAGAAGCCTCGGATGAAGCCAAAAACAGACCGGACGCTTTTTGGCAAAAAAACAGGCTTGATACGCTTACCACAGCCGAATCAAAAGTTTACAAAAACATTGATAGCTTAAAGGATATGCCATCGTATAAGCGTACGGTTGATATTGCTACGCTGTTACTTGCAGGTTACAAAGGCTTTGGTAAATTTGAAATTGGCCCTGCAAACACTTTTTACAGCTTTAACCCGGTAGAAGGTTTCAAACTGAGGTTTGGTGGCCGTACCACGCCTGCATTAAGTAAGCGCTACTATTTTGAAACTTACGCGGCTTACGGTTTTAAGGATGAACGCTGGAAGTACTTCCTGAGTGCCACCTACTCGCTCAACAATAAATCTATCTACAAATTCCCGCAGAATTACATTCGTGCAAGTTTTCAGCGCGATACAAAAATACCGGGTGCCAACCTTCAGTTTGTACAGGAGGATAACTTCCTGTTGTCATTCAAACGTGGGGTAAATGACAAATACCTGTACAACGATAACTACAGGATTGATTATGTACACGAGTTTGAAAGTCATTTTTCATACAGCGCCGGTTTTAACAACTGGAAACAGGAGCCGGCCGGTTCGTTATATTTCAGGCCGATGGATGACCTTACCCACCCTGTTCATGATTTAACGTCTACAGAGATAACTGCCGGGTTAAGGTACGCTCCAAACGAAGAGTTTTACCAGGGCAAAATTTATCGTACACCGCTCCCTAACAAATACCCTATTTACCAGGTACAATTTACTGCAGGCCTGAAAAATGTTTTTGGCGGCGAATATAATTACCAGAAAATTGATGCCCGTATTGATAAGCGTGTTTACGAATCGCAGTTAGGTTATGCCGATGTGGCCGTGTATGGCGGTAAAGTTTTTGGTACAGTTCCGTATCCGTTATTGTCAATTCCGCGCGCCAATCAAACTTATGCTTATGATATTGACTCGTATAACCTAATGAACTTTTTGGAATTTGTGTACGATCATTACGAAGGAATAAGGATTGATCAGCACTTTATGGGTTTCTTCTTTAATAAAGTGCCGCTATTTAAAAAATTAAAATGGCGCGAAACGGCTTCCTTTAAAGTGCTATGGGGCGGACTGAGCGATGGAAATAATCCATCTATACACCCGTCATTGTACCAGCTGCCTGTTGATGCCAATGGGGTACCGCTTACTTATTCATTAGGCCGTACACCATATGTTGAGGGAAGTGTAGGTATCGAAAACATATTTAAGCTAATTCGTGTTGATTTTGTGGAAAGGTTTAACTACCTTAATCATCCGAATGTAGCAAATTGGGGTATACGCACCAGAATTAAATTTGATTTTTAATTTTGTACATCAAACTATTACAAAAATGGAACAAAAAATATCGCTTAGAACAAACCTTCAATTAGGTATTTACCGGGTGATTGATCCCGTTGTAAAAATTCTGATCAAGGTTGGCTTAACACCAAACGCGGTTACATCAATTGGGTTTGTGCTGAACGTGGGTGTTGCGGCCATTTTTATTTTAGGTGCCGAAGAAGGTAACCGCGGCGATTTACGTTATGTGGGCTGGGCTGGTGGTTTGATACTGTTTGCAGGCTTATTTGATATGCTTGATGGCCAGGTAGCCCGCTTGGGCAACATGAAATCTACCTTTGGCGCACTGTATGATTCTGTTCTTGACCGTTACAGCGAGTTAATCATGTTTCTGGGTATTTGCTATTACCTGGTTGGGCATCACTATTTTATAAGTTCGATAGCTGCGTTTATAGCACTCATAGGCTCCATGATGGTAAGTTACGTAAGGGCGCGTGCCGAAGGCCTTGGTGTTGAAGTGAAAGGCGGCCTGATGCAAAGGCCAGAGCGTGTGGTTACCATTGGCGTGTGCGCTTTAATAAGCGGCATAGTTGCGCAATATATTGGCGGCAATTATAAGTTGTTTATACCAGGTGTTAAATTTCACATATTTGAACCGATATCGATATTTACTTTCCCATTGGTATTACTGGCTGTGCTAACCAATATTACCGCTTTTAACCGGTTAAGAGAAGCAAAAAAAGCCTTAATAAAACAAGAGGAAGAGGGTTCGTAAGTCTTAAGTCGGTAGTCTTGAGTCACAAGTTGAATTTTAGCACTGGTGATTAAAAATTAAGCCTTCTTCAATTTAAGACTTTAAACTAACAACTTGAGACCCCGGTTAAAATATTGTACCTTCGCGCAGGGGTTGGATTACAGTTCCGGGTATTGTGCCGATGACAAAATGACGATTAGTTTTAAGCCGGAAAAAGACAAATTTCGACTTATGGCTTCCGACTAAAGACTGTTGACTTAATACTGTAATAAATTATATCAAAACAAAACTTTAAAATAACAGGCGAAGAAATAGTTAAAAATTTTAAACCTGATATATTATGGCGACAAAGAATTATGTATCTAACTCACAGGAGTCTGTGAGGATGTTTAAAAGCAACTTTTTAGAGGGTTTATCAAAGGTGCATTATACCGTACCCTTGTATATTTTTGTACCGGTTATCATTTACTCAACCTACCTGTCCTTTAATGCAGGTATTGGTTTTATAAAATATACGGAACTGTTTATCCTGGGCTTATTTATCTGGACAATTACCGAGTATATTATGCACCGCTTTGTTTTTCACCTTAAGCCCAATGAAAACTGGGAATGGGCAAAAAGGCTGCATTTTATTATGCACGGTGTACACCACGATTATCCGAGTGATGCCAAGCGTTTGGTATTGCCGCCATCGTTGAGCATTCCGCTGGCTACCGGCTTCTTCTTTTTATTTAAATGGATACTGCCCGCCGATAATGTTTTTGGCTTTTTTCCCGGCTTTATATTAGGCTATCTGTTTTATGATATATCGCACTATGCGATGCATCATTTTAACTTTAAAAGCGGCCTGTTTAAAAAAATAAAGCAACACCATATGCTGCACCACTACCAGGATCCCGATAGGGGCTACGGAGTAAGCTCGCCGCTGTGGGACAAAATATTCCGTTCCGGATTCTTAAAAAAATAAGTTGAATACTGCCGCGCATAACAGTGTAACAATTAATACCAAAACGGTACTTATTGTTTCGCTCATCTCGATAGGGTATTTAGTACTCTCCTACTTTTTAATCGGTTACAAAAGCGATGAGTTAACGCTTGTACTGATATTTAACTCCCTTTTTTACGCATCGGCAGTTACCCGCAAATTTATACTCGGCTTCAGCATCTTCATTGTATACTGGATCATATTTGATTATATGAAGGCCTTCCCCAACTACAATTTCAATACTGTACACATAGCCGATATTTATAATTTCGAGAAACGCGTATTCGGCATCCATTACAAAGGCAGCCTGCTTACCCCAAATGAATACTGGCGGGCAAACGGCAACACGGTTATTGATGTGATGGCCGGTATATTTTACCTGTGCTGGATTCCGGTACCGCTTGCTTTTGCTACCTTTTTGTTCTTTAAAAACAAAAAGCAGTTCCTTAAATTTTCACTCACCTTTGTACTGGTTAATTTATTGGGTTTTGTGGTATACTACGCCTTCCCGGCTGCGCCGCCCTGGTATGTGCAGTACCATGGCCTGCAATTTCATCCCTTAACCCAGGGCAACACAGCTGGCCTGGCTAAATTTGATGAATTTTTTCACGCAGGCGTTTTTAAGTCTATTTATGCCAAAGGTTCAAATGTATTTGCGGCAATGCCATCATTACACTCATCGTACCCGGTTATTGTTTTGTATTATGGCATTAAAAACCGCCTTGGCAAAGCAAATTTATTTTTTGCTGTGGTAATGCTGGGCATCTGGTTTACCGCCGTATACGCGAGCCACCACTACGTGCTTGATGTACTGGCGGGCATCACCTGCGCATCAACCGGCATTTTCCTTTTCAATTTTATGCTAAAGCGATCAAAGGCCTTACAGCACTTCATCACCCGTTACGAACAGACTATTGTTTAGTACATAATACTTATACGGCGCTAAAATGCTGTCCTGTTTTGTGTACCAAATTAAATGTTCAAAAAAAAAACGCCGCTGTTTTAAAAAAAACTCGCCCATGTTTAGTGCAAAAAGCGCCCGTACAGCGCAGGAATTAATATTTCATATCAATTTTATTCGGCCATGCAGGCAATTTTGGGTAGTCAGGCACATTATTTGACTAAGTATTATTAAAATATATTGCTATATTCGGTAACCCCTATATGAAGAAACTGCTTACTTGCCTCATCTTTACGTTATTAGCCGGATCAAAATTATCAGCCTACGCTGGTGACCTGGATAGCCTCAAGCAAAAATTACAGCTGACAAGCGATTCATTAAAGGGCCCAATCTACAATGCCATTGCCGAAGAGTACATGCACTATGATACGGTTAGCAACCGGAACTTAAGACACTATTACAAAAACGAAGCAGTAAATTACTCCATGCTTGCGTTGCATGTGTACTCAAGTATGAACGATTCTTTAGGCCAGCGTACCTGCTACAACAACCTGTCAAAAATTTACAGGTCTCAGCATAATTACAGCCAGGCCAAATGGTTCATACTGCAATCAAACACTATATCTCGTTTAAAACACGATGTGCCTAACATCATTTCCTCGTTAATTGAGCTTTCGGCTATCAAAAGCGACATTAAGGATTACACCCTTGCCATGGGCGACTTAAACGAAGCTTTAAAAATTGCGGTAAAAAACAAGGATCCCAGGAATGAATCGGCAGTACAGGTAGGTTATGCCGATTTATACCGGCATATGAAGAATTACGATAAAGCAGCGGTAGCCATAAAACGACATGAATTTTTGGACGACAGCATCCGAAAAGCAGAGGAAACTAAGTTGGCAATGGTCGCTAAAAAAGACTCTGTTCAGATTAAAAAACAGGACTCTATCATCGTCAAAAAAAAAGTATATACCTCCAGCTTCAAACGCGGCTCCAAACTCGCCTCGGCAAGGCATACAGTCTCGTTGTAACGCTTATCATTGCCCTTGCAGTTATGGCAATAGCAGTAATGATTTATTACGTTCGACGTAAAAAGCGAAGCCGGTGGCGTATAAGGCCCCGGAAACCCAGGCAGTAGTCACATTGTATCCAGTAATCTTATTAGGAATGCCAATTGATCACTAACGCTGCGTTCAACTATTCAACAAATTTCTTAGTTGCGCCATACTAAACCTCATTCAGTTTTGTTTGTCTGATAAGTATATGACTAAATCATTTTTAAGCGCTATATATTTAGTTGCGGTATTATTAATATGCGGCAAAGCCTACGGGCAAACCGAAGAATTTAAAAGCGAGTTTCTAACCCGGATAAACCAAACCCGGGCCAGGGGCTGCAATTGTGGCGATAAGTATTTCCCGCCCGCCCCTGCCCTAACCTGGAACGACAAGCTGTTTGATGCAGCCACCGGCCATGCAAAAGATATGGCCAAACGCAATTATTTTAGCCATACCAGTAAAGATGGCCGCAGTATGGAAGACAGGATAGTTTTAGCTGGCTATAAGTTTAAAGGTTTTAAAAGCTTTGCCATAGGCGAAAACATTGCCCAGGGTCAGCAAAGCATAGCCGAGGTGATGGACGGCTGGTTTAAAAGCGAAGGCCATTGCCGAAATTTGATGAACCCCGACTTTAAGGAAGTTGGCGTAGCAGAGTATAAAAGCTATTGGGTACAGGATTTTGGAGGCCGCACCTCCTTTTCGGCCGAGCAGCAAAAGCTAATCAAATCAGGAAAATACAAACTGATACAGAATTAGGAGATGTGCAGATTTCAAATGTGCAGATGAAAGAGTGGATATACAGATACACGTCAGATGTGCGGACGATGTAACATTTGATGTACAGATATGTAGATTTGATGTTACTTCTGAATCTGCACATCCAAAAATTGCACCCGGAATTTGCACATCTGAAATCTGCACATTTGAAATCTGCACATCTGCATATCTGCACATCTAAAGCTCCCCCACCTTCACCCTTCTTTCCATTACCTCGCGCCAGGTGGTTAGTATAAATCCCTTCTCTTTTAAAAATGCTTTTAACCGTGGATCGAGCATGGCCAGCAAGTCGCCTTTGCGTTTTTTTCCGGTATCGGATATCTGGTCAAAATTTGGCGAGGGATTGGTACAATGCATAATAACCATGGTTAACCCCGGCGACAAGCGGCCAATGCTTTCGATATAGTGATCGGTATACCATTTTTGAATTTGCGCATCGGTCATTTTATCAATATTGGGCATCTGCCAATCGTAACTTGAGTTATGTAGGTCGTCGAGTACGGGCAGCCCGGCCTTCCAGATCATAGCCCCGGTTTCCTTCACATTGGCCAACACCGCCGGATCGGGTATCGGCATACCTTCGGTATATTTACCCTGTTGTTTTAATTCGGCTATGGTAGCGGCCCGGGCTTCTGCACGATAAAATAAATCATCGCCACCGGGGAACATTACCGGAATTTGCTTTTCAATTCCAAGCTTAATATATTTTTCGGTAAATGCCGGCTTGGCAAATAGGGTGCCCATGTGCGAGTCAAGGTGCGTGGGCTTAAAGCCCATTTTTAAGGCCCTATCCAATTGCGCCCTTATTTCCTTGTCAACTTCATCTGCCGACGCATTAAAATAAACAGCTACAACACTGGGGTATAAACATCCTTGTTTATCGGTGAGGCCGGGCACAATAGTTTTGCCCGCTAATGGCCCCCAGCGATAGTTATCCCATTCGGATGTTAAGGTTAAATGCAGGCCGGCATCGGTATTGGGGTGTTTATCCAGGTATTTTACAAATTCGGGCACCCAAGGGCAGGGCATCATTACACTGGTTGAGGTAGCCACGCCTTTTTCTATAGCTGTTTCCACGCCATCGTTTGATTCATGCGACATCCCGGCATCGTCAACATGCAAAATAATTACACGCGCGCCTTTTGGCCAGCCCAGCTTTTCGGCATAGGTTTTTGTTTGCTGTGCAAAAGCTACAGTGCTGCAAATTATGCAAACAGCAAAAAGGATATTTTTTTTCATGATGGTACAGGATTACAATTGGTTTATAAATATAAATATACCGGCTATTTAAACCAAAGGCATCCATATCCAAAAATGAACCTGTAATTACACTTAATTTACTACTTTTGAAATAATGCTACCCGCTACCAACCATACACTCGAAAAATTAGAGATGCTGCTCAAAACAGCAGGTTATAAGGTGCGGTACGAGAAAGGCAACTTTAAAACCGGGGCGTGCCTGCTACTAAATAGCCGTATGGTGATTGTAAACCGGTTTTCGAACCTGGAAAGTAAAATTCTGGCCCTGGTTGAACTACTCCGCGAACTGGAGGTAGATTTTAGATTGCTTGACGAAAAACAGGTTGCATTTTTACAGGAAATAAAACAAACAAAATTGCAGCTGTGACCATAACATTTTTAGGTACCGGAACATCGCAGGGCGTGCCTGTTATTGCCTGCGGGTGCGAGGTGTGCACATCTGCCGATGCGTACGATAACCGATTACGCACCTCTATTTTAATTGAAGCCGAAGATAAAACCATCGTTATTGATTCGGGCCCCGATTTCAGGTACCAGATGCTGCGTGCAGGCGTAAAACGTTTGGATGCCATTGTATACACCCACGAGCACAAAGATCATATAGCCGGGATGGATGATATCCGGGCATTCAACTATTTCCAGCAAGGCCCAGTAGATGTTTACGCCGATTTTAGGGTGCAACGTGCGCTTGCCCGCGAATTTCCCTATGTGTTTGATGGTACAGGATACCCGGGCATCCCACAGGTTACCGTACATCCTATCGGTTTAGATCCCTTTAATATCGGCAGTGTAAAATTTATCCCCATCGAGGTTTTGCATTACATGCTACCGGTACTGGGCTTCAGGGTAAATGATTTTACTTATATCACCGATGCTAAAACGGTATCAGAGGCCGAAAAAGAAAAAATAAAGGGCTCAAAAATATTGGTGATCAATGCCCTGCAAAAGCAAACCCATATCTCGCACTTTACACTCGACGAAGCCATTGATTTCGCCATCGAAATTGGCGCCGAAACCACTTATCTTACCCATATAAGTCACCGCCTTGGCAAACACCAGGATATATCGGCCGAGCTGCCACCCAATATCCGGCTGGCTTATGATGGTTTAAAGCTGGAGATTTAAAAGAAGGGTTTATGCTCACCTTCAGTTAGAGACAACCGGACAAGAGTTCATTGTAAATCGATATAACTAATCCTCTCTATCGCACCCTTATATTGATTTAGGTGCCCGGTATCGTGGGCATCAACCCGCCCCTTTATAGTTACATGCTTATCATTTATTTGTGTAAACTGGCCGTTATTATATTGAAAAAGACCTGTTCGCGTTCCCTCTAAATAAAGCGGGCAATCGGGGTTAAAATTTATCCAGATGGCATTCCCCGCCGAGTGATCGGCAAAAAGGCTATCATTAAACAAAGCTGATTGCTCTGGTGCTTCAATATATTTACCGGTAACCTCTACATATTGCCTATCGTACTTTTTAAGGTTTTTTATCAGCTCGGTAAAAGCAACACGCTTATAAACGGGCGAGTAATCATCATTGCAATCACTTTTAAACACCTGTTTACCATGGCTGCAGCCAAGCAACCCTGCCGCTAAAATGACCGGAGATACTATTTTGATCAGACATTTTAACGCCATGAGGAAGCAGTTATGTTTTTAAATATGAAGTTACCTAAAATTAACACCACCTGCATTGTGTAATGGAATTTATACAGATTATACAGATATAGTGCGGCCTCCCTTTTGCAGCTACTATCGCTTAGGTAAAGTACCGGTTTGCAGTATTAGCAAACCTGCTTCGATATTGATAACGATGTTAAACCGCACTCAAACTAAAATATCTTTTTTATACCCTATCGAAAGCCTATATTAGATTCAAGTTGCATCCATAAAAAAGACTTTTAAATATACGCCATGAAAAAAATCATATTTCACCTGTTCGTCATTACAATTTTGCCGTTAACCGCATTAGCCCAGGACACTGCTACGGTAAAACAGCAGGCAAATATTTTGGCCCAGGCCATGATAGCCGGCGATTACGCAACTATTATAAACCATACTTATCCTAAAGCAGTGCAAATGGCGGGCGGTAAGCAAAAAATGATATCGATGGTTAATCAGGGTATGGCACAAATGAAAACCCAGGGAGTGACTTTTGAAAGCGCAACAGTAGGCTCTCCCGGAAAATTTTACAAAGCAGGTGCCGAAACCCATTGCCTTGTGCCCGAGAACTTAACCATCAAACTGCCAAATGCTCATATAATCAGCCACAGCTATCTATTGGCAATAAGTAAGGATGGCGGTAAAACATGGTCTTTTTTGGATTTAAACAACTCCACCAGCGATAAAATAAAACAGCTGATCCCTGATTTTAACCCGGCTTTACAAATCCCAAAATCAACTACCGAGCAAATACTGTAGTTGAAATTGACGGCTTTACTGCCAGATTTAGACCACAAAGAGATGAATTAATGACCAATATTTACATACCCCAGGCTACCGAAAACCAACGGCGAATAACTGCCGGTGACATTTCATTTGTACATTATACCGAAAAGGATAGCCTGCAAAACAGCAGGGTTGTATTTAACTGCTATGCCATTAGCTTTGTTATTAATGGAGAGAAAGCAATTTTTCGCCCGGCCAATAATACCTTTGTGGGCACAGGCGAGGGGATTGTGATTCCCGAAGGAAATTCCATTATGGCCGAGCATACTTTAAACAATCATCAGTACAGCAGTATATTGGTATTCTTTTCGTCGGCTTTCGCCCAGGATTTTTTAAACCGGCATAAACTGAACTCACGGCCAACCCAGGTAACACCAGACTATATTAAGTTCAGGCAAACTAATTACATTGCCGGCTATATTAAAAGTCTGAAAACGCTGATAGACGAAGGGCAAAACTTGCCATACCTGCTGGCCGCCAATAAAGTAGAAGAGCTGCTTTTAGTTTTGCTGGATAGTTACGGCATCCAATTGACCGGCCTGTTACGCAGCAATACCCCCTCGCCCGAATTGCTGCTAAAAAACGTAGTGGAGAACAACCTGTTCAATAACCTTACGCTTGATGAGCTGGCCTTTTTGGCCAACAAGAGCCTGGCATCATTTAAACGCAACTTTGAAAAGGTTTACCACATGGCCCCCGGTAAATACATTCGCGAGAGAAAGCTTGAGGTAGCCCGGCAGGAGCTGGAACAAGGTAAAAACGCCACATCACTTTATATTGACTTTGGGTACGATAACCTTTCGAACTTTTCATCGGCATTTAAAAGAAAATTTGGCGTAAGCCCAAAACAATACCAGATGAGCGTACAAGAATCATGAGCTGTTTTCAATATTTTTTGAGCTGCCGGCATTAACGCCTGTCCACGTAAACAAGCCACCTTTGGATATTATTTATATCCAAAAAATCATGAAAAAGTTCCTCTTATTTTTATTTGCAGCCCTAAGCTACGTAAGCACCAAAGCCCAAACCTTTACATTAAAAAGCGCCGACCTGGGCGGGCAATTCACTAATGAATTTGCATCAAATACATTTGGCTGCGCGGGGCTAAACAAATCGCCGCAGTTGGAATGGCAAAATGCACCACAAGGCACCAAAAGCTTCGCCATTACCATGTACGACCCCAACGCCCCTACCGGCAGCGGCTGGTGGCATTGGATTGTTTTTGATATCCCTGCCAGTGTTCATCAACTTAAACAAGGCGCGGGCAATCAGCCTGCAAATGAGTTGCCCGCTGGCGCTATACAAGGTAACACCGATTTTGGAGTTCCGGGTTATGGCGGTCCCTGCCCGCCGGTAAATGATGCTGCGCACGGGTATGTCATCACTATTTTCGCCTTAAAAACAGACAAGCTTGGTGTCGGCGATAAGGCATCACCTGCATTAGTTGGCTTTATGTTAAACCAGAATGTTATCGCGAAGGCATCGTTAATTGTATATGCCAAACGCTAACAGCTAACCGCCTCTGCATAAACCGGCTGCACCCAAATACATGTTGTAACATTTTAGGTTGATAATTTTTTATCCGGCAAATATTTTGTTACTTGTAGATGCTTTTCAACAACCGGTTATGCACAGACGAAATTTTCTTAAAACAGGGTCATTAGCTGGCCTTACGTTATCAACATTGGTTGCCGCATCATGCAGCCAGCCAGCAGCAGACGATAAAAAATCAGATACCACCGCTACAGATAGTAAGGATGATCTGTTTGAACTTTCGGAAGCTACCATAACCGATTTGCAGGAAAAAATGAAGGCAAAGCAATATACCTCGCGCCTGCTTACCGAACTTTACCTGAAACGTATTGATGAGATTGACAAGAATGGCCCTAAGCTCAACTCCGTTATTGAATTAAATAAGGACGCTTTAAACATGGCCGATGCTATGGATAAGGAGCGGGAGAAAGGCAAAGTACGCGGCCCCTTACATGGCATACCCGTGCTGATAAAAGATAATATAAACACCGGCGATAATATGCATACCACTGCCGGCTCGCTGGCATTGGGTGATAATTTTGCCAAACAAGATGCTTTTATTATCCACAAGCTACGCGAGGCCGGGGCCGTTTTATTGGGCAAAACCAACTTAAGCGAGTGGGCCAACTTCCGGTCAACACACTCCACCAGTGCATGGAGCAGCCGGGGCGGGCAAACCAAATGCCCCTATATTCTCGATCGTAACCCCAGCGGCTCAAGCGCTGGATCGGGCAGTGCTGTAGCGGCCAACTTATGTACCATAGCCATTGGCACCGAAACCGACGGCTCAATAGTATCGCCTTCATCGGTAAATGGCCTGGTGGGTATTAAACCTACTGTTGGGTTGTGGAGCAGATCGGGCATTATTCCTATCTCCAAAACGCAGGACACGGCCGGCCCTATGGCCCGCACGGTTAAGGATGCCACCATTTTTTTAGGAGCTTTGGCCGGCGTTGATCCGCAAGACAGCCTTACCCTGGCCGCCAAAGGCAAGGCCGAGGTTGATTACACCAAGTTTTTAGATGCCGATGGTTTAAAAGGTAAACGCCTTGGGGTCGAAAAATCGGCAATGGAGGGTAACCCAGGCATGGTGGCTTTACTAAAAGATGCCATTAAAACCCTGGAAAGCAAAGGCGCTACCGTAATTGAAGTTGAGCTGAATAAAGAGTTGAAAGATATCGGCAAAAGCGAGTTCCCTGTTTTATTATATGAATTTAAAGATGGGCTGAACGAGTATTTAAGCAATGCAAACAGCAAGATAAAAACCCTGGCCGATGTAATTACCTATAACAAACAAAACGAAGCCAAAGCGATGCCCTTTTTTAAACAGGAAACCCTCGAACTGGCCCAAGCCAAAGGCGACCTAAACACCGAAGAATACCTGAAAGCCGTAAAGCAAACCAATACCGGCACCCGCAAAGCGATAGATAAGATTTTAACGGATAACAAACTGGATGCCATCATAGGCCCAACCAACGGCCCGGCAGTTTGCATCGACCTTATAAATGGCGATTACGACAACGGTTTCGGCTTTTCGAGCCCGGCGGCAATGGCGGGCTATCCGCACATTACTGTACCCATGGGATTATTACATGGCTTGCCAATAGGCCTGTCGTTTTTCAGCACCGCCTGGAAAGAAGGCGACATTATTAAGTTGGGATATGCTTATGAGCAGGCGAGCAAAAAGAGGGTTAAACCTTTGTTTAAGGTGGATTTGTTGGGGTGATAGTGAATGGTTGATTAGGTGAGTGGTTGATTAGGTTTAAACTCGTTCAGTGGTAATGCGCCAGGGCAAACGCATCTATTTGGGTTAACATAACTTAACACATTTCAGATAAAATATTTTCAAATATTTGATAATCAATATTTTATATTTTATCATGGTTAACACTAAACTGATCTTATAATTTAGGCGCATCCAAATATTTGTGCCTGTTGTTGGTCAATACAAGTCCCTTTGGTACATGGATTATTTAACCAGGATCAACCAATAAAAACAAGATGTCGTTTGATACTTATATCTTCCCGACGCCACAAGCTTATTCCGTTAGCAATTTTGATGCGTTTGCCCCGGGTAATGCGCCGAACTACGCGACTTTTATTTTAACTTTTTCTAACTTAGTCCACCGTTCAATAATCAATTCATCATGGAATTTGGCAAAGTAACACCCGAAGAATTACCCTTAATAGATTTCACTCTTCCGCCCGATACAGAACTTACAACTACCGTATTAGCTACGGCTAAAGATAATGAACCAATACAGGTTCACGTCGGCTGCGCCAAATGGGGACGCAAAGAGTGGATTGGGCAAATCTATCCCCCAAAAACAAAGGATGCTAACTTTTTAGATGAATACGTAAAACATTTCGATTGCATCGAACTGAACGCCACATTTTATAACATTTACGGCCCGGATACCATTGCCAAATGGAAAGCCAAAGCCGAAAGCAACCCCGGTTTTAAATTCTGCCCCAAATTTTCGCAAAGTATCAGCCACATCCGCAGGTTAAAAAATGCCGACGATATTACCACAACTTACTATGAAGGCATCATGGCATTCGGCGAAAAGCTGGGACCACTATTTTTGCAACTAAGTGATAACTATACCCCTAAAAGCTTCCCCGAACTGAAAGCATACCTGGAAGCTTTACCCAAAGATGTACCCGTTTTTGTAGAGCTGCGGCATAAAGAATGGTTTGCCCAACAGGAAAACAGCGACAAAGTATTCAGCCTGTTTCGCGATCTTAATATTGGCGCCGTAATAACCGATGCCTCCGGACGCCGGGACGTAATACACATGAGTTTACCGACACCTCATGCCTTTATCCGGTTTGTGGGTTGTACTGATAAAATAGGCGAATACGGCATTGATGAAGCCCGCCTGGATATGTGGGTAGAAAGGATAAAAAAGTGGCAGCAGGAAGGTTTAAAATCGGTTTGGTTTTTTATGCATCAGCATGATGAAAGATTTTCACCAATATTGTCAGATTACGTGACGGAAAAATTAAACGCGGCCTTAGGTACAAACTTACTTCGGCCCAAATTTATTGAACAGCTGCAAGGCGGTTTGTTTTAATTTGATACCAGGCCTGAGATTACGTTGATGCTCAATGCCACGATAGCGGTATTAAAAGCGAAAGATATCATCCCATGGATCCAGGCCAGCCGACGGATTTGCCGGGAGGAGATCTCGATATCTGATACCTGGAAAGTCATCCCCAACACAAAAGAGAAGTAAACAAAATCAAGATAATCAGGCTCAAAACCCTTTTCATCGCCTGGAAATTCCAGTCCGCCCAAAGGTTTAGTCTTGCTATCGCCATCGGGATTGGTAGCGTAATACATGTGGGCATAACGCAGGGTAAATATGGTGTGCACCAATATCCAGGAAATGATTACTGATGCCATTCCGAGAAATACATGCCCTGTAACTACGGCAGGCGATAATTGTTTAGATGATTTAAGCAGGAAGAAGATGGCCAGCAAACTAATGACGGAGGCAATAACCACGAACGCAAATATCAGTACCCGGCTGGAATCTTCAATTTTGGCTATATGCCTAACCTCCATTGGGTGCGATGACAGGATGATAACCCAATCCATCACTATAACACTCAACCCAAATGCCGACCACGTAACCAATGTTGTTGCCGGTATGCTAAAACGCCCCCAGATAAAAATAAGTGTAGCTGTAGCAACAAGCAAGGATACTAACAAACGATGATGCGTATCTAACCGTAACCATAATTTCGATTTTCGTTGAGGGTTTGCAGGCATATTGGGCTGTACTATGGTAAGTACAAGGTAAATATGGTAAACAATTGTGTAGAAATGATGAATTAATCTTCCTCCTCAACAATCCAGGCTACGCGGCCAACCTGGCCATCATCCAGTTGTACCTTGATGCCGCGGGAATGGTATGACGAACTGGTTAACAGCCTTTTCACAATGCCGCGGGTAAGCGTGCCGGTACGCTGGTCTTTTTTTAGGATAATATCAACTTCCAGTCCGGGGTATATATCGCTTCTGTTTTGTCCGTTCATTTTTTTGGGATTACACTGATTTTTAGGGTGATTTCACCGATTATTTAAAAGGATATCCAAGGCCTTTTGTTTGGCCTCAATATCAATTCCAATATGGGGTTTGATGGTAACCCACCTTTGTTTTATAGCCTTGGGCAAGTTATTTATTGACAAATCATCATCTATAATGACGTAGTTCGCCTCACCGTTCTTATGTATCCACTCCTGAATTTCGCAACCACGATCCTGCATATCCGCCAGGGATTGCCTATCATTGAGTTTAGATAATTTATTAATAGTTATCCCTCTGATTTTGAAGATCTCCAGCCAACGTTCACAAGCGAAACTAATCCTATGTGTACCGGCTAAAACCACGTCGGCACCTGTTAGCGCCAAAATATCAGCCAGGTTTTCTGCCGATTGTTTGTTAAACAGCATGAACCCGTCGGCACCAATTTCTACCTTTTTCCAGGACGGTTCGGTTACCAATACTCCATCTATATCCAGCAGGATTACCATTTTGTTAGGCCACCAGCTCCTTTATTGCCATTTCAACTTTCTCAAAATCAAAGTTAGTAAGCAGCTTATCAAAGGCGGCGGTTATATGCTGGTTACCCAGGTTGCCTATACTGCCTTCGTGGGTGTGGTTTACAGTTTTATCGGGGTTAAAATCACCTTGTTCTATAGCTAAGCCCACCTGTTTGTAAGCATCACGGAACGGTGTTCCACTTAATACCATACGGTTAACTTCCTCAACACTAAACAGGTAGGCGTACTTGGAATCTTTTAGTATATCAGCATTCACTGTTATATTCTGGAGCATGAAGGTGGCCATATGCAGGCACTTCTTTAGGTCGGCAAAGGCGGGGAACAGGAGCTCTTTGAGTAGTTGCAGCTCGCGGTGATAGCCCGATGGCAGGTTGGTGGTCATCATGGCCACATCGGTTGGCAGGGCTTGCAAGCGGTTACATTTGCCGCGCATAATTTCCCAAACATCGGGGTTTTTTTTGTGGGGCATAATGCTGCTGCCGGTAGTTAGTGTATCGGGGTAGCTTACAAAGGCAAAGTTCTGGCTCAGGTAAAGCGCCTGGTCCATAGCCATTTTGGCAAGGGTTGCGGCTACACTTGATAACGCCTGGGCGATGATCCGCTCGGTTTTGCCGCGGCCCATCTGGGCGTATACTACGTTGTAATTCAGGCTGTCAAACCCTAATAATTGGGTAGTTAGTGTACGGTTAAGCGGGAACGACGAGCCATAACCGGCTGCCGAACCCAGGGGGTTTTTGTTGGTAATTTTATAAGCGGCCAGCACCAGTTCCAGGTCATCGGCAAGGCTTTCGGCATAGGCACCAAACCAGAGGCCGAACGAGGATGGCATGGCCACCTGCAGGTGGGTATAGCCTGGCAGCAGTACATCTTTATGCTGCTCACTTAGTGTAATCAACTGGCGGAAAAGGGTTTCGGTTTCCTCAACTACCTGTTGCAACTGGTGACGGAAGAATAATTTGAGGTCGACCAGCACCTGGTCGTTGCGGGAGCGGCCGGAATGGATCTTTTTGCCGGCATCGCCAATGCGTTGGGTAAGCAGCATTTCAACCTGCGAGTGTACGTCCTCCACCCCATCTTCAATGGTGAAATTACCGGCCTCAATATCAGCATAAATAGCTTTTAGTTCACGCTGAACAAGCTCAAGATCAGCACTATCCATCAGGCCGATGCTTTGGAGCATACGGGTATGGGCCAGCGAACCCAGCACATCAAATGCGGCCATTTCCTGGTCAAATTCCCTATCCTTGCCTACGGTGAAATCCTCTACCAGCTGATTTACATTAGTGGTTTTTTGCCATAACTTACTCATGGTGCAAATGTAAAGTTTAGTAGCAAGATTTTAGTATCAAGTCGCAAGTATCAGGTATCAAGATTTTTGAAGCGTCGGTTACAACCTGGGGCTTGATACTACTGCAGGGTGTTCGGTTTTTTATGGGGATCAACAGGTGTTCGGGGCCGAACACTTAAAATATTATATATCAGACAATTAAGTGTTCGGATAATTTCGGGGCGAGGTAAATTGGTCCTGTTTTGCCGGAGGTGGTGGCCTGTGGTTTTTTGTACCCGCGAACACCCTGCCAGGTTCTGTTAGCACCTTGTTACATCCTTATTATATACCTGCCACCCCACGTAAAGCACTCGTTGGGCACCTTAAATTCCTGCTCATTCTCAAATTCTGATTTACGAAATTACTTTGTAGAAGCTACAACATTGGCCCGCTCTTGGCCGCGGGGGGCCAGGTACTTTTGTCTTGATACAAAAGTACCCAAAAAATCAAGTCAGCAGAAATGCTTCTTTGCCGCACGGGCCTTTGCCCTGCAAAACGGCCAAAACCTGGGCTGGATTTATTTTGCCCCGGCGCGGTCGGCCCTCACACGTGCAAAAACATCCTATGCCCTGCCACCGCACAGCCCACCATCGTTTTGGCCGTTTTCGCCCGAAGCTCCCTCTGCTGACACTTTTGGGATAACAAGGTGCTTTTTCTGTAATGAAATTTGCAGCTAAAAATTCTGCTAATTCTCAAATTCTGAAAACGGCGCAGCCCTCTTGAACACCTTTGAAAAATCATTTACATGTGAAAAATTCTGATTCAGACAATTACTTGCAGCTAAAATTCCAAAAACTCTAATTATCAGTTATTTAATCTTCCGGGAGCATCAAAAACATCATCAAACAAAAAATCACAAAAACAAACAGGGACATGCTAAATTAATTTAGCGGTACCAGTAAATGCCATTCACCATGGCTACGCCGGGGGTGGTTTCAAAGGCGTTCAGGATGGTGCCGTCGGGGGTACGGGTGGCCCATTTGCCCCACATTTGTCCGCTGCTGTTGCGTATCGACCATGCCTGCGTGGCGTTGGCATCCAGCCAGCTGCCATAAGTGCTTTGCAACCCGGCCGAGTGCACATAAATGCAGGCCCAGCGGGCAAATATGCCCTTAAAGCCCTGGGTATCGGCCGTGTCGTACTCATCAAGCAAAATGCCACCGGGAGTTTGGCACATGTTGTTTTTACTGTAGTTCATTACGTTATTGGCCATGGCGGCGTAGTTTACAGCCGGGTATTGCAGGCGCAGGGCATCGCAGGCGCCTATGAAAGTGCCTTGCGTGTATGAGCGGCTGCCTTCGGTAATGGTGCCTGCCGCGTTTATGGCCCCCTTAACCTCGCCGCTGCTGGTGTACAGGGTGGCCACCATCCAATCCATCAGCAGCTTGGCCTTGGTTTGGTAGCTGGCATCGCCGGTGGCGGCGTACAGCTTCATGGCGCAGATGATGGCCGGGGCGTTTACGCAGGCATTTTTGGTTTGCTTGGCGGTAGTCCACCACAGGCCGCCGCCCAGGGCGGTATCATAGGCACGGTTCCACACAATGGCAAAGTTGTTTTTGGCCATATCCAGCATGCCGCCATCGTTGGTAATGGCATAGGCACGCACGCACATCAGGCTGCCCCAAATAATATCATCATTATAAATGTTGCTTTCCCAGGTAAGGCCGTAACCGTCGCGCATGCCGTTGTACAGGTAGCTGATTTTGTTCTTCAGGTCGGTATTGGGGTTTATGTTATAAGCGTCAATGAGGGTTTCAATGGCCTCGGCCTGCGTCCAGAAGTCCATCCGGCCGGTGTGGTTCTGGTCTTTCCAGTAGTAGGCCTTATAGCTGGGGCCGTAGGTGCCGTACTGGTTGTAAAAAGTATTGTTGTACACCTGCATAGCCACCAGCGCCTCGGCACGGGTAGGCAGGGTTGCATTGGTTACCAGCTTACGGCCGGCCACCGCCGCCGAAGTCCCCGGCGACCCAGCCGCCAACTGCTCCTCCTTTTTACAGCCCGATGCCACCGCCATACAGCCAATCGCAGCCAGCAGCAGGCCATACCCGGCCCGGCCCATCAATTTAAAAGCACGCAGCACGCCCAACGCGCCGCCGGTTTGTTTAACATTGTTTTTCATAATTTTCATAGAAATTGATTTTGTTTAATTGGTTTATATAAAGCCTGCCCCTGTTTGTTGCATCATTTTACCACTACGCCTGATTTTTCAGGTTCAAATTTGAACGCTGGCCACGACTCACCCCGACGAGGCTTACGCCCGTCTGCCCCTCTCTCCGGCTGCGCCGCATAGAGGGGCGAAAAAGTTGTCTTTCTTTCCTCAACCCTCTTTGCGGCGCAAGCCGGAGAGAGGGTCGGCCAGCGTAGCGGAGCCGGGGTGAGTCGTAACCGCCATACCCTCCCCCTGTTTGTTGCATCATTTTACCGCTACCACCATTTTCCGGCGCAAATTTGAACGCGGGCTACGACTCACCCCGACGAGGCTTACGCCCGTCTGCCCCTCTCTCCGACTGCGTCGCATAGAGGGGCGAAAAATCGTTTTACCTTCTTTAACCCTCTTTGCGGCGCAGCCGGAGAGAGGGTCGGCCAGCGTAGCGGAGCCGGGGTGAGTCGTAACCGCCATACCCTCCCCCTGTTTGTTGCATCATTTTACCGCTACCACCATTTTCCGGCGCAAATTTGAACGCGGGCTACGACTCACCCCGACGAGGCTTACGCCCGTCTGCCCCTCTCTCCGACTGCGTCGCATAGAGGGGCGAAAAATCGTTTTACCTTCTTTAACCCTCTTTGCGGCGCAGCCGGAGAGAGGGTCGGCCAGCGAAGCGGAGCCGGGGTGAGTCGTAACCGCCACGCCCTCCCCCTGTTTGTTGCATTGTTTTACCGCTACCACCATTTTCCCGCGCAAATTTGAACGCCGCCCACGACTCACCCCGACGAGGCTTACGCCCGTCTGCCCCTCTCTCCGACTGCGTCGCATAGAGGGGCGAAAAATCGTTTTATCTTAGTCAACCCTCTTTGCGGCGCAAGCCGGAGAGAGGGTCGGCCAGCGCAGCGTAGCCGGGGTGAGTCTTCGCCACCATGCCCCATACGCCACGCTCCCGCCCAGCCAGTAAAAACTGCCCCTAAAAAAATCACGAATATTGGTTTACCCCGGCTGCTGCAAACGCTAAAAGCACCCGCCTGCCCGGCTTATGGTATTGTTTTTCAATTGGTTTATAATAGTAGGATGCTGCCAGTGGGGCTCAGCCCCCAAGCGTCGGGAAGTTTTTTATAAATTTTATCTTTCAACGAAACCACTTATCAACTATGCACAGGGGGGTCTTGAGTCTAAAGCCCTAAGTCCTGAAAAATCTGACTTCCGACTAAAGACTTCGGACTTCCGACTTAAACACCCTTTATTTGTCGCACCTGGCCCTCATTGCTATGAATGCCGTATTTTATTTTTGATATTTATTTTGCAAAACCGGTCAATAAAAATTAACGCTAAAACCAACCCCATGAGAACTGTAACTTTTGGCATGAACATCAGCATAGATGGCTGTTACGAACACACCAAATTTAATGGCGATGAAGAAATTCACCAATATTTTGCCGACCTGGCGCACGACGTAGACCTGGTGGTATACGGACGTAAAATGTACGATTTGATAGTTCCGTACTGGACCGAGGTGGCCAAAACCCAGTAGGGCACGGCAGCGGGAAATGCGTTTGCGCAAACGGTTGTCGACGTTGATAAAATTGTTTTTTCGCGCACCCTCCAAAGCGTGGAAGGTAATACACGCATTCTGCGCGACAACCTGGAAGCCGAAATCCTGGACCTGAAACAGCAGCCCGGCAAAAAAATCTCCATCGCCGGCGTAAGCCTGCGTTCGCAACTCATGGCGCTCGGCCTGGTCGACGAAATGCATATTGTAATTCACCCGGTAATTATTGGCGAAGGGAAAAAGCTGATGGAAGATTTCCCGCTGCCGGAAAAACTAAACTGGAAACTGGTAGATACCAAGGTTTTTAAATCGGGATGCGTGGGGTTGCATTATTTGAGGCAGTAAATTCGGCTTGAGGCAAGAGGACATTGCCATAGTGATACAGCAGGCATTAAACACTTTGAAGTATTTTGGGGCAATAAATTCATTATTTATCGTTGGCTATTTGTTTTAATAAACCCTCCCATTCTTCTTCGGTAAAAGGCTCTGGTTCAGGCGAATTTTTAAGGGCTTTCTTAAGTGCTTCGTTATTTTTGCCTGTTTTTATCCCAAAAGCGGTAGTTCCTCCGGCGGCAATAATTTCCTCAGGAGACACACTTTTGTGAATCCGGGATGCGCCTTTACCTGTTAGGTTCGTTTTCATATTTGCCTCCTTTCTATTACCAAATATACATATATTTCAGCGTTAAAAAAGTGTAGGCTTAGTTGTGATGAGTGTGGATGCTTTCAATTCCCAGCTCAAATACATATATACTATTTCCCCGTCTTTGCCTCTTTATTCTTGGCTCCTGCCTTCCTCATGGCCGTCTTGTCTCAAATCTCATATCTCATATCTCACATCTCAAATCTAATTTTGGCGTTCCCTGCGGGCCGTGCTGTTCGTTCATACTGCACAGGCCTTAGGCGCTGGGCCGGTATCCACTGCCATCACTAACGCGGGTTGTGGGGAAGGGTTGGTGCTTTGCAACAGCATTATGATTTACATGCGGGCGCACAGGCTTGAGGGAGTGGTGAGAGCGAAAAATGCTTATTCTAGCGATCATTTAGGAGTCATAACCCTAGGGTCGGCAGTTCGATCCTTCTCCCCGCTACTCATTTACAACCCTTTACGATTAAAATCGTGAGTGGCTTTTTTCTTGTTAACGGTTTCGACTTTGCGGGCATGTTACTTGAAGATATGAAACACAGCTTATATATCCTAAATATTTCAAACTATTTCGAGACATTTTAGCACACAGTAAAAAACCAATCTAAAATCGATCAGAAATCCCGGCAAGGTAATAAAGCTGGTATTGCATTAAATATCGAATGGTAAGCCGAATTTGAAAGGAAAAAAAATAACTAAATTAGCGATTCAACTTTGATAGATGATTAAACGATTAATTGATGAATTAGCCAATGACAATATTAATCTAACGCAAGCTTTAACCCGGACTAAAATTCTGGCGTTCCAACTCGACAATCAGATATTGCAAGAATGGCTTAAGTATGAAATTGGAGGTTATGAAGGTAATGAGCAGCTATTGCCGAACTATAGAAAAATTCAATGCGAAGCCAAAATTACTGTATCAGATAGATGGGGACGCGCAAAGACTTTCCCATTGAACTTTGCAAACTGGCCAGAAATGCAGGTCTTGTTCTCTAATCGCGAAATTTTACACGGCATTCCTGCTTTGGAAAGTAATTATGTGACATTGGGGGATTCTGAAGTTGGTGTAATTGAATTTCCGGCAGGGATTATTCAGGAGTTATACGCACCTTTGAAATTGCGAGAGCAAGGATTAAAGATTGATTCTGCTGGTCAGCAAATTCATAAATTGCAGTTGAAAAACATTATTGAGCTAACACGGCAGAAGCTAATCGACACGTTGCTACAACTTAACAAAGAATTTCCAGATTTTAACGATAGTTTCAAGATGAGTGAAGAAAATAAAGATAAAGCCCAAAATATTATAACTAACAATATTTACGGGAGCAATAATCCTGTTAACCTTGCAGCTGGCCATCATGTTGAACAGAAAGATTTTACTTTCAACACTGCCGTTAGTTATAACGAGTTGGAAAAATTTGGTGTTGATCAATCGCAGATAGAAGCGTTACGCACAATTGTCGAAAAAAACCAACACGATAAACCATCACTACAAACAAATTTAATGCATTGGCTAGCCACAACTACTACTGCCATTGCCAGTAAGGGTCTTACCGAGCATTTACCAGCATTAATAGAATTTGTCCACAACTTGGTAAAATAATTTAAGGGTTAGATATCCTAGTGCGTCCTCGCCCGTGTTGGTGTTCCCCTTCGCCGTTGTTGGAGTTGTCTCCAACAACTCGTTCCCGGCGGCCCACTCGTTAAAACGTAAGCCGTATGCTAATTCCTTTTAGTTGATAACTCGGCGATTGATAACGATAAAACCGGGTGCAGGGGCTTTGGCTATTACGACGCAGTAAAGGTCCACGAGTTTGTTGGAGACAACTCCAACAAAGTGCGGTCGAGAACACCAACAAGGGCGTAGTTAAATTAGCTTATCGACTTTTAAATCTGTAAATAGTTTTTTCCAACCAGAGATTTCGTGCCCCATATAATCACCAAATATACCTCGACCCTTACTGTTATAGTTTTGATCTAAAAGTGATAGTTGATTATTTTCGGAAAATTCTTTAGTTTGTTTTCTTAGCATATCCCTAAATGAAAAGTGCAACACGAAATGGATTTGTTCTTCAGGCAAAATTCGTATAACCGCTATACCCTTGGCTTTAGCAAAGTTGAGTGCACTGATTTGTAATGATGCAGTAGTTGCAAAGATTGCTTTCACATTTAATCCTGCAATTTGACTGACTTTTGTATGAAACTCTTCCAAGTCGTCAACAGGAATTGGATGGTTATAGTTCTTACATTCTACAACTATAAGAATACCCATTTCACTTTCTCCTCCATAATTCACTTCAATCGAAATATCCGTAATAATGTTTTTTTGACGATCTCGTGAAAAATAACCTTTTTTCCGATAAATTTTGCTGTTTGCCGGGTTGACCAATAGGCGGCCTTCAATCAATTCCTTCTTTAGATTTTCGTAGACCTCTATTTCGAAATCAGTGCCTTTTTTATAAGAATTCATTTTTTGTTAGCGTCAAAACGTTGTGTTCTAAATTACAAAATCTACTTAATTGCTTTAATTTACTCTGGTACTCTTGGCTGTCTTTATCTGTGAAATGAGATCAAAAAGATATTTTTCAAGTTCCTTAAAATCTTTAAAATTAGTATTGTTTAGGTCTTGGGGAACAAAAGGCTTTCCCGAAAGATATAAAAATAATTGTAGACCTACACTTACGTGAGCCTGCAACTGTATCCGATCTGCCTCCCTTTTTAATACTGTTTGATGAATAACATTTTTCAATCGGTCGTCAAGATCGGGATATATTAATTCCCCACTAATTTCTTCTTCATCGTTGAAATAGAAATTGGATAGTTGCGCTAGTGCAGCACCAAGATATTTCATTAGGAGAACATCATCAATCACGGAGTCGGCAATCAAAGATTTTAAGGCAAAAGCGTCGGCTTCGATTTCCGCATCGTAAAACTTTTTGAAATCTTCCACGGTTGCGTGATACTCCGGATCACTCATAGCAATGTGTAATTTTTTTAAATTACTGTGTAATGTCAAATGCCCAATTTCATGAAAAAGGATGTAGGCGACACAAGCTTCAAATAGGTTTGTAGCGCTTTCCGTCCATTTATCAGGTTTATCGGGTCTTGCAGCTCCGTCCGGCCAATGGGTAACTTCAGTTATAAGTGAACGAGCCCAACTCAACGTTATGTTGATCTTATTCATTTCAGTCCGATCATTAAAAGTTACAACGTCTTGATCTAGCATGGCCTTATCGTAGTATAAACTATTGAGTGCTACCATAGTATAACTGCAGCACCATAAGAAGGCCATATGTATATCTTGTATAATGATTCGATTAGTCCCTGGCTCCGCATTGGGCGCAGCGATAGGAAGTGGTCTGTCATCATACATAAAATTGATGCCCAGTTCTAAGATATCACCCTGAACATGTTTTGGTAACCTGTTAGTGATATGGCTCATCAGTTTCTGTAAGTCAGGTTTTAAAATAACTACCGGATTATACCACTCGCGTTTCATAATTTTTGGATTTGTTTTAGGATAGTCTTCAATCTTCTAATTAGGCTATCGTAGGTAATAATATCCACCACGTTTTCGTACTTTCTTTTCACGATCTCGAAATATAAAAGCGGTGCAGCACTTCGGTCATTGTCCCACCCCATGATAATCAGGCCACTGGGATTCGTAATTTTCAATTCTATCTCTTTTGGGAGATTTCTCCCTCGGTTATTGGCATGTTTTCTGTTGACGTATTGTTAACAGTTCTTAGCTTTTCCTTTGGCTTATTTAAAAGATACGATAACTCACTTTAATATAAAAGACTTATTAAATTCATTTACAGCTTTAACGCAATCTGCAATTATTATGCTACCTGTTCCTGTGCTTCGCTATCGAAAAGTGGATTTATCTCTTAAAATAATGAGGCCTGATTGGTCTACCCACGGAACTAATTCTTCTGCCAGGAAAAGCTTGTCTATTACTTTCTTTCGCGGAGGCCGGTAATTTGTGCCATAGCAGCGATATTTACCGTCTGGCGTAACAGCCATCACTTTTAATTTAGGGTAATTATCACTTTCTTTCTGGCAGACCCAGTCTCCGATTTTGAATTTTGTTTCCATGGAATCAGTTGTTATTCGCCTGAAATAAATGTTAAAAACTCCTGCCCCAACGGTGTTGTTCTGGCCGCTAATGCACCGTCCCCGGTCATCGTTGTTCTTATACCGCTGGTATTGTGAAAGCCTGCTACTCTCAGGTCATCCCAAATAATGTCGACCAGTTCACTGTGCTCTTTTAGTTCTGGAAACGCATGACAGATAATTGTGAAAATACTTGTACCCATATAGTTCGGGATAGTAATACCGGCTTTCTGCAACCATCCGCGTGGATCGTCGATAAAATCCAACAGCTTAATGTGCCATGATGTAAATTTATCCAACTGAGTTAAAAAGATGTGGCTTTTAACTTTAGACGGCGCTTCGCCCAGCGCGGTGTGCAGTAACGCATTTTTGAAAGCCATAATTTTTTCTTCTTCGCTGGTTTTCAATGCATAGGTAGTCGCCTGTAAGACGACATCAATGAATTGGTCATTGTTACTGAGTTCATTTAAGTCGATATCTCCAGCATCTTCGAGCGCCCTTAAGCGCCCGGCTATATCATTCATCCATTCCGCCCGCCGTTTCTCCATCGGCGGCGTGATTACCAAACTGAAAATTTCAGCGGCAAGTGCGCCTAAAATTGGTATAGATCCTACTCCGCCTTTAGCAAGGCTATATAGTGCGTCTTTAGTAGTGGTTTTTTGCGGTTCAGCTGACATGGTTAAATTTATCAAATTTTGGCTTAAATGCTAAAAAATGTTTCACTTCAGCCCCCTTGACGCAAGTCTTGTGCAATCACCCAACGTCCGGATGGCTTGTGACTCCGTTAATGTGACATAAGAAGAAGCAAGAGTTTGCCATCATCCAACAATTTCGACTATAATATTTCGACAATTAATCCGTCCTGGCAGTCACTTGCCTCAGCTTCGGCATCTTCGCGATTTTCAAACACGCGATTGTTGCCGTTCACGTCTGTTACAATAATGGCATGTTCCAGGCCACCATGCATTTCAATTATTATATAACTCATGATATAAATTTAAGTGGTAATATTATTATATTCGTTGTAACTTATCACAAAACCATGCAATTGAAAACTTATTTACGCCTGTTATCCCCATTCGTTTTAGCTATTTCTTTACTTACCGCGCTATCGGGCTGCCATAAATCTGCCGGGCAAGATACTGTTGTTAAGGACATTAATAAAATAGTTTATGTTTCAGGGACTTTTGATTCTACCAAAGCAGCCAATGACCGCCGGGCAGTGTATTGGAAAGACGGACAACAATTTACCCTTCCAATAAAGCTTAATACAACAGATTACCGGCTGGCTGGAGATGTATGGGCTATGACGGCAATTGGCAAGGATATTTACATTGGTGGCACAAATTACGATCATGCGGGCTACTGGAAAAATGGCGTATTCAATTCCCTTAATGTAGGCGATGGCCTTACTGTGCGAGACATGGTTAACGATGGCACCAATGTGTACACCACCATGAATACCGGCAATGGTTACCTATGTTATAGAAACACCCAATTGCTGGGTAATGGCGGCCCCTCTATCGCCGTAGATGGCGGCAACGTTTATGTGCTGGCCCTGGTAAACGGGATGCCTTTTTTGCAGGTAAACAATGTGATAAACACAGCAGTATCTTCGGAACTGGCAATTGCCGAAACAATAGCTGTTAGCAATGGCGATGTATACATTGCCGGCGAAGGCCGCAACGGTACTGGTGGTCCATTGGTTGTTAAACTGTTGAAAAACAATAAACTCATTTACTCGGCAACCGATAACTCCGGGGTCTTTTCAATAGCTATAAGCGGAAAAGACATTTATATGGTTGGCAGCGTAACACAGGGATATCCAAGCGTTGCATTATGGAAAAACGGCGTACAAACCATAATTGAACCCAATGCCAATGCCAGGGCCATAACTATCGATGGCAACGACGTTTATTTAGCCGGCAATAAAAACGCCACAGACGGAACCTACCAGGCCTGCTATTGGAAAAACGGCGTAATTAAGATATTAAATACACATAATTCAGTTGCCAAAGGTGTGGTGATTATCAACAAGTAAGTAAAATTATTGATTCGGGTAGTTAAGTGGGTTACGGCAGGCATCATATGATTACCCGCTTCGCCCATGTTGGTGTTCCCCTACCGCTCTTTGTTGTGTGTTGTCACCAACAAATATCGGCATATAAAAAGCTTTAAGATTTACGTAACGCCATCTTACTTTCGGCTTGGCTCCTTTGGCGCAAGTCTTGTGCGATAGCCCGACGGGCGGATGACTTGTGACACGGTTAATGAGACATGGAAAGAAGCAAAAGCTTGCCATCATTCAACAATTCCGATTATAATATTTCGGCAATTAATCCGCCCTGGCAGTAACTTGCCCGGTCGGCAATTGCTGCTAACGCGGGCTGTGGGGAAATCGTGGGATTAGGGCTATACAATGAGATTGTGATTTGCATACGGGACACACGCGGCACGCGTGCGCCAGTTTTGGGGGTTTTATATCAATTCCAATTATGTGGTATTAACGGTCACGGGGCATCATCTAAAACAAAGCTGGCCGGCGCGTATGCTTTTAGCATAAACGTGAGCTTACTTCCGGTGATATTTACTGGCTTACCCATTATTTCACCGCGGAGATTTACAGGTGTTGCTTTAGTATAATTTACCCCTTTCGGCAAAGTAACTGTCACATTTCCTGAATTTCCTCCTTGTTCCCATAGCCGCAAAAGGGTTGAATTTGAATTAGCAGCGGCTGTTGCAAAAACAGGATTGCCGGCGCTATTGCGGCGGAAGGCAGTAACTTGTATGCCTTTTCTTGAAACAGAAATTCCGGTTTGCCCGGCAGGAAGATTACCGGCTTTGCCTTCAGCTTCGGCCACCAGCAAAGGGGTACGGGCTTCAAAAGAGGGCGTTACCAACCTCGATTCCGTGGTGCTGTTTTTGGTAAAAGTCCATATCCTTACTTTTGAACTCCAGGTTCCCGGATACCAGTACCGGTAATTTGTATTCCACTGGTTGTTATAAAGATTAAGGTAAATAACCGGTTTATGCGGGATAAAATCCTTAGAAAACTTCCAAATCCCCGGCCTGTCGAAGCTGATTAGCGGGTGGTCAAATGGGCAGAAACCAATGCCGGCCCCATCCTTACCGGTTATAGTAACGCCGGTTCCTACAGCGTATATATCTTTATCGGCCCCTTCCATAATATCTTTGGATGGATCCATCATCCCCAGGGAACGGCCTACACTAAATTTGGGGGAATTTATTTTAAAGGGAAAACAAAACCAGTCGGCTTCGGGCCAGTTATCTTTTGCTTTATCTTTAATGGTAAGCTCCATATCAATAAATGGCTTATCATTTTGTAAGGTTATTCGCAAAGACGAAGCAGGGAAGTGATTAGCCGTATCGGCAGGCATGTCAATAACGGCTGTTTCCTGATTGGCATCTTTGGTGATTTTCAAACTACCATTTTTAGATAACGCAGCCCGGTACGGCACCTGTTTTTCAGAAATCATTCCGGGCTTGTACATATTGGGGTGCAGCCATTCGCCTTTGGATCCAAAAGCGTGTAAACCACGTCCCTGTTGATAATCGGTTACATATTTTACTGTTTGTTCGTATGTAAACCGTTCATTCATATATTGTCCCAGGCCGCGTTTAGCTTGGGCATCAACCCATTCTCTCCCTGTTCGCTTATCAATCAGCGACGAAATAATACCACGGGCCGGATCCAGCTTAATTATGAAATACTTGTTTTCTATCTTGGCTGAGCTTAAGCCGGTTGAATTATTCGCAACCAAATCTTTTTCGGTGTAGGTTTTATAGCCGGAAGGGGGAACATTCCTGGCATAGATAAATTTGTGTTGATTGCCCACCTGTACCCACTCCGACCGGCTGTAAGGGAGCGGATTATAAACTACAAAGCGCTTACCCTGGTGGTTTACATTTTGGGCAAGAATTGCCATATTGTTTGCCAGCAGCGGTTTTATAAAATTTTCTGTTTTGCGGATATAATCGGTCTTGTCTTCCCATGATCCTTCAAGGTCTTTATAGGTTTCGGGAGATAGCTTTTTAAATGCGGCTCCGTATTCATTGATATTTTGAGCACCGCCCCAGGTATGTTCTGCATAAAGCAAAACATTTTCATATGCTTTCGAAATATCTTTGGTGATATCAGGAACGGCGATGCTCCAATTTTTTAGCTGGGTGTTTAGCCCTTCAACAGTTGGTATAAGCGGGTTAATATTACGGGAAATCTTCATTCCGCCAGGATCACTCATATTGCCGTGTATCCATGTATCGGGGGCTTCTTTTTTGATAACAGGCAACTTAGGATGGGTAGGAAGTATTGCATCAGCAAAGTCGTCAAGGCGCCCCACCCTTATTTTCACTCCCGGCATTTTTTTTTCAGCTTCGTCAAATAATGCTTTAACATCGGCAAGACTTGGCGGTCCGGAATTATCGGTGGTAACAATTATAGCAGGCCATACGGAATAAGGCCAGTCGGCCGGAGGGGTAAGATTTCTTCCGACATACGGATCCCTGCCGCCCCACTCAAATGGCCAATTTAGTGCCGTAGTAGTTCCGTAAATGGGCGAATAAAGCGTTAAAACACGACTGCCATCGGGCCCCTGCCACCAGAAAAGCGGCGGATACTTCACATCTTCGCTGGGCCAGTTGCATCCGATATGCATGAATTTTACGCCGCCTTGTGCCAATCCTGTAGCCAAAACGCTCGCCTGCGAAGGCACATCAGTCATTTTTGCGCCGCGCGGCAAAGGCAGTCCATATTTGCGGGAAACGAAAGATGATGATTCGTAGGCTCTGGCCACATCCTCGGGGAACAATATCTGCGACTGAACAGAGAAAGGCATTGCATGGGTAACAAACCGCCCCGATTTGAAAGCATCTTCCAATCTTTGGTGACGTTCAGGCGTCTGTCCCGGCCAATCTTCCAATACTTTAGCCATTACCCAGCCAGGCGCTGTCCATGAAAATTGTTGTTCCTTAGGCAAATCTTTGGTCTTGTCCATAATTTCCAAAGCTTTGTCAATCATATCTGTACGATAAAACTGTACAATGTCTTTAACCCGATGAGTATAACCTATATCGAAGTGTGTTTTGAATATTACAATAACCTCCTTAACCTTCGGATTTATATATGTGGTATCAGATCGCTTGAGCTGCCCGAATACCGATGTGCTGATAAGCAGCGAAAAGGAGATTATTGCTTTCGTTATCATTATTTTCATTGTTCCTAATTCCTGTTTCGCTGTTTATTTACCGGTATCGCAACGGCCCTGTAGTTCCATTGTTAAATTAATTATTTGTACACACATAAGTACATATTAAATACAGGAACTCCAAAATTATCTTTTATAAGTTTTAAAACCACCCAGTAATTGAAGCCAGAAAGCAATCTTTGAAATGGTTAGCGACGAGCCGGCCAAAGGGGCACAATGGACTCAGCAAATTCTCCAAAACAACATCGGAATGATTGCGTTCATGTGGTTGCAAAAAAGCCGTTCCTGCCGGGGAACGGTTTTTTTGATTTAGCCATCGCTCATCCAGGAAATACTCAAATTTAACGGAGCTTATTTAAATTTTTCTGCAATTTTTTTGTTTGCTCCTGCTAAAAGCGGATTACCATGCCCAAAACAAGCAATATCAAAATTGTATTTTGCCACTTCTTTCAAGGTTTGTTTGGCCAAAACCGGGTCTTCGTATAGGATACTATAGCTAAGCCCACCCATATTCCCGCAAATATCACCGGCAATCAGCACTTGCTCTTTTTCTAAAAGTAAAGAAATATGCCCTTCGGAATGACCTGGTGAATGAATAACCCTCACACCCGAAAGTATAGGCAGTAACTGGCCACCTTGTAAAGCCATAACCGAATCTACGGGTTTGATGATCGATTTTGCGTTTCGCATAAATAAATTAAAAATCAACCAGGGAAAAAATCCCCGCGTACGGGCCATCGGTTCCCGGCCACCAACACCTTTTCTAATCAGCCTGGCATCCGTGCTGTGTGCGTATATCGGAATTTGAAGCAGCTTTTGAATATCGGCTGCTGCGCCGGCATGATCAGGATGCAGATGGGTAAGAATAATTTGTTTAATATCAATAGGTCTCTTTCCAATTTCAGATAAAGCATCAAATATCTTTTTTTCGCTTCCGGGAAAACCAGTGTCAACCAGGGTTAATCCATCATTATCAATAATAAAACAATTAACCGCGCCCAAGCTGATCTGGTAAACATTTTCAATTATCTTTTTTATAGCCATAGGTAAGTATTCATTATTAATTACCCTGGCAAAACTACTGTTAAAGGCATGCCCTTAGGTAATGCTATACTTTAGTATACCGGTATACTTAGGGAAACCTGCTTAAAAAGAAAGTGATTCGGTATCTTTATACTTCACTCAATTTTATGGAAGTTAAAGAACAATACCTTGAAAATTTGCAGGCACAATTATCACAGGAAAAGTATGCGCAAATGTTGTTACCGCTTCAGGATGCCTTAGATATTTTGAGCGGAAAATGGAAACTGCAAATCATTTTTTCCCTTAAACTTGGACGAAAACGATTTAAGGAAATTCAGAGATCAATACCCGGCATTACGCCAAAAATGCTATCAAAAGAGTTAAAAGAGTTAGAAATAAATGAACTGGCCAAAAGATTTGTATATGATACTAAACCGATGACGGTTGAATATGAACTTACCGATTATGGACAATCGTTAAAACCTGTTGTATCAGAATTGTATAAATGGGGATCGGCCCACAGGAAAAGAATTATTGGAAAAAAGTGAGTAAACTTGAATTGACTCCATCTACCCCTTCGCTGCCGCAAGCCTCCAGGCTTGTGCGCCCGCCGACAGGTAAACGCCATGCTAAGTAATCAATATGCAAATTCCGGATGTAAGTTTCATCAGGGATTTGTACTTTTAGATTAAAGCGATTAAATAGGTGCTAATTTGAAATAACTGCCTGCATTAAAGGCATGCTAATACCCTGAAAATTAATTAAATTTAAGATGATACCGGAGCTAACGACTTATGAGGATTGGATGCAACTGTTAGAACTTGCTAACGCTTTTATGCAATCAAAAGCGGTTTTGTAAGAAAACGAGCGTGCATCTTTTAATGACAGCGCCAGCCTTGAATATTCGTCGTCGTCTGTCTCCGACAACAAAATATGCTTTATCTGCTCCAGGGCGATAAGATTCGACTTCAATAGATCGCGGATGTCTCTACCCATAATGCGGGCGGTAGTAACAAAGCGATCAAAATGTGGCTGCTCCATCAGGTCCTGGTGTTTGCTGTACAGATCTTCATACTTCATTTCGATATAATTTCCGAGTATGAATCCGAGGTCCCTTCCGTCACGGTCGTCTGTCCTGCCACGATCCTTCCACGCTAATATTTTCATCACACATATTCCTGGGATGGATGCAATTTTAAAACAGACATCGCCTGATTGGATTTCAATTGCCCCGGCGCTAACCTCAACGAATCCGGCTACATTCATGGCTTTTATGTGGTCTGGTGGCCAGGTATACTGCCCCCTCGTCGTTTTGGATCGCTCCAAACGGGACAATGTCGATTTCATAAGCATTTTTATATATTAGTTTGTGGGTAGTCTTCGTCGGCGAGAACAAGCCAGAGTCAATTAATTTTTGTATGGTTTGTTTATAGGTGTCCCATTCCGGCACATACAGCGCAAAATCTACGTCGCGGGTCATGCGGCTTACTCCAAGATCATAGATCGTGTCCATGATCAGATCGCGTGCGCTTGCCCCAATAAGCAGGAAATCGTATGACTGCGGCCAAGAACCTTTTGCAGCGAATCGATGATCTCCAGCAAATAAGATGGTATCTTATTGCTCAATATATTGTAGGTACTCATCATATATTCGTTGGGCGGTTTCCAGGTTTCTGCTGTCGCCGGTAGCTGTCAGCTCGGCGTATACTAAAAGTGGGGGCACTAAATTTGGTTCAATTTGAAACAAAGGGTGTTGCGTATCCCAAAAATAATTTAATACCTCTATTTCATGATTGTCGTCTACCGGGACAAGGCTCATTTTTTTCATCCAGCTTTTTTCGTCTTTTGGAACATACATGGTCAATTTCTCCGGTGAAAGATATTTGGTGTAGCTTGCAGTAGCGGGTTCTCCTCCCCAGTTTCCCTGCCAGTCAGCAATCGGATACTGTTCGTACCCCTTTACCATGTCCTTTTTGAAAGATTGGTAACGTCCGATTAGCAGCTTTGGCCGTAGAATTTCGTTGTATCCGTTTACCCACCTTTGCAGCAATTCACGTTTTTTTAGTAAACGCTTATTGTCATCATAGTCTTCAAACAAATAGCCGCTTTGAAGCATTTCTTTGAATATGATCGTGATCGAGGCGGGTGAAATACCCACCAGATTGGCAAGCTCCCTATATGGGAAGTTTATTACTTCCGGGTCTTGTAATAGTACAAATAATAATTTCAGGCCTGTATCACCAAATAAACGGCTTTTTGTTGGAACACCGCCGGCTTTTGTTTTTTGGCCGGTATGCCGAATATAAATGGTTTTTTCATTGAGGTAAACATTGCCGGTAGCATCCATAAAATTAACCCCGATGTCCATCAGTTTTTGCGCGATCCTGGAATAGATTACCTGGCTAAGCACCAGTGTCGGCAGGTCATCGGTCTTTCTTGCGTCGGCGGCATCGCGCTGAATATAATGCAACTGGAGGTGACTAATTTGGTGCGCATAGTAGACGTTGAATTTAAGTGACACACCATTAATGGTAAAGGTGAGGATATCTCTTTCTCCCACCGCATAAACCATTGTCATTTGTACCGTTTTAGAAGCATCTCTAAATGCCGGCGGCAACATTTTAAAACTTTGAGAAAGTACGCTTCCGTAGTGCATTGTTTACTTATTATCCTTGTTTACATTTAGTAAACAAGGATAATAAGTAAACAAAAAACACATTTGCAATTAACTTTTCTTAATCACTAAATACGATACCACAGGACCGCAAAGCAACCGCTCCCTCCTAATTCAATAATATCCCGAATATCCTCTTTGATCTACAAATAATGGCCGTGGAATCAACTGAACATCGGTTTTATGAAAGTTTACACATCCTGCTTTGGTTCGTTTGATTTTGCTAAGGAGATTAACCCGCCCATTGCGCCCAGGTTCATGGAATCTAATGCCGAGCTTGGAACTATAACCATCGATCCTTTTTCTTTCAGGCCCTCAAATAACATGTTCATCCCCCTTAGGTGTAAGGCTACGGGGTTATTGATGTATTGCTCACTTGCAACCGCGAATTTTTCGGCAATCTCCACTTCGGCGGTGCCCAGTATTACCCTTGCCCTGCGTTCTCTTTCGGCCTGGGCTTCCTTGCTCATGGCATCGGCTAATAACTGAGGGATAACAATATCTTTGATGCCTACATTCTGGCAGGTTATGCCCCAGGGGTTGGTGTGCTCATCCAGTATTCTTTGCAGTAAATCCGTCACCTTATCGCGCTCCTGCAACAGCTCGGCCAATTCATGTTTACCTATTACATCCCTTAATCCTGTTTGCGCTATGTAAGCAATAG
Organism: Mucilaginibacter sp. GW822-FHT03E02; assembly: GCF_058801545.1. Taxonomy (NCBI): domain Bacteria; kingdom Pseudomonadati; phylum Bacteroidota; class Sphingobacteriia; order Sphingobacteriales; family Sphingobacteriaceae; genus Mucilaginibacter; species Mucilaginibacter sp. GW822-FHT03E02. Next base: position 6,064,987 of record NZ_JBXANJ010000001.1, on the reverse strand, counting down.
CCACCTCGTAATCCTGCACTTCAAGCGCGGCCTTTTCAACGTCCCATACAGTCCAGTACACTACGGCATCAACATTTACCGGTACGGTATCTTTGGTAAGCGTTTGCTCGGCTTTAAACTCGGTAACCCTAACCCGCTGATCAATATAATTATCTATTTTGTCAACCAGCGGTATGGTGAAAAATAAGCCCGGGCCGCGTAGCCCGGTATATTTACCCATGCGTAAAACAATAGCCTTTTCCCACTGATCGGCTATATGCACCGCGTTGGCCAAAAACAGCGAAGCTATCAGCAACAGCCCCAGGGTTAAAGCATTAATCCATCCCAAATAATACAAACCAATAGCGCCTGCTGTTAACACAACAAATATCACGGCTGCAATTGGGTTAACGCCCAACTTGGTATTCTTTTTACTACTTATCATATTATTGTTTTTTAAGTTGATTAATAATGTCGTCTGTTGAAAAACCATAGCTGAATGCAATGGACGAAAATTCGTTACAGATCTCTTTTAATTTGGCGCTTCGCTCCTTTTCGGTTATCTGGATCCTTATTTCGCTTATAAATGTGCCTGTACCCTGCTGCGTTTCTAAAATATCCTGAATTTCCAGCTCTTTGTAGGCTTTGGCCACTGTATTCAGGTTTACCTTTAAATCCACAGCCAACGAACGCACGGTGGGTAATTGTTCGCCTGTTTTCAGGTTTCCCGCAGCTATGCCAAACGTAATCTGGTCAATTATCTGCCGGTAAAACGGGGTACCCGTTTTAGGGTCTAATTTAAATTTAATCATGCTAAAATACTATTGTACTATACATATAGTACAAACATACAACAAGTTTCTTATTTTCAAAATATTAATTCAATATCTCGAAAGCCCTTCTGTTTAACTAAAAACCGGCAGCGCGTAAATATTTCAACCTTTCGGAGGGATAAATTACCGGTAGTCATGTGTAATAGGAAATATATAATCAGATAAAAGCCAGGCAATCGCTAATCCCCCTGATGATTGTCGGGTTTTATCTGATAGCAGGCGCTGTATAGGTTATCCGGAATTGTATATAAAATTATTGTTTGCATGAATAATACTAAAGGCACAAGGGAGGCTTCGGCTGCTGCTTCGCGTTATTTTGGTTCGCGTTTATTGAAGTTTACATGCGCGGCGGCTTTGTTTTTATTTATGGGATTTGGGTGGATGGCCACCGATACCAAACTCCCCGCGGCCGATGCAGATAATGGCGGGCTGTTTTTACCGGCAGGTTTCGGCGCATTTGTGGTTGCCGATAGTTTAAAGGGCCAGGCCAGGCACATCGCTGTTAACTCCAACGGCGATATTTATGTAAAAGCCCGCGATCATTATGCCAACGATGGATACGGTAACGTGGCCCTGCGCGATACCAACGGCGACGGCCGCGCCGATGTGATAACCCCTTTTGGCAAATACGATGGCCAAACTTACGGTACGGCCATGCGTGTTCATAACGGCTACCTGTACTTCAGTTCGGAACTGATGGTTTACCGGATGAAGCTTAAACGCGGGCAACTGGTACCCGATAGCAAAATGGATACCATTGTCATTGATAATCCGCCTTATCATGAGCATCAAACCAAGCCCATTGCCTTTGATAATAAGGGTCATATTTTCGTAGGCTGGGGGGCGGGGTCAAACGCCGGGCAGGTTAACAACCGGCAGCCGGGTTCGCCGGGCGTTGGTAGTCCGGGCGAGCCGGATAACGGCAACCCTTGGTTAAAGGATCATGGTGGCATCTGGATGTTTGACGCCAATAAAACCAACCAGCACCAGGCCGATGGTGTAAAATATGCCACCGGCCTGCGAAGCATTGTCGCCATGGATTGGGATGTCAAAAGTAAATCGTTATATACAATTAACCATGGCCGCGACGATTTCAGGCTGCTGTGGCCCGATTTGTACACACCCTGGGAAAGCGCGGTGCAGCCCGCCGAGGAGTTTTTTAAAGTACAGCAAGGCCTTGACGGCGGCTGGCCCTACTATTATTACGACCCGATTAAAAACAAAAAACTGCTTAACCCCGAATTTGGCGGAGATAAAATTAAAGAGGGCGACGGCGCTAAACTAACCCAGCCGCTTATTGGCTTCCCCGCGCACTTTGCACCCAACGATTTATTGTTTTACAAAGGAAAACAGTTCCCCGATCATTACAAAAACGGCGCGTTTGTGGCTTTTCATGGCGCTACAGATAGGGCGCCTTATCCGCAGGCAGGTTACATCATTGTATTTGTTCCGTTTAAAGATGGCCGGCCATCGGGACCATGGGAGGTTTTTGCCGATGGCTTTGCGAGGGTTGATCCTATTGTAAACGTAAGCAATGCCGTATACCGCCCCATGGGCCTGGCCGAAGGGCCGGACGGCTCATTGTATGTAAGTGATACCGAAAAAGGAAGAATCTGGCGTATTATATACACCGGCGATAAAAAAAACTTCGGCCCGGCACAGCTTGCCGCCATGGAGACGCGAAAACAAACGGCATCCAACATTAAAACTCCGGATGAGATTAAAGATAACCTGTTTAAAGATGTGGCCGCCACATCGGTTGTATACAGCACCTATTGTGTGGCCTGCCACCAAAACGATGGTAAAGGCGACGGCAAGCGTTTCCCCCCGCTGGTACAATCCGAATGGGTAAATTATAATAAAAACCGGTTAATTAAAGTGATACTTAACGGGTTAAAAGGCCCGGTAAAGGTAAAAGGGCTATCATACAACGAAGTAATGCCCGCGCACGGCAGCTTTTTATCTGATAAACAGGTAGCCGAAGTGCTCACCTACATCAAATCCAATTTTAACAACATCCCCGAAATTGTAACACCGGCAGACGTAAGCGCCGTGCGAAAAATGGTGGATAAACAAATACACCAACATGAAGATTAATAAATTAAAAACCGGCGTTTTCTGTGTTGTTTTAACCATTCTGTGCTGCCAGGCCGGGGCGCAGGTAAAGAAAAAGACGGCCCTAAAAAAGAAAGCGGCTACTCCAACAGCAATATCAAAACCACCATTTGCCACCGCCCCCGAAATTGAGGCCGGTAAAACCCTTATTTCTAAATCCGACTGCCTGGCATGTCACAAGGTTGAAGAGAAACTGGTAGGGCCTGCCTACATAGCCATCGCCGGCAAATACCAACAGGACCAGGCATCTGTGGCCATGCTTTCGCAAAAGATCATCAGCGGCGGCAGCGGTGCCTGGGGGCCGGTACCTATGGCCCCACACCCGGCGGTAAGCGCCGATGAGGCTAATAAAATGGTGAAATATATCCTTACGCTGAGTACCCCAAACACCGCGGCACCCACAAATAAATCACGCTAACAAAACTAAAACAACATATACACCACATCACACAAAATAAAAACGACATGGAAAAAAGAAGATCTGTTTTAAAAAGGATACTGGCCTCGGCAGTGGGCATATCCGTATTCGGCATAAGCAAAGGCGCCATAGCTGCGCCCGCCGACGAAAAGGTAGCTAACAATGTAACATCGTTTCAGGATGTGCCATTGTTTTCCGGCTCGACCAAACTGGGCAACATGGTTTTTATAGCCGGAAAAGGCGCTCACGTTGAGCCCTTCGAGATTAAAGCCCATACCGAAATTGTACTTAAAGAGCTGGAGAAAGAACTGATAAAAGCCGGCTCATCGATGGAAAAAGTACTCAAGGTAACCGTGTTCCTCAATGATATTGCCGACTACCAGGGCATGAACGAGGTTTACAAAGGCCGTTTTGGCAAAAATCCGCCGGTACGTACCACAGTTGCTGTAGCTAAAGGTGGCGTGCCCGGAAACTCGCTGGTTGAGATGGATTGTATCGCTTACATATAATAGTCAAAAAATGAAACGCAGAGACATACTCAAAGGCCTTACCCTGCTACCGCTAACCGGCAGCCTGGTTAGCAAGGCAGCTGTTACGCTCCCCTCCTCCCCCCCAAAAAAGCCGGCGCGCGATTTGTTTAAAGAGCTTGGTGTTACACCCGTAATAAACGCCTCGGTAACGATGACATTTTTATCCGGTTCGCTGATGCTGCCCGAAGTGTTGGAGGCCATTAATTCAACATCGCACGATTTTGCCAACATGTACGAGCTGCAGGATAAAGTTGGGGCAAAAATTGCCGAAATGCTGCATGTCGAGTCGGCCATGGTGACATCGGGAGCAGCATGTGCCATATTGCTGGGTACAGCGGCTGCCATTACCGGTACCGATCATGAAAAAATAAAGCTGCTGCCTAACCTGCCAGGGCCACGGCCCGAGGTAATTATGCAAAAAACGCACAGGTACCTGTTTGACCAGGCTGTAACCACCACTGGCGCCAAAATTATTGAGGTTGAAGGCCCCGATGAAATGGAGAAAGCTATTAACGATAAAACGGTAATGGCCCTGTTTTTTAACGCCGCCGAAAAAGGCAGTATTACGCATGCCGATTTTGTGGCTATTGCCAAACGGCACAGCATACCAACCTTTTTGGATGCCGCGGCAGACGTGCCGCCGGTTGAAAACCTGTTTAAGTTTCAGAAAATCGGTTTCGACCTGGTGACCTTCTCGGGCGGTAAAATGATACGCGGGCCGCAGAGCGCAGGCTTGCTTTTTGGCCGTAAAGACCTTATTACCGCCGCCCGCCTTAACCACAGCCCTAATGAGGCGCCTATTGGCCGGCCTATGAAAGTAAACAAGGAAGAAATGTTTGGCATGTACGCCGCGCTGAAGGCCTACCTTGAACGGGACCATAAAAAAGAATGGGAAGAGTGGATGCAACGTACCAAATACATCGGCGCGCAACTGGAAGGCCTGCATAGTGTTAAAACCGAAACGGTGGTTGACCCCGGCCCGGCTAACGCCTACCCAAGCCTTAATGTTACCTGGGATACCAGCAAAATTAAAATTACGCCCGGGCAGGTAGTAACGGCTTTAAAAAACGGCACGCCAAGCATAGTGGCCAACAGCCACGGCGATAGCCTTACTATCGGTGTGGTGCTTTTGCGGCCAGACCAGGTTGATATTGTAGCCGGGAAAGTAAAAACCATTTTACAGCAAGCTGTCTGATAAAATTATCCGCTCAACCTACATCTGCATGTCAAAAATTACACCTGCAATACTTTATTATGATTTAAATATTAACCCAAAATGCAAAAAACCTACTTCTTATTATTGGTGCTGTTAAGCTTATTAAGCCCGGCGGTAATGGCACAGTCGTACGATATTGTGATTAAGGATGGCCACGTGATTGATCCTAAAAATGATATCGACGCCATCATGGATATTGCTATCATCAACAATAAAATAGCGCTGGTATCCAAAAATATCGACGCCAAACAGGCAGCAGATGTAATTGAGGCCAAAGGCATGTATGTAGTGCCCGGATTAATCGACATCCACACCCATAATTTTGGCGGTACCCAGCCCGATCATCAATACGAAAACGGGAACCTGGGCCTGGCGCCAGATGGATTTACTTTCAGGAATGGCGTAACTACGGTTGTTGATGCAGGCAGCTCGGGCTGGCGTACATTTCCGACCTTTAAATCCCAAACTATCGATAACTCCCGGACCCGGGTGCTGGCTTTTTTAAACATTGTTGGCGAAGGCATGCGCGGCGATTATGAGCAGGACCTGAATGATATGGACCCACGCATGACCGCCCTGATTGCCCGGAGATATAAAGATATCATTGTAGGCATTAAACTGGCCCATTACGAAGGGCACGACTGGACACCTACCGACCGCGCAGTAGAGGCCGGTACAGCGGCAAAAGGAATACCCGTAATGATTGATTTTGGCGGCAGCACTCCACCGTTACCCATTGAAGAATTATTTTTGAAACACCTTAGGCCCGGCGATATTTTCACCCATTGTTTTGGCCAGTTTAATGACCGCGAACCCATTGTTGACCTGGCGACTAAAAAAGTAAAACCTTTTGTATACGAAGCCCGGAAACGGGGTATTGCGTTTGATGTAGGCTACGGCAATATCAGCTTTGCGTATTCGCAGGCGCTGCCCGCCGCCAAAGAGGGTTTTTTCCCAAGCTCCATCAGTACCGATTTGCATGTGGGCAGCATGAATGATGCCATGAAGGATATGCTTACCTGCATGACCAAATTTTTAGCCATGGGCATGCCCCTGCACGATGTGATACAGGCATGTACATCAAACCCGGCGAAGGAGATTAAACACGAGGAGTTGGGAAATTTATCGGTAGGCTCGGGTGCCGATGTAGCTATTTTAAGTATTGTCGATGGTAAATTTGGCTTGTTTGATTATACGGGTTACAAGGTGGAGGCCAGCAAAAAATTTGTGTGTGAACTCACCATCAGGGCGGGTAAAATAGTTTACGATCTTAACGGGATAGCATCCCCCATATATCAGCCTAAAATTAATACCAAAAACCCGCAAACCGTTTTAATAACCGAAAATCATTAATTAATATTATCCTGTTTTAATAAAAGTTATGAGATACTGTAAACTTTTAATCCTGGGGCTTTTTGCCGGTATAAGCTGGTACAGCAGTGCCCGGGCGCAAACCATTTCAAAAGACGAACTGGTATTTTTTACGTCGGAGTGGAAAGGCGAGCGCTTTGCCGATGGCAGGCCCAAAATCCCGGATGATATTATAGAACGGGCAAAAAAAATAGGCATTGAAGAAGCCTGGACGGTATTAAAAAACGAAGGCTATAATAACCAGTTTGAAGGTGGGTGGAAACTGGTTAACGATACCCTGCCTGTTGTTGGCCGCGCCGTTACGGCCATGTTTATGCCAAGCCGCCCCGATATTGAAAAAAGTATTAAAGAGCGGGGCCTTAAACAAGGCCGAAAAGGCAACACCAATGCCTGGCCGATAGAAACTTTAACCAAAGGCGATGTGTATGTTGCCGATGGTTTTGGTAAAGTTAAAGGAGGCACGCTTATTGGCGATAACCTGGGCAACTCCATTTTCAGCAAATCGGGTAATGGTGTTATTTTTGATGGATCGGCGCGCGACCTGCAGGGGCTTAAAGAAATACATGGCTTTAATGCCTTTGTACGCGACTTTGACCCGTCGTACCTGGAAGAAATGGTACTAATGGGGCTTAACACGCCCATACGCATAGGCCGCGCGGTAGTGCTGCCCGGCGATTTGGTTATATCCGAAAAAGAAGGCGTACTATTTATACCGGCACATTTGGCCGAAAAAGTGGTGGCTACTGCCGAATTCATCGCCCTGCGCGACGAGTTTGGACATGCCATGCTCAAATCGGGCAGGTTTGCCACCGGCGAAATTGACAGCCAATGGACCAGCCAGGTGAAAGACGCATTTATGAAATGGCTTGATCAAAATCCCGGCAAAATGAAAATGACCAGGGCGCAATTAGATGCCTTTATGGAAAAGCGTACCTGGTAACAAAATTATAACCTAATGTCAAGTTAGCAGTACTAAGTCTTAAGTCAAAAGTTAGATTTAATCTTTTTAACTTAAGCCCTTTGGGTAAAGACTATCCGTCGTTACACGATTAACATAACACTAAATTTAAACAGTTGAAAAATATCGTTATTTACAAACTCATTACGGGTATTGCCGTGCTTTGCGCGCTTGCCGCAGCCTGGCAAATTTATCGGGAAGGCATTGCCCATGCCGGCCCGTTTATTATCGCATTCTTTATCATGCTATCTATAGCATGCCGCGGATGGGAGCTATTAAAGGGCTTCACCTTTACGATTATCATTTTCGCTGCTGTTACCGCGGCATTATACTATCCGGAATACTTTGTTGAAGTAAAAGGGTTTAAGCTGTCAGGGCTAATTACGCCGCTGCTACAGCTTATTATGTTCGGGATGGGCACATCTATGGGCATTAAAGATTTTGCCGGGGTTATTAAAATGCCCAAAGGCGTATTTATAGGTGTTGGCAGTCATTTTTTAATTATGCCGCTGCTGGGCTTCACGCTGGCCAAATTAAGCGGCTTTCCGCCAGAGATTGCCGCAGGTTTAATCCTCGTGGGGTGTTCGCCAAACGGTACGGCCTCCAATGTTATCTCGTACCTGGCAAAGGCCAACCTGGCGTTGTCTGTCACCATAACTGCCGTATCTACCATGCTGGCACCGTTTTTTACGCCACTGTTGATGAAACTGCTTGGCGGCGCGTTTATTAAAATAGATACACTTGGCATGATGTGGGATATTACAAAAATTGTTGTTTTACCCATCGGCGCAGGTATTCTTTTTAATAAATACCTGCTTAAACGGGCCGCATGGCTGGAAACGCTCATGCCAATAATATCCATGTTTGGTATCGCTTTTATTATCGTAATTATTACCGCCGCCGGCCGAAACAGTTTATTAAATATTGGCGCTATGCTGGTGCTGCTGGTGCTTATTCACAATTTATTGGGCTATACACTGGGTTACTGGGCTGGCCGCCTATTCAAAATGCCCGAACGCGATTGCCGTACCATGGCCATAGAAGTAGGCATGCAAAACGCCGGCCTTGCTTCCGGGCTGGCAAAAGCGATGGGAAAAATCGCGACGGTAGGCCTGGCCCCCGCGGTATTTGGTCCACTGATGAACGTGACCGGATCATTACTGGCCAACTACTGGCATCGGAAACCGTTAGAGAAGAGTATCAAGTAGCGGGTAGCAGGTATCAAGATTTTTTAAGGTTGGAATCAATTGGAAGTGGGATTCTGAAAATACGTTTGGCATCCCATTACCAGTGCAAACGCATCTAATTGGGTTAACATAACTTAACACATTTCAGATAAAACATTTATAAATATTTAATAATCAATATTTTATATTTTATCATGGTTAACACTAAACTGATTGCGCAATTTAGGCGCATCCAAATATTTGTGCCTGGTGTTGGCCAATACAAGTCACTTGGGTACCTCCATCATTTAACCAGGATCAGGCAATAAAAACAAAGTATCGCTTAATACTCATATCTTCTCCACGCCATCGGCTTATTCCGTTCGCTATTATTAAGGAACAGCTTATCGCCGTTAACTTTCGCCCGTTTTGGAGTTCTTTCACCGCGCTTTGTTGTGTGTTATCACCAACAAATATCGGCATACGAAAGGCCTTTAATTGTTACATAACACCATATTCCTTTCAACATCCTTAGCTCGTTGGTGACAAAACCAAGGAGAGCGCAATGCTTAAGTAAGTCCTACTTCCTTTCTGATCTACTTGACTTCACGGCGTCAGCTAATTCGAGCGTTGAATTTCAGCTATAATAGTTCAACAATTAATCCGTCTTGGCAGTCGCTTGCCTCGGCTTCAGCGTCTTCGCGATTTTCAAACACACGATTATTACCGTCCACGTCCGTTACGATGATGGCATATTCGGGGCCACCATGCATTTCAATCACTATATAACTCATCGTATAAAATCTAAGCGTTAAATAATATGACTACCGCACTCGTTAACGTTCCCCGCCCGTGCTTTGTAGTGTGTTGCCACCAAGAAATATTGGCATGTAAAAAGCTTTACGTAATACCATCTTCCTTTCGACTATCCTTGACTTATTGATAACAAAGGAAATGACTATGCCTAACTGTTGATATTTTGCAAAAAATTAAAATCATTAAAAAATCTTAAAAATTTGACAAATTTATTCATTAGTTACAAGGTTATTTTATATGCTATGAAAAAGCAATTTACGTTTTTCCTTAGACATTTACCTATTATTTCTCCTATACCCCAGGGAAATCGCTTTTAAAAATCTCAAGTAAAAAAGGGCGTAAAAAGGAAGGCTTATTTCACGCAAAGACGGTAAAAAGCAAAGGCGCAAAGAGATTTGCTTATTTTTCTTAGTGTCCTGGCGTCTTTGCGTGAAAAAAAATAACCGACTTAATCAAATCCGATGTCGTTCAATGCAATTATGACATAGAAGTCGCCACCGAAATCTTAAAAACGATTTCCCTGCTCCTATACCCCGTTACCGCCATTTTTAGCGTTCCATACCGCACTGTGTTGTGTGTGTCGTCACCAACAAATACCGGCATGCAAAAAAATTAATATTACAAACGCCGTCTTCCCTTCAACTATCCTTGGCTCGTTAGTGACAGCATCAACCCCTTACCTTCCTATAAAACCCCTATATTTGAGCAAAAAAAGAATACCATGTCAATCACATCTGAGGAAGAACTATTTGGGATGAAACAAGTGAGCAATGCTGTTGCCGAAACGTTAAAGCAGATGCGTGAGCATGCGGTACCGGGTATGTCGACTAAAGAGTTGGATGAGTTTGGGGGTAGTATTCTGAATCAAATGGGAGCTAAATCGGCACCAAAGCTAACCTATGGTTTTCCGGGGTGGACCTGCATCAGTGTGAACAACGAGGTGGCGCATGGTATTCCAACCGAAGCCAGGATTTTGAATGAGGGCGACCTGATCAATATCGATGTGTCTGCCGAGCTAAACGGTTTCTGGGCCGATAATGGCGGTTCATTTATACTTGGCCGCGATTTAAACCGGCTGCAACCGCTGGTTGATGTTTCTAAACAGATTTTAAAAAAGGCAATCAGTGAGATTAAAGGTGGTGTAAAAATTGCAGATATCGGCAAGCTGATTGAAATGCAGGCCAAACAAGTTGGTTATAAAGTGATCAAGAACCTTGCCGGGCACGGTGTAGGACGAAGTTTACATGAAGAACCTCATGATATACTGAACTGTTATGACAGGTACAACACCGCCCGGTTCAAAAAAAATTCGATTGTAGCCATTGAGACTTTTATTGCCACGCATTCCAGCTATGCAGACCAACAGGAAGATGGCTGGACTTTAACAGGAAACCGTGGCGGATATGTAGCCCAGCATGAGCACACCATTATGGTAACTAACGGCATGCCCATCATTCTTACCGCCGCAAACGAGATTTGGGCGTAATCTGGTTCCATTTATCAACACAAAGGATTTCAGTCCGCGTGGGCTTACAACTTGTGCATAGCACTGCAGTTTTTCAATTGTAGTTCCGCCGAAACCAAAATACCTCTCCTTTTCAAGATTTTTTTTAAGTATATATTTGGCTTTTCTTACGAAATCATCGCTTATTATTATGAAAAATCCCTGGACAAATATTCCTGCCGAAGAATATGAAAAACACATGTCAGAAGTAGGCCAGCTCCAACTAATCAACTCAACGTTCAAACATTATTTCGATTTATATCATCCTAAGGATATCGTTGTTCTTGGTGCCACGACAGGTAATGGGTTTGAAAACATTAAGAATAAAATAAATAGCATAACGGCAATAGATATCAATGGTGATTATTTGCTTGAATTGAAAAACAGGTTCCCGAATTTAGCGCACCTTAGTACTATTTGTGGGGATATCCAGAATTTAAAGTCAAACAATTTGTCTTCCGACTTTATTTACGCCGCGCTAATTTTTGAATATGTCGATTTGAGCAAAACTATACTCAATATTAAAAATTGGCTTAAAGGCCAAGGCAAATTAGTAACGGTTTTGCAAATGCCAAATGAAAAAATATCTGCAGTTTCTCCAACACAGTTTAAAAATCTTGAGCAACTTAGCGAGATAATGAAACTGGTAGACATCGCCTATTTTGAAGAAGTTATGAATGAAAATAATTTCACAAAAGAAGAGTCTAAAATTACAACGCTACAAAGTGGCAAGCAATTTTATATTAGCGTGCACTCAAAATAATCATTTATTGATAACAAAGCCGCAGCCCATTTCCACGAAAGGCATTTGGGTAAACAAAAGGGCATCGCTTAATCAATGAATAAATCGAAACAGACAGCATTGCAAAATTATTTAATTTTAAACATCATTCAGGATGCGGGAAGAAATTAGCGGCCATATCGTCGATGATCCCGCTGCGGGCAAGCCTGGTGCCGCATTTTGAGTTTAGCTTTGCTTTTTTGTTTATCATCACCGGCGTTTTCGGAACAACCATTACACCCTACATGTTTTTTTGGGAGGCCTCGCAGGAGGCTGAGGAAGAACAGGCCAAGCGGCTGGTTATCTAAAACCCTGTTATGGTCAACATTTGTGATTATGGGTGCTGCCGCAGTGGCGTTATTTTTCACATTGTAGTTCAGTAAAAGCACATTTATATTATCCCGTTTTTTACCGCAAACATTACCAGGCCGGCGGTATTCCGAACGCCTACTTTTTCAATCAGCCTTATCCTGATCCCCTCTATGGAGCGTGGGCTAAGGAAAAGTTGTTTGCCCATTTCGGTAGCTGTTTTTTCTTCACATATCAGTTTTAAAACTTCCTGCTCACGTTCGGTAAATTCAATGTTTTGGTTAAACGATGGCTTCAGGTTACCCTTTATTACTAATTTTTTCAGGAGGGCTTTGCTTACTATATCATTAAAATAGTAGCCGTTTTCATGTACGGCATAAATTGCCTTACCAATCTCATCCGAGTCGGCATTTTTTAATAAGTATCCGTTTGCGCCAATTTCCATCAGGTGGATGATAAATTTATCATCATCATACATGGTTACCACCAAAATTTTAACCGATCCAAATCTTTTTTTTACCAGTTTGGTGGCTTCTATGCCATCCATTACCGGCATTTTTAAATCCATAATAATAACATCCGGCAATTCTTTTTCCATCCCTTCTATCAAATCCTGGCCATTGCTGGCTTCCATAATTACTTCAAAATCGTTATGCTGGGCCAGGCCAACTTTTAAACCGTCTCTGAATATAGTATAGTCGTCTGCTATCGCTATTTTTATTTTATCGGGCTTCATAGTTTGTACTCATTAGATGGTGTATCGGATAAAAATATTTGCCAATGTTGCTTATTGCTTCAGGAATTCAGGTTGTCTTTTACATATATATCAATACAATACCCCCCGGCCACCTGCGAAAACGAGAGCTGGCCCTTTATCAAAATTATGCGGCTTTGTATGTTCTTTAAACCAAGTCCGTTTTTTTTAAAGCGTAACTCTTCATACTCTTTTTGGGTAAGCCCATTACCGTCGTGAAAAATGGTTAAGCTTAATGCATGGTTTTCATAAACTGAACTGATGTGCAGCGTTTTGGCGTCGGCATATTTAATGATGTTATTTACAAGCTCCTGAAATATCCTGTAAATACTGATATCATTTTCGGTTGTCGGGGCGGTATAGGAGTCGGCCAATGCAGTTGTAACCTGTATGATATTGCTGTTATGGATTATCTTTTCGGCAAAGTGCTGGATCGCGGTATTCAGGCCCAATTCTTTCAATATCCCCGAGTGAAGGTTATGCGAGATATCCCTTACCTGTCTAATGGCTTCATCCAGTAACTCTTTAGCTTTTTCATAAAGCTCTTTATTTTTTTCGTCAAAAACGTTAATTTTTATTCCCTGGAAATGCAATTTTGATGAGGATAATATAGCGCCAACCTCGTCATGTAAATCCTCGGCAATGCGGTGCCGTACGGCTTCCTCGCTGCGCACTGCCGCTTCAATTAACTGGTTCTGCTGATTTTCGCGTAAATTTTGAATGTTTTTTTGGTACTGAAATTTCTTTCGCTGAAAAAATATAAAAATCAATAAAACACTCGCAAACAGAAAAAGCATCACTGCTATCCCCATAAACAAAAAAAGCTTTATTTCTTTATAATTCTGACTCATAAAAGGCTTTGGCTATAAAAACACAGAAGATGATAAAGGTGATATTATGGATATTCCATAAGCTTACCGCAAAATTTTGCAGGTGCACCGTGAGTTTGTTATACAGCAGGAATATGAAAAAATTGACTGCAACATAAATCCCCAGCCCGGTAACAATCCATAAATCAGGCTGCTTTTTACTTATTTCCTCGTCGTCGTTTATCCTGAATAAATAATATTGAATACAATAAAACAACAGCAGTGCCGCCTCTACCGATAACAACAGGCTACTAAAATGCCAGTAGTCAAAAAAATGCTGATAAATGCTGAAGTTTACAATTACAAAACCTGCAAAAACAAGTTGAATAACCTTTTTTGTGGTGGTAAGAAACGGTTGCTTAAGCCGGATAAAATAGGAGCTGAACAACACAAACCTTACTATGGAATGGATATTATACAAATAATTATTCGACTGAAATTGAACGGGCAGTTTTGTTCTGAATTTCCAGGTCAGGTCGATAGCTATATTTAGTATCAGCGCTATCCAAACATATATTACCACAGGCTTATTAAAGGCCGGTTGTTTTTTGCGGATGTAAAGAAAAGTCAAAGGTATGAGCAATGCCCAAACCTCCGACCAATCGAGAACGTTTTTAAGAATATTTTGCACAGCCTTTATGTGTTTTTATTGCATAGTGGCCGGCGGCGAAGGGTTTGAATTTACATCGCCGGTGCCGCATTTTAAAACAACCTCTCCTTTTATAATCTGAACCTGGTACACCACATGCTGATTGGCCGGCAGTATTATAGGGGTAAGGAGAAGATAATCAAAATCCCGCTTTTTTCCACCCGAATCTTTTAACATATCGAGGATGGTTTTTTTGGAGATATAGGAGTTGCCCAATATGGCTTTACCGCTTAGCGTGGTTAAACTATCTTTTGCCAATGATAAGGTATCGGGGCTGGCCGCATTTAAATAATTCCCGGCCGTATCAATAATGTACGAGATGAGCTGGTAAGGCCGCTTTTCGTTCTCAGCAGCCGGTGTGTAAAACTGAAAAACGAAGTTATTGGTCTTGGCCGAATCGAGCCAATGGGTAACCTGCCCCGAAGTATATTTTAACGAAGCAAATTTAATGCCCCCGCCTGCCGGCGGCTTACAGGCTGTTACAAATAAAAATACACAAAAAATAAGTACAGGGTAAAGCAATCTGGTAAAATTGCCAAAGGATTGTTGTTTCATAATAAATTGGTTTACAAGGTTTACGATGCGTAGCTTAACAGTTAACGACTTTAAAGGCTGGTCAAATTAACTAAGGTTAAGTTAAGTATATTGTTTTAATAATTAATATAATAATATACATTTTTTCGCAAACACCCAATTTCTACGTATAAATACTTATTTATTTTTTTCGGTATTTCTACTCTTCCCTAATTTCTGTTTCAGCGCAATATTTGTATCGCAATAAGGGCATACGATACCGGTTAAGAAGCTTCGGTCATACGCCCCAAAAGCAGGAGTTAACTCGAAAATCCTTTTAAAGAGTAGAGACCATTTATTTAACTTTTAAATTTTACTACTTATGGCAATTTCACCAGCAAGCGATTCCAATGAAATCGTGTATATCCAAATAGTTATCGACACCGAAGCTATTATAGCCGATAACCCTGCACCAAGTACTAATGCAGATAGCCCAACCGGCCTGGCGCATAATTATATGTACATGGTAGCCACCAGGGGCAATGTATTTACCCCACAATCTGAAGGTACGGCAGACCTTAACGTAAAAGCCGTTACCGGCGATGTTGTCCGCTGGTACGCGGTATCTGAAAATGGCAATTTTGACACCGCTGTGGCCATTTACAAAATTGCAAGATATGACAGCAGCGATGATGTATTCAGCGCAGTTGACTTTAATGTATTTAACAGGACAGGTATCCTGCCAACCGACAGAACCACATTCCCGATTACATTTTCGTTACAGAGTTACTGGTTCAACAGTGCAACCATCCTTAAAACCGGAACAGAAAATTACAGTATCAGTTTTGCACTTTACCGCCACACGAGGGACCAGGCAGAGCCGGTATTATTCGGCTACTTTTGGTGGGATCCAACGCTTACCATTCAGTTTTAAACCAAGGCGCCGTAAAACGCTGCATAGTTAACAACTTTAGCAGTTTACATTACAAATTATTCGCCCTTTCCCAAGCCTTGGGCGATCGAGCCGCAAATAGCCGACCTGTGAATTGTTATGCAAAACACAGGTTGGCTATTTTATAAGGCGGCGGTAAAGTATCAAGTCGCAAGTATCAGGTATCAAGATTTTTTCGGGTAGGATCAAGATAAATAAACTATTCTATTGTCCAAAAGCCCTCCAGGTAAAGCATATAACGGGCCGGTTGAAATTCGCCGTAGGCAAAAACAATTATGGTATTACCCTTTTTGTTGTAATACAGCCTAAGGTTACTGCTACCCTTATATAAATTCAGGAAGCCACCATCGCTAACAAATGCCCCTGTTTTTACAATGAATTCAAAGTCGGCGCTACTGATAACTCCTCGCAGGTCTTCAAGTGTATTATTGGCAAAGTCATCCAGTTTTATAGTTATGCCCAGGGCGGTTTCCCGGCTCAAATCGAATAATTTGTGCTGTATCTCCTGTTCGAGGCCATCAAATATGAGTGACTTTGCCTTTTTATAGTTGATTATCATTTGGGGCTTTCTTTGTCCTTTTGTTCGGCAATATACCCTCCTTTTTTCAGATCGTTGATATTATATGGCAACTCAAACTGAATACCTAAACCGGGCTTATTAAACCAGGGGATGATCTGTCCTTTTTTAACACCGGCAATGGGCTTTACAATTTTATAAACCCTGTAAGGCGATTGTAAGGTTTTATCGGGCAAAGCGCGTTGCGGAAACGGCACGCCTACAAATGACACAAAGGTGCCCTTGTCCTGGAAAACACTGTCGGCATCGTAATAACCTCCGTAGCGGTCAACCAACAGGCCGGCCTGTAGGGTAATCATTTTTAACGACAGGGCGCCACGGTTTGGGGGCCAGCCGCCATTGAGGTTGTTGGTGCTGAAAAACTGCTCCAGTTCGGCCCATTTTTCGTGCTTCCATAGTTGCCAGGCAGTTTTGGCAAGCGTTTTTTTGGTACTGTCGGCAAAATCGGCAACGGAAGCTACAAAAACACTGTACGAAACACCCCGTACAAGACTGTCATTTTTTTGATGTTCTCTTCCTGAACCAGCTGTGTGTTTGTGTGTTTTTTTGGAGAGCTCCGTTTGCGCATTGACTACAAAAGGCAGCAGTACTGCTAACAGCAGTATTCTTATTGTTTTCATAGGACAAGATATTGGGTTTATTAATTGGTTAAAGTTAATATATGTAAATACTTTATCAATACAAACCGGCATATTTATTTTCAATAATATGTTGGTATAATTAAAAATATCAAAGCGGTTGATTTTCGTGCACAGGAGCTAATGATACTATTTCCCAACAGCCCTGTTTTTTTGTTATTTACTTCCTTACCATAACTATTTATCACCAAAACAATTACGCCGTACCCATGTATATTGTACATGTATAGCATCCCTTTCTATCTCCTTGTCTTATTGACGTTTAGCGGTTGCCGGGGTTGCGGCCACGAGGCAGTGGTGATTAACGGGCAAACGCTGCTACGCCGGGATACGCTGCCGCCACCAGCTCCGGACAGCGCGGATTTTGTTACCAGGATAGAAACCGAAGGCACAAACGCCGATAGCCTGGTGGCCTTTGCCCAAAGCCTGCGGGGTATCCCCTATCTGTATGCCTCTACCGATCCGGCGCTGGGTTTTGATTGCTCGGGCTTTATAACTTATGTGTTTAACCATTTTAAGATAGCGGTGCCCCGGCGATCTATGGATTTTGACCACATGCACCACCAGATCCCCCTAAGCCAGGCCAAAACGGGAGATCTTGTGCTGTTTACCGGTACCGACAGTACCGACCGTGTACCTGGCCATATGGGTATTTTAATTGTAAAACCCGGTCGGCCTATGGTGTTTATCCACTCCACCTCGGGCAAAGCTAAAGGTGTCACCGAAACGCCCTTTAGCCCGTATTATAATGGCAGGTATTTAAAAACAATCAGGGTATTTGAAAAGGAGTAGTAAGTAGTTAGTATCAGGTAGTAAGATTTTTTGATGCGTGTAATTTAAAAGACTTCTCCTTCAGGAGGTTGGAAATGCTATTAAGTTAAGGGATTAATTAAGGTCGATTTAATATCGAACATTGAATGTCCAATATCGAATAATAAAGGAAAAACTTCGGTGTTCGACATTCGAAATTCAATGTTCGATATTATTACACCTGTGTTTTTGCTTAACTTAATAGCATTGAGGGGGCTAATCAACTATATAAGCCAGCTTTGCATTTTTGTAGGCTGGCTTTTGTAATTGCAGCTTCAGCTTTTTAAAGCTTTCAATAGGGCCCTGGGTTACAAACATGTTTACCAGCCAGGAGGGGATATTGCCTCCGGGATCGGCATGCAGGGTATACTCTATTTTCACCTTGCCATCACCGGTTGGGGTTATAATCCATTTTCCGGTTGATTCTTCTATCCGTACGGTATTTGGCTTTCGGGGCACCATATCGGCAATGCAGGGTGCATCAACGGTGATTACCTTGGTAACCGGATCCTGCGTAACTTTTATGTGGGCAATAAAATCGCGGTTGTGCACCGGCCAGGGCACATTCACCAACGAGTAATAATATAATTCGGACGGTGACACCTGTTTGATAACATAGCTTGAAGCGGTATGGTACACCCAGCCGTCGCCATTGCTGATATCCATTAAAACCGCCACCAGTTGCGACGGGGTTGCGTCAAGACTGCACTCCACTTTAATTGCTTTAACTTTTGAGGTGGCAACGTTGCGGGTATAAACTTTAATACCGTCGTCGTTTTTATCAAGGGTCCAGCTACCATCGGGGTTTGCGAAGGCAAAATTCACAACTAACAGAAGTAGCAAGGTTAATTTTTTTTTCATGTTGTTACGGGTTACAGGATCCGTTACATCAAAACTATAAGGCTTATTTATTT
The DNA here is from genome assembly GCF_058801545.1 of Mucilaginibacter sp. GW822-FHT03E02. Lineage (NCBI taxonomy): Bacteria > Pseudomonadati > Bacteroidota > Sphingobacteriia > Sphingobacteriales > Sphingobacteriaceae > Mucilaginibacter > Mucilaginibacter sp. GW822-FHT03E02. The sequence continues at coordinate 6,046,315 of NZ_JBXANJ010000001.1, read as the reverse complement.
TACCTGTCAGTACAAGGTCATTTGCCTTAGGGTTAATATAAATGTGAAATTGCGATGGCAATTCGCTATAGCGTAGCCCTAAGAAAAACAGAAAGACAAATAATATCGAACATTGAATTTCGAATGCCCAACACCGAAGTTTTTCCTTCATTATTCGAAATTCGAAATTCAGTATTCGATATTTAGATCGTTAGTAACCTCTTAACTTAATGCCTTCAGGGGCTGGGGAGCCTTACTCAGTTATGTAAGGCACCTTTACGTTTTTGTAAGCAGGTTTTTGCAATTGTAATTTCAGTTTCTGGAAGCTTTCGGTTGGGCCTTTGGTGGCAAACATATTGCTCAGCCACGCGGGGATACTGCCGCCGGGATTGGCATGCAGGGTGTACAATACTTTTACTTTATCTTTACCAACAGGCGTTAGTACCCATTTTCCTTTTGAATCGGCCACGCGCACCACACCGGCCTTGCGGGGTACCATATCAGGAATGCAGGGTGCATCAACAGTAATGACTTTGGTAACCGCGTCCTGCGATACTTTAATGTGGGCTATAAAATCGCGGTTACTCACCGGCCAGGGAACTTCTACCATCGAATAGTAATATAACTCCGATGGCGATACCTGTTTTATAATATAGTTTGATGAAGTATGGTAAAGCCAGTCTTCACTATTTTTTACATCCATCAAAACGGCAACCAGCCGCGATGCCGGAACATCAAAATGACACTCTACTTTAATGGCGTTTATTTTTGAGTTGGGCACCTTACGGGTATATATCTTAACGCCATCGTTACTGTTTTTTAATAACCAGCCCTCATCGTTTTGGGCAAATGCTGCATTTACAATCAGCAAGAGTAATAATGATAATTTGTAGTACATGATAGCAAAACGGGTTGCAGGCCCCGATGTAACAAAGCTATATACAAAACAGGCCGGTATTATAACCGGCCTGTCAATTTTAAGTCATAGCCTCACCTAATCCTTTTAAAAGTGAATATACCCAATCAAAGGCTCCCCCTTCAGGGGGTTGGGGGGCTTATATTAAACTCGTAATTACCCGCCACGGCTTTATATTCTTTACCAACGGGTTTACCTGATAAGGTAACCTTTCCCGCCGGGAAGGTAATACTTGCAGTTGAATTTGCCGGTACAGTTACTTTATAAGTAACGCTGCTCCCCTCCCTTTTCCATGACGATAAAATTTTGCCGTACGGGCCAACATGCGTGGCGGTAAACTCATTTAACCCAGGCACAAAATGCGGCGCCAGGATCACATTTTTAAAGCCGGGTTGACTGGCATCGGGCTGAATACCAGCAATGCCTTTGTACAACCAGGCGCCAATTTCGCCAAACATAATGTGGTTAAGGGAGATGTCCGATTTGGCATCAATCTGCCAGTTTTCGTACAGCGTTGTGGCACCGTTCACCATCCACCAACCCCATGAAGGGAAGGTTTCCTGAGATGCTATCCTGTACGCTACATCGGGGTAACCATTGTCGCTCAGGGCGTTTAAAATGGCTTTGGCACCAAGGATACCTACATCCAGGTGGTAATTATCGGCAGCAACGCGGGCGGCCAGGTTGGCAGCCACCTTGCTTTTCATATTATCGGGCACCACGCCCCAAAATAACGGAACACTCAGTTCGGTTTGAAAACCCTGACCGTAAATGCCGGTTTGCGTATTGAGGTATTTGGCATTGATGGCATTTTTTATTTTTGTAGCCAGGGCCGTATATTTTACAAAGTCGGCCTGTTTACCTAAAATATGGGCTGCTTTGGCCAATATCGTTGCATCTGTATAATAATAAACCGACGAGGTAAGTTCAACCGGCGAAACAGATTTCACCGGCACCCAATCGCCAAGTCCCCAGCTGGTAAGGCCGGTTGGGTAAAGCTCATCAATATGGTTTACATATTTTTCGATGCTGGTATAGCTATCGGCCAGTAGTTTGCTATCGCCGTAAAACAAGTAAATATTCCAGGGGATGATGGCAATAGTGCTTGTCCAATCGGGCCCGTTACCCCACTCATAACCCCAGCCGCCAGTAGGGATAATGGATGGCAATACGCCATTTGGCTGCTGCTCATCGCGATGATCGGCCAGCCATTTTTCGTAAATAGTAATGGCGTCAAAATTGTACAGCCCTGTTTCGCTGGCTATGTGGGCATCGCCTGTCCATCCGTTCTTTTCGCGTTGCGGGCAATCTGTTGGGTAGCCAAACAAGTTGCTCAGGTAGCTGTGGTTAGTGGCGCTCCAAATTTGGTTAATGGTTTGGTTTGATGAGCTTACCTCGCCTACCGGTTGTACATCGCTGTGCATAAAGTAAGCTTTCAAACTCTCTTTGGTCAGTTGGATGGGCTTGCTGCTGCTTACCTCTACATACTGAAAGCCTTTATAGTTAAACTTAGGCATAAAGGTTTCTTCGCCTTTGCCGCCAAGTATAAAAATATCGGTCTGGAAAGGGTCTTTATCATCAGTTGGGCGGTAATGCAGGTCGATATTGGATTGATCTACATGGCCGTTTTTGTTCAGCCGTTCGGCGTGTTTCAGGCGGATTACAGTGCCCGAATCACCTTTAACCGTAATCTGGCTCACGCCGGATATATTGCGGCCAATATCAAACACCCACAGATTATTATCAATTTTAGTAACGGTTTTGGTGGCTATCTCCTCTACATTACGAATAGGCTGCAGGCTTTGGGCCACAATATTGGCCGATGGTGCCGACCGGTTAATTACGTTTTTCCATCCGGAGTCAGCAAAATCGGCGGTGTTCCATCCGGGTTGTTCCTTGCGGGCATCATAATGTTCGGCAGTATAAATGCTGTTGAATACAACAGGACTTAATGATGTTTTCCATTGTGTGTTGGATGATATGGTTTCGGTAGTGCCATCGGTATAGGTTACCCTTAAATCCATACAAAAGGTTGGCCTGCCGCGCCACGGCGCCTGATGAAAAAACCATACAGCCGTGCTTTGGTGATTGTACCAGCCATTGCCCAACAGCACCCCTATAGCGTTTTTCCCGTTCTGCAGGTTGGTGGTTACATCGTAAGCCACATAAAGCGTACGCCTGTCAAACCGGGTGTACATGGGATCGAGCCTGTGGTTGCCAATTTTTTTGCCGTTAATATAAAGTTCATACAAACCGGCAACGGCTATATATGCCCTTGCCGACATGATAGTTTTGCCCACCTTAAACGTGTTACGGAAATACGGTGCAGGGTTAGTAGCAATACCATAGTTATCGCTTATCCACGATCCCTTCCAGTTGCGCATTTCCATCATACCTGTTTCAAAACTGGCAATTGCCGATGGGCTAAGTTTTTTACCACCATTACCCCACAAAACAACCCTCCAAAAATATTTAGTAAAGGGCTGTAATATTTTGCCGTTGTAAGTAACCAGGTTAGCAGCTGATAACGTTTTAGCAGTTGCCCAGCTATTGACCTTGCCAGCGGCAATAGCCACCGAATCGGTGCCTACAAAAAGCTGGTAAGCTGTTTGAGCAGCTCCCTGTTGTGCATCGGCCATTTTCCAGGTAAGGCGGGGGTGCTTGGTGTCGACGCCTATTGGGGTAGTCAGGTATTCGCACTGCAGGTTTGTAGCTGTGGGCGTTTGCGCAGCAGCCACCGAGGTTTTAAACAAACAAAAAAACACTAAAGCGATGTAAAGCGCAGGCTTACATAAAGGTTGTTTCATATTAAATAGTAGTATCCGGGTTTATAAAAGTAGTAAAAGGTTTTAGCAAAATCATAGTTAAAAGCATGCTTTCAACGTACACCCTGCAATGTAAAATGATATTTTTATTTGGGCGTCCTTTACTGTCTTGGAGGATGTGGCTTGGACCAATTGGCATAAAACAACTGGGTTCCGGAAATATCTGTATTACAACAATGCCTTCAGCACCGGCCAAACACTATCAGCCATTACTTTATAGCCGGCTGCATTGGGATGCAGTCCATCGGGAAAATTAAGATGCGCTTTGCCTGCAACACCATCTAAATAAAAAGGCACAAAAGCCATCTGGTTGACATCGGCAACGCTGCGAAAAATAGCTTTAAAATCTGCAGCAAAAGTTCCGGGGATAAAAGCCGGGATCTCCATACCCAACATTACCAGTTTGATGCCAGGATATTTTAGTTTTACCTTGTCAACAATGGCTTGTATATTTTTCGCAGTAGTTTGCGGCGGTATACCCCTGATGATATCATTTACACCTAATTCGAGCACAAAAACGTGCAATGGACGATTCATCCAATATTCCAGCCGCATTAAGCCACCAGCCGTGGTATCGCCGCTGAGGCCACCATTAATGCAGTGATATGGCAAGCCTGCAGCATCTATTTTTTGTTGTATCAAAGCAGGGAACGATTCGGCTTTATGATTGCCCAAACCGTACCCCGCCGTAAGGCTATCGCCAAAAAAAAGTATGTTTTTAACATTGGTCATTTAAGGCCAGTTTAATCGGGCCGTCGTTATTTTAAAAATTTTCAAATAATCCGCCAATGACTAATGACAGCGAAGCGAAATCACCACTTAATACCTCGTATTATCCCTGTAGTTTTGCGCACGCACTGCAATTTGCTCTAAAGTAAGCTCGCCATATTTTTTTGCGCGATCAAACCATTCCGGAGCCTCGTCGATCAGGTTATCGATGATTGATTTTCCGTCGGGTCCTTTTTTTGTAACGTAGTTTATGCCGTAGGCAACTGCTGCACCAACGGCAAGTATTTTTATAAAGCCCATATTTTTAATGTTTTGTTTAGTAATCATATGACAATGATGGTGCCAGTTTGTTACATAGCGCCAATAGTAAGAGTTAAATAACGGCGATTAGTTTAATGCCCGTATAAACAAACGCGGTGCTGTTAATTTAATTGCGATTTCCTTGTTGCCTGTTTTTACCTATTTTTACTTCTGCTATGTTTTTTATCCTATCCAAGGTACTATCGTTTTTACTATTACCTGTTTTGTATGTTTTTGTTTTGCTGCTGATAGCCGTGTTAACAAAAAAGCCCAAATTAAAACGCAGGTACCTTATCTGGGGTGTAGCCTTATTCTGGATATTTTCGGCCCCGTTGTTTTTAAATCTACTGGCCAGGGCGTGGGATATTGCTCCCGTTAAACTGCCGCCGGGCAAAACATACAGCGCGGCCATAATTTTAGGCGGCTTTGCCAGTGAAAACAAACAAGGTAAAGGAGTTTTTAACTGGGCCGCCGATAGGTTTATACAAGGCATTTTATTACAGCGAAACGGCCAGGCAAAAAAAATAGTGATATCAGGGGGTAACAGCAGCCTTGTTCCCGGCGCTTTCAGGGAAGGTGATTTTGTGCAGCAGCAGCTGCGGATACTACAGATTCCTGATAGCTGTATACTCATAGAGAACCAGGCGCGGAATACGCTCGAAAGTGCTTCATTAACTAAAGCGCTGCTACTCAAAAATAAGCAACAGGGCCCTTATCTGCTGGTTACCTCGGCCTTTCATATGCGCCGGGCTATGCAAATATTTAACAGCCAACATGTTAATGTAATCCCGTATCCCTGTAATGTAATTTCGGGCGATGTACAATGGTCGCTTTTTGAGTTAATTCCCAGTGCTGAAGTTTTAAACAGGTGGAGCCTATATATTAAAGAAATTATTGGATTTACCGTTAACTATTTATCGGGCAAGGGTTAACTCCCAACTACTTTCAATCTATCGCCATTATCCTGCACCCTGTTATTCCTGTTCCAGTCATCTACATCTATTAATCCTGGTTGGGTTTGGTAGTGAGTACTGTCTTTAGGGCACCGTACTATAAATTTGCTGCCCTTACTTTGTTCAATTACAGGTCGTTTGCCGCATATGATGCAATTTTCGCAAAATACTAAGGGTTGGATTTTAATAAATTTGGCCATTTGTATGCTAATTTGGCTACTGTTTCTTTAATTTAACATACCCGGTTATAGGTATATTTTGATATCTGCTATTAAACCGGTGTGCAAATAAATTTATATACTCCGGTGGTAATTGTAAAAAGCCCAAAAATGGAATTACAATTATAGTTTATATTTCAATAATTATATCAATCGACAAATTATTTAATTATTTTGGCAAGCACAGCAGTTAAATACCATTGGTTATTTTATGGGGATATTATTAATTGAGGATGAACCAAATGTGGTATCGGTAGTTAAACGCGGCCTTACCGATTATGGCTTTGAAGTAAGTGTTGCAGCAAATGGCGCAACGGGTTTACAAATGGCGCTTGATCATGACTTTGATCTGATTATACTCGATGTAATGCTACCCGTAATGGATGGCATACAGGTTTGCAAACGCATCAGGCAGCAAAAAAAGATGATACCCATCATTATGCTTACTGCACTTGACTCAACCGAGAACATTGTAAGCGGGCTGGACAGCGGGGCAGATGACTATATGGTAAAACCATTTAAAATTGCTGAGCTTGCTGCCCGCCTGCGCACCCTACTGCGCCGCGGCGGAAGCGAAACGTTAGCAAATAACACCTATACAATAGGCAACCTGGTGCTCAATACCGAATCGAAAATAGCTTACCGCAGCAACGAAGTATTAAAACTCACAGCTACCGAATACCGGCTACTTGAATATTTTGTAAAAAACCAGAAAAAGGTACTATCCCGGATCCAGATCCTGGAAAATGTTTGGGATATTGATTTTAATATGGGTACCAATGTGGTAGATGTGTATGTAAACTATCTGCGTAAAAAGCTGGAGAAAAACGGGGGACCTAACCTCATCCATACGGTGTTTGGTATGGGTTACCTGATGAAAGAGGGCGATACAGATGAAGATACAAAGTAAAATAACATTACTATTCCTGCTGCTATCGGGCGGTATACTTATACTGCTTAATGCATCCATTTTTTACCTGGTTTACAAATTCAACTTTGATGATTTTTATAAACGGCTGGAAGCCCGCGTAAATATAGCGGCGGAAGTGCAGCTGTCGCCAGGCGCCAAAAGTAAAGCTACCTTAGAGGTACGCAACAAGTACCTGGAGAAGCTGGATTCGGAAAAAGAATATTTTTTAGCGGTAGACAACGGCAACAAAGTGCGTGCAAGTGCAGGCATTGCCCAGGTTTTTATCGACGATATATTACTGACAGGCCAGGCCCATTACAGGCACGATAATACTTTTTATGCAGGCTCGCTGTTCAAAAAAGGCAATGCAGGTTATGTTGTTATTGTATCGGCATCAAACCCGGCTGGTTTCCAGGAGTTAAAAGACCTTCAAAAAATATTGTTATATGGCTTTTTGCTGGCCATGATATTGGTATATTTTGTGGGCAAGGTTTTTTCGTTCTACACCTTTCAGCCGGTGAGGCGCATCATCAACAATGTTAAAAACATCACCGCCAATAACCTGCATTTCCGGCTGGACGAACTAACCGGCAAAGACGAGATTGCCGAGCTATCGCTTACGTTTAATGACATGCTCAACAGGCTTGAAACTGCCTTTGAAACGCAAAACAACTTTGTAAGCAATGCATCGCATGAGTTACGCACGCCGCTAACCATCATATCATCTGAGCTTGAACTGGCTTTAAATAAGCAAGACCTGAACGCACAGCAACGCGGGGTTTTAAATACAGTGTATGCCGAATCGGAAAAACTGGGCCAGATTCTGAACAGCCTGCTTACACTGGCACAATCGGGCTTTGATGGCAAAAGGCAAAACTGGGAAAGCATCAGGATGGATGAACTGTTGCTAACCGCATCCGAATCTGTTAAACGAATAAACCCGGAGAGCAATATCTATATCGACCTTGAAAACTTACCTGCCGATGAAAGCTTGCTTTATGTAAAGGGTAACAGCAATTTGCTGCGGCTGGCCATTAACAACATTATCAGCAACGCTTGCAAATACTCCGATAACCGACCGGTAACAGTTAGTCTGTTTGCCGAAAATAAAAGAGTGATTATTGCCATTAAAGACCAGGGCATCGGCATCCCCCAAACCGAGCTTCAGCATATATTCGAGCCTTTTTTTCGCGCCTCAAATGCCCACGAGTATGAAGGCCATGGCGTTGGCCTGCCCTTAACACTTAATATTATCCGCCTGCATAAAGGTAGTTTGGGTATCAGCTCGGAGGTTGGGGTAGGTACAGAGATTAAGGTATTTTTGCCGGTGGAGCCTCACCCTGCCCTCTCTAACAGTATAAGTTAAGGCAAAACGCAGGTATAGATAATATCGAATAATGAATTTTGAATGTCCAATACTGAAGTTTTCCCTTCATTATTCGATGTTGGACGTTCAGTGTTCGATATTTAAATGCTTTGCAATTTATTAATTGGTGAGGCATTCTAATCAAATTCTAATAACTTTCTTATATCCTACTAATTATTGGCTGCTACACTTGTATCAAACAAAACATACAAGGTTTCACCATTAATTAAAATTGCCATGAAAACGTTATTAATCCCTACCGATTTTACCCAGCAGTCTATCCAGTATATCCCTGCTTTGGCCCAGGTTTTTTACCCCGAAAAAGTAAATATTGTGTTGGTACACATGCTTAAAATTACCGATAATATGAGCGAATTGCTGATGCTATCGCGCCGCAGCGTAGAGTACCGGCAAATTCCCGATAATTTTTATATCAGGTGCCGCGATATCGAAAACAAGTACAGCCATGTCATCAACAATATTGCGATCACTTTTTTTTATGGCAGCACGGTTGCAGTTTTCAATAATTTTCTGGAAGCTAATGAAATTGACGCCATTGTGCCTGCACATGACAATTACGAGTTGCTTTTTAAAAACAGCATAGCCCCGCAAATGCTTTTCGATAAATGCGATACAGCCCTTATAAAACTACCTAAAACGCCGGGCACTTTGGCCAACGTGGTAATTGAAGAACACGTTTTAACTGAACAAGAATCATAAATTAAAATCTTACACCTTATGTTATTAAAAGAAAATATACCGGTAAGCTATGTATTTGGCAAAATAAAAAAGGAAGTTTTGATGGTGGCGGTTTACGCAATTACTGTCTATTGTATTCACCAATACTATAACTTCAAAGATGTTTCGATACCACTAACAGTGCCTACCATCCTCGGAACCATTATATCGCTGCTGCTGGCCTTTCGGTCAAACCAGGCTTATGACCGGTGGTGGGAGGCCCGCATCCTTTGGGGAGGTATCGTAAATGATTGCCGCACCTTTGCACGCCAAATTTTAACTTTTGTGGATAGCAGTCATGATGGCGAGCAAAAGTGGGCGTTAAAAGAGCGCATCATCCGCAGGCAAATGGCCTGGTGCTATAGCTTAAGCTGCCATCTGCGCGGCCAAAACGCAAAGGATAACCTGGAGGCCTACCTAACCGACGATGATGTAAAAAACATCAAAAAGCTTGACCATATTCCGCTTGCAATAAACGAGCTGCAGGGTCATGACCTGCGCACACTGTATAAACTGGGCTGGATAAATGAGTACCAGCAAGTGACCCTTGATAACACACTAACCAACTTTATGAATTTGATGGGTGGCTGCGAGCGTATCAAGAATACCGTTTTTCCGGTTACTTATAGCGTATATATTCACTGGCTGGTTATGTTTTTTGTGCTGTTATTGCCTTTTAGCCTGATGGAGTTTTTCGGAATTTTCCAGGTACCGCTGGTAATAGCCATATCCTCGGCCTTTTTCCTGATCGAAAAAATGGCCATCCACCTGCAGGACCCATTTGAAAACAAACCTACAGATACACCAACAACAACCATCAGCCGCACCATCGAAAAAAACCTGAAACAGATGATGAAGGATGAGTTACCTCATGACATCGATGCAGTGATCAGTAAACAGCCTCAAAAACAGACTCAGTTTTACATACTGTAAGGTGAAACAAGAGTTAAGACCTTTTTTCTATCCGTGATGCCGTCAGTCTCCAAAAGGAGACGGCGGCTTTTTCTGTTAAGCATCCCAAAAAAAGTCTTGATACTTGATACTAACTACTTGCTACTTTTTAAGCGGCTTTACCATGGTCAACCTATCTAAATTGGGTTAACATAACTTAACACATTTCGGTTTTTTTATTTACAACTACTTAATAATTAATAACTTATATTTTTTCATAATTAACATTAAACTGATGTTTGCGCAATCAAACATGGTCATAGAAATCGCTTTTAACACTTAGGTTTAGTTTCCCATAAGCTTTGATTTGAGCAAACACAAACTTAACTACCTGCAGGATAGACTATAACGATTTTTTCGACCTAACGTTTCGAGTCGCGCTGTCGAACAATTCCAAAATTCGTGAAATTCGATTAAATTGTAGGCTGGCTGCCAGGCATTCGTGTCCAACTCAAAAAATGAAGCCGCACTAATTTCCCCAATTCTTTTTCCTACTTTGGCTATCGTAAAGTTTATAACAAATCGCACTGTATAAAAATGACTTATTGCCTCGGAATTAAGGTTAAAGAAGGTTTATTGGCTATTGCCGATACCCGTATAACCTCTGGTACGGATACCACTGTAAAAAAGAAGATCACCATTGAACAAAAAGATCATTTTTCGCTTTTTATCATGACCAGCGGTTTACGGTCGGCAAGGGATAAGGCTATTGTTTATTTTAACGAATTGCTGGAAACCAAAGAGTTTAACAAAATGTACAAAGCTGTAAACGCCTTTGGCGAGCAGGTAAAACGGGTAATTGCCGAAGACAAAGCATCGTTGGAAGCCGCAGGTTTTCGGTTTGACCTGAACACCATTATAGGCGGACAGCTAAAAGATGACGACGAGCACAAGCTTTTTTTGCTGTACCCCGAGGGAAACTGGGTTGAATTGGGGCAGGGTGCGCCTTACGTAGTTATAGGCAATTCGGGCCATGGCAAGGCGATACTAAACCGCATCCTTACCGAAGACAGCAGCCTGAAGTTGGCCCTTAAAACAGGTTTTCTGTCGTTCGATTCAACAAGGGTGAGTTCCAATAATGTGGATTTCCCGATTGATGTAGCTGTTTATAAAAAGGATAGTTTCGACATTATTCAACAGCGATACGAAAAGAAAGACCTGGAATATATATCTGCCCAGTGGGCCGAAGAACTGAAACTGGCTTTAGAGCATATATCTGAAGATTGGATGGATACGACCTTTAACAAATTAGAAGAAATTAAAAACGAAAGCTGATCAATGAAATTCAATGTGTTTACCCAAATGGAATATGTAGTACGGGCGCCGGGCACATTGATATTAAATATACATGCATTACGTACACCCAACCAAACTGTACTGAACGAGGAGTTTACGGTTGACCCTTACGTTAAAATTGAGGAGATCATATCTGCCCAGGGCGAAAACCGCTTGATGCGCTTCGAAGTATACCAACCTGGTACTATTAAAGTTACATACAATGCCCTGGTTGACAATTTTTACGAGCTTACCGACTATTCCCAGCAACAGGAAACATTAGTAGCGCAGCTCGACTCGTCTGTGCTGCCCTATTTAAACCCAAGCCGTTACTGCCAGTCGGATAAATTATACCGGCTATCGCACAACCTGTTTGGCCACATTACCAATCCGTTTGAAAAGGTAGTTACCCTTACCGACTGGATTCACAACAACGTGCAATATTTAAGCGGGTACAGCAATTCGCAAACATCAGCATTTGACACTGTTACCGAACAGATTGGCGTTTGCCGCGACTTTGCCCACCTGGGTATTGCCCTTTGCCGCGCTTTAACCATTCCGGCACGCTATTTTACAGGATACGCCTATCACCTATACCCTGCCGATTTTCATGCCTGTTTTGAGGCTTACCTTGGCGGCAAATGGATTCTTTTTGACGCCACCAAACTGGTACCCTTAAATGGCCTTATAAAAATTGCCACCGGCCGCGATGCTGCCGACACCGCCATAGCCAACATTTTTGGCGATGTAACCTTTACCACCATGCAGGTAAGCTGCGAACTTGCCCCGGACGAGCATAATTTTGAGCCGGTGTATTATATTCACGGCGGATATAACGGGTTATCGTATTTGTAGGCCTTCCATTTGGAAGTTGTTCTGATTGAAGCGCATAAATACTATGCCTTCCTTTTCAACCTGTTCCCGTAAACCCAGTTGATGCCTAATACGGCAACGCATATCAGCAAGCCAAAAAACTCCCGGGTTTCTTCTATCCACGGTTTTTCGGCCTTCATGCTTTCTACCAGGCTTTCGGAGTGGTGCTTGGTAAACCAGTCTATCAAACCATTGGCGTCAAATATTTTATAGATAGCATAAGCCAGGTAAATAAATATACCAACTGCATACCAAACCGGGTAAAATTGTTTTTGCGAAGCCTTAAAACAAAACCAGGCGCTGTAAAGATAAATAGGCACCCAAATGTAAGGGTCGGGATCGTTATACTGCAGACCCGCAAAAATGATAAACAGCACAACAAATACGATGTTAAAAACTTTCATGGTTTAAATGGGATATTGGTTTCGATTGCACTTAATGCAGGTTAAGCGCTTAAAGATAATAATTTTTGAGTTTCCTGTTAATTTGGGTTAATGGTTTACACTATTAATGGTATCGTTTCAAATCAGCAAAACAAACGTGATTAAATTTAAAAAAGCACGAAGAGTTTCGTTACCTAACTCGAATTGAGGGGACCATATATCAACAAATTCGACGACAAATTTCGGGCTAATTTTATGTAAATTGTAAGTTTATGCTATGTATTTTGTAAGTGGCAGCTATGTATTTTGTAAGTTGATGCCATGTATTTTGTAAGTAATGATGTAGTTTCTTGCGACATTGTCCTCTTCCTCAACCGTTCTTAACCTCCATCACTCCTTTTCCAAACAAACATTTAACATTATTATAACATCTATCAAAACAATTTCATTACTTAAGCGCTTCTGGATAATAGTTTTCTGCACCGCCTGATATCCTTCCTATGAGCTTAGCTGATCTTTACCCGTCAAAAAAATCAATAATAATTACTATTATATTTTTCTGCGCCGCCTGCAATCTTTTTGCCCAAAACAATATATTCGATCAAAAGCCCGAGGTGAAACTACGCTATTACCGGGATGTTCGGGATACCTCAGTAAAACGCAGGTTTGGCCGTGCGGTAGCCGAATTGGGTATAGCCGAAATTACACCCTGGATTTTTGACCGGTATGTAGCCAATAAGGATTACGCCCGTATAAACTGGAAAAGTGTGGGCCACAACCTTAACCCCGGCAACTGGGAGTTTGATAACGATCCTTTTCAAACCAATCAGTTTGGCCACCCCTATCACGGCAGCTTGTTTTATAGCGCATTCAGGAGTAATGGTTTTAGCTTCTGGCAATCGGTACCGGCAACCATGGCGGGCAGCTACCTTTGGGAAACCTTTGCAGAAACCCAGCCACCCTCCCCTAACGATTTTATAAATACCAGTTTTGGCGGCATAGTGTTGGGCGAGATGACTTTTCGCCTATCCAGCCGTATTGTAAATAACCGCCAGCGTGGTTTTAAAAGGCAGGCCAGCGAGGTAGCCGGATTAATAATTAACCCCATGCGCGGACTAAACCGCATTTTAGATGGTACCTGGGGCAAAGTTTATGGCAATAGTACCGAGCGCGACTCATCAAAAATAGGCGCCGAGTTTGACCTTGGTGGGCGGATATTTAACTCTAAATCGGTAAGCCCGTTTGAACACGGTAGGTTTGGCTGGTTCGGCCGGGCCTCATTATTGTATGGTGTGCCCAATGAAGGCTTCAGGAAGCCGTTCAGCAATATCTCGATAACCGCCGAATTTGGTAAGGACGATAGCAGCTCGGTTAATGTGATAAGCGTTTATGGATCACTTACCGGCTGGGACATTTCTGTGATTGATCAGGATAAAATGGAGAACCTGGTGATATTATCGGCAAACTATGATTACATCCGTAACCAGGCATTTTTTTACGGAGCACAAAGCGTAAAATTCAATCTATTCTCCGAGCTTAAGCTAACACATGGTATAAAAATCACCGGCAACCTTGGTGCCGGCCCGATCCTTTTGGCTGCAGTCCCCGATCAATACACCTACAATAGCCGTAATTATGATTATGGGCCTGGCTTTTCCGTTAACGGCGGCGGCACCATAAGGCTGTTAAATAAATTATCATATAGTGCAAATTACCGGGGCGGCTGGATGGTAACTGTAGACGGCAATAAATCGCATTATTTTTTGCACACATTTAGTAACGAAGTAAGCTACATGTTTATCAAAGGCCTCTCCATAGCTGCCGAATCGGGCTATTTCCGGCTGGAAGGAAACTACCATGACTATCCCGACGTGAATAAGAAATATCCTTACCTCAGGATCTCGACAAGATATTCAATAGGGAATTTGTGAAAAAGCTAAAAGCAGAAAGCTTAAGGCTTAAAGCGAGAAAATAACTTTGCGCTTTCAGTTTAACAACGCGATAAAAGGCTTTAAGCTTTCAGCCTTAGGCTTTCCGCTTAATTTAGACGTCGCGGGCAGATTCGAACTGCCGTTTAGGGTTTTGCAGACCCCCACCTATCCTCTCGGTCACGCGACTTAAAAAAAAACTATAAAATCACTTATTAGATTGGCAGGGGGCGAAGATGGTATGTTATCTTTCTCCGTTGAATGGAGCAGGAATTAGCACCTTTTACATTATGCGGATGTATAGGTTGCTAAGACGTCTTTGGGCCTTTCCCTCAGTCTTTCTTGATAAGTTAAAATAAAGAACGATTTGTCTGTGTTGACGATGCAAACATAAAACATTATTTATATAAATCCTATAGGAATAGTAGAATATTTTTAAATAATTAATTATCTCTTTAAAAATCAATATCATAAAATAAAAAAATCGCTCCCGAGAGCTTCCAGCTCGTGGGTCGCATGGTTTCAGCTTTCAGCTGAACTAAGCCAAAGGCCTGGTAATACCCACGAGTTACGCTGCACTAACCTTGCGGGAATTGGCGGAGTTAGACATTCATCTTAAACATCGCAATTCACTTTCCCTCCACCTGATGGATTATCCAACTATCCAAATACGCCAATCTCCCGCATCCTTTTGCAAAAAAAACTGAATAACAGTTACCTGTTATAACTGTATTTTGGGTACCTTAATATACACTATACTTTGCAGATACATAAGGATAGTTGTGCAAACTATAAGCGTTAATATTGCTTTAACCAATTGAAATAAACACAAAAATGAAGGTAGCTTTATTTGTTCCCTGCTATGTAGACCAATTTTATCCACAGGCTGCCATTGCAACCCTGGAATTGCTGGAAAAGCTGGGTTGCGAAGTTCATTACCCTAAAAATCAAACCTGCTGCGGGCAGCCTATGGCCAATAGCGGCTACGAGCACCTTACCGGCGGCTGCAATAATTTATTCATCGATAATTTTGCCGGTTACGATTATATTGTTTGCCCATCCGGCAGTTGCACGCTCCATATCAAAGAACACCTGCATTCACACGAAAACGAAGATAAAGCGCTCGAAATCCGTAAACGCGTTTTTGAACTTACCGAGTTTTTGGTAGATATATTACAGGTAAAAAGCCTGGAAGCCAGTTTCCCCTACAAAGTAGGCATGCACCAAAGCTGCCATGGCTTGCGGGGCCTGCGCATTTCGCAAATGACCGAACTGGTGGCCCCGCCGTTTAGTAAACCTGCGCAATTGCTGGGCATGGTTAAAGGCCTGGAACTGGTACCCTTAAGCCGGGCCGATGATTGTTGCGGCTTTGGCGGTACCTTTTGCGTGGTAGAAGAAGCTGTGTCATCCAAAATGGGTAAAGACCGTGTGGATGACCATATTGAACACGGGGCACAATACATCACCTCGGCCGATTTAAGCTGCCTGATGCACCTGGAAGGCATCCTGCGCCGCCAAAACAGCGATGTTAAAGTAATTCATGTTGCCGAAATTTTAAACCACAGCATAGTATGAGCAGCTCCGCAACAAAAGATCATCCTCAATTAGCCGCCATATTTAACCGCGACGAGCCACGGGTTGACTGGCACGACGAAACCCTGTGGTGGGTTCGCGCCAAACGCGATATTGCAGCACATAAATTGCCCGAGTGGGAGCTGCTTCGCGAAACGGCCTCACAAATTAAAAACAACGTACTATCAAACCTGAGCACTTACCTGGAGCAATTTGAGGCAAAGGCTATTAACAACGGCATAATAGTACATTGGGCAGCTAATGCCGAAGAGCATAACAAAATTATTTATACCCTGTTGGAGAAACGGGGCATCAGCCGCATGGTAAAAAGCAAATCGATGCTTACCGAGGAGTGTCACCTTAATGAATACCTGCTAAAACAGGGCATCGATGTAATCGATTCCGACCTGGGCGAACGCATTGTTCAGTTAGCCGGCGAGCCGCCAAGCCATATTGTACTGCCCTGTATCCACAAGAAAAAGGAAGAAATAGGCGACATTTTTCATGAGCATTTAGGCTCGGCCAAAGGCGAATCAGATCCTAAAATATTAACCGAAACGGCCCGCCAACACCTTCGCGAAGTATTCCTGACCCGTCGCGCGGCCCTTACCGGGGTTAATTTTG
This sequence comes from Mucilaginibacter sp. GW822-FHT03E02, assembly GCF_058801545.1. NCBI lineage: Bacteria > Pseudomonadati > Bacteroidota > Sphingobacteriia > Sphingobacteriales > Sphingobacteriaceae > Mucilaginibacter > Mucilaginibacter sp. GW822-FHT03E02. Next base: position 6,029,775 of record NZ_JBXANJ010000001.1, on the reverse strand, counting down.
CCATTGCCGAAACCGGCGAGTTTGTAATATGCACCAACGAGGGTAACGCCGATATGGGTGCCCACCTGGCCGAAATCCATATTGCATCCATGGGTATCGAAAAGATAATCCCGGAGCGGAAACACCTTGGCGTGTTTTTGCGCCTGCTCACCCGCAGTGCCACAGGGCAACCTATTACCACCTACTCCAGCCATTTCAGCAAACCGCAGGATGGTAAAGAAATTCATATTGTGATAGTTGATAACGGCCGCAGCATCCAGCTGGGTCGCGAGGATTTCCGCAATTCGTTAAAATGCATCCGTTGCGGGGCCTGTATGAATACCTGCCCTGTATACCGCAAAAGCGGCGGCCACAGTTACCATACTGCGGTTGCCGGCCCTATAGGCAGCATCCTGGCGCCCAACCTCGACATGGAAAAATATGCCGACCTGCCCTTTGCCTCAACCCTATGCGGCTCGTGCAGCAATGTATGCCCCGTTAAAATTGATATTCACGACCAGCTATACAAATGGCGGCAGGTAATTGTTAAGGCAGGCTATACGCCCAAAGCCAAAACTTTGGCCATGAAAGGCATGGCTTTCACCTTATCCTCGCCCATGATTTACCGGGCGGCAGGCAAAATGGGGCGCCTTACGTTCAAATACGCGCCCTTCGCGGTTAATAATGGCGCTAACCCATGGTACAAACATCGCGAAATGCCCAAAGCACCCGAACAGTCATTTGGCGAATGGTATGCCAAAAGAAAGGAAAATAAGAAATGAGCAGTCGCGAAAACATATTAGCAGCCGTAAAAGCCAACCAGTTTAGCCAGGCAGATTTACCCGGTCTCGAGGTTTTAAGCACCCTGACCTCCACCAACGACAACCTGGTTGAAAAATACAAAACCATCGGCAGTGCAGGGGGCAGTTTTGTATACGAAGTGGCCGACTACACAGCCATCCAAAACATCCTGCATAAAGAGTTTAAACCCGGTGTAAAAATCATATCAGGCATCAAGGAATTAGGCGAATACACCTATGTTGCCGATATAAAACACGAGTTATCCCACAGTTTTGCCGATGTGGAATTGTGCATCCTCCGGTCGGGCCTCGGCGTTGCAGAAAACGGGGCATTATGGCTCACAGAGGAGGATATGACCGTCAGGGTACTGCCCTTTATTGCCCAGCACCTGGCAGTAGTAATCAGTAAAACTAATTTGGTGCCCACCATGGCGCAGGCTTATGAAAAAATTGGCAGCACAACGTATGGCTATGGGGCATTCATCGCCGGTCCATCAAAAACCGCCGATATTGAACAATCGCTGGTTATTGGCGCCCACGGGCCGCGCAGTTTATCGGTTTTTATATTGCCGTAAGCCCCCCTGTCATGCTGAGTGGTAAAATTTCGCGAAATTCTGAAGGAGGAATGACATACAAAAATAAAAGACTGTCATGCTGAGTGGTAAAATCCGCGGATTCTGAAGGGGAAATGACATTCAAAAATAAAAGACTGTCATCCTGAGGAACGAAGGATCTATTCGCGAACTTTTCTATCGGTCATGCACAACTGATAGATCCTTCGTTCCTCAGGATGACAGGGAAATTGAATATGTCATGGGTAGGTACGAAGCATCTATTCGCGAACTTTGCAAGGCGTAGAATAGATCCTTCACTATCGTTCAGGATGACAGTGGATATTTATACCTAAAGAGTACATACTCCTTCCATCTTTACTCCATCTACCACCTATTACTCCAACGGATAACCTTTATCAACCCAGTTGGTTTTCAAGTTGGTGGCCAGGTTAAGCAGCTTCACATCGGTAAACCCTAATTTTTGCAATTTGGAAAAAGCCGGGCGAATGTTAGGGCATTTAACAAATGGGCAGCATCCGCAGTAAATAACTATCGCGGTATTTTTGGGTAAATTAGCGACTGCCCTACTTAACTTTTCCAGGTTTTCAGGTTTGTTTACTGCGCCAATGTGGGTAGCGCCTTTAATATCTTCTACAGCACCGATGTTAAAGATAACGGAGACTGTTGTACCTGTTTTTATGTTAGCAGCTAAGGCAGCCGGTTCCAATAATTGACTTTCTGTCCAGGGATTAGTAACGCCTAACGTTGGCATAGCCATCGGCGAAGTTTGCGCCCTGGTGTTTGTACTTAATAAAACTACAAAAATCAAGCTTAGCAAAGCTCCAAAATATTTATTTTTCATGTTCCGGGTGTTTATCAGCAACTTCGTTTGCTCAAATATGAACATTAATTATCTATGGAAGCAGATAAAAAAGAACATTGGGAACGGGTATATCACACCAAAAATCCCGACCAGGTGAGTTGGACGCAAGCCGTGCCGCAAACCTCGCTTAATTTTATTCGCGGTTTCGATTTAGCAAAAACCGACAGGATAATCGACATCGGTGGCGGCGACAGCAAACTGGTTGATTTCCTGCTGCAGGAAGGTTACACCAACATTACCGTGTTGGATATTTCCGAAGCAGCCTTAGCCAAAGCCAAGGCTCGGCTTGGGGCCAAAAGCAGCCAGGTTACCTGGATAGTTTGCGATGTTACCAATTTTGAACCCACAGAAACCTACACTCTTTGGCACGACCGGGCGACCTTCCACTTCCTGACAACGCAGGATCAAATTGCCAGTTATTTAAATATTGCCACAAAAGCAGTCAGCGATTATTTAATCATCGGAACATTTTCTGAAAACGGGCCCGAAAAATGCAGTGGGTTAGTCATTAAAAAATACGCAGAACAACAATTGCAAACCATATTTGACCGGCATTTTGAAAAGGTAACCTGTATTACCGAAGACCATACTACACCTTTTGCAACAAAACAAAACTTCCTGTTTTGCAGCTTTAAAAAGCGCAAGGTATAACCAATAAAAAAAGCATCTGATAATGATGACACAAGGATGAAGATTACCTATTGCAAAAATATACCGATTGGTATATTTTTGTCGTGTTGAATTTAATCACAACGAAACACAATGAAAACTTCAAAAAACACCATACTCATTACCGGCGGCAGTGCCGGCATAGGTTTTGAGTTAGCAAAAAAATTATCGGCAGATAACCATGTTATCATTATTGGCCGTAACGAGGCTCGCTTGCAAAAAGCTGTGGCCCAATTACAAAATGTGAGCGCTATAACCGCCGATGTATCCAACGCCGAAGATGTAGAAAAACTGGTAGCCAAACTAACTACAGATTTCCCCGAACTGAACATCGTAATCAATAATGCTGGCGCAGCAAACCTTAACGACCTGCTTACCGATACCAACACCTTTGAAAAAGCCGGCGAAGAAATGCTGACCAACTACCTGTCGGTTATCCGCCTGAACGAAAAACTGCTGCCATCACTCAAAAAGCAACCTGATGCGGCTATTGTAAACGTATCATCGGTAGTTGCCTTTGCACCAAGTACCAGGCTTGCTACCTACGGCGCTACCAAAGCCGCCTTACACGCTTACACCCGCGCCTTACGCTTAGTATTGGCAGATACCAGTGTTAAAGTTTTTGAACTGATGCCGCCGCTGGTTGACACCGAATTCTCGGCCGAAATTGGTGGTAAAAATGGTATCCCGCCAGCCCAGGTTGCCGATGAGTTTTTAGCGGCATTAGCAAGCGACACCTATGAGATCCGCGTAGCCAATACCGAGCAATTTTACAGGCTGTACCTATCCAACCCAGATGAAGCTTTAAGGGTAATTAATTTACCAAGGGAATAATAGCTCATTTAAAAAATTTACCATATAATATACCGAACGGTATATTATATGGTATTTTCCCAACCCCGCTATGAAAAAAAGCATCCTCATCATCACCGTTATTACCGCCGCCATGATGGAGCTCATTGATACCTCGATAGTCAATGTAGCCTTATCGCACATGAGTGGTAATTTGGGATCAACGCTGGAAGATACCTCCTGGGTTATAACCGCCTACGCCATTGCCAATATCATCGTAATCCCCATGACCAGCTTTTTAGCCACCAAGCTGGGCAGGCGCAATTATTATATAGGCTCTATTATCGCTTTTACCTTTTTTTCGGCCATGTGCGGGCTGGCGTCAAATATCTGGACATTGGTGCTGTTCCGTTTTTTGCAAGGCATTGGCGGCGGCGCGCTGTTATCGGTATCGCAGGCAATAGTTTTTGAGGTGTATGGCAAAGCCCGCGCGGGTATTGCCAGCGCCTTATTTGGTGTAGGTGTGTTTTTAGGCCCAACAATTGGCCCAACCCTTGGCGGTTTCATCACCGAAAACTACTCCTGGCCCTGGATATTTTTTATCAATATCCCCATAGGCATCGCCGTTGCAGTATCCAGCATTTTATTGGTTACCGAACCGGAGATTAAAGTTGAACCAAAAGCCGTAGACTGGTGGGGCATCCTGCTGTTGATTATAGGCATCGGCTCGCTCCAAACAGTACTGGAACGCGGCGAAACTGATGATTGGTTTTCTGCCGGTTATATTGTAGCGTTAACGGTTATAGCCGTATTCAGCATCCTCACTTTTATCTGGTGGGAGCTTACCATCCCCAACCCGGTTATTGATTTGCGGGTACTTAAAAGCAAATCGCTGGCAGTTGCCGCAATACTTACCGCAGTAACCGGTGTGGGCCTGTTTACATCAGTGTTTTTAACACCGGTGCTGGCACAGCGGGTACTACTATTCCCGCCTACTATAACGGGGCTTACCTTGCTGCCCGGCGCTATATTAGCCATTTTTGGCCTGCTGTTTTCGGCTACCTTGCTTAAACGGGGCGTATCGCCACTAATAATTATTACCATTGGCTTTGTGTTGTTTATAATTTTCAGCTTCCTGATGTCGGGCCTAAACCTGGAAGCAACACCTGGCAACCTTGCCAGGATACTCATATTCAGGGCTTTGGGGTTGGCTTTTTTAACCGTTCCACTTACGGCATTGGCAGTATCCGGGTTGGATGCCAAAGATGTTCCGCAGGGATCGGCATTAAACAATATGATGCGGCAGCTTGGCGGCTCCTTCGGTATCGCTATGATCAATACCTATGTGGCCCATCGTTTTGGATCGCACCGTAACGATCTTATCTCTAACATCAGCATATATAATCCGCAGGCTACACAGCGCATCAATGGGCTAACCCAATACTTTGCAGCCAAAAGCGGCACCCTGATGGAGGCACAGCATAAAGCGATGGCTGTAGTAAATAACGGGATAGACAGGCAATCATTCCTGATGAGTTACCTGGATGCCTATATTTTTGTAGGGTTGTTATTTGTGTTGGCGATGCCGTTATTGCTGCTGGTGCTCGATCGTAAAAAACAGGCAGGGCCGGTGGTTTTGGTGAGCGATCATTGACAACAGTGCAATAAGAATTAAAAGCGCAGCAAGGGGGGCGAAGATTTCACGCGAATGTTGTGGACACCATCACATTTGCGCTTCCTTTTAAAAAAGCGGTGGAAAAGTGCGATTCCCCTCTTGAGAGGGGCGGAGGGGTGTGTTATGCGCGCGCAATGAAACGCGGAAAACACACCCCTGCCAACGCACCTCCCACCGCGCCCCCTCTCAAGAGGGGAATAAAAAATATACTTGATAATCAACGAATTATAATGACGCAATTGTAAGTTTCTGACTATCAATATTAAATATCCGTCATTGCGAGGTACGAAGCAATCCCCTACATGCTAAGTCCCACATAGTTCGGGATTGCTTCGTACCTCGCAATGACGGGGGGGTAGAACATTGTTTTAACTATATTTCGTTGTACGTCATAACGCTTTTTTCAGGTTTTACTTGACAGACACTCGCAATATCAAATACCAACCGGTATATTTACATTATGGAAAAGGAATTATCAAAAGCCGAACGCACCCGCAAGTTCATTGTGGAAACCACCGCGCCCATCTTCAACAAAAAAGGATATGCCGGTACGTCGCTGTCTGATTTGACGGATGCTACAGGCCTTACCAAAGGGAGTATTTACGGAAACTTTGTTAATAAAGAGGAAGTTGCCGCGGCGGCATTTGACCATAACTCGGCTATCCTGAGAAAACAGATCCAGGACCGTATTCAAAAAGCCGGCACTTATCACGATAAGCTGCTTGTTTATGCCCAGGTATACCACAGCTTTACCAGGGCTTCATTCCCGGCAGGCGGCTGCCCTATTTTGAATACTGCCGTTGATGCCGACGACACCAACCCTTTGTTAAAAGATAAGGCCGCCCAGGCGGTGCTCCGCTGGCAAAAATCGATAGAAAACCTGATCCGGGCGGGTATCGACTCAGGCGAGTTTAAACCCGATGCTGATTTAAGCGGCACAGCCCTGGCAATGATTGCGCTGATAGAAGGTGGCATTATGATAGCCAAGGTTACCAATACTCCCGCAAGCCTGGATAAGGTGCTGCAAACCGTAAAAGCTTTAATTGCAGCCCTTAAAACCACGTAACCCATATTGCCGCTGCATCTATGGCAGCCCTGGCAACGGCAGTATTGTCTGCCTAATGTAAGAAGCTTGTTACCACAAAATTTATTTGACTGTATTTCAAAATATTATAACAGGAGGCTGTAGCCGCAGGAAACAAATGGCACCGGCCATACGTTATAAGGTGCACCAATTATATAAAAAATGTCTAAAAAAATCTTGATACTCGATGATAGCGAAGATATCCTTGAGGTGATGAAAGACGTGCTCGAGATGGAGGGTTACGAGATTGAAATTTTAAATTATACAGCAGATATATGCAAATCGGTCATAACCTTTAATGCCGACCTGGTGATATTAGATTATATCCTTTTTGGCATAAACGGCGGCGAACTTTGCCATATGCTAAAAACCAACCCGCTCACGGCCCATATACCGGTAGTTATGGTATCGGCTTACCCACGGGTGCTGGAGTCATTGGGCAACTATGGCTCTGATGCCTTTGTGGCCAAGCCCTTTAGCCTTGCCGATATTGTTGGTACGGTAAAAGAGTGCTTGTTGAAGGCCGGGGATATTGAGCATAGTTTAAACTAAAATAAAGTCTGAAGTTCTAAGTCTGAAGTCTGAATTCTCATTTTTTGACTTAGAACTTCAGACTTAAGACTTCCGACTAAAGACTATCCGTCGTTACCCTATACTATGCTCGTCAAGCTCCCTGCCTTCGGCATCGGGTTCATGATAGTTTTTGATAAAACTTGCAATTTCTTCGGCCTGCAGGTGGGTAAGGTCGCCCATGCTGCTGTACTCCCACTGGTTCATGTTATCGTCAAAAACAATGTCGCCTAAATCAACCATGCCTTCGTTCAAACCAAACACACCGGTAGCTTGTATGTGGCCACCCGTTGCGGGTTGGGTTACCGGGTTAATGGTAATCAAGCGGTCGCCATTTGATGTATATAATGTATAATCTACAGGCTTTGTCATGTTTAATATATTTGCATTACCTACAAATACAACCGCTTTTTGTTTACTTTATTTAGCTAAAACGTTACCAGCATTTAGCTAAAACGTTACCAGCCCATTATTTCTATCACCCTTGCAAATTCGGGCTGAAAACCGGCATTTATAGTTATCTGCTGCCCGGTAACCGGGTGGTTAAATTGCAGGTGCGATGCATGGAGCAGCATGGTGTTCATATCCCAGGTTTCGGTAAAAAACTTATTCTGCTTGTTACAGCCATGCGTACGATCGCCAATAATGGGGTGAAATATGTGTGCAAAATGTTTTCGCAACTGGTGCATGCGCCCCGTGGTTGGTACGGCTTCAACCATGGAGTATCTGGAGGTGGGATGCGCGCCAAACGGCACATCAAGTTCGGCACGTTTAAGCGTGGTGTATGTGGTAAATGCGTCCTGCAACGTTCCGTTCTCTTTGCGTAGCGGGTAATCAATATTCTCGGTATCAACGGTATGCCCGCGTACAATGGCCAGGTATTTTTTTTGCACCTTGTTATCCATAAAAGCCTGCTGCATGGCTATCTCTACCTGCTTATCCAGCGCAAAAAGTAAAATACCGCCTGTTTTCCTGTCTATCCGGTGTACCGGGTTAACCTTCTGCCCTATCTGATCGCGCAGGATCTGCAAGGCAAACTCCGTGGCCTCCGCCGCAATAGGCGACCGGTGTACCAACAGGCCATGTGGCTTATTAACAGCAATAAGGTGTTCATCCCGATATACGATCTCTAACATCCGGCAAAGGTACTTTTTAGATTTGAGACTTTATTTTGTTCATTGGTTCACTGGTTCATTAGTTCATTGGTAACTGTCGGCGTTGGATGGTTGGCTATTGCAAACTGCTTACTCACCACTCACAACAAATTTTAAAAAGTCCATCATCTAAAAAAAATATTTTAATTAGTTTATTCTTTTTATATCTTTAGTTCATCACAATAAACCGTAAAACAATGACAGCCAAAGCAAAAACCGTTACTGGCGACACTGCGCCTGATAGTATCAACTCGGCGCCTACCAGGCTTTTCTCGTTGGATGCCCTGCGCGGGTTTGATATGTTTTGGATAATGGGTGGCGAAGAGATATTTCATACCATGGCCAAAGCCACCGGATCGCCTTTTTGGGGTTCCATTGCCAACCAGTTTACCCATCCCGACTGGAACGGCTTTCATTTATACGATCTGATATTCCCCTTGTTCCTGTTCATGGCAGGTGTATCAACCCCATTTTCGGTGGGCCGCGAACTGGAGAAAGGCAAAAGCAAGCAGCAACTGGTATTGCGCGTGATGAAAAGGGCACTAATATTAGTACTGCTGGGCCTGGTGGTAAATAACGGCTTAAAAATTATGCCTGTTAGTGAAATCCGGTTTGCAAGCGTGCTTGGCCGCATTGGTATCGCTTATATGTTTGCCAATATTATTTACCTGTATAGCAGCGAGCGTATGCAGATGGTTTGGTTTTGGGTATTCATTATAGGCTACTGGCTGCTGTTAAAATTTACATCGGCCCCGGGCTATCCGCATGGCGATTTAACCATGCAGGGCAATTTTGCATCTTACATGGATAGGGTTATCCTGCCCGGAAAACTATATTTAGGCATCCATGATCCCGAAGGATTATTCTCGACCATCCCGGCCATCAGTACCGGGCTATTGGGTATTATCACCGGTACCATCCTTAAAAAAACAGGCCTTGCACAAATGAAAAAGGTAGCCATACTTGCCATCGCCGGCGTGGCTTTCCTGATCATAGCCCAGGTTTGGAACCTCGATTTCCCTATCAACAAAAACCTGTGGACCAGCTCGTTTGTAATGCAGGTGGGCGGTTTAAGCTTATTGCTGATGGCTTTCTTTTACTATATTATTGATGTGTTGGGCTACCAAAAATGGTCGTTTTATTTTAGGGTGATAGGCATGAACTCCATCCTGATTTACGTATCGGGCCACTTCATCAAATGGAGTTATACCAATAACGGCTTCTTCGGCTGGATAGGCCAGCTCATAGGCGATCCGTTTAACGCCGTGGCCATGGCTATTACCTTTGTAATGGTGAAGTGGCTGTTTTTATATTATTTATATCAGAAGAAGACGTTTTTGCGGGTGTAAGCCGCTGATTTGGGATGATTGCGTTGATTTTTTCTGAACTCGGATTAAACGGATTTATCTGATTCTTTGGATTTGATTTGCACGCGGGCTACTATATGCAAATCAAAATCCTGTTTATCTTAATAATCTCCTTAATCCGAGTTCAGAAAGAATCAACTCAAAAGAAAGACAGATACTCCTCCGGCATTTTATCGATGCTTTTAATCTGGATATCTTTAAAATAAACTTCGGCGGCTTCGCTTTGCAGCTGGAGCTTGCCTTTGGTTAGGGGTTTGCTTTCTTTACCGTCCTGGTAGCCCAGGTTCGATAGGGCATTTACCACATGGCCATTTACAATGTAAACACTTTTATCGCCGTAGCAAATCAACTCCATGGTGTTCCATTCGCCTTTGGGGTTTTCAAAGTTTTGCCGGCGCTGGCAAAAACCCTGGTTAGGTGCGCCTACGCCCATGAAAATCTTATCCGCATTTTTATTAAACACGTAATTGGGCACGCCGTCGGGCTTGCTGGCCCTTACGGTGGCATGGGCGGTGCCCACGTTCCAGTAGTCGCCAATGCCGCCTTCCATCACCTGGAACTCTTGAGATAACATCCAGGCATGAAAATAATCTGCACCACACTCGCCCTGCGAATGGTATAACAAACCCGAATCCATAGGTTCGTTTAAACGTGGCTCCCATTTTTTGGTGCCGAATTTAGTTTTCAACCTGAGGCGGTAGTTTTGAAATTCCTGTTTGGTATAAATACAGCCATATATCTCGCCGGTGATATGCAATACAGGTTCGCCATGCTGCATCTCGACTGAAAATAAATTGCCTTCATTTTTATCGTAACCAATAGGCGGCAGCGTTTTACCATCGGCGCCTTTAGGTGCTTCACCTTTGTAGGGATAGGTTAACCGGTAGCTTTGGTAAATAGTCCATTTGCTCATCTTTTTATCCATAAGCTTTGTCCAGCCGTTATCGGGGTTAAAGGAAGTAAGGCCAGCCAAAACCAGGCAGCCAAGCGCAAGCGCTAAAGTTTTTTTCATAGTGGTGAGAAACTATAAGTTTAAGAAATCTAAATCAATCCGCAATCGATTGTAATTGCACACTAATGTAAGCAATCGGCATTGCAGAAATACCGCGGATGCTAAAAAACGATCAGGAAATGGTTAAATGTTATTAAAAAAGGGGGTGATTGCGGCAACATAAAACCGGGGACGCCGTAACATCGCATGGCGGCGAATACTCACCCCGCTTTGCTTCGCCCGCCATCCCGCTCTTCTGCTTCGCAGTAAAGAGGGACTTGAATATCAGGGAAATCACTTTTAAACGTTTTCAGCTACGACCGGTTAACCTTTACAAGGTAATACACTTTTAAGCTGCCTCGTAGGGGCTACCTGTTTGTAGAAAACAAACAGTTCAACCTTTTTTGCTCCTTAGGAGCTGCCTTTCTTCAGGATCAACTTTTAAGAGCGGTTCCTGGTACTAAGTCTTAAGTCAGAAGTAAAAGTTATTCTTTCCTGACTTAGAACTTAAGACTTTCGACTAAAGACTATCCGTCATTACACCATTAACATAACACTACCATATCTCCGTCCTGTCTTCCGGTTTTTTGTACATTTTATCGCCGGGCTTAATGTTAAATGCCTTGTACCAGCTACTAATGTTTGTTAAAGTGGCATTGGTACGATGTTGATCTGGCGAATGCGTATCTGCAAGGATACGCTGGGCCGTTGCCTCGGGGCGTTGCGAACCGCACCATATCCGCGCCCATGACAAAAAAAAGCGCTGATCGGGCGTAAAACCATCTATTTTTTTGGCCGATTGGCCTTGTTTAGTTTTCAAAAAAGCCTCGTAGGCTATACTTAAGCCGCCCAAATCGGCAATATTTTCGCCAAGGGTTAGTTTGCCGTTTATATGCAGGCTATCCAACACGGTGAGGTTGTTGTATTGCGCCACCAGTTGGTTGGCACGTACTTTAAATTTATCGGCATCGCTTTTTGTCCACCAATCGCGCAGGTTACCATCGGCATCGTATTGCCGGCCCTTATCGTCAAAGCCATGGATTATTTCGTGACCTGCTATAGCGCCTATGGCACCATAGTTTATGGCATCATCGGCCTTTAAATCAAAAAAAGGAAATTGTAGTATGCCAGCGGGGAAAACAATCTCGTTATTAATTTCATTGTAATAAGCGTTGGCGGTTTGCGGCGTCATTCCCCAATGTGTTTTATCAACAGACCTGCCAAGGTGGCTTATGCTAACACTATCACGCCATTTGCACAGATTAATTATGTTACCTGCATAATCGTCCCGTTTAATAATCACAGTATGATAAGTTACCCATTTATCAGGATATCCTATTTTTATGGTAAGGGCATTCAATTTTTTAAGTGCCTGCTCCTTTGTTTCCACGCTCATCCAATCCAGGCGTTTAATGCGTTCGCCAAGGGTTATTTTAAGGTTGTTTACAAGTTCGGCCATACGTTTTTTAGCCAATGGCGTAAAATATTTCTCTACAAACAATTGTCCTAATAATTCGCCCATGCCACTGTCAATTAACTTGCTCACGCGCTCGCGGCGTGGCGGTAGTTCCTTTTCGCCTGTTAATGCGCTGCTTAAAGCAAAGCTGGCCTTTACAAAAGGCGAACTCAAATATCCTGCGTTCCCCCTAATCATATTCCACTTTAAGAAAATTTTCCAGTTTTCAACCGGCGTAGCCACTAATAAAGAATCAACCGTTTTAAAAAATGAAGGCTGGCCTACCAGGATGCTATCCTGGTAGGGAATATTTAACCTGGCCAACAGTTTGTTCCAGTTTAAATGAGGGGTAACTTTGTTAAAGTCGGCCACCAGGAATTTGTTGTAAATAACATGCGGGTCGCGCATGGTCAAACGGCTAAGCTGCGCTTTGGCTAAAATACTTTCAAGATTGTATACTATTGCTACATTTTTTTTTGCTTCGCCAGGGCTGCTACCGGTTAGCGTGAACAAGTTTGCTATCAGCACTTTTAATGCATCCTGTACTTTTTTCGACCTCGTGTCGCTTTTTAAATAATAGTCTCTGTCGGGTAATGAAATGCCTCCCTGGCCAAGGTTCACGATATATTTTGATGCGCTTTTATTATCCGGGTCAATTCCCAGCCTAAACAGCTCAGGCATACCGTCAATACGTTCAAAAATAAGCTCGCTGATAAGGTCATCAAAATTTTTCATTTCATCAATTCGCTCCAGGACGGGTTTAATGGGCAAATATCCAAGCTTTTCGATAGTGGTGCTATCCATTCCGCTGGCATAAAGATCACCAACCCGCTGTATAAGGCTGCCTTTAGGCGCGGTTGCCGATTGCCGGCTTGCCTCGTCTAATAATCTCAAAAGCTTGTTGGTATTTTCCTGGCGCAGGACGGTAAAACTACCCCAGCGTTCTATTTTTTCAGGAATTGGGTTCTTTTTAATCCAGCCACCGTTGGCGTACTCAAAAAAATCATCACCAGGCTTAACGGAGGTATCCATATCGGCCCGGTCAATAAATTTTTTGCGTACAGTAATTTTACGTTTATGGTTTGGTGGTTTTGTTTTACTTATTGGGTGTGCGTTTACCGGCAGCCATAAGGCCCCCATGATTATCAAGCAACAAAACTTCAGTTTCATAATAAATTAAAGGTAATCAATTACCGTAAAATCTAAAGCCAATACCGGGTTCCCCGGCCGACGCATTAGAAATAGCTAATAATTTAAAAGATCCCTGTTATTCCAGGCCGTTTTTAGGCGGTTTTGTTCGGCGGCTTTAACAAAATTTAAAGTGTTTTATGATAACGCATGGCCGCAAAGGCCCATTCCCCTCTCTCCTGGTGTGCAAAAATTGAGGTTTAATATTTTTAAGTGGCAACAGCAAGGCAAAAAAATAAATTAACACATGCCGGTCACAACTATTTCTTCACCCACTCCTTTTGCTCCTCCGGGGTAAAAAATGTCCAGGCCATTATGCGGCTGGCCTTTTGGCCTTGCGACATGTTGATGGTTTGTACCTCAACTGCACCTGCTTTTTGTAGGGCATTATATAAAATACGCAGGTTCTCTTTTTTTGATACCAGGGTGGTAAACCACAGGCATTGTTTGGCAACACGGGTACTTTGGGTAGCCATTTGTTTTAAAAACGCGGCCTCGCCGCCGGGATACCATAACTCCATATTCTGGCCGCCAAAGTTCAATACGGGTTCTTCCCTTCCTGTTTTCAGGCCGAGGTTATTCCATTTGCGTTTTGATCCTTCGGCTGCTTCCCTGATAGATGCATGGAATGGCGGGTTACATAGTGTAAGATCAAACAGCTCGCCCGGTTTTATAGCGAATGTAAAAATATCTGCTTTGTGTTTTTGCAGGCGCAGTTCGATAGCGGCTTTTAATTCCTTACTCTGGTCTATTATTTTTTGTGCCGATGCCAGGGCCTCCTCATCAATATCAACCCCGATAAAGCTCCAGCCATATTCCTGGTGACCAATGATAGGATAAACACAATTGGCACCTACACCAATATCAAGCACGCGCACTTTTTTGCCTTTACGCACTACGCCATCATTAGCGGTGGCCAACAAATCGGCAGCGTAATGAATATAGTCGGCCCGGCCCGGTATAGGTGGGCACAGGTAACCTTCCGGGATATCCCAGTACTCAACCCGGTAATGGTGTTTAAGCAAGGCCCTGTTAAGCAACTTTACAGCTTCGGGATCAGAGAAGTTGATGGTTTCATTCTCGTACTTATTTACCGTAACAAAGGCACGTAACTTAGGCATCGCCTTTATAAGCGCTTTAAAATCATATCCCATACGGTGCGCGTTACGCGGGTGCATGGTTTCTTTTACTTCGGGCTTATCTGGTGTCGATTCTGGCAAAATATTTATTTTAATGTTCGATTAATTAACTGCTTTTGGCTTTCTGCTTTTAGCCTATTATCGCTCCCAAACTTGCGGGCGAGTAATTGATTGATTTAAGCGTTTTATTATCGGCGGTACGGTAAACCAAAAACAGGCCGTCAATTTCTTTGTAGTGCGATTCGGTACCGGCGGTATTGCGGTAGTGCTCAATAGTTTGGTTGGCTTCTTCAATTGTTTTGCAGGCTTTGCTCATGTTTGAGCGGTGCACCTCGTCAAACAGCTCTTTAAACTTTTCGGCAAGGCCAAATTCCAATACCGCGCCGGCCAATACATATTGTAAATCGCAAAGGGCGTCGGCAACTTCAACCAGGTTGTTATCATCAACGGCTTGTTGCAGTTCCTTCAACTCTTCGGCCAACAGTTCAATACGCAGCTGGCTGCGCTGTTTTGACGGAATGGCCGGGGCCGCTACAATTGGATGTTTAAAGGTGCTGTGAAATTCGGCTACCTGGTTTAATGAGTTTAAATCGTTAATGGTCATTTTTAATGCGAAGTGTCTGAGCCTGCTAAGTTATGAATAAGCTAAGGGCTTTCAAAAAGTCGTGGTTTAAAAAGGCTGTTCATCATTAAAACATATTCATTTGGATAATGTTGATGTTTTGATTTTAATATACAATAATGTATTTTTTTTGGCACGTAAAAACCTAATAATTAACTAAATGGCATTTATTTATGATAACATTTACTTAACATGTATTAGCTTTGTTAACATAAAGATAATATTAAAACAGCTTTTAGTTAACGTACCTTTGTGCCGAAATTGAAATTCTCGAGTCAACCTGAATTTTTCCCATCCCCAACATATGAAAGATAAAAAAGTAAAATCCGTAGCCAAAGAGGCCCAGAAAGCCCTAAAAAAACAATTAAATGATAAATTTACGGCTCAGTTAAAAACCATCGTGAGCGAATTTGAGCCCGAATTGAAAGGCCTGACCAAGGCAATTGAAAAAGCTTCCAAAAATTTAGCCAAAGCAATTGCAGCAAAAATAAGCGATAAAAAAGACGCGCCAGCCGCACCGGCAAAAAAAACCAAAGGAATTGTTGTTGAAGTTAAAGAAGCCGCTTTACCAATAGTTAAAGAAGCTGCATCACAGACACCTGTTGCTAAAGTTGCCAAAACAGCTACCAAAACAGCCGCTCCTAAGTCGCCAGCCAGCAAAAAGGAAAGTGCCCCTGTAAAATAAACCTGTAAATAAGACGGTTATTTTTACGGCAACCTGGTATTTTCTATCCATAAATAGAAATTTTATTAACTTGATTAACAAATAGTTAAATTCAATTTAACTATTGTAAGTTAAAATAAAAAATGTAAATTGTCAGTTGCGAAAACTGATAATTTACATTGATTAAACCAGACTCATTAGCATCAAAAGCGAATAGCGCTTGTGGTGCCCGATGCGGCAACGTGCAACAAGCAGCAATTGCCAAGGCAGGGCTTTACCAACAGGTAAAGGATTTTTTTGCTGGTATCTTTGACACCAGCAACTGGCCCGCCCGATGGCATTGCGGCACCTGGAGCGAATTCCATGGCTGGCTGTACATTTTTTCGGATCTGCTCATAGCGGTATCTTATTTTGCAATCCCCTTGTTGCTTATCATCCTGCTCACCAAACGTAAGGATGTACCCTTTCCAAAAATACTTTGGCTGTTTGTTGTATTTATTATTTTATGCGGTATTACCCATTTGATAGATGCCGGCATCTTTTGGTGGCCGGCATACCGGCTGAGCGCGCTGTTAAGGTTACTTACCGGCATTGTATCGGTAACAACGGTATATGCGCTATACCGCATTATGCCTACGGTGCTTTCGTTACGATCTGTAAACGAGCTGCAAAAAGAGATAAATGAGCGTAAAATTGCCGAAGAAAAGCTGGCTGCCAGCGAATTCCTGCTACTGGAAGCCGGCCGGATGGGCAAATTTGGCGGCTGGGAAATGGATTTGGTTACTAATAAAGTAACCTGGTCAAAAACTATTTTTGATATCCACGAGCTGCCCTATGATTATGATCCCACTTTTTATAATTTCAGCCAATTTTACTCCGAACCGTATTTGACAACAATAACCCAGGCTATAAATGAGTGCCGGGATACAGGCACGGGTTATGACCTGGAAGTGCAGCTGATCACGGCCAAAAACAACCGGGTGTGGGTGCGTGCCCGTGGCGAGATGTTATACGACGAGCATAGCAAGCCCACCAAATTAAGAGGTGTATTTATGGATATTGATAAATACAAACTGAATGAACTGTCGTTAAATAAAACGGTAGAAATGGTTACCAAAAATAACCAGCAACTCAAAAACTTCACGCATATCCTATCCCATAACATCCGTAACCATGCCAGCAATATCTCGCTGGTATCGTCATTAGTTGATGAAAGCACCCTGGATGAAGAGAACGGCGAGCTATTTCAGAAGATTAGAAAGATTTCGGAAGGCTTGAATACCACCCTCGAAGATTTATCATACGCCATTAAAATAAAAGACGAGATTATAGAAGCCGAGCGGATAAACTTTAAGGAAATAACTACCAAAATTCTGGGAATCATCGAGTCGGACGTAGCCGCAAACCACGCGGTAGTTACGCAGCAGTTTGAGGTTGAAGAGGTTACTTTCCCTAAAATTTATCTGGAAAGTATCCTGATGAACCTGTTAAATAATGCAATAAAATACCGTAAGCCAACCATCGAGCCAAGAGTGTTATTAAAAACATACAGCGACGAAAACGGGTACACTGTTTTAGAATGTACGGATAACGGCATCGGTATTGACCTGAAGCTGCACGAAAAAAAGATTTTTGGCCTTTATAAAACTTTTCATGACCGCAAAGACTCGCATGGGGTTGGTTTATTTTTGACCAAAACCCAGGTTGACTCACAAGGCGGACAAATAACCGTAAAAAGCAAGCCCAACAGCGGCAGTACATTTAAAATAACATTTAATGAAAAAAATTAATACCCTTTGCGTGATAGATGATGATGATATCTACACTTTTACCATCAAACGCATTATTGCCAAAGCGGAAGTTGCCGAAAAAACCATTTTTTTTCATAACGGCCAGGTCGCAATCGATTTCTTTCACAATTGCCTTGAAGTTATCAGTAATCTGCCGGATATGATCCTGCTTGACTTAAACATGCCTGTACTTGACGGCTGGCAGTTTTTGGATGAATTTATAAAACTGGTGCCCCGCCTTGGCAAAAAAATACTGATTTATATTGTAAGCTCGTCAATTGACGAAGACGACTTTAAACGCGCCAGAGCAATGGAACAGGTATCTGACTTTATTGTAAAGCCACTTAACGCCGGCGATTTAAGGAATATTGTAGATCAATGGGCGTAAAGCTTAAAGCATAAGGCACAAGGCTCAAAGCCTTGTGTTTGAAAGGTGCAGGATTTTAAGCATCCTGGCTTTTCTTCGCGCATAATCCTTAGCTTCGCTATTGATTTGTGCCGATGCCTATGTTTACTTTTAATACTTTTTACAACAGCCTTCGGCGGCGCCTGCATTACATATACCTTTTGTATGCTGTGCCGCTGGTGGTTATCATAGCCGTAATAACCCCTGCTTTTCAAAGCCCCGATGAGCCCAACCACTTTGCCCGCGCCGAACAGGTTTCAAGGCTTGAATTAGTTCCCTCCTTTGTGTACGACAAGGCGCACCCCATTACGGCCGCCGATTCGATATCAAAAGATCCGGCTATAGTTTACCCGGATAAAGGCGGCTTCAGGGTTGATAAGGGCATTTACCAGCTTGATCATATTTACAGCCCCCTTGCACGCAACAACAACGTAAAAGTGGCGGCGCTAAAATCAGATAGCGCCAAAAACTTACAGTGGCACACGGGCATCATTTATTTCAATTTTGGCAATACGGCTATTTATCCTCCGGTTGTTTATTTAATGCAGGCCCTGGGTATTACGATGGGTAAACTACTTCATTTAAGCATCCAGAATACATTATATCTTTCCAGGATACTGAATGGTTTGCTATGCGTAACGCTATGCTTCTTCGCCCTGATGCTGGCCAGGCAAAGTAATATTTTACTATTCATCGTGCTACTTTTCCCAATGACGGTATCATTATTCGCTTCGGTAAGCCAGGATGCTGTTTTAATCAGCTGTTGTTTTCTACTCGTTGGGTTTATAGACGATTTCGCCTTTGGCGATAAACATCAGCCCAAATGGAAACTGTACACTATGGTTATCCTGGTAACTATCATCGGCATTGCCAAACCGCCTTATATCATCTTCGCTTTTTTATTCCTGTTTTTAAAACTTAACCCAAAGCAAAAGGTGATTGGCATTATTGTCCCTTTTGCGATACTGGTGCTTTGGCTCATCATCAATCATGGCAGCTTCATGATCAAGTTTGCGCCTGCCGAAATGAGACTGAACTCAAAATTACAGGTATTGTACATTTTGCACCACCCCTTCAGGTTCATGGGCATGTTTTTTAATTTTGATAAAACGGCATTACAAAACGTAGCCCGTATGTTTGTAGGCGTACTGGCCTGGCTCGATGTGCAGTTACCCGATATTTATTACCGCAACGCCTACATCTGCCTCGTTTTAGGTATCCTGATCAGCCTGGGTATCAAAGGCAGCACCAGGCTCAGGATAGCTTTGCTGGTTTGCGGTATCCTCACCATCGTCGCGGTTATATCGGCCCAATATGTTACCTGGACAGCCCTCCAATCGCCAACCCTCGGCGGCATGCAGGGCAGGTACCTTATTCCTATTTTTCCGTTTATCGCGCTGGCTTTATGTGGCTATCCCGCAAACAGCAGCTTCGCTGGGTTAAAAGCAATCGTGCTACCGGTTGTTTTATTATTCCCGGTATATTCGGCCATCATCATGATACAGGTTATCTGCAGCAGGTATTATTAATGTAGTGTCAACGATGAATTGACGGATGGCCTTTAGCCAAAAGTCTTAAGTTCTAAGTCAAAAAAGAAAAAATTCACCTTTAGGCTTACCATTTTGTACTGTTGACTTAACACTATCCTTTTATTTTTGCTTTTCGCCTAAGGAAAACCAGTTGCCCGAGTCGTCTTTAAACAGTGCCTCAAAACCGTAAAACTCTTTGGTAGGCTCTTTTTTAAACTCAACGCCTTTTGCTTTCAGCTCCTCGTAAGTTGCCATTAGGTCGTTACATTCAAATACGCCAAATCCAAAGGTGCCCTGACTTACCAGGTTGCGCATTTGCTGGGCGGCATCCTTTTTAAACATCATGCCTTCGGCAATGGCCATGAGCGAAATTTCCAGTTCAGGCTGTTCCGGCGGGCATACGGTAAGCCAGCGCATCCCCGGCCCCATGGATGCATCTGTATGCACCTTGAAGCCCAGTTTATTAACGTAAAAATCATAAGCACTATCCTGGTCCAGAACAAATATGCTTACATGGTTCATTTTTGTGATCATGGCGTCAATTGTTTATTTGCCTCAAATATGGATATTAGCAATGGGCTTCACCTATCCAAAATTGCTGTTTTAAACCCAGCCGTTTTCTTGCGCAAAACAATTGGGGATGAATTTCAGCGGTGCCTTCACCATATCCGCGGCTCTTTGAAGTTCCCGCTGCTGGTATACCGATGGCGATACAAGGATTATCTTTTTAAACAAAGCCGAAAAAGAAGTAACACTATCAAAACCTACAGCATAACAAGCCCCGGTTACAGATGCGCCTTTCTGTAAAAGCAGGCGGGCCTGCTCCACCCTCACCGCTATCAGGTACTGGTGCGGGGTTTTGCCATAAGTGGTTTTAAACAGCCGGATAAAATGAAACTTCGAGAAAAAAGCTTCATCGGCAATATCATCCAGGTTAATAGCCTCGTGATAATGGCCATCAATAAAAAGCTTGGCATGCACAATACGCCTGTACAAATAAATCTTCGGGAATGATGCCATGCCACTCATTAGCTTGCTGTTACAATGCCGGTAAATATCGGGGAATTTGTTGGAATCAGAATTTGCAGAATTTGAGAATTTGCAGAATTTTGTCTGAACCCGGATTCGTCGGATTAAAGGATTATTCTGATTTTGAAAAAAATTTGTATGTCTTCTCCTTAAAAATCCAATCATCCGTTAATCCGACGAATCCCGGTTCAGACCATCTGCACATCTGAAATCTGCATATCTGCACATCTAATATCTGCATATCAATTCAGTCCCCGTGCAAGCTCATCACATTTCCATCCGGATCTTTGATACCCAGGAATTTCCCCCATGGCGTTTCGTCAACCTTACCTAATTGGATGCCTTTGGCGGTAAGGTCGGCGATATCGGCGTCAAGATCGTCGGTTTTAATTACGAAGCCGCGAACGCTGCCGGCAGGCATTTCCGGAAACCAGTTTACCAGGGTGATAGAGACTGTTGAGTTTGGGTATCCCATCTGGATCCATTGCGAACCATTGGGCCCAAAAGGAGCTTCAACAATTACTTCGAAACCCAGTTTCATGTAAAATGCCTTGGCGGCCTGCTGGTTGGTTACCGGGATAGTGATAATTTCAATTGCTTTCATGATATAACTTCGGATTAAGAGGTTTTTAGGGTTAAATATGGATTAACCAAGTTTATAGGTAACTTATGAGTTAAGCAAATAATATTTCTATGTTTTCTTAAATCGCTGCCGTGCCCTTTTTCGTAATTGGGTTAAACCGGGCAAAAACAATAAAAGCATGTTGGCAAAAACCAGGCGGTTTAAATTAATATGGTTGGTATATTTATACATTCATGTCAGCAAATCAACATCAATTTTATGGTAGCCTGCCGGTTAACAACATCCCGCTTGGCGATCTTTTTATTAGAGAAGATTTATTTAGGGATGTCCCTGATGATTGGCATGTTATCATAACCGATATTAAAGGTTCAACGCTGGCTGTACTTGCTGGCGGCTCGCAAAATGTTAATCTGATTGCTACGGGCAGCATTGTTGCCGTGCTTAACATTGCCTTAAAGGCCGGTGTTACCGTCCCTTTCTTTTTTGGCGGCGATGGCGCAACGTTTATGGTACCGCCCGTTATTTTAGATGAAGCAATGCAGGCGCTTGTACTGTACCGGGAAAACACGCTGGCTAACTTTCAGATTGACCTGCGCACCGGCACCCTGCCAATAAAACAGGTTTATGACCAGGGATATAAGCTCCGGATAGCCAAACACCGCATTTCCGAAGCTTTTTCAATCCCCATTGTTTTGGGCAATGGGTTAAGCTATGCCGAAAAGATTATTAAAGGGCACAATATGCTGCCAAACTACGAGGCCCTGTTAAATGAACTTGACCTTACCGGCATGCAATGCCGCTGGGATAAAATAGCCCCGCCCGAAAACACCAACGAAGTACTGTCGCTATTGGTTATCGCATCTGATGAAGACAGGCAACCGGAAGTTTTCAGAAAAGTAATGTGCCATATAGATGAGATTTACGGTGATGAAAAAAAGCGGACACCTATATCTGTAGCCCAGTTGAAGCTTAAAACCACCTTTAACCGCATTGGTACCGAAATGCGGGTGAGTATGGGCAGGGTACCTTTTTTTGAACTGATAATAGCCTGGCTGATCAATTTATATGGCCTTATCTTTTTCAGCACAAGGAAAGGCAAACACTACCTGGAAAAACTTGTAGAAATGTCGGACACGCTGGTAATCGACGGGAAGATAAATACCGTTATCAGCGGCACTTTATCGCAGCGAAAGAATCTACAAAGCGCGCTGGACAAAATGGAAACCGACTGTGAGCTATGCTATGGCCTGCACGTAAGCAGCGAATCTGTAATGTCGTGCTATGTACGTGACCTTGATGATGGCCACATTCACTTTGTTGATGGCGCCGAAGGCGGATACACCCAGGCCGCCAAAGTAATAAAGGCTAAGTTGAATAGGTAATAAATATCCGTTGCATTAATTTTTTTTGATTTACTTGTCCCTTAATAACGTATTGTCATTTCATTTCATATTAAATATGAATCAAATACTTATATAACAAAGCACCCCTACTCCCCTTCCGGTGTCTCCTTTAATTCATCCTCTTTTTTGCCTTTGCCTAATTTAACTATCGGTTTTTCCTGGGTACCGGTAATAGTCATCGGGATACCGAAGATACCCAACGGCGGCAGGCCAAGGCGAAATTGCAGGTTTAGCTTGCCATCAAAACTTACCTGCCCCTCAAACCTCGGACGGAAGCCGGCCATCCTCATTTTGGTACGCTGAATGGTGATGATATTGTTGGCTATGGTGGTTTTAATATCAACCTTGCTTACATCATTTTTACCACCCAGGCTATCGCGCCCGGTTGTTTTACCCACGGCACTAAATAGTTTAAAGCCTTTTACCTTTACCTTTTTAACCGAAAGCACTCCCCCACCCTTCAACGATGGATAAATGGGTTTCATATCGCCGTTAAGCTTGCCGCTTAGTTTATAATCTAACGATACAATACCCTCGGCACTTGCAGCCGATGTGGCCATATCATGAAACAACTTTACCTCTTTATAAGCCCTTTTAATGTCAAAATCTTTTGCATCAATATGGTAATCAAAATAAGCTTTTTGCGGGCTGATGCTACCATAAGTGGCATCCATTACCACCGGTGCTCCTATCATAGTAAAGCCGGTTTGTTTTAAAACTATCTGGCCTTTGCTTACGCTCATTTGTCCTTTGGCATCATTAATATCCAGGCCGTTATATTTTACTTTTTTAACATCGGCCGTAAAATTAAGATCGAGGTTGGCGGGTACCAGGATAACGCCCGATTTGGCGGCTTTCGGGGTAGATGGGCCACTGGCAAAAGCCGTAAAATCATCGGCAATGATAAGCCCACTGCTTAAATTAAACTCGCCTTTTAATGGCGAATTGGGTTTTACCGCATAATCTATCACGTTGGACAACGCGCCATTAAGCACAATAACCGATTTACCGTAATTAGCGGTAAACTGATCGAACTTCATTTTATCCTGGTTAAAGCTAAACAAGCCTGTTTTAATAAGGAATGGCTTGGGGAACAGCTCGGATGTTAAAATTAAGTCTTTCACCTTCATGGTGCCCGAGTTGGCCAATTGATCGTACCGGCCGGCCGTGGCGTCACTTTGTTTGCCTTTAAGGGACAAGTTAGTGGTGATGAGGCCTTTTACATTGTATCCTGCCATGGCAAACACCTTGTAAATTTTACCAATATCCAACGATCCGCGCGATTTAATGCTATAATCCAGGTTATCAAAGTTCTTGAGGTTGGCTTTCAGCATAAATGGCTGCCCCTCAAATGTGAAGGATACCGGTTTAATATCCACCTTCAGGCCTTTCAATGATCCGGTGCTATTGCTGATGGCTGTGCTGATCTCCAGGTTTTCAACCGGATGCGGGTAATATTTGGTTTGGATGTAGCCGCCATGCAAATCAATCTGCGCGTTGGTAACCGGGAATATTCTTTTGGCTGGGATATACCTGCCCTTGGTTTGTACATCGGCATCCAGGTTGCCACGCAAACCAATGCTATCAACCGGGTAAAACTTTTTGATATCGGCCAGGTCAAACTTTGCTTTCAGGTCGGCATCAATTAAGGCGCCTGTGGTGTTGCTTAGTTTTAAATAACCTTTTATATAATTGTTCAGCGCGTTAATATTCAGGTTGGTCATGGCCATGGTGGCATGGGCGGGGTTTTGGTCGGGGCAGGCTGCATCAAGGTTAAAGCTTACGTTTTTCATGGCCTCGGGCAGGTTGGCGTATTTAAAATATCCATCCCTAAAAGCAGAATGCAGCGTAAACTTAGGGATGCTGGTAATCACGGTGTCAATATGATGCCTGATACCGGTTTTCCTGATCCCGGTGGCGTATTTACCTTCGGCTACCATATGCAGCGAGTAGCGGCCCTTTACATCAAAAGCCTTTACTCCAAAGGCCTTGTTCCATTTCTCCAGGTCAATCTCGGTATTTATTTTGGCGAAGATTTGCGGCGATTTAACGCCTTTCACTTTAATTACCGATCCGAAGTAATCCTTGCCGATATTAAAGTACACCGAATCGATATTCAGGTTCAGGCTATCGGGATTACAACCCGGCACTTTAGCCTCCATATTCAGGTACAGATTTTTTACCGGCTCGGGCGTTTTTTTATTGGCGATATAACCATCGCGTACTTTCATGCTGAAATCAAGATCGGGCATTTGTTTGGTGGCGGCAATGTACTTACCAACAAGCGACATCGTTATCTTCCCGTTACCATTCAGTTCGGTATCATCGGTCCATTTGGCATATTGGGCAGGCAGGGCGGTAAAAATATCACTCAGGTCCTGCTGATCAGATTTTATCCTGAAATCCATATCGTAACCGTCTTTCAAAAACTCAAACTTGCCTTTAAAATCAACCGGCAAAGCATTAATCATGAGGTCGTTTTTTTGAAATACAAAAGCAAGCGATTTGGTATTGATACTGGTAACCAAATCGGCATTTACTTTTTTATGGTAGATGTAGGTTTGGCCGCCGTAGGTAAAATCGATAGAGCCTATCTCGGTATGGGTATACAAGTCAAACACATCTTTGCTCAGGTCGCCCCTGCCCTGGTAGTTAAAATCGCGGGCATCAACCAGCAGTGGCATCGATTTATCATTATACACCAGGTGACTTTTTTCAATCAGTATCTGCTCAATCCCCAATGATGCACTTGCGGTATCCGCTGCCTGAGCCGGTTGAGCGGGCTTGGCCTTGTACACGTTATAGTTGGCATGCCCCGCGCTATCAACCTGAATATTGATGGTGGCCTGGTTCAGATAAACTCTATTAATATTGATTTTGCTTTTAAATACCGAGGAAAGATCAATAGCCAGCGAAATTTCTTTTGCAGCAACCAACGTATCATTCTGAAAAGGGGCACTCCCATTGAGCGAAAAATCATTCAACGTAAGCGTAAGCGCCGGGAATTTTTTAAAGAAGGACAGGCTTGTACCCGAAAAATTGAGCTTGCCGTTAATACTGCTACCCGCCCACTGCTTTATTTTATTAGTAATGGTTTGCGGAAATAAGTATGGCAGTAAAAACATTAATGCCAACAGGCTCACTATGGTAATACCTGTAATTTTAAGCGTTTTAACGAGTATTTTTTTAATGTGGATGGGCATAAAAATATAGATGATCGGGTGCCATAAAGATAGAGCAAAAAGTTGTGCTGTTGGTAGAATTTAGCTACAAAATAGACAAGCCCCCTCTAAATCTCCCCCGGTTGGGGAGACTTTTAATTTAAAGCTCTCCCTGGCGGGAGTTTGAATGAGCTTCTTTCCTTAAATACGCCGCTATTTCCGAAAAATTCTTCCGGGCTTCTTCGTTTGGGCTTTCGTCATTTTCCATGTGCAAAGCCCAGCCAAGGGGTGTGCCGTTATATACCTTGTCGGGCACATCCAGCCTTGCCCCTGCCTCGACCAATAGTTTTACACACTCCAATGAGCCGGAATATACAGCCTGGTGTAGCGGTGTAGCATGGCTGTGGAAACCCGAGCTATTTTCCGGGTAACCATTTGGGTTGGCACCGAGGTTTAGCAGGTAGGTTATCATTTGCGGCTTGCCGTAAAAACCGGCAACGGTTAAGGCTACTAATAATTCGGCTTTATCCGCCCCGGCAGTAAAACGGATTACATCGTCCATCCTATCCAGCCCAATGGCTGCTGCCAATGTAAGCTTGCCACCGCGCTTAATTAAATGGGCCGCCGCATCAAAATTGCCGTGGGCCAATGCACCCAAACCGCCGCCTGGTGTTGCGCCGGCATCAATCAGTGCATCCATCAGGGCTATTTGCACACCGCATTCGCGGGGGATCCTTCCGGTTGCTACCAGGCCAAGGGCATAATCCAGCTGATGTTGCACGGTACCGGCAGCAAATTCTTTTACAAAGCCTATGAGTAGCTGGGTAACAGCCACAATATTTACAGGCAGCTTGCCATTGCGGATAGGGTTATCGGCCACAAACCAAAGCAGGTAAGGATTTTGGAAATAACCGGGCTCGGGAAGGTCGAGCTTATCCTGTACCAACCGTTGGTTTTCGGTTATCAAAGTGGTTAATAGTCCAATATCGCCGGTTTCAATAGCTTCCACCGCCTGCCGGAAAAGCGGATTGGTAATGTCAGAATTTTTCATCCTCCTTAATTGAATGTTAAATAGCTTTTATCAATTAAAGATACAGATGTATTTAAAAGAAATTAAAAATCTCATTCCATCAAAACGGAAATATCACTTTAAAACTCACATTGCGGCCAATGTTGTAAATACCCAGGCGGCCATTGGGCGAAGCTGTATAATATTCAAAATACTTTAACCTGTTCAGGTTTGATTGATAAGCTGTATCAAACAAATTATCTACCTGGAAAAAAACTTCGCAAAAGGTCTTTTCCGACTTCCGTTTTATTGTTGTACCCATACCAATGTTGATAAGCGTATAGCCGGGCGTGGCCGTTTCGGTATTATCCAAGGCGTAAAACCGGTTTTGAGCAGCATAAGCATCGGCCTCCGTTTTAAACCATATTTTTGAAAACACCCCATAAGCCTGCTGCAGGGTGATCTTTACCTCGCTACGCAAATGCAGCGGGGGTATAAAAGGCAGATACTTTGCCGCACCATTCGATTTTTGGATAAGCTGCTGATTTTGATTAATGCCCGTAACATACGCTACACTATTATTAAAAGCCAGCCATTTTAGCTTCTGCGGATGCAAATTAACCGTAAACTCGGCGCCATAAAGCCGGGCCTTTGATTGCTGGTACTGATAGGTGCTATTACCCGGAACAATTATTACAGGATTACCCGCCGCATCGGTTAGCTTAGCCTGGTATATATAATTATCAATCTGGTTGTTAAAAAACTCGGCAATAAAGTCTGCATCTTTCAGGTAAGCAATTATACCCAGGTCTTCCTGCAGGCTAAATTCGGGACTAAAACTCCTGTCGCCCAGGTAAACAATATGCGCGCCCGGGTCGAGGCCGTTGGAGCCAATTTCGGTGATATTGGGCGCCCGGTAGCCCCTGCCAATATTGGCTTTAAACAGCAGCCTTTCGTTAATGTTATAAGTGAGCCCCAAACTGCCCGAAAAACCTTTATATACATGCTTGAATGCCGGGAACTGGAGATGAGCACCGGTTGTATCGGGCAGTTTAACCTGGTGTTCAAAGCCATTGGCGGCATTAGGCCCTACATAAAAATCACTCCAGCTGATGTGTCGGTTGTCGTACCTCAGGCCACCCGAAACATCGAGCTTACCAAAACTTTTTTTGGCGAAGAAAAAAGCGCCGGCATCAAACAGGTTATAATCGGGTATCGGGAAATCGGTAGCGGCCTTACTGCGGTTGGCCTGGTACATACCGTTAATGCCCACAGTACTTTCAATACCTGCAAATGCGGGTAAATTATATTTCAAATCGTAATTAAGGGTATTAAGTACTACGTACAAACCGGCCTGCTGCGCTAAAGTAGGGTGGTTATACTCCCTGCGGATGCTTTGCTGCAGGCCAAGCGTGGCATCAAGGCTGCTGCCATCTGCCAGTTTTACCTGGTTGTGGGTGTAAATGCGGTAATGCTGAATGCGCTGGTGAAGCGGAGCTATAGTATATGAGTTTAATTCATTACTGCTAACCAAAGGCCTGCTTTTGATATTATCTGCAGCAAGTTCATTTACCTGTTTGGTAAACTGGCGGGTAAGTGAATCGCGGCTGCCGTCGGGAATTTCCTGCCGGTTATCATATACCGTTGCCGCTATTTGGGAGTAGCCCCATTTTTTGTCAACCCTGGCCATACCCGACAAATTGTACTCCCTGAAACCGGTATTATAAACCAGGCCGTCAATTTTATCGCGGTAATCATGCGCTGCTTTGACTGTGGCCCTAAAGGTATATTGCCAGCTTTTATTTTTGTAAGCCAGACCAAGTGATGTACCAATCATCCCGTTGTTGGTATGATAATCGGCAACGTAGTCGCCTTTTAACACACTATCTGCCCCGGTAGGTATAGCGGGAATCAGGTTAATAACACCGGCAATGGCATCCGAGCCGTAGGTTAAGCTGGCCGGGCCTTTTATCACTTCGGCCCTGCCAATGCCATACTGGTCAATCTCGATACCATGTTCATCGCCCCATTGCTGTCCCTCCTGCCTGATGCCATCATACAAGGTTAATACCCGGTTATAACCCAGTCCTCTTATAAAAGGCTTGGAGATATTAGGCCCTGTGGTAACGGCACTTACGCCGGGCACTCCCTTTACTATGGCATCAATAATATTGTTGTTCACATTCATGTTCATCTCCTTTTTTGTCATCACAGCGATAGGCACAGGACTGCGCCGCAATTCGGTAGCGCGCGATACGCCCGTTATAACCACTTCGTTCAGTTTTGAGTAACTCTCTTTCAGGTTGCTGTTTAAAATAACGGTTTGTTGTTTGGCAATAGTTACCCTTAATTTTTCGGGGAGATACCCAATTGCCGAAAAAGATACTTCATAATTACCAGGCGCTATATTTTGTAATTGATAATAACCTTTTTGGTTGGCCGTAGTGCCTATAGTTGTACCTGTTATAGTAACGGAACCATAAGCCAGCGGCTCGCTGCCGGTTGTAAGGCGGCCTTTTAAAGCCCCAACCTGGGCCAAAACGTTTATTGATGGTATTAAGAGTATTAAAATGAGGTATAATATTTTCATTTGTTTTCAGATCAATTTTAATTTAACACACAAAGCAAATAAAAATAATTAGTCTTACCTAATTTTATTAAATAAATAAAGCTAATTAATAATTATAATTACATTAATCAAGATGTTTAGCCTAATTAAAAACTGATATATCTACACCACTACGAGAAATAAAATAAAAAGAGAGAAGAGTTTAGATGAGATAAGCCTAAACAGCCAGCCGAACCATACGGCATTTACCCAGGCGGGCATTTGCAAAAACGACAACAGGATGTTAGCGGGAGGCGTAAATATGGCACCGGGCATTATACACCCCGTTAAAACACCTACTACACACCCCGTTAAAAAACGGGGTATTTTAACAATAAGTGTTTAGTTATTTTGATCTTAAATAACTAAATTAGCTTTTGCATAGTCCTGTTTTTATTCCCCCTATAATTAAAACAGTTAAAACCAAAAGGAAACTTTTTCCTTAGTAAACATTTTCGCAAATATTAGTTTAATTTCAATGGATCAAAAAAACATGGCCTCCAATATCCTGGTGATAGATGACGGCGAGATTGATAATATTATTTTTGAAAAAGTGGTAAAAAGGGTAATGTCAAATTCAAGGATTGATGCCTGTAGCGATGCCCCAAGCGCTATTGCCAAACTAATGCATATTAGCAAAACCGAACCTCATCTTTTTCCTGACTATATATTTTTAGATTTGAGGATGCCGGTTATGGATGGATGGGATTTTTTGGATGAATTTACCAGGCTAAATATCGATCCGCTTAAGCAAAGTAAAATATATCTGTTATCTTCGTCGATATCAATGAAAGACATCAAGCGGTCGCGGATGAACCCTTTGGTTTCTGATTTTATTTCAAAACCAATGAACAGGCAAAAGGCCGAGGCCATTTTTGAAGTTGCCTAAAGCATCAGCACTGTAATATTAACATTTAACGAAACTAAACTTCTTTATCCATGTTGAAAAGCATTTTGGTAATTGAGGATGATACCGACATTTTAAGTACAATTGAAAATGTTTTGGTTTACAATAATTTTGCGGTCACGGGTTTAACCCATACTGACGACATTATTCAGTCTATAAAAACCTACAAACCCGACCTTGTACTAACCGACTATATGCTCCCCGGTATGAATGGTGGTAAAATATGCCAAACCATTAAAAGCACCAGGGAAACTAACCATATCCCCGTTATACTTATTTCGGCTTATCACCGCCAGGCCATCTCATTAGCCAATTTCAACTACGATATTTATATCCCCAAGCCTTTTGATATTGATAAACTGGTACAAGCTATCAATAAGCTGTTGAATTAGGGGTAAGTTAATAGTACTAAGTCTTGAGTCAAAAGTTAGCTTTATTTTTTTGACTCAGAACTTAAGACTTTCGGCTAAAGACTATCCGTCAATACACAATTAATCAGTTCATGATTATTGTGGCACTATAAAACTGCCTTATCCTGTATAGCCACACTATTGCAAGGCAGTTTTATTGTTGTAACTGCACCAAGGTTGGGGCCATCGCTTTGTATTTGAAATGAGCCATCATGACTATCAATAATCGATTTACAATTATATAAGCCCAGTCCGGTACCGCTCTCTTTGGTTGTAAATCCTCTTTTGAAGAATTTATTCCCTGTTTCGGCATCAAAACCTTTACCATTGTCGGTCATCCTGAGTTCGAAAAAACCATTAGCGCTGCTTAAATTAATCTCGATTGCTTTTTCGGTTTTTTCAAGATCAATCGCTTCAATGCTGTTTTTCAGTACATTTAAAATAACCTGCATCAATTTGGTATGGTCGCCTTTTAAAACATATTCGCCTGGTGCAATTGCCACCTTTAACTGGATACCTTTTTTATCGGCAGATGCCAAAAGCATAGCCTTACAATCATCAATAATATTTAACAGGTTTACCATTTTACGGTCTTGCGAGCCACCATGCCCTTTAACAAACTGGCGTTGAATACTTAAAATATCCTGGATGTGCGATAGGATATTCAACAGCTCGGTAACCGCCGTTGAAATCTCACTTTTGTTTTCGGCCTGCGATTTGTGAATGCTATCTGTAAGGGATACCAGAGCCTTTGCTTTATCGGCGCCAATTGCCTGTTCAAGTGCGCTTTGCTGGCCTTTTATAAACAAAGCCAGGTTTTTGATTGTATCAATATTATACCTCTCCATTACCCGGTTAATGCGGTTAAGGTACGATCCAAAACCCACCAGCGCGTTGCCTATATCATGTAATACTTCTGATGCGATTTCAAATTTACCCTGGGCTATCGCTTTTTCCAGTTCATGCTCTTTTTGCAGTATCAACTGTTCATTTGCAAGCCTGAGGTCTTCTGCCTGGCGGCGGAGCTCTTCCGATTGCAGGTTTAATTCTTCGTTAAGCTTATTTAAAGCTTCCTCGTGCTTTTTCCGCTCCGTAATGTTATAGCCAATGCCCAATATACGTTCAACCTGCCCTTTCTCATTTCGCACCGGCACTTTTGAAGTTAGCAGCCAATGCTTATTGCCCGCTTTGTCAAAAAACAACTCTTCTTTATTAACTATCGCTTTACCTTCGCTGATTACATTTAAATCATCCTGGTAACCGCGCATGCCAATTTCATTACTAAATAACTCAAGGTCGGTTTTGCCAATAACCTCAGCTTCTGATTTGGCACCAATGTTAGCTACATCGGCAATGTTAGCTAATATCTTTCGGGCAGCGCTATCTTTTACATAGATAGGATCGGGCAAATTATCAATAAGTGTTCGTAACAATATTTTTTCAAGCTGCAATTGCTCTTCTATTGTTTTTGATGCCGTTACGTCGGTATGGGTGCCTATTATCCGTTTCGTATTACTCCCCTGCCTGCTATTTACATAACGCCCACGCGACCAGATCCACACCCAGCTGCCATCGGCATGAGCCATCCTGAAAAAATTTTCATATATTTTGTCGGTTGGATTATTCAAATATTCTTCAAACCGGGCAGTTGCTTTTTCCCTGTCTTCGGGGTGCAGCAGCTTTGTCCAGGTTTCATTTAAATTACCTTTGCCCGTAGTATCAAATTCATTAATTGACCTGCCCAACAATAAAAAGTACTCTTCATTGCAATTCAGAAAACCTGTTTCGGTAAAATATTCCCAGGCGCCTATATCAGATGCCAGCATCAACTCCCTGTAGGTTTCAATTGTTTTTGTAAGTTCTTCAATAACTTCCGGCGAATTGGAAGCATTAACAACCGGCTGGCTATCGTTCAATGCAATATCAATCATCTTGGTATATCGTTATGGTGTTATAATGGCAAGCTTATCGAAAACACAGCACCCTGATCGTTTTTTACGGTAATATCACCGCCGTGCGCGGTCATGAATTGTTTTACAATGGCAAGCCCCAAACCGGTACCATTTTTCTTTTGCCGGGTAACAAAGGGTTCAAAAAGGGTGCTCATTATTTCATCGGGGATGCCCGGGCCATTGTCGGCTACGCGTATAATAACAGAGTCGTCCTGTACTTCTGCGCTGATGTTGAGTGTGGCATTGGGGGTTTTATGGTCATGAAGCGCATCAACCGCGTTGTTTACCAGGTTGCTTAACGTTCTGCGTAATTTACTCTCATCGCCATTTACAAATAAAGGGTCGGGTACGTTAACATTTATAATAATATCAGCCGCCCCGTCCCTTATCTCTACCTGTTTCACCGCATCCCATGCAACTTTGTTGATGTTAACAGGTATCTTTTTAACAGGGGTGTTTTTTATAAAATCCAAAAAGTCATCAAAAATTAACGATGCCTGCTCGGCCGATTTATCAATCAAATCAATCAAATCGCTTTCAAGGCCATCCTCGCGCATCATTTCTGTCATCAATTTTATATTTTTAACAGGCGTACGCAGGTCATGCATTACCATACCAATTACCTGCCCTACGGCCGATAATTTTTCTTTTTGTATCAGCTTTTCATTTAACTCAGCATTTCTGATAGCCTGGGCGGCATTTTGCACAAAAAGTTTTAGCATATACATTTTTTCGGTTTTAAGCCTCTCCTGTTTTTTAAGAACCGCAAATACCGAGTAGGTATCCAGACGGGCCAAAACAAGCTCATCTACCTGTATTACTTCATCCTTTTCTATCTGTATACTTTTAACACGTGCTATCAGCTCCTGAAGGTTTATTCTTTCCTCTATCGCACCTATAGAAATTATTTTTTCGTAAGCAAAATCATCATCCAGCTTACCTATTAAAGCCAGGTCGGTGTCTAATGATCCTGCCAACTGGTCGAGGATGTTTTTCAGTAATGATGTCAGCTGCATCTTGTTTAAGCCGATGGAAGAAATAGATTCTATCAGTTTTTCAAGATTCCTGAGTTTATTATAATCGGTTACAGCTTTGGTAGCCAGCTGAATAATCTCTTCCGGTGCATAAGGTTTGCAATGATATCCTACGTTTTGCCCTGCCTGCTCAACAATTTCATCAATAGAGCGGTCGCTAAAAGCAGTAATGAAAATAATTTCGGCTTTCACGTCGTATTTCCGAATCTCCATGGCAGTTTCCAGGCCACTCCATCCCGGCATACGCATATCCAAGAATATAACAGCGTATGGGGTACCGTTTTCAACAGCTTTTTTTACCAGCTTAACGCCTTCCATCCCGTTGGGTGCTTTGGCAACAGTAAACTCCGGAATACCTCGGGTACGGGTTCCTAATAATGGCTTCGGAACGTCAAAAAGAATATTAAACGCCTGATCGATATTTTCCTGCTCTTCATCGTTATAGTTGGGCATCAATATATCTTCAATATTATCCCGAACTAATTCCTCATCATCAATGACCAGGACAGCGGTGTTAGGCTTATTCATCATTCTTTTAAATTAAATTTACTTTATGAGTATTGCTTAGGGCTTCTACGATAAAATTCAGATTATGTTCGTTTGAATTATAAAATTGGCGGCATGCAATTTGGCGGGGTTAGGACAAATACATAAAAGGCATTTTTAATAATCATAAAAAATGAAATTATTGGGTAAAACAAACTATATCCTGTTCAAACCTGTTTACAAAAAGGTTAAAAAACTAATTAATAAACAGTGGATTGGCTGTCTTTTTAAGTGAGCAGATGCGTTATATTTGGCTTTATAATTATTTAATACCAACCAAATCATGATTACAAAAGGAACCTGGAAAGGGCAATACAAATACGACAACAAGGTTCATCAACAGTTAAAAGGTGTTGAAGCTACAAATTTCGAGATCAATATTACTACTGTTGTCAATGAACAATTTAACGGCACCGTTCAAGATGATTTAGCCACTGGCGGAACAGAAGGTATTGGCGAAATTACAGGCAGCATGATTGGTAATAATCGGATTGAATTTGTAAAGCAAATGCCCGTAATGACGATACTGGATGGCAGAACAGGTGCCAGGAAAACTTTCAACAAAAAGCACAGGAAGATATATTACACTGGCACCTTCTCGGATAATGGAAAAACAATCAGCGGGCGATGGAAATTTAAGGCCGGGTTTATTTTTGCCGGGCTAATGTTAATTTTAGGAGCATCAAACGGCGGCGCATGGACTATGAAGCTAAGTGAATAAGTCTGGGATTAGCAGAAACACTATTCTTAGTTTTTTTTCCACAGCTATTGGTCTGGCTATAGCATACCCCAAACAGTAACGGAGGGGGGGGCTTATTATTCATCTAACCTAAACATAATATCTGTTCGTAAAACGTATTTTATTCCTCCGCTAACCGGGCTGCCCTCATGCTCTAAATTATGAAAGAAAACCAGGGCCATGCCTTGTTTAGGCTTAATGGCTAAATCGCCAAAAATTGTATCTCCGCCATCGTAGCCCTCATTCAAATAAATCATGAAGGTGTAATAGCTTGCCTCGCCATTATTCCGGATATAACTTTGGTCCCGGTGGCGTTTAAATTCCTGCCCTGGTTGATATTTATAAAACCTAAAAAGTTCATTCAAGCCAACGACTTTACTGTTATCTATTTGTTTTGGAGCAAATGGCATTACTTGTTGCCAAAGCCTTCTGGCAAGTTCATAGTCTTTATAAATTACGCGGTTGTTGTTACGTACGCTTGTAACTACTTTTTGCCCGCTTTCGGTTTGAATGGTGGCAGGTTCAAACCCAATGGCCTCACTTTTCAAAATGAATTTATCACACGCTTCAGGCGTCCAAAATTGGTCTATTGTGAAGATATTATTTGTAAGGATGCGTTTTTGCATGGCGTTTCTTTACCTGGTTAGTGTATCTTGCTTTATCACAGCGCATTGTTCCTTTACTTTTTTGTTGGCTTTACGCCCGTAAATAAACAAGTAAAGCGCTGCAAATAATGATACGCAGGCATTGATTAACGTTCCTATGCCTTCGCCCCTATGGGCGCCGTGATGTGAATTTATGCTTTCAATCCCATTATAAACATCTCAAATGCAGTATAAAAACATAAAAATGCTTGCAACGAGCACAATTTTTCGGTACTTAATAAAAAAGGACAGACATGGTATTGGTTTAGTGTTAAATGCAAAAAAGCAAGCCACTCTCGGCCTGCTTTTATACTGTGATCCCATTTGGATTCGAACCAAAGACCTACAGATTAGAAATCTGTTGCTCTATCCAGCTGAGCTATAGGACCATCGGTAAAATCAACGACTTTGTGGCAAGGTATCTTGCCATCGTGTTTTTCGCGGTGCAAATATGCAAAATTATGCTGGATTATCAATCACAAATTTGTGATTTGATTAACGAACTGTTCTTTTTACGATTCTTTTATATAGGTATTCGGTAAATCGTGCATTCACATCATCGGGAAATTTCCAGTTGGGATAGTATTGTTTTTTAATGTATTTTAAACTACCAAAGAATAGAATACTTATTGTCAACAATAAACAAAGCGAGAGCAATATTGCTCCAAAGGTAATAACAAAGTCCATCTTAATTAGTATTTTATTGTTATTACGCAAATAAATTGTAAAGGTTATACATTTTTTTTGCCAGCGATTGTTTGATGGAAAAAATAAAAGCCCCTCGCACTCGCTGCTTGGGGCTTTAAACCTAAACCTTATCACAATTAATAAGTGTGGAACACTTACCTTATGAGGTGGCAAATATAGGGCACTTAAGTTTATTTTGCAACACCGGAGTGTAAATAGGACACCCCGATTATAAAATTAACAGAAATGTTACCTTTTTGTTAACTCCGTTATTCTTAACTAAAATAAGCGAAGCGATAATTAACCCGATTAACCCTCCCGCAATAGCGGTTACCAATAAATTCCCAAACTGATGTAATTTAAGGCCGGTTGATAATCTTATGATGATTGTTAAAACAATCGTTAGCACCACTATTGCCCAATATTTAGCCACTGAACCTTTCCTGACAACTCCCTTTTTAGGCATCGGCATAATAACTGCCGCGATGGCGGCGAACCCAATGAGTGTACTGCTGTGCTGTAGTATCTTATAAATAAACACGCGATGCGCCCCAAAACTTATCGTTGTTGCAAGTAGAAGAAAATATTGTACAAAATATCCATGAGGATGAGTAAAGCCATCCCAAAAAAGATGCGAGGCCGACCCAATTAAAACCGAACACGCCATGACAGCGACAGACAATAACGAAATGTTTAAAGGCAGGTGTCGATACTTCGCAAAGCGGTTGTTAAGGAACCGGGGCAAATTACCAATAAACTGATCCCTTATCAGTAACAGGTAAACATAACTAAGCAACATACCCAAGGGCACATCAAACCAAAACAAACCCGGCAATGTATGGCTGTAATTACTTTTTACCTGCATCCTGGTAAAATATTCAAAATCGGGCGTCATGCTGCCAACTATTAAACCGGTTAAGGAGTACCAGCGTTTGGGCAGATGTTTTAAGGGTAAGATGATGGCCGGATGGGCGAAGGTAAAGGGCATGAGGTTTGGTTATGCCTTAATTTGTTTTTCAATATCGAATGCATATTCCCTGCAGGTATTAAGCCCGTGTTCAAAATCAGCATCTGTCGTTCCAACCTGTCTTCCGGATCCATCTGTGGCTACAAATCTAAAAACGCCATTAGATACTTCTTCATAGGTTAATAACCAACCAGGCAGTATTTCGCTTGTATTTCTGTTCATTGTTGTTTCTTTCACGAAGATAACATGATTCTTTTAAATGTAAACCAAATGCGCTATTCATTTCAACCCCTATTATCTATATTTGATCAATCCCAACAATACCATCATGAATACAGCAAAAGAATTTTCCCCTTTAAATGAGTACCATAGCCGCCGTAAATTCATTGTCAATGTTGGCAAAGTTGCTGCAGCTTCGGCACTACTAAGCACTCCATATGTGGGCAGCGCTGCCAGCTTTTTTGATGTTAAAGAGGATGTTACCGTTGGGCAGATCATTGATAAATTTATCAGCCAGATTCCCGGAGCTCCCTTCCCCAAAACGGTTGATACGCTTAAATCGGGCAGTTTGGATATTAAAGTTACGGGCATTGTTACTACCATGTTTGCCACAATTGATGTTATAAAACAAGCCGTTGCGTTAAACGCCAATTTCATTGTAGCCCACGAGCCTACTTTTTATAACCATGCCGATGAAACCGACTGGCTGGCAAATGATGATATTTACCAATACAAAGCCAAGCTGCTTAAAGATAACAACATTGCCGTGTGGCGTAACCACGATTACATCCACAGCCTTAAACCCGATGGTGTAGGCATGGGCGTACTAACCCAATTAAACTGGGGTGCCTATTACCGGCCCAATTTAGGAAATGTGCTGGTGTTGCCCCCTACC
This sequence comes from Mucilaginibacter sp. GW822-FHT03E02, assembly GCF_058801545.1. NCBI lineage: Bacteria > Pseudomonadati > Bacteroidota > Sphingobacteriia > Sphingobacteriales > Sphingobacteriaceae > Mucilaginibacter > Mucilaginibacter sp. GW822-FHT03E02. The sequence continues at coordinate 5,991,889 of NZ_JBXANJ010000001.1, read as the reverse complement.
AACTTAGCTGCGCTAATTGATTACCTGAAAAACAAATTATCCATTAACAAAGTACGCTACATTGGCAACCCGGCACAAAACTGCCAAAAGGTTTTATTTTTACCCGGTGCAGCAGGCGGCAAAAGGCATATAACCGAAGCCGGCAAAGTAAAACCCGATGTATTAATAGTTGGCGAAATACAGGAATGGGAAACTGCCGAATATGTTAGGGACGCGCAGGCTAAAGGCGATAACCTGGCCCTGATAGTACTGGGCCATATTGCCAGCGAAGAACCAGGATCGGAGTTTATGGCGGGCTGGTTAAAGCAGCGTTATCCGGCAATAAAATCTGTCCATATCCCTTCAAAAAACTCACTATCATTTATGTAATACAAATTGCCTTAGTGTAATTATATACAAGTATTTTTATTAGGGGTTGCTAAATAATTTAACATTACGTACAATTGCAAAAAAAACTAAACGTAATGGCCTAAACCTCAATTACATGTTAATTTTACATTTATTATAATACCGGGTGTAGTAAAAATGTGTTATTAATAATGATACTTTAAACCATTAACGTTAGATTTTGTGTAAAAAGAAAGTGTAAACAGCGTGAAAATGGCAATTTTTATGATTTAGGTTACAAAGTGTTTTTTTTACAATAAGTTAATCATACTTTTAACCCAATTTTTCTAATAAAACTTTATTTATGATCATAATTGCTGACGGTGGCTCAACTAAAACAAACTGGTGTCTGGTTACCGAAGAAGGTAAAAAAGTGTATTTCAACACTGAGGGATATAACCCCTATTTTTCAAGCACCGAGTACATCATCCAATCGTTAAACGAGAGTTTGCCTACCGACCTTGATAAAAACGAGATAACCGAAGTTAATTACTACGGTGCAGGTTGCTCAACAGATGATATGCGTAACCTTGTAAAGGTGGCGATGGAAGCTGTTTTCACTAAAGCTAAGGTTTACATAGGCCATGATTTGCTTGCTGCCGCACGCGCCCTGTTAGGCAATACCGAAGGCTTTGCAGCCATTTTGGGTACAGGTACCAATTCTTGTATTTACGATGGTAAAAATGTTGTACATAACATCGATTCGGGCGCTTATATCCTGGGCGATGAAGGCAGCGGCTGTTACATTGGCAAAAAGCTTTTAGTTGATTATTTACGCGGTTACATGCCCGAGCCTGTGCGCAACCTGTTTTGGGAAACCTTTAAACTTACGCCCGATGATATTAACGAGCAGGTTTATACCCAGCCACGTGCCAATCGTTTTTGTGCCAGCTTCAGCAAGTTTGTTTACGATAACAATGTGCACATTGAATACTCACGCAATTTAGTACGTACCTCGTTCGAAGATTTTTTCCGTAACCTGGTTACCCACTACCCCGATTATCAAAAATACACCTTCAACTGCATAGGCTCTGTAGGTTACAACTTCCGCAATGTATTGGAAGAGGTTGTTACCGAAAACGGAATGGTTGTAGGCAACATCATCCGCTCGCCTATAGATAACCTGGTTAAATACCATTTGGAGTTATCGCCGAGCAGTTTGTAGTTTTTAGTCGGAAAGTCCGGAAGTCGGAAAGTCAAAAAACATATATTAGAAAAGGCCCGGAAGTTTTCCGGGCCTTTTCTAATATATTACTCTATGATTGATAACAGCCTAAGCAAGTGCAGCCTTACTTCCGGTCTTTCTGACTTCTGGTCTTCCGGACTTTCCGACTTCCGGACTTTCTGACTCCCTCCTATCCCAAACTCATTTCACCCTGAAATATCTTCCCGTATTTGCGTTTATCAAACTTGTATAGTTTGGCGGCACGGTACGATACGCCTTTTTGTTTCTCGTCCAGTTCTTTCAGGAAACCGTAGCTGAGCATTTTTTTGCGGAAGTTACGTTTATCCAGTTTTTTGTTGAGTACGGCTTCGTACAGAGATTGTAGCTGGGTAAGCGTAAATTTTTCGGGCAATAGTTCAAACGCTATAGGCTGATAGTGCAGCCTGCGGCGAATTTTATTAAAGCCGGTGTTAAAAATCTCGCTGTGGTCAAAGGCCAGCTTTGGTAAATCGTTTACCGGGTGCCAGATGGCTTTTTTGGCAAACTGGGTTACCGGGCGTAGCTCCTTTTGGCCATTAATACGTATAAGCGCATAGTAGGCTACCGTAATCACGCGCCCCTGGGGGTGCCTGTTTACCTCGCCAAAGGTATGAAACTGCTGCATGTGCAAATCCCGCAGGCCGGTAAGCTCATACAATATCCGCTCGGCGGCATCGTCTATGCTTTCGTCCTGCTCAACAATATAGCCAGGTAGTGCAAACCAATCTTTATATGGTTCTTCATTACGCTCAATCAGTAAAATCTTAAGTTCTCCGGCTTCAAAACCAAAAATCACGCAATCAATAGAGAATACGGAATCAAACTTAGGCAGCATTAGTTCCAAAATAGTTATCGGGATTTAGTTTACAGTTTAAATATATGACGTTAATTTCTAATCTAAAAAAAAACAAATAAATTTAATGGTGTAATTTACACACTGTATCTTCGTAGCACAAATTTAGTAGTGTAAAAATGCAGAAAATTTCAAAAATTGCTGTTTTAACTTCGGGTGGCGATGCACCGGGCATGAACCCATGTATCCGCGCCGTTGTTCGTACAGCACTATATAATGGCCTTGAGGTGGTAGGTGTGCGCCAGGGCTATAAAGGACTTATCGAAAACGACATGTACGATATGAACAAGCGGTCGGTAAGTAACATACTGAATTTAGGGGGTACCATTTTAAAAACCGCCCGCTGCCTGCCATTTAAAGAAGATGAAGGCATGGCCACTGCTTACCAGCATTTAAAAGAACACGGCATTGATGCCCTGGTAGTAATTGGCGGCGATGGCACCTTTACCGGCGCCCTGCGTTTTTCAAAAAAGTATCCTGATATTGCCGTAATTGGCGTTCCGGGCACTATTGATAACGACCTGTGCGGCTCAACCTACACCCTGGGTTTTGATACGGCTACTAACACGGTTATTGAAGCTATCGACAAAATTCGCGATACGGCCGATGCGCATGACCGCCTTTTCTTCATCGAAGTAATGGGTCGCGATTCGGGCGCTATTGCCCTGCGTGCAGGCATTTCATGCGGCGCCGAGGCCATTTTGCTGCCCGAAAAACAAACCGCTATAGAGGATCTGATCGAGAACCTTAAAACCGGTCACATGAATAAAAAGTCATCAAGCATTGTTATTGTAGCCGAGGGCGATAAGAATGGCGGCGTGTATGACGTGGCCAAAGCGGTACAAAAAGAAGTTAAAAACTACGACATTAAAGTAACTATATTAGGCCACTTGCAAAGAGGGGGCAGCCCATCCAGTTTCGACAGGATTTTGGGCAGCCGTTTGGGCTTTGCAGCAGTTAACGCTTTGATAGCCGGCGAAACGCAAAAAATGGTAGGTTTGCAGGCCAATCATATTTTGTTAACCAGTTTAGAAGAAGCGCTTAACCACCATGAGTTTAAGCTGGAAGCAGACCTTTTACAAATGGTTGATATATTATCAATATAATTAATGATTGCAGTAGTTTATAGCGGTTCGTATTTTGCACATTGGCGCCTGGCCGATAAAGGAAGAACTATTGCTTCCTTTAAAACCAATGGCATCAATCCCTACTTTAACGACGAAAAGCATATCCTGCAGCTCCTCAATAAAAACATCAACCTTATTCACCACGCCGAAGAGATAAAACGTATTTACTTTTTTGGCGCCGGTGCATCGTCAGATGAACGCAAGGCCGTTGTGTACAACGCCCTATCGGCATTTTTTAAGTTCGGTAAGGTAACGGTTGATCATGATATCACCGCGGCGGCTATTGCCTGCTGTAAAAACTCGCCCGGTATTGTAAGCATTTGCGGCAGCGGCTCAAACGCGGCTTATTACGATGGTAAAAAAGTTGCCCCCAACAACTACGGCATGGGCTATATACTTGCCGATGAGGGTAGCAGCAACTGGCTGGGCAGGCAGCTTATTAAAGGTTTCATGAACGAAACTCTGCCCCAAAACATCCGCAAAAAGTTTATCCATAAATACGATGCCGACCGCAAAACGCTTTTAGAGAAGGTTTACCGTCAAAAACAACCGGCCTTATTCCTGAGTTCGTTTGCCGATTTTTACCTGGAAAACCGTACCGATCATCATCTCCAAAGCGTCATAAAAAAAGGATTTAGCAGCCTAATTTCTACATATTTAGTACCTTTACATCAGCAACATCCCGAGTCCTCCATCCATTTTGTGGGTACGGTTGCTGCCAATTTTCAGGAACTTTTGTATGAAAGCGCTGCCGAAGCCAATTTGCAGATAACCAACATTATAAAAGAACCCATAAATAATTTATTAACCTACTATTCAAATAAAAATTAAAAAATCATGAAAATAGGAATTAACGGTTTCGGCCGTATTGGCCGCCTGGCATTCAGGGCCGCAATTGAAAGATCCGACATTGAAGTTGTTGGTATTAATGACCTGGTTGAGCCAGATTACATGGCTTACATGTTAAAATACGATTCAACTCACGGACCATTCAAAGGCACTATTGCTGTTGAAGGCGGTCATTTGGTTGTAAACGGTAAAACTATCCGCGTTACTGCCGAAAAAGACCCTGCTAACCTTAAATGGGGCGAAATAGGCGCCGAAGTGATCATCGAATCAACAGGCCTTTTCCTTACACAGGAAACTGCTCAAAAACATATCGATGCCGGTGCTAAAAAAGTAGTAATGAGCGCGCCAGCAAAAGATGATACCCCTACCTTTGTAATGGGTGTTAACCATAAACAACTGAAAGCCGATCAAAACATCGTTTCAAATGCTTCATGTACTACCAACTGTTTAGCGCCTATCGCTAAAGTATTAGATGATAGCTTTGGCATCGAAGAAGGCTTAATGACTACTGTACACGCTGTTACAGCTACTCAAAAAACAGTTGATGGCCCAAGTGCTAAAGACTGGAGAGGTGGCCGTGGTGCTTACCAAAACATCATCCCTTCATCAACCGGTGCTGCTAAAGCAGTTGGTTTGGTATTACCTCAGTTAAAAGGTAAATTAACAGGTATGTCGTTACGTGTACCGGTTGCCGACGTATCTGTTGTTGACTTAACCGTACGTTTGAAAAAAGGTGCATCATACGAAGCCATCAAAGCAGCTATGAAAGCAGCATCTGAAGGCGAACTGAAAGGCATTTTAGGTTACACTGAAGACGAAGTAGTATCTGAAGACTTTAAAGGCGATGCACGTACATCAATTTTTGATGCAAAAGCAGGTATCGGCCTTAATGATAACTTCGTAAAAGTGGTATCATGGTACGATAACGAGTGGGGTTACTCAAACAAACTGATCGACCTTGTTCAGGAATTAGGTAAATTCTAATTTCCCTTTCCCAACATTAATTTATACTAACAAAGCCCTGGCCATAGCCGGGGCTTTGTGGTTCATAGTATCAGTAGTAAGTATCAAGTAGTAAGATTTTTTTATTCCCCTCTCGAGAGGGGGCGGGTCGGAATTGTGCGGCTGCAGGGGGTGTGTTGGCCAGCGTTCAACCGTCCGCTTATATAACACACCCCTCCGCCCCTCTCAAGAGGGGATTCGCACATGTCCACGCTTTTTTCTCATCAAGTAGTAAGATTTTTTTATTCCCCTCTCGAGAGGGGGCGGGTCGGTATTGTGCGGCTGCAGGGGTGTGTTGGCCAGCGTTCAACCGTCCGCTTATATAACACACCCCTCCGCCCCTCTCAAGAGGGGATTCGCACATGTCCACGCTTTTTTCTCATCAAGTAGTAAGATTTTTTTATTCCCCTCTCGAGAGGGGGCGGGTCGGTATTGTGCGGCTGCAGGGGTGTGTTGGCCAGCGTTCAACCGTCCGCTTATACAACACACCCCTCCGCCCCTCTCAAGAGGGGATTCGCACATGCCCGCGCTTTTTTTCTTATATTAACCACAAAGGCCCGGTTAACGCCAATAAAAAAATCTTGATACTTACTACTTGCTACTTACTACTTGCTACTTAACCATGGCAATGCCTGCGGCCCGGGCTGTACATTCATACTGCACAGGCCTTAGCCACATTGGCCGGTATCCATTTCCATCCCTATTGCTACGCTGCAAAGTGTCCGTCCGTCCGGTATCCCTCCCGCCATGTTCGGGACAAGCGGCTTTGTAATATAGCCGCCGCAAACCATCCGTAGCCGCTTTGCTTAATTCCCAGTCTTACACAAACTACTCCGTTTTCAAACTCTTAACCGGGTTCATCAATGCAGCTTTTACGGTTAGTAATGATACCGTAACAAAGGCGATGATGAATACCACTATAAATGGTATAACAAACAACAGCCAACTGATACTAAGCCGGAACGAGTAGGTTTGCAGCCATTTGTTAATGGCATACCAGGCCAGCGGTGCCGATACAACAAAAGCAACAACTACCAACACGGCAAAATCTTTATAAAGCAACTGTAAAATATTACTAACGGTAGCGCCAAGTACCTTCCGGATGCCAATCTCTTTGGTGCGCTGTACAATGGTGTATGATACCAGGCCAAATAACCCAAGGCAGGCAACAAAAATGGCTATGAATGTAAATATGCCAAACACCTGGCCAAAACGCTTATCGGCCTGGTATTGCTTGTTAAAATGCTCGTCAAGGAAAAAATAATCAAACTGATCATTGGGGAAATATACTTTCCAGTCTGTTTTTAATACAGCTAATGTTTGCTGTATGTTGGCTGTGCTTATTTTAATAGATACCTGGTTGCGCAAATCCGGTATACACCTAAAAATCAAAGCGTCGTAATCATCCCGTAATGATTGCTGATGAAAATTTTCAACAACACCAACAATAGTATAGGTTTTGCCCCAAAAATCAATTTGCTTACCTATGGCCTGTTCGGGCTTATCAAAACCCATTTGGTGAATGGCCTTTTCGTTAAACACTACCGAAGCCGTATCCGTAGTAAACTGGGGCGAAAACCTGCGGCCTGCAAGCAGCTTCATATCGTAAAAAGTCAGGTATTCCTGGTCGCCCCCAATAACACGGTATTGCTTGCCTTGCGACTGATCGGCGCCGTGGGGCTTAATGCCGCCCGCGTTCCATGACACCGGCTCGCCCGGCACCGTGGTCGATACTGTCATCCCTTTAATAGCCGGGTTAGTAAGGATGTTGTTTTTAAACGCCTTCATATTGCGGTAAAACGAATCTATTTTGGCTATTGGCGGCTTAACCACAATGGTTTGATCAATATTGATACCCAGGCTTTGGTTTTGCATATATTGAATTTGCCTGAATACCGTTAGCGAACCAATCAGCAGGAAAATTGATGCTGCAAACTGAAAAACCACCATCCCCTTGCGCAAAATTATGCCCCGCGGTGATGCCGATAGCTTACCCTTCATCACCTCAACAGGTTTAAAAGACGATAGCACCATAGCCGGGTAAAAGCCCGAAAAGAACGACCCAACCAGCAATATACTCCCTACCGTTATCCAGAATACCGGGTTTAAAAACAAACTAAAGCTGACATGCAGGCCCGATATATTGGCAAAAACGGGCAAAAAAACAATTATCAATATAACCGCCAGCAACAGCGCCAGTAGGTTAAGCAGCCCGGCCTCCAGCATAAACTGTACAATAAGCTGCTGCTTTGCCGATCCTAATGTTTTACGCACCCCAACCTCTTTGGCCCGGCCTATCCCCTTGGCGGTAGCCAGGTTAATATAGTTTATCCAGGCTATAATAATTACAAATATGGCTATGCCCAACAACAGGTAAACAGAGTTACCATCGCCATTGGGCTGCAGTTCAAACATCAGGTTGGAGTACAGGTGAATGCTGCTTACCGGCTGCAGCGTATAAATACCGCTTTCGCCCGAGCCTTTAAATTTATCATACGCCTTTTTTACAATGGGGATAAACTTAGCCTCTAAGGCCTTAGGGTTAACACCCGGCCTAAGCAGCAAATAGGTAGTACAGCCATCATTCATCCACTGGTTATCAATACCCGGCGCGTAAATTTTTGACAACGTAGCCCACGACTGTAAAAAATCGAGTTTCATGTGTGTATTTTCGGGCATATCCTCCATTACCCCCGTAACCTTCACGCCCTTATCGTTATAAATAGTAATATTCTGGCCAACAGGATCCTGGTTGTTAAACAGTTTTTTGGCCACACTGCGCGATATAACTACCGTATTAGGCTCGGCCAGGGCGGTTTTAGGGTCGCCGCTTAGTAATTTGTACGAAAATATGTTGAAAAACGAATTGCCCACAAAGTAATTATTGGCAACCGTCATTTTCTGATCCTTATAACTCAGCAAAATATCGCCCGCCGGCGATAATTTCACCATATCTTCCACCTCGGGCAAATCATTTTTAAACTCCGTTCCCGGAGCAAAAGCCCCACCCGCCCAGCGCGTACTTAATTTGCCATTATTAAAGCGGTCCTGGTTAATGCGGTAAATACGATCCTTCTTCGCCTGAAAATTATCAAAACTCAGTTCAAACGTAACATACTGCAAAATTAAAAGGCATGCAGCCATACCAATAGCCAGCCCCACAATATTAATAAACGAAAAGGCTTTGTTTTTAGTGAGGTTACGGAAAGCAACCAGCAAGTAATTTTTAAGCATAACACCGGGGTTTATGCCAAAATTGAGGCTAATTACATGCCAATGTTTTAATTAATTAACAATCAAATAGTTATAAAAACATTCAAATTAAATAACCGTCTGAATTCGTTACAATCAGCGTGCGGCAACGAACATACCGGGCGATAGTCAAAAAGGATTTCTAACATGCTGCGGTAGCCGGGGCTCTCAAGAGCGGAGAACAAAAAATCTTGATACTTGATACTTACTACCATGGCAATGCCTGCGGCCCGGGCTGTACATTCATACTGCACAAGGCATTAGGCGCGGGCCGGTATCCATTTCCATCCCTATTGCGAGCTGCGTTTTGTCTGTCTGCCGCCCCTCCCCCATATTTCGAACAAGACCAACAAGCTCACCGCCATTCATCAATCAACTTAACATTACTATTATACTATTAGCTATTGCTTTTGCCTGCCGGCAACTACTATGCTGTTTCGCAAGGAGGTGGATTTATCTAAAAAACTTAATTCTGATGCTGAACAGATAGAATATTAGCTATTTAATCACCCGGTTTGTCATATACGCATAAAAGCCGCTGAATGAATAAAGCTTTTATTAATTTCAGTCATTATAAACCTGTAGCCTGCTTTAGTTTAATACCAAAATTGTAGTGTATGAAAAGTAATCCTGTTTCTCGCCGGGCCTTTATAGGGCAGATGGGCGTTGGCGCTGCTGCATTATTAACTCCCTCTTCGCTATATGCGGCATGGCCGGTGCAACGGCCTTTGGGCATCGCGTTGGTTGGCTTGGGAAAATATAGTACCAGGCAATTAGGCCCGGCTTTAAAGCAAACACAGTATTGCAGGCTTAAAGGTGTAGTAACCGGTGATAAAGCCAAAGGCTTGCAATGGGCCAAAGATTATGGTTTCCCCGAAAAGAATATTTACAATTATGAAACCATGGCTCAACTTGCCAATAACCCGGATATTGACATTGTATATGTGGTAACCCCCAACGGCCTCCATGCCAGGCACGCTATTGCCGCGGCAAAGGCAGGTAAACACATCATTTGCGAAAAGCCTATGGCAAATACTGTTGCCGAATGTGATGCTATTATAAAAGCCTGCAATAATGCTAAGGTTAAATTATCTGTAGGCAATCGTTTGCATTTTGATCCTTACCACCAGGAGCTGATGCGGCTGGCGAGGGATAAAGATTTTGGCGCGTTCACTAAAATGACAGGTGATCGCGGATTTATAATGAACAGTAAAGTTTGGCGGGCAGATAAAAAGTTAGCAGGTGGTGGCCCTATGATGGACCTGGGTATTTACATTATTCACGGGGCATGTATGGCTGCCGATGGCGCGGGCCCAATATCAGTGACCGCGAGCGAGATACCCAAAACCCGTCCTGATATTTTTAGTGATGTAGAAGAGGGTATGAACTGGACCATGCAGTTTCCGGGTGGCGCTGAATGTAGCGCTTTTACCAGTTACCGGCACAACTCCGATCGTTTCAGGGCCGAAGGCGCAAAAGGATGGATTGAATTTAAAGAACACGCTTTTACTTACCGAGGCATGGTGGTGGATACCAGCCGGGGTCCGCTTAATTTTACACCTCCTGTACAGCAGGCATTGCAGATGGATAATTTTGCCCAATGTATTATAAATAACAGCGAGTCTGTCGTTTCGGGAACGGTAGGGCGGCGGGACCTGGTAATCCTGGAAGCTATTTACAAGGCGGCGCAAACCGGCAAAAGTGAAGCATTAACTTATTAGTGTTTCATGAAATTAATAAAAACAATAATTATCCTCCTGCTGGTTTGCCCCGCGCAAAGCTATGCCCAGTCTGTTTATGCCGGGCGTTATAAAGCAATATTTACCCAGCCCCCCAAACAAACGCCCACCTCAAAAACACCTGATGCACCGCTTGCCGGTAACGGAGATATCGGCCTGACGATGGGTGGCAATCCGGAAAATTTATGTTTCTTTTTAGGTAAAAATGATTTCTGGCGGGCATACCCTGTATATCCCGGCGGTGGTATTGCTTTGCCGGGCGGGTTAACCATTGGTATTGATGCGCTAAAAGGCGCTACCTATTACGCCGAGCAAATACAGGACAAGGCTGTTATTAAAGCATCTTTCAAAAAAAACGGGCTCACGGTTACGTTTAATACCTGGGTAGCAGCAAAAAACAATATGATGATAGCCGAATTTTCGGCCAATAAAACCTGTCGCTTAAAGCTAAATTTATGGTCGGCTAAAGGTAATACGGCCATTAACCACTCCGGTAAAACCGGCGATGTGATTTGGGTAAGCCGTTCTTTCGAAAATACACCCATGCTGGAGTGGCCCTCGCATGTGCTATTGGCCTTGAAGGTATTAGGCGCTGAACTAAAAAATGATGGAACGGTTACACTATTACCAAATCAAAAAGCAACCATTTCAGTCATCATGTATACCAATCATGACCGTAAGGACTGGAAGGATGCCGCTATTAACGAGGCCCGGTTATTAACACGGGAGCAGATAGGGAAAATACAAACCGTGCATGAGCAATGGTGGAAAAGCTTTTGGGGCCGTTCAAATATCAGGATTGGAGATACGGTACTTGAAAAATACTATTATGCTTCTCAATACCTGTTTGCATGTACTACGCGGGGAAATAAATTCGCTCCAGGTATATGGGGCCCGTTCATTACCCGCGACTCAACCGCATGGGGTGGCGATTATCACCTGAACTATAATTATGAAGCCCCTTTCTGGGCGGCTTATTCATCCAATTACATTGATCTGGTTGATAATTATGACCAGCCCTTGCTGGATTACATGAAGATGGGCAAATTCCATGCACAGGACCTGCTTCATATCAATGGCATCTACTACCCGGTTGGTATCGGGCCAAAAGGATTGTGTACCACGCGCTGGCCGCTTACTCCTGATGAAATGGAAAAACGATATGGTTCGCGGGAAGATACTATCGATCATGGTTATAAGTTCCTGGGGCAAAAAATTAATGCAGTTTTTGGTGCAGGCAATATGCTGATGCGTTTTTACAGTACCTATGACGCTAATTACGCCCGGCGAATATATCCTTACCTGTTGCAGTGTGTAAACTTTTGGGAAGACTATTTGAAGCTGGAAAATGGCCGTTATGTGATCTATAATGATCATTTTGGCGAAGTAATGCCTAACCTTAAAAATAAGGGGCAATGGCGTAACCAACTGGGCGATTTTAACTCCACACTTTCATTAGGTTTGGTGAAAATGCTTTTTAAGGGAACTATGGATGTTAGCCGTTTTTTAAAGATGAATGAAAACCGGCAGGCTAAATGGCAGGATATCCGCAATCATATCAGCGATTTCCCCCTGGGAGAAACTAATGGCAGAATTGCCCTGAAAAATGCAGAGAAAAGCCCTTCAGCGTGGGTGAACCGTACAGATGGATTGTCGCGTGTGTCTATTCATGGGCTAATATTGCCCGGTGGTGTTGCGGGGCCAATTAGCACGCCAGAGTTTAATAAAATATTGCTTAGTGATATATCCCACTGGAAAGACAAAGCAGAAAGCCCTGCAGATTGGGGTAATACCCTGGGCAATGGGATAGAAACTTGTTTCCCCGGAGCAGTACGTGCAGGCTATAACCCGGATGAGATTTTATATTATTTGAAAGCCCGTATCGCTGCGCAATCATTACCTAACCTGTGGATCACGCAAAGCGGAGGCGGCACTGAAACTCTTGCCGCTGTACCGCTCACCATTAATGAAATGCTGTTGCAAAGCTATGAAGGCGTAGTACGGGTGTTCGCAAATTGGAACCACGCTAAAGATGCAAGTTTTGATAAACTTAGGGCTTATGGCGCATTTGTAATCAGCAGCAAATTAAGAAACGGAAATGTGGAATATGTTAGCCTGCTTAGTGAAAAAGGCAGAAACTGCACTATGGAAAACCCATGGCCGGATCAAAAAGTGCGCCTGATTCGCAACGGGAAAAATACGGAAATACTTAGCGGTAAAACATTTACTTTTAACACGAGTGAAAATGAAAAAATAATTTTGAAAGCTGCTGATTAGGTTTTTAAATGCCGCATTGCACCAGTCGGTCGACCAGGAACTAAATCAAAATCGCCTATGATGGCCACCGTAGATATGACATAAACATCCCCTATAAATCACTGGAACAATGCCTACCGGGATGTACATTCATACGCAAATTAGGAGCTGGCAGGTATCCATTCCATCTCTATTGCGCATGGTTAGCAATTATTGAATAATAGCTTTGTGGTTATTTGCATTAACACACTCAAATGGCATTGATTTGCAAATCAACTAATTCCGATAGCTCCTCAGCAATATATTTTATTAAACCTACAAATTTGCCGTTGCTATCCATCCACCAGGAATAGAAAGCAACTTAACCACCCCTCCGTTTGTGCTAATAATATATGACGAGACCGAGTTGTTAATTTTTTCTCCTGATGCAGATGTGATTGTTATATTATGCGTAGCCGCAGTGAATGTTTCATCGGTAACAATCAATTGATAACCATAATTCGTTTTACTATTGGTTGGTCCTGCCTCAACTAACGGAAGCGTGATCGTGATTGCAATTGAGGAAGTTGTTACGCCCAATACATCTTCGGTAAGAGCCACAGTATAATTTGCTGTGACGGCAACACGTTTTAAGACTTTTGATGCTGCGATTTGAGTTGATGCGTATATTGAATGCTTGATTTTGCCAAAACAAATTTTATTTGCGCCGGTAACGGAACTATCTATAAACCATGGCCTGTATTCTGCATTTGTTGTTGGTGAGTCAAACTTAACATCGGTAAAATCAAGATCGTCGAGCAGTAAACTTCCAATAGTAGCGTTTTGCATTAATATTCCCGCAGGCATCTTAGTCCCAACGGACGAGAATTTATAGTTGTTTATCAGACCAGAAATGAATGTACCGGCCGCCTGTATAGTAATTCCTGTATTCTGACCAATTATATTAGATCCGCTTAGTAATCCATGTCGAATGTTTATATCCTGCCAATTTATATCCCAATTACCGTGTTGAATACTTATCCCGTAGTAGATATTATGGCCCGCAGTATCTAAGATTCCGTCTCCATTTATCCTTATGTTTTTCAGGTTCAATATTGTTCTTGGTATTAGCGAGTTTGCCCCGTTCGTGGTATCATAATCCGAATTTGTAAAATACATAGCTGACCCTAGGCCAGATCCCGATGTTACATTGATGCCAACAGTATTTATTACGAGCCCATCAATATATATATTGGGAAAACCTTGAGAAGTTACCGCACCTCCATTAGATAAAAAAGTTCGGCCTATTTCCAAATAAGTACAATTTTTAATATACATCGATGCACCAGGATACACTCCATTTCTTACCGCTTTCCAACCTTTATGTTCATCTTGAGCGGTAAGTTGTGTATTCTCGTAGCGACAATTTTCAAAACAAATTTTTTGTTTGTCGATTTCAATGAATTTAACAACTGTTCCGTCGGAATGAGAAACGCCTGCGGTAGAGTTTAATCCTCGTGTAATGAATAAGGTATTTGACCCGGAATAATTATAATAACAAACTTCACTGTCCATAATGAGAAACCCATTATTGGCAACATTTGTTGGAAATGCCGCTATGACCAATGCGGTTGAACTATTGTCTATTCCTGAACCACTCGAAATGGTAGTTTTAGGAGCTCCCGCAGATGTATATGCAGGCGCGTTTTGGTTTGTTTGATAATATCCAGTAGTATAGGCATTTTTTATCAAACAATCTTTTACTTGCGCGTTGAATAATGCATCAATCTCAATTCCTACATCTCCTGAAAACTCGCCTATGCACCGTTCAAGTAAAACACGGTTTCCGTAGCCACAATTACCGATTAGAAAATTTTGGCATGAATAGGCATTTGGAGCCAGTTGATTTGTTGTATGATATAGATCCCTGAATATAATATTGTCGATAAAGTATTCTGGACCATTGCTAGCGGCAATCACAGCAAAGCCAGCTGCTCCCCCGAACATATTTACTCTTTCAACAGTTATATTTTGGGCATATACAACTCCTGAATATCCACCTAATCCTTGTGACGAGGAAGTATTGGAAATAATGCTGATTGCTCCTCTTCTTGTTGTTGCTTTATCAAAATGGAGGGTGGATGGAATTGTTTCCAACGGAACATTAATCACATCAATGTCAGAAACATTTAGCGTATCAACATTGATATTGTAACTAACGACTCCCAAAGCCCCCATTCCAATAATAGTATGTTGGCGACACGCTCCTTGTAATGTGTCTCCCGCCGCTATCGATTCGCCGGATAAGAGAAACACCTCAATAGCTGAAGTACTTCCTGCTTTCAATCTATAACTACGGAGGTTTCCGGCCGCTGTTCCGGTATTAGTATATGGTAAAAATAGCGCTCCGGTTGGAAAGAAATTATTATTACTGCCAACGTTTATAGTTACCCATGCTGATGTTCCTGAACCTCCGGTTACGACGGTTGTATCTGGTAAAATAGCAGCGCCATCGATATTATTAACATCTATATCAAATTGTTTAATTGTGATGTTTTGATACAGGTTGACGGATGCCACATTAGCGGAAGAAACAAAATCAAAAACACGTGATACATTCCTGCTAAGCTTAAGGGTTGTTGTTTTTTTTCCGTCGCCCATGATAGTTATTCCTGTTGCATTTACAGGAAGGATAAGTGCACCCGCATTGTATTTATTAAGATAAAAAACTCCTGTGCCAAGCATTACAACGCCGTTACCATTTACAGCATTAATAGCATTTTGTATTGCATCGTAACAATCAGTTGTCCCGTCGCCTATGGCACCAAACCAAGAAGCATATACAGTATTATAAGGATAAACACGCTTGAAGCATCCTCCGGCCACAGACGAAATAATAGTACCTATGTTCTCGGTGCTCGTATCCGAAGCATTGTAATAGAATATCCCCTGCTTTCCCAGTTCGGTTAAACAATACTCAATTGTTGAACTGGGACTGGCAATAGCTTGCATTGCAGCGACAGACGAAATTATCATATATTAAAATGTTTATAATGGTTATTATAATAAAGATAAAACTTTTTTTAACAACATTTTAAACATTTACCAAAAAATATAATAATGGATATACAGATAATTTTTTTTCAATATTTAGGGAGGGGGCTTCCGCTGGCGTTCACTATATTTCGCGTATGTCCCCGCTGATAGATGAACGAATACAAGCTAATAAATATAAAAAGCCAGAATACTTAATGATTTGGGCTTTTGATACTACTGTCGAATTTTAAACTAAATAAGTAAGATCTATATACTCCCGCATAGTACCCGGCTAAAGAAAGTGCTGCACCAATTGCTCCCATTCCTCGTCCAATGATACGTTAGGCCTGCTTTGCCCTGCCCTGTTGTACCAGTAATCGGCATTCCAGGTGTCGCCTTCTTTGCGGTGCAGATAGGCGTGAACCCATGCTGATGCCTGGTCGTTCAGGTGATCGACCTGTGCATGCGCAAGGTGCCAATCGCCTTTGCCATCATACCAAAGGCTTTTCAACTGCACGGATAAATCGGGGCCGGGCTGGTCTAAGGTCAACGATGATTTAAATTCAGATGGCGTATTCATGGCACGTTAGTTTTGGATTGAGGAGGTTATTACTGCAAAGTTCATATAAACTTAGTTATTTTATCAAATGCAGTGTAAATTATAGTAGGGTAAGTACAACACCACCAATCTCCGCATTAGCGATAGCAGTGGATACCGGCCAGGTGATTAAGGCCTGCGCAGTATGAACGGATAGCGCGGGCCGCAGGCAATGCCAAAATTATTACAACTCGCGTTAAGGTATGTGATTTATAGTCGGGGGGGCGAAACCCCTGCCTTTGCGCTCAAAACCAACCACACCCCTCGCGTGGGGCTACTGTGTGTACACATGTTTATATGAGATAGTAATTTTGAAAAGTCACTCCGTTAGGAGTGAAATGTCGGTAGAATAATTAAGTATCCCTCCCATTTCGTTCCGTAGGTACGAAACTAATCATCAAACTGGACTATTTATCCATACTCATTCGGCTGGAAAAGCTCGATAGTGACGTACCTACGGCACGTAAAGCTATTTTTGATCCATTTCTACCGACATTCAACCCCTCTGGGGTTTTCCCTAAAAGATATATACACATAGTAGCTCGTGGGGGGAATAAAAAAACCTTCTGAACACCTGCTGTGAGTGCAATACAAGGATTATTTAAACTCCCGGTTCTGCCGCGTTAACCTTTGCCTCGGCTTTGATCTTTTTCACTGCACGGTGTACGGCCGAAAAATGCAGCCCCAATTCAATAGCTATCTTCCGGAGCGATAGGCCTTGCAGGTGTAGCTGCCGGATCTGTTGGATATCGGCCTGGCGATTTGTGCTTTGGTGGTGCAGGTGCTCGTACTCCGCGGCGTAGCCTGCAAATTTGTATTCTAAAAAGGTATAGTCGTTTTCGGCCCTGATGAGCACTACATTGTCTTCGCCGTATTGTACCTGCTGGTTGCGTTGTTTAATTTGTTTGAGGTAACGCAGGCTGGGGTCCTGGTGGCTTTGGCCAATGGCAAAGGCGCTGTCGGCAAAGTTGATGAGCATTTTGCTGCCCTGCAGGTCGTTGGCGGTAAGGGGTTTGCGGTTGTCGCGCTTGGGGGTATGGGCCAGTACCAGCACGCTTAGCTTGTATTTAATTTTAAGCGCTTTGAGCATTTTCATGAGCGGCTGAGCTTCGCTGGCCTTTTCGGTACCGCGGCGCATGTAGGTTATGTTATCGATTATGAGCACTTTGGCCTTGGTTTGCTGGATGGCCCGGCTTACGGATTCTTCCACATATTTTTCGTAGCTGGCGTACATTACCGGGTCGTCGGCCTCGGGGTTAAACTCAGCGCGGTAAAATATATCGCTAAACAGGTGGCTGCCCCATTGATGGTGATGGTAACGCGACTCGAACTGTTTGGCGCTCAGCTCAAAATCAACGTAGAGCACGGGTAACGGCTCGTTGTTTGTATTATAAAATGGTTCAACCGTATTGCCAATAGTGAGGTTGTTGCCCATTTGTACGGCCAGGATAGATTTTCCCAGGTTGGTATCGGCAAACATGATGCACAGCTCATGCTCGAACCAGAAACTGCCAAACAACATACGGGCAGGGGGCTTGCCGTATTCCTGTTTCATCCAGTCGTTAACCTTTCGGGTGGTGAGCAGTTCGATGCCCATAAAAACTTTGCCAAACTGCCCGGCCTTAATCTTGCGATCGGTAAAAGCGGCCGTTTCGCGCCGGATAGATTCGATGTAGGGGTGACGTTCCATAAAGTTATTGGGATTTATACCCAAATTTACGGCTTACCCAAATAACAAATGGTGACAGTAGTTTGTCAGTAGATTGGAAAGTATCAGGTATCAAGACTTTTTTTGAGAGGTGTAGATGCTAAATCGATGCAAACGCGCAATCAAGGTTCAGTCAAAAACCGGCAAAATGGCAAAGCCATTCTCAATATCCATAACGGTATTGGTGGCACTTTTGACCGTTGACTGTTGCGGTTTTGTTGCGGTTTTTATTTTATGACAATTTTTAATTAGTTGATTATCAATAAAATGAATTTTTTAACTGTTTCACCTGTTGCGCAACGCAACACTTTTGGGGTACCGCCCGGGCCGCAGGCAATGCCCCGATTACTGCCGCCCAAACCTGCGCTTGCCGGCAATGGCAAAAACGGAGGTTGCGAGGATGCCAACGACAAAAAATATCAGGATGATGTTCATTTGGGCGGGCAGGTAGGTCATGCCGATACCGGTGAGCAGGGCTATGGCGGCGTTGATGAGCATGAGGTTGCCAACCCAGTTGCACAGGCCGTTAACATCGCTCACCAGGTTTTCGTCGAACCCGGATATGAGGCTGGCTTTCTTTTTATATTTTATCTGGTAGCCAAATAATAGCATCACCAGGGCTATAGCACCAAAAGCAAGGAGGTTAAGCATATTATTAGGGTAAATGGGTAAAGAATGGTTCTTGCCGGGTGTCCCAAAAAAACAAAAGGGTTATAGATTTGAATAGATGTGTATAATACCAACAGCGTTTCTTTAGCTGGTTGGGTATAATAAACTTTAAGGCTCATGAAAGGCCAAGCATATCTCTTACTCCGGTATAGGGCGTTAACTTCCCTTCTTTGGCTTGTTTCAAAGATTCTTTTACGCCTTGTACAACATAATCGGGGTAAACCTCGCTTTTTTGTTCAAAGGTGATTTTCATCGCTTTCATAACTGCCTTCATGGCCGCCAATTGTTCTTTATTTTCGGGATATACGATCAATGCATCCATATTCAAAATTAAAGATTATTATAACCAAAAGCAATGTGACTATCTTCAATTTACATCAGTTCGCCATCTTTATGCTCATGGTAGGTTTTATAGGCCAGGTAATAAAGTACCAGGGCGGGCAAGGCGTTTAATAATATGTTTACGGCGTTTATATCGGGGTAGGTCATGAATACCTGTATAATTAGCAACACCAGGGCTACAGAGCCACCTATAATAAAAAGGTTACGGAATTTGGGATTCATGGGCAGGTAAATGTATAATATGAATATTCAACCATTTATTAAACGCAAAAGCTTAATAAATGGTTGAATATATTTATAGCGATTTGATGTTATTTATCGCTTTAGTTCGTATTTGGCAGGGGCATCAGGTATTTTTTTAAATACGGTAGCTGCCAAAGGTGGTATGGTAATGCTGATGGAGTTATCCTTGCCATGCCATTTTTCGGCATCGGCATTTACCGCATCGTAATTGATGATGCCGCTGCCCCAAAGGTTTTGAGCGTCGGAGTTAAATATCTCTTGCCACTTACCGCCTGCGGGTACGCCAATGCGATAGTTATAACGCGGTACCGGGGTCATGTTCAGGATAATTACCAGGTCGTCGGCACGGCTGTGGCCCATGCGGCCGTAAACCAGTATCGAGTCGTTGGCGTTGCCACCGTCTATCCACTCAAAGCCGGTAAAATCAAAGGCTTTTTCGTACAGTGCAGGCTCATCTTTATACAGTTGGTTAAGCGCCTTTACGGTTGCCGACATACCCTGATGATTAGGGTATTGCATTACATGCCATTGTAACGATTGGCTGTAATTCCACTCATCGCCCTGGCCAAACTCGGCACCCATAAATAATAGTTTGGTGCCGGGGTGCGTAAACATATAGCTGTACATGAGGCGCAGGTTGGCAAATTGCTGCCACTCATCGCCGGGCATTTTGCGCAGCATGCTGCCTTTGCCGTATACCACCTCATCGTGCGAGAAAGGCAGCATGAAGTTTTCTGTAAAGGCGTATATGGTGCTAAAGGTGATCTCGTTATGGTGATATTTACGGTGGATAGGATCTTCGTGGAAATAATCGATGGTATCGTGCATCCAGCCCATCATCCATTTCATCCCAAAACCTAAACCACCCAAATAAACCGGGCGACTAACACCTGTAAACGAGGTAGACTCTTCGGCAATGGTTTGGGTTGATGGGAAATGGCTGTAAACGGCCTCGTTAAACTCTTTCAGGAACGAGATGGCTTCGAGGTTTTCGTTACCGCCATAAATATTGGCTTCCCACTCGCCATGCTTGCGCGAGTAATCAAGGTAAAGCATTGATGCTACGGCATCTACCCGTAAACCATCGGCATGGTACCTATCCAGCCAAAACAGCGCGTTACTAATCAGGAAAGCCCTAACCTCGTTACGCCCATAGTTAAATATGTACGATTTCCAATCCGGGTGGAAACCTTTGCGTGCATCGGCATGCTCATACAGGTGTGTGCCATCAAATTTGTACAAGGCGTGAATATCGCCCGGGAAATGCGATGGTACCCAATCCAATATCACCCCGATACCGGCTTTGTGAAACTCCTCGATAAGGAACATCAGTTCCTGCGGCGAGCCATAACGGGAAGCAGCAGCAAAGTAGCCCGAAATTTGGTAGCCCCAGCTTGGGTAATACGGGTGCTCCATAATCGGCATAAACTCTACGTGAGTAAAGCCCATTTCTTTAACGTAGGGTACCAACTTGTGTGCCAGCTCGGTATAAGTTAAAAACTGGTCGGGGCTTTCGGGGCTGCGGGCCCATGAACCCAGGTGCACCTCGTAAACGCTGTATGGTTTATCAAGCCCGTTATGCTCGTGGCGGTTGGCCATCCAGTCGCCATCGGTCCATTCGTAAAAGGTATCAACAACTATAGATGCCGTGCTTGGCGGTACTTCCCAGCGCAGGGCAAAAGGATCGGCCTTTTCCAGGTCTTCGCCGGTTGATGATTTGATATAATATTTATAGGTTTCGCCTACGCCAATATTCGGGATAAAACCTTCCCAAATGCCGGATGAATCCCAACGGGCATTTAAACTGTGCGACCCGCGGTTCCAGCCGTTAAAATTTGCTATAACCGATACATACTGCGCGTTTGGCGCCCAAACCGCAAAGTAGGTACCCACCACACCCTGAAACTCCACCACATGCGAGCCAAACTTTTCATACAACTTAAAGTGCTTACCCGATTTGAATAAACTGATATCAAAATCGGTAAAGCGGCTATAGGGTTCAACTGCTTTTAATATCACAGGGGGCGCAGCTTGAACAGCTTCGGCAACTTTTGCTTTAACCGTTTTAGGCTTAGCAGCAACTGCTTTTTCGACCGGTGCGGCTTTAGCCTTAACTGCTTTTTTTGCGGTAGCGGCAACTGGTTCAGGTTCGGCTTTGGCAGGTTTAGCTTTAACTACTTTTTTTTCTTTTACAGGCTTTTCTTCCGGTATCGGGGTGTCGGTTGTTTTTGTTTTTTTGGCCATGATATAGATACCTGTCAGGATTTGTAAGAATAACCCAAATTACAGGATTGAGTTTGGTTTATATAAATCAAATATAACAGGATTATGACATTATGCAGGATTTAAGGGATTTATTTTTGAAATAGAGTCAAGAGGCAAGAATCAAGAAATAAGACTGTAACCGGGTATTAAAAAGTGCTGTATCGCATTAAGCACAAAAAAAGCCGCCCTTTTGGGGCGGCTTTAACCTTTTTATTTTGAGATTTCTATCTGCTTAAACTTTTTACTGTATTTAAACTCCATAGTGCCATCAGCGTTGATGGTAAAAGCTGTTACATTTTTACCGTCGACCATTATTTTGTGTGGCTTAAATGGTAAGCCGATAACGTTAAAGTGATAGCCCTCGTAGCGTGGAGTGTACAGACCCTCCATGCTTTGGCCTATGGTTAGTTTTCTTGAGTTGCCATTTACCACAAATTTTTTCTCGAGGTAAATATCTTGCTCATAGGCAAAAGTTTCGCCGTAATCTTCAAACAGGAAGGAGTTTACTTCGTAATCGGTATAGTAAACGTTCAGTTTAACTTCTTCAATTTCCTTTTCGCCTGTGTATTGCATCACCGGGTATTCGGGTATTACCGATCCGGCCTTTACAAACAGCGGCATGGTTTCCAGCGGGGTGTCAACGGTTATTTCCTTACCGCCTTCCAGCACTTCAAACGTCCAGTAATTGAACCATTTACCTTTTGGCAGGTACACGTTCCGTTTTATCTGGCCTGGCTCCATTACCGGGCAAACCAAAATTTTATCGCCATAGGTAAATTCATCCTGGCGGAAGTGGTTTAACAACACATCCTGCTCATGCATTACCACCGGCCTCAAAATAGGGAAACCGTAGCGGTGGTGCTCCCAAAAAGTAGAGTATAAGTACGGGATAAGCCTGTAACGCAACTCGATAAACTTACGATTGATTTCGGTAAACGGTTCGCCAAAACTCCAGGGCTCGCGCTCTTTGGTATCACCTGCAGAGTGCGCGCGCATAAAGGGCGAGAAGGTGCCCAACTGTATCCAGCGGGTAAATAGTTCGCCATCAGGCTCGCCGCTAAAACCGCCAATATCTGTACCGCAGAAAGGGATGCCCGATACTGATAGGCGCTGGCATTGGATGTTGCCTAATTTGAGGTGTTCCCATGAGGCCACATTATCGCCCGTCCACGCGGATGAGTAACGTTGTACGCCCGAGTATCCCGCCCTGGTTATAGTAAAAGGACGTTTGTTTTTCATGATCTTACGCAAACCTTCGTAGGTTGAGCGTACCATTTGCATTCCGTAAACATTATGTGCCTTGCGGTGCGACCCACGGTGCCCATCATATTGATGACGAACATCATCCGGGAAGGTGCCTGCTCCAAACACGGCAGGTTCGTTCATATCATTCCAAACGCCGGCCACGCCCATCTCTACCAACTCCTCAAATAAGCCTCCCCACCATTCGCGCACTTCGGGGTTGGTAAAATCCGGAAACTGGCAGCGACCCGGCCAAACGTGACCTTCCATAAAGTAATCATCGCTGCGGCGGCAAAAATATCTATTTTCTTTACCTTCTTTAAACACCCAATAGTTATCATCAACACGGATGCCCGGATCAATAATTACAACGGTTTTAAACCCATCTGCAGCCAATTCGCTGATCATTTTCTTCGGGTCCGGGAAGTATTTCTTATTCCAGGTAAAGCAACGGTAGCCATCCATGTAATCGATATCTAAATAGATACCATCGCAGGGGATCTTATTTTCGCGGAAACCTTTGGCAATTTTACGCACCTTGGCTTCGGGATAATAACTCCATCGGCACTGGTGATAACCCAGCGCCCAAAGCGGTGGCATTGGGTGCGTGCCTGTTAAAATGTGGTAGCTTTTTACCACATCCATCATGTGGGGTCCGTGGATATAATAGTATTGCAGTTCGCCGCCATCAGCCCAAAAACTGGTTTTGGTTTTGTCTTCGGCGCCAAAATCAAAATGCGCCTTAAAGGTATTATCAAAAAATATACCGTGGGCAATACCCTCGTTTACGCTGATGTAAAAAGGAATGCTACGGTAAAGCGGATCCTGGTTCCAGGCAAAGGAGTATGCATCGGTGTTCCAGTTCTTCAGCCTTTTACCACGCAGGTTAAGCTCGGTAGGCTTATCGCCCAGGCCAAAAAAGCTTTCATCTTTAGCGCATGTTTTGGTGCAAAACACGTAATAACCACCAAACTGAACATTCTCTTCCCAGTGCATAGGCACAGCGTCGGAGCTGGTTACATGGTTATTGCTATCCGAAAACGAAATGAAGAAATCCTTTTTACGGATGTGGCAATTTATCGATTTAGTTGCTACACGAAACTCGTTATCATCCTCATACAGGGTGAAGGCTGCGGCTTTATGCTCCAGCTTTGGAACGGCGTATGAGAATTCTTCAAGGAAAACGCTATGCGGCGCCAATCTTACACGGATAATCTCGTCGGTAACAACAACAACTTCTACTTTGGCATCGCCATCTGTAAAGTAAAATTTATTGCCTATCTGATCGGCATGGTTTGGTATGCCAAGGTATTTTTTGATGATGGGTTTTATGCCATCGGCTGGGTTATTAAGGTGATGAAACTCCTCTTCCTCTTCTTCTTCCAGCAAGTTTTTAATTTCAACTATCTTACTGGTTAGCTCTTCCGGATTGGGTGTGTTACTTTCCATTCAAATTATTTAACGGGGTTTGTGCAAATATGTATAATGTGTACTTACTACGCAATATACGACATTTGATTTGAGGAAAAATCATTAACCGAGGTAGTTTTTAACGTTTTCTTCAATTTGAAGCCTCTATTATTTGAATTTTCTTACCATCCTGCACAAAAAACACCGATATAGCTGCGATAAACATAAAAACACCACCCATAATTAAACCGTAAATCGACTCGCTATTAAACAAATGTTTGATAATAAGGCTGCTGCTAAGGCTGCTTACTATTTGCGGAAACGTGATAAAAAAGTTGAACAGCCCCATGTAAACCCCAATTTTTTTTGCCGGTATCGAGCTTGATAATATGGCATACGGCATGGCCAAAATACTGCCCCACGCCAAGCCTACGCCAACCATTGACAAGTACAACAAATTATGGTTTTCAATAAAAAACACCGAAATTAAACCAATACCGCCCATGGCTAATGAAAAAGCATGCGTTCTTTTCCGGTTAATCTTTTTAACTATCCACGGTAATGATAGTGCGTACAATGCCGAAACGCCGTTGTATACGCCAAACATTTTACCTACAAAATCACTGGCATTGTTATAAGCCTGTGAAGATGTATCGCCCGAAGGCAGATGAAATATGTGTGTAGCTATGGCAGGGGTTGTCCAAACCCACATGGAGAACAGGGCAAACCACGAAAAAAACTGTACCAAACCAAGCTGTTTCATGGTTTTGGGCATGTTTACCAAATCATTTATAAATTCCATAATGCCGCTTCGCTTTACCGTTTCTGCATCTGGCTCATGAAATTTAGCATATTCTTCAGGCGGGTATTCTTTTGTTTTTACAACTGTCCATAAAATACAGCCGATTAATATCAGCCCGCCTGCATAAAATGAATAAAGCAGATTATCAGGTACGATGCCCTTTGCCGCAACTGAAGGCACATGAAGCCATTCGCTTAAAACAGATGGCAATACCGACCCCATGATGGCGCCTACGCCTATCAGGCAAGTCTGCATGGAAAAGCCGGCAGTATGCTGGCTATCGGGCAGGTTATCGGCAACCAACGCCCTGAACGGCTCCATCGCGATGTTAAATGATGCATCCATCAGCATGAGCATTCCTGCGCCAACAATTATCGGCGGGATTAAAAATGCAAGCCCCGATGAATTGGGCAAAAAACAAAGCGCCAAACCAGACAGCAATGCTCCGGTTAAAAAATAAGGGCGACGGCGACCCAAACGGTTCCACGTACGATCGCTGTAATGCCCGATAATTGGCTGAATGATCATCCCGGTAAGTGGGGCTGCCAACCAAAAAAACGACAGGTTACCTACATCGGCACCAAAGGTTTGCAGTATGCGGCTTGCATACCCGGTTTGCAGCGCGAAGCCAAACTGGATGCCCAAAAAGCCAAAGCTCATGTTCCAGATTTGCCAGAAACTTAATCTTGGCTTTTGTAATACTTTATTCATCACGTTGGTTTATTGGTTCACTTGTTCATTAGTTCATTGGTCTTGTCTGAACCGGAATTCATCGAATTAGAGAATTTTCAGAATGCTTTTATGTTGCCTCATGCCCACCACCCTGTCATCCTGAGGAACGAAGGACCTGCTCGCCGATAGAAAAGTTTGCGAATAGATGCTTCGTTCCTCAGCATGACAGCGGGGTAAGTATTATCTTGCTGCACTCCCTGATGATTCCCTTCCGTTCTTCCTATTCTGTTAATTCTAAAATTCTGTAAATTCTGATTCTGACAGTTTAAAACCCCAACATCAACCCGCTACTCGCCTCCACAGTTACTTCAACACCATTTTTAATATCATTGGTGCTGAACTTGCCGCCGCTGAGCAGATCGGTAAATTGCTGTTTGCCGTTTATATTTAGTTTGTGTAACAGGTCATCCGGAAGTTTTACGCTTAATTTGCGAACGTCCCGGTTAAAATTGGTTATCACTAATATACGCTGATTATTGGTATAACGCAGGTATACGTACATTTTAACATCAAAACCAGGTTGGTGCTCATTAGCCATCATCAGTTCATAAAAAGCGCCCGTTTTAATGGCTTCGCTGTTGTGCACGGCATTAAGCAGGGTACTATAAAAGCCACGCAGTTTTTTCTGATCATCAGACAGTTTACCGCCATCATAAGTGCCGCCGTTGAGCCATTTCTGGTGTTCGGGCACACCCCAATAGTCAAATATCGAGCTGCGTCCATCATTACCGCTAAAGCCTTCACTACCTGCTCCGGGTTCACCAACTTCCTGGCCAAAGTAGATCATTACCGGCCCGGTGTTTAGCGTTGCTGTGATAATCATACCCGGCACGGCCAGCCACGGGTTGCCGGCAAAATCAGGCGATGCGATGCGTTGCTCGTCATGGTTTTCCATAAAGCGCAGCATATGCTCGTCTATTCCTTTGCTATCATGGTTCCAAACCGCGTTTATTCCCCAGGTGTTGGTGTGGTAATCGTTGCGGGTTAAATTCCTGATGGTATCATACAGGCCAACCTTATCATACAGGTAATCAAAATGCCCCTTAAATATATAATCGCAGTATTTGCCTTTATCATAAGCTTCGCCGATGAAGACGATACCAGGATGCTCGGCCTTCATTTTCGGGATTACCCAAGCCCAGAATTCGATGGGTACCATTTCCACCATATCGCAACGAAAACCATCGACACCTTTGGCGGTCCAGTATTTTAAAATATCATAAACCTTGTTCCAAAGCGGTGGTATCGGGTCGAAGTGGCCACGGCGATGATCCATGTAATCAACCCCGTAGTTCAACTTCATCGTCTCGAACCAATCATTGATAGATGGCGATGCGCTGAACACATCATTACCGGTTGCTTTGGCCGGGTTCTCACCAAATTTGCCGTCCTTTAATGGGCTTTTAAATTCATCGCCGCCGGGATTGTATCCCGCAGGAACCGTAAATGGCTGCCCCGGTATGTAGTAAAAATCGTTTTGAGGGCTAAAGCCTTTGCTTTTATCATCATCCTGACCAAAATCGCGCACGCCGGCCGGTTTTACATCTGATGCATAAGTACGGGCCACATGGTTGGGTACCAAATCCATCAACACCTTTAAACCGCTGGCATGGGTACGTTTGATGAGTTCCTCGTATTCACGGATGCGGTTTTTCACGTCAACGGCCAGATCAGGATCAATATCATAATAGTCCTTAATAGCATATGGTGAGCCCGCCCTGCCCTTCACAATATCCGGATCATCGGCTTTAATGCCATAAGCCGAATAATCAGTCATGGTCGCATGCTCAATTACGCCGGTATACCAAACGTAGGTAAAGCCCATTTTTTTTATTTCCTGAAGGGCTTTATCGTTAATGTCGTTCAGCTTACCAACGCCGTTTTCTTCAATTGAGCCATTGGTTTTGTTAAGCGTTTTAGTATTGCCAAAAAGCCGTGGCAATAGTTGGTATATAATCAGCTTATGATTGGCTGCGGTTTGTTCCATTTTTGTTTTTTTGGGGTGATGTTTTTGTGCGTAACTGGCATTAGCAAGCAATAATATCATTAAAACAAGTATCTGTTTATTTTTCATAAAGATATTTTGCTTAAATGTAGTTTGGATAAAATTTCAGCCGCAAGTGGATTTGAAAAAAAGAAAAGGGCAGCTAAAAAAGCATTGGCCTGTGCGATTCCCCTCTTGAGAGGGGTGGAGGGGTGTGTTAATAGTCCACTTTTGAACGCTGGCAGACACACCCCTGCAGCCGCACAATCCTTCGCGCCCCCTCTCGAGAGGGGAACATTTAATGAAAAAGAGGTAACTAATAGTTTCATTATGCCTCTACCAATAATTCATCGTTGGCCTTTACCAACTGATCTTTACCATAAACGGATACCGTTGTTGCCACATCCGACAGGTTTTTAATGTTTACACCATCTTTGCTCACTTTGATATTCAGCAATGCGCCACGGAAACCGATATGGAACGAAAAAGACGCCCATTTTTCGGGGATAAACGGCTGGAACAACAGTTTGCCATCTCTTACACGCATACCGCCAAAACCTTCCACAACAGCCATCCATGTGCCGGCCATCGAGGTGATGTGGCATCCATCTTCGGTATCGTTATTGTAATCGTCCAAATCTAAGCGGGCAGTACGCAGGTAAAATTCGTAAGCACGAGCCTCATCACCTAATTTGGCAGCTAAAATAGCATGCACACATGGCGATAATGACGACTCATGCACCGTGCGTGGCTCGTAATAATCAAAGTTTCTGCGGATGGTATCTATATCGTAATCATCTTCAAAAAAGTAAATACCCTGCAATACGTCGGCCTGTTTAATGTAGCAGGAACGCAGGATCCTGTCCCAGCTCCATTTCTGGTTCAACGGGCGGTCTGTTGCCGGCAAATCTTTTACTAATATCTGCTCTTTATCCAGGTAACCATCCTGTTGTAAAAATATGCCTTGCTTTTCATCATGGCCCAAGTACATATTTTCGACAATATGGCCAAAACGACTAAACTCTGTTGCTTCATCCAAGTCAATTTTGGCGGCAAGGGCATCGTATTTAGCCTTATCGGCTGTCTTCACTTTTTCGGCAGCTTCCATGGTATATTTCATACACCAAACGGCCAGCATGCTGGTATACCAGTTATTGTTTACATTATTCTCGTACTCATTTGGCCCGGTAACACCCAGCATTACATATAGTTGCTTATCCTGCGACCAGCTTACCCGTTGCGACCAGAACCTGGCTATCGCGATCAACACCTCAAAACCATAATCGGCCAGGTAGGCTTCATCTTCAGTATAACGCACATAGTTAAAAATAGCGTAAGCGATAGCGCCATTCCGGTGAATTTCTTCAAAGGTGATCTCCCACTCGTTATGGCATTCGGTACCATCCATAGTAACCATGGGGTACAATGCTGCGCCGTTTTTAAAGCCCAATAAAGCAGCATTCTCGATAGCCTTGCCCAATTGTTTATAACGGTAAAGCAACAGGTTGCGGGTAACCTTTTGCGGCGCGGTGGCAAGGTAAAAAGGCACACAATAAGCCTCGGTATCCCAATAGGTCGAGCCTCCGTATTTTTCGCCGGTAAAACCTTTGGGGCCTATGTTCAGGCGGTCGTCTTCGCCGGTATAAGTTTGGTTAAGCTGAAAAATATTAAAGCGGATGGCTTGCTGAGCCGATTCATCACCTTCTATAATAATATCGTTGTGTTTCCATTTTTCAGCCCAGGCGGCGGCTTGTTCGGCCAGCATGGTATCAAAACCTTTATGGCTGATGCTATTTAAAGTAGCTGCCAACGTGGCAACCAGGTCTTCTGGTTTATGATTTTGCGACGACAGGTTAGCAACGTATTTAATAATACTGATGCTTTGGCCCTGTTGCGCCTGTAATTCAATTTTTGATGCTATGTATTTTTCTTTCGATATCGTTGTTGTTTTTGGCCGGATAGTTTCGCCATTTTTCAAAACACTGAATTTCATACCGGTAGCTACTTCAAAACCGGTTTTTTTGGTGCGCATTACTATGTAGCCGCCATCAGGCTGGTTAGCTTTGGTCACCTCGTCCCAAAACTTCTCGTCGTAGTTGGAATCCTTGTTCACCACATCGCCGTCAATAGCCGGGGTAATAGAGATGGCACCGCTAAAGTTTAATGGAGTGACAGTGTATTTGATAGCCGCAGTTTCATCATCTACCATACTGCAAAAGCGGCAGGCTTCAACCGATACTTCTTTACCCGATGCGGTTTTTGCGGTAAATGTACGTTTCAGGTAACCTTCCTTCATGTTCAATTCACGGCGGAAGCCGGTAACCTCGCATTTGGCCAAATCCAATTGTTCGCCATCTAAAACTACATCAATAATTGTCCAGTTAGCGGCATTCAGCACTTTGGCAAAGTATTCCGGATAGCCGTTTTTCCACCAGCCTACGCGGGTTTTATCTGGATAATATACCCCGGCAACATAGTTGCCCAGCAGGGTTTCGCCGCTGTATGCCTCCTCAAAGTTAGCCCGCTGACCCATTCGGCCATTACCCAAACTAAATATGCTCTCAGATACCTGGTGATGATGTGCATCAAAGCCCTCTTCGATTATCTTCCACTCATCAACTTTAATGTAATTTTTCATAACAATGCATTAAGCCCCTCTAAATCTCCCCTAAAGGGGAGACTTTTAAAAGCCCTACCCTTTAGGGGAGGGTTGGGTGGGGCTTCTTATATTTTAAATAATTTATCTAACGTCATTTTATCTAACCCGCTGATTACCAAATCGGCATCCAGTACGCCGGGTTGGCCTATGCCAACTACCTTCATACCGCCGGCTTTAGCTGCCTCTACCCCGGCAATGGCATCTTCAAAAACCACACATTCTTCGGGTTCAACACTTAGAGCTTTGGCTCCTGTTAAAAAAACTTCGGGATCGGGTTTGGCTTTGCTTACTTTGTTGCCATCAATAACCGCATCGAAAAGATTGGTAATACCAATTTTGTTGAGGATGGTCATCGAGTTTTTGCTGGCCGAGCCTAAGGCTATTTTGATACCTGCTTTTCGGCATATTTCTACAAACTCCTTTGCACCGGGCAGTATTTCATCGGGTTTCATCTGGTTAACCATTTCCATGTACCAGGTATTTTTTTGGGTAGCCAAAATTTCCTGCTCTGCAGCAGTTTTGGTTACGCCTCCCCAGCCTAAAATAAGCTCGAGCGAGCGTACCCGGCTTACGCCTTTTAATTGTTCGTTCTGGTGTTCTGTAAAATCGAAGCCCAGGGAGTTGGCTAATCGTTTCCAGGCCTTATAGTGATAAACGGCTGTATCAACAATTACACCATCCAGATCGAAAATACATGCTTTAATATTGTTCATTGTAACTTTTTAGATACGCGGCTCAAAGCCACTAAGATATAATTTTTAATGAGTACCACCGGGTAATATTTCGAGCACTAAAGCAGTTTTGCCAGGTATGTTCACCTGCGCCAGGTCAACGGGCTCGTCGGTTATCACGTTACGGGCTTTTTTGGCATCGCCAATTCGTTCAAAATACCGGTCTGTTGTTGTTGCTTGGTCTTTGTCGCTGCTATTGAAAATAACCATTACCGTTTTGGCAGCATCATACCTGAAGTATACATAAATCCCCTTTTCGGGCACAAATTGCATCAATTTACCTGTTTGCAGGGCGGTCGTACCTTTACGGTAGTTGGCCAGCTTACTTACGTAGTTAAATGCCTCGTTTTCCTTTTTACTGCGGCCATCGGCAGTAAACTTATTTTCTTTATCGCCCCGCCAGCCGCCGGCAAAATCCTCGCGCACTAAACCATCCGGATCAGAATAGTTTTTCATCAGGATCTCATCGCCATAATATAATTGTGGTACACCACGCATGGTAAGCAGCATTGCCATTGCCGATTTATATTTGGTAAAATCCTCTTTAACCACAGATAAAAGGCGGCTCATATCATGGTTATCCATAAATATGGTATTATGGGTGGCATCCTGGTATAAAAAGTCCTGGGCGATAACCGAATACAGGCGGCCAACACCATCTGTCCAGCCATCGTTGCCATTCAAAGCCTCGTAAATGGCGTCTTTCAATACGGCATCTGTTACGCCAGGCAGGTGGGTATCCATACCACGGTTAACGGTATTGCCCTGTGTAAAAAAGGCCTGATTTGCGGCAGACCATACCAGCGTTTCACCAAAAATGGAAAGCTTTGGAAATTCGGCCTTAACATCCTGTGCCCATTTAGCCATATATGCCGGATCATTGTAGGGGTAAGTATCTAAGCGAAAACCATCAATACCGGCATACTCCACCCACCAAACATGATTTTGGGTAAGATAATTTTGTACATAAATATTATTCTGGTTCATATCGGCCATCCGATGATCAAACCATCCATCGGCCATCAGTTTCTTATCCATTAGCGAGGCGTGCGGATCCATCACGGCAGCATCCCTGAAATTTGATTTGGTGTATTTTGGCCACTGATGTACCCAGCTTTTCATCGGCATATCCATAATGGTATAGCCTTCGGTACCGGCATGGTTGTGCACCAGGTCTTTAATTACCTTCAGGCCCATGCTGTGGCACTTTTCTACAAATTTTTTGTACAACTCATTGGTGCCATAGCGGGGGTCTATTTTATAATAATCGGTAACTGCGTAACCATGATATGATGCATGCGGTTCGTCGTTCTCAATTTCGGGAGTCATCCAGATAGCAGTAACGCCTAAGGCTTTTAAATAATCAAGATGGTTCATCACTCCCTGGATATCACCGCCGTGGCGGCTGTACATCGAATCGCGGTGAACGCCTTTCTCGCGCATATTGTCAAATGAGTCGTTGCTTTCATCACCGTTGCTGAAACGATCGGGCATGATAAGGTATATCAAATCCTTGTTGGTTACGCCCTGGATGCGACCGGCAGATTTGTCGCGTTTATTGAGCGTATATTGATAAACCAAGTCCTTTTGACCGGCCTTTGTAAATTTTATCGGGAACGTTCCCGGAACTACCGAAGAAAAAAGCTGCAGATCGAGGAATAAATAATTTGAGTTTTCAACTTTATGTACTGCTTTTAGCTTTACGCCAGGGTAATTAAGTACTACATTACGGCCTGCAATGTTATTGCCATGTACTATTAATTGCAGGTTAGGGTTGCTCATACCCACCCACCATGACATGGGCTCAACGCGCTCTAAAGCAGGTATTTGCGCCGATGCGCCTAACGCAAGCGCAAGGCTGCATAAGGCAAAAAGTAAAGTTTTTTTCATATTATAAAACAGGTCAAAAAAGTATAATTGGCTGCGGCCTGCTATCAGGCACTATCCGCGTTCCAAATTTATAATAAAATTGATTTGTTGTATGGAAATTTTGATAATTATTGATAAGCCGAAATGGGGTTTGAAAAACCTTCGAGCCAGAACCATTATTGGTCGGCTTATTTCTTTGCCAACCATCAAAAAGCATAGTCCTTCCCTTTGATAAAATAGTTAACCGGAAGGCGTGTTTTTTCAAACTTTTCATATCCGGGCTTTAACGTTTTCCAGAAAGCCATATAGGATTGATGGCTGTAAAAATCCATGTGTGCTTTATCCATTCTGAACGGAAATATATCGAGGTTGATTTTTTGCTGGCCCGCTTCAAAGGCTTTGTAAACCAAGGTATAAATTTCTTCAATCCGCGCATCGGTCATGGCGTAGCAACCAATTGATGCACAATGCCCATGTACCATAATAGCATCGCCGGTGTAACCTTTTAACTGTTCAACCTTGTTTGGGTAGCCTACATTAATAGCCAGGTAGTAATTACTCACCGGGTTAAGCTGTTTGGGTTGGATGGTATAAAAGCCTTCGGGGCTTTTATTATCGCCCTTTTTGGTTTTGGTGCCCAGGTTGCCCGAGTAGTAGCAAATTTCGTAAGTTTTAAACAACTTATATTTATTGCCTGCCTTTTTCCAAACTTCCAGCGCATCCTGGTCTTTAAAAATACGGATGTAGATGGGGGCTTCCTCTTTGAAGCCTTTATCGTTTAATTCTTGTTGCAAGCGGGGCCATACGGTAGTGCGCACATCGCTGGCCCGTTTGCTATCAGGCAACTTGGGCCGTGGATTGACAATAATTAAATAGGAAAACAGCAGGGTTAGGAATAATTTGGACATCGGATAAGGTACTTATCCGCCTATAACGAAAGACTTAGTTAATATCGTATGCCTAATCAAAAATATTAAATACCGGCTGCTTAAAAGTTGAAAAAACGGTCTTTCTATAGCTGCTTAATCCGCTCCGCGGCGCGCAACCCGCTATCAAGTGCAGCTTCAACGGTGCCCATGGCGGTGCCGTTGTACAAGTATTCGCCGGCGAAGAAAATGGTATCTTCTACAGGTTCAAGTAGAATGGAACGCGCCTGGCTGGCTTCTACCGTATCATAAGCGTAGGAGCCACGGGCAAATTCATCTGCCGTCCAGTTCACTATGTGGTAGTTAAGGAGTTTTTGTTTGAGTTGCTGCTCATCGCGGTTAAAAATAATGGCCAATGATTGCAGACTTTGTTTTAATATTTCGACATTGGGAGCATCGATTTTTTCGGCAGCTTCGGGGCCGCCTATCCAGCCGGTTAGCATATTAGTATGTTGGGGCGCCTGTGTCCACCAGGTGGGAATTTCCTCGGTGCTAAATAAATAGCCCATGTTACTGAGGCTTTTACCGGCCAGGATTTCGGTTTGTTTGTCTTCCCAAAAAGCCTCATCAAACTCCAGCAGGATTTTTATTACCGCCCCAAAGCCTAAAGCGTTGATAGCTTTGATATGGCCCGGAACCTCAGGAATAAAGCTGATAGCGCCGGAATCACCTGCGTTAACCTGCAGAACGCCAAGTGGTAAGGCCACAATTATTTGCTTTGTCGAATGCGTACAGCCAACACTGCTAACCACTTTTACACAATGCTGTTGCCAATAAATTTTCTTTACTACAGCATTCAGGTGTATCTGCCCACCGGCGGCAATTATCTCTCCGGCCAAAAAACTCGCCAATTTAATATAGCCACCGGCTACCCGGTATTGTGCTCCATCGTCTTCAGATTGCCATTCGCGGCGCAGGGAAAACGCGCTTGCTTTTTTGGGGTCGGCGTTATCATATCCGGATACAAATTGGCGTACAGACTCCCTTAAACGCCGGTATTTTTCGCCTTTAAATTCGCGGAGCAGGAAGCAGTTGATGCTCATATCCTGCTCTAATTCATCCAGTTTATTAAGGAAGGCGTCCCAATGTTCAACAAAGGATTCGTTCTGCTTAAACTCGCCATCCTCGTACCGCCACATGGATGCGCCGGCGTGCTCATAGGCAATGCCTGCCTCATCCAATAAGGATTTTGTGAGCGGCAAATCACCGTGTATGAACTCAGCGCCCAGTTCCAGGGGTTGTTGGCCCGATGCATTTTCGAGCGTGTGGATGCGGCCGCCAATGCGGTCGCGGGCCTCCAGTACGGTAACTTTTTTACCGGCTTTTACCAGCGTACGGGCAGCCATTAAGCCGGCGGCACCGGCACCTATGATCAATATATCGGTATCTTCCATGGTGTTATTATGGTAGGGCAATGTAATTATTGTAATGATACAATGCGGCATTTGTTTGTCAAATTTCCGGCGAAAACGGCAGCCCCATTCACCGACAAAATATACTTGCTTACCGGGTTGTTATACCCTGTTCGCCAATATTGCCTTGCTGTGCCTTATATAGCGCAGTACTTTTAGGGTATAATTTAAAACTTACGACGATGAACAACGATATAAACACCCTGAACACCCCAAACAACAGCAAAGTAGCCGCAGGGGCAATTTTATTAGTAGCTGGCAGCCTTTTACTGATAAACCAATTCGATTTATTTTTTATACCCGACTGGCTGTTTAGCTGGCCAATGTGGATGATTGCCTGGGGTACTTACATGGGTGCCAAATACAATTTCAGGAAACCAGCCTGGATAATTGTTACCCTGATTGGCGTTGCCTTTTTGCTCGACGAAAACATCCCCGATGCCGACCGCATAGTATGGCCACTGGCTATCATGGCCTTTGGCGCCTGGATGGTAGTTAAACCACGCAAACACACTGAGGAACAAATATTTAACCAGCCCAAGCAACCGTTCCATTTTGATAACACAACCGAACCGGGCGTTTAATACATTTTGATTTAATAGTTTTGATTTGAGGGAGGGCCTGTATAGGCTCTCCCTTTTTTGTGAGTGTTCGGTTTTGTGAGGGAATAACAGGGGTGTTCGGGGGCGAACACTTATGTGATTGAAGTACAAGTAATTAAGTGTTCGGATAAAACAGAACGTAAAAAGCATGATTTTACCAACTAACTGATTTTTAAATACTTGATTACAAACCCCTCGATTTTGGCCTCCATAAACCCGAACACTGACAGAATTTTGTCAGTACCGCCTCATTTTTATGTGTTAGGGATAGTAACGGGTACCGGCCTTTGCGCGTAAGGCCTGCAGGCGTATGTATGGATAGCCCGGCACCGCTTCTATCAGCGGGGCAACACCCTGATGTGCATTTTTAAAACAAAAACCCACAAAAAAAATCAAATAATGTGCAACAGATACCAGGTTTTGAGCAATAAAAATGCACTTTTATACCACACTTTTCTACAACTTGCAAACCACCCGCCAACTACCTGCCGCAACCTTTAAACATACCACCCGCACATCCTCACAACCCTCCTGCCCCTTTGTTTTACCCCAATTTTTCGGATGGTATTTGCCTGTCCGGAATTTTCACAAAAGGAAAATATTTCATCTAACGAAAAATACTGAATCCTAACCATTGCGTCGTTTAAACACCGGCAAACTTTTTCACCGACAAAACTTCCCCCCTTACCGATTACTTTAAATATATCGCCAGTATTTGTTTGGCACATGTATAATGTTACCTTAGTTTTGGGATATGATTTAAAATGCAACAGAACAAATGAACAACGATATAAATTCTCCGCAAAACCCTAACCGAGGCAAAGCCATGGCCGGGATAATATTGCTTGTTGTAGGAGCAATATTATTACTAAAACAATTTAGCCTTTTCTTTCTTCCGGAATCATTGGAACTTTGGCCGCTGTGGTTGGTGGCCTGGGGCCTGTATGTAGGCGCCAAACATAATTTTCAAAAATCATCAGGCCCTATGCTGATAGCTATCGGCGTGGTGTTGTTCATCATCAACAACATTAATGATTCCGATCGTATTGTATGG
This sequence comes from Mucilaginibacter sp. GW822-FHT03E02, assembly GCF_058801545.1. Lineage (NCBI taxonomy): Bacteria > Pseudomonadati > Bacteroidota > Sphingobacteriia > Sphingobacteriales > Sphingobacteriaceae > Mucilaginibacter > Mucilaginibacter sp. GW822-FHT03E02. The sequence goes on along the minus strand of NZ_JBXANJ010000001.1, from coordinate 5,954,957 downwards.
CCCATCGCCATTATAGCCTTTGGCATGTGGCTTATTGTAAGGCGCGGCAAAAGCCATGACCCTGTTACCGGTAAATACAAAACCAAATGGGAAAAAGATTATGCCGACCCTGCCAACTGGGGCAAAAAAACCGAGAAACCTAAGTTCGACTTTGGTAAAATGGAAGACCCGATTGTTGACTACACCGTAAAAGATGGCGGCGAAATACCACCATCAGGCGAACCCGCCGCGGCCGGCACCAACACACCGCCAAAGGATACGCCGCCTTTTGGCCACCATAACGGCGATGATTACCTGGATACCGTTTCCATCTTCGGCGGGGTTAATAAAACCATCCTGAGCAAGAATTTTAAGGGCGGCGACATCGTTAACATCTTCGGCGGGGCCGAGCTCGACTTTACCCAGGCCGATATTGACGGCCGTATATACCTGGATATTACCCAGATTTTCGGCGGCACCAAAATCATCGTGCCATCCAACTGGCAGGTAGTATCGGATTTGGCCGCCGTATTTGCCAGCGTAGATGATAAACGCATCCGCAGTACAGCATCAAACGTTAACGGCAAAATACTGGTGCTAAAAGGGGTATCGATATTTGCAGGGGTAGATATAAGGAGTTATTAGACAGCCCCACCCAAACCCTCCCCTGAAGGGGAGGGCTTAAAAAAACGAAAACATCTTCAAACGAAGGAATATTTACAAACAAAAAAACAACCCAAAAGTCTCCCCCTTCAGGGGGAGATTTAGAGGGGGCTTGGGCTGGAGGCCTTCTAATCATGAACTGGTACATAGCAAAATTAGTTTTCAGGGTAATAAGTGGCGATGGCGACCATCAGGCGCAATTTGATGAGCAGTTGCGGTTAATCAGCGCCGAAACCGAGCTGAATGCCTTTGAAAAAGCTAACAAGATTGGCCATGCCAACCAGGATAGCTTTAAAAATATTGAGCGCCAAACCGTTAAATGGCAATTTATTGATGTGGCCGAACTTAACCGCATCAGCGAACCCACCGACGGCGCCGAACTATATTACAACATACACGAAACACCCGACGCCGACCTGTACATCGCCTGGGCGCATCACAAGGCGGCGTTGCTGGGGAAGGCAGCCCCTCCCAAACCCTCCCCGGTAGGGAGGGCTTAAAAAAAAGAGGTTTTAAAAGTCTCCCCTACCGGGGGAGATTTAGAGGGGGCTGTGCTGTGCTGCGCTTAACATTAAAAAAAACAATCTCTTCAAAGTCTCCCCTACCGGGGGAGATTTAGAGGGGGCTAATACGATAACATTTTGGCCATACCAAATTTAAAAGCTTCCAGATTATACGGTGCGTTTGTGGGCTGCGGCTTCGGCTGGGCGGCGCTGCAAACGTATATTATCCATAGTTTTGGTTTTTTGTGGTTCACCTCAACTATCGATGGTTTGCTTAGCGCCGTGTTGCTATCGGGCGCCTGCTGGCTTATCAACAATAACCTGCGCTACTACCAGCCGGGCAAGGGCAGCTATATTAACCTGTTTATATGGGTGGTGGCGCTGGCGGGCATTTGCGCCGCGGGCTGCCGGTATTTGCTGCCGCTGCTTAATACCGACCCTATCTTCGTCAACTTTGTTATTCAATCCCTAACCATCCGCTTTTTTATCAACTTTTTGGCCGTGGGCTGGATGGCCATGATCAGCTTGTTGTGGTACTCACAGCTGGATCAGCGCGAAACCATGAAACGCAAAACCGAGGCCGAGCAGCTGGCCCGTGATGCCGAGCTGTACAACCTGCGCCAGCAACTGCAGCCGCACTTTTTGTTCAACAGCCTCAACTCCATCAACGCGCTCATCGGCTTTAAACCCGACCTGGCCCGAACCATGATCCATCAACTGTCCGACTTTTTGCGCGGCACCCTTAAAAAGGACGACCAGCAACAGGTGCCCCTAAGCGACGAACTGGCCCACCTGAATTTATACCTGGATATTGAAAAAGTACGCTTTGGCCACCGCCTGCAAACCGAAATAAGTTGCGACCCGCGTTGTGGGGCCGCCCTGCTGCCCTCCATGCTGCTGCAGCCATTGGTTGAAAATGCCATCAAATTTGGCTTGTACGATACCACCGGCGAGGTTACCGTAAGCATCCGTGGCGAAATGGAAGACCATTACCTGGTAGTGATGGTGCAAAACCCATACGATCCGCAAACCAGCCGACCAAAAAAAGGTACCGGTTTTGGCTTGCGCGGGGTGCAGCGCCGGTTATATTTGTTATTTGCCCGTAACGACCTGATGGAAACTTACGCAAATGATAATATATTTACAACCATAATAAAAGTACCACAAGTATGAAGCGCGCCCTGATTATTGACGACGAGCCATTAGCCCGCATGGTTGTAATGGAATACCTGCAAAATTTTAAAGATATTGAGCTGATACAGGAATGTAACGACGGCTTTGAAGGCCTTAAAGCCATACAGCAGCACCAGCCCGACCTGATATTTTTAGATGTGCAGATGCCCAAGATCAACGGCTTTGAAATGCTGGAACTGGTAGAAAACCCGCCCGCCGTTATTTTCACCACCGCTTTTGACGAATACGCCATCAAAGCCTTTGAGGCCCACGCGGTCGACTACCTCATGAAACCCTTCAGCAAGGAGCGTTTTAATAAAGCTGTCGAAAAATTCCTGGCCACCGCGCCCGAAAAACATACCCCCAAACATACCGAAGAACTGCTGGACGCCGTTGCCGCCCATTCGCCCGCCCAAAACGAGCGCATTGTGGTAAAAACCGGCACTAAAGTAAAAATTATCCCCGTTGCCGACGTGGAATACCTCATGGCCGACGACGACTACGTATCCGTTATCACCAAAGAAGGCTCGTACCTCAAAAACAAAACCATGAGCTTCTTCGAACAAACCCTCGACCCGCGGCAATTCGTCCGCGTGCACCGCTCGTATATCATCGCCATCACCCAAATCACCAGGATTGACCCGTACGAAAAGGACGCGCATTTAGCTATTTTGAAATCGGGGGCTAAGATACCTGTCAGTAAAACGGGGTATGTGAAGTTGAAGCAGGTGTTGGGTATATAAACACGATTTTCAGGATTTTGCAGGATTGACAGGATTTTGATTTGCAGGTGGGTATGCTGTATTACCCCCGAAGTCATGCCGAACTTGTTTCGGCACCCCACGTGCTAAGTGACCGTCATACCGGCCACCTGTCCTATGGGATCCTGAAACAAGTTCAGGAAGACTCCGGTTTGGGGGACTTGTAATGCTAAGTGTTAAAATTTCGCGAAATTCTGAAGGGAAAATGACAAATATCGCATGTCGGCGACGACTCACCCCGACGAGGCTACGCCCGTCTGCCCCTCTCTCCGACTGCGTCGCATAGAGGGGCGAAAAAGGGAAAACAAAAATGGGCTTCACCCTCTTTGCGGCTTCAGCCGGAGAGAGGGTCGGCCAGCGCAGCGTAGCCGGGGTGAGTCGTAGCCCGCGTTCAAAGCCGATGGTTATGTAAAGGGGGAATTCGTCATGCTGAGTAGTAAAACCAGCGGATTCCGAAGGGAAAATGACATCGATTTACCCCCGAAGTCATGCCGAACTTGTTTCGGCACCCCACATGCTAAGTATACATCATACCAGAACCCTTTTTTGTTAACGGTAACCAGGGGTATAATAAAAGCACCATCCCCTCTCCCACCAACCAAAGCAAAGCCCCGTGCGATTCCTTCCTTGGGGAAGGGAAGGTAGGGGTTTAATGAACTATGAAGGTAACAGAAATAATTATGGCGTAACCCCGCTGATAGAAGCGGGGTCGGGCTATACGCTTATACGGCTTCAGGCATTAGGCGCGGGGCCGGTATTCGCTGCTATCCCTTACGCGGGGATAAAAACTACATACTATATTTTCAACTGTCCGCTAATACTGGTAAATTGGCAAATCATATAACCTTACATGAGCAAAGCCTACCTTGTCTTACTGATCGTCCTGCTATTTGGATGCAACACCAAACCCAAACAGAAAACTGTCCCGCCCCCACCTCCAAAACCCGGATGGAAAACCATCGACCTGCATGATTTTGTAATTGACGTTCCCGATTACTTTACCCTCAAATTTGAAAAGGGCATCGACTCGCAACCCGGATTTTTAAAGGGAAAGGATTTTGATCTCTCTTTTGACTATGGCTGGTATTGCGATACTCTTGTAATGAGCGAGCAGGAATATATCCGGCAGGGATGGTGGAAAGACGAGGGAATTACAAGATTTGTAAACAAAAGGTTACACCCCGATATTGGCTGGATAAAAACCCAGGTAACCCAAATAAGGCCATGCAATAAAAGCGACAGCACATTTGCCCGCGGCTGCGATTTTATAGCAGCATGCACTTACAAGAAAGACAAGTTTAAATTGCCAATTTTTATTCCGCAGGAGGTTAAAAACCATATTGTAAAATTAGATACCATACAGCGCCATTACCGCCGTTTGGTAATACCTAAAAAAGGGTTAAAAGGAATAACGGGGATTTACATGCGTAAACAGGAAGCCCATATGTTTTCGGGAATAAGCGCGAACGCTATTGTGGTGGGTGCCCGGAATCTTAATGAAGCGCAGCAGGCTTTGGCGAAGGAAATATTTTTGACGTTGAGGCCGAAGCCGGGCCTGAAATAAATATGGCGTACCCCCGCTGATAGAAACGGGGTCGGGCTATCCGCTTATACGGCACAGGGCCATAGGCGCGGGTACGGTATTCGCTGCTATCCATTACGCGTAAAACAAAACCACGAGTATCGATCAAACGCTCAGATGGTAAATTGTGGATACGACTTACAATAAACAACTTAGACTTGGATTTTTTTAAGGGCGTTAGCGACATCTAATGAAATCAAAGTAGGGAAATCATCGATTACTTTTTCAATAATTGCGAGCTTAAGTTTATCTTCTTTTTGTTTTTTTAGCTCGTTTAGTTTCGGGAAGGCCTTTAACAACATGTCTTCTAAATGATGACCTTGGTTTAACAGATACCAGATTGGAATGTCTATCGTTAATCCATTCAGCATTGTGCATTGCTTTGCACTCTGATCTTGTACGCTATTTTCTGCAAGAGTTTTGGCCACTACATAATCAGATAATTTTTGCAGATTACTTTGACTGTGGGTATTAACATCATTATATACAAGTTCTGTTGCACCCAACTCAGATGTCGTAATAATTTTCTCTCTAAGGAGTAACATACCCAACAATACGGGATCAAAAATGTAGTTCTCTATGCTATATCTGTTTCCCTCTCCCAGAACTATTAAGTTAGATGTCGAATTGTTTTTTCCCTCATCGAAATCTATTATTCCATATATGTGGATTTCCTGCGTCTTTAAGAATTTTGGTGATTTTTATCACTTGGTCACAATTAGCCGCTGGCCTACCATTTTTATCAGTTACCGCATCGCCTGACGATATAAAGTTCAAGTTTACGTCCTGATTTAGATGCTGAAAAATGCGCTTATATATTTTGTCATAGTAATTTACATCATATTCACTTTCTACAAACACCTGTCTTCTATCCTTATAACTGACGTACAAGTTTGGAATCCCAGACAGTAGAGATTTTATCGCAAGATCCTTTTCCATTGGCTGTGGATATCCAATTGACGGGTTCATCAAAAAAATCGAGTCCTCTGATGAAATGGCAACTGTTGACGGGGAATGTGTAGTCATAATCACTTGAACACCATATTTATCGACCAACACATTTTTCAATACTTTCAGCAATTGGGCAGTCATTGAAGGATGTAGGTGTGCATCTGGTTCGTCTAATAATAACAGTTTTGGATATCTTTTCGCCTCTTGTGAGTTGAACATTAAAAATGCTAACGAAAATAAAACACGTTCACCAGATGAGAGATCGTCAAACTTAACCGCCTCCATTGTGGTTTTTTTGGTAATAGCAAACTTATAAGAACCTCTGATTCCCATAGTTTCTGGATCATTAATCTCGAAGGACAGATTGGCTTCCTTTATTATATCCCTTAATATAGCCCATGGTTTAGCACCAATTTGTTTAAGAATATCACTATCACTAATTTCCTGAACCTTTAAGTCAAGGTAATTTAGTCTGTATTCATAAAAAAATTCCGAAACCTTTTGGACTATAGCGGTATCGTCGGCAATAGTCGATTTTGCCAGTTGTTCTCGGAATGCATCGGGTGTTATGTCGTTATTTTCTATCCCTTTTGATTTGAAGTAATCCTTAATGTCCACCAGCTTTGTATATAACTTAAAATCCGTTTGCCTATATCTATCGAAGTCTGGCCCCCCACTCTTCATGTGATTCAACAACACTGAGTTATTGGTTTGAATTTTGGCCAAATCAACATCCTTTGATTCGTTTAATTGCCATTCCCCTTTTAAATACATCACATCTGACGCTTCAAATTGTGCATCATTGATTTGCATATTAAACGGATTGATCTTGTTAAAATCTCGTGGACCTTTATATGTGCTCTTCAAAAACTGATTGATGAGTTCAAGTAGCTGGCTTTTTCCAGCGCCGTTAAGACCTGTTATAATTGCCAACTTGGGAATATTATTCCACTCAAAGTCTTTTAATGATTTGTATCTTCCTGTAAAATTTATATTCATGGAAACTCAGTTTATGTGAAATAGTGTCTTTCCGCCTTTGTTGGAGTTGTCTGGAGACTATATACCTGTTAGACCCCGCCAATTCATTCAGTTATTTCAATGATATATATTTTGAAAACTCATGACCATTAGGGCATTTGAATTGTACTACTAAATTTCGACCATCTTTTACTACGGGTGGTATAAAACCACCGAGTAACCCGCATTTTGGGCATTTTTCAGCCTCAAAAGTTTGAGGCTTTACAGATGCTTTCATAATGCTGTGAAATTTGTTAGATACTTCATTTGGTGATTTCTTATCTGACATAATTTTTTAATTAAATGTGCCATGTTTTAACGCCCCCTATTTGTGCTCATCGTAAGGTTTGTTAAGGCTGATCCTATCGTTTCGCAGATTGTCCAAGACCCGCGCTAAATCATTAGTAATTGCTTCCTGCATACCCAAACCGTGACAATCTTTATATAACAACGGTTTTTCGCAAAAACAAAGCGTTTCCGGATTACCTCCTGCCGTAACATAGGAATCGTAGTTTTTAACGAAATTTTCAAGTCCTTCGAGGAAGGGTGCTATAACTGGAGGCACGCTAACATGTTGATCGTCGATGCGTTTTGTGTACGTGTATAATTCGTCTATTACTTCGCATACAAATATCCAGTCGTCAACTACATTATTTTGTGTCACGTTTACTCGAACATTGCCAACTAACTGACCTTCATATTTGAACTCATCGTCAATGACGAATTGCAACATAGGGATAGGAAATGGTCTTGGAGTAATGTCGATGTATTTTCCGTCAGGCATTTTCCAAATCGCATGCTTTTCGGCTTCCAGTATGTGCCGTTGCGGCAAAAGGGCCCATCCATAAACAATACTTCCACCTTCCTTAGCTACTTTCCTTGCAACGTTATTAAAACAATTACTGAGGGCCGCACCATCTTCCGGTTGAACCGCAACATTTATCGGGTCATGTTTGGCCCCAATTCTATTAAGTAGTTCTTTGAAAAGAGCTTGGATTTGAGTTTGATTAAGTTGGTCCATCTCATCGCAATATAGGAAGTAGAAATGAGATTACCGGATTGCGTTGACAAAAGGGCAGGTTTTTATTTGGCCCTTTTACCCCCTTGGTGCAAGTCTTGTGCGGCTGCCTGGGCGTTGACGACTTGTGACTTATTTTACAAAACGTATCCCATTTTAGCGCAAGTGTTGTGCGGCTGCATGCGGGAGGATCACTTATGATTTATCAGACAATTTCGCAAAGCAGAAATCTGCCCTCACGCCATTACTTTACGCAGAGCTACGCTAAAACTGCTGCGGGTTCTATGAAACAGAAAAGGCTTAGTTAACTAAGCCTTTTCTGTTGTACTTTCTATTTCCTTCGAAATCTTATTTAATTCATCCTTTACTTTTTGCATTCGCCGGGAGATATTTTTATCTCCCATTTTTTCAGATATAGATTCATCCAACATTTTCACAACTACGTCAAAGTACATGGAAGATGCATAGGATACTGTCCATCCAAAAGACATTCTTGTTCCCTTCGAAAGACTATTAAAAATATTGGAGTTTGTTTTACGGGCAACATAACTCTCATATTCTTCTTTAGTAACTATATAAGCCTCCAATGCCTCATCCAAAGTAAAATCACCGTCAGCGATTGTTTGCTCAACAACCATACATTTGTGCATACGATCCTTTTCAGGGTCGCTGAACAACTCTTCGCCGATATAACCCGACTCCTGGTATTTGTTTCTATCAAGCAACATAATGTCTAAATTTAGATAAAACATCCGGATTATTCAAATCCAATTCGCCCTGCCATTCGCTTTCGCTTAAAATTACATCCATTCCAGGCAGGGCACTCCATTTAACCATCGGAAACGCCTTCCCCTCGGGATAAACACTATAATAGTTTTCATACACCCTTTTCACGAATTTGAATTGAGCAGACGTTAATTTTTTTTCTGCCAGGTCTAATATTACCTTAACCTCGGATGGTACTGTCGCAACAAAAAATGCCTTTGCCCAAACATAGCCGCCATTTGTCGATCCTGCGGTTAATCTTATTTTATCAACGCCAGCCCGGAGGTATTGTTGCAAACTGATATTTAGCATTTGTTTACCAATGCCTTGTCTGCGCGCGGTTAGTGGTATCCTGAATGAGTCATGATCAATAATTAACTGGTCGGGATAGCGGATAAACGCCCGCGAAAATCCAAGTCCGGTTTCATCGTTAGCCTCATCTTCTGAAAAATATTGAATCAACAACATCGGGTTTTCATTTTCAAAATAGGCCAATTCTTTTTCTATCTTAACTTCTGTTAACGGGCTAAGTAAATCGTCGATAGAATGCAGATATTCGCCCAATTGAAAACCCGGAAAGTATTCTCGTAGCACTTCTACGAGCGACGTTTTGCTCGCCGTAATTGCAAAGCCCAACGCCTCAATGTCGGCGATTTCTTCTTTAGTTACAATATACTTGTTTCCTGCTACAGGGGGTGTCATTAGTTCAAATATCGACTTTGTTTTTTAAATGACAAATCGCCCCTTTGCCCAAGTCTTTGTGTGGCTGCCCGTGGGTGGATGACTTGTGACTTATCGATAACGAAGTATATCAAAAGAACAGATCTCAGGTCATGCAATCCATTTTAGCCTCTGATCGGTGTTATCACCGCGCCAGCCAAAGCTTGTATTTTACAAATGCTTTAGTTGCAAATCTGCATAATACCGGGCTTCCGTAAGGCCTACAGGAAGTGGTTCGGTGATAAAAGGTCGACCACAGGATAGATGAGAAACTTCACGGGGGACATAAGCCTAAAAAATTAAGCAGAGATCCTTTTTTAAATACTACATTTATGCATGTCAAATAGTATTAATTTAAACAGAAAGAGTTTTCCTTGTGTTCCTTCTTGTTAGTAATGGCAATAAACGAAAAAGAATTTAACAACAATTTGTACAAGGCTATTTCATGGACGAATAGGCTTTCGGAGGGTTTTGACTATGAAAACGGATTTTATGGTACGGTTTTTCGTCAAACTAACCCAATTATAAATGGGCAGTTTCTTTATAATATAGATATCGATTACGCCACCTGGAATATAAGTCCCTATGAATTTTCGCATCATCAGAAAGCGTTAGACCAGGTCTTAAAATTGAGAAAAAACATTCAATACATAGATATTGATGACTTATCAAAATTAGGCAGAATTTTACGTAAGGAAATAGGCATGACAACACATGATGGAGCTATGATAGTTGAAAGTCAATGTTTTTTTGATGAAAGCGATGTGCCTCCAATTGATACATGGTTTTACCTGGAAAGTAAATCCCACCTAAAAGGCGAAATAGATTTACTTTATTGTTGGATACCCAAATCTTTTGAACATGTTGTGGGAGAAGGAATGAAAGTTGAACTTTTAGGAAGTTGTTCATGGTATAAATAATTGTTCCGAAGCGTGAGTATTTAGCTGTGGTCGATATTACCACCGCACCAGCCAAAGCTTGTATTTTACATATGCTTTAGTTGCAAATCTATATAATACCAGCCTTCCGTAAGCCCAACTGGACGTGGTACGGTGAAAACATCTACCATGAGTTAAATTAAATTTCTTATTTTTAGCCAAAACCTTGTCATGAAAAAAATTTACGCGTTACTATTTATTACACTTCTTGGTTTAAGCCTTTACTCTTGTAAAAAAGATTCCTCAGAACAAAACACAAACAAAATTAGTGGAGAATGGAGAGTTGATTACCGCGTTTTTGAATTGTACGGAGGTGCCAAACTTATGGATACCTACACTAAAAAATACGATATGACTAACCCGGAATATGTAATTTTAAACGAGGATGGAACCGGCAGTTTTAAAGCATCAGGAGAGGTTAATACTAAATTTAACTATACGATCTCAAACGCCGCAATTAACGGTACCAACGCATCCCAGCTTTCCAACGGCAAATGGTATCCATTAAATGATTTTAAGTATACGATCATTACATCAAAGACTAATGAATTGTTTTATTGGACAGAAGGTCCTGTAGCCAGCCCCAGTTCTTACGATAAATATATTACCCGTGTTCATATGGTGAAGCAATAATCTGACCAGACGAATATCAGGTTTAGCTTCTGGTCGGTGATAACAGGCTGACCACCGGCTAAATAAGGCGTCATATGGTTCTATTTTGTTGCGGCCTTCTCTGCATCTTGATTGTATCTTTTCACGGCTTCATACAGCCCCTTTTTTTCAACATATTCGGTAGCCTTTGAATTACCGGCAACAATTTTCAACACATTTTCCTTTGATAATTTTTCAATAGGCCCATCATTTAGCTGGATGCCGATTATTTCAGCAGAATCAAAATCCATTTTAGGCGCGCCAAATACAGGGGTACTAACCACGGTAAGATAATAGCCGCTTTTGGCATAAATTTTTATTGCACCTAATATTACTTTTATAGTCCACCCGCTATCAGTCGGCAATCCGGGCCTGGTTTCTTCATAGCCTTGATTATCGGGTATCAATGCAGTTATATCTGATGTTTGATCCGGATAAATTCTCTGGAAGCGATGCGCGCTGTCTGATTTCGGGAACTTTTTATTTACATACACCAGGAAATTTTTATGCAGAACGGTATCCAGGAACATGTAAGATCGGATCTTTTTCATATCGCCGTCTTTAAATATCACAATATATCCTTGTCCCTGCCCTGCATTTTTTCGCCAATTTCTGTTCATGTTCATTTGCATCTGCATACGCATTTGCTGGCTCATGAATTGTTGGCTCTGCTGTGCACGAAATGCTGCCATCCCGGGATATTGAGCATATGCTTTATAAGCGGAAAAGCCGGATAAAATAATTATTGTAAAAAAAAGTTTTATGTTACGGATATGTGGCATGATAAGGTTGTTTTACTGACCAAAGATAAAAAAAGTAAGTATATCATTCAAAATATCGGAAAACCGTCTTGCGTCCTAATAGCAAACAGGAGATATGATTTATATCTCCCGTTCATTGCCAGGTTTCAATTTCGCACTATCCGGCATAAGTTACCCTATCAGTCTCTTTGGGTATTAAAGCAACTTCATATTTTAAATTCCATTCTTTGATGTGTTCTAAAATTGGCAAAAAAGCTAAGCCTTTTTCCGATAACTTATATTCTACCCTTGGCGGTAATTCCTTATAGGCCAATCTTTCCAATAGTCCGTCTTCTTCCAGCTCTTTTAACTGCTCGGTTAATACTTTCCTTGAAATGAGTGGTATTATAGAATCCAGCTGGCCAAAACGAATGGTACGGGTGCCAATTACATTTATAATTATCGGTTTCCATTTATTACCAATAGTGCCAATAGCCCTTGTAAACGGGCAATTCGAGTTGCAAAATCGTTCGTCCTTCATATCATCTAAAATTGTAGTTACCCAATGGTAACCAGAATACACTGTCGATAGTTACAAATATAAACTATTGGCAATATCTTTGCGAAACAAATTTAAATAGAAATTAAAAATGAGTAGATTAAAAGATAAAGTAGTAGTTATTACAGGCGGTAATAGTGGCATTGGCTTTGGCATTGCACAGGAATTTAAAAGTGAAGGTGCTAAAGGAGCTATTGTGGGCAGAAACCAGGAAACTTTAGATAGTGCCGTGGCCCAGCTTGGCGATAATTTTATAGCCATAAATGCCGATGTAACCAACCTTGCCGACCTGGAAAGGGTATTCAAAGAGACAGCCGAAAAATTTGGTAAAATAGACGTGGTTGTAGCCAATGCAGGTGCCGGAACTGTAGGAACTGTGGCAACTTTTAGCGAAGCCGACTTTGACAAGGCAATTGACCTGAACCTGAAAAGTGTTTACTTCACTGTTCAAAAAGCATTGCCCTATATGAATGATGGTGGCTCTGTTATTTTGATCGGGTCGAACGCTGCGCATCGGGCATATGCCAATTTTACACTTTATGGCGCTGCAAAAGCAGCTGTTATCTATTTAGCCAAAGGATTTTCAAGCGACCTTTTAGACAGGAAGATCAGGGCAAATGTAATCACACCAGGCACAACAGATACACCGGCATTTGACAAGTTTGTTCCCGCAGAACAAATGGAAGCGGTAAAAAAGCACTTTGCAGATCAAATGCCGATAGGCAGAATTGGGCAACCAGCCGACATTGGTAAAACAGCGGTTTTCCTGGCCTCCGACGATTCTTCATTCATGCTTGGTGCCGAACTCCTTGTTGATGGCGGTATGACCTATTTGGCTAAATAATTAACCTCACACGGCACGGGGATGTACCCGTGCCATTAAATAATTAAAATAATTTTCAAAATGAGTAAATCAGAAAATAAAGCAGCAAGCTACGCAATTATCGGCTTCGGCAAGATAGGCCAGGCCCTGGCTAAGGCATTTGCACGCAAGGGCATCAAAGTATCCGTTGCAACCACCCGCGACCCTGAAAATTTTGCATCCGATGCGGCAGCGATCGGGTCAGAGATCATTCCCGCAACACTGGCAGAAGCCGTTACGGCAGACGTCATCTTTTTGGCTGTGCGTTTTGAGTCGCACCCGGATGTTGCGAAGGCGCTGCCCAACTGGCAGGGGAAAACCATCGTCGATGTGACCAATGCCTACGGCGTGCCCCCCGAGAAGCTGGGAGGACTACCTTCCGGTAAGTTAGTGACCCAGGCCTTCACCGGCGGAAAACTGGTTAAGGGCTTCAACCATTTAGGAGCTGCCATTCTTGCCCAGGACCCGGCCGTACATGGTGGCCGGAGAGTGGTGTTCCTGGCAAGCGACGATGACGGCGCAGCAACAGAGATTGCTGCGCTTGCGGAAAATCTCGGTTTTGCGCCGGTCAAACTTGGCGGGCTTTCGGAGGGCGGACTGCTTGTGCAGGCACACGGAAACACCTGGGGTAAACTCATATTTCAGGACCTGGTCAAGTTCAGCTGATGAATAGTAGTCGCAAATTTCGATGCGATCATGCCTCGTTGACAAGGAAACCATAGTTTGATTAAATTGTCTTTTAAATCCCTGTTTCCTAAGGAAGCAGGGATTTTTTGGTGAGCATGAACTTGTGGCAAATCCCCCACCTCGTTATATTTTTTAGTCTTTTATCAGCAGCTTGAGTAAATTGCGAATAATTATATACTTGAACGATGTCTAATTTTGAAGCGTTTTTCGATTACATTCAGGAAATATCAGGCAAACTGCTTTCGGAGGATGATAAGCATTTGCTGGTGGCCCATTTCAAACCAAAAAAACTTCGAAAACGGCAATACTTTTTACAGGAAGGAGATGTATGTAAATATATCGGCTTTATTGTAAAAGGATCTGCCAGTACCTTTACGGTAGACGACAAAGGGCATGAACATATCCTGAAATTAGCTTTGGAAAACTGGTGGCTGGCCGATTTTGAAAGCTTTTACAAGCTAACCCCAAGTCGCTTTAATATTGAAGCGCTGGAGAACCTGGAGGTGCTGCAATCAACCAATGCTCAAATTGAGGAGTTTTTGAAGGATATACCTGCCTTTGCGGCGATGGCGAACGTAATAAGTCAAAATAACACCATTGCAAGCCAGAAAAGGATGCAGGCCGCAATGAGCTATACGGCTGAAGAACGTTACGAGGATTTGATTAGTAATTATCCGCAATTTCTGCAGCGGTTCCCGCAAAACATGATCGCTTCTTACCTGGGTTTATCCCCGGAAACTTTGAGCAGGCTGAAGAAAAACTCTATTAAATAGAACCTCATCAATACATCTCCCCGAATGCAAAAAAGCGCTTAACAATGGAATATAAACCGTTGTAACCTGCCGCGCTTTCTGCTACTTTGTTTTTCTCTACTATCTTAAGTCGCTATTTTACAATTACTTATCCGACTAATGTGATATAGGTCATCACCTTGAGTTGACCTATATCAAGCGTATTTAATGATTCATATCAACCCCCGGTTCGTTACAATACAGCAACTTTGGATATGATTCAGAACGGAAAAATCGGGAAGAATCTGAATATATTAAGATATAAAAATGATGAGTAAATTAAAAAACAAAGTAGCGGTAGTTACGGGTGCTTCAAAAGGAATAGGCGCATCTATCGCCAAACACTTCGCGGCAGCAGGCGCAAAGGTGGTTGTAAACTATGCCTCAAGTAAAGAAGGCGCAGATAAGGTGGTTAAGGAGATAACCGACAATGGAGGCATAGCCATTGCAGTACAGGCCGATGTATCGAAACAAGCCGATGTAAGCAGGTTGTTTAAAGAAACTGAGAATGCTTTCGGTACGCTGGACATTTTAGTAAATAACGCGGTATCTCAAGGATATGCGCCTATTGAACAAATTTCGGTAGAAGATTTTCACCAAAGTTTCAACGTGAATGTGTTAGGGCCAATATTGACTATCCAGGCAGCTTTGAAACTTTTCTGCGGCAAGGGTGGTAACATTATCAATATCAGTTCGGGTGCAAGTAAATACCCTCTTCAAAATGCCTCATTGTACTCTTCAACTAAAGCGGCATTGGATGCCTTCACCATAGCTTTATCTAAGGAGTTGGGTATTAAAAACGTTCGTATCAATTCCATTTTGCCAGGCGCTACAGCAACAGAAGGCGCAGCCAGCGCGGGCGTTACCGCCGGGAGCGAGTATGAAAAGATGTTTGTCGAAAAAACACCACTTGGACGTAGAGGCCAGCCCGAAGACATTGCGAAAGCTGCCGTTTTCCTTGCCTCGGATGATGCAGCCTGGATTACGGGCGAGCAAATTTCCGTTTCGGGTGGTATGTATGGTTTTTAAATCCATCAACTCCCAAAAATGAAATACAATGAGACGGGATATTGGTTGACGATGGTTTCGCCACAAAGCAAAAATAATTGCTTCAAAAGTATAAGTTTCTTTCAAATCCCTGCTTTCTTCCGGAAGCAGGGATTTGTTGCATCATCATCAAATACGTAAATTTGTTTTAGTTAACTTGTTGATAGTTCGGTGTTTTCATGTAGCTTTGTTAAGACGTTCTCCAATTGTATACTTGTTTAAGCTTTAATCTCATGAATTTTAAACACATGATCATGATGGTTGCATTAATGGGTTTGATGGCCAGTTGCAAAAAGGATAGAAATTCGGAAAAATTACCAGACACCGAAGTCACAAAAAAAGACACCATTTATCTTTTAAAGGCCATAGTAACCAATGAACTGCTGTCGCCAGCGCCGGTAACGAAAACGGAGAACTTTACTTACACCGATGCACACCAGCTAACCAAACATACCGTTGTTTATAAAAGCGCTTCGCAGAATTTTACGGTAAGTTTTACCATAAATTACGATGGCACCGGAAAGATAACAGAAGTGATTAAAGCCGGAACGCAGTATTACCCTTGGAGTAAGCTTACCTATTCCTATTCGGGTAATGTTATGACAACCTTTTATCATTATCCGGAAGCACCGACGGATAGCCTGGTCACTACGCTGAATAGTAAAGGCTATGCAGAAAAAATAGTAGGCAGACAACAACAATATCAACTTGTATATGACGTTGACGGCAATATCACCAAACGGGGTTTATATAATAATTCAAATCCATCAGTGCCTACTTTTGTAACTAATTTTAAGTATGATAAAAGAAATAGCCCCTTCAAGGCCCTGAAAAGCAATTTATACGTTTTGTACCAGGCTTTTAATGATATATACAGCCCGGTTAATAACAGAATAAGTGATAACGACCTGGAATTTTATAATTATACTTATAATAAAGGCGGTTATCCCCTGCAAATGGTGGTTGTACACAGTAGCGTAGCCGTTCGCAAACTTGACTATACTTATACTGTAATCGTACAGGATAAAAAATAAGTTAGCGATATGCGGGCTAAACTGGCACTACAGATGCTATTTCTGTCCCCGCGGGGTCTCTCCAATGCTATTAAGTTAAAAGAAGCAGAAGTGAAAAATAATATCGAACACTGAGTTTCGAATATCCAGCACCGAAGTTTTTCCTTCATTATTCGAAATCGAATATTCGGTGTTCGATATTAAATCGTCCTTAACTTAATAGCATTGGAGAGACCCTGGGGGACGGCGAACGTTTATATGACGTTACAAAACAGGGGTTTCTCCGTCTGTTTACCCGTTATAACTCCCATCAAACTCCACAATCCATTCAATACCATATTTGTCCCTGAACATTCCGGCATATGTGCCCCATGGGGTATCGCCAATAGGACCTTCCACGTCTCCGCCTGCCGACAGGCCGTTAAATATTTTATCGGCTTCTTCAGGGCTATCGGCGCTCACATATATTTTCGACCGGTTTTCGGCTTCGCTCACCCGACCCATAAAACCGGGAACATCATTGGCTATTAGCACATTGTTTTTACCCAATGGTAAACCAATGTACATGATTTTATTGGCCTCATTTTCTGCTACCGGCAATTCGGGGCCTGATATGTCCTTGAAACGGATGATCTTTGTAAACTCGCCGCCAAAAACTGATTTGTAAAAAGTGAATGCTTCTTCGGCATTTCCATTGAAGTTGATCCAGGGATTAATTGCTCTCATGATTTTTATGTTTTAATTGTTAATTATTTCGGTTTAATATCTTAGGATAAAGTTGACAACAAGTCTTCCAGGTTTTTTAACGTCATGGTAAAGCCTATTTTGAAGCCTTCCAATAATTTCTCCATTCGTTCAAACGATTCATTAAAAACGGTAATGTTCACTTTTGTTATGCCGTTTTGTTCGCTGAAATTGTAATCCCATTCAGAACCCGGCAGTTCACGATTTTCGTCTTTATCTGCAAACGCGTTGTACATCTTAAAATTGGTTTTCGGGGTAATGGATGTAAATTCCTGCACCGACCAACGCTCCTGCCCATCGGGGCTTATCATCGCGTAAAATCGCCGCCCGCCTACTTCAAAATTCATATACTTGGTTTTGGCACGCATAGGTGCAGGTGCCCCCCATTGGTCCAGTAATTCGGCTTTGGTAAAGGCATCCCATACTAAAGATTGACCGGCATTAAATTCCCTGGTTATAAATACCGTTTTCGCTGCTTTGTCAACGTTAAAATCAAATAGCAAATCGTTGTTCATTTTTCTGTTTTTTTAATTGTTGATAATAATTGGTCGAGTTGATTGAATTGTGTTTCCCAGCTTTGCCTGAACTGGGCTAACCAGTTGTCGAATTCCTGCATTTTTTTTGCGTTAAAGTGATAATAAATCTCCCGGCCGCTTTGCTCGGGTTTAATCAAATCGCATTCGTGTAATACTTTAATATGTTTTGATACGGCCTGCCGGGTCATATCAAATTTTTGGGCCATGGCATTTGGTGTTAATGCCTGTATGGCAATTAAAGTTAAAATAGCCCTTCGTGTTGGATCAGCTATCGCCTGGAATATATCTTGTTTCATGTTGTAAAGTTCAAATAAGCAACCTGCTGGTTGCAAATATATATGCAACTTTTGAGTTGCGCAAATTTATTTGATTTTATTTTTTTCGGGGATAAATGCAGGGGTTTAGTGATTGCCATAGGCTGCGGTTCCGATTCATACAATTTAATGCGTTTAACTTCATTGAAGTTTGTTGTAAACAATTATTCAATGAACACCGTTACTTTACATTTATAAGGAGAAAAAACCATGGCTGAAAACAAATTAATAAGAATGGACAATATGGGCATCGTTGTAGAATCCCTCGATAACGCCATATCCTTTTTTACAGAAATAGGCCTGAAGCTTGAAGGGCGGGCTACCGTAGAAGGTGAATGGGCGGGCCGCATTACCGGGCTCGGTTCGCAGCGCGTAGAAATTGCCATGATGGTTACCCCGGATGGCCATAACCGCCTCGAGCTTTCGCGATTTGTTAATCCGCCTGTAATTTCAGACCACCGTACTGCCCCGGTGAACGCGCTGGGCTACCTGCGTGCGATGTTCACTGTTGAAAACCTCGACGAAATGGTGTCCAGGCTCGGCAAGCATGGCGCCCAAGTTGTAGGCGAGGTAGTTCAGTATGAGAACTCATACCGGCTCTGCTACATTCGCGGAACCGAGGGGCTTCTTATCGGCCTGGCGCAGGAACTGGGGAGTCACTGAGTTTCTCCGCTCTTGTTGGAGGTGGCAACATAGGTGTTCGGAAAAAATAAAAAAAGCGCAGGGATGTGCAATTCCTTCCCTGGGGAACTACTGTGTGTACACATCTTTCGGAAACTTATCAATAAATAGAAAAATGTCATTTCGAACGAACCGGGGAGGGCTTTGAGTGTTGGCGTGAGGAGAAACTATCTCTTGAGCGTAGCGAAAAATCCTATACGTCATGCTTGCAAACTTGCGTGGTTGAATGCATGGCGTATAGGATTTCTCCTCGTACCTCGTTCGAAATGACATTTTCTTTTGTTTTAAAGATGTGTACACACGGTAGCCCGTGGGGAGGGAACTAAAAAGTCTTCCGATCACCTATGGAGGTGACAAGACCAACAACGGCGAGTACCAGCAAACTAAACCACCTCCGATTTTCTTTCAAACGAAGTTATCCTAACTATTTCCGCGCCTGGCTGATTACAGCACTTATTGGAGCAATCATGGGAGCAGCTCCGAATTTTTCGGCAAGTTCTTTTTCCACCTTAATTTTCATCTCGTCTATCCAGGCGGGGTTACGCTTTTTGATCTCCTCATAAACAGGCCCCCGCGCTACAAGACCATCTGCTGCTTCTTTTGCCGTTGGACTAACGGCAAAAAGTTGTACTTTTTCTATTGATATTTTTGCAAACCCGGCATGCTGTAATAATGGTGTTATTACAGCTTCATCACTCATCGAGGTAGCAAGATTATAAGATTCGGGCAATGGCTCTTCCAGGTATTGTTGTGCGATAGTTCTGCAGGAATATGACGCAGCGTTATTCTCCAGCTTATCCCATGTTGTAAATAAAAATAAGCCACCCGGTTTTAGCACCCGGTATGCCTCTGCAAACGCCTTTGGCTTATCCGGAACAAACATATACCCGAAGCAACATATAACCATGTCGATGCTATTGTCATGAAAAGGAAGTTGTTGGGCATCTATATTTTGCCAGTCGATATCAAGATGGCTTAATTTTTTTTGGGCTACGGCCAACATATCCTCGCTAATATCCGAAGCAATTAGTTTTGCGTGGGGAGGAATCCGTTCCCGGATATGGCGGGTAACACGGCCTGTTCCGGCGGCAATTTCCAGTACAATAGAAGCCGGTGCGGCGTCAATTCGTTTTGCAACTTCTATAGCATATGGCTCAAAGTATAACGGACCAAAAAATTGATCATACTGAATTGCAGCTTCTCCAGGCAAATCAGTGGAAGGTGCTTTAGTCGATATATCATTCATGAAACATTAATTTTATATTTTAAAAAACAACACAGCGGTTACCTCCGGTTACCATTCCATTTGCATCATTTTCTGTCCCCGCCGGGCCTCTGCAATGTTATTAAGTTAAGAAAAACAGCCCGAGATAATTTCACGCAAAGACGCTAAGGCGCAAATCAAAAATAAGCAAACCAATTGCGTCTCGGCGTCTTTCCGCGAAAAACCTTTCGACTTTCTGATATCGGAGGCCCGGGGAACAGCATTTATCAATTCCCCCCCTCATCATGACACTCCCATTACCATCCAACATCACCTACGTTAAAATGTATCATTCTTCCCCACTTCCGTATAAATCGGGCGGCAAAAGGCGCTATACATTTGTGTCATAATTCAAAACAACAAAACAATGGCAAAAACAATTTTCATTACCGGTGCCTCACGTGGTTTCGGTAAATTATGGGCCGAGGCATTATTGCAACGCGGCGATAAAGTGGTAGCAACTGTACGTAACCTGAACTCGCTGGATGACCTGGTGAGCAAATACGGCGACAATATTTTACCCCTGCAACTGGATGTGACCGACCGCGCCGCCGGTGCAGCGGCCGTTAACAAGGCAAAAGAGCATTTTGGCAGCATTGACGTGCTGATTAACAACGCGGGCTACGGCCTGTTTGGTAGCATTGAGGAAACTACCGAGCAGGAAGCGCGCGAGCAAATGGAAACAAACTTTTTTGGTTTATTATGGTTAACACAGGCTGTATTACCGGTAATGCGTGAGCAGGGCCATGGCCATATTATACAGGTTTCGAGCGTGTTGGGCCTGGTTACCCTGCCTGTGCTGGGTTTATATAATGCATCTAAATTTGCGGTAGAAGGTTTGAGCGAAACGCTGGCAGCCGAAGTAAAGGGCTTTGGTATTGACGTTACGTTGATTGAGCCTAATGGTTTTGCTACTGATTGGTCGGGCGCTTCATCTGCACATACTGCCGAGATGCCGGAGTACGACGGCTTGCGGGCTGCTTTCCAGGCCGGTTTAACTGACGAAATTTTTGGTGTTCCGGAAGCAACTACTCCAGCCGTGCTGCAGTTAATTGACAGCGAAAACCCGCCGCTTCGTTTATTTTTGGGTAACCAGGCTTACCCTTGGGTAAAACAGGTTTTTGATGGCCGTTATGCCGAGTGGGATAGCTGGAGCGAGGTATCGGCAGCAGCACACGGTAAATAATAATATTAATGATATTTTATTGACACAAATTTACGCTGTATTTCGGCGTAGATTTGTGTACTTTGTATAATCATGCAGCATTTTAAAAATTTGGCCGATATGCACCGCTTCAACGGCTTCCCGCCGCCCGAGCATCCGTTGATCAGCATCCACAGGTGCGAGCAAAGTTGCAGTTTTGGCAACCGCCAGTTTACCTCCGATTTTTATATGATTGGGTTCAAAAAGCTGAAGGCCGGGGTTATTATGTATGGGCGCACCCGGTATGATCATGATAACGGCAGCATGATGTTTATAAAACCCCGCCAGATTATGGAGTTTAAGGGGGTTGAGTATGAAGAGGATGCCTTTATCATTATTATTCACGAGGATTTTTTGAACGGCCACGTTTTACATACCGAGATTAATAAATACGCCTTTTTTGATTACGAAGCCAACGAAGCGCTCCACCTTTCGCCACAGGAGGAGCAAACCATTTGGGATCTGTTTTACAAAATAGATGCCGAATACCGCAACAATACCGACGAGTACAGCCGCGATATTATGCTTACCCACATCGATTCGATGCTT
This sequence comes from Mucilaginibacter sp. GW822-FHT03E02, assembly GCF_058801545.1. NCBI lineage: Bacteria > Pseudomonadati > Bacteroidota > Sphingobacteriia > Sphingobacteriales > Sphingobacteriaceae > Mucilaginibacter > Mucilaginibacter sp. GW822-FHT03E02. The sequence continues at coordinate 5,933,245 of NZ_JBXANJ010000001.1, read as the reverse complement.
AAATATTCGCAGCGGTTTTATAAGCGCCAGTTTATCAACCGGCGCGAGCTATCGGGCAAAACTGTTTCAAAATTCAATGATGCACTGGCCACGTACTTCAAAAAAGGCTTATTGGTTACCCAGGGGCTGCCTTCGGTAAGCACGCTGGCATCGCGCCTCAACCTATCGCCCCGTTACCTGAGCGATCTATTGAAGCAGGAAACCGGTAAAACGGCCATCGAGCTGATCCATATTTACCTGGTGAACGAAGCCAAAAACCGCCTCATGGGCGATGATCAAAGCGTTTCCGAAATAGCCTACCAGCTCGGTTTTGAAAACCTCCCCTATTTTTCAAGGCTTTTTAAAAAGGAAACGGGTATTAGCCCCAACCAGTTTAAAAAGCAGCTGGTTAACTGATAGTCATATTTTCCACCCGGGCGGTAGCAAGAACTGTACGTGTTTCAGCTTTGATCGCTATTTCACAACAACAGCCAATGAGGCCGTAAGCCATCCATATTAAACAATTATTTAATCTTCCTTCTCCTTTTTTGTTGGCGGTGGAAACCTGATGTCCCGAACATCCGGTCCCGGAAAGGGTTTTAATTTCGATTCGAATATAAAGGTGTCCTTGGTTGGTGCTGGTTTGACGACTTTATAACTTTTGATTATGTAGTAGAACGCCTCCCCTACGCCGTTGGGTAAACTCCCGGACTGTGCCCTTATACGTTTTACTTCATGTCCATAATGTATAAATACCTCGAGGCTTTCGTCATCAACCGTATGATTGTACATAGTATCCAAACGCTTATAGTTAATGTTTTCGAGTTTCATGTTCAAGGTGTCCCAATATGCCTGGCTTATCTTCGCGGAATAGTACCCTATTAGCTTTTTATTTTTGCCGCTGTCTGAAGAAGAAATGAAAGGGATCTTTTCTCCCCAAAATCTATAGGTAAGCGAGCTATCGATACTCACGACGGTAGGCTGGCAAAAACCAAAACATCCCGTGGTAGCAATCTCAATTTTGGTGATCTCATTGTTCCGTCGCGATTGTTTATCACAAGCAGCAAGAAAGATTAGCGTAGTAAAAAACATCAGGCAGTACTTCATATGATTTTAGGTTAGAACTAAGGTATAGATTTTTCTACGCTTTGTCCCCTGCAGATTGTTTAAAGAAGGGCCATACCCCAGGGAGAAGCTAACATCAAAATATATTTAACAATAAGCCTTATAATAAATGTGTTAAAACAACGTACCTGTTGGGTTGGCATTCGCCTACAACAATCCGCCTCATCATGACCATAAAACCATTACTATTGCTTTTCCTGGTATGCATAACTGCCTCACATGTTCTCGCCCAGGATAACACAGCCGAAAATATTATACTTAAGGGCATTGTGATTGATAAGGAAAACAGCAAGGCATTGGCTTATGTAAGCGTGGGAATTTTAAACAAGCCTATTCAGCTTCTGGTCGGTGTTTTCACCGCACCAGCCGATGCTTATGTATTGCAATTGATCTGCTTACTACAAAACGAGATCTTTCGACAAAATAGTGTTACTTATTGATAACTTGGCGGTATGCACAAGCACTTGCTAAATATAATATCTCAAAAGGGACCGCTAACAGAAGCTGATAATGATTTATGCAAAGCATGTTTTGAGCTGGTGTTGTTGCCTAAAAACAGAATTGTTGAACAAGCCGGATACGTACCCCAATACTTGTATTTTGTTGTAAAAGGCTTTATGCGTATTTTTCATTACAATGAAAATGGCGACGAAGTAACAACCCATATTAATTGTCCGCCAGGTTTTTTAACTTCTTACTTTCATTTCATCAATCAAACTAAAGCTGATGAAAGTGTAGAATGCATTACCGAATGTGAATTGCTTAGGATCACAAAACCCAATTTAGACAGGCTAACCGGTAAAAGCGCAGCATTTAAAGATTTCAGTATTGAAGTATTTCAGCAGTCCATAGCTTACAACGAGAACCGTTCAAAAGAACTTGCTACATTAACAGCAGAGCAGCGATATAAAAAACTTATCGAAAACTATCCGGCTATCATCCACCATGTACCGGTGCAATATATAGCTTCGTTTTTGGGCATGAAACCCGAAAGTTTGAGCCGTATCCGCAAACGGATGCTTTCCTAACATTTGTCAAGTGGATTAGCTTTTATAGTCGGCAGATTTGAACCATTAATTATTAAAAAATAAGCAAATGGAAAATCAGCAGCTATCATTGGTTAACGGTGCAAATGGGCATCTGGGCAACAATTTAGTACGACTCCTTATCAGCAAAGGCATTGCGGTACGTGCATCGGTAAGGAATATTAATGATAAAAAACCTTTTGAAGGATTGGATTGTGAGGTGGTTCAATCAGACATTACTGATAAGCAATCGTTGGTAAGGGCACTGCAAGGTGTAGATACCTTTTATGCAGTAGGCGCTGCGTTTAAGCTTTGGGCCAGAGATCCCCAAAAAGAAATTTATGATGTAAATATCCGGGGCACCAGGAACATGATAGAAGCAGCCGCAGAGGCTGGGGTTAAAAGAATTGTATACGTGAGTTCAATAGCCGCGCTAAATTATACCACCACCCCGGCAAAGGAAAGTTATGGTTATAACCCAGATCGCAGGGATGTGTACTATAACTCAAAAAACGATGGCGAACAACTGGCTTTTAAACTTGCAAAGGAACTTAATATAGCGTTGGTAGCTGTATTACCATCGGCTATGATAGGAGGTGAAGCTTTTGCGCCATTAAATGTATCGTACAATATTCTCAGGTTAATTCTGCAAAAAGAAATCCCGGTAGAAACTAACATTACACTTAACTGGGTAGATGTAAAAGATGTTGCCGAAGGTTGTTATTTAGCGGCAACAAAAGGGATCAACGGAGAAAGGTATATCCTGGCAAATGAAAAATGTACATCTATTAAAGATACTACCAAAATGGCACAACAGCTTTTCCCCGAATTGAAAATCAAATTACCGGTATCAGTGCCAAAACTTATTTTATTTGTTATTGCCTGGTTAATGGAATTAGGAAGTAAAATGAATGGGAAAGCACCATTATTGAGCACTAAAGACATTGCTATGTTTTCGGGATTGCAACAGGACTTCTGTTTAACAAAATCGAGAAAAGAATTAGGCTTTAATCCCACAAACACCGACGTGGTAGTAAAAGAATCAATGCAATATTTGATCAGACATCAATTGGTGCAATTAAAGATCTCTTAAACCCGCGGCATTCTCTGCCCTTGTTGGAGTTGTTTCCGATAGTGCGTGGAAGATTTTTAATTCCCTCCCAACAGGCTACCGTGTGTGCACATCTTTTAATAAAAGAAAATGTCGAACGAACCGGGCAGTGCCTTTGAGCCGTGGGGTGAGGAGAAATCTTGTACGCCCTGCATTCTAAGCGGTTAATCGTGATGCAGGGTGCACAAGATTTTTCGCTACGCTCAAGAGATAGTTTCTCTTTCGCGCCCCCGCTCTTTGCCTCCTGTTGCTCCATCGATTGACAATTTTCTTTTATTAAAAGATGTGGGTACACGGTAGCTTACGGAGCGGGGCCGGCTTATTTTATAGCCGCTTGCCAACCTGTTAACGCCGGTTCTTAAGTGCTGATAAATCGCATTGCAAGGTTTTGTCCCAGTTGCCGGTTGTTGCAGCGGCATCATAGGTAGATTGCATAAATTCAAGCAAAGTAGCTTCGGGATTTGGAGCTCGTTGCACCGATTCATAGGTGAGCAGGAATTCGCCCATTTCGGTGCTGTAAAATGCCTCGGGTGGCGCTACCTGCTGTATGCCAAAATCACCCGGGGTAGGATAACAATATGAATAAAATGTGGGGTGCGGAAACGCATCCGAGCCAGCCCAAAAGCCACATGAACTTACCTCGTGCGAATAAGCCTCCTGCATTACGGCTTTGGGCATATTGGGCATTGCGCCCTGGTGCAGGGGCGCCTCCCTGCCCGAAAAACGGGTAACAGCCAAATCAAAGCCGCCCCAAAAAAAGTGTACCGGGCTGTTCTTGCCCTGGAAACCGGCCCTAAAATCGGTAAATACGTTGTGGATGCGTACCAGTGCCTGCCAAAAGTTGTGCATTACAGCGGGATCATAGCCACAGGGAGCATGGTTTTGGGCAAAAGGTATGGCAGGGTCAACCTCGTTGGGTACTGCGTATATGGTTACATCCACGCCGGCTTGTTGCAGGGTACTTATCAATCCGGTATAAAATTCGGCTACCGTTTTACCGCCTATGGCAAAATCAAGCTTTGCCCCTTGGCTGGTAGTTACCTGTACCTGGTGACTGATGAAATCAAGGTCGATCTGGAAAATACCATCGGCATATGGCATGCTGCCGGTAGTTAACCCTGTTGGGCTAACATACAACGTAACCTGCCACGAATGGTTGATCCATGGCATTTGCTGCAGCCTTATTTTGCCAACTACCTGGGTGTACATGTGTACAGTAGCTATAGTTTCTTTCAGATCGTGATAATCTAAAACTGGCCAGGCGGGAGTAGGGTGATTGTTCATTTGCTACAGGGTTTTTTAAGGAACAATGAGGGAGGATTTATGTTTTTGACGCTGGTTAATCTGTAGCTGCCGGTATTTATAATACCACCCTCTCAAAGATGTTTTTAATGATCAAAATAAATCATAAAAAACACCAGGCTCATATACAGCCACAAAATAGAAAAAACAATGTGTACAGCGCTTTCCAGGCGTTTCCCCCTCCACAAATCTGCCGAGTAGCCAAAAAATTGAATTGCTAACCTTGCTATCCAGAATATTCCCAAACCGAAAGCAATACGGTTACCCAGTTTGGTTGCAACCAGGTCATGGGCCGAGGTAAGGCAAAGGCAGCTCATTAAGCCAAGGGTAAGGGCGATAAAAAAAGTATGCACATACATCATTTGCCGGTTAACAGGGCTTACATCCCTAAGTTCGGTTACCCAGTTAAAATACCTTGGGAACACGCTATGCAGCAAAGCCAGGAGCATTAAAATTATGCCAACTATTTTAATTTGTGTTTCCATTTTTACTGAGCACAAAGTTGGTAATAAATGGAGTGAATTTTGTTTCGCGGGTGATGTTAAATCCGGTGTTGGCAAATGTGCTCAACCAGGATTGCCTGGCCATAAAGTGGAAGAACCCCACGTTGTAAGCCATAAAGTTAGGCACGTCCCGCAGATGCTCCAGCAATACCACTTTGCCGCCGGGTTTTAAAACCCGGTTAAGTTCCCTGAAAAATTGGTCGCGACCGGCCTTATCCCTTATTTCATGGGCGGCAAATATTAAAAATACAACATCAGCGTGGCTGTCCGGCAAGGGTATTGCCGCCGTGCTTATCTGTACCGTACCATCAAAGGCGGGGTAGGCCTTTCTCGCCCGTTTTATAGAAACCTCGGTATGTTTTTGGGGATCATAAAAATCATAAACTGTTAGCGATGCATCGGGGTATTTAAGCTGTAAGAGCGCACTGGTTTCATCAAAACCCGCATTGATATTTACAAGTATAGGAGGTGCGGTACCCGGCAGTATGTTTAGCCAGTTTAGGTTGTACAGGCCCGAAAGGTCATAGATGTACAAAGAGATAGCAAGCGATACCAACGTTGATATGGCAAGCAGGTAACTAAATGTAATTATTACAATGCTGAACCGGGAGTGGAAATAAGGAGCTGCTAAAAGCAAACCTGTTGCTAATACGGCAGCAACAATATAAAAGTGCCGGTTAAAGCGGATAATGTTCCATACGCCCTGCAATGGTTTTCTTAATGGCTCCATTGCTCAGTCCTTCCTTTTTTCCAGTAATACGGAATGTTATTAATGATAAACGCATTGGCCAAAACCCCGCCGGTTAATGCCATATCATCAAAAAACGAAATATGCTGACTTATAACTTCAATAGGTTTCGGAATCCAATCTTCTCTTACACCTTCAATAATCAATACCTTTTTGGTTTGCTTATCATAAGTAAAAGTAAACGGCAGCGGGCCGGCAAATTTGCGCGCCTCCTTCCAATCTGCAAAGGGAGAGCCGGCAGGCAGAGCGATATCCTCGCCTTTTACATTTATATGCAGGTCGAGACCTGATTTGGCAGATTGGATATAAAGCTGACCGTCATGCTGTCGTTGTACAATATCTGTAGTGGTGTAAGCATAGTGTGTAAACAGGTTGCCCAGGTACTCCATCATCTTTTTATCCGTTTCGGATTTTAATATATACAGGCCCCGTAAGCGCTTACCGGCATTGTTGGTGTAGCGCACAAATACGCGATAGCCTATCAGCGTAAAATCATTCCCCATAAACTTAGGGAAACCCTTTGGCCGCAATCCTGTGGTGTTAACCAGCGCAATGGCTATAAACGCCCACTTATCCTGGTAAGTATCCAACGTTAAACATTCGGGAATCAAATGAGCTAATTGTTCCTTCGGAAATGCGAAGGTTAAAACAACAGAATGCTCAAAAAAAGCCTCGACAGCAAAAGGATGGTCTTTTAAAAATGCAGGCATATGGTTAAATCACCAGGTTTTTACGGAGTTTGAATTCGTTGTAGTAAATCAACGCGATGAACATAAACGCGAACGCCGAATTTGCCTTGCCCCATAATAACAAATCGGGGGCTAAAACAAACTCAATGCAGTTCATAATTGCTATAATAAGCATTTGTGTTACCGCATTCAAACGGGATTTGATGCCGCTGATGATCCACAGGGTCATCAGTATTTCTGAAACGCCTATCAGTTTGGTTAACAGCCCTGCATGTGTTTCGCCCAAAATTCTGCCTACAATTTGCTGGTGCCGCGGAACCAGGTTAAGCACCTTACAAAGCAAGCCATTGGCAAGCCACACCAGGGCGACCGTGATGGTTAATATTTTATGAATGGTGGCTTTGGTCATTTATGTTTTTTGATGGCTTAAATATAAATGATAAAAACGGTGGTTGGGTAAATGTTGTTATCAAACCACGCCCTAAAAAAGCTCTTTTCCGAAACGTATTTCCTATCCTTCCGTTACCGTTGGCAGCAACCTGATATCTTCTACCCCATGATCTATCTTCCAACGCTCCACAATAGGCTGCTCCAGTTTTATCTGCCTGTATTCATCGGGCGACATAATAGGCACGCCATAAACAATTGGATATTTGCGCAGGCAGGCTGTGCAGCTTAATATGCCTTCTATAATATTTTGTTCGGTATCTTTTACAAAAACCTGTAAAGTAAGGTCCTGCTTATCAAAGGGGCAGCATAGTTTGTTGATGGTTTTTAGTTTCATGTTAATCAGCTTTATAATTTAATGCTTCGTGGTATTGTTTAACTTTTTGTTCGGGGTTTGCGGCGCTCAGCAATCCGGAGATTACGGCCACACCATCAAAGGGCGTTTGTTTTTTTAGGGCGATGATGTTTTCGGGGGTCATGCCGCCGGAGACAAAAACCGCCATCCTGGTCATTTTTTTTGCCTCCCTCACGGAAGCCGGCATTACAATGGTACAGCTGCCGGCAGAAGGAGAGGGGAACATGGCGCAGAACGACACATAATCTAACCCATGCTCGTCGGCCCAAGCTATATCATCAAGATTGCCGGAACAGGTGATGCCGGCCATGAATGGTTTGCCAATGCTTGTCTTTATGGTATCAAAATCATGTGGTATGCCATCAAAATGAACACCATCCAAAAAGGGCGAAGCTTGTAGTAATTGCCATTCCTGGTTTATCAATAAAGGCACCCGGTAAAAGCGGCAAAGACCGGCTATATGTTCAATCAGGCTTAATTTATCGGCGCCCGCGGGCCAGTTATTCCAGATTTGTACTACCTGGATACCACCTTTCAACGCATCGGCCAGTTTTTGCAATAATGAATTAAGCTCCATGGCGGGGTTAAGTACCAGGTAAATGCCACCGGTTATGTTAAGGCTTGTTTTCATTTCCATCCGTTTTTATAAGCATTAAAAAATGCGCCCCAGTAAGGATCGGCAGCATAGTAGGGCATGGGGTTTTCAAGGCCGTTTTCTGTTAAAGTATAGCCCCTTGCTTTGTCGGTGAACGTGCCAATCGCGGTAGCCTTGATGTTGTTTTGCTGCAGGCACTGAATAACATACTGAACCTGTTCCGGGTTTACCGACATCACCATCGACCCTGCACCAATGCAAAACCGGGAATCAATCCCAAATAAGCCACAAATAGCCTGCTGGGCAGTGCCTAAGGGCAACAAATCGTTGTTGATGCTTACTCCATTGCCGGATGCAATGGCCATTTCGTAAACTGCGCCCAATACGCCGCCTTCGGTTACATCGTGCATGGCGGTAATACCGCCTGTTGTGGCTGCGGTTAAGGCATCTTTTAATGACGATGTTTGATAAAACAGGCCGCAGCCCTGGTCATAAACTTCCTTACCTGATTTGTTTTTTACCGTTTCGGGGAAACTCATAGCCAGTATAGCGGCTGATGACATGGCGCAATCTTTGGTTACCAGCACTACGTCGCCTACCTGTGCTTTATGGCTTAATAAAATATCGGCCAGTGGTGCGGTGAGCAGCATGGTGCCGCCGCCTGCAATGGTTGAGTTTTGTTGTGGTATACGCCCGGTATGGCCGCCGGTGATGGCAACGCCGATATCGTTGCAATATTGGTGGATAAAATCCCAATACGTAATCAAATCTGGTTCAGGCAAATCTTCGGGCAGGTTCAGCACCATTTGGGCGTATTGCGGGGCAAAGCCGGTTGTAGCCATATCATTGGCCATTAAGTGTACCGATAGCCATGCTGATTCCTGCAAACCCAGCGAAGGGATAAGGGAAAGCGGATCGCTGGTCATGGCCAGGCCCAGGCCATTGGGCAACTCAACCAGCGAGACATCTACACCAAAGGCGGGCCCGGTTAATACTTCGCTGCGCGGATGGCCGCAGCGCGGCAGAATGATTTCATCAAAACCCCCACTGCTGATTTTTCCGGTTAAAGGCATGAGGCTATCAGTCTAAAAATTTTACATATAAACCAAAAAAATCGCCTACGGGTACACTCCATTGCTGTACCGGGAACCATTCGGGCAGGCCGGTGCAGGTCCACTCAAGGCTGTAGGATCTGCCTTTTAATGCTTCGTCAATTTTGGCTGTAAGCATGGCCGGGGTGTAAAAGGTAGCCGTAACATAAAACGGGTTTTTACCAAAAGCCTGCTGCACCCTGCGGCGCAGTACTTTGGGCGAGTTGCGGTTCATCATGCCGAATGCAATGCCGCAGCGCGCCACCCTTGCCGCTTCGCGGATAACCTGTACCGGGTCGCGGTAGTACTCAAAGGTGGTAATAAAGGCCAGTGCATCAAAAGTATGGTCCTTAAACGGCATAAAGTGCGAGTCGGCGTTTACCAGGTCGCCTTTAAACAGGTGTACTGCCTGGCCAAGCATAAAAGGCGAAAGGTCGCCGCCGGTGGCATCAATACCTATCTCATGCCACCAGCGGGTAAAACGGGTAGTGCCGCAGCCAAATTCCAGCAGTTCCTTTACCCGTTGGTCTTTACCCAGTAGCTGTCCCATTACCTTTTTTTGCCATACTTCGGCGCGTTTGTAACGGCCTTCGTACCATTGCTCGTAAGTATCGGTGTGTTCGCGGTTAAAAAACCACTCTTTACGGCCCTGCCAGTTGGTAAGGCTTTGGGTCATCAGGCCAAAATTGTTTTTTTGAAGCTCCATTTATTCCATTATTAAATTAAAAAAGCCTTGTTTCGCTAACCGTAAATACGGGTACAGAAACAAGGCTTATATGGATAAACGGCTACGCCGTGAACAATAATGGCCCATGCATCCCTACGCCGGTATTATCCGTGTCAGGTTCTCCGGGTATTATCTCAGCCTTTAACCTTAATGGTTAAAAGCACCCCGTGCAAGTATGACAGCTAAAGTAAGTAATTTTAGGAATAGGGTGGTGTTTTATTTTTTGTAATGTTTAGGCTGTTATAATGTGAAAAAGGAGACTGTATCATAAATGGTAAACTTTTCTTTATTTGTTTGGGTAGAAAGAAATTGCATTTAAAGTTGATAGGTTTTATTTCGCGCTAAGACGCAGCGCCGCAAATGATTTGCTTATTTTTCTTTGCGCCCTGGCGTCTTAGCGCGAAAAATATGTTAACTTGATACCGGTATTGCGCAATATAGCTGATCATGAAATCTTAAATGCAATTTTGCTGGTTTGGGTAGCCTGTGCGTTACCGCAATTTTTAATTTTATCCGAATAAAATGTGTAAAAAAAATGATGCTATGAAACAGCCTGCCAGCGTTTTGCGTAGTAAGGTACGGCGTTGATAATTAACGCAACCACACCCCTATAAAAAATAGTTAGTATTGATTGGTTTTAACAGGTATAAAATGAGTGTCGATCCGATATTTTCTTTTAATGAAGACCAATTCAATCAATTATTCCCGTTTTATATACTGATCAACGATGATTTCTCCATTCAATCGTGCGGCAATAGTTTAAAAAAACTACTGGAGCGGGACCCTCAGGGGAATTTTGATCTCTGCTTCCGCCTAAAGCGTCCCGCCGGCATCGAACCTAATTTCTTGTCCATTTCGGCAACGTGCAAACAACTGGTAATAATTGAGGTTAACAACCCATTCAATGATATATTGAGAGGACAATTTGAACTTTTACAGAGTTCAAACCAGTTACTTTTTATAGGCTCGCCATGGTTTGATAACATGACAGATGTGAAACAGCGCCACCTTACTCTGCATGATTTTGCTTTTCATGATCCGTTAATTGATCTATTACATGTTCTTAAAACTAAAGAACTTGTAAACGATGATTTGAAACGGTTACTTGTAACCCTGCATCGAAAAAAAAGCGAGTTAAAAAAGGCGACCGATGAAATTAGGGAGATTGCGCTTTTTGCCGTGCAAAATCCCGATCCCCTGTTCAGGGTATCAACCAGTGGTGATATTTTAATGAGTAACCCGGCAGCCGACAATATCGCCTGTTTTAATTTTGAGGGCACGACTTACTGTCGCGAAGAGTTTTGGAAGCATGTTTTAAAGCTCCAAACTTTTTTTGATAAGCCGTTTGAGGCTGGCTATGATAATAAGATATATTCCTTTATTGGCCGTTATGTTGCCGACCATGACTATATTAATGTTTATGGTAGGGATGTGACCGAAAAAGAAGAAGTTAAGCACGACAACCGACATAAAAGCATGGTTTTGGCAAAAGTTGCCTTTGACCAAACCCACCTGATAAGGGCACCCCTGGCCAATATTTTGGGCCTGGTTAACCTGTTGGAGATGAACAAGGCCGAAGGTGAAATTGATCCTTTAATTTTGCCGCACTTGTTGCAAAGCGCCAAAAAACTCGATGTTGTAATTAATGAAATTGTAAATTTGATATAAATATCCCTAAGCCTGGTTACTGTATTCATATATAGTAACTTATCACACATGTTTTACGTTGAAAATATCATTCGGCAACCTTAATTAAAAAAGAAATAATATAAATGAAGATCCTTTAGCCATGCCGGATAATATCCCGCATGGTAGCTTTTGGCCCCAACTTAAACCTTTAAAAAAATGTACGGAATAGTTAACAAAGCAATAGAAGACTTAGTAGTAGCAAACTTTGGTGAAGAGAAATGGGAAGCGGTAAAACTGCGTACTAAGCTTGACATAGATTTTTTTATCAGCAGCGAACCTTATGACGATGACCTTACCTATAGCCTGGCCAATGCCGTGAGCGAGGAGATGGATATGCCTGTTGCCGGCGTATTGGAAGCATTTGGCGAGTGGTGGATACTAAAAACCGGGAAAGAAAAATACGGAGATTTGATGGAAGCCGGCGGCGAGCATTTAAAAGCCTTTTTAATTAACTTACCTATGTTTCATAACCGCATTATGCTGATATACCCTAAGCTTACACCGCCGGAATTCCAGGTTACAGATATTGAAGAAAACAGTATTTCGGTACATTATTTTTCTAAGCGGATTGGTTTAAAAGCATTTGTAAGGGGCTTATTGCTTGGCTTGGGGAAAATGTACGGTACGCCGGCACAAGTTTCGCTTTTAGCCGACAGGGATAACGGCGACGATCATGAAATTTTCAGGGTTAGCTGGTAGGGGGAGGAAGCTGAAGGCTGAAAGCATAAAGCACAAAGCTGATGCACGGATACCAGATTGAGGCAAAAGTACACGAAATTACCGCATGTTGCATAACGAAGAAATATTACACCCAAACAAAAAAACAGGTTCTCTGTGAAAAAGAAAACCTGCTTTTTTGTTACCATAAGATCTTTCTGCTTTCTGCTTTTCGCTTTAAGCTTTACAAAGTGGCCATATCAATTACAAACCTGTAATGTACGTCTCCGGAAAGGGTACGTTCATAGGCTTCGTTAATCTTATCAATGCTGATTACTTCCACATCCGATGTAATGTTGTGCTCGGCACAGTAATCCAGCATTTCCTGGGTTTCTTTTATACCGCCTACCAATGATCCAACTAAACTCCTGCGTCCCATAATGAAAGGGAAAGCGCCTATGGGTGTAGGCTGTGGCGGGGCGCCCAATAAAACCATTACACCATCGGTGGTTAACAGGTTTAGGTACTCGTTATAATCATGAGCCGCCGAAACCGTATCGATAATAAAATTGAAACTGTTGGCCAGTTGGGCCATGGTGTCTTTATCAGTTGTTAGTTTAAAATGGTGCGCGCCTAATTCGGCAGCGTCTTTTTCTTTACTTTTCGACCGGCTTAGCATAGTCACCTCGGCGCCCATTGATGCTGCCAGTTTAACAGCCATGTGGCCCAGGCCTCCTAAACCAACTACGGCAACCTTATCGCCGGCTTTTACTCCCCAATGGCGTAAGGGCGAATAGGTGGTAATCCCGGCACATAACAACGGCGCTACTTTTTCGAGCGGTAATTTGTCAGATACCGATAACACAAAGTGTTGCGTAACCACAATATGGCTTGAGTAGCCACCCATGGTGATGGTTTTTTTATCCTGACTTTGCGAATTGTAGGTTTGGGTATGGCCGTTCTGGCAGTATTGCTCCAAATCGTTTTTGCAATTGGCGCAATGCATGCACGAATCTACAAAGCAGCCTACGCCCACGGTATCACCAACTTTAAACCTGGTTACGTTATTGCCCACACGGGTAACCTTGCCCACAATTTCGTGGCCGGGTACGGCGGGGTAAATGGTACCGCCCCATTCGTTACGGGCGGTATGGATATCTGAGTGGCAAAGGCCACAATATAAAATTTTAATTTCAACGTCGTCGGCTGCGGGTTCGCGCCTGTCAATTGAAAACGGAGCCAGGGGCGTTGCTGCTCCCTGCGCTGCATAGGCTTTTACTGATGTCATGGATTGATGTTTTGTGTGTTACAAAAATGCAACGTACTTACCAATAAATATGTTTTTAGACTGCAATTTTTTTGCTACTTACACAGATTGTCAATACCGAAGATTGCAGCTGCGATTAAAAGTATACCAGGCTAACAGTTAATACATCCCATGTTGAGGGCACCTGCCTAAACGGGTTTTGCGGCAGACTGCGCCAAAGGCCCGGGAGAATTACAGATGATTGTTGCCTGCGGGCTATGATTAAGGCTGATAAAAAAGGTACTGCCCAGCCCTGGTTCGCTCTTAAACCAAATGTTGCCGCCCTGCAGTTCTACAAAGTTTTTGCAAAGCACCAGGCCAAGGCCGGCCCCTTTTTCTTTACCGGTACCATAGGTAACCTGCTCGCTTATCGAAAATAATTTAGCCTGTTTTTCGGCCGGGATTCCCATGCCATTGTCGGCTATTGCGATGGTGCATTTGCCATTGCCCGTGGTAGCGTTTATAGTAACCTTGCCGCCCGGGAAGGTAAATTTAATGGCATTCATCACCACGTTCCTGACTACCAGTTGCAGCATGTCGGGGTCGGCAGCAACCCCAATGGCCTCGTCAATGTCATCCTGTAGTTCAATCTGCTTCTCTACAGAAATACTTTTTAGTAACTGTAATGTGCCGGTGAGTGTATGCCGCAGTTGTAGTGGCATCAGCTGTACTTGTACGCCCCCCATCTGACTTTTTGTCCAGGAGAGTACATTGCCCAGCATTTGCGTAGTATCGCGGGTACGGTTTAACAGTTCAGTTTCAATGTTCCGTCTTTCTGTTTCGTCCAGTTTATAATAAGTGAGCAGTTCCAGGAAGCCCTGCACCGAAGCTAAAGGCTCTTTGAGGTCATGCGCCAGGATGGATAGCAATTTGTTTTTGGTTTCGTTACTGGCAGCCAGTTCTGTGGCTTCATGCTCGGCCCGGCGGCGTTCCTGGTGATAAGCACTCCGGATAAAAGCAATGATAAAAAAAATAAGCCCGGCGATGATAACATAACTGTACCCAAAATCAGCAAAGCGGTTGTTTGAGTTAGGGTAGGTATCTTTGATCCAGCCGGGGTGCGCCGCTTCCCAGTATATGAGCAAAAGCATTACCGATATGTTTAAAGGCAGCCATACAGCATATTGCCTTTGCGGAATTATTGATACTGCTATAATAAATGATAACAGGAAGATGGCAAAAGTAGGGCCGTTGAGGCCTGAGTTATCATAATAATTGGCTATCAGCATCAGGTTATTGATAACCTGGAATGCGATAATTGCCAGGTTGAGCATTTTATAAAAACGGGATACATAATAGGCCACAGCTACAACCAGCAATACCAAAAACATAAGCCCTGCCAGCCTGGGCAGGCCAATAATGTAATCGAAAGGGACATTGAGTGCCAGCCCGAACATTACAATAATACAAACAGAATGGAAGATGCGCCCTTCTAAAGCGAAGTGGGTTTTATCGCCAATTAATTTATTCCACAGTACATTCACCTTATAGTTCATCAAACTTTACAATTAAACGGAATTAACATGCCAAAGGTTGAGCGCAGGGAACGCTGTTACCATATAGACATCCCAATTTACTTGTTTTAGTTGGATGCTGGTTTGAAATAATGAGGAAAATTGATTTAATGCTTTGAAAGATATGCTGGTACTAAGTTTTTTGGATTAGCAGGGAATGTTATCAGTTTGTTCCGGCATCGTGCAATACCTCTTTATTCATCCGGATGTACTCGGCATTGTTTTCGGCAGAAGCCAGCTTGAGCCCCTCATTGGCCGATGTAATGGCCGATTTTTTATCACCCGTTTTTAGTTGTAGCCTGGCCAGCCAGTATTTGATATTGTAGGCTGTTGGGTTGGTTTTGTCGGCTTCCTGCATCCAGGTAAGCGCCTGCGCCAGGTTTCGGTTGTGGTTATAACACCATACTGCCGACATGTAGTAGGGCTTCTTTTCGCCTTTCATGGCCTCCTGTATATTGGCCATAATGCGGTTATCAACATCGGTTTTTAAATGGATGTTGATGCCAGTGTTTTCCCATAATATTTGTAGCAGGCAGTCGTCTTGCTTAACATCAGCAAATTGGATGGTGAGGGTTTCTACTTTATTGGCCAGTTTGGTTGGTTTTACCTTAAAACGGAGCACATCCTGTTTTTGGTCATAGGCATAAGCGCCCCATTGGTTAATGGTTTTATTAAATATAATTGTCCATTCGTCGGCCCCGGGTATACTAAAAAGCGAGTAGGAGCCGGGTGCAAGGGTATTTCCTTCTACCTGGATGCTATCGGTAAGGGTTACAACAGTGGCATTATTTGCCCCCGTTCGCCAAACAATGCCATAGGGCTCCATCCCATTAAAAATTTTGCGGCCTTTGGTATTAGGCCGGTAATATTTTACCGATATGGTGCCAAGTCCAAAATCCTGTTCAATACGTTGTCCCAAACTTGCTGCCGGTATTTTGAATGGTAATTCCTGTGCGTGGGCATCATAAAAATGGAAGGTTATAAAAGTGAGCAGGCAAAATAAGGTTGTTTTCATGGTTTTAATATTGGTGGTTTTGGTAAAGTGGTGGTCGGCGTTCTTTACTATAAAATTATTGTTTATTTTAATAAGGTCAAATAACTGCAATACGGTTGCCTACGTATTTTTTAACATAGCCACCAATCTGCTGCGTGACGATTTGATTTGTACACGGTCAATTTGATACTGCCTTTTGTTTGTGATACGGTGTCCCGCTACCGGTAGTTAAAAAAGCATACAGGCTGCCCATAAAATAATCCCAGCCGGCCTCGCATACGTTATAACATTCAAAACTTTGGTTTAGGCCCTCGTGCAAAAAATTCAGGGCTGTACCTTGGTCGTTGGCGCTTATGGTCCATATCAGTTTAGTGCCCACCCATTCTGCCTTGTTTTTTAGGGAATCCATGTCGATATACGCTTTATCACATTGCCACACTACACGTTTATTGGGAACCGCCTCAATTATACTGAAGGTTTTTTTTGTTTTTCCGAAGGCAATATCATATTGGTCGCCGGTGTGGGCGGAGGTTCCGGTAAGGTCGTCACTCCACCAATCGGCAATATGCCCGGTAATGGCTGCGTAAACTTCATCCGCCGGTTTGCTTACGGTGATGCTTTTTTGATAATTATTCATGGTGTTTTTGAAATGAGATGGTTTACCATCTTATTGTTTTTCGGCCAGGAGTTTTTCTTCATCTGCAGTTCTTGCAGTACCGGCGGCGTTGGGCAGGCCTTTACCCGTACTGATCAGGTTGGCGAGGCTGTTTTGAATGTAATTGGTCCACGCGCCCCGGCAAATCTCGAAACACTCATATTCGGGTACCAGGCCATGGTGGGTAAAAACGATCTGCGTTTTGCCATCTTGGTTCGAAATATCGAAGCTGATTTTTGTGGCCTTCCATTCGGTTTTATCCTGGGTAAACTTAAAATAGTTATCCAGCACAAGCCACACTACTTTTTGATTGGGGATAACTTCTACCAGTTTTATTTTGCAGGTATGGATGTCTTCAAAATGGTAATTAAACTCGTCATTTACCTTGCAGGTATCGCCTTCAATTTCTTCCGACCACCATCCGCGTACGTTGTTGATGGCGTCAAATGCTTCCTGCGGGCTTTGGTTAACCAACAGGGTGGTTGTAAAATCTGGTGTTTTCATTTTTATCAGTTTTTGGTTTGATTGGGAATTGTTTAACAAATTTACCGTCTTAATACTATAAACACAGGGTGTAATATAGACATGTTGACGGGTTGATTTGGACAGGATGGTTTATTATCTTTATAAAAAAATCGTCATGAAGCAAGTGGTTATCATTGTGCCCAAAGGGTACGCCAACCTGGCCAGTGTGGTAGGTACTTTTCAAATCCTGAACCGTGCCAATGGCTATTGGCAGCAAATGGGGCACCGGCCTATGATGGAGGTGCGCATAGCCGGATTTGAAACGGAACTAAAACTGGATGGTGGTTTCTTTTCTATTTTTCCGGTAGATATTAATGAAATACAAAAAGCCGATCTGCTCATCATCCCCTCCGTTTCGCACGAGTACGACCGGGTACTTAAAGAAAATGCCGCGCTTGTACGTTGGATTGGCGAACAATATCAACTCGGCGCCGAAATAGCGAGCATTTGTACCGGCGCGTTTTTGTTAGCGGCTACCGGCCTGCTCGATGGCAAAACATGCTCCACCCATTGGAACGCGGCAACTGCTTTTAAACGCCTTTTCCCGAACATCGAGGTGCATACCGATAAACTGCTTACGGTTGAACAGGGTATTTATACCAATGGCGGTGCCTACTCCTTTTTGAACCTGGTACTTTTCCTGGTCGAGAAATATTTTGACAGGCAAACAGCTATTTACTGCTCCAAAGTTTTCCAGATTGATATGGACCGGACATCGCAATCGCCTTTCAGTATTTTTCAGGCACAAAAAAATCATGGCGATGAACTGATTGGCAAGGCCCAAAGCTTTATTGAAGAAAACTTACACGAAAAAATATCCTTTGAAGGATTGGCTTCAAAACTGGCCATCAGCCGCCGCAATTTCGACAGGCGTTTTATTAAAGCTACCGGTAACACCCCGGTTGAGTATTTGCAGCGTGTAAAAGTAGAAGTAGCCAAAAGCACCCTTGAAAAAGGCCGTAAAAGCATTTTTGAGGTAATGGACCAGGTTGGCTATGCCGATGATAAGGCCTTCAGGGAAGTTTTTAAAAAGATAACAGGCCTATCGCCGTTGGATTACAGGGCCAAGTATAACAGGGAAAGCTATAGGTAAAATCGGTGGATGATATACTTGAATTTTTGACAGCCGTAAACTGAAAATTTTTCACCGGACATGATTTTTTTTCAGTTTTTTAACCCAGGGTAACCTTTGGCATTTTAGTTGTTGGGTTATTATCAGAACGCGAAGTTCTGAAGTTTAATTAATTACAAGTTCAATCATTAAATTTATTTAGGAGGACAACCCATGACATTGGTTAAATTTAATCCCGAAAAAAGGAGCAACTCATTACTGCCAGGTTTTAATGACGTTTTTGACTCTGTTTTTAACGACACATTTTTTAACGATCGCATGATAGCCCGCGTACCGGCTGCCAACATCAGCGAAACCGCCGAAAACTTTCACATTGAACTGGCTGCGCCCGGCTTAAAAAAAGAAGATTTTAAACTAAGCCTTGACCGCAACGTGCTAAGCATCTCTGTTGAACAAGTAGCAGAGAACAACAGCGAAAAAAAGAATTACAGCAAACGCGAGTACAGTTATAATTCGTTTGTGAGATCGTTTACCCTTCCGGATATTGCAGACGACAGCCGCATTGAAGCTACTTACACCGATGGCGTACTGAAGGTAAACATTGCCAAAAAAGAAGAAGCCAAAACTGTGAGCAGGCAAATTGAAATTAAATAATCAGCGAGATAAATAATAGTTTAAGAGCCTCCTGGATAAGGGGGCTTTATTTTTAAATAAAAAAAGCCTTTAGGTTTGGGCCTAAAGGCTTTTCTCTGCTTTATATTTTCGAACTTTATACACGATAATAACTACGGGCACATGGATACTCCAAGTTTAACAATAATTGATATTGCGCAAACGGCCGCAACCAACAGCGCATACACCAATATTCCGGTTGCGCTGGTGAATGACCATGTAGTGAGGATGAGCGTTATGACGGAGCCTTATTTCTGGCACTTTCACCCGGATTCGGATGAAAGTTTCCTGGTGATAGAAGGCTCCGTATTTATTGACCTGGAAGATAGCACCATCGAGTTGCTGCCTAATCAGTTATTTACCATATCAAAAAATGTAAAACACCGCACCCGGCCTAACGGGAGCAGGTCTGTTAACCTTACCTTTGAAAGTGCCGGTATGACAACCGTGCGATTAGCCGACCGGTAACATTACCGGTTACCGGCCGTGGCAGCATCAAACACACGGCAAAAGTTGCCGCCGCCTATTTTGCCTATTTCATCGGCGTTAAAACCGGTATTTAACATCGCCTCTACTACGGTGCAATAAAACCCTGAATTTTGATCTGGCCAGGTTTGGTTTGTACCGTCGTCCATTTTGCCGCGGTTTGGGCCGCCACCTGGGCCATCATGGTTTTTATCGCCCGGAGGAGGGCTGTCGGGGCGGTTGCCGGGCATGCTGCCGGGTGGCGGGCCTTGTTCGCCCGGTTTGGGGCCGAAACCGCCGCCTGCCGGTCTGTAAGCAGGGGTTAGTTTGGTATCGGTGCCTATGCAAACATGATCTATCCCTATAACATCAACCAGGGCCCGGATATTTTGGGCATACTCTGATGCCGAGCCGGCCAGGTGCGTCCATACGCCGATAATGCCTCCTGTATCGGCCACAATTTTTGCCTGCTCTTTGCTGATGAGGCGGGGGCGCATCATGCGGGCCATGTTCTGGTTTTGCCCCAATTGGGTATCAAGGCCGGTGTGCGAAATGATTACCGGGTGTTTGGCCACTTTAAGTGCGGCGGCTACCGTATCGGCGCTGGCGTGCCCCAGGTCGACAAGGATGCCAAGGCGGTTGCACTCGCGGATAACTTCGGCGCCAAAAGGCGTAAGGCCTCCCCAGCGGGCCGGGTTGGTAAAAACGTCGCCCAGGGGTACTGATGCATCGCTGTCATGCAGCAGTGTCAGGTGTCGCAGGCTGCGGGTATAGGCTTCTTCAAGTCGTTCGATGTGTCCTTCCAGAAAATGACCGCCCTCAACCGATTGGATAACCGTGGGCTGGCGTTTTTTATGGGCGGTGTTAAGATCGGCCATGTTCAGGGAGCGCTTCATGCCGTTACGGGCCAGCTGCTGATCCATGGAAGCCAGGCCATTTTTAAACCGCTCGTAGGCGTCCCCTGGGTTTTGCAATTTTTGATAATCTACGGCGAATGTCATGCAGATGGCCGTTAAACCTGATTTTTTTAGTTGGCCCGCTAAATCGATATCCGGACCGGGCACTTCAGCCGTGGTTAGGGGCACGTCGATATGATTGTGCGTATCAATGCCAAGGGTATCGGCTACTATTTTGGCTACGCGCGGGTCTACCTCATCAATTGCCCACGCTGCCAGCGGGTTTAGTATTATGGCTGCACCGGCCCCGGCAAGGGTAACCGCGGCCAGGAATTCCCGCCGCGACCATGTTGGTTGAATCTTCTTCATGATTTTAAATTACAGGATAGCTGTTTTATATCGTTTAAAGGTAACAACTACCCGGAGTATCGTCTCCTGTAATCGTCGTTTGGCCGGGATGAATAGACGAATTGGCGGATAGAGCCGATAAAGATAATCATCGCGCATAAACGCGGCTTTCGGGATATGACTTGCGCGGTGACAGAAAAGCGGAGGGTGTGTGCGATTCCTTCCTTGGGGAGGGGGGAGGTAGGGGTTAAATCAGGCGTTCAAGCCGCTTTGCAACTCGCCGCTCGTATAAACCCCTCCCTGCCTTTGCGCTCATTTCCGACTGCACCCCCTCCCGTTGGGCTACTGTGTGTACATATCTTTTGGAAACTTATGAATAAATAGAAAAATGTCATTTCCTTTTATTTATTGATACGTTTTCAAAAGATGCGGGTACACAATAGCTCATTAAAGAGCGGGGCCGGTTGAAGCATGTTGTCGAACTGTTTTAAGCTACCAGGTCAGCTTCGGCACCAAAGGCCTGGTCGATGATTATTTTCCAGGTACCATCGGTTTGCTGCTGCATCACTTCGATGCCTTTGGCGGCCACTTTTACTTCTTCACCATCGGTAATGCTCCACTCCGAGCGGCCAAGGGCGATACTTCCTGTTTGAAGGCAATACACGGTTTTAATCTCCATTTTTCCTTTGATGGATAAAATGGCTTTTATCGAATCTTCAAACTGCTGCCTGCCCGATACAGGCTTGTTTGGTTCGGGTACAATAATGCCGGTTACATCGTACATACTCATTACTGTGGCTACATCGCCTGTGTTAAAAGCAGCGGCCAGTGTTGCGTGGGCATCTTCAGCCCTTTTTGGTAAGTTCATGGTTTATTAAATTTATGGGTGAATTGAAATTGTTAAAGAATTGACAGGAAGTTTTTATCGCTGATGACCGCGGCTGCAAGCCGGCTAACATTATCATAGGCCTTATTAAAAAGAAACGGCCCCATGCTAACGCGTTTTACACCCAGCGAAGCCAGTGCTTCAAAATCGGGCAGCGCAGGCATGCACATGACGTTAACGGGCAAACCGGTAGCATTTACAACCGCTTTAATATCGTTGCTATCGGTAATGCAGGGCACAAAAACTCCGCTGGCACCCGCGTTTTCATAGTTTTTAACGCGGATAAGTGTTTCGGACAATGCTGATGGCTGCCCCAGCAGAAAAGCATCTGTGCGGATGTTTAAAAACAGTTTTAAGTTGTTCCTGCTGATGTGGTTTGCCACTGCTGATAGCGTTTTTTCAAATTCATCAACGGGTTGCAGGTACCGGCTGGCACCGGCAATAGTATCCTCCAGGTTTATGCCAACCACGCCTGCGTCGTGCAGTTTATCTATGTTGGCAATAATACCCTCGATGGTGCGGCTGTAACCGCCTTCCATATCTACCGAAAAAGGGATGTCAACTACTTCAACAACCCGTTTGGCCAGTTGCAGGAGCACACCAAAGGGCAGGTTTTCACCATCCTGGTAACCCATTGCATTTGATAGCGCCTGGCTGGAAACACCAATGGCCTGGTAACCATTAGCCTCAAAAATTTGTGCACTCTTTACATCCCAAATATTTCCTAAAATAAGCGGAGTTGGGTTTTGGTGCAGTTGCGAAAATGTTTCGAAATTATTCATGTTGTACCTTTGTTTTAATTGTTGAAACAAAGGTATAGCGGCTGCAAATGCCAAAATTGTACAAACCGGAACGGTTTAAATTATTGTTGCAAAAGCTGGTTAACCGGGGTTATATTTTGCAGGTAGGCCGAGGGTGTAAAGCCTGTAAAAGATTTAAAATCGCGAATAAAATGCGACTGATCAAAATAGCCGCTATCATAAGCGATAGCGGTAAAAGGCTGCTCATTTTTGGTGATAAGCTTAAGACTGTACTGAAAACGGATAATTTTATTGAATGACGATGGCGACAAGCCGGTATGCCTGTAAATTAGTTTGTGCAGGTACCGCGGAGTGATACCATATTTTGAAGCGATATTGCCCAGGTTATTTTCGGCGGGTTCTTTTTTTATGCTTGATAAAATGTGGGCCACCTTGTCAATTCCTGGTGCTCTTTTTTCGCTGTCCATCAGTCGTTTTACCAGGAAGTTTTCTATCAGCGTTATTCTTTTTAGTTGGTCTGCAGTTTCCAGCAGCCGGGCGTGCAGTGTTTTTGCGGGATTGCCAATAACATCTGTAAAATCGGTTATCCGGTCGTTAAACGCGCTCATTTCATCATTGAAAAAATAGGCTGCCGAATGCGTAAAAAACTTAATGCCCAGCATAGTATGCCGCCCCTTCGACCGGATGGCCAGGGGTTTTGTAATTTGTCCCCATAGCTCAATGGGTGGGGTTTTCAAAAATTCATGATCAACCGACGATTCCCAGGTACCACTACCCAGGTTAAAGATAACTTCCATATCGCCGCTCGGGAATACGGTATCCTCAAATTCCGAGTCCGAATCTGATTCAAAAATATAATAATGCCTTACATAAGGCTTTAAAATATCCGATGGAAAAAAGTGTTTAAATTCCATAATAAGCCCCCTCTAAATCTCCCCCGGCAGGGGAGACTTTAATTTCGAGATAGATAAATTCAGAATCGACCATTAGCTCAATTCTATTAAAGTGTAAAAGTTATTTTGAAAGTTTTACTGATGTGAATTTACGGTTCTTTCTGTAACATCATTCCTAATTTATTACATTATTTATGGCGGTTGCTGCTAAACGAATCGCGAAACATTTTCCAGCCTGCGGGTGTCTTCTTCCACAACACCAGGAATTTACCTTCGTCAAACAGCTTATTGTTGGCATCGTACGACTTCCAAAGTCCTACTTCGGTTACATAATGCGCACCATCGCCAAATACATCAAGGGTAATAAATTTGCCGTTCCGCAGTCCTATTTTGTCATATGCTATCCTGAAAAATTTGAGCGGCGCACCGGGCCCCTTCATAGCCGGTGCATTTGGCGGCATTATCCAGCAATCCTTTGCATACCTGTCGATAAATATGGCCGGATCATTCTTAACAAAAGCCTGGAAATAAACACGGTTACTTTCGACTATCGCTTTTTTTGCTTCGGCCAGCTCTGGATTTTTACTTTTTTGTTGGGCATTGCCGGTATAAAACACCGATGACAAGGCCACGGTAATAATAAGGGTGATTTTAAGCATAACCATATGATTTGATGGTACAAAGCTATTGTTGCTGATGGTGATAAAATTGTACAAACCGGAACTGTTTGTTTGGATTTATCATCGTATTGGATAGCCTGCTTTATAGTTTTGGTTTTTATAAAAATATTTGGTTAAATTTGGTTTATGAGCGTATTGGTAAACACGAAAAACGAGCAGGAAGAGAAGGTACTATTGGCTTTTTTGGATAGCCTGCGTTATAACTACCAGGCCAATGTTCACAAAAGTGCGGATGAGCTCAACAGCGCATTTATTGATGAATACAATACAGAGATTGAACAGGCCGACGCGGCAATTGAAGCTGGGAGTTTTGTTAGTCATGACGATGTGGAGCAGCTTTTTAAAAACAGGAGAAAAGCGCTTTAATGGATATTAAATGGAATAAATTGGCTGTAAAACAGTTGATAGATGCTATTGAATACCTGGAAAACAACGACCAATTTACCTACGCCGAAAAAATTGAACAGCGGATATTATTAAAAATTAAATCGTTACCGCAAAAATCAGATATCTATCAGCCCGATAGACTCAAGAAAAACAACGACGGTAGTTTTCACGCGTTTGAAGTTGACAGTTACAGGATTTCGTACCGGGTACTACCAAAAGAAATACGAATATTAAGGATCAGGCATTCGAGCCGAAGGCCGTTTACACGGTAATAGCTGCCGGCCTACAATTATCCGCAAGTTCGCGTTAGTGATAGCCGCGGATACCGGCCTGTGCTTAAGGCCGGTTGTGGGCATAGCGCCGGGCGTGCAGTATGAGCAGATAGCACGGCCACCACTTCTACCAGTGGTGGAAACGCCCACAAACGTACTTTATCTTAAAATAGTAACATTCCCGGATAACCTGGACCTGCTGCTATCTTTGGTATCGATGATGTAATAATATACCCCGGCAGGCAGTGTTTTGCCGCCATAGGTGCCATCCCAGGCTTTGGTATAACCGGTGGATTGCATCACCTTAAGCCCGTACCGGTTAAACACACTCACCACGCAATCAGGAAAAAAGGAAAGGTTGGGGATATTCCATGTATCGTTAATGCCATCGCCATTGGGGCTAAATGCGTTGACAACAGTTATAACAACAGGCGGCAAAATATTAACAAACAGCAAATTACTGGTAACAGGTGCTGTGCAGGCATTATTTGTTGTAATGGTACAGGTAATCACATCGCCATTATTAAAAGTGTTGCCGGTAAATGTACTTTGATTTAAGCCTACATTGGCGCCGTTTACCTGCCATTGGTAGGCTGTAACGGCGGCGGAAGGCTGCGCGGTTGCGGTAAAAGTGATTGTGGTGCCGGCGTATACGCCATCGGCAGATGCGGCAATAGTAACCGATGGTGACGGAGTAAGTGGTACTATCACGTCCACGTTGATGGCATTTGACAGGGCAGATAAAGGCCCTGCACAGGTACTGTTATTGGTGAGTGTACAGGTAACAACATCGCCATTGGTCAGTATATTGCTTGCAAATGTAGGGCTATTGGTACCGGCAGCACTGCCATTTACCTGCCAGGCATAGGTTGGATTAGTACCTGCATTGGTGGGGCTTGCCGTAAATAAGATAGCCGTACCGCTGCAATTGGGATTATGCAGATCTGAGCTAATAGATATGGCTGGCGCCGATACGTTATTAACAGTTAAAACCTGGGTAAGCACCTCACCGTTACTGGTGGCTGTGATGGTTGATGTCCCCGCGGCAACCAAATGAACCTGGCCATTTACAATGGTTGCCACGGCCGGGTTACTGCTGGTGTAACTAATCGGCTTTAGGCTGGTGGCACCGGGATCGAAATCATTGTCGCAGGATATTTTTGAAGATATGGTTCCAAATGCCAGCATCGGGCTAACGGTTAACTCCTGCGTAACCGGCGTTGCGGCAAGGTTCAGGACATCGCCTGCCTGCGATGCTGTAATAGTGGTAGTACCAATACCGGTAACATGAATGAACCCATTAATAATGGTTGCTACCTGCGGATTGCTGCTGGTATACGTTATGGGGAAGGCTGTAACATTGCTTGTAGCGCCGGGAGCAAAATCGGCGTCGTTAAGGTGCTTAACCGGCAGGGCCGCAAAGGCAATATAACCCTGCTGGTATACGGTAAGCTGTCGCGATACCGGGGCGGCCGTACTGTAATTGGCATTACCGGCCTGGGTGGCCGTTATTGTTGTATAACCCACGCCGGTTAGCAGAATATTGCCGTCAGCCGTGATGATTGCCACCGCAGGATCGCTGCTTGTTAAAACGATAGGCGTTTCGGGATTGGTGCTGCTGACATTAGGTTTTATAATGTTTTTAACCGCAGACGGCAACGAATTAAAGGTGATAACAGATGGCTTAAGCGGCACATCACTAACCTGGATATTTATAGTTACAGCGCTGCTGCCGCCCGCGTTATATGCCGTAATGGTATAATTGGTGGCCGGGGTTGCGGCCGTTGGCGTACCACTTATAATGCCGGTTTTGGGGTCAAATACCAATCCGGGCGGTAGCGGCTTATCAATAGCATAGCCGGTTAAGTTTATTTCCCTTACCAGGTAATTGCCAAAATCGGTTATAAATAAATTACCGTTGCTGTCAAAAGCAGGGCTAATGGGATAATTAAAAGTTGCGGCACTGCCAATACCATTTACGCTACCGGGCGAGCCGTTGCCGGCAATGGTTGTTACCTGGCCCGCCGGGGTAATTTTCCGGATGGAGTGATTTTTATAATCGGCCACATACAAATTACCCGGTGCATCAATTGCCAGCCCGGTGGGGTAGTTAAATGAGGCTGCTGTTTTTAACCCATCGGCATTGCCAACTGCCCCGCTGCCCGCAAAGGTTGCTACCGAACCATCGGTTGCAATCTTCCTTATCATGTTATTTTTGGTATCGGCCACGTAAATATTGCCCTGCTTATCAATTGCAAGACCGTCGGGGTTTCTAAAGGTTGCTGCCAAACCTGTAGTCGCATTATTAGCGCCCGCGGCACCACTACCGGCAATTGTTTTAACCGCTCCCGCGGGGCTGATCATGCGAATGCTGTTATTTTGCTGATCGGCCACGTAAATATTATCCGAAGCGTCAACAGCTATACCACCGGGCGCATTAAATGAAGCTGCTTTGCCTATGCCATCAATTTTGCCGGCGTTGCCGCTGCCAGCAAAAACCGACGATGCTCCGGCCGGAGTAATTTTAAGGATTTTGTTGGTATAAAAATCGGTAACATAAATATTGCCCTGGCTATCAAGCGCCAATCCCGATGGCGAATTGGTGTTGGCAATGGTATGTACATCGGCTGCAGGCGATATTTTACGGATAGCGCCGCTGCCAAAATCCGAAACGTAAATATTACCTGATGCATCCCCACCGATACCCGAGGGCAGGTTAAAGCCAGCATCTGTTCCCTGCGAATCGTAAGTGACCGGGGCCCGTCCACCGGCAAATGTGCTTACCTGGCCGTATATTGCCGCCGGTACCGCGCCGCCTGTATTGGCAGGCCTTAATGATGGTATAACCGTATTGGTAATATAAACCTGCGGACTTTGATATTTAATATTTGGCGGCGATACTGTTGGTGTCGCATTCACTTTAAGCTGCCGGTTGCCAATTGCCTGCACCTTGCCCGGCGCAAATGGAGGTGCAGCCCGCGTGCTATCTTTATAAATTTGAAATACTGTATTAACTTTTGAAGGCGATTGCGCAAAAGCGCCAACGGAAAAAATAGTAAGAATTAAAAGCCATAAAAAACAGGTATCTCTTTTATTCATACTTTATTGAAGGCCTGCTTATTGTCATAAAATTTGGATGGTACCAAAATATGTTTTTTTGCCCAATAATGGTAACAAGATTACCGAAAGCATACATAGTAACTGAATTTTCTTTGTTCCCTGTCCTTTTTACCAACATGGCTTGAAAAAACAGCGATGTACAAAAAATTTGACCGTTTAAACAACTTATTTACAAAAGCTTTGCTTAACATTACTGCTTAAGCGCGAATTTCCCTGCCCGCTTTTAATCATTAATAAAAATTAAAAGAAATGGAACAAAACAAAACGTGGCACGAGAAGCACACAGCATCATTAGGATTTGGCCAAAGGCTGGCCGACAGCGTAGCAAAGGGCATGGGTTCATGGCGATTTATTATCATTCAATCGTTGATCGTAGTTTTATGGATGGGTCTTAACGTGGTTGCATTTGTAACTCATTGGGATGTTTACCCTTTCATCCTGCTAAACCTGCTGTTCTCTACCCAGGCCGCTTATGCTGCGCCGATAATTATGATGGCCCAAAACCGGCAGGGTGAACGCGACCGTGCCCAGGCCGATGCCGATTTTAAAACAAACGTAGAAGCAAAACAGGAAATAGAACAATTGCTGGCAAAACTAAATTCAATCGAAATTGAGAAGCTGGATAAGATAGTTGAAATGCTGAAACAGATTTGTCCCCCTCAATAAATTCAGATGCAAAGATTGTTTCACCATGTATAAAAAGACCCGGTAAAATCAACAATTGGCAGCTGTTACATAACACTTGTAAATAATTGAAGAAAACTTGCACAAAACTGTCGAAAACGTCCATTCTTTTAACAGTTTTGTGCAGATTTTTGACATACTTAAACCACCTCCGCCATCGGTTCCAAAATAGCGGCGATTGGCTCTCCAATTAATCCGTTGATAGAAAAATGCATTTTCAAACACTCCAAAAAGTTTTGAATAGCCGGTGTTTGCTTGATAGTGGCGGCGTACCAGGTGCGTTGGGCAATGGTATGATGTAGTGGTTTTGTCACAATGTTGCGACCATTGAGGTATGGTTTAACAATCCAGTCGGCCATAACGCTGATGCCAAGGCCTGCGTTTACCATCTCGATAGTGGCATCAGTATAGTGAATGCGGTGCAGTGTTTTGGGCTTTACCTGCTGCGCCTGGATGAGGGCTTCAATTACGGGCGTGTCCTGGTATGATGGATCATACAACGGTAAAATGAGCTCCTCGTCCTGGAAATCCGATACGCTGATGACGTCCTTTTTTGCCAGCGGATGATCGGTACAAATTACGGCCACAAGCTGATCTTCAAAGATAGGCTCGTATACAATTTTGGTATTTATCATCTGCGTACGCACTATGCCAATATCCAGTTCGCCGCGCATTAAATACTCCAGCGGGCGGCGTGTTGCATCCGATAAAATGTGGATATTGATATCAGGCCAGCGGTTTTTGTAATATTTGATGATGCCCGGCAACCAATGATAAGCCGTGTAACATTGCATGCTGATGGTAAGTTTCCCGGTCTTGCCGTTCTTGTAATTCTGGATGTCTTCTTCCAGCGAATTCAGCTCGGCCAGGATCTTTTCGGCGCTCCGCAGGAAGCGATACCCCTGCTCGCTAAGATGGAGTTTTTTACCCTGCCGGTGAAAAACTTCAATGTCCATTTCGCGCTCCAATTCTTTCAATTGATGGCTCAGCGCCGACTGTGTTAAATGCAAAGTTGCGGCTGCTTTTGTAAGCGATCCTTCCTTCGAAATTGTATCAACCAAACGAAAATGATGAAGTGCAATATTCATATATTAGTTTTTCTAATGATTATGACAAAATTAATTCATTTTTCTAATATATATGATAAATCTACATTTGCCGTGTACAAATTACACTACAATGTTACAGATACCTTCAAAACAATTACTTCTGTTTTTAGGTGTTTTTTATGTCATCCAGGCTCAGGCTCAGCAAAAGGTTCTCAATATTAAAAATGCTGAACAAATGGCGCTCGCTAATTACGGTACCATCAAGTCGAAAGCTAACCAGTTAAACGCTGCCAGGGCATATTTAAAAGAAACACGCACAGAATATCTACCAGATGTAAGCATCTCGGCACAACAAGACTACGGAACCGCCAACGGGCAAAACGGCCCGCTATATGGTTATCATGGTCTTTCGGCGGCATCATCGGGCCCTGCACTACCTAAGCAGAACTGGAATTCGGCATTTGGCTCACTTTACCTAAGCAACGTAAGCTGGGATTTTTTCAGCTTTGGCAAAGCGAAGGAAAAAGTTAAAGTGCAAAGCCAGGTGGTTAACCGCGAACAGGCCGACCTTAGCCAGGAAACTTTTCAGCACCAGATACGCGTGGCAAGTACCTATCTTAATTTATTGGCTGCCCAGCAGTTGCAAAAAGCACAGCAGGATAACCTTAACCGCGCCATCGACCTGCAAACCGTGGTGGTTGCCCGCGTAAAAAACGGCCTTAATGCTGGTGTTGATTCATCGTTGGCTAACGCCGAAGTATCAAACGCCCGCATAGCTTTAACCAACACCCGGCAGACAGTACAGGACCAAAGCAACCAGCTATCCGTTTATTTGGGCATCCCGGCGCAGGAGTTTGAACTGGATAGCGCCTTTATTACCAAAGCGCCAACAACCCTGGCCGCGCAAAGCGCGGTTTCGGCTACAGATCATCCTACGTTACGTTATTTCCAAAACCGGATAGGCGTAAGCGACGAGCAGGCTAAATACCTCAAAACGTTTGCCTTGCCCACCTTTAGCCTGTTTGGTGTTTACCAGGGCCGCGGCTCGGGCTTTAACTCCGATTATGGCACCAACCAAAGCAGTTACAGCAGTAGCTATGGTGCCGGTGCCGACCCTACCCGCTATAATTATTTATTTGGTGTGGCTATGGTTTGGAATTTTACAACTATTTTCAGGACACATTACCAGGTAGAATCGCAAAAATTCACATCGGCACAATATAAAAATGATTATGACCTGGTAGCCCAGCAGCTGCAGGCTCAGCAGTCATTGGCCGAAACCCGCATCAGCAACGCCCTTAAAAACTACAACGAAGTACCCGTTGAAGTAAAAGCAGCCAGCGATGCCTACACCCAAAAATACGCACTGTACAAAAACGGGCTATCGAACATCGTCGATTTTACGCAAGCCCTTTACACATTAAACCGTGCCGAAGTTGACAAGTACATAGCATCCAACAACGTTTGGCAGGCGCTGCTTTACAAAGCCGCCGCTACCGGCGATTTTGGCTTATTCATTAATAATTTTTAAAACTGATACACATTATATAATGGGAATGATAAAAGGGGCGCTTCAAAAACCAATTACCATATTGGTTATAGTAGCCGGGTTGTTTTTTTTCGGGATAAATGCGGTACGTACTATCAAGATCGACATTTTTCCGGATTTGAACCTGCCGGTTATCTATGTATCTCACCCATACGGTGGTTTTACCCCAAACCAAATGGAGGCTTACTTTGGTAAGCAATATGTTAACCTGCTGCTCTTCGTTTCGGGCGTGAAAAGTATCGAAACAAAAAACATACAGGGCCTAACACTGATAAAAGTTACCTTTTACGAGGGTACCAACATGGCCCAGGCCGCGGCGGAGGTCACGGCGTACACCAATAGGGCGCAGTCGGCGTTTCCGCAGGGGTCGCAACCGCCGTTTATTCTCAGGTTTGATGCCTCTACCCTGCCGGTTGGCCAGCTGGTATTAAGCAGCGCCACCCGTACCAATAACGAGTTGCTTGATTATGCTTCGGTTTATATCCGCTCGTCGTTTACCTCAATACCAGGTTTAGTTGCACCTGCTCCCTTTGGAGGTAACCAGCGTACCGTATTGATTAAAATAGACCCGACTGCATTAAGGACCCACAATTTAACGCCCGATCAGATTGTTGCTGCCCTGCGCGAAAACAACCAGAATACCCCTGCAGGTAACGTACGCATAGGCGATTATAATTACCTGGCGCCATCAAATACCACCATAAAAAATGTAAAAGATTTTGGGGATATCCCGCTGTATAAAAACGGCATCCAAACTGTATTTATGCGCGATGTAGCAACCATTGAGGATGGGGCTGATATTACCAACGGTTACGCTCTTATCAACGGCAAGCGATCGGTTTACCTGCCTATTACCAAATCGGCCACGGCATCAACCTGGGAGGTAGTGCAGAATTTGAAGAAGGCACTACCAAGGTTCCAGGCTTTGGTACCGCCGGATGTAAAACTATCTTTTGTATTCGATCAATCGATTTACGTGATAAACGCTGTTAAGAGTTTGGCCGAGGAAGGCGCAATTGGCGCGGTGCTTACCGGCTTAATGGTATTGCTGTTCCTGGGCGACAGGCGCGGTGCGTTAATTGTAATATTAACTATCCCAACCTGTATCATCTCGGCAATATTCTTCCTGTCGCTGTTCCACCAAACCATCAATATCATGACGCTGAGCGGGCTTTCGCTGGCTATCGGGATCCTGGTGGATGAATCAACGGTGACTATAGAGAATATTCACCAGCATTTTGATATGGGCAAGCCTAAAGCATTGGCTATCTGGGATGCCTGCAAGGAAATAGCCTTCCCCAAATTATTGATCTTGTTTTGTATCCTGGCGGTTTTCGCCCCTGCCTTTACCATGACGGGGATTCCGGGCGCATTGTTCCTGCCGCTGGCTTTAGCTATCGGTTTCTCCATGATCATCTCTTACTTTTTGGCCCAAACGTTTGTACCCATCATGGCCAACTGGATTATGGTGAACAAGCACGAAGACCATAGCCATCCCGACGGTTTTGCGTTGGAGGATGAAGGCGAGCCATGGGAGCAAAAGGAAAAAGCGATGAAGCTGGCGTTGGAGCATCCAGGCGAAAAGGCGACCAGGTTTGACAAGTTCAGGGAAAGTTTTATGCGCCTGATGGACCGTATGCTGCCGGCCCGCAAACTTATTGTAACTGTATACGTGATAGGCGCATTTGCTTTGGCTTTTTTACTATTTAACATCATTGGGCGCGATGTATTGCCCAAAGTAAACTCCGGAACATTCCAGGTGCGTTTGCGTGCCCCGGATGGTACCAGGCTCGAACGCACCGAGCTTATCGCGGTTAAAGCACAGCATATATTGGGCGAAATTGTGGGCAAAAACCATATTGCCATCACCTCCACATTTGTTGGTTCGCACCCCTCGTCGTTCTCTACCAACCCGATATACCTGTTCATGGCCGGCCCGCAGGAGGCAGTTATGCAGATAAGCTTAACCGAGGATTACAAAGTAAACCTTGATGATTTGAAAGAAAAAATACGCTACCAGGTAGCTAAACAAATACCGGGGGTGAAACTCTCTTTCGAGCCGATAGAACTTACCGATAAAATTTTGAGCCAGGGCTCGCCTACGCCTATCGAAATTGCATTATCCGGTAAAAACAAAAAGCAAAATCAGGAATATGCCTTTAAAATTTTAGATAAGCTAAAGGATATTAAATACCTGCGCGACGCACAAATAGGGCAATCATTTAATTATCCAACTATCGATATCAATATCGACAGGCAACGTGCAGCACAATTGGGTGTTGGATTGAACGACATTTCCCGATCGTTGGTGGCCTCCACATCATCATCAAGGTTTACCGAAAAAAACAACTGGATTGATGAAAAGGCAGGCCTAAGCTACCTGGTACAGGTACAGGTACCAGAGTACCAGATGAGCAGCCTGAATGATGTGCGCGAGATACCAGTACTGGCCAACCAGTCCCGCCCGGTACTGGGCGACGTTGCCGATATTAAAACAGGGGTTACCAATGGCGAAAACGATAATATCGGCGCTATCCCTACTCTATCGGTAACGGCCAACTTATACAATAAAGACCTGGGCACCGCAACAAACGATGTTCAAAAAGCAATTGACGCTTTGGGAAAACCGCCCCGCGGTTTAACTATTGAGATGCGCGGTATGAGCCAAACACTAACAGCTACGCTGGATAGCCTGCAATCGGGCTTGATAGTGGCCATCCTGGTAATATTCCTGATGCTGGCTGCTAACTTTCAGTCGTTTAAAATGTCGCTGGTTGTATTATCTACCGTACCGGCTGTATTGTTTGGATCGTTGTTTTTGGTAAAAATAATGGGATCAACGCTTAACCTGCAATCGTACATGGGTATGATCATGTCGGTAGGTGTGTCCATCTCCAACGCGGTATTACTGATAACCAACGCCGAAGAATTACGCAAGCATAATGGCGATGCATTAAAATCGGCCCGCGAGGCGGTTGCACTTCGTTTACGCCCTATTTTGATGACCAGTTTGGCCATGATTGTAGGAATGGTGCCCATGGCATCGGGTCTGGGCGAAGGGGGCGATCAAACATCGCCATTAGGCCGGGCAGTTATTGGCGGGCTTATAGCTTCAACCTTTGCCGCTTTGCTGGTATTACCACTGGTTTTTGCCTGGGTACAAGCCGATGCCACAACCCAATCCGTTTCGTTAGACCCAGAAGATAAAGAAAGTAAATTTTATGTCCCTTTACATCATCATGAATAAATTTAAAAATAAACCGATACTTATCCTTGCCGCTTTTGCTATTGCTTTAAGCTCATTAAGTGCTTGCCACTCTGATGATAAGGAAAAACAGGACCAGCAGGCTGAAGAGCAAACGCAGGCAGCCGCCGAAACACCAACCGTTGAACTGGTGACTGTAGCCAAAGGTAAATTAAGCAGCAGCATTTCCATCCCCGGTGAGTTGATTCCTTACCAGCAGGTTGACCTTTATGCAAAAGTTAACAGTTATGTTAAAAAACTTTTAGTTGATATAGGGTCTGAAGTACATGCAGGCCAGTTGCTGGTGGTGTTAGAGGCGCCCGAAATAAACTCACAACTTGCAGGTGCGCAATCGCGCATTAAGCAATATGAGGCTGTTTACTATGCCAGCAAAGCAACTTATGACAGGTTGGTAAGCACCAGCAAAACCCCCGGAACTATCTCGCTTAACGACCTGGAACAGGCCGAAGCTAAAAAGAATGCGGATATGGCTAACGTAGAAGCTGCAAAATCTGCCTTAAAAGAAGTATCAGCTAACCTGGCTTACCTGGAGATAAGGGCCCCTTTTGATGGTGTTATCACCAGCCGTAACGTAAACCTGGGCGCCTATGTAGGCCCAGGTGGTAAAGGATCTGATCCGTTGTTTACTTTACAGGACCAAAACAGGCTTCGTTTAGTGGTATCGGTGCCAGAAAGCTACACCGGATCATTAAGCAATAAAAGCGAAGTAAACTTTACCATAAAAGCTTTGCCCAATGAAAAATTTACAGCCCAGGTAAAACGTATGGCAGGTGCACTTGATGAAAAACTGAGAGCCGAACGTTTGGAAATGGATGTTTACAATAAAAGCAAAAAGCTACTGCCGCATATGTTTGCCGAGGTTAACGTTCCGTTGCCCGATGGCGACAGTACTTTTGTGGTAGCCAAAACAGCGGTAGCAACATCAACCGAAAAAGTGTTTGTAATTAAAGTGGTAAACAATAAAGCGCAGTGGGTTGATGTAAAAAAAGGCCTTACATCGGGCGATATGATGGAGATATTCGGAGATCTTAAACCCGGAGATAAACTGGTAAAAGTTGCCAGCGATGAAATAAGGAACGGAAGCAACGTGAAGGAAAAGCAGTGAGTTTGGTGAGGAGCGGCGAAAGGCAAAAGGTGAAAGGTAAAAGGTAAAAGGTGAAAGGCGAAAAGTGAAGGGCGTGCAGGAAAAACATGCAACGTTTTTATTTCCTGCTGCGTCTTATAAACAAAAAAGGATGATCATGAAAAAACTTATCTTCTCTGGAATGGCATTGCTGCTTACCGCTTTCATAGCTGTTAATACATCAGCGCAAGTGGTTACACGAAATGTATCGGGCTATACAGGTATTGCCTGCGGCGGCCCGTTCAATGTGTTTATAAAAATTGACGGCACAGAAAGCATTAAGCTTGACGTAGATGCCGATGTGGTGAACGATATTAAAACCGAAGTTGAGGACGGCGTACTGATGGTTGAATTTAAAGATCATTGGAACAAGCACAACAATATCAAACGCGCCAATATTTATATAACGGCTAAAACGTTAAAATATTTGGCCAACAGCGGGTCGGGCAATTTAACCGTAGATGGCGTATTAACCGGCAATAACGCCAAAGTAGCATTGAGCGGTTCGGGTAATGTTAAAACAGCAGTTAAGTCATCAACACTTGATTTACGTTTAAGCGGATCTGGCTCTATAGATATTAAAGGAAGCACCGGCCTGGCCGATGTAAACATAGCCGGATCTGGCGAGGTAAATGGCAAAGAACTAAAAACCGAAACTGTAGAAGCCAGGATTGCCGGCTCGGGTAGTGTCAATATCATCGCCAATAAAACGGTTTCGGCCCGTATAGCAGGTTCGGGCAGTGTACTTTACTCGGGCAATGCAACAACAGGCGAAACACGCTATGCAGGTTCGGGCAGGGTAAGTAAAGTCGACTAAAAATATATTCATTTGTTTTTAAACAGAAAGGGCTATCGCAAATGTGACAGCCCTTTCTGTTTGAAATTATTTTATAGAAGCAGTTGTGCTCCTGCTTATTCAAACTTAAATACATCGCCTAAATTGGCATTGTCACTGGTACTCACTTTCATATCTTTAATTTTGCCGGTACTTATGCTGTATACCCAGCCGTGTACGGCCAGCGGCTGCCCATTTTTCCAGGCATTTTGCACTATGGAGGTTTTGCAAAGGTTATAAACGTTTTCAACCACATTTAATTCAACCAGGCGATTGGTACGCTCCTGCTCATTTTCAATAGCGTCAAGTTCCTCTGCATGCAGGCGGTAAACATCTTTAATGTGGCGCAGCCAGTTATCTATCAAACCAAATTCGTGATTACTCATAGCGGCAATAACACCTCCGCAACCGTAATGGCCTGTTACAATAACGTGTTTTACTTTCAACACATTTACCGCATAATCCAATACCGATAACATATTCATATCCGAGTGTATCACCATATTGGCAATGTTACGGTGTACAAATATTTCGCCCGGCGATGTATTGGTAATCTGGTTTGCAGGTACCCGGCTATCAGCGCAACCTATCCAAAGTACCGGCGGTGTTTGGCCGTTGGCCAATTTTTTAAAATAGTCAGGATCTTCGGCCAAAGCATCGGCAATAAATTGCTCATTACCTTCTAAAAGGCTTTCGTAAGTAATATGGCTTGTGTCGTGTATTAATTTTTTGGCACACATAGTTTTTCGTAGATTATTGTTAGATAGTTTTTATATCGATCTGCCTTTATCGGCCCAAAACAAACGCGTTATTTTGTGCAGCGCTACGGGCGATAAATCATAATATAATATCGTAAGCAAAATTAATGGAATGAAGTAAAAAATTGCAAAATCGTACAGATTAAATAAAAATCCGCCGGCAATGGCCCCGATAAAATAAAAAGAAAGCACCGTTAGCCGAACGATAATCTTATTTCGGATAACCGTTGTTTTCTCTACATTAGGATGTACCCATTCTGAAACATCGCCCCCCAGGTCGGTAAACAAGCCGGTTAAATGGGTTGATTTTATCAACCCGCCAGATATGGTGGATACCAGGCTATTTTGCAAGCCCATACAAAAGATAATAACACCTATAACTATTTCGCGTTCCAGGTCAGTCTCTTTATAAAAATTATGTCCGTAAATAGCCACGAATAAGAGCAGAACGATCTCGATAATTATTGGTGTAGAATGCGCCTTGTACCTGCTCTTATACTCCAGCGAACGCACAATAAAGTTAGATAAAAAGGCGCCGGCAAAAAACAGCAGCAGCCAAATTACAAATACGATGATCTCCCTGAAGTTTTGCTCCACAATATGCTTGGCCAGGTTGGCCACATGGCCGGTAATGTTGGATGTAAAGGCCAAAAACGCAACCATACCAGCCACGTTGGTAACACCCGAGACAAAAGCCGTTGACGACGCCAGCAATAAATTTTGTTTAAGTGTGCGTTCTTCTTTCGATTGCCTTAGCATAGATAGCCGTTGTTTATAACCAACGGTTAAAAATAGTATAAAAAAATCAAAAGCCTCTCCTAAACAAAGAAGCTTTCATGAGTACAAAAAATATTAAACTGCGATCATCCTCTTCAAAGAACAAGACTTTAAAATAAGGTTAGTGGTTTGAAAAGGTTATCCTCAAATAATCGTATCAACTGGAGATTTAATACCCCCCTTTCTATCTAATATGAAAATCAAAGTCCTCTCCTTTGGAGAGGATTTAGGTGAGGCTAAAAAACCCCGGCCATTTTCATGCGCCGGGGCTAATCAAACATAATAAACCCCAGATGCCAATCAAACAAAGGGAGGCTATTTCAATCAAACAAAAAATTAGTGCGAGGCCACAGCTTCGATGCTATCCAGCTCATACACATAACCTAAATTATGCGGACTGCTGCTGCTCACTTTAATGTCCTTCACCAAACCGGTACCTAAATCTATTACCCAACCGTGTACTTCCAGGTCGTGGCGCTCCATCCAGGCATTTTGGATAATTGATGTTTTGCACAGGTTGTACACCTGCTCACTTACATTCAGTTCCACCAACCGGTTTTGCTTTTGGGTTTCGTCGGTAATACGGTCAAGCTCATGACTGTGCAGGCGGTACACATCTTTAATATGGCGCAGCCAGTTATCAATTAAGCCAAATTGTTTGTTACTCATTGCCGCAGCCACGCCGCCGCAGCCGTAATGACCGGCAACTATCACATGCTTTACTTTGAGTACGTTAACGGCATAATCCAGCACACTCAACATGTTCATATCCGAGTGTACACATACATTCGCGATATTCCGATGTACAAATACCTCGCCCGCTTTGGTGCCCGTAACCTCGTTGGCAGGTACACGGCTGTCTGAGCAGCCTATCCACAATACCTGTGGCGACTGGCCTTTAGCCAGGTTAGTAAAAAAGTTGCTGTCTTCTTTTAACTTTTTATCAACCCACTCGGCATTGCCCCGAATAAGCGCTTTATAACTATCGGCCTGGGCCAGTTTTATATTGGTGGTATCAATTACCGGTTTATCGTTCTTTTTATTTTCTATAAGTGCCATGATGTTTTTCTTTTTTTTTGTTAATTACTGGTATTGCTAAATCTGCTTAACGGCGATGTGCCACAACTCAAAACTGATAACTCAATACCCAAAACTAATTAGGGTTATACATTAATTCTTTTAAAGGAGGTACATCGTACTTGTCCTTTATTTCAAGCAGTTGCACTACTATCCCCTTGGTATAGGCATTGTGCTTATAATTATGGATGATCTCCAGTACATCCGGATCTATGTAACGCGAGTTGGAGCCGTCGATGATCACATCGGTTCCGCTTGGCAGGCTGGTAAGCGTAATTTGTATGGCCGCTTTATTTAAAAAGGATACCTCTTCGGCCAGTTTAATCCTGATCACCTTTTTATCGCCGTTTTTAGTAATCTGGTAAAAATACGGGTTGCGTAAATTGGTGCGGAGTATGTAAAAGATACCTACAAGCATACCAATGCCAACACCTATCAACAGGTCGGTTAAAACAACGGCCACAATGGTTACCACAAACGGAATAAACTGGCTAAGTCCCTGGTGCCACATGTGTTTAAACAGGGCAATACGCGCCAGCTTATACCCTGTCATGAGCAGGATAGCCGCCAAACAGGATAAGGGGATTAAATTGATTAATACCGGGATAAACAACAGCGATATTAATAAAAGTAAGCCGTGAACCACGGCGCTGGTTTTGGTACGCGCGCCC
The DNA here is from genome assembly GCF_058801545.1 of Mucilaginibacter sp. GW822-FHT03E02. Taxonomy (NCBI): domain Bacteria; kingdom Pseudomonadati; phylum Bacteroidota; class Sphingobacteriia; order Sphingobacteriales; family Sphingobacteriaceae; genus Mucilaginibacter; species Mucilaginibacter sp. GW822-FHT03E02. The sequence goes on along the minus strand of NZ_JBXANJ010000001.1, from coordinate 5,893,968 downwards.
GAATTAACGTTGGCAGACGACCGAACAATAACAGCTGTCATAGGTAAACCGCCTAAAAGGCCGCTGGTAATGTTACCTATCCCCTGGGCTACAAGCTCGCGGTTAGTTGGCGAGATGCGTTTAATTGGATCTATCTTATCAACGGCTTCCAAACTGAGCAAAGTTTCAAGGCTGGCAACCACGGCAATTGTAAAGGCGGTTATCCAAACCTGTTTATTGCCAATGCTGCTAAAATCTGCGGTTTTAAAAAGGGCAAAAAACTCCGTACTGCTGTTTACAATAGGTATGCGTACAAATTGCTTATCAAGTAGTGCCAAACCCGTATTTTTAAAAGCCAGGCTTAAGCCAATGCCCGCCAGTACAACCAATAAAGGCGCAGGCACCATAGCCATTTTTTTAAATTTTGGCCAATATATCATCAAAGCCAATGAAACTATGCTGATAATTACTGCCCCGTAGTTAATTTTACTCAACGCGCCCAGCACACCCGAAAAACTATTGTGTTCATCGGCCTGGTTAAAGCCTTCATCGCCCTCAAAATCGGCATCATAGCCCACCGCGTGCGGAAACTGCTTCATGATCAGGATAATGCCGATAGCGGCCAGCATGCCTTCAATTACCGCCGACGGAAAGTAATTGGCTATCGTTCCGGCCTTTAAAAGACCCAGCAAAATCTGAAAAATGCCGGCAAGTACAAGCGCCAATAAAAATGTCTCATATGCACCCAGGCTGGTTATTGCGTTTAATACAATAACGGTTAAACCAGCGGCCGGGCCGGCCACGCTAAGCTGCGAACCACTCAACGAGCCTACAACTACACCGCCAATGATACCGGTAAGCACACCGGCAAATAATGGTGCGCCCGATGCTAAAGCTATACCAAGACATAAGGGTAACGCTACCAGGAATACAACCAGACTGGCCGGAAGATCGCGTTTTAAGTTTTTGGGCAAAAAGTATTTTTTTAGGTTAAGATTGCCCATGGCAAATCCACCTTGCTTAATTGACATAAGAAATGTGTTTGAATAAAAATTTAAATGAATTGTAAAGCGTTACAGCCCGGATAAGAAATATCCGGTTAAATCATTTAAACGTTGGGCGGGGGAGTTGGCACTACCGGGTGGTAGGTTTGTATATACAGGGCATGCTCCAGGTTGTGGAGCACTTTAGTTTCTGCAACAAAAGTAATGAAATCAATACTGTGTAAATCGTACTCGTCAAAAACCTTTTTCTCTTTAAACACATCCTTATCGGGTGTATCCTTTTCGCCTTTTGATTCCTGCTCCAGCTGCATAATCACGGCACTCATGGCCTTGCTGTCAAGATATAAAAATACAGGGGCAAGTGATAAGGCCATCTTTAACATAAAGACCCCCATAAACATTGCAACTACCAGTATTTTGAATTTCCTGACCTTCATTGTCACAAATATAATCAAAATTCCCCCGTGGGAAAGCATGTCACAGCAGTTTTATGTACATCTTACAATTTAATTACTATTTTTAGCATGTTACAAACAACCTGAATTGTGAATAAAAAGCTCGGAGTATTAAGACAAAAACGCCAGAAGGCATTTGAAGGCGGTGGTGCGGTACGTATTGAAAGTCAGCATAAAAAAGGGAAATTAACAGCACGTGAGCGGCTCCATTTTTTAATGGACGAAGGCTCGTTCCAGGAGATTGGCATGCTGGTTTCTCATCGTTCCACAGATTTTGGGATGGAGAAAGAAAAATACCCCGGCGATGGTGTTGTAACCGGTTATGGCACTATTAACGGGCGATTGGTTTATGTTTTTTCGCAGGATTTTACCGTTTTCGGCGGCTCATTGTCAGAAACACATGCCGAAAAGATTGTGAAGATCATGGACCTGGCGATAAAAAACGGCGCACCGGTTGTAGGCCTTAATGATTCTGGCGGCGCCCGCATCCAGGAAGGGGTTGTATCCTTAGGCGGCTATGCCGATATATTTTATAAAAACACCATGGCATCGGGTGTGGTGCCTCAAATTTCGGCAATTATGGGCCCTTGTGCGGGAGGTGCGGTGTACTCCCCGGCCATTACCGATTTTATTTTAATGGTTGAGCATACCTCATATATGTTTGTAACCGGGCCGAATGTGGTAAAAACGGTTACCCATGAAATTGTAACATCCGAAGAACTGGGCGGTGCAACAACCCATGCCACCAAATCGGGCGTTACCCATTTTGCCTGTGCTAACGAGATTGAGGCTATCCAAAACATCAAAAAACTGCTAAGCTATATGCCCCAGAATTGCGAGGACAGGGCCCCTGCCCTGCCTTATGATATTGGAAACGAGCTTCGCCCCGAATTAAATACACTTTTGCCCGAAATAGCATCAACCCCTTATGATATCCGCGAAATTATTGATCATGTTATTGATACAGGCTCGTTTTTGGAGATCCATAAAGATTTTGCCGAAAATATTGTTGTTGGCTTTGCCCGTCTTGCCGGCCGCAGCATAGGCATTGTTGCCAATCAGCCTGCATTTTTGGCCGGGGTATTGGATATCAACAGCTCAACCAAGGCTGCCCGATTTGTGCGCTTTTGCGATAGCTTCAATATACCTTTGCTGGTATTTGAAGATGTACCCGGCTTTTTACCAGGTACCGACCAGGAATGGAATGCCATTATCACCAACGGCGCCAAACTGCTTTATGCCTTTTGCGAGGCTACCGTTCCGCGTGTTACCGTAATTACCCGCAAAGCCTATGGCGGTGCCTACGATGTGATGAACTCTAAACACATTGGCGCCGATATGAACTATGCCTGGCCATCGGCCGAGATTGCTGTGATGGGCGCCAAAGGCGCTGCCGAAATTATTTTTAAACGGGAAATAAGCACAGCCGAAGACAAGGAGGCTAAATGGAAAGAAAAAGAGCAATTATATTCAGACACCTTTGCCAACCCCTACCGAGCTGCCGAACGCGGATTTATTGATGAAGTAATTGAGCCCGCCGAAACCCGCCTTAAACTCATCCACGCCTTTAAAATGCTGGAGAATAAAGTGGTCTATAACCCCAGGAAAAAACATGGAAATATCCCTTTGTGATTTGGGATTGAGGATGTTCAATTTCGGATTTATTTTTGATCTTGAATTGCAAGTTATACAGGCATAATCACGGAGCAAAAACATATAAACTGGGTTAACATAACTTAACATATTTTAGATAAATTATTTATAAATATCTAATAATCAATATATTATATTTTTTCATGGTTAACACTAAAATGATGCTTTGTGCAATTTAGCACATTCAAATGTCTGTCCACCATGTTAGATAAATTTATATTGCCAATCAAAAATGAATAATTCCGAAATCGAACATCCGAAATCCGAAATATCAATCGAACAAATCCGTCCTGAACTTACCTGGCGGTTGCGGCAGCGGGTTTTATACCCTAACCAAAAACTTTATGAAATGGAAATGGACGAGGACAATAGCGGCCTTCACTTTGCCGCTTTTAAGGATAATGCAGTTGTTGGCGTGGTATCGCTATTCCAAAAAGGTGATGATTTCCAGTTCCGCAAGTTTGCCATTGACGAATCAATGCAAGGTATGGGTGTTGGCGGGCGGTTGTTTAATTACATTACCGATTTTTCGATAAAAAACGGTGGCAAACGCCTGTGGTGCAATGCACGGGTATCCGCAATCGGCTTTTACCTCAAATTTGATTTTAAACACACCGGGCAGCTGTTTTCTAAAAATGGCTTTGACTACGAGATACTGGAGAAGGAGTTGTAGGCTGTAGATGTGCAGATTTCAGATGTGCAGATGTTTCTGAACCGGGATTAAACAGATTTGTCAGATTTTTTGGATTTTGCGCCCTGGGATTGATAAAGACATTTACTAATCCAAGATGACCGCATGCAAATCAAATCCAAAAAATCTGCTTAATCCGAGTTCAGACAAAAACAAATTGCAAATCATCTGCTCATTCACAAATCCGAAATCTCAAATCCGAATTCCGAAATCCCCTACTCCTTCATCAAATCCACAATTATTGCTTTGGCGTAATCATTCGGGTGTTTTTGGTTGGATAGTTTGGCGGTTTTAAGTGCCTCGTCAATATCGCCCTGGGCTTCGTAAACTACAGCAAGGTTATAGGCTGCTTTGCTGGCCAGTTTGGCATCGGCGCCATCTATCAGCGGGTTCAAAATTTTAAAAGCTACATCAAATTTACCGGCTTTAATTTGCATCACCGACGATTCGAGCTGCCCGCCATCGGCATACAATGGTCGTTCATTTGATATCGAGAAAGGCAAATAATCTTTTAAGGCATCAAGGGTAGCATCGCGGGTGGCCGTTGTTATAGCCGGCACACTGCTCCTGTACGATGGACGGTAAAATAAAGAGGCAAAACCACCCGAATAAACTTCATCCTGCGGCACTTCGGCCATACCCGAAAGCTTCTTCGAATAAACTCCATTACTCTCAAATAACGACAGGCTGGTTTTTATTTTAGTAGCGTAATAATTAGATGGAACACCATTGTAATATACCGTTTCGGGGTAAATGCCCGCAGTAATATCGTTAAGTACTAAAACGTAATTTGCTTTATTCGCGGCAGCCAAAAACTTAACCGAGTCGGTATTTACAGCGTAATTCACCGAATCGACAAGATTGATGATGTGTACCCCTTTTAAATATTTCAGCTGGTCGGCGGCCGTTTGGAGCGATACAACTGCCATTTTTTTCAAAACATTTATTCGCCTGTAATCCCTGATCTTAAGAGAATCGGGCTGATAACGGTTTACCACAACTATTGTAGTGCTATCGCGGCTAAAACTCATTTTAGGGCCATAATTAACAGGTACGGTAACGTATTGAGGTATGCTGCAGGACGTAAAAAAAACAACAATCAGGATAAAAAAAGGCGCAAATCGTTTCACGATGGGGTTTATTAAGGTATCAAAATTCAAAAATATTGTAAATATCCCATACTTACAGATTACTGTAAGGCATACAGTTAATGACAAAAAAATAATGAAAAGGTTTAATTGCCCTATGAATTAAAAAAAACATGAATTCCCGATGTAGAGATATTAAATTAACAATAAAAACATCAATTTATTTCCATTATGGCAAGTTATTTTGAGGCAATATCAATGGCTTTATTATATTTGCTTTATTGCTTATTATAGGTTACTCAAACAACATGGCTAAAAAGAAATCAGATCCCACTCCGCATATTTCAGTTGTAAACGAAACTTCACTGTCTTTTTTCGAAAAATATATTAACAACCCCTCGCCTACCGGTTTTGAATGGAAAGGCCAGGAATTATGGTTGGAATACCTAAAACCATACATCGATACGCATTATGTAGATAACTATGGCACCGCGGTTGGTATCATTAACCCAAAGGCCGATTATAAGGTTGTTATTGAAGCACATGCCGATGAAATTTCATGGTTTGTAAACTACATTACCAACGATGGTTTGATATATGTAATCCGTAATGGCGGGTCAGATCACCAGATAGCGCCTTCAAAACGGGTAAACATCCACACCGATAATGGTATTGTAAAAGCGGTATTTGGCTGGCCGGCAATTCACACCCGCACAGGCGGCGATAAAGAAGAGGCCCCGACGCTTAAAAACATCTTTTTAGATTGTGGGTGCACATCAAAGGAAGAGGTTGAAAAATTGGGCATTCACGTAGGTTGCGTTATCACTTATGAGGATGAGTTTATGATCCTTAACGATCGCTATTATGTTGGCCGCGCTTTGGATAACCGCGCCGGTGGTTTCATGATTGCGGAAGTTGCCCGCTTGTTAAAGGAAAACAACATTAAACTACCTTTTGGCCTATACATTGTAAATGCGGTACAGGAAGAGATTGGTTTGCGTGGCGCCGAAATGATAGCTCATAAAATAAAACCGAACGTGGCAATTGTTACCGATGTAACCCACGATACCCAAACACCGATGATTAACAAGATTACACAGGGCGACCTGGCTTGCGGCCGCGGTCCGGTAGTATCATACGCCCCGGCTGTACAAAATAATCTGAATAAATTACTGATAGAAACCGCTCAAAAAGCCGAAATTCCTTTCCAGCGCCAGGCCTCCTCGCGGTCAACAGGTACCGATACAGATGCTTTTGCTTACTCAAATGACGGTGTACCCTCAGCATTAATCTCTTTGCCACTACGTTATATGCATACCACGGTAGAGATGATTCACAAACAGGATGTAGATAATGTTATCCGTTTAATTTACGAAACACTGTTAAACATTACAGCCGGCCAGGATTTCAGGTACATCAAATAACTAAACAGGTTAAAACAAATTCGATTTTAAACCATTTCCTTATTCTATTAATAAAATATAATATTAGCAACTAAGTACCCCACATATACATCCTTATGAAACCCACGCTACTTATTTTGGCCGCTGGTATGGCCAGCCGTTACGGCAGTATGAAACAGGTTGACGGCTTTGGCCCCAACGGAGAAACCATAATCGATTATTCAATTTATGATGCTATAAAAGCAGGTTTTGGTAAGGTAAGCTTTATCATCCGCGAAGAATTTGCCGATAATTTTAAAGCTATTTTTGAACCCAAACTACAGGGCCGCATTGAAACCGATTACGTGTTTCAAAGTTTCGACCTGAAACCATTTGGCATTGATAAAGAAATTGAACGCGCAAAACCCTGGGGTACCGCTCATGCGGTGCTTGCAGCACGTAACCAAATCAATGAGCCTTTTTGCGTTATTAACGCCGACGATTTTTATGGTTACGACTCATTTGAAAAAATGGCCAAATTTTTAACTACCGAGGTTACTGATGATACTTACTCATTAATAGGTTACCAAATTGACAGAACATTGTCTGACTACGGATCGGTATCGCGCGGTGTTTGTAAAGTTGATGACGCCGGCAACATGGTTGAAATTAATGAGCGTACCGAAGTTTACTTTAAAGAAGATGGCAGCGTGGCATACAAAGATGCTACGGGTGAGCACGCATTAAGCAATGATACCCGTGTATCTATGAATTTCTGGGGCTTTACGCCGGCAGTTTTCGGCCAAAGCGAAGATATGTTCAGAGAATTTGTTGCCGCCAATGAAAACAATCCAAAATCAGAATTTTTTATCCCTTTGGTAGCTGATAAACTGATAAAAGGGAATGTAGCATCATTTAAAGTTATCCCAACCGGTGCAAAATGGTTTGGCGTTACTTATAAAGAAGATAAACCTATTGTACAAAAATGCATTTCGGACCTGGTTGCCAATGGCACCTACCCGGCTACGCTTTGGGATTAAGTCGAATTTTCTGAAATCAACATGCAAACGGTAACTTTTACTTACAAATCAAGCCTGAAGTCATCTTTAAACATGTTATTGAGAAGATTTTATACTTCTTATTGGACCATAGCTTTGTTAGGCTATGTACTTTTAAGCCAGGTTGCACTATTCTTAAAGGGAAAACTGGCTTTCCAGGATGTTGTTAAGGGATGGGGGGCGCTAATTTTAATATTTGCTGTTATCGTGTTAGTATTTTATATCCGCCTTAAACGGGCATATAAAACTACAGCTTCGGTTGAAGAAGAGTCACATTGGAAAATTGACGATAGTGGCATAGAGATAAAAAAACGTTCTTCTTCACTTACTCTTGGTTGGGAAAATATTTTCAAGATAGAAGACAATAAAAAATGGGTAGTTGTTTACCTTAACAAGCTTCATTATTTATATTTCCCAAAAGAGAAAATTCATGAAAACGATCTTCTGGAAATAAAGCGATTAGTATTTACCCAAAAACATATGTCAGATATTAAAGCTTAACACACGTTTTTAAACAAAAAAATCCCGCTCATCGCGGGATTTTTTTGTTTAAAATTTTATTCGGATTAGTCAATAAAGAAGAATCTTTTTTTGTTGTTTTCATCGTAAACATGCACGGTTTTTATAACCACCTGGTCGTTTGATTTAATCTCGAATTTATAATCGCCGTTATCAAGGCTGGTTAGCACATAGCCTTTTTCTACCTCAACTTTGCTGGGCAAAAAGTCTTCCATCAAGATGTTATTTGCCTGGTCGAAAATGGTTACATATGATTTGCTGGCTTCAGATTTTGAAATGATTACCGCAACACCACGATCATGTTTTAATGATGATACAGTGATTACATCTTTACTTTTTTCGGTATGGCCTTTGGCATTGGCAGCAGCTGAAGTAAAAATGCCTGCGCTTAATAACAAGAATAATGCTGATAATTTGATTGAATTTTTCATGATCTTTTTATTTTTTAAATGTTGTTTTTAAATGTGTTTGTTATTTTCAATATCCAAAACAACAACATCTTTTGCAGTTGTTAAAACCAAATAGACCATCTATAAGTAGTTATAGACCAACGGCTTATAATGATCTGCAAACTGCTAAAAATCCACATTCCGGTTGCTCAGCGTGGCTTTATAGTTCAATATCAGCTGTTCATCGATGCGTTTTTGGTGTTCATCGGTTATGAGGGCATAATTGGCTACTTTACTTTTATAAAAACTATTGAAACTTAATGGCGTTGCTTTTTTGTGCCTTGTTATAAATTGCACCGGCATGTTAACATATGGAAGTAGAAATATTAGGGAACGTACAAAGCTTTAAACAGCAGGGCAGCTTGCTAACCATTAAAACGATAGAAGCAGAAGCAAGGGTGTATGTTTACAGCCCGACAATCATCCGGGTTAATATCAGTAAAAAGCATAGTGAGCCAGATAGTTCTTATGCTGTGATTCGCAACGCTGATGAACACCTGGAGTTTACTGAATCGGCCGATGCTATCGAAATAAATACTACCGCTATAAAACTCTGTATCCAAAAATCGCCGTTAAGATTTAACTTTTTTACGGCCGACGGTAAGCCGTTAAGCCAGGACGATAATCGATTTGGCACCAACTGGCAGGGCGAGCGTGTAATTACCTATCGTAAATTATATGCCGATGAAAAATTCATCGGGCTGGGCGAGAAAGCCGGTAGCCTTGACAGGCGCGGAACATCGTACGTTAACTGGAATACCGATGCCGTTGACTACAACAACAAAAGCGACCCTTTATATAAAACCTTCCCATTTTTTATCGGTCTGCATAGCGGGCTAACCTATGGTTTGTTTCTGGATAATACCCACAAAAGTTATTTCGATTTTGGCGCAACTACCGATGATGAAATGAGCTGGTTTGGTGCCGATGGCGGCGACATGAACTATTATTTTTTGGGCGCGCAGGGCGTAGCGAAAATTATTGAGGATTATACCTGGCTCACCGGCCGTATGGAAATGCCCCCGTTATGGAGCCTGGGTTACCAGCAGTGCCGCTGGAGTTATATGAGCGCCAAAGAGGTATTAAAAATTGCCAAAACCTTTCGCAAAAAAAAGATCCCGGCCGATGTGATGTATTGCGACATTGACTATATGGAAGGCTTCAAAATTTTTACCTGGAACAAGAAAACCTTCGCCAATCCGCAAGCCATGATGGAAGAGCTAAAGGCGATGGGCTTTCATTTGGTTACCATAGTTGATCCGGGAATAAAGATTGAAGAAGGCTACAAGCAATATGATGAAGGGGTAGCTAACGATTATTTTGCCAAATATCCCGATGGCGAAAATTACACTGGCTACGTTTGGCCCGGCCGTTGCCACTTCCCCGATTTTTTCAGGGATGATGTACGTGAGTGGTGGGGAGCAGCTTTTACCGCGTTGACCGATGTTGGTGTAGACGGCTTCTGGAACGATATGAACGAACCGGCAGCCTGGGGACAAAACATCCCATGGATGGTAAAATTTGGCGATAAGTATATGCCCGAAGTGCGCAATGCCTATGGTATGCAAATGGCCCGGGCTACTTATGAGGGCACAAGAAAACTCCTGAATAACAAACGACCATTTGTACTCACCCGGGCCGCATACGCCGGCACACAGCGCTATTCGGCCGTGTGGACTGGAGATAACACCGGCACTGATGAACACATGCTTTTAGGACAGCGTTTAGTAAACAGCCTTGGTATTACCGGCATGTCTTTTACCGGCGTAGATATTGGTGGCTTTAGCGCCAACCCAACGCCTGAGCTGATGGTACGCTGGAATTCGTTAGGCGTTTATACCCCCATGTTCCGTAATCATGCCATCAAAGGCAGCCAGATGCGCGAGCCCTGGGAATGGGGACAGGCCAATGAGCAGATCATCAAAGAAGATATTGAACAACGTTATAAGCTGCTCCCCTATATTTATTCGGCCTTTTATCAAGCCACACAAACAGGCCTGCCCATTAGCCGCACACTGGCTATTGAATATCCTTTTGACGAAAAAGTATATTTCGAACATTTCCAAAACCAGTTTATGTTTGGCGATGCGCTTTTGGTTGCGCCGGTTGAAAGCGATAAACTAACAGCCGATGTTTACCTGCCCAAAGGCGACTGGTACCGTTTAAGTACCAACGAAAAACTGAAGGGTGGTAAGATTGTAAAAGTAGCATCGCCTTTAACAGATTTGCCTGTATTTGTAAAAGCGGGCTCTATTATCCCGATGCAAAGCGTTACGCAAAGTACAGCCGCTAAAGGCGATGGCATACTGCAACTCCACATTTGGAATGGCAAAAAACCCACCGAGTTTTTGTATTATGAAGATGACGGATCGTCTTACGATTATGAACAGGGGGCTTATTATAAACGAACTATTAGGTTTGATCCGAAGAAAAAGCAGGTTAATCTTTCTGAAGTTGAAGGAACATTTCAGTCAAAGTACCAGCAAATCAGTTTGGAGTTGCATGGGTTTGAGGGTAGTTCGAATAAAAGATTTTTGGCTTTTGAAACTGGGATAATGGAGATAAAAATTTAGTCATACAAACGCTTTTTTCGAATCCCATACTTGCGGAATTTTAAAAACTTCGCAAGTCTTTTAACTGTTTGTATTTCAAACATTACGGCATAATTTCTTCCCGTATCACATAATCATATTTTATAAAGCTGTATCTGTGTCATAGTTCTGGATACAAATGAGCGATCGTAATTGACTATATTTTTCAGTTCTGCGTTTAGTGAAATCACGTTAACGATTTCCATCTAATTCATCACGCATCAGCTTATATATTTCTTCAATTTCCTCCCAATTTGTTTTTTCCTCCGGCTCATGCCACAACTTTGAGAATTCACTATAAAAATCAAATTTCTTTTCCTCTTGCTCCTCAACCAGTCTTTTCTTGTCAAGAATGATATCTCCCCAATCTCTTGCTATGGCTAATTTTATTTGATTATCCATTGCCAGAAAGTAGTTCCGGGCAAATTCAATTATTCTTTTTCGAAAGTCATCGTATTCCATTTCACAACTCCCATTTTTAGCTGTCCATAGTTTTGCACCATTTTCTAAAACGAAATCAGTTTCCCAAACTATTTTAACTTTATCGTCATGTCTAAAAAAATATAATGTCGGCCCGCCTAGTAAATGAATTCCCAAAAGTGCTCTTTCCCTGACCCATGAATATAATATATCGACATTGTCCATAAAGGCATCGTAATGAGCTTCGTCCCCATCCTCGTTAAGACTTTTCCAATGTTTAAGGTCTTTGTAAAATTGGGTTACGTTCTCAGCTAACTCATAAAAATTTTCAGGAACGGTTTCTCTTATATTTTTAAATATGTCCGAAAAATCTTCTACAAATCTGCTTACCTGATAATCAGAGTAAGGTCTTGATTTGTCTTCGAAGTATTCCATCGCCTCGCTGGTGTACTCGTAAATAGTTTGATCTCCAAAGGTGAGCCACAAGTCGCCATCTGTGAGAAAAAACCAGCTTGTAAAACGATCATTTTCGCCTATGGCACCCGATGTTTCCTCCGGTGGTTTTATTTTAAAGTTTATCATTTTTCTTAATCCATCCCAATCGGCGATCCATCCGGCATATTCAACACCGGTGCGGGTTGAAACTTATCGGGATTTTTTTCAAACTCATTGATTTGTGATAAACCGAACAACAAATTAGCTTTACTGCTGCCCGTTGCCGTAACCATCGCTGTTTTCATCCATTTTTTAAGGTCATCTATCTGTAGCAAAGCAATACCACGAACGCTTTCGGGGGCACTGGTTGTGGCAGCCAGGGTTAGTATCTGCCTAAGGGCAAGGTTATTTACCAGGCGTTGCAGCTCGCCTTTATAGCCTGCTGGTTGCGCGGCTTTCCAGGTTTGGGCTACCAGCCTGTTCAAAACAGGCAACAAGCCCGGCTGAGTATTATCGCGCGATTGGTATTCAACCAGCCTGGCAGCCCGCTCGGGTTGCAACATGAACGATAAGGTTGCGGCGGCGGCCGATTCTGCAGCGGCCATCGGATCGAAAGTGAGGCCGGTATGCGATTTGAAGGTTTCCCTTGTACGGGGATAACCAATAGGGCGTGGTGGTATTTTCTCTATTAACTTTTCGGGCAGCGCCAAGGCATCGGGGTTGATGGTACCCATCAGCGCATCAAAAGCTTTCCATTGTTCGGCAGGGGACACAAATTTGGTAATAGTTTGCCCATCGTTTTTCAAAGCAAAGGTATAATACAGTCCGCCAAGCATCTTCGAAGCAGCCTCAGCCTGGAAACGGTGAATCAGGTACATCGGCACCAATACCTCCTCAAGCGTGGCCATCGGCGCATCCTGGCGAATGGCTTTTTCCGAAAAATTATCCAGCACATGTTTGCGTAAAACCATCAGGCGGTTCAGTTCATCGGCAGCATTGGTACCGCTATCCCATAAATGGGCCTGCGGATGGGCGCTGCCGGCCGGGCGGGCATCATCATCAGATATAAATAAAAAGCCTTGTTTAATGGTTTCGGTAATGATGCCTTTTAATGCCTCATCTTCATTGGTACCTTTAGCAAAATCCTGGTAACCATACAGGATGGCGCGTTTATCGTATTCACCTATTCCGGTGCGATAGGCTTTGCTTAAGTCAATTGTACCATCTGCATTCAGGCTGATAACCGGTGGCGGGTAGTCCATTACCGATGCCCGGCCGTTTACACTTGCGGTAAAATTATGCTGCAAGCCCAGGGTATGGCCAACCTCATGGGCCGCCAATTGCCGTAAACGGGCAAGGGCCATTTTCATCATTCTATCGCTTGTTGGTTTGCCATCCTCATAAGGCTGAACCAATCCTTCGGCAATTAAAAAATCCTGCCTGTCGCGCAGGGAGCCGAGGGAAACCTGCCCTTTAATAATCTCTCCAGTGCGTGGGTCATCAATCGATGCGCCGTATGACCATCCCCTGGTTGAGCGGTGGATCCATTGAATAATATTGTACCGGATGTCCATCGGGTCGGCATCCTCGGGCAGTAATTTAACCTGGAAAGCATTTTTATAACCGGCAGCCTCAAAAGCCTGGTTCCACCAGCCGGCTCCTTCTATCAGGGCGTTGCGCACAAGTTCGGGTGCGCCACGGTCAACGTAATATATAATGGGTTTTACGGGTTCACTAATTGCCGCTGTCGGGTCTTTTTTCTCCAACCGGTGGCGGTTAAGCAGCCGTTTCATAATAGGCTCATCAATAGGCGTAGCATAATCCATATAGTCCACATCGTAATAGCCAGATCGTGGGTCGAAGTTTCGTTTTTTATACCCATCATCGGGTAGTTTTATAAAGGATTGGTGCATCCTCACTGTAACGGCATTAGGATCAGGCGTTACCGAGCTAATCTCGTGGCCTTTACCTTTTCCGGCCAGAGTAATGGTAGCCTCAAATTCGGAATTATCAGGAAAGCTTTTTGTATTTGGTAAGTACACCGCCGACCGGCTATCGTCAAAACTAAAACTACCCTGGTTATTATCATTTAATCTGTCGGTAATTCTATGACTATCGCGCAACAAAAATGGTGTAAAATCAACCAATACCCTATCACCATCCCGGGCCACAACCGTAGTACCCCATATAGCCGATTGCGCAAAGGCTTCCTCTACAGATTTTCGCTCTTCTGCATTATTGCTGATAGCCCGGTAGCTGTAATTGGGCTGCATCAATAATACCTTAGGACCGCTTTTTATGAATTTCACAATGCGGCTGCCGCCAATTTGCCCCCTATCCAAACCCAGGTCGTTTGAACCAACACCCGCAGGCATCGAGTTTACGTAAAGAAATTCCTGATCAAATTTATCTATCTCTAAAAAGATCTTTCCGGTTTTCTCGTCCCAATAAAAATTGAAGTACCCGGCATATTTGGTAAAGCCTTTTGTTTTGACGGCAATCTCATCAGTTTGTTGGGCTTTAACGTTTAAAACAAAAACCAATAAGGCAAAAAAGAGCAGGTAAACTTTTTTCATAGGGAGGCTGATCTGTTGTTCAGCCCTAAAATAGGCATAAAAACAGAAAAGGAGGTAAAATTACCTCCCTTCCATTGTCATAAAATCAGCTTTAATTATTTCATGCCTTTTTTAATAGCCTCTATTTCGGCAAGGTGGCCTTTTATTGTTGGCAAAGTTTTTTCTGCAAAGGCTTTCAAATCTGCATCCTTGCAGTTTTTAGCAGCATCTTCAAATAAAGATTCCACCTTTTTATGCCCGGCAACCATAGCGTCAACATAATCTTTGTCAAAATCCGCGCCTGTTTTTGCAGCCAGATCGGTTTTCTTTTTCTGGTGTTCGGCATCAGGTTCTGCCGGTAAGGTGATGTTTTTCTTTTTGGCAATTTCTGCCAGCTCGTTATTCGCTTTAGTATGGTCGGTAACCATCATGGCGCCAAAGGCCTTTACTTTGGCATCGGTTGCTTTTTCGCTCGCCAGCTGGCCCAACGCTACTTCGGCAAGGCCGGCGTTAGCGGCAGATGTGGCAAACTTGGCATCATCTTTATCAACCGCTATGCCTGTGGCGCCAGATGTAGTAGTATCTTTAACTTTGTTGGCGCTATCGGCCGTATCTTTTACCGTGCCGGTGCTATCAGCAGCACTGCCTGTTTTGGCTCCGTTATTACAGGCCTGGAACGATAAGGCGGCAATTGCCATCATCGCTATTAAACTTAACTTTTTCATGGTAGTGATTTATTTATGTTTTTATAGGCAACAACTTTTACTCAGATAAGTTTTATTTTCTTATTTGTAAATATATTGCGTTTTAATTTATTCACACTACATTCTAAAAGTAATCGATTTGAATACAATAGAGGCAACCAGCGGCAATTAGATGCAACCAAAGCGCCCTGATAGGCTTCTCCCGCGTAAACTTTTGACTTTTTAATTTTGAATTTTGACTTATCAGGCGCTTTATCATATAAATGGCTCAAAATTTCTATATTGGTAGCCTATATATTTATACTAAATGCTAAACAAGCTTTTCTTTACGCTGATATGCCTTTTAGGCTGTACCACATTATTTGCCCAGCAACATGGCCAGGAGTTTGGCATCCAAACCGATAACGACTCGTACCTGGGCCAGGGGTCTGACAAGTATTACACCAATGGTATTTTCTTTTACTACCGCAAGGCTTTAAAAGTGGCAGATACGGGGAAACTTCAAAACAAAATTTTAGGCATCGAATTAGGTCAAAAAATGTTTAACCCACAATCGGGTTACGTGAGGGACGCGGGTGATGTTGACCGGCCTTTTGCGGCATACACCTATATTGGAGGTACCTTAAACCTGCTATATAAAAACGAAAGCACCCTTAAACTTGGCGCCCAAATAGGCCTGGTTGGCCCAGCAGCCGGCGGCGAGCCCGTTCAAAAACTTATCCACAACACCTTTGGCTTTTACACGCTGAACGGCTGGCAATACCAAATCAGGAATGATGTTGAGCTTAATCTATCTGCCGAGTATAACAAACTGCTTGCCCGTGCGTCATGGGCCGATGTAAGCCTGGCCAGCTATGCCAACTTGGGTACCGGCTTTACCGGCGCCGGATTAGGGCCCCTGTTCCGCCTGGGGAATTTTAACCAGCTATTCAGTTCAATAAGTACACAAAGCACAGCGTCGTTAACCCCTCAAAGCAATTTACTGCACAAGCAAGAGTTGTTTTTTTACTACAAGCCGCAATTAAACGCTGTAGTTTACGATGCCACCATACAAGGCGGCCTTTTTAGCAGCCACGACCCTAACAGCCTTGAAATTACCGGCACCAAAAAGCCATTTGTTTTTAGCCAGCAGTTTGGAGTAGGCTTTAGCTTTAACCGTTTCACATTTGATGTTGCCGCTATTTTCCACACCCGCGAAGTAGAGACAATGGTACATTCGCACCAATGGGCGGCAATAACAGGGGTTTATCGATTCAAATAAAATTAACTTTTATTTGAAAATTTGAGGATTTGAAAATTTGAAAATGATAACAATTGAAGTTTATCCTGCATTGAGTTTAACAATTTTCAAATCTTCAAATTGACTAATCGTCATGATTAGTTCGCCTATTTTCCTTTTTTGCCGATTGTTTCTTTTTGTTATCTAACCGGGCGGCTTTGGCGGCCTTGCTTACTTTGGTTGGTTTACGTACTTTTTGTACCTGCAATGCGCGGCCTAACAGGGCAATCAGCCTTTCAACCGCTTTTTCTTTGTTAAGGTATTGGCTGCGCTCTTCATCGCAAATTACTTGTACCAGGCCATCTTTATTTAGTCGGTTTTGCAATTTATCTGCAAGCAATATTTTCTCATCGTCAGTAAATAGTGCCGAAGCGGCAACGTCAAACAAAAGCTCAACCTTGCTTGATACTTTGTTTACGTTTTGGCCACCCTTGCCCCCACTGCGTGATGTTTTATAGGTTATTTCTTTTTGTAAATCGGCTTTATTCAGGTTCATTTTTCAAATGTAGCTTTTTTAGGTTGATTAGGTAAATTGATGTGCAGGTGTGCAGATTATAGATGTGCAGATACTTTTAACTTAACCCACTAACCAACCTAATCAACCACTCACTCAATCAACTTAATCAACTACTCACTTAATCAACCATCCAATAATCAACAAAAATCATTATTTTAGCCACTCTTATGAACAACAATATCGTAGTAGCAATTGATGGTTATTCATCATGTGGTAAAAGCACTTTAGCAAAGGCTTTAGCAAAAAAACTTCATTTTATTTACGTAGATAGTGGCGCAATGTACCGGGCCGTGGCTTTGTATTTTCTGCGTAATAACATCGATCTGGCTAATCATGAACAGATTACCGATGCGCTGAACAACATCCACCTTAACTTTCACTCCAGGGATTACAAAACACACATCACCCTTAATGATGAAGAGGTGTCTGACGAGATACGCCAGATGCACGTGGCCGACAAGGTAAGTACCATTGCGGCAATACATGAAGTGCGTGTGGCCATGGTAAAACAGCAGCAACGCATGGGCAAATCAAAAAACATTATTATGGATGGTCGTGATATTGGCACCGTGGTGTTCCCGAATGCGCAGGTAAAGCTGTTTATGACTGCCGACCCAAAGATTCGTGCCGAGCGCCGGTATAAAGAGCTGTTGCCTACCAACCCCGAAATAACGTTAGAAGAAATTTTTGATAACCTGGCCCACCGCGATTACCAGGACACCACCCGCAAGGAAAGCCCATTGACGCGCGCTGAAGATGCTATTATTTTGGATAATACAGACCTGAGCCCAGAGGAACAATTACTATTCGCGCTTAGCCATATTGAACCTTTCCTGGCCGATTAAAGCCCGGGTTGCCGTTTACGGCAAATATTGTCATTAACCCCGGCCCAGAAACAGGCCGGGTGTTCTAATCTTCCGTAAATCGTACGGTAGGCACGCCAAAGCGGTTTAAAAAATCAACGCCCTCGTCGCTGCCGATTCCTTTGTATTCGGCATATGATTTATCAAAGTAAACCTTTTTGATACCTGCGGAAAAAATAAGCCTTGCACAGGCAATACACGGCGAAAGCGTGGTGTATAAGGTTGCTCCTTCGAGCTTTGCACCACTTTTTACCGCATATAAAATCGCGTTTTCTTCGGCGTGCAACGCCAGCGAGCAACTCCCTTTTGAATCGCGTGCGCAGCCCTGGCCCGGCCATTCCTCGTCACAGTTATGCGTGCCCGCAGGTGGGCCGTTATAGCCTATGGATATAATACGTGTATCGCGGGTTAAAACAGCGCCAACATGGGCTTTAACGCAGTGTGAACGTTTAGCCAGGTCGGTTGCCAGGTTCATGAATATCGAATCGAAACTTGGTTTCATAAATTAAATCATTTGGTCATTAATGCCATTGGGTCATTAAATCAGTGAAAATGACTTAATGACCCAATGACTTATGGTGTTATTAAATTTTAGTGTCCGCCACTCTTTTCAACGGTCATATGATCGATATTAATACCTTGTTTTATTAACTCCGATCTAACTTTCCATGCAAAAAATACGATATAGGCGAAACCTAAAACAGGTACTAAGTATGATTGGTGTATGCCAATGGTATCGGCCATTAAACCTTGTACAGGTGGAATAATTGATCCACCCAGAATCATCATAATTAAAAATGCTGAACCTTGGCCAGTATATTTTCCTAAGCCAGTGATGGCAAGTGAAAATATGGATGGCCACATGATCGAACAGCATAGTCCACCGCTAATGAAAGCGAATACGGCGAGCATTCCTGTCGAAAACAAACCGATCAGCATAAATATCACACCTAAAACCCCCAACGTAACCAACGTACGCACTGGTTTTTGTTGCCCGATAAAAAATGCTGCTACCAACACAGCGATGCTAATTCCGTATACAAATAATGTAGTTACATCCGCAACAGTTGAACGGTTTACAAGCAACACAATACCAAAAGCTATAAAAGGAACTATAACCGTTAAAATATTCTTGGTCATTTTTGATAAATTAAAAGCACCAATAGCACCGGTGAACCTGCCTATCATTAAGCTTCCCCAATAAAGCGAGATATAAGGGGCCATCTCAGAATCTTTAAAGCTTCCAAATAACGGCAATTTAAGTAGAGCCCCCATATTACTTTGTATAGTTACCTCGGTACCTACATATGTAAAAATGGCTATCATACCTAAGATCAGCTGCGGATACGCCATCGCACCCCAGCCTGCTTTGTTTTTTTGTGCCGCAAATAATGAAAATATTAACGTTAAAATAATTAGTGCTAAAGCTGCATAAACGAAAATAGGTTTTGAAACGCCCGTATACTTAACTAACGGATCAACCCCTAATATGATTAAAAAAGCAATGAACATTACAAATAAGGGTGTACCGGGCTTACTGGTCGATTCTACCTTTTCATCGCTGCTCACAACCGGTAGTTTTGATACGTAGAAAAACAAAGCAACTGCTAATAAAAGGCCTGCGAAAATGTAATACAGGTTATCAATTGATGATATTTTTACATCTTCCGGAGCAATGTGTTTGCTTGCTGAGCCGAATAATACAATACTGATAACAGCGGGGCCTAATAAACCACCGATATTATTAACACTGCCTGCAAAATTTAAACGGTTTGACCCTGTTTCTGACGGACCCAATGCAACCACAAATGGATTTGCTGCTGTTTGTTGTAATGAAAAGCCTATAGTAATAACAAATATTGCAGATAAAACGAGCGCGTATGAACCTGCTGCTACGGCAGGTATCATTAACAAAGCGCCTGCAGCTGATATAACCAAGCCAATGATTATGCCGTTTTTATAGCCCATTTTATTTAAAATGTCAGTTTTGGTTAACTGGGAAGCAAAGTATAGTATCAATGAACCGATGAAATAACCTCCATAAAAAGTAAAGTCGATAAGTTGTGACTCAAACTGTGATAAGTGAAAGTGTGATTTACAAAAAGGTATAAAGATACCGTTTGATGCGGCTAAAAAGCCCCAAAAGAAAAACACAGTAACCAGCGTATATAGCGCGGACCCATAATTTTTTTTGTCGTTTTGTTCCATTTTAAAATTAGGTTATACAGAATAGATTTTGAATCGTTAAACATAATTGATTTTTTGTAAAACTGGTCATACTATTTTAAATTAAAATAAATCACAATTTTAAGTTTCGTTGTTTATGAGATAAAATTGCATATTCGCATTGTTCAAAAATGAACAAAGCCTAACTTAATGATAAAAGCCATTATTTCGGGAATTGGGTTTGGATTAGTGCTGACGGTTATTACTGGCCCGGTCTTTTTTGCTCTCATTAAAACCAGCATCGAAAAAGGTTTCCATGCCGGTGTAGCCCTTGCCCTTGGTGTTGTAACCAGCGATGTAGTATTTGTTGGCGCCTTACTTTTCGGTTCGCAATATATAGATGTATCTGATCATGCCAAACTGGTTGCAGGCGTTGTCGGCGCTGTGATACTTTTTACCCTTGGCCTGTACTATATGTTTAAAAAGGCCGAAGTAAACTACGATAACAAAGCAACAAATATTAACAAGGCAGGCTACTTTTTAAAAGGCTTTTTGATGTGCATCTTTAACCCTACCCTGCTGTTCCACTGGACGGTTGTTATAGGCGCTGCCAGTACTACTTTCCTGGTGGGCACGCCCCATCGGTCGTTCCACATAGCTGTTATGTTTTTAACTATCCTTATTGTGCAGTTTGGTATGGATACCATTAAAGCTTTTTACGCCGATAAGCTGCGCGATAAAATCTCGGTTAAACTCATCCACCGCCTTAACGAAGTGGCAGGTATTGCGCTAATTATAGCGTCGCTGGTATTGATTGATAAACTGGTTACTCACTTTATCTTCGCGGCACCGGCAGGATCATGAAGCCCCCCTGAAGGGGGAGTTTTGATTGGTTAGGAGTTCTATCAGAACGCCATTACCGGGGCAATTCAAACACTGAAAATATCCTTAAACTCTTGTCGGTTACTAAATGGCTCGAAACCAATATTTTTAATGTTCGTGGAAACGATATGCCGTTTTAACTCCTTGTAGTTACTGTGATAAAACTCGGAAAGCTTCGCAATCTTTTTATCTCCTATCATTAAATACAAATACTCATAACTGCCACCCTGTGACGATAAAATAGAAGTTTTGAAACCTGTAATTTCTTCCGGATAAAATATTTTAGCAGTACCCATGCCTAAGTAACGTTTAATAGTAAAGGAACTATATTCTATATCAATTTGAATCACCTTAGTCCGCAATTCACCAAAAACTATCCAAATCCATACAAAAACAAAAAAAGAACAAAACAACATAAATGGAATTAAAGTCATTGTTGGATTGAATACATTTCCAGATAACGCCATAATCACCAAAACTGTAAACACTGGTGCCAGCAGCCCTAATAGATAGCCGGGAAATCTAAATCTTGATTTCATTTAAAAAAATTAAACAATTAAATAACGGTAATATAAACAATTAGGCTCTAACGCAATCAACAAAAAAGGCGATAAGTATAACCTTATCGCCTCTATATATTTTCACTCCCCCTTCAGGGGGCCGGGGGGCTTGGCTTACATATAAGCCCTTTGGTTTTTACCTTCCATCCAGTTAACAAAGGCGCGGTTAACAACTTTGTTACCGCCTGGGGTTGGGTAATCGCCGCTAAAGTACCAGTCGCCGGTATGGTCTGGGCAGGCCAAGTGCAGGTTATCTAAAGTTTGATAAATTACCTGTACCTCGCATTTTATTTCTTTCGGGGTGATGATCTGCGCTATACGGTCAGATACCTGCTGATCGGTAAATAACTCGTATATAGCTTTTACATGGTTTTGTACCTTCTCTTTAGGCAGCTTAATGCTGTCCTTACATTTCTGGTAAACATCCAAAATCACATCTTCCCTGTCCATTTCCTTTAACAGGCTGATGGCTGCTTCAAAAGCAACAAACTCGCCCATGCGCGACATGTCTATACCGTAACAATCCGGGTAACGGATTTGCGGTGCTGATGATACCACTACAACCTTGGTTGGGCCAAGCCTGTCCAGTATCTTCAGGATACTTTGTTTAAGTGTTGTCCCACGAACAATAGAGTCGTCTAAAACAACCAGGGTATCGGTTCCCCTTTTTATCAAACCATAAGTGGTATCATAAACGTGGGCAACCATCTCACTGCGGTCGGCATCCTGGGTGATGAAGGTACGCAGCTTAACGTCTTTAATAGCAATCTTCTCAACCCTTGGGGCTAATTGCAATACCTCGGTCAGCTCTTCTTCACTTATCTTATCTTCCCTGTTTAGCAACCTATCGCGCTGGTATTTTTTTACATATTTGTGTACGCCTTCAACCATACCATAAAAAGCAACCTCGGCTGTATTTGGAATGTAGGAGAACACCGTATTTTTAATATCGTGATTAACGGCATCCAATATTTGCGGGCAAAGCAGCCTGCCTAATTGTTTACGCTCCCGATAGATAGATGCATCGCTGCCACGTGAAAAGTAAATACGCTCGAACGAGCAGGATTTCTTTTCTTTAGGCTCGCTAAACATAGTCTCGGTTATCTTACCGTTCTTTTTAACAATAAGCGCGTGGCCAGGCCTTATCTCCCTGATCTCCTCCATAGGCACGTTAAATGCTGTTTGGATAGCAGGGCGTTCTGATGCTGCAACAACAATCTCGTCGTTATAGTAATAAAACGCCGGACGGATACCAACCGGATCGCGCATCACAAAGGCATCGCCATGGCCCAATATGCCGGCAATGGTATAACCACCATCCCAGTTTTTGGCCGATTTTGTTAAAATTTTGGCTACATCCATATCATTGGCTATCAGCTTACTAATTTCAACGTTATCGTCTAACCCTTCGCGTTTGTATTGGTCAAACAAGCCCTGGTTTTCGGTATCAATAAAGTGGCCCATTTTTTCGAGCACCGTTATCGTATCGGCTTGTTCCTTCGGATGCTGACCCAGGTCGTAAAGCTGCTGCAAAAGCTCATCAACATTGGTCATGTTAAAGTTACCTGCAATAACCAAATTCCTGGTTTGCCAGTTATTTTGCCTCAGAAACGGGTGGCAGCTTTCGATAGAGTTTTTACCATGGGTACCATAACGCAGGTGCCCTAATAAAACCTCGCCGGTAAAGCTTACATGTTCTTTGAGCCAATCGGCATCCAACATTTTTTCGGGGGTTTCTTTCTGAATATCCGCGAATTTCTTCTGGATGTATTCAAAAATATCAGCAACGGCATTTGAGGCCATTGACCGGTGACGGCTGATGTACCGCTTGCCCGGAGCAATATCTAATTTAATGGTAGCAACACCTGCGCCATCCTGGCCGCGGTTATGTTGTTTCTCCATTAAAAGGTAAAGCTTGTTCAGGCCGTACAGCGCAGTTCCGTACTTTTTCTGATAAAAAGATAGTGGCTTTAATAAGCGGATAAATGCCACACCGCATTCATGTTTAATCTGATCGCTCATGATTCGGAATGAGGCTGCAAAGGTATCATTTATAATGGACTCTTTATAAAATCATTTGTCATTAAATAGTAGTTTAAACATCCTTTTTGATGTGCAGATTTTAGATTACAGATGTGCAGGTGTTTTTGGCTGATTATTCGTCAGAATCACTCTTTTTCAGCAGGGTAAAATGATTGCGTAACCTCAATCAACCCTACAATGTGATCGTTAAATTCTTCCAGCTCTTCGGCAGGCACCCAAAGTTCGTTATGGATAGGGCCGCCAACATTTTCAACATTATATTTTGCCAGGAATGCGGCAGGCAAACTAAACTTAGTTACAAAGCCCGAACCTGACGCAGGCACATTCCAATCCCTTGCTATCTGAATAGCGTAAGCTTCATTCAGCACCGGGTAAAAGATGGGTTGTTGCGCCAATCGTTTAGGGAAGCGTTTAAAACCCGACTCTTCTATCAGCTTTAATTCCCTCGGCCCAACCGGCCGCCATAATGTTGTAAGTTCTTCTTTTTGCACAAGGTAAAAATAGGAAAAATGTCTGTTTTTTTGATGTGCAGATTATAGATGTGCAGATTTCAGATGTGCAGATGCTTTTTCCTATCAAATATTTTCAAACCGGAATTAACAGAGTGAGCTTCAAATTCTGGTCATTCCACAAATTCCGGTTCAGACAACATCTGAAATCTGCATATCTGAAATCTGCACATCTGAACCCCTACCTCGAAAAACCAGCCATCCTATGCAAAGCCACCGGATCATAAACCCTGCCTGCTTTAATTACGGTAGATACTTTACGGATATCGCTGATGTTTTTTAGGGGGTCGCCGTCTACCAGGATAATATCGGCCTGCTTACCCACTTCAATTGTGCCTGTTTGTTTATCAACACCCATGACCCGGGCCGGTGCAATGGTAGCTGTTTTTATGGCCTGGGCCGGTGTTAATCCCGCCGATACATAAAGTTCCAATTCCCTATCAAGGCTATAACCCGGGAACCCCATATCGGTACCGGCCACAATCATTACGCCGGCATCATATAGCTTCTTTACAGAAGTTGTCATGCTTTGCATCAGGGGCTTAAATTTCATGGCATCGGCCGGCTCCATTCCCATATTTTTAAACAGTGTTTGCAATGGGGGCGGCAACGTATTGTATGTCGGCTCCAGGTTTGTGATACTATCTTTTACATTGCGAAAGGCCAGTTCAAAAACACCCAAAGTGGGATCTATCACCACGTGATGGTCTTTAATAAATTTTATGGCCGCCACACTTACCGAATCATCAAAATCGACTGACCTGTCTTTATTTCTCTTCAAAATGGCATAAACATATTGCTCGTGGTTTACCATGTTCATGCCCGAGTCTACCCCTTGCTGCAGTGTCATCCCGTTAGGGATGTGGCCGGTTACCGTTAAGCCTAATTTATGGGCTTCGTCGCAAATAGCTTTTACTATCGTCGGTTTTACCGAACTGTAAATTTTTATCTGGGCAAATCCATTTTCTTTATAACGGTCAACCGCTTTTATGGCTTCGTCTTTAGTATCTGCCTGTATAACACCAAGCGACATTGGCCCTTTGCCGTCAATAATACCTGCTTTCAGAATATTGGGACCAACACCCCTACCGCCATCTATGGCGCTTTTTATAGCATTGATATATTCAAATTCGTTGCCGCAGTCCCTAACTGTTGTTACGCCGGCCGCAAGGTAGGCCGGCCCCCATTCTGCCTGTTCAAAATGCGCATGCATATCCCACAAACCGGGTAAAATAGTTTTACCATTTGCGTTGATCACTTTCGCGCCGGCAGGTATTTTAACACTGCCCACTTTGCCAGTCATTTTAATAAGGCCGTCCTGAATCAATACTACAGCATTGGGCGTGCTTGTCCCGGTATTTACATCAATTAGGTTGCCCCCGGTAATAGCAATCACTTTATTAACCACACCCGTAGGTGCGGCTGCCCTGGCAAAAACACGCATGCCATACACAGCCGCTTTGCTGATTAGTTCGGTCAAAAGACCTTCATATTCCTCGCGCATGGATTCCAGTTTGTCGCCTTCGGCATCATTGGTAATGAGGCAAATGAGCTTACCACCGGCATCCGTCCATATCAACTCATTGCCCCAAACCAGGCCGCTTACAGTATACCTGTCAAGCAGCAGTGGCTTGCCGTTAAAAGTTAATTGATCTGTACCGTCTTTTTTTATTTGTACCGAGCCAAAAGGCAGCGTTTTCATAGTGGCCGGCTGCTTGTTCATTTTCCAGTATTGCAGCATTGCCTGCTGTACCAATGTTGGCGAGTAACCGGCCACCGGGAAGCTGATAAGGCTATGCATTTTATAAGCAGTAACTTTATCATCTACCCGAAATACCACCCCATTGCGATCTACCATCCTTACCGAATCATCAATTGTAGAAAACCTGGATGTTTTTCCTTTTATAACAAGCTCCATCGGGTAGCCGTCCCGGTCAACCTTTAAACTGGCCTTTAACGGCACGGGCGAACCCCTGTCAACAAATTTAAAATCGACATTATATTTAATAGAGTCCTTGTATTTAGTTACCCAGTAGGTTTCTTTACCAATATGCTGCGCGAATTTGTGCAGGAAAAACGTGCCGCTATCAGTTGGTAAAGCGGTTTGTGCTTTTACATTAAAGGCCAGCGCTAAAAGCGGGGCAAACACAATAATTTTTTTCATATGGCAGGTGGATTCAGATAAACTAAGTTATCGTTTAATCGCGGATGTTGCAATATTTCAGATGTGCAGATTTTTTTGTCTGAATCAGAATTTACAGAATTTTAGAATTTTCAAAATAACGCAGCATTCTGTTAATTTAATAATTCTGTAAACGGCGTAGCCTTCTTGAAAACCGTTAAAAAACAAATTAAACGTGAAAAATTCTGATTCAGACATACTTTATGTCCCTGAAAGTAATATTAATCCTTGGCCCCGGCTGTTTAGCGGTTTTGGGCACCTGGTGCAGCCAGTGATGTTGTGTAGCGCCCTGCATGATAAGCAGGCTGCCATTACTCAAAGCGATAGAAACTTTGGCGTTCTTTTGTTGCTTGTGTTTAAATTGAAAAGTCCGCGTTGCACCAAAAGATGCCGAGGCTATAATAGGGTTTCCGGCCAGTTCCGTTTCATCATCGCTGTGCCAGCCCATACTGTCGCCGCCATGGCGGTAGTAATTAAGCAGGGCCGAGTTAAATTGCTTGCCGCATTGCTGCTCGGCAGCCTCCTTTATCTGCCTTAACAATGGCGTAAAGGGGATAGGGGTATTCACTACGCCCGAGTAGATGTATTCCTGGTCGCCATCGGCATACCAGGAAGTAAGCCGCGGGAAGTTGACCATTTTACCGTAGATCTTCATCTTGTCCTGCTTCCAAAGGATAGAATGCTTTAGTTGTTCAAAAATACCGAGCGTGCCCTCCTCTTCATAAAAATTGGGATACAGATAAACCTCACCATCAAATGGTAATATATTTTGATGAGTGGAGTTGAAGATATTTAGCTGATTATCTGCGGACATTTTTTACTTATTTGAAAGTTAGACAAAATAACATAAGAATGGTTTATGGAACGCAAAACGGAAGTAGTAATATTTTTATACAATAGCAATGAACAATATTGTATATTTATATTGAACAGTTTTATATATTACTAATGAACAATTTTGTATCTTTATATAAAATAACGCGCTATGCTACTCCAATCATCTATTATTCAAACCATTCAAACACAAAAAAATAACCTTATTCAAAAAGAACAAGGTTTGAAAAGGATAGCACTTGATGCTTTGCCTGATCTTTCTGCATTTGCATTAATTGTATCGGGAATAAGGAGATGTGGAAAAAGTACCTTGCTTTTTCAATTGCTGAAAGAAAGATATCCTGAGGCAATATATATGAATTTTGAAGATCCAAGGCTTTACGAATTTGGTCCTGCTGATTTTTCAAGGCTGGACCAGGTAATTAATACCATAGGCGGAAAAGTACTTTTTTTTGATGAGATCCAAATTATTCCGGAGTGGGAACGGTATGTCAGGCAAAAGCTGGATGAAGATTACAAAGTAGTTATCACGGGATCCAATGCCTCATTGTTAAGCAGGGAATTGGGAAGCCGGTTAACAGGCCGTCATATTACCAGGGAACTTTTCCCATTTTCATACCGCGAATTCTGCTCGTTTAAAAACCTCCTCTATGATAAGGCATCGGTGTTAAAGTACTTAGAACTTGGTGGTTTTCCTGAATATGTAAAACAGGGGGTACCGGAAATTTTAAACCAGCTATTTGAAGATATACTGATTAGGGATATTGCCGTGCGGTATGGTGTGAGGGATGTTAAAACTTTACAGCGGATGGCATTTTACCTGATATCAAATGTTGCTAAGCTAATTACCGGCAATAGGCTTAAGATACTTTTTGAAATGGGGTCTACCAACACGGTGATGGAGTACCTGTCGCACCTGGAATATGCTTACCTATTGCATTTTGTACCTAAATTTAGTTATTCATTAAGAAAACAAATTGCTAATCCCCGCAAGGTATATGCTATAGATACCGGTTTGATTAATGTTAATTCGGGTTCTTTTTCAGAAGATAATGGCCGAAAATTCGAGAACCTGGTTTATTTACACCTCAGACAAAGGTATCGGAATATCTATTATTTCGCAGAAAAAAGCGAATGCGATTTTATTGTTTTAGAAAATAGCATTGTGCTGGAAGCTACCCAGGTTTGTTTAGAATTAAACCAGGACAATGTTGATAGGGAAATAAATGGCTTAATGGAAGCACTGGCTTTCTTTAACATCAAAGAAGGCACAATAGTAACACTCGGCCAAACCGACAAGCTAATTAAAAACGACAAGATCATTCATATTGTGCCAGCGCATGATTATTTATCACAGTAATATCCGGCCTGGCACAACGTAGATCACATGGCGGCGGCGACTCACCCCGACGAGGCTACGCCCGTCACCCCTCTCTCCGCTTCGCGCCATAGAGGGGCAATAAAACAAAAAAGAGCGCCAACCCTCTTTGCGACCTCAGCCCGAGAGAGAGTCGGCCAGCGGAGCGTAGCCGGGGTGAGTACTGGCCGGCGTTCATGCGAACTTTTCTACCGCCCTTATTTCTAAATAAAAAATCCGGCTTTTCAGCCGGACTCGCAGGTTTATAGATTTGGTTTGAAAGTCGAAATTAAAGTTTTTCGCCGTGCTGGCTAATGTCCAGCCCCACAACTTCATCCTCGGCCGATACCCGGAGGGGAGAGATCATGTCTGTTATTTTAAGCAATAACAACGATCCGAAAAACGCGAAGACAGATACACCCACCAGCGCTAAAAGCTGCACTAAAAACAGGTGGGTTTCGCCAAAGAAAAGGCCGTTACCTGTTGTATTTGCCGCATTTACATGCTGATTGGCAAAAACACCGGTTAGCAGCATACCCACCATACCACCTACCCCATGGCAAGGGAATACATCAAGCGTATCATCAATGGTAGTGCGTGTACGCCACTCCACAACCAGGTTACTGACTACTGCCGATATAATACCGATAGCCAGCGAATGCGGAACAGTTACATAACCCGCAGCCGGCGTAATGGCTACAAGGCCTACTACCGCGCCGATACAGGTACCCATAGCCGATGGTTTGCGGCCACGCAGCATATCAAAAAATATCCAGGTAATACCACCCGCAGCCGAAGCTGTTGTACTGGTAGCCAAAGCGGTTACCGCCAAAGCATTGGCGCCAAAAGCCGAACCTGCATTAAAGCCAAACCAGCCAAACCATAAAAGCCCGGTGCCTATCATTACATAAGTAATACGGGCAGGCGAATGATTAGCCTCGTTACGGCGTTTTAAATATAATGCAGAAGCCAGGGCGGCCCATCCGGCCGACATGTGAACTACCGTACCGCCGGCAAAGTCAAGTACACCCAATTTGGCCAATATGCCATCGGGGTGCCAGGTGCAATGCGCCAGTGGTGAAAATATGAAGATGGAAAACAGTACTAAAAAAATAATGTAGGAGTTAAAACGGATCCGCTCGGCAAAGGCACCGGTAATCAGCGCCGGGGTAATAATGGCGAATTTTAACTGGTACATAGCAAACAATAACAAAGGGATGGTCGGCGCGGCTTTCCAGGTGGCGTTGCCCAGCATTCCTTTCATCATAAAATATGTTGCAGGGTTGCCTATAATACCATGAAAACTTTCGCCAAAGGCCAGGCTAAAACCAAATATACCCCAAAGTACCGTGATGATAACCATACAAACAATGCTTTGCAGCATGGTAGATATCACGTTTTTTTTGTTGACCATCCCCCCGTAAAAGAAAGCCAGGCCGGGCGTCATGATCAAAACAAGGGCCGTCGACATCAGCATCCAGGCAATATCCCCGGTATTAAAATTGGGATTGCCGGAGTTTTTGAACTCGACTGATGGAAACAAAAAAGTAAGCGTAAGAATTATAAGTATAATTAGAAAAGGAATATACCGCTTCATTTAATTTTTAGACTTGTTAAAAAACAGCCTAAATTAATACTTTTCTATCGATAAAAAGAAGATTGTGTTAACTTTATATTAAATATGCAATAAAAAATTGCTTTTACAGGTATTTTAAAACAAAATCCGGGAAAACTCCCAGCAAAACCAACACAAAACTTATAATTACAACTAAAATGAGCAGATTATAGGATTTTTTATATTCAATATCCTGATTTTCTGACCTTTTAAGGAATAAATTAAGTGGAATTTTAATGTAGTAAAACAAGCTTACTACTGTTGTTAAAGCTCCGGTAGCCATCATCAGCATCAGCCAGATACTATGATTTTGCTGATATAGCCCATATACCGCCGAAAACACAAACACCTTACCCGTAAAGCCGGCACTCACCGGCAAGCCTGTCAGCGATATCAGGATGATGGTAAAACACACCCCGGCAACCGGGTATTTTAAACCAAGGCCTTTGTAAGCGTCAAGGTCCTGAGCATCCGCTACATTGGTAAAATAAGTTGCCAGCACCAAGGCGCCAATATTGGCCAATGCATAAACTAACAGGTAATAAGTTAACGCTGATATGCCTTGCTGGTTAAGTACCACTACTGCCATCAGCGCGAAACCGGTATGGCCAATGCTGGAGTAAGCCAGCATCCGTTTAATATTGCTTTGCAATACCGCGGCAAAGTTCCCCGCTATCATGCTGATAATACCCGCCGCTGATAGCACAATAACCAGATCGAATCCGGTATTGGCACCCAGCAGTATAAAAGGCGGTAAAAAGTTAACCAATAAAGCAAAGGCAGCAATTTTAGGTAAGGTGGATAGGTATGCTGTAACCGGCGTTGGCGCGCCCTGGTACACATCGGGCACCCAAAAATGAACGGGCACAAACGACAGCTTAAACCCTATGCCCACCAACACCAGCACAATAGCAAAGGCCGAACTGAGGTGATTAACCTTTAAAAGCTCCATAACGGTATTGTGCTGCAAAATATCCAGCGAACCGCTGAACGCATATAACAACGAAATACCATAAAGCATAATAGCCGACGATGCTGCCCCAAACAATACATATTTTAAGCCCGCCTCGGTACTGAAAGCATTTTCGCTCCGGTAGGCTACCATGAGGTACGATGCGATGGAAACCATCTCGATAGCCAGGTAAATAGACAGCAGGTTTACAGCCATCACCATTAAATGCAAGCCGAATATAGAGGCTATAGTAATGGTATATAAATCTGATAAGCCTTTCTGATGGCTTTTCAGCTTCTCGTCCCAGGTAAAATATAACAGCAGGATAAAAGCCAACACATCAATGATTAATTTAAACCACAGGCCGCTGCGGCTTAGCAGCAGCATTTGGCTAAACAGCAGGTGCGGGCCATCCAATATCAGCCCGAATTGATTTAAATCGGTAAACGCCACCAATAACATGCCCGTAATGGCTACCATGCGGCAGTAACCGGCCGATGTTTTACCAAAAAGCAGGTCGGTTATCATCACAAACACAAACAGCAAACCCAGGTATGCTTCGGGCAAAAAATAGTGCAGGCTGGCAATTACCTGGGTTAGCTGTTCGGATATGTTGGTGAGCAGTTGGTGCATTTATATTATTGAACTATTACTGATTGAATTTTGGGGTACTTAACCTGGTACTTTAACTGCACCTTTTTATCATCCTGCGAATTTAGCACGAAATTCCATGAAAGTTTACCCGTATGCGCATCCAATTTTGCACCCGATGTTTCCTGCACATCTACCTGTATGTCGGAATTTTGCGAAACGGGCACCTGGTCTTCTACTAATAAACTAACCGGCTGGCTTTTGCGGTTTTTAGCTTCAATGAGCCAGTTGCGGGTTTCCTTTTTGTTGGAGCCGAAGATCTGCCGTTCGGCCAGTTCCTTTTGCAGGGTGCGGGTTACTACAATATTTTTATCGTTACCTAAGGATAAATTCAACGTATCGGTAGTGGCCTGTGTATTAATCAGCGACTTGCCGATAAACGTTCCCTCAAAAAACAAACTGGCTTCGCCGGACAGGAAATTGTATTTGTTCCAGTTGGTAAGCTGGGCGGTTAAAAACACATCGGTACTTATTTTAGGCGCAACGTAATACTGATAGCTGGCTTCTAAATCAAACTGGCCAATCTCTACCATATACTGCTTGCCATCTGTTGGCACAGTGTAGGGATTGGCAATGGCAAACTCTACGTTGGTTTGGTTTTCAATTTGCTTTACTTCGATTGGGGTGGTTGAATAGCCCAAGCTGGATATTCCTCTGATCTTTATTTTATCGACGGCTCCGGGTGTAATACTCACTCCGGAAACCCGGCCCCCAAGCGATTCTGATGTGCTTCCATATCCCACAACAACAACTTCGTTTAAGGCATTACTTGACGGTTTTAGCGCCACACTTATTACAGCCGTATTAGCCTGCCGCTCCATCGTTTCATAACCAATGTAGCTATAAGTTATGGTTGGGTTACCTCCGGGTACCTGGATATCGTAATTACCGTCCTTATCGCTTACAGTGCCTATGGAAGAACCTTTTATCCTGATAGATACGCCCGGCAAGGGCTGCCCGTCCTCCTGTGCAACAACTTTGCCCGTAACTTTGGTGATGCTGCCGGCGGCTCCTGAATAATACATCCCGAAATTTAAATAATCCGGGGTAAGCTCGGGCTTACTGCCGCTTACGGTTGGGTTACCTGTTGACAGGGTGATTTTTATGTTCTTCCATTCCTCGCCGCTTTGCTGCGATACATTGGCTTTATAGGTAATGCTGATGGGGCTGTTTACATTTTTGGCCCTGATATCGTAAACCGGGTACCAGCTGGCCGTATGCACCACGTAATTGATGTTGAATGTAGATTGCAAATCGGTTTTAGACGATACCGTAACCAACACATTACTGGTAGTGCTGCGGCGGCCTTTAACAATATCGACAATTTGCTTATCATATTTTTGAAGCTCGAGGTTTAGCAGTGCAACCTGGTCGGCCACGGCTTGTTGTTTTTGTTTGATCTCGGTTAGGCGGGCTGTTTGAAAATCAAGCGCCTGTTTGAGTTTTATAATGTCGAGCCCATTTTTTTCTCCGCTGCCAACCTGGTTTTTTGATAGCATATCGGCCTCTTCCTGGTAAATAGGGAGCAGGCTGTTTTGTAGGGATATTTTATCCCTGATGAGTTTTTGCTGGGCTTGCAGGTCGGTAATTTGTTTTTGCTTCAGTTCTTCGTTTAAAAAATCAAGTTCGTGCTTAACCGAAAGGATGGTAAAGTTGCCACCGGCGCTCACCTGCAGGCTTTGCACATCCATATCTGCCGATAGGTTGTTGAATACCAGGGTTGACGTGCCTGCGCTAATATTTACCTGCGCGGTACGGCTTACCTGCGCACCGCTTAAAAACACGGTAACTTTTTGAACTTTCGAGGCAATTTTTTGCCCTTCGTCGGCTTTGGAGGCAATAGCTATAAATAAAAAAATAGCGGTTGATAGTTTTTTGAACATAACGTCTTCGGTTAAATGGATACTTGCTGTTAGTTTTCCCCCATCAGCCTCAAAGGGCGTTGGGTAAACTAAAGATGCAGCGGTATGCATTTTTCCATAAAAGAATTTATGCTGGTACACTATCAATTATTTGGTGTGTAAAAATTGTATAAAAGCCAGTACCGAATCGTTGATCTTATCAAAAACCAATGATGGCATTATACCCAATGCCAGGGCGATGATGGCCAGTGGCGCAAGGGTAAGTTTCTCGCGCAGGTTTAAATCTGCCAGGGCAGTCTTCCAAACGGCCCCGCCTTTTAATGATTCTTTACCGAAGAACATGCGTTGCAGTGTCCATAAAAAATAGGCCGCGCCAAACAATATGCCCAGGGTGCCGCAAACAGCCATCCAGTAGGGCAGCAAACCGTTTTCTGAATGCGATTTAAATACACCGGCTAATGTAAACGCCTCGGCCACAAATGCCGAAAAGCCCGGCAAGCCCAACGAGGCAAAAAAGGCGATCATGACAAAGGCCGTATATTTTGGCATCAGGGTAGCCAGGCCACGGAAATGGTAAATATCCCTGTCGTGCACCCGGTTGTAGATAACCCCTACCAGGAAGAATAACATAGTTGATAAAAAGCCGTGGCTCACCATTTGCATTACGGCCCCGCTTACGCCCTCGGCAGTCTGCGATGCAATGCCCAGCAGTACAAAACCCATGTGCGATACCGATGAGTAAGCAATCATCCGTTTCAGATCGCGTTGCTCAAGAGCGTTAAACGCGCCGTATAATATGGAGATAACCCCAAGCAGGCCCAGCCAAAAGGCATGCGCTGTGGCTACTTCGGGGAAGATGCCTATGCAGATGCGGATTATACCGTAGCCCCCTATTTTTAACAGGATACCGGCAAGGATAATAGATACCGGCGTAGGTGCCTCTACGTGCGCGTCAGGCAGCCATGTATGCAAGGGCACTACAGGCACTTTAATAGCGAAGGCGATAAACAATACCACAAACCCCACGGTACGCGCAGGCATGCCCAAAATGCTTTGGTGGCCTGCCAGTGAAAATACCGAACCTACATTGAAGTTGGCCGGGTTCATCATCTGCACCATATTAAAAGTATGATTGCCGGTGGCCGGGTCGGTAACCGAGAGGTATAAACCCACCATCACCAACAACATAAACACCGAACCGAACAGCGTATACAAAAAGAATTTGATGGAAGCGTATTCGCGCCTCGCGCCGCCCCACATGCCTATCAGGAAGTACAATGGCAACAGCATCAGCTCATAAAACATGTAAAACAGGAAGAAATCCAGTGCGCAAAACACGCCGATAACTGCCATATCCAGCAACAAAAACAACAGGAAAAAACCTTTAAGGTTGCTCTT
The DNA here is from genome assembly GCF_058801545.1 of Mucilaginibacter sp. GW822-FHT03E02. NCBI lineage: Bacteria > Pseudomonadati > Bacteroidota > Sphingobacteriia > Sphingobacteriales > Sphingobacteriaceae > Mucilaginibacter > Mucilaginibacter sp. GW822-FHT03E02. The sequence goes on along the minus strand of NZ_JBXANJ010000001.1, from coordinate 5,859,315 downwards.
GATTTCCCAACAGGCCAAAGTGGCTATTACCAATACCAGCGATGTCATCACAAGCAAGGTGATGGAAATGCCATCTATCCCCACAAAATAATCAATTTGCATTTTGCCCAGGCTGCCCAGGTTAAGGCTTATCCAGGGCAGTTTTTGTACAAACTGAAATTGCTCTTCGTGGTTAATACCGCCAAAGCCGGCGCCTGTTTTAAAGTTCAGGTACATCCAGATGCTGATGCCCAGCTGGATAAGCGTAGCGCCAAGTGTGATATATTTAAAGCTGTTGCGCATGCTTGATGGCAGCAGCATAATGATAATGCCGAACAGTACAGGTATAAATATAAGTAGCGTTAATATATTCATCAGGTTTATATCAGTATTTTTAAAATAAACAGCAGCAGCACAATGGCCAGCATGCTAAACAAATAATATTGCACTTTACCCCCCTGGAATTTACGTGCAAAATTGCCAATACTTTGTACAACGGCAGCCGCCAGGTGCAAAAATCCATCGACAATGTACTTATCGGCCCAGGCAGCAAAACCGGCAACAAATCTGCTCACAGCAGCAAGTAAATGGATAAATCCATCAATAATATTTTTATCAAACCAGTAAAGGAATTTACCCAAACCCAACACAGGTTTTACAAATACACGCTTATATATTTTATCGAAGTACCATTGGTTGTAGGATAGGCGATAAAAGAACCCGGTTTGCGGGAATGCAAAACTGTTTTGTTTTACATAGATGGTATAGGCAGCGTAAATGACCGGTAAGCTGAAAATATTTACCAGTGCCGGGATGGTAAGGTGATAAATACTTTCGAACTTAGCCAGGCCATGCAGCCTTAAACCGCTGGATAACCAGGCCTGCTCGTACCCAAAGGGGTTAAATGAAAACAGCGGAAAGAAGCAGCAAAGAGCCAGTAGGGCCAAAGGCAGGTTGTATTGCCAGCCGCCATCGCCCATGTGCATTTTTAAACCGGGATATATTTGGGGCAGCCTGAATTCGCCAAAGAAAACTTTGAAGATGAGCCTTGCTATGTAAAAAGCGGTAAGCCAGCTGGTCAACAGCGCCATGACAGGGATAATTTTAAACCAGGCAGCTTTGCCGTCGCTCCATTCAAAAGCCTGGATCAGGATACCATCTTTAGATAGGTAGCCCGATGTAAGCGGCAAGCCGACTAATGCCAGCCCACCAATAAGGGCAACAATGAAGGTAAGCGGCAATTTTTTACGCAGGCCACCCATTAACGAAATATCCTGCGGATCGATATCGAGGTTGTTTTCTTCTTTAATGTGCTGCATTTCGTGGATCACGATACCGGCCACCAGGAAAAGTAAACATTTAAAAAAAGCATGCGTAGCCAAATGGAACAGCGACGACGCGTAAGCCCCTACCCCCATGCCCAAAACCATAAAACCTAACTGCGATATGGTAGAATATGCCAGCACCCGTTTTAAATCATTTTGCGTCAGCGCGATGGTAGCCGCCATAAAAGCTGTAAAGCAACCAATGCAGGCGAGTATGGTAAGCTCTGTTTGGGTAAACATTGGATATACCCTGCCCAACAAGAACACCCCGGCAGCAACCATGGTAGCAGCGTGTATTAAGGCTGAAACAGAAGTTGGCCCTTCCATAGCATCGGGCAACCAGGTATGCAGCGGGAACTGTGCCGATTTAGCAGCGACTGCTAAAACGATACCTGCGACGGCGATGTATTGCCAGATGGCGGGTAAAAAAGCACAGACAGTGCCATCGTATATCAGAAAAGGAGCCGACCACGAGCCATCTTTAATAACTGAATATTTAACAAGACTAAATCCACGACCAAATAGTTCCTCGATATCAAATGTCCGATACATTACAAACAAGATAATGATCGCGCTCAATAAACCAATATCCCCTATCCTGTTCATGACAAAAGCTTTTTTGTTGGCTTGTACAGCTTTATCTTTTGTAAACCAGAAACCAATTAACAGGTACGATGAAAAGCCTACCAATTCCCAGAAGGCATAAAACAGCACCAGGTTATCTACAACCACTAAGGCCAGCATGCTGAAACAAAAGAAACTTAGGTAAGTGAAGTAACGGCTGTACCTGTTATCATGCTTCATGTAAGCGGTTGAATAAATATGCACCGGCAAAGCAATAACCGAAACCAACAACAACATCAGCACCGATAAATTATTGAGCAATATGCCTGCATAAACTTCGGTATGGCCAATTATAAACCAAACCTGTTTTACGTGGATCTGCGGATTATTCCATACCCAGGCAAATACTTTGGCGGCCAAAACACAACTTAATAAAATAGCCACGGTAGATATCCAACCCGCAACCTTACTTTTTAACGGCAGGCAAAAGTTTATCAAAGCGGCAAGCAGCGGCGATGCTACAGCTGCGATGGTGCAGACGATGAGGGTAGTATCGGTATGGGATAATTGGTTATTCAATTTATTTTGTTGTGATAACTAAAACCGGGGTTCCATCCAAATATTCTGCCTTAGTTGATTTTTCAATAAAAGTGACCTTCTTTATTTTGTCTGCCGGAATAGCATATAATTTTTTCACAATGTCCAGCGCATTATTTTCAAGTAATACATTGCCGTCTACAACATATTTAAAACGGGATTCATCCCCGTTTTTTAACTTTAGATATTTTATATACTCCGCCGAAAAAGCGCCAAATTTTTTCTGATAATGATTTATAGCAAAATGCTTTGTAATTACAGCCACAATATCACCTTTAACCTGACTTAAAGACGGGTCGGACATTTTACCCTTTTTCAAAACATCAATACTGATGATATCTTCCGGTTTTAACCCCTTTATTTTATTTTTAGATGATAACTCCCCGTCTAAAACATAGATTGTGCTATCTATTTTCGTCATCGCATTTAGTAGGGTGTCTGCTTTCTGTGCATTCGCAAATCCGGCCATCTTGATCAACAATAAAAAAAATAAAAGAAACTTTCTCATCATCAATCCCTCAAATTATTAATCTTACCCGGATCAATGGTTTTATATTTCCTGTACACGTTCAGGATGATAGCCAGCGCTACCGCCGTGGTTGCCGCCGCCAATACAATGGCAAAAAGCGCGAATATTTGCCCGCTGTTGTTAATGCTGTCGTGTTTACCAAATGCAACCAGGTTTAATATGGCGGCATTCAGGATCAATTCAATGCCGATCAATATCTGGATGGCGTTGCGTTTGGATACGATCATGTACAGGCCGATGCAAAACAGTATTACACTCACAATCAAAAAGTCGGTTAAGGTGATCATGCCTCGGCCTCCTTACGTGACAGGTGTGCTGCGCCAACCAGTGCCATCAATAGTAAAATGGAAATAGCCTCAAAAGGCAACAGGTAACGCGTCATTAAGTTAACGCCTATATTATCAACCATCACCGCGTTTGGGGTAATGGTATTGTTGTTGGCGATAGAAGCTTTTACCCAGCTTAGGTTATTTACATCGGCCTTTAATACAACATTGATCATCACGATAAAAAACGAGGCCGCAAGTAATATTGCCGGCAATTTGCCGATGCTGAAGAATTTACCTTTTTGCTGCTGCAAAACATCAAGCGTTTCTTTGCCCGATAGCATAAAGGCAAACAGGATGAGCACCAATATTCCCCCAACGTAAATCACCACCTGCGTAACAGCCACAAAATCGGCCAGGGCCAAAACGTACAGGCCGGCCAGGGCAAACAGGGTGACAAAAAATACAAATATGCTGCGCACCAAATTAGCGGTTGATGCCGCGTACAGCGCCGAAGCCACCGCTATAAAACTCATAAAATAAAACAGCACGCGGACTAAGCTCATGCCCCGCCCTCCTTTTTTTGCATGGCGGCCAGTTTGGCGGCTTGCTTTTCGGCCTGTTGCTTGTCAAACAAGGCACGCTTTTCGGCAGCAACTTCGGGTGGCATGTCCGAGAATTCGTAAACAAGGTCGCTTAGTTCAAAAACGGTTTTATCGTATTGGTTGGTCATCACAATGCACTCGGTTGGGCACACAATGGTGCACAGGCCGCAGTACATGCATTTGGCCATATCTATATCAAACTTAGCTGCGTAAAGACGTTTGGTGGTACCATCGGATGTTTGGCCGATGGCCTCCGTAGCTTTTATGGCTTCAATATCAATACAATCTACCGGGCATACTTTGGCGCATAAATCGCACACTATGCAATCGTCCATCTCCACATCCAGCTGGTATCGACCAATTTCGGGCACCGGTAATTGCTGCTTGGGATACTGAATGGTGTTGGTACCTTTTTCCAGTTGTTTAAAGTAGTTACTATCACTTACGGTTGTAATCTTCCGCGCAGAATTATTGGCAAACAAGTGCTTCACGGTAAGACTTAAACCTTTCCATGCCGTTGTAAAACCGCTGATTAACTTCGTTAACAAATTCTAATATTGTTGAAATTCTAAACTCTAAATTCTCTAATTGTTAAAATTCTAAATTCAATTTCTTAAATCCGAAATCGAACATCCGAATTCCGAAATCACATAAGCCACAACCTCCACACACCCGAAATCAGCACACATAAAAATGCCAGCGGGGTGAGTACTTTCCAGCAAAGGTTCATCAGTTGGTCTACCCGGAAACGGGGAAGCGTCCACCTGATCCACATTTGTACAGCTACCAGCCCTAATGTTTTTAGGGTTACCCATAATATACCCCACCACATATTAGTTGTCCAGTCGGCTAAATGTACAGGGCCCATATTGGGTAATGGTGTATTCCAGGCGCCTAAAAAAAGGATCACCCCAATCATACTCACCAAAAACATCATCGAATACTCGGCCAAAAAAACCAGCGCGAAACGGATGCCCGTAAACTCGGTATGAAAACCTGCCACCAACTCCGATTCCGCTTCGGGAATATCAAAGGGGGCGCGGTTGCTTTCGGCCAATGAAGCTATAAAGTAAATTACAAACGCAATGATCAAATGCGGGGCGCGGAATATATTCCAGCTCAAAAATCCGCCGGTAGCGGTTACGTCCCAAAAGCCAGCAAACGTTATTTTTTCTGGCGCTAATACCCCTTGCTGCATGGCTATCGCCTGCAGGTCCAGTGTTTGGGCAATCATCACTACGGATATAATGGCAAAGCCCGTTGGAATTTCGTAGGAGATAATTTGCGCGGCAGAGCGCATAGCCCCTAATATTGAATATTTGTTATTTGATCCCCAGCCGGCCATCAGGATACCCAATGTCTCGATAGAGATAATGGCGAAGATATAATAGATGCCTAAATTTATTTTCGAGGGAATAAGCCCGGGCCCCCAGGGCAGGGCGGCAAAACCCATGTATACCGCTATAAATATTACAGCAGGTGCCAGCATAAACAGCCATTTATCGGCAGCTGCCGGGATAATGAGCTCCTTTTGGATCATCTTCATAATATCGGCCAGGGTTTGCAGCGAGCCGAATTTGCCCGTTTCGGTAGGGCCAAGCCTGTCCTGGATAAATGCAGAGATCTTCCGCTCAGCATAAACACCAAACAACGCAAAAAAGGCCGAAAAACTGAACAACCCTATAGCAACAATAAAATATGTGATATAATAATTCAAGTGCTTTTTTGATGAAGCTGCAAACTTACTAAATGTTGAGTTATTTTAGACGACAAGTTTAGTATATTAAATTGGTGGGTGGTTGATTGGGTGAGTGGTTTGCATAAACATGGCCTTGAATGCCGGCGAAGCTTTTCTAAACTTCTTAAAAAACACAAAAAATCCAAATAGGATACCCCTACCGGATTTTTTTATTGACTTACAACTTAAGAGCTTACTGTGGCTTATACAGTGTTTTTGACAATTCTTTTAGCCCTTCCTCATAAGTTGTAGGTTTAAAATTAAAAGCCTTTTCAAACTTACTGCTGTCAAAAATATAGTCGTGATCGTACTGGTAGTACATCTCCACAGTGCCCATAACCACTTTTTGGAACAGGCCTATCAGCCATAGCATGTATTTGCGTAAAACAAAGAATTTAGGTTTTACGCTGTATACCCCGGCGGCAATAGTCATAAACTGTTTGCCGGTTATGGCCGGCGGCGTGGGCAGGTGCCATACCTGGTTATCACTATCTGGGTTTTGACCAAGCAGGAACATCGCTTTACCGGCATCGGGGATGTAAATAAAGTTGTGTTTTTTGTTTGGGTCGCCAATCCACTGGGCGGTTTGTTTAGCGGCGTATTTGGTTATCACCATCATATCTACAAAGCTGTTTAACGAGTCGGTGCCGTAAAAATCGGGTGCACGTGCAATGGAAGCACGAATAGTTCCAGCCTTAACTTCGTCCATCAGCATATTGGCAATGCCTGCGCGTACCTGTCCTTTTTTGCTGCCGGGGTTGTAGGGAGTATCCTCTGTCATGGGGCCATCAACCAGGCCATACATATATACGTTATCAAAAAATATCAATCGTGCCCCGGTGGCTTTGGTAACATTGATCACATTTTGCATAATAACAGGCCATTGTGCCTGCCAGATGGCTGCATCATAAACAATACCGGCCGCCATGTAAATAACTGTTGCCCCCTGGGCAGCCGCCAAAACTTCATCATAATTTAACAAATCGGCCTTTTGCCAGGTTACATTTTTACCAGTAATGTTTACCGGTTTGCGGCTCACCAAACGAACGGTTTGGTTGGCGTTAATCAATTCGCGGCTAAGGGCATTTGCCACTGTACCGCCTGCTCCTAATATGGTGTGCATCATCTTTTCGTTTTTGTTTATCCAAAGGTATTGTGGCTATGGTTATCAAAACGTTAACAAAAGATAAGAAAAACACGATTTCAGGATTATACAGGATTGACAGGATTTAATGTGCAAATTTCAAATTAACTGCGTTGAGGACTGGGCCGTTTCAGATGTGCAGATAATGTCAACATCAATAGGAAATTATCACATTGATCCCGAATTACTTTTGATTATTGGATTTGTGCTTTTGGCTTTAAGCTTTCCGCTTCTCTACGCGCTTATCTTCATAATCCTTCTCCTGATCCGCGAAAGCGAAACGGGCGTTATGCCCAGGTAATTGGCTATATAATGTTGCGGGATGCGCTGCATTACTTCGCCGCCAGTTTCAAGTAGTTTATGGTAGCGTTCTTCGGGTGTTTGGGTGATGAAGGAGGCTACACGGTCTTCATAGCAAATAAGATAGTGTTCTGCCATTAGCCGGCCAAAGCGTTCCATTTTGAAGCTCATTATTTGATTTGCGCAAACTTCCTGCAGGGCATTATGGCTCAAGGTAACAATTTGCGAATCTTCCAAAGCCTGGATATAGAACAAACCTGGCTGGCGGGTAAGGAAGCTTTTGTAGGAGCTGAGCATCTCATCCTCGAAACTAAAATAACCGGTTATTTCTTCGCCATCTTTAACATGAAAGTACCTTACTGCACCCTTTGCAACCAAACCGATGTGATTGCATACTTTTCCCGGCTCGGCAAAGTTTTTTTTCTTTTTTAGGGTGATTACTTCCAGGTACGCCGAAAGTATATTCCATTCGTCATCAGTAAGCACCACATATAAATGGACATGCTCCCTGAATTTGTTGAGAGCTGTTAGCGTGTCCATATTCTATCTAACAGGAATAAAACCGCAAATACAACACTGGCAATGCCGTTGGTGGTCATAAAAGCAAAGTTTACCCGGCTCAAATCGGTTGGTTTTACCAGCAGGTGCTGGTAAATGAGCATAGCGCAGAAAAACGCTATGCCAACATAGTATAAAATACCTACATGTGTAAAAAACACCGGCATCATAATAAATAAAGCCGATAACACGTGCAAAAACGTTGACAGCCGTAATGCGTTTACCTTACCCAAATAGGCAGGGATAGAATGCAGGTTTTGGCTGCGGTCGAAGTCTTCATCCTGCAGGGCGTAAATAATATCAAACCCGCTCACCCAGCATAGCACCGATAGCGAGAAGAATATGGGGGTTAACGCAAATTCGCCGGTAACTACAAGGTAAGCACCGATAGGGGCAAGGGATAAGCCCAAACCTAAAACTAAATGACAAAGTGCAGTAAAGCGCTTGGTAGCGCTATAGCCCATCACCACAAATAAAGCAATTGGGGATAGATAAAAGCATAAAGGATTAATAAAAAATGTAGCCGCGATAAACAGTACGCAATTGATTAACGTAAAGGTTAATGCCGCAGGCGCACTAATACGCCCTGCCGGAATATCCCGTTGTTTGGTTCGCGGGTTTTGGGCATCAATGTCCCTATCCAAATAGCGGTTAAAAGCCATAGCCGAGTTACGGGCGAAAATCATGCACAGCACCATAAGCACCAGCTTACGCCAATCGAAGGTGTGTTGCGTGGTGGTTACAGCCAAAAAGAAGCCGATAAACGCAAATGGCATGGCGAAGATGGTGTGGGTAAAAGTTACTAATGAAAGGTATTTTTTCATATTGTGTTTATCCCTTTTTATAGGGTTGTTTTCAATGTTTATTTTAGATGTACACGGCGTTTACAAATGAAAGCAGATCAAAAAAGCGCTGGCCCCGTGCGATTCCCCTCTTGAGAGGGGGGAGGGGTGTGTTCTGCAACATAGCTCTCAATTGTTCTTAAAACATTAGCGATATCTTTTCTTACTTCCTGTTCGGTAAAACGAATTATTGTTAAATCATATTTTACAAGTTCCTGGTCCCGTAAATTATCTGCCTCAGCTTTTTCTTCGTGATTATGATAATGTCCGTCAACCTCAATTACCAAATTTAACTCACTGCAATAAAAGTCTACAATATAATTTAACAACGGTTTTTGCCTATGAAAATCAAAACCAAAGCCTTTTCCCTTTATTTCATTCCAAAGCAATACTTCGCCCAGGGTACTATCGTTTCTTAGCTTGCGGGCTAAGTCTTTTAGGTTTGGGTTGTATGGTATTATTTTGCGTGGCATAAATACGTATCGCTTTGCTTTAATGGCGTACAACACATCCCTGCAGCCGCACTTTCTTTCGCGCCCCCTCTCGAGAGGGGATTTAAAAAAGCGACATTTTAATCCCTCGGCTCAAAATGTGGTACCACAAAACTCTTATTAATATTATCTATAAAACCCAAAATCTCATCCCTGCCCGTTTGTAGCTCGGCCGAGGTGATGAAGTATTGCGGGGATTCTTCAAAAGTTTCCAGCATGGCTTTTTTGAATTTGGCTATGTTCTGGTCGGTTTTAACGCTCGATTGTTTGTCGGCCTTGGTGAAAACCAGTACAAACGACAAGCCTTTTTCGCCCAGCCAGTTACAAAATTCGATATCTATTTTTTGCGGCTCCAGGCGGCTATCAATCAATACCATCACGCATTGCAGGCTTTCGCGCTTATCAAGATAGTTATGGATAAATTTATTCCAGTTGGCTTTGTTTGTTTTGGATGCCCGGGCATATCCGTAGCCGGGTAAATCAACAATATACCAGCTGTCGTTAATAAAAAAGTGATTTATCAGCTGGGTTTTACCCGGTGTTTGCGATGTTTTGGCTAATCCTTTTTTTTGCGTGAGCATGTTGATCAGCGAAGATTTGCCTACGTTTGAGCGCCCTATAAAAGCGTACTCGGCCTTAATGGGCGGCGGCAACTTCGAAATTTGGGTATTGCTGCAAATAAATTCGGCCGTTTTAACAATCATGCTGCAAAGGTAATTATTTTTAACTGCCAGCATATGCCCGCTAACCTGTGCCGGTACATGCTTGCTTTGTGTTGTTTTACAATGAGTAAACAAATGTAAGCGCAATAATACTTAAATTTGATGTTTAAACATGCAATATAATGAACGATTATAAAATTCCTGCCCAAACCCGCATTGGTCACGTACATTTAAAGGTAAGCGACCTGCAAAAATCCCTTGATTTTTATTGTGGCCTGCTGGGCTTTGATAAAATGGCGATGTACGGCGATCAGGCAGCTTTTATATCTGCGGGTGGCTATCATCACCATATTGGCTTAAATACCTGGCACAGTAAAGGCGCTTCGCCGGCGCCGGAATATGCGCCGGGCTTGTACCATACTGCTATACTTTACCCCGAGCGTAAAGACCTTGCTGCAATACTACAGCGGCTGATTGATGCCAAATACCCCATCACCGGCGCATCAGATCATGGCGTATCCGAAGCCATCTACCTGAATGACCCCGACCAGAATGGCGTTGAGCTTTACTGGGACCGCCCTAAAGAACAATGGCCGCTGGATGAAAATGGAGCATTGACTATGTTTACCAGGAGGCTGGATATAGAGGGTTTGCTGGCTTTGGCTAAGTAAGCTGAAGAAAAATCAGTAGTTCTGTAGGTGGTTGAGAAATGCCGGTTGTGGAGGCACAACCCGCTGTAATTAAATTTTTGCGCCTTTTATGGGACATCACAAACTGCCAAACAGGTTTTTAATGGCTATATCATCGGGAGTTTCGGTTAAAACTATAAAAACGCTGGTGCCAATTTGTACAGGTTTAAATTTGATATAGACCTCTGATAAAGAATAACGCTCATTTGATTTAAGATACTTAAACACCCTGTTGGCCAGTGCTTTGTTTTTATAAATAAATTCGCTTACACCAAGGTGTTGATTTTTGGAGTTGATGGTAAAATTACAGCATCTAAATGCATCATACTTATAAAGTAGTTTACTTTTTAAAGTTTGTTTGAAAAAGCCGACCTCGTAGCTTGTCGAGAAGCTTCCATTTTTGATATCCTTTGGGTTATACGGTAGCCTAACGCTGCAAGTCTCCAATATCCGGATCATCTGGCTTTTAGAATGGTTGACTACCCGCACACTGTCTTTTATAACCTGTGCGCGGGCATTACCAAAGTACAAACTAAGGCAACATATCAAGATAAGTTTCCTCAACATATTAAATTCCAAAGCAAAAAATCCTGTTAATCCTGCAAAATCCCTAAATCGTGTTATAGCTCCTTTATTCTGATGTTCCGAAAGTATGCTTTGTGCCCGTGGTCCTGCAGAGCAATTAAACCGGTTTTAGCGGCGCCGTAGTCGGGATAGTCTTTCCATTTTCCTTCGGCTTTTTTCTTGTTCCATTCGTCGGTCCAGGCCTCAAAGGCTATTATTTTCGATCCGTTTAGCCAGTGCTCTACATGGCCATTGTTGAACACTATTTTGCTGATGTTCCACTTACCAACCGGCTCCAGTTTTTTAAGGGTGTTGGGCAGGTACATGGCATAATCGCAGCCCGTTTTTTGCCATTCTTCCAGTTTGTCGGGCCAACCTTCATCGTCGATGATCTGGTATTCGGGACCGGTATTATAGGTGGCATGGTATTTCGGGTCTTCAATTACGTGGTATAGTACGCCGCTGTTGCTGCCTTTGTCAATTTTCCATTCCCACTCCAGTTCAAAGTTGGTATAAGCTTTATCGGTTACAATATCGCCGCCCGTATCGCCTTCGGCTGCGCCAAGGCAAACCAGCGCGCCATTAACAATGGTCCAGTTTTTAACTTCGCCTTTTTTGTTGAAGCTGTGCCAGCCATTTAAAGTTTTGCCATCAAAAAGGTTTACCCACGGGCCTTTTTTAACTGGTGCTTTTTTTACGTGCGGCGGCACTTTTACGCTAACCGCCGATGTTTGCACACAAACCAAAGCCGCCGCGGCCATTACCAACCCCAGTTTTTTCAATTGTTGTTTCATAACTTATTGAATAGATGTTTTTGTCTTGACTCTTGATTCTTAACTCTTCTTCGAAACCTGCATTTTCTCCGGGTCCCAAAACATGGGGCTATTATTGTAGTAGCTGTCATTACACAATAAGGCAGGGGCCGCAGCACGATAGCCAAATACGGCATCTTCGGTTACCTTGCCATTATTGCGGATGGCGTTGAAAAAATTGTTCATATGATCGTACGGCCCTCCCATGTAGCCTTTGTCGGCATCGTAGGTGATCTCTTCGGGTGGCAGCATCTTTTTGCGTTCGGCATAGCCAACTCCGGCTTTCTTTAGCTTATCTAAATAAAAGGGATCGTCGCTGGCAAAAGTTTTGTTGCGTTTAAGGGTTACCTTGTCCCAGGTAATATCCATCGAGCCTTCGCTGCCTACCAGTTTTAAATAGGTGGTGCCGCTGGTGCCATCCACAAAATTGCAACGCAGCGAAAGGTTGAATGCCGGGTGCGCCTGGGTTTTGCCGTAATCAAAAGTACCCAACAATACATCGGGTACTTCTCGGCCATCGTTCCAGAAACGCAGGCCGCCCGATGCATAAATTTTGTTCGGCCCCATCGAGTCGGTTATAAAGTGCAGGCTCGAAAACAGGTGCACAAATAAATCGCCGGCCATGCCGGTGCCATAGTCGGTATAGTTTCTCCAGCGGAAAAACCTTTTTTCATCAAAGGGGCGTTTTTTTGTATTGCTAATGTAGGTTTCCCAATCCAGCGTTTGGGGCGATGCATCTGCCGGGATGGGGTATTGCCAAACCTCCAGCGGTTCGCGGCGCGCCCAAAATCCTTCGGCATAATTCAGCTGACCGATAGCGCCGCTTTTTAACAGTTCATGCGCTTTCTCGTTACCTAATGATGATACGCCCTGGCTGCCCACCTGGAAAATTTTACCCGTTTCCTGCTGGGCCTTTATTACGGCCGGGCCTTCGGTAATGGCGTGTACCATGGGTTTTTCGCAGTATACATGTTTGCCGGCGTGCATGGCATCAACAGATATTTGCTGGTGCCAATGATCGGGTGTGGCAATAATAACAGCATCAATATCCTTACGGTTCAGTATCTCTTTATAAACCCGGGTGGTGAAAATATCGGCACCATACTTGGTTTTAGCATCTTTAAGGCGGCCATCGTACAAATCGCAAACGGCTACCAGCTTTACACCAGGAATTTTTAGCGCTGTATCGGTATCGCTGTTGCCCATGCCACCGGCGCCTATCAGGGCGATGTTGATTTGGTCGTTAAATTCATAACCCAATTGCCTTTTTAATATGGCGAAGGGTTTAACGGCACTTTGCGATGCAAACAGGCTGTTGCCAACCGCAACGGCTGCAGTGGTTGTGGTTAATTTTTTAATAAAACTTCGGCGCGAGGATTCTTGTTTTTCTTTCATAGATAAGGGACATTCAATTGATGTATATTTTAATTTAAAGAAAGCTTGAAAAATTGTTATCCTTTTAAAGGATAGCCTTGCTGCATTTGCTTAGCCTTAAATTGGTTTTTAAAATTAGTGAATTGACTTAACATTTACACAAGCCTGTCAACTTAATCCAACCAGATAAAATCAATCAACATACAATCGCTATCTTTGCGCACATTATAAAAATGAGCAAAACCATAACTCCGTACAATAATGAGCAGACCACCAAGAAAGAACAGGTGGCCGATATGTTCAACAATATATCAAAAACCTACGATTTTTTGAATCATTTCATGTCTTTAGGCATCGATATCATCTGGCGTAAAAAGGCTATCAACGAATTAAAGAAAGATCAGCCCAAACTGATCCTTGACGTAGCTACCGGCACCGGCGATTTTGCCTTTGAGGCTTTGAAGATACTGAAGCCCGAAAAAATTATTGGTGTGGATATTTCACGCGGAATGCTTGACATCGCGGAGCAAAAAATTGCTAAACGCGGCCTGGGTGATAAATTTGGCGTAAAGCTGGGCGATTCGGAGAAACTGCCATTCACCGATAATGAATTTGACGCGGTTACCGTAGCTTACGGCGTACGTAATTTCGAGAACCTGGAAGTTGGCCTGGCCGATATTCAACGGGTTTTAAAACCGGGTGGTAAAGCAGTAGTACTGGAGTTTTCAAAACCAAAGGCATTCCCTGTAAAACAGTTGTACAATTTTTACTTTAATTATATAACACCGGGTATTGGCAAGTTGTTCAGCAAAGATTCCCGCGCATATAGTTACCTGCCCGAGTCGGTTGCCGCTTTCCCCGATGGCAAAAATTTTGTGGCTTTAATGGATAAAGTAGGTTTTAAAAATACCAAACACAGGCCGTTGGCGTTTGGAATTTGTTCGATATACACAGGCGTTAAATGATCAAAAACCGGTACCTCTTACTTTTATGCCTTTTATTTTGCAGCAAAATTTCGCTGGCACAATATGTACCGGCATGGGGCGGAGGTGCCGATCAGCAAGACCTGAGCTTTGGTTTCAGTTTTAGCTATGTAAGCAGCGACCTGCGGATAGTTAAAAAGCCCGACTGGCGCAAACCCTTTTTTGATGCCGCCACCAACAAAAACATCACCGACTCGGTAAACAGCATCGGCTCAAAAAGCCAACCTGGCTTTGCCATTGGCTTTTTAGCCCGCTACACCTTAACCGAACATTTTGAAGTTCGCGTAACCCCATCCTTGGTTTTTGCCGACCGGAACCTGAGTTATACTTACGCCAATCCCGACCAAAACCAGGTAAAGCAAATTCAGACCACCTCGGTAGAAATACCCCTTTCTTTCAAGCTAAAATCAGACAGACTGGGCGATTTTCGCGCTTATATTTTGGGTGGAGTAAAATATACCAAGGCCATCGGCACCAAAAAGGATGAAACCAATCTTGATCCCTTAGATAAGATGGTAAAAAACGTTGGCGGTTTTAGCTCATACGAAGCCGGCCTGGGCTGCGATATTTATTTCGAGTTTTTTAAGCTGTCGCCTCAAATCAAAGTATCCAACTCCTTTGGCAATATCCTGGTGCCCGAGAATCACCCATTTTCGGCACCTATCAGTAAGTTGTCGTTACATACGGTGATGTTTAGTTTGTTTTTTGAGTAGCGCCGGCGGGTGAGTCTTCGCCGATGTTCAACGCGCTCCCAAAACTATCCTTACCCACACACGACAATAATCCAAACTAAAAAACATAATTTCGCAGCCATAGTTATACTTCTATTATGAGTAAAATTGCATTAATCACAGGCGCAACATCGGGCATAGGCGAGGCATGCGCACACGTATTTGCCCGCGAAGGATATAACCTGGTACTTACCGGCCGCAGGCTGGAGAGATTGGAGAAACTGGCCGGCCATTTAAATAAAAAATATGATACGGAGATAGCCATATCGTCATTTGATGTGAGCGACCGTGCCCAGGTGCGGGAAAACCTTGACGGTATACCCGCCCAATGGAAAAATGTTGATGTACTGATTAATAATGCCGGGCTGAGCCAGGGGCTCGACCCGATACAAAACGGTAATATTGATGACTGGGAAACCATGATTGATACCAATGTTAAAGGTTTATTATATGTAAGCCGCATCGTATCAAACTGGATGATTGAAAACGGTAAAGGCCATATTATTAACTTAGGCTCGATAGCAGGCAAAGAAGTTTACCTGAATGGTAATGTATATTGCGCTACCAAACATGCCGTTGATGCCCTAAACAAAGGTATGCGTATTGATTTGCTGCCGCACGGAATCAGGGTTACGGCAGTGCATCCCGGCGCCGTAGAAACCGAGTTTTCGGAAGTGCGCTTTAAAGGAGATAAGGAAAGGGCAAAAAAAGTATATGATGGCTTTGAACCGCTAACAGCACAGGATATCGCCGAAACCATTTGGTTTGTAGCATCGCGCCCGCCCCATGTAAACATCAACGACCTGGTAATTATGCCAACAGCACAAGCCACGGCCGGGAATATATTTAGGAAGTGAGACGGGAAGTTTAGGAAGTGAGACGGGAAGTCGGGAAGTCCGAAGGTAAATCAAAAGATAACTTTATAATACGTAAATAAATCTTCCGGACTTTCGGTCTTTCCAACTTCCGGACTAAAACACGCAAATAAATCTTCCGGACTTTCGGTCTTTTCCGACTTCCGGACTAAAATCAAAATAAATGTCACTAATCACACAAATAGACCAGGATATAAAACTGGCCATGCTGGCCAAACAGCCAGATCGTTTAAGGGGGCTGCGGGCTATAAAATCGGCCTTATTATTAGCCAAAACCGAAAAAGGAGCCGCCGAGGAACTTACCGAAGAGGCTGAAATTAAAGTGCTGCAAAAACTGATTAAGCAGCGTAAAGAATCGGCAGATATTTACCGCACACAAAACCGCGAAGATTTGTACGAAATTGAGATGGAAGAAATGCGCGTAATTGAGCCTTATTTGCCGCAACAAATGACCCGTTTTGAAATTGAAGGATATTTAGAAGAATTAATAGGCCGTATAGGCGCCACATCAACAAAAGATTTAGGCCGCGTTATGGGCATGGCCAATAAGGAGCTTGCAGGCCGGGCCGATGGTAAAACTATATCAGAAGTTGTAAGGCAATTATTAGGATAGTAACGGTTAATCAATATAACGTTAACATCTACATTAATAAATTATTGCTATAATTGTTGAAACTCGTTCGCAGTAAACTAATTTTACGGCGGATTAACACATTTTATATACTAAAACGGGTTTTGGTATAGTTAATTGAAAATTAATACTAATTATTTATATGGATTTCGTGCTTAAAGAGGAACACGGTTTTAGTTACATCGATGAGGGCGAAGGCGAGGTGCTGTTACTACTGCACGGTTTAATGGGTTCATTGAGCAATTGGGATGGCGTGGTTAATCAATTTAAATCAAAATACCGCGTACTAATACCTATATTGCCTATTTATGATATGCCGCTTATTACTACAGGTGTTAAAAGCCTGTCGAAATTTGTGCATAAATTTATCAAGTTTAAAAAGCTGGAGAATATCACGGTGCTTGGTAATTCGCTTGGCGGGCACGTGGCTTTGGTGTATGTTTTGGCTCATCCCGAAAATATAAAGGCGATGGTGTTAACCGGCAGCTCGGGTTTATATGAAAATGCTTTTGGGGGTTCGTTCCCGCGGCGCGAGAGTATTGATTTTGTAAGAGAAAAAGTACAATATACATTTTATGACCCTGCAATTGCAACAGATGAGCTGGTTAATGACGTATACAGGTTAGTAAACGACAGGCATAGCGTTATTAGGCTGCTGGCCATGGCAAAATCGGCCATCAGGCACAATATGAAAAAAGACCTGCATAAAATGGAAATGCCGGTTTGTTTAATATGGGGCAAGGATGATAAAATAACCCCGCCCGAGGTAGCAGTGGAGTTTAACGAATTATTGCCCAATGCCGAGTTGCACTGGCTTGATAAATGTGGCCACGCCCCTATGATGGAGCGGCCCGATGAGTTTAACGTGTTGTTGGGCGCATTTTTAGAAAAAACAAAAGGATAAACATGGTTGCAATTGAGTTGATAGCTAACGCGATACCGCCGGTACACACCTCTGACCCGATACAGAAGGTTTATGACCGCATGGTGGAGTTTCGCGTGCGCCATTTGCCAATTGTAAACGAGGAGCAGTTTCTGGGCCTTATAGCCGAGGATGATATGGTAAACGAAAGCGATAACCAGGTGCCTGTTGGCGCATTGGCCTTATCGCTGGTAAACCCTTACATGTTGGAGGATCAGCATATTTACGATGTTATCCGCCTGTTTTATGAACGCCAGCTTACCATAGTGCCGGTGCTTGATGCCAAGCATAATTACCTCGGGATGATATCTATAAATGCCATTACCGAATATTTTGCCAAAATTACCTCGGTATCGCAGCCAGGCGGTATTATCGTGCTCGAGATCAACAATAAAAACAATTCCCTGGCACACATGTCGCAAATTGTCGAATCGGATAATGCCCAGGTGCTAAGTTCATACGTACAAACCTTCCCCGATTCAACCCGGATGGAGGTAACGTTAAAAATAAACAAGCAGGATATTTCAACTATTGTAGCCACATTCCTGCGTTATGAGTATGATATCAAAGCAACCTTTAACCATACCGACAACAACGATAACGCCCGCGACCGGTACGATTCGCTCATGAATTACCTCAATTTGTAGTTGGTTCATAGATCATGGTTCATAGTTCATAGCAGAAAGTTATTGGTATAACATGATATCATTTGAAAACCGACCATGAACCATGATCTATGAACCATGAACAAATTCACCACCCAAAATGTAAAGCATGAAGATAGCAGTTTACGGCAGGCCATTTAATGAACCTTCGGTTATACCTTATATACAACAGGTGTTTGATAACCTGGCGCTGCACAATGTGGATATTTATGTGCACTTTCAGCTTCATGAGTACCTGCAGGATAAAATAAACGGGGTAAAATACCATGTGTTGCAAGCTACCGACTCGTTAAAGGGTTTTATAGATATTTTTATAACCCTTGGCGGCGATGGCACCTTACTGGATATGGTAACCGTTATCCGCGACTCTGGCATCCCCGTTATCGGTATCAATTTTGGCAGGCTTGGCTTTTTGGCCAGCGTAAATAAAAGCGACATTAACGCGGCTATACACGCCGTGGTAAACAGGGAGTTTACGCTGGATTGCCGCGAACTGCTCAGCATCGAATCAAAAACAAACGTGTTTGGTAATGATAACTTCGCGCTTAATGATGTAACCATTCATAAACGCGATGACGCGGCCATGATTATCACCCACGTGTTTTTAAACGATGAGTTTTTAAACTCCTACTGGGGCGATGGATTGATTATATCAACATCTACCGGCTCAACCGCTTATTCGCTAAGCTGCGGGGGGCCAATCATATTCCCGCAATCAAACAGTATTGTGGTTACCCCGGTATCGCCGCATAACCTTAACGTGCGGCCAATTATATTGCCGGATAACAGTAAGCTATGTTTCGAGGTGGAAACCCGCAGCTCCAAATACCTGGTATCATGCGATTCGCGGATGGCTGTTATGGACGAAACCATGAAATTCCTGGTACAAAAAGCAAACTTCCAGCTAAATTTAATCAGGTTAAATAATGAAAGTTACTTAACCACGTTAAGAAACAAACTATTATGGGGATTGGATGCCCGTAATTATTAATTTTGCTTGATGCCCAAATTTGTACTTTTTGCACTCCTCTTCATATTTTCGTATCATGTACAGGCCCAAACCTGGGAGGTAGGCGGCTCTATTGGCGGTGCAGGCTACATTGGCGATTTAAACCCCGATAACCCGGTTAAAATAAGCGGAGGATCTGCCGGCTTATATGTTAAACGTAATTTTGACGGTTACTTTTCGGCAAAGCTAAACTTTAGCTACGCAAAATTTGGCGCGGCCGACAGTACATCCTCCAGCCAGCAATTTCGCGACCGTAACCTGAGCTTTACCGATGGTGTAATCGAGCTTGCCGTTATTGGCGAATTTAATTTCCTGAAATATATACCCGATGCCGGCCCCAATAAATTTACGCCTTTTATATACGCAGGTATAGGCATTTCTACATATGACCCGCGTACTACTTATAACGGCAGTACAGGATCGCTCAGGCAATTGAAAACCGAGGGCCAGAAAACCCAGTATGGCGATAACGCCATGGTAATTCCGTACGGGATAGGTGTAAAGTACAATATCGGCGGCAAGTTTAGCCTGGCGGCAGATATGGGCTACCGCTACACCTTTACAGATTATCTTGATGATGTAAGCGGTACTTATGCCGATAAAAGCAAATTAACCGGTGTTTCCCGCGCGTTATCGGATCGGTCGGGCGAAAAAACCGGCATCTATATCGGTTCGGCCGGCACCCAGCGCGGCGACCTTAAGCCACGCGACAGTTATTTTATAGTTGGGCTTACCATCTCCTACACCTTTGTTACCCAGCGCTGCTATTTTCAAAATTAAATTTTAATTTAACAATATTTAACAAATTAAATTTTGCTAAAGGTGCAATAAATGATTTTATAGTTCGTTTTGATAATAAAATCGGTATTTAATACTGGTTTTGAATTTTAACCTTAATCTATAATGTCATGGCCGAATTAACTGCTTCTCCCCAAAAATCAGGCGCAGCCCACGGGCGCAAAAAACAAAACCTCAGGGTTGATCTCACCGCAATGGTCGACCTGGCTTTCCTGCTCATTACCTTTTTTATTATGACCACAACCTTGGCCAAGCCGAAAGCGATGGATTTAGTTATGCCTGTGGATGGACCACGCGAAGGAACTCCAGCCAGCCGAAGCCTTACCATTTGCCTCGGTAAAAACAATCAGGTTATGTGGTACCTGGGCGAGTTGAAAAACCCGATAATTCCGCCTACCGTTACCAATTTTAATAACGACGGGCTTAGGCACGCGATAATGGAAACCAGTAAGAAAGTACACGATAAATCTGGTAAAAGTATGATTGTGCTTGTTAAGCCAAGCGACCATTCGGTTTACAGCAATATGGTAAACACGCTGGATGAGCTTAATATTACCCAAATTCCGTCATACGCAATTGTTGATATTGCCACACCCGATATAGATGCCTTAAAGCAAAAAGGTATTTATTAAAATGATATTCAAGTAATTCCACCTAACCTTACACATATCCTTTTGACGGGCATCGCAACCATTTAACCGGTTGTTGATGCCCTTTTTTGCATTTTGGCGATTTATAGATCAAAATAAACAGCTTTATAAAATGCCATTTATGTGTTTTTTATGACATTTGCAGGCATTATTTACAATAACATTATCTTTTATTGCCGCATACTAAAAAAGTACAAAGTAAGTTTTACCTTTGTACCCTGAAAAAACCGGCAACGTGGCATTTAACTATGGCTGTTGACGGCTGATTTATAAAGCGGATTAGTCTAAAAAAACAAATATTTATTAGACATAGCATTGACGACATTTAAAACAAGCATGTCTTTTTTATAGCCATAACACCGGCTTTTGATAATGAGCAATATGGAATATTTGGATCAGATTGATTTGTTGAAACTACCTAAGCACGTAGCTATCATTATGGATGGCAACGGGCGCTGGGCCAAAGAAAAAGGCAAATTACGCGTATTTGGTCACCATAACGGGGTGATATCTGTGAGGGATGTGGTTGAAGGATGCGATAAACTGGGTGTAAAATATATCACACTATATACCTTCTCGTCAGAAAACTGGAACCGCCCTAAGTTTGAGGTAATGGCTATTATGGAGTTAATGGTAAGCACCATCCATAAGGAGATTGCCGGCTTTATGAAAAACAACATTAAGCTTAATGCCATTGGCGATCTGGATTTACTGCCCGCCAAATGTTTAAAAGAACTTAACAACGCCATGGAAACCACTAAGGATAACACCGGAGTGATTCTTACCCTGGCTTTAAGCTACGGCTCGAGGCGCGAGATTTTACATGCTGCCAAAAATATAGCGGCGCAGGTAAAAAGCGGCGAGCTGGAGATTGAAGATATTAACGAAGCTGTTTTTGAACGCAACTTATTTACCAACGATATGCCCGACCCCGAACTATTGATACGTACCGGTGGCGAGTATAGAATAAGCAACTATTTATTATGGCAAATTGCCTATGCCGAATTGTATTTTACAACCAAGCTATGGCCCGATTTCAGGAAGGAAGATTTGTACGAAGCTATACTCGATTATCAAAAACGCGAACGCCGTTTTGGTAAGACCAGTGAGCAGGTTAACTAAATTTTTTCTTTTAACAAATTTTAACAACTGTATAAATTAATTTTAGCCCACTAAAATATTCGAATGTATAAATTTCTTTTTGCTATTCTTTTCACTGTTTTTGGTACTGCGGTACTGGCCCAGGTTTCAAATGCGCCAAGGCCTCAGCTCACCAAACAGATACCGGCCGATAGTTTAAGTTACCTCAATCCGCGCGATTATATTATTGGTGGTATTAGTGTAAGTGGCGTAAAATATCTTGATAAAGACAACCTGATATTACTGTCTAAACTAACCAAAGGCGACCGTATTAACCTGCCAGGCGAGCGTAATGCCGAAGTAATTAAGAAACTATACGAGCAGGGTTTATTTGACGATGTACAGTTAAATATTACCAAAATCAATATGGATACCGTGTACCTGGAGATTGTTGTTGTAGAGCGCCCACGTTTGTCGCGCCTGCATATTACAGGTATCCGCAAAGGCGAAATAGAAGATATCCAGAAAAAGCTAACCGATAAAACGGGTAAAATAGTAAATGAAAATTTACTGAGCACCACATCGGCCATTATCAAAAAGCATTTTAACGAAAAAGGGTTCTTAAACTGTACCGTTACCATGACCCAGCGTAAAGATCCGGGAGATGCTAACAGCGTGATATTAGATGTTAAAATTGATAAGAAAACAAAAGTTAAAATAAACGACGTCATTTTTGAAGGGAATAAAGCTTTTTCACAAGGCGATTTGCGCGGCTATTTAAGCAAAACCCGCAGAAAGCACTGGTATAACGTTTTCGGATCGAAGAAATTTAAACAGGATAAGTACGAAGAAGATAAGTTAAACCTTATCGAAAAAATGCAGGCTAAAGGCTATCGCGATGCCGAGCTGGTAAGCGATTCTGTTTGGAAACACGACGATCAAACGGTTAACGTAAAAATAAAAGTTTACGAAGGCCCTAAATACTACTTTGGCAAAGTAACCTGGAGCGGTAACGCCAAATACTCTGCCGATATATTGGAGCGCATACTGCACGTTAAAAAAGGCGATGTATTTAGCGAAGATGAATTAAACAAACGCTTAAGCGGCCCAACACCAAGCAATGATGACGTTTCATCGCTCTATTTAAATGATGGTTATTTAACCTTCAACGCCGATCCGGTACAAACCAGGGTTTATAATGATACCGTCGACCTGGATATCCGTATCTATGAAGGTCCGCAGTACACCATTAACCGTGTAAGCCTTAAAGGTAATGATGTAACCAACGATAAAGTGGTATTACGCGAAATCCAGACCAAACCAGGCCAAAAATTCAACAAAGAGTTATTGATCCGCAGTGCACGTGAAATTGGCCAGCTGGGTAACTTTGACGAGCAGAAGACCGAGCCTAAGCCAACCAACATCAATCCGCAGGATGGCACGGTAGATATTGTTTATAACGTAGTTGAAAAACCTTCAGACCAGATCGAGCTTTCGGGTGGTTTTGGCGGCGGACAGCTGGTGGGTACACTGGGGCTTACATTCAACAACTTCTCGTTACGTAATATTTTCAACCTTAAAGCCTACAAACCACTGCCAAAAGGCGATGGGCAAAAACTAAGCTTACGTGGTCAGTCAAGCGGCCGTACATACCAAAACTTCTCGTTCACATTCAGTGAGCCATGGTTGGGTGGTAAAAAACCAATTTACTTTGCTTTATCGGCCTATACACAAGGTAGTTCAACAGGGCAGTACTATGCAAAAACAAGCCCTTACTACAATAACCTGCGTATTAATGGTGTTGGTATTACTTTGGGTAAACGTTTAAAATGGCCTGATAACTATTTTCAGCTTAACTACTCATTAAACTTTGACCACTATAACCTGGATAACTATACCGGTTACCTGTTTAGCAATGGTACATCGTTCAACATCAAGTTAACACAGGAATTAACACGTAACTCTATTGATGCGCCTATATTCCCAACACAGGGTTCAAACATTAAGTTTACGGTACAGGCTACTCCTCCATATTCCATGTTTAATAACGTGAACTATAAAGTAGCTACCCCGCAGGAGCGTTACCACTTTGTAGAGTACTATAAATTCAAATACGACGCGCAATGGTTCAACAAAATTGTGGGTAAATTTGTGCTGATGAGCCAGGTAAGGTTTGGCTTCCTGGGTATGTATAATAAAGAAGTAGGCCCGTCGCCGTTTGAGCGCTTTAAATTGGGTGGCGATGGTATGCAGAGCTACCAGTTTTTACAGGGTAGCGAGATCATCGGCTTAAGGGGTTACCAAAACTTTTCGATTGTGCCAGAAGGTTCAAACGAAAATCAAAATAGCAATACAGGTAGCACCATCTATAATAAATACACCATGGAGCTGCGCCATCCGGTTATCGCCAGCCAGTCGGCAACCATATTTTTGTTGGCATTTGCCGAGGGTGGAAACGTTTGGAACAATTTTAGCCAGTTCAATCCGTTTAACGTACGTCGCTCTGTAGGTGTGGGCGCAAGAATATTTTTACCTATATTTGGCTTGCTTGGATTAGATTATGGCTATGGATTTGATAAAATACCGGGCGCGCCTGATGCAAACAGGGGGCAGTTCCATTTTACAATTTCTCAGAGTTTATCCGGCGGATTTAATTAATTTGCACCGCGATATATGAAAAAGATAATTTTAGTAGCCTTTTTAACGTTAACTGCATTTGCCGGGGCTTATGCACAACGTGTTGCATATGTAGATTCGGATTATATATTGAAACATATGCCCGAATACGCGTCATCGCAAAAACAATTGGCCGCTTTGTCTGATCAATGGCAAAAAGAGGTTGATGGCCGTTTCCAGGAAATTGACCGTTTATATAAAGCCTACCAGGCCGACCAGGTGCTGATGACGGCCGATATGAAAAAACGCCGCGAGACCGAAATTGTAGATAAGGAAAAAGCAGCCAAAGATTTTCAGCGTCAAAAATTTGGACCTGATGGCGAGCTTTCACAAAAAAGTACCTCATTGGTTAAACCAATTCAGGATAGAGTATCTAAAGCTGTACAGGCAGTAGCCGAAAGCAATGATTTAGATATCATTTTTGATAAAAATAGCGAGGTAATTATGCTGTACTCAAACCCAAGGTTTGATAAAAGTGCAGAGGTGATAACCAAATTAGGGCTTAAGCCCGGCGTATTAGCCAAATAAATTTAAAAGTAAAATAAACAGAACAAAACTATTATTAAAACAGGACAAGAAAAAAATGAAAAAACTATTTAAAGTTGCTTTAGTTGCAGTAGGAATGATATTTGCCGGCAACTTTGCCAATGCGCAGACCAAAATTGGCCATATTAATTTTAATGCGGTTATTGATGCTATGCCCGAAACCAAAACCGTTTCGGCCCAGATTCAGGCTTACCAAAAAACCTTTATTGATGTACTTACCAACATGAACAATGAGTACACTACAAAAGGTACCGATTTTCAAAAAAATCAGGCTACTATGACCGATGCCGTACGCAGCCAAAAAGGTGCCGAGTTACAGGATATGCAAAAACGCATGTCTGATTATCAAACAGACGCTCAGCAAAAAGTTGAAGCTAAAAAGAACGAATTAGGCAAACCACTTTTTGATAAAGCTACTGCCGCAGTACAAGCTGTTGCCAAAGAAAAAGGTTACGCTTATGTATTGGATTCATCACAGGTTAGCCTGTTGGTATCGCCAGATGCCGACGATTTAATGGCAGCTGTAAAATTGAAATTAGGTTTAAAATAATATCAACCTTTAGTCATTTATAAAAAAGCGCTCCGTACTACGGGGCGCTTTTTTTATGTTTGTATATGCACAATCAACCTATAGGTATTTTTGATTCGGGCTTTGGAGGCCTTACGGTTTTTAAATCAATCATCAGCCAGCTGCCTGGTTACGATTATCTTTACCTGGGCGACAATGCCCGTGCACCTTATGGTAACCGCTCATTTAAAACCATTCATGAATATACCTGGGAGTGTGTGCAATGGATGTTTGCACAGGGTTGCCCACTGGTAGTGCTGGCCTGCAATACCGCATCGGCAAAGGCATTGCGCACCATTCAGCAGCAGGATTTAAAAAAAGCCGACCCCACAAAGCGCGTATTAGGCGTTATAAGGCCTACTGCCGAAATCATTGGCAATTACACCAAAAGCAAACAAATAGGCGTGCTGGGCACCAAAGGAACGGTACAGTCGGGCTCATACCTTATCGAAATACAAAACTTTTTTCCGGATGTGAAAGTTTACCAGCAGGCCTGCCCGCTTTGGGTGCCGCTGATAGAGAATGGCGAGTATGATCAGCCGGGCGCCGATTATTTTGTGAAGTTATACCTTGACGAAGTAATGGCGCAATCGCCGGCTATTGACACTATCTTGTTAGCCTGTACCCACTATCCTATTATCCAGGGTAAAATTGAAGCGTTGTTGCCCGCCCATGTTAAAGTGATTGCCCAGGGCGATATTGTAGCCAAAAGCCTGGTTGACTACCTCCATCGCCATCCCGAAATAGAGACCAGGCTCAGCAAAAACGGCACCAACCAGTTTTATACCACCACAGATGATACCGCCGATTTTGATCATCACGCATCGTTGTTTTTCTCGCAACCTGTGAAATCGACTTTCATTTCGGCTAATGATTTGGTTACGTGTAAGTGAGCAGGTATGGGCTGAAGGTAAGTGACATCTTCAAACTTTCAACTTCCCAACTTCCTAAATAATCTGCACATTTGCATAACTGCAAATTTGCACATCTAAAAATTATGATCCACAAAAAAACAAGAAAATATATCCCGGCTACGCTTGACATTAAATGGGAAACGCTTGAACCGTTTTACAAAGAATTATTGGACCGCCCCATAAACTCGGCCCAGGAACTGGAAAAATGGCTGCATGACAGGAGCGAACTGGAAGCCGCTTTAGAAGAAGATTCGGCCTGGCGCTATATTCGCATGACCTGCGACACCACCAGCGAAGAGCTGTTGCAAAGCTTCCAGTACTTCGCTACCGAAATTTCGCCCAAAATAGCGCCTTACGATAACGGATTGAATAAAAAACTGGTTGCAAGTCCTTATATCGACCAATTAGACGGCGAAAAGTATTTTGTATTTTTGCGGGCAATAAAAAAAAGCTTAGAGCTTTTCCGCGAAGAGAATATCCCGGTACAAACCGAGATCCAGGTGGAGCAGCAAAAATACCAGTCGATAACCGGTGCTATGTCGGTTCATATTGATGATAAGGAATATACCCTGGAGCAGGCATCGGTATTTTTAAAAGGCACAGATCGCGCTAAGCGCCAGGAAGTTTGGGAAAAGATAACCGGCCGCCGTTTACAGGAAAAAGACACACTGGATACCCTTTTTGACCACCTGCGTAAACTTCGTCATAAAGTGGCGCTGAATGCAGGCTTCGAAAATTTCAGGGATTATATGTTCCAGGCATTGGGCCGTTTTGATTACACGCCGCAGGATTGCTATGCATTCCATGAAGCAATCGAAAAGGAGATTGTTCCTATCCTGCACGAACAGGCCGAAAAACGCCAGAAAGCGCTTAATTTACCTGCTTTAAAACCATGGGATATGGATGTAGATGTATCGGGTAAGCCGGCACTGAAACCGTTTCAAAATGGAGCCGACCTCATCGAAAAATCAATCCAGTGTTTTAGTAACATTAACCGATACCTGGGCGAGCGTTTAGAGATCATGAAGGATAATAACCTGTTTGATGTAGAAAGCCGCAAAGGCAAAGCACCGGGCGGTTACAACTACCCGCTATCTGAAACCGGCGCACCTTTTATTTTCATGAATTCGGCCAACACCTTCCGCGATTTAACCACCATGGTACACGAGGGCGGGCACGCGGTACATACCTTCCTTACTGCCGACCTGGAGCTGAATGATTTTAAACATTGCCCATCCGAAGTTGCCGAACTGGCTTCTATGTCGATGGAGCTGATCTCGATGGATAACTGGAATGTTTTTTTTGATAACGAAGAAGACCTGAAACGCGCCAAACGCGATCAACTGTTCGACGTGTTAAAAACCCTGCCGTGGGTGGCCGTGGTAGATCAGTTTCAGCACTGGATTTATACCAACCCCGACCATACCGATACCGACCGACGCACCGCCTGGATGGAAATTTATGAGCCATTTGGCGCCGGTTTTGTAGATTGGAGCGAACATCCCGATGCCGAAGCAAACCTATGGCAAAAGCAATTGCACATTTTTGAAGTGCCGTTTTACTATATTGAGTATGGCATGGCCCAGTTAGGTGCTATCGCGGTATGGAAAAACTATAAAGAAAACCCCGAAAAAGGCTTACAGCAATACCTGGATGCCCTGAAACTTGGCTATACCAAAACCATCAAAGAAATTTACGAAACCGCGGGAATTAAGTTTGATTTCAGCGCTGAATATGTGAAAGAACTGGCCGAGTTTGTAAAGGGCGAGATGGATAAGATTGGGTAAAAGAGTTCTTATTAAAACCGTCATTGCGAGTATCCATTAGGCAAAACCTAAAAAGAATCGTTATGACGTGTAACGGATATAGTTAAACGAATGTTCTAAACATCCGTCATTGCGAGGCACGAAGCAATCTCCTACATGCTAAGTCCTCATAGCTCGGGATTGCTTCGTACCTCGCAATGACGGTAGTTTTATACTGACAGTCAATAACTTACAAACGCATCATTGTAAGACATTGATTATCAAATTTATCTCTCCCAAGGTAGAAATCGCATAATTGCGTCTCCTTCATACAAATCATACAACGTTTGTCCTATATTATTGCAGCAATACAACAGGGCAAGGTTAACGCGCATGACGCGCAACAACATCTAAATACCTGTTTATATACCTGTAGCTTGCTTAATGCATTAAACATATCTTATTTTTATGCCAACCAATTGCTAAACACTTGAAATCAGCTAAATCACTTTTAGTCCGCTTAACCGCCATATGCCTGTTTATCGGTGCTTGCCAAAATATAGCCCCGCTGTATGCCCAATCGCTGCCCGTTTGGAATGGCGCTGCCGAGGCGGATGAATCCGGAGATTGGCTGGTTAAACCCTCACTTGAAAAAGCTGCCATATACCAAACTGCCGACGGCAAAAACATTATTTTATACAATGGCTTACTAAAGCGAAGCTTCCGCATTACGCCCAATGTTGCCTGTTACGATTTTACTAACCTGCAAAACCATCAGCAGTTATTACGTTCGGTAAAACCCGAAGCACGCATCCAGGTAAATGGCAAAAGCTATAACGTTGGCGGCCTGTATGGTCAAAAGGAAAATGCCTACCTGGTTCCCGGTCAGCTGGACGAGCTTAAAGCCGATGATAAGGATTTCACATTCAGCCATTACCAGATAAGCCACATCAAAACTATCATCAACTGGAAAAGTGATGACTGGTGGGCCACCAATAAAAAACAGGCTACCGGCAAAACAATCACGTTTGTTTACCAATCGGCACTTCATGATTTAAAAGACATTGTTGTAAACGTACATTACAGCATTTATGATGGCCTGCCGCTTATCAGTAAATGGGTTAGCATTCAAAACCAGTCGACAGGCAGCATTACAGTTGGCCAGGTAGCTAACGAAATACTGGGCATGGTAGAAGAAGAAACCGCCGTAGTTGGCAGCACAACCCAAATGCAGCCGCCGCGCGGCATTTACTTTGAAAGCAATTACGCGTTTAACAATGCCATGCGCTACATTCTTAGCGACCAAACCACGCACTGGAAGGCCGACCCAGCCTACACATCGCAGGTTAACTATGATTATCAAACACCTTGCCTGCTTGAAGTGTATCCCGAAAGGGTATTTGGTGTACAGCTAAAGCCTGGCGAAGATTTTACATCAATACAAACCTATGAATTGCTGATGGATAGTTATGACCGCGAGCGCCGCGGCCTGGCCATACGCAAAATGTACCGCACCATCGCACCCTGGGTTACCGCCAACCCTATTTTCATGCACCTGGTAAGCAAAAACGACGATGAGGTACGCACCGCCGTTGATCAATGCGCAGCAACTGGTTATGAGGCCTTGATTATGAGCTTTGGCAGCCAGATAAACCAGGAAGATACCACTATACAAAATTTAAACCGGTGGAAAACACTGGCCGATTACGCGCATAGTAAAAATATTAAAATTGGCGGCTATTCGTTGTTCAGTTCCCGGCGCATAAGTGATTCGGATGATGTTATCGATCCAAAAACCGGCAAACCGGGCGGCGCACTTTTTGGTAACGCACCTTGTTATGGCAGTAAATGGGGACTGGGCTATCGCGATAAAATTAAAAAGTTTTATGCTGCAACCGGTTTTGATATCTGGGAAAACGATGGCCCCTACCCTGGCGATGTCTGCGC
Organism: Mucilaginibacter sp. GW822-FHT03E02; assembly: GCF_058801545.1. NCBI lineage: Bacteria > Pseudomonadati > Bacteroidota > Sphingobacteriia > Sphingobacteriales > Sphingobacteriaceae > Mucilaginibacter > Mucilaginibacter sp. GW822-FHT03E02. The sequence continues at coordinate 5,829,536 of NZ_JBXANJ010000001.1, read as the reverse complement.
ATCAACCACTCATCCGGGCCATAAAGGTTTAGAAGATAGCCAGTGGCAACAAATGGCTATTCAAAAAGAACTGTACCACTGGCTAAACAACCGGGGTGTTTATATTAATGCCCCTGACTGGTATTTTTTAGATGGCACCAACAAAATTGCCATTGGATACCGCGAAGTGAATTTTTCGCTTTCACGCGAGCAGCAGGTGATACTGAACAGGCAAAACATTTTCGATGGGCTTTGGAACGAAATTCCATCAATGGTGTGGGGGTTTGTGCCACTTACCAAATACCAGGGAGGCGGCCCCGAGGCCGTGCTTGAACCACTAAAAGATCATCTAAAGGATTATAAAGCCTTAATGGTGCAATATTATGGCGCAGGGGTGCAGGCCTGCTATCGCGGCCCGCGTTTGTACGATAGCCCTGCAACAAAGCAAACCGTAACCGGAGTAATTAATTGGTATAAAAAGTATCGCGACATTCTTAACTCAGATATCATTCATTTAAGACGTGCCGATGGGCGCGATTGGGATGGCATTATGCATGTAAACCCTCAGCTACCGGTTAAAGGGCTTGTGATGTTGTATAATCCGCTGAAACAAAAAATAACGAGGACCATCAAAGTACCGCTTTATTACACGGGGCTTACGCAATCGGCAACATTTTTGGAGCAGGGAAAATCGAAAATCAACGTAAAACTTAACCGCGATTATACCGCCAAATTAACTTTTACAATAGATGCCGAAAGCTATACCTGGTATTTGATAGACTGATAATACCATCGGCACAACTAATTAGAAAAATCAGTTCATAAGTTAAACGGGGTTAAGCACGTATTGGATTAACAGGCAATTATTGTTATAGCGCTTTTGAATTACTCATTAATCACCATTATCCAACCAATTAAAAAACAAGCAATTACCATTTCGTCATTATCGTCAAAAAACGTCATTACTGATTATTTTTAAAACTGTTTGCTCTTTTTATAGTTAAACAATCTATGAAAAAGACAATTTTAAGTTTAAGCTTCGTCCTGTTTGCGACTTTAGGTTTTAGTCAGGTACTTAAACCCGTAAAGATTGATAGTTTGGTTACGGTCTCTTTACCAGCAAGCTTTACCAAGAAAGATACATTAGGTCAACAAATTTTTCAGGGTACCGCCGCCCTCGGATTTATAAGTGTAATACGCGCTCAAAACGCAACCAACAACAAGCCGCTGAATAAAGAACGGGACCTGAAAAAGGTATTTAATACTTTTGCCGATGGCGTCAGGAAACAATCGCGTAATGGTAGTATCATGAACCCGCGCGACACTACCATTGGCAACCTGGAAGCACGGGTGTTTACCCTAAGAATTGATAACAGCGGATCGACCGGCGAAGCGGCCCAGTTAAGAAAGTTTATTTTGTTATACACCCAGGATGTAACATATACTTTTGAATACTATTATCCCGAAGCCAGGACCGAGCTTGCCAAAGCCGAGCTAAACGAATTTTCGAACTCGATTAAAGTAGCGCCCGATTTGAAACGTAACGACCAGTATATTTCAAACGCAAAAGGTTTATCAACCCCAGTGAAAGTTGGGCTATATGGCGGGCTGCCACTCATTATTATTATTGTACTGGTAACCATCCGACGCAAAAAAAGGCTTGCTGCCGAAGGGTAATTATTTAAAAACTGTTTTAATTAACCCGGTACGCCATTTTTCGGAATGAATAAACTGCTTGTTTTCCAGCCAGGTAAGCCACAAAACAGTAACTATCACCCCGATAGCCGAACCACCTATAACATCTTCAAAAAAGTGCTCGGTAAGGTACATTCTTGAATAGCCAATTAATATGGCCATGAGTAAGGCTGGGATACCCCAGCCTTTTTTTGTTGCCAGGTAGGCCAGCACCACCGCTGCCGAAAATGCACTGGTAGTGTGCCCCGAAGGAAAACTATTATACGTTAATATTTCTACTCCTTTAACTGTATGTACAGGTGCCCATTGGTCTTTAAAATATAAACTGGGCCTTGGTGCATCGGCAAAATATTTAATTACCTGGGCCACAAACCCGGTTAAAAGATAGCTTGATGCCAGCAGCAGGAATTTACGATAGCTAAATAGTAGAAAAATCAATGAAAGTGTAACCGCAGTAAGGCCGTCGCCAAGGTCGGTCATGTAGGGTTCAATATAGTCGGCCCAGGGGCTGTTCCAGCCGTTTACCGCAAAAAAAATCTGCTCGCGGGTATATAGCAGTTTGATAACCAAACAGGCACACAAAACAATCAGGTAAAGTAAAAAAAATGGCCTTATCCTGTATAAAACATCTCGTACCCCTATCTTCATGATGCAAAGTAAGCATATACTTATCTAATGCAAAAAAATGATTATGTTTGGGAATAGGTTGCACTTATTATTTAAATTAAATGTCGAAAAGCATATTTCGTAAAAAATCGGTCTCGAAAATATTACATGATGTTGAATGCGGTTTCAGCGATAGCGAACATCCCGGCACAGTAAACTCCCAGCTAAAAAAAGAATTAAACGTAAAAGATTTAACCCTGATGGGGATAGCCGCCGTAGTTGGGGCAGGCATTTTCAGCACCATTGGCGAAGCCTCTTTTCACGGAGGGCCGGCTGTTTCACTTTTATTTATTGTTACTGCCGTTACCTGCGGATTTTCGGCACTATGCTATGCGGAATTTGCATCGCGCATACCGGTAGCGGGCAGCGCCTATACTTACGCCTATGCTTCTTTTGGCGAGCTGATAGCCTGGATAATTGGTTGGGATTTATTGATGGAATATGCCATTGGCAACATTGCTGTAGCTATATCATGGAGTGAATATTTTGTAAACCTGCTTGAAGGTTTTAATATTCATTTACCTAAATACCTTACTATGGATTATGTTTCGGCCTTAAGAGGGCACGAAGCTGTAACCAAACATGGGGCAGTACTTGCAGATATTGCCGACAGGCTGAAAGCGGGGGCTATTGCCTGGGATAATGCACCCGGTTTAGGTAATTTTAAGCTGATAGCCAATTTGCCGGCCCTGGGAATTGTCTTTATTATTACCTACCTGGTTTATATTGGTATCCGCGAAACAAAAAAGGCAACCAATGCCATGGTAATCCTAAAGATACTGATTGTTATTGCCGTTATTGTAGTGGGCTTTTTTTACGTTACCCCGGCCAACTGGCACCCATTTATGCCTAATGGCTTTGGCGGTGTTATGAAAGGCGTTTCGGGTGTATTTTTTGCTTATATCGGGTTTGATGCTATTTCGACCACGGCCGAGGAATGCGAAAAACCGCAGCGCGACTTACCACGCGGTATGATATATTCCCTTATTATTTGTACCGTTTTGTATATCCTGATAGCGCTGGTACTTACCGGCATGGTAAGTTATAAAGACTTGCAAGTGGGCGATCCGCTGGCTTTTGTATTTGCTAAAGTTGGCTTGCATAAAGTAAGCTACGTGATATCCATAAGCGCGGTAATAGCAACGGCAAGCGTACTATTAATATTCCAGTTAGGGCAACCCCGTATCTGGATGAGCATGAGCCGCGATGGTTTACTACCAAAAGCGTTTTCCCGCATTCACCCTAAATATCATACACCCGCCTTTGCCACTGTAATTACAGGTTTTGTGGTGGCAATACCTGCCTTATTCATGAACCTTACCGAGGTTACCGATTTAACAAGTATAGGCACCTTATTTGCCTTTGTACTGGTTTGTGGCGGTGTTTTATTACTTCCGCGCGAAGAGGCGGTTAAAGGCAAATTTCATTTACCATACGCCAATGGCAAATACATAGTGCCATTGATAACTATCATTATCCTGGGCTCGATAGTTTACTTTAAACCCGCCCCCCAGGTTGAAATGATGCAGTTTAAGAAACTGAGAGAAAAACCCGCCATTATTGACGCCCTTAATGCAGCCGAAATAAAGGCCGTATACGCTTCTGTTGTTAAACTAAACACCGGCACCCCTACCCTTGCCGACACTGCTTCACAAAAAAAATATTTTAAAGACCTGGAAGAAGATAGATTTAACAGCGCGTTACGGGCAACACCTATCAGCGAGCTAAAAAAATACCATGTTGGCTTTGATGGCTTCCTGTACAATTTCCCTAATTATCTGTTCTTTATTCTCATTATTATAATTGCTGTATATAGCTTCCTCAAAAACTTCTCGCTGATACCCGTTTTAGGGCTCATGAGCTGCTTTTACCTCATGACCGAGCTTGGCTACACCAACTGGCTACGGTTCCTGATATGGCTGGTAATAGGTTTGGTTATTTACTTTACCTACAGCTACAAAAACAGTGTATTAGGTAGGGAGGCTAAAACCGCCTAACCAATAACCTTATGTGGATATGTCCCATTTGTAGCCGCGAATTTGGAAATACCAACCAGGTACACTCCTGTCGCGAACGTAACCTGGACGATTTTTTGAATGGCAAATCTGCCCATACGGTTGAGTTGTTTGATCTCCTGGTGGAAGAGTTTTTAGCCATGGCCCCTATAAAAGTTTATCCTACTAAAAGTATGATAGCACTTGGCCTGCGCACAAATTTTGCCTACGTGACCCAATTAGGTAAAAACTTTATTGATGTGGTTTTTCCGTTTAATGAAATATATGCCGATAACCTCTGCTTCAGCAAAATAAAAACGGTACCGGGCACTAACCAGCACAATCATTATTTCCGGATGTATTTTAAAGAGGATATTAATGAGGAAGTGAGGGAGTATATGAAACTAAGCCTCACCCAAACCCTCTCCAAAGGAGAGGGCTTTTGATTTGCAGGGTTGGTTTCGGCGCATCCCGTTCAAATAATAGATTCTGATTTCATGACTAACATATAATCGGTTCAATTAGTTCCATGAGTAAAAACGATGTAAATATTACCGGTAATAAACGCAAATGGCAAGGGTTCGAAACTGCCGACCTCCTTTTATGGGAGATCCTTAAAGAGAATTCAAAGGCAAACAGGCTACGCCCTACCCAAGCAGAAAACATGATGTAGCAGCTTTTAAGGAATAATAAAACCGGCTATAAAATAAGAAGGCAGCATGCCATTAATGGTTATATTGCTGATTTTGTTTGCTTAGGGAAAGGATTGGTCATTGAAGTAGACGGCGGATATCATCTGTTTACCAAGGAACAAGACGATTTAAGAACGGCAGTTTTAAATGAATTAGGTTTTGACGTCATAAGATTTGCTAATGACCAAGTATTAAGGTATCCTCAAAATGTGTTTCTGAATATCAAAGAAGTATTAGATAAACAACCCAACAGAAAAATTTAGTCAGACCTCTTCCCTTGGTATTGGTTTGGGTTTAAAAGCTTGAATTTTAGAAAAATACGTGGTGTTCTTAGAGGTATATTACGCGTTTAGTAAGAACCCTCTCCTTTGGAGAGGGCAGGGTGAGGCTTCTTCCCCACAATCCATTTCTGCAACTTCCAGGTAAGATATGCTGAGCCAGCGCCAACTATTGCCCCGCCCAAAACATCACTTGGGTAGTGCACGCCCAGGTACATTCTTGAATAGCCTACCGCGCTGGCAAATGCAAACGATGGCGCTATAACGTACCATTTAGGAATGGCCAAACTTAAGGATGTAGCTGTCGAAAATGCAAAAGCAGTATGCCCCGACGGGAATGACGGGTCTGTTGGATATTCTTTGGCATATATCACATCCGGGTGGGTAACAAAAGGCCGCTCGCGGTTAAATATTTTTTTTGCTGCAAAAGTTGCGCTACCGGCAACAATAAACGAAGCGGCTGTTTGCAAACCGCTTATTTTAAGGTTATCATCGTGGTTAATATAGCCGGCAACAACTAAACTTATCGGGGCGGCTACGTTTACTATAACAGCTTTATCGCTTATAAATTTCCATTTACTATCGGCACCACTTGGCGGCCCGTTAATAGCTTTAAGCAGGTTAAGATCGGCGCCCTGGGCAAATAAACCAGTTGCAAAAAACAGGGCTAATAAGGTTAATTGTATCTTTTTGTTCACAGGATATTACTTCAGCTTTGTAAATATGTGAAAACAATCTGTAGTAATACTGAATTTATTTACCTCACCCTACCCTAACCAAAAAGAGAAAGTTCAAAAAACCAGGCGTTAACCTTCGTCACGACAATGATACTTAGAAAAAATCAGCACAAAATAGCTATAAACAATAAAGCCTCCCCAACAGGAAGGCTTTATTTAAATGTTCTATTTAGTAAAAAACAGCTACAAATCCGAGCGTTCTCCTTGGAGATAGCGGGACGAGTCCTAATTTACCCTATGAATTTCAATGGCATCAGGTATCGATAACATTAACGGCACTTTTTCAACCGTAACAAAGCTTAAATCCAGGCCAAAGCCACGTTCTTCCGAAAGGCTTAAATGCTTCAGGTAAACATAAAAATCCATAATAAAGCGCTCATAAAATGATAAGCTGTGCGAGCGGGAGAAAATTTTCTCGATCACCACAAACCTAAAATCACCTACAATTTTATGCTTATTTAATGATTTGTAGTGGCTGGTGATATCAACTTCGCCTTTCTTAACCAGGTCTTCAACCACTTTACGGAACAGCAGGTTAATTTGCTGCTCAACCCGGAAACCCAATTTAAAATCGATACGGATCAGTTTATTAGGAATCAAAAAGTCAACTTCATATTCGCGTTTGTAAGGCTCATCCACCACATCAACGTGAACCAACCAATACACATCGGCCCGCTTTGGTTGCTTCTGTAAAATGGAGTAAACTATTTTCGATTCAATTTCCGAGTTAAAATTAGCGCTGGTTAAGTACACCAGTTGCGATGCGTATTTAGGCACGCTTTCATCAGCGCTCAACTCGTTAATGATGTTGTAATAATCATCAATTCCAACAAATTTAACATAACGGTTCCTGATCTTACGGGCAGTGTGCCATGTCCACATCACCGTGAACAATACAAAGCCTATCGAAAGTGTAAACCAGCCACCATGCAAAAACTTAACCAGGTTACCCGTCAGGAAAGTACCTTCAATAACCAGGTAAATTGCCAAAAATGTATTGATGATGTAATTTGGCACCTTTTTCCTTTTCAGGAATTTTGATACCAGTATAGTGGTCATCAACATGGCTACAGTGATACTTAAACCATAAGCTGCCTCCATTTTATCCGAATGGCGAAATATTAGCACTACACCCAAACAGCCGGCCCAAAGCAGCCAGTTAACACTGGGCACATATAATTGCCCTTTTTGCTCAGATGGATAATTGATTTTCACTTTTGGCCAAAGGTTAAGCCTTACAGCCTCGGCAATCAGCGTGAACGATCCCGATATCAACGCCTGGCTGGCAATAATAGCGGCTACGGTAGCGATACCGATACCAAATATCAAAAACCATTCCGGCATTATTTTATAAAAGGGGTTGTTCACGTTAAGGTCCATCACCGATCCGTTACTTTGCAACAACCAAACCGCCTGGCCAAGGTAGTTTAGAATTAAACACGCTTTAACATAAATCCAGCTGATGCGGATGTTTGATTTCCCGCAATGCCCCAGGTCTGAGTATAACGCTTCGGCCCCGGTAGTACACAAAAACACGGCCCCCAATATAATAAACGCGTTGTGGCTATTTGTTGAGCTTAATAATTCATATGCGTAGTAAGGATTAAGCGCCCTAATGATGCCTGGCGAATGTACGATATAGGAGATACCAAGTACGCCCATCATGGTAAACCAGATAAACATAATTGGCCCAAATGCCTTACCTACCAGCGATGTACCAAATTGCTGTATAATAAACAGCCCGGTAATAATGGCTATCACTATTTTAACAGTAGGTAAATTGGGGTAATAGGTTTGCAAACCCTCAATAGCCGACGATATGGTTATGGGCGGCGTAATAATACCATCGGCAAGCAATGCACAACCACCTACAACGGCAGGTACTATAAGCCATTTGGCTTTACGGCGCACCAACGAGAACAGCGAGAAAATGCCACCCTCGCCTTTGTTATCGGCGCGCAATGTTATCACCACATACTTTAGGGTAGTTTGCAGGGTTAACGTCCAGAAAATAAGCGAAACTCCGCCTAATATTAATGTTTCGGAAATGTGGTTGGTGCCAACAATGGCCTTGAATACGTATAATGGCGAGGTACCAATATCACCGTAAATTATTCCTAAACTGATGAGCAGGCCGGCTGCCGACAGTTTTTGCAGATCTTTATGATTTGACACTATGTGTTAGTTTGAGACGGCAAAAATATTAATTTTTTACATTTCAAAGTCAAATTATCAAGAGTTCATGAATAATTCAGAAGTTTTTTATAAAAAACGCAAAAATTCAGGCTATTTATAGATCAATAATGAAGTAATTGAAACCCAATGAGGTATAATCACTAAATATTAATAAATCAAATAAAAAAAACGCAAAAAGCTATCTTTTTGAATTCCTTTAATAAATGTATAAAAAACACTATTTCAATCAAACTTAAATAAGGATTAAACGTATAAGGGTTTAGTCAGTCTATACTATAAAACAGTCCTCATTGTTAAATTTTGTTAAAAACATTAACAAAAACGTCAATATCTTAGGCCATGAGGGCATTATTTATACTTTTGTACGGAAACATAATAATGAGGAGAAAAATTACTTACCCTTTTACTTACACATATGCATGGTCCGTATTAATTGCGATGGCAATTTTTATGAATTTTGCATTTGCCAAAGGGGTTACGTCTCCTCAAAAAGCCGATGCTAATAAATTAAAAAGCGATACCGTTTATCACGTAACCAAAACTAAAGGCGGTAAACCTTCTTACCTGAAAAATGGACTTCACCTGGCACTGCCACCATTGAAACCGGCAGTAACATCAACAGCGAAAGTAAATGTATCACGGCCTGATGACAAATTGTTAAATGATGTGCAGCTATACCCCAACCCGGTAACCGATCAGCTTAATCTTAAATATACCATAAGCCGCAACACCAATGTTACTGTTAAAATAATGGATGTTTTAGGCAACGATATTACCACCGTATTTAACCAGCGCGTTGAAGGCGGCGACCATAACATAAACTACCAAATTAATAACAAGCTTACCCGGGGCTTTTATTTTGTACGCGTAGTAGCTGGTACCGAATCGGTTATCAAACGCATTTCTGTTTTATAGTCATTAGTCATTAGTCATTAGTCATTAGTCATTAGTCATTAGTCATTAGTCATTAGTCATTAGTCATTAGTCATTAGTCATTAGTCATTAGTCATTAGTCATTAGTGGCAATTGACCTCACCTTTTATTGTTTTAATTAGTTCAAACTATTTTCACAAACTATGCAGATACCAATGACTAATGACAGCGAAGCGAAATGACCAATGACGCGAAGCACTGAACTCAACCTTTTTTTTTAGCTTTGGCATTTAAGCATATCGTATATATGAAAATTATTGCCATAGGGCGCAACTATGCCGAACATGCCAAAGAGTTAAATAACCCGGTGCCAACTGTCCCGGTTATTTTCATGAAGCCCGACACCGCACTTTTAAAAGATAATAAGCCATTTTACCATCCAGATTTTTCGGAAGATATCCATCACGAGATTGAACTGGTGCTAAAGGTGAGCAAGGAAGGCAAGCATATTGGCGAGAAATTTGCCGCCGGTTATTACGACGAAATAGGCCTGGGGGTTGATTTTACCGCCCGCGATATCCAGGCCCGACATAAAGAAAAAGGCTTACCATGGGAACTGGCCAAGGCTTTTGATGGCTCGGCGCCAATCAGCAACTTTGTGCCGAAATCAAAATTTGCCGATATCTACAATATCAGTTTTAAGCTGGATATTAATGGCGAAACCCGCCAGCAGGGCAATACCAACATGTTGCTTTTCAGCTTCGAGAGTATCATCGCTTTTGTGTCCCGCTACATCACCCTAAAAAAGGGCGACCTGATATTTACCGGCACACCTGCAGGCGTAGGCCGGGTAAAGGTTGGCGACAGACTGGAAGGCTATATTGAGGATGAAAAAATGCTGGATTTTTGGGTGAAGTAGGATCCGCCTGTCATTCCGAATAGTAAATCCTGCGGACTCTGAAGGGGAAATGACATGCAATAAAGAACTGTCATGCTGAGTGGTAAAATCCGCGGATTCTGAATGGGAAATGACATTCAAAAATAAAAGACTGTCATCCTGAGGAACGAAGGATCTATTCGCGAACTTTTCTATCGGTCATGCACAACTGATAGATCCTTCGTTCCTCAGGATGACAGGGAAATTGGATATGTCATGGGTAGGTACGAAGCATATATTCGCGAACTTTGTGGGCTGTAAGCATGGTGAAAAATAGATCCTTCGTTCCTCAGGATGACAGGGAGATTAAACATGTTATAGGTAGAAACTCAGCATGACAGGATTATTACGATGTCATTTTTATATTATCTAATTAAAATTATTCCGCTATCAAGCATGGTTAAAAAAACAATTGTTCTCCTCTCTATATTATTTTTAGGCATCTACACACACCTGCCGGCGCAAACCGCTACTATACAAAGCAGGCCATACCCACAAAATTATTTCCGTTACCCGCTTGATCTGCTGCCGCGTACCACTGCCGGTTCATTTGGCGAATTGCGGCCCGCGCACTTCCACTCCGGGCTCGATTTTAAAACCAATCAGCGCACCGGCTACCCGGTTTACGCGGTAAATGATGGCTATATCTCGCGGGTGCGGGTTCAGTTTGGCGGCTTCGGCAGGGCTATTTATATTACGCACCCGAATGGTTATACAACGGTTTACGGTCACCTGCAAGCGTTTACGCCTGCTGTGGCGACGTTGGTAAAAGCTTACCGGTATGAGCACCAAACCTTCGAGGCCGATTTTAAATTGGGGCCTACGCAGGTAGCCGTTTGTAAAAATGATGTGGTTGCCATCTCCGGAAATGCAGGCGCATCAGCCGGTCCGCATGTACATTTCGAGATCAGGGATACCCAAACCGAGGAAACCATCAACCCGCAATTGTTCGGCTTAACTATTCCCGACCAGGTACCGCCTACCATTACCTCCATCGGCATTTATCACCTTAATGGCAATCCCTTCAGTGAGAAAACACCGCGTGAGTTTATGGGCGTTACCGGGGCAGCGGGCAATTATCACCTTATAAAACCACAGGTGCTCCATTTAAGTGGCAACATTGGTTTCGGCATCAATACCACCGATATGAACAGCACATCGGCCAATCACAATGGCATCTATTCACTGGAATTGAAGCTGGATGGCCAAACCGTGTATACGTTCGCGGTAGAGCGTTTCGCGTTCGATCAAACCCATGCCATCAACGCTTATATCGATTATCCATCATACACGTTGGAGCGACGCTGGATGCAAAAATGCTTTATTATGCCGGGCAGTCATATCTCGTTGTACCCGCAATCGGTAAACCGGGGCATCATCACCTTTAATGATAATGCACTGCACGAAGTTGAATACGTTGTTAAAGATGTAGCCGGCAACACATCAACCTTAACATTAAAAGTACAGGCAAGCCCGTTTAATGCAACGGCCAACAAAATTGCCGGCACTTTATTCCACTACGATAAAAAGAGCGAGTTTAGTACCGATAAGGTAAAGGTTACCGTGATGCCCGGAAATTTGTATGATGACCTGGACTTTATTTATTCTATGTCTCCAAAACCAATAGGAGGCTGTTCATCCATACATCATATCCATAACCGCCTTACCCCTATTCATGAAAACTATGAGCTGTGGATAAAACCCGAGGTTGATTTGGGCAAGTATGCTGATAAGGCTGTTATTGTAAGCACCACAATGGGCTGCGTGGGGGGTTACTACCAGGAGGGCTGGGTAAAAAGCCAGACCAGCACCTTTGGCGATTATTTTATTAAACTGGATACCGTGCCACCGGCGATTCACCCGCTAAATATAAAGGATGGCAGTAATATGAAGGCCGCCCGCACCATCAGTTTCAGGATGAGCGATAACCTTTCGGGCATTAAAACTTACACCGGAACCATTGATAATAAGTGGGTTTTAATGGAATTGGATTATAAAACTAAAATTCTAAGTTATACCTTTGGCGGCGATATTACGCCGGGTAAGCATACCTTTAAACTGGTTCTGGTAGATAACAAAAGCAACTTTGCAGATTTTACCGCAAATTTTTACAGATAATACCTCAAAAAACTATGTCAACATTAAAAGAAGGCGATAAAGCCCCCGATTTTACAGCCAAAGATCAAAACGGAAAAACCGTATCGTTATCTGACTATAAGGGCAAAAATGTAATCTTATATTTCTATCCCAAAGACGATACCCCAGGTTGTACTGCAGAATCATGCGATTTCAGGGATAACTACCAATCGTTACTAAGCAAAGGTTACGAAGTGATTGGTGTAAGCACCGACGACGAAAAATCGCATAAAAAATTCGAAACCAAATACAGCCTTCCTTTTACCCTTATAGCCGATGAAGAAAAATCTATTGTAGAGGCCTATGGCGTTTGGGTAGAGAAGAATATGTACGGCAAGCAATACATGGGCACCGCCCGCACTACCTTCATTATTGATGGCGATGGCACTATTAGCCACGTTATCAGCAAGGTAGATACCAAGAACTCATCACAACAAGTACTCGACTTAGTAAAATAAGTGTTAAAAGAACAATAATTATTTTTACTTTAGCCGTTCAGTTTCCTAAATTAATAATGAAATCAACAATTCAAGACTTAGAAAAAACCGCGTCGCAAATCAGGCGCGACATTGTACGTATGGTACATGGTTGTCAATCGGGCCACCCAGGTGGATCATTAGGTTGCACAGATTTTTTTACCGCCCTTTATTTCGAGGCGATGAACCACGATCCTAAATTCAACATGGATGGTATTGGCGAAGACCTTTTCTTTTTATCAAACGGCCATATTTCGCCGGTGTTTTACAGCACCCTGGCACACGCAGGCTATTATGATAAAGCAGAACTGGCAACTTTCCGTAAGCTAAATACCCGCTTACAGGGCCACCCTACCACGCATGAGCATTTACCGGGAGTACGCATTGCATCTGGCTCATTAGGTCAGGGCTTATCTGTTGCTATTGGCGCGGCTTTGGCTAAGAAACTGAATGGCGATAAATCATTAGTATACACTTTACACGGTGATGGCGAGTTACAGGAAGGACAAATTTGGGAAGCAGCCATGTTTGCACCGCACAACGAGGTTGATAATTTAATTTCGACCATCGACGTTAACGGACAGCAAATTGACGGGCCAACCAACCTGGTATTATCATTAGGCGATTTGCATGCCAAATGGGTAGCTTTTGGATGGGATGTTTTGGAAATGAAAGGTAACGATATGGCCGATGTTGTTAAAACATTGGAGCTGGCTAAAAGCCGCACAGGCCAGGGCAAACCTATTATGATATTAATGCACACCGAAATGGGTTATGGCGTTGATTTTATGGCAGGCAGCCACAAATGGCATGGTATTGCCCCTAACGACGAGCAGCTTAAATTGGCATTGGCCCAGTTAGAAGAAACTTTGGGCGACTATTGAGCCCCCCGGCCCCCTGAAGGGGGAGTGTAAAGGCATGTCATAAATTAACAAAACATTATCAACAATTAAATCAAAAAGCCCTCTCCTTTGGAGAGGGTTGGGTGAGGCTATGAAAAAGTACACATATACAGATAAAAAAGATACCCGCTCGGGCTTTGGCGCCGGGTTGCTGGAAGCCGGCAGAAAAAACGACCAGGTGGTTGCACTTTGCGCCGACCTTATCGGTTCGTTAAAAATGAATGATTTTATTAAAGAATTTCCTGAGCGCTTTGTACAGGTTGGTATTGCCGAAGCAAACATGATGTGTATTGCTGCCGGTATGACCATTGGTGGTAAAATACCTTTTACAGGTACTTTTGCCAACTTTTCTACCGGCCGTGTATATGATCAAATTCGCCAGTCAATAGCTTACTCCAACAAAAACGTTAAAGTTTGCGCATCGCATGCTGGTTTAACTTTGGGCGAGGATGGTGCAACCCACCAGATATTGGAAGATATAGGCATGATGAAAATGCTGCCCGGAATGACAGTAATTAACCCCTGCGATTATAACCAAACCAAAGCGGCTACCATGGCTATTGCCGAATATGAAGGCCCGGTTTACCTGCGTTTTGGTCGCCCGGTTGTTCCTATTTTTACAGATCCTGACCAAAAATTCGAGATCGGCAAAGCGTGGATGGTAAATGAAGGTGCAGATGTTAGTATATTTGCCACCGGCCACCTGGTTTGGGAAGCTATTTTAGCAGGCGAAAAACTGGCAGAAGAAGGTATTGATGCCGAGATTATTAACATCCACACCATCAAACCTTTGGATGCCGAAGCGGTATTAAAATCGGTAGCTAAAACAGGTTGCGTGGTAACTGCCGAAGAGCATAACCGCCTTGGTGGTTTGGGTGATAGCATAGCGCAATTGCTGGCTGTTAACAACCCTACCCCGCAGGAATTTGTAGCGGTGAACGATAGCTTTGGCGAAAGCGGCACACCTGCGCAACTGATGACCAAATACGGTTTAGATGCAGAACATATTGTGCTGGCCGTTAAAAAGGTTATCGAAAGAAAAAACAAAAATGCTTAATTAGCATTTAACTATAAAAATTATAAAATGTTGGTGCAGGTAGAAGATTCAGAGATTTTAAGCAAATTCCAGGACGAGCGGACGCGTAATGAAGCGTTTAACCTGTTGCTTAAAAAATACCAGCAAAAAATTTACTGGCACGTAAGGCGCATGGTTATTGATCATGACGATGCGGACGACCTTACCCAGGATGTTTTTGTAAAAGTTTGGAAAAATCTGCTGGGCTTCAGAAATGACGCGCAGCTGTATACCTGGATGTACCGCATAGCATCCAACGAATGCATTACTTTTTTGAATAAGAAAAAACTTAAAAATAATGTTTCGTTGGATGATGTTGCGTATGAACTTGCCGATACGCTGGCCGATTCAAGTTATTTTAATGGCGATGCGGCACAGCGTAAATTGCAGGAGGCATTACTTACCCTGCCCGAAAAACAAAAGCTTGTATTCAACATGAAATATTATGAGGATATGAAGTATGAAGAAATTTCGGCAGTATTGGGTACAAGTGTAGGTGCTTTAAAAGCATCTTTTCACCTGGCAGTCAAGAAGATAGAGGCATATTTAATCTCGAAAGATTAAATTCAGAATTAATTCAGAATTACGTTAAACCTTTTAGCACTTTGTTCATCTATAGTTATGTATGAAAAGCGATATGGACAATAGGGAATGGCTGGATGACTATAAGTCACTAAAGCAGGTTGGCGCAAGCAACCCGTTTTTAGTGCCTGCTGGCTATTTCGATGAATTAGCGCAGCACATAACATCACGCATCAGGCTGGAAGAGCTTAAAAGCTCATCCGAAGGGTTTACTATTCCTGAAAATTACTTTGAACAATTAAACAGCAACATACAAAGCCGCATTAATATCCAGGCAGCTTTAGGTACTGAAGAAACCGGTTTTACTACGCCCGAAAATTTTTTTGACGAACAAGCCAGCCAAATCCAAAGCAGGATTGCCATTGAGCAATACGTGAATAATGACGCTGAGAGTTTTAGCGTTCCCGAAAACTATTTCGAGGAATTGAATAACAACATCCAAAGCAGGGTGGCTATCGAAGAATACATAGATGGCCAGGATGAAGGTTTTGCGATCCCTGAAAATTATTTTGACGAGTTAAGCAGCAATATCCAAAGCCGCATAGCGGTAGAGGAGCTGATGAACAATGATGCCGAAACCTTTACCGTGCCGGCAAATTATTTTGAGCAGCTAAGCCAAAACATTTTAAATAAAACAGTTAACGAGGTTATAACCGTTGAGGTTGAAGAAACCGACAATGTTATCAACTTTAAACAGGCTGTTGATAAACGCAGTATTGTGCGCAAGATGCTGGCATCCGGTACATTCAGGTATGCTACTGCTGCGTGTTTCGCGGTATTAATAGGCATTACTGTTTTGCTTAAGGGCAATTCTGTTCCGGACCATAACCACTCATTTTTACATGAGCAGGTGTCGTCTGTACCGGTAGATGAAATAAAAAGTTACCTGGAATTGCACAGCGACGCAAGCGATACCCGCACGTTAATAGATGCCAATCAGAAAAGTAATAGCTCGAACGTAGACGAGAATCTGTCGGATTATATAGATGCTAATTAATAAGGAGTTTTAATGGTTAAATTGATTAGGCATATTTTTACAGTACTTTTTTTTGTAGCAGTGGGCTACCAATCGCGCGCGCAGGAACAATTGGTGCCTGCCGGACGGGTTGCCCCTAATACAAAGCTTAAAAAAGGAACAGGTGCCAAGCTTGAGGCGGCCCGTAATAACTACATTAGCAGGCAGCTTGACCTTAGCGATGCCGAAGGCCGCAAATTTTGGCCACTGTACCGTTCTTATCAGCAGGAATTAACAGCTGTACGCATCCTGAAGCGTTTAAATAACTCCAAAGCGGCATCAAACGGTACCGAGCAAATAGATAAAGAAATTTATTACGAAAGCCAACTGGTGGCCATCCGCAAACGCTACAGAGACGCCTTTGCCAAAATTCTGCCTCCCGAAAAAGTGAGCATGCTTTACAAAAGCGAGCAGGAATTTAATGACGAACTGATTAAACGCCTAAGCGAAAGCAGCGAAAGAGCGGGGAATTAGTCATTAGTGGGAAATACTTCTGGCAAAACTTTGTTTTGATTATTTTTCCAAATGTCCTAAGTCTTGAATCTTGACTCTAATCTCTTGACTCTATTCTCCTCTACCTGCGTATAAACTCAAAACTCCCGTCAGGTGCCAGTTTCATGATGGTTGATGGATTGCGGATCTCTTTGCTGTGTTGTTCCAGGTCAACTACATAGTTAACACCATCAATAATTTCCTGGTCAATTTGCGAAAAATATTGGGGCGATGGCTTACCACTGATATTGGCCGATGTAGATACAAGAGGCTTGCGCAGCCGTTGTATCAATTGTTTGCAAAAGTCGTGATTGCTCACCCGGATAGCTACGCTTCCATCGGCAGCTATTACCGCTGGCGATAAGTTTTTTGCACCTGGCATTACCAGCGTTAAGGGGTTTTCGGCATATTCAATCAGGTCATAAGCCAAGGGGTTAACTTCCTGTACATAGCTTTCCAGCTTGTTTTCGGTATCAACCAATATCACCATACTTTTAGCCTCATCACGCTGTTTAAGGCGAAATATTTTTTTGATGGCTTCGGTATTGGTGGCATCACAACCTATACCCCAAATGGTATCTGTTGGGTACAGGATAATGCCCCCATCCTGTAATACTTTAAATGCGTTGGCAACTTCGTCTCTAAGCATTGTTCAATATATTAGTGTATAGCTGCTGCAATTGCAGCGCCAGTTTATCGTCATTAAAGTTGGCTGCATGCTCGATGCCCCGGTTAATTATTGTTTGCCTTAAAGCATCATCCCCAAGTATCTGGTTCACTTCTTTAGCTAAACCGGCCGCGTCATCAGGGTCAACATACCGGCTGCCGGGCCCGCCGGCTTCTTCCAGGCATGAACCGGTGGCTGCTATAACCGGGGTGCCGGAGTTTAAAGCCTCTAAAACCGGGATACCAAAACCTTCATAGCGCGATGGGTAAATAAATACCGATGCTAATTGATAAATGACCGGCAATTCATCAAACGGAATATCTCTTAAAAAAATAACACGACTGGTTAAATTACCGGCAGCAATGTAGGCGTTTACTTCGTCTGTGTATTTTGTTGGCTTACCAATTACCACTAAAGGGATATCGCTATCAATATTTTTTAAGGCCACTACCGTTAGCAATAGGTTTTTACGTTCTTCTATGGTGCCTATGCTCAGCAAAAATTTATCGGGCAGATTGTATTTTAGCTTTACTGCGGCTTTTTGATCAGGCGTTTTTGTAACGTCAAATATAACGTCGCAACCCTGGTAAATTACTTCAATTTTTTGGGGGTTGATGTCCAATAGCTCTACCAAATCGGCCTTGGTTTTCGCACTTATGGCGATGATTTTATCGGCTACCTTGCAGGCGTATTTTACTTTGGCCAGGTAAATACGATAATTAAACCAGCCAAACTGCTTAGGGTAGCGCATAAAAATAAGATCATGTATCGTGACAACCGACCGTATGCCGCTATTGGCAATGCCCGAAGGCAACTCATGGCTAAGGCCATGATACAATTGGATACCATCACGCAATAAATCCTTAACAATACCTTTGCTACGCCACCAGGAAGTAAAAAATTTGCTGGCAGGCGTTAAAGTAAAAACATTGCCATGATCGCCCAAAAACTTAAGCCTTACATTTGGTTTGGCTTTTGGCGTATATAAAAAATAGGCGTTTTCGGGATGGAAATATGCCAGCGTTTTAATAAGCCAGCGGCTGTAGTTGCCGAGGCCCGTATTATTATAAAAGGCCCGCTTGGCATCGTATCCTATTTTCATTTTATCAAATTTCGGCACAAAAGTTCATCAAATTTCAGGCTTTCAATTAAACTTTTTTAATTCATCAACGGATGCGTTAAACTTATTATTTCTTAGGTAATTGATCCAGTTTTTAAGCAATAAAATTTGCGAAGCATTTTTGTTCACAAGATTTTTAAACAGCTTTTTATAAGTTATATCGTCTTTACTATTGACTGTTTTCGACTTCTTTTTAAATTTCTCGAAATCTTCGGGTAATCCAAAATCACTTACTTTTAATTCTACAGAACTCATACAATGCAAAATAAATTTTTCCATTGCCGGTACTATTTGGATTATATAGTGATTTTTGACCAGATGCTTGTATAAAATGAGGTGATCTGTTTTACTTATTTCTGTAAACTCTTTAATGTAATCAACATCCTTTTTGTCTTTATCAAGAATGCCCAGAGCAAAATCATCTCTGAAATTATCCTTCATTTTTTTTGTAACAGTGCCACATCCCTTTTGATGATTAACTTCGCAACCATTTATTAAAGTTTCAACCAGGTTAGTATCTATATAGCATTCTGGAATGATCGAAAGATCCCTCATATAAACGTTTCGCTGTTTGTAAAAAGATCAACACCCGACTGGTAAATTTCATGAAGTGTTTGATCATTTATATGTTTTACCCTGGTTTCATGGCTTTTATAACTCACCATATAAACAGATAACTCGTCTTTTGCGTTTTCGAGCAAATCGTTTAAGATGAATGGGCTATGTGTAGCAACAAAATATTGATTGCTGCGATTATAAATCATTTCCTGGGTAATTTGGGTAATGTAGGGGGGGAAAGAATGCGCCTCCGGTTCTTCAAAAATAAGAACGGAGTCGCTATTACTCGCTATTGCGGTTTTGTAAAAAATAATTCGCTGCAATGTGTCAGCTATTGAATTATATGGTATCAAAAAAATCGAGCTGGAGTTCTTTTTTAAAATTTTTAATGACCTGCTGGCCCTATCAAACACCAGTTCCAATTGATATTCACGAAACAAATCAGAAATTTCTTCCTTTAAGTCTGTGTAGCGTTCCAGCACATTGTAAAGATTGTATCCAAATGGTGGAATTAAAATCCCATCAACAGACTTAAATACTTCATGCTTATTGGCAAATTGATACTTTTTGATTGATGGTGCATTGAGCGATACTTTTTTTGCACGCATATTCAGATTATCATCAAAGTAATAATGTTCAAGTGTACCATTTAGTGTAGAAACGAGCTTTAAATCAAGTCCCTGAATTTTGTCAAGAAAAAGCGTTGCGGACTCACGATTTGTTTCGACAGACGCGTTTTCTTCGAAATTTCCGCTATAGAACAATTCAGTTACATTTTCGGCCCTAACGAAATTATTAAGATTTCTTGATTTGTTATATTGTAAATATGGAGCAGAAAACAAAGACAAGGCCTCCAGGATATTAGATTTACCTACGTTTGGCCTTCCAATAAATAAATTGATCCTTTTGCAATTTTTAATATTGCAGGATTTTATTGATTTAAAGTTATTGATAAGTATATTCCTGATTTGTTCTGCCATCAATCAATATTATTTTGAGTTCTTATTTAGTAAACAAATATACATGGTGTTACAAGGTTATGGTTTAGAAAGTATCGAATTAATTTATCAATCTATTTCGTTTCGATATTATGATCGATTTGAATAAGTACAGGAAATTTAAAAACCGTCCAAATAAAAAGCCGCTTTTCTGTAGCAGAAAAGCGGCATACATCAAAAATCTAATCTTTAAACCGCTACGTTATTTTCTCTTAGCGCGTCGTTTAGAGAAGTTTTTTTATCAGTCGACTCCTTGCGGGTGCCGATAATGAGTGCGCAGGGCACCTGGTAATCGCCGGCAGGAAATTTCTTGGTATATGAACCGGGTATAACTACCGAGCGGGCAGGCACACGGCCTTTATATTCAACCGGGGTAGACTGGGTTACATCGATAATTTTGGTTGAGGCAGTTAAAACAACATTAGCACCCAACACGGCCTCGTGTTCAACATGCACGCCTTCTACTACAATGGCTCTTGATCCCAGGAAACAGTTATCTTCAATAATAACCGGAGCAGCCTGTAGCGGCTCCAATACGCCTCCAATACCTACACCACCACTTAGGTGTACGTGCTTGCCAATTTGGGCACATGAACCTACTGTTGCCCATGTATCAACCATGGTACCTTCGTCAACATAAGCACCAATATTTACGTACGATGGCATCATGATAACACCTTTTGCAAGGTATGCGCCGTAACGTGCAATACCATGCGGAACCACACGGACACCGTTTGCCTTATAATCGGTTTTTAAATCCATTTTATCATGAAAAACAAAAGGGCCAACCTTAATCTCTTTCATGTTACGGGTAGGGAAATAAAGGATAACTGCCTTCTTTATCCACTCATTTACATGCCAGCGCGTACCAATCATTTCGGCTACACGAATCTCGCCTTTATCCAATCGTTCAACAACGGTTTCAATAGCGGTGATGTATTCGTTATAATTCAGCAGATTCCTGTCTTCCCAGGCATCTTCAATCATTTTTTTAAGATCTTGCATCGGTAAAATTAACTTTTGGCAAATAAAAGGATTTTTAAGGAAAAATACAGGATTAGCTCCAATAACTTGTTGGCGCATTGCTTTGAACAAGGCAATGAAGCTATTTTGCCAATTATAAAATAAACCTTAAGGCAAATTTACATCAACAATTTTACCAAAAGCTAAATACGCTGATTTTTAATAACATAAGTTATACCATTATGATAAATTACGTTATCATTGTTTTTATAAACACAAATTTACCAACCTAATCTCCCCCCTGATTATGACTATTATGGCTTTTTTTTGTATCGCTTTGTTGGCAATCTCTTCGTTACTGATTGCCGGGATCGTATTTTTCAGTTTTTTAAAGTGGATCAAAAGAACCTATTATCCAACGTGGAAATTCCCTGATTACATCAGCGTTGGCTATGCCGAATACCTGTACCACAAATTCATAAAAAAAGACCTGGAGGCATGGCGAAACAACCAGTAGCTTTATTAGTTGGATTGCTTAATTTTGCGCAAGTACCGGCCAAAACTATAATCACCGGACCCAGTGTAAATTAATGTCCAATCACCGCAATTTTTGTAAAGATATACTGCTTGGCGTTGCCGTTGGCGATGCTATAGGCGTGCCTGTTGAGTTTAAATCAAGAGAAGAGATTTCAAAAAAACCGGTTACCGACATGACCGGCTTCGGCACCTATGACCAATTGCCCGGCACATGGTCTGACGATAGCTCACTTACCTTTTGTCTGGCCGAATCGTTAACCAATGGTTACGATCTACATGATATTGCCAACAACTTTGTAAGATGGCGTTGCGATAATTTTTGGACGGCCCGGGGCGAAGTTTTTGATGTTGGCATTACTACACACCAGGCTATTGAAAGAATAGTAAGGGGCGTGCAACCAAACCTTGCCGGCGGATTTGATTCATGGTCTAACGGAAATGGTTCACTGATGCGGATTTTGCCACTATTGATTTACATTAAGGGTTTACCGATAGCAGAGCGTTTTGCTATAACCAAAGATGTATCCTCCATTACCCACGGCCATATCCGGTCGGCAATTGCCTGTTTTTATTACCTGGAATTTGCTGCCAAACTGCTAAAAGGTAACGATTTGCAAACTATCTATCACGAAGTAAAACAAGAAGTAACAGCGTTTCTGGATACAACAAGCATCAATAAAGACGAGATAAAAATGTTTGACCGCCTTTTAGCCGGCAATATTTATGAATTGGCAGAAAGTGAAATAAATAGCAGTGGCTATGTATTGCATACGCTGGAGGCAAGTATCTGGTGTCTTCTAACTACAACAACCTATAAAGAAGCTGTACTTAAAGCTGTAAATTTGGGCCTTGATACCGATACAACCGGTGCTGTAACCGGCGGGGTGGCGGCCCTATACTATGGTTTTGAAACAATACCCCAAGATTGGGTGCTTAAACTTGCCCGGGAAAAAGATATAGACGATTTAGCAGCCAGGCTCGCTAAACTATTTTAGTATTAAGTCAACAGTACTAAGTCGTAAATCAAAAGTTAAATTTTTTCTTTTTTGGCTTAGAACTTAAGACTTTTGGCTAAAGACTATCCGTCAATTTATCGATTACACGATAGTTGCATAATTGAATAAACAATGGCCGAAAAAGAAAAATTAAGAATTGATAAATACCTGTGGGCTATCCGCGTTTTTAAAACCCGTACCCTGGCATCTGATGCATGCAAAGCCGGGCGTGTAAAGCTCGATAGCAAAAATATAAAACCCTCATACGAAGTAAAAATTGGCGATACCTACCAGGTATCAAAGGGCCCTGATCGGAAGATTATCCGGGTAACCGGCTTGCTGGAAAACAGGGTTGATGCAAAAAAGGCGGTTGATTATTACCTTGATATAACTCCGGTTGAACAAACCCCGGCTTTCAAATCCATGTTTCAGGCCCCCATACTTAAACGCGACAGAGGCACGGGCCGCCCCACTAAACTCGACCGTAGAGAGATAGACGATTTAAAGGATAATTTTTTTGAGAAAGATGAGGAAGAATAATTTGAAGATTTGAGAATTTGAAGATTTGAAAATAAAAAAAAAGACAATTTGGGAATCTGAAAATAGGTCAAATGAGCTTGGCCAGACAAGCATTTTCAAATTCTCAAATCTTCAAATTCTCAAATTAAATCAATATTTCGTCTTATTCTCCTCTATTTCCCATAGCTTAAAAACAGCCATTGCTTCATCGCGGAGTAGTTGAACAAAAGGCAGCTTCCTACCGACCATGGGGCTTTCCAACTCATCGTATATGTCATGGTCATCAAAACCAATGGCCGCGGCATCGGCTTTGGTGTTGGCATAATAAACTTTATCAATACGGGCCCAGTATATGGCACCGAGACACATGGGGCAAGGTTCGCAACTGGTGTAAATTTCGCAGCCAGATAGGTCATAAGTCCCCAACTCCTGGCAAGCCAGGCGGATAACCGATACTTCGGCATGTGCCGTTGGATCATTTGTGGGAACAACCCTATTGGCACTACGGGCCAGGATCATGCCATCTTTTGTTATAACGGCGCCAAAAGGGCCACCCATCCCCTGTTTTACATTATACTCGGATAGCTCAATTGCTATCCGCATGAATTTTTCATGTGCCGTGTTTTCCATAGTCCTCTAAATTAAAAAACCTCAGCCGAAGTTGAGGTCTTATTTTAAATTTGAGAATTCTGCAATTTGAAAATTTGAAGATGCTTTTCATTTTCAAATCTTCAAATTCTCAAATTTTCAAATCGATTTTATTTTTTCTCTTTCGCGTAAGCGTCGTTAAGTCTTTTAATTACGTCGGCAGTTACATCTAACGATGGATCGCCATATAATACGGTTGGGTTTGCTTTTGAGTATAACAGCACAAGTTTATAACCTTTTTCTTTGGCGTAGGCTTTAGCAAAATCAGCAATTTTATCGTATTGTTTACTTGCTTCGGTAGCCTGCACGTTTTGGAACTCGGCAGTAGCATTTTGCTGATAGCCTTGCAATTCCTGTTGCTTGCGTTGTAAACGTTGTTCAGTAGCCTGGCGTTGGTCAGCAGGTAAAGTGGCTGCACTTTTTTGATACTCGGCAACTTCACGCTGAAAAGCCTGTCCTTTGTTTTGTAAATCGCCTTGCGAGGCTTTGCCTTTTTCTTCCAGGCGTTTGTTCATATCTTTTGTGTACTCATATTTACTTAGTAAGGTATCTGAGTTGATATAAACAATTGCATCCTTGCCATCACTTACAGTAGTAGCGCCTGAGGCTGGTTTGTCGGCAGTTTTATTTTGGTTACAGGCGGCAATGCTACCTGCAATTAATATCCCAAAGGTGATTTTTGTTAAAGTTGAAACAGTAGTTTTCATTATCTCACGTAAAAATTTAAAAAAGTTTGACAAAGATAAACTTTCATTGCAAGTATCCTAATGTATTGTTATTTGAAAATTTGGTAATTTGAAGATTTGAAAATTAACTACGTTGAGGATTTCGCCGTTTAAAAATCCATTTTCAAATCTTCAAATTCTCAAATCTTCAAATTCCCCACACCTCGCTTTTTATCCACAATCATTCGTTAATCCCGGCTATTTTTCGTACTTTTGAAGGTTGTTGTACTAAATAAATATGAGCGAAGAAAATCAGGACAAATCCAATTATTCAGCAGATAATATACAGGTATTAGAAGGTTTAGAGGCGGTACGTAAGCGTCCGTCCATGTACATTGGTGATACAGGCGTTAAAGGTTTGCACCATTTGGTATATGAGGTTGTTGATAACTCTATCGACGAAGCCCTTGCCGGCCACTGCGACACAATTAAGGTTTTTATACTAAAAGATAACTCGATAAGGGTTGAAGATAATGGTCGCGGTATCCCGACCGCAATGCACACTAAGGAGCAAAAATCGGCTTTAGAGGTAGTAATGACCGTGTTACATGCCGGTGGTAAATTTGATAAGGATACGTATAAGGTATCCGGCGGTTTGCACGGTGTGGGTGTTAGTTGCGTTAACGCGCTATCTATTCACCTTACTGCTTTAGTTTACCGCGAAGGTAAAGTTTGGACACAGGAATACTCAGAAGGTAAACCTTTGTTTGAAGTTAAAACTATTGGCGAAACGGATAAAAGAGGTACTACCATTATATTTAAACCGGATGCTACCATTTTCACCCTTACAACCGAGTATAAATACGATACACTTGCCGGCCGCCTGCGCGAACTTTCATTCTTAAATAAAGGTATCCGCCTTAGTTTAACTGACGAGCGCATCCCTAATGAGGACGGATCATACCCAACCGAAGAGTTTTACTCTGAAGGCGGTTTGCGCGAGTTTGTTAAATTTTTAGACGGTACCCGTACTTCTATCATTCCCGAACCTATCTATTTGGATGGTGTAAAAAATGGTATCCCTGTTGAGCTTGCCTTTCAGTATAATGATACCTACTCCGAGAATGTATTCTCATACGTAAATAACATCAATACTATTGAGGGCGGTACACACGTAGCGGGTTTTCGCCGTGGATTGACCCGGACGCTGAAAGCGTATGCCGATAAATCGGGATTGTTGAAAAACATGAAGATGGAAATTACCGGTGATGACTTCCGCGAGGGGTTAACCGCTGTAATTTCTGTTAAGGTGCAAGAGCCGCAGTTTGAAGGACAAACCAAAACCAAGTTGGGCAACAACGAGGTGATGGGTGCTGTCGATATGGCAGTAGGCGAAATATTGGGCAACTTCCTGGAAGAAAACCCGAAAGAGGCCAAACTGATTGTAAATAAAGTAATACTTGCTGCTACAGCCCGTGCCGCTGCCCGTAAAGCCCGCGAACTGGTACAGCGCAAGAGTGTAATGACCGGATCCGGCCTGCCAGGTAAATTATCTGATTGTGCTAATAACGATCCATCATTGTGCGAACTGTACCTTGTAGAGGGTGACTCGGCGGGTGGTACCGCCAAACAGGGCCGCGACCGCGAATACCAGGCTATTTTACCATTACGTGGTAAAATCCTGAACGTGGAAAAAGCCATGGAGCACAAAATTTACGAAAACGAAGAGATCAAGAATATGTTTACCGGCCTGGGCGTAAGCCGCGGTACACCTGATGATGATAAAGCGCTTAACTTAACCAAACTACGTTACCACAAAATCATCATCATGACGGATGCCGACGTGGATGGATCGCACATTACCACGCTGATCCTTACGTTCTTCTTCCGTTATATGAAGGAATTGGTTGAAGCCGGTTATGTTTATATCGCTTCACCACCGCTATACCAGGTTAAAAAAGGTAAAGAGTTTGAATACTGCTGGAATGATGTACAGCGCGATGCCGCTATACAACGCCTTAAAGGTGCCGGTAAAGAAGATAGCGTACACGTACAACGTTACAAAGGTTTGGGCGAGATGAATGATATCCAGCTTTGGGATACCACCATGAACCCGGCCACCCGTACCCTAAAACGCGCCACCATTGAAAACGCCGCCGAGTGCGACCATACCTTCAGTATGCTGATGGGTGATGAAGTAGCCCCGCGCCGCGAGTTTATTGAGCGCAATGCTAAATACGCCAAGATAGATACATAGGAAGATGTGCAAATGTGCAGATTACAGATGTGCAGATGCTATTTAAAGTTAATATTCAGCCTCGCTTTTAAGCGGGGCTTTTTTAGTTTAATAACCTGCTTGCCATAATCAATCACTGCTTTATATTTCATCAGGATATCGCCGCCTAAAACACCTAACACCTGGGGATGGCCCAGCTGACCATAGGCTATGTTTATAGTGGATAAATCCAATACGGCAACTTCAAAATCATCAACCAATACACTGCCGATTTGCATGCCGCTGATTAAAGCAGTGAACGACTGCATGGTATTGGTGCCCAAACCTGTTGACAGCCTGTCGCTCTCGGATATAAAAGTTGCCTCACTTGCTTCGGCCAGCATGGTTTGGTCAAAAGCGGTCTTTGATGCGCCGGTATCTAAAACCATAATAAATGCTTTGCCAAACAGGATCACCTCAATTAACGGATGGTAGCCATCGTCATGCAGGTCGATGATCTGGAGTGGAATAGATGTCATTTTAGATGTGCAGATTACAGATGTGCAAATATGCAGATTATAATTATTGATAACTGAATTAGTAGGTTTTCAAGTACGCTTAACTCAATAATTCAGTAAATCAATAAATCAATAATTCAATAATTAAAAAGGATATCCTATTGCCAGGTTAAATACGCTCCTGTGCCAGTCAAGGTTCCACTGGGGCTCGCCGGGGCGAACGTATGGGGTGCGGAGCGGCACGCCCAGGTCTGTACGCAATACCAGTACCGTAATATCAAAGCGCAAACCAAAGCCAACGTCAACCGCTATATCATTAATAAATTTCTTACCAAAAGCCCCGCCAGGCTGGCCTCTGTTTGAATTGAGCAGCCAGATATTACCGGCATCGGCAAATAATGCGCCGCGAACAATGCTAAACAGTTTTGGCCGGTATTCAATGTTGGCTTCAAGCTTAATATCGCCAGATTCATCGGGGAAGAAATTATTCTGCGCCACAGTTGCTGTGGGGTTAAAGTGCCCCGGACCAATTGACCTGGCCTGGAAACCCCGCAAGCTGTTAGGGCCACCTATAAAAAACTGTTGGCTATAAGGTAGCTGTGTAGAATTTCCGTAAGGTAACCCTACACCAACGATAACCCGGGATGCTATTGTACTGCTTGGTGCCGTTTTATGAAAATATCGAATTTCGTTTTCAAATTTTACATACTGATTAAAAGTGGCGCCGAATAACTTACGCACTTTACCTGCAGTTGTATCGGCACCGGTAATTAATCCGTACAAATTATTGGATAAACTTACCTTTCCGTTATAGTACATGGTGTTGGTTCGATAGTCATCGGTGGTATTTGTATAGGTATAACTATAGCTTGGTCCCAATATCAGTTGCTTATCAATAACATGCTTTAAAGCCGGGTTTGGCAATACTCCGGGATGCTTCACACCGCTTATACTATCAAGGTATAGCTGGGATACACTCAAGGGGTTTACAAATGTAAAATTCAGTACATTCAACTCATGTGTCCGGTGCGCGTTTTCCTTCCAATTGTAGCCAAATGTAGC
This sequence comes from Mucilaginibacter sp. GW822-FHT03E02, assembly GCF_058801545.1. Taxonomy (NCBI): domain Bacteria; kingdom Pseudomonadati; phylum Bacteroidota; class Sphingobacteriia; order Sphingobacteriales; family Sphingobacteriaceae; genus Mucilaginibacter; species Mucilaginibacter sp. GW822-FHT03E02. The sequence goes on along the minus strand of NZ_JBXANJ010000001.1, from coordinate 5,801,346 downwards.
GTTGTATGAATTTAGGTTATAAAGCTTTTGCCGGTTAATAATGGTATAGCCCAACGTTAAATTAGTATGCGGTATATAGGCATTATCGGCCCTGGGCTCAATGGGGCTTATAAACCGTGGCCACGATAAAGTGGTTTGAATACCAAACTGGTACACGTTAAAACCGTTGTTGCCCCCTCCTACCTGCACATCAGAACTACCAAAAAGCGTAACACCTAATGCTTCTCCACCCATAAAGGCGTTTCGGTGCTTCCAGCTCAGGTTTACCTGTGTACCGGTATAATTGGCAGATGTAGTGCGACCCAGAATTTCAAATTGCAATGATTTACGCTTATAAGGCGTTAAAAAATAATAAACATCCAGCTTAGGCGAATCTGGCGTTACATCCTCAAACCTGTTTTTCACAAACTTATAAGGCCCCAGGTTTACAAACCTGTTTAAGGAATTATTATGAACAGTACGGCTGTAAACATCATTAGGATGCAGCAATACCGTATTGGCAAATGCGAAGCTGCTGATGGTTTTTCGTCTTTCAACTATGTTATACCAGCGGTAGTGCTTCGCCTTGTCGAGCATCAGCGAGGTATCTGTTAACGAATAATTGGGATATACATAAATATTCCGGATAGTGTAAACTTCCTTGGCCCGTTCAACGGTGCTGTTTTTTATTTTAACAAACAGGTCGACCTGGTGATTAGCGACGGTACTATCATACTGCACAATAATGTCATCGGGCGAAAAAAAGAAAAAGCCTTCCTCCTTTAATCTCGCGTCAATCCGCAGGCGTTCGTTTTTTATAACATCAAGGTTAAACTTATCGCCCGGTTTCAACAATGTTTTGGCGGCCGTTCCGGCAATTGCCGTATCGGCATCCTCGCCTTCTTTAGGAAATCCCACTTTCCTGATCTTATAAGAAGGGCCTGCATACACGGTGTACACTGCCTTAGCTGTTTTGCCTTTGCTAACCGTATCCCCATTAACCTGCGCCTGAAAATAGCTTATATTTTGCATACGGTTTTGGAGTATGCTGCCATTTTTATCGACATCTACCGCGCTTATCAAAACCGGCGGCTCGCCAAATTTGGTATTAAGCCAATGTGCAAGGCCTTTTGTTTTTTTTGTTTTGGTGATGTTGTAGATATATAGTTTTACCCTCAGTCCTAAAACAGATCCATTAGGATAAGGCCTCAGCAACGATGTTAAATCGTCGGTAATTAAGTCCCGGTCACTTTTGCTGATCGAATCTTTATCGGCAATTTTAACCTCGCTACCCGTATACAATTTTTGACCAGGTGCAAGGTATTTTGTATTACTACAGGCGTTTAGTAAAACAGTTAATATCAATATATATCTTAAATGTTTGCTCATGGGCTTAGCTTGTAGGTGTATTTTGTGCTTTTTCAGCGGCTGCTTTGTCGGCCGCTTCTTTAGCTTTATCCTTTTCCTTTTGTTCCTGCCTGTATTTGCGGCGTAGTGCTTTTTCTTCCTCGGTACGCTTACGGAAGATTTCCCTGAAGCGGTTATAATCTACGGTTAGCGTAAATCCCAAACCCGTTTCAATAACCTGGCCTTGTATCACAATAAATTCATCCTTGCGGTAAGCCCGTAATGCATAACGGCCATCCTTGCTCAGTTTATAACCTACCGAAACATCGCCGGCAATGTTGGTGGCTTTTTGTCCCTGTTGTGCCCCTTCAAGGTTAAAATTATTACCTACAGACACCGTAAGCCTGTCGTTCAGGAAACGTTTGGATAGGCCAACGTTTAAATCCGTACGGTTTGTTGCCGTACCTGATGAATAATCCTCGCCCGATGTTAATCCAAAATTCAGGTCAACGCCCGAGATCAGGCTCCCGGCGAGTTTATTCAACTGGTCTGATAACAAGCTGCTCACGCTATTGCGGATGGCGCCTTCAACGCCCCCACCGCCACCCTGGCTTTGCAGTGGGTTATCCCCAATAAAGTGGCCCAGCACCAGTACACCCAATACTTGTTTATTAAGCTCGTTAGGGTCCTGCCTTACCTGGGCAAGCCGCGTATTAACGTTGTTTACTACATCTGATGATACGGTGTAATTACCCTCGGGCAACACAATATCAAAGCTGATATCTGGCGTTAACAGCTGGTTTTTAAGGCTCAGGTTAACATTAAATGGCAGCTTCTGCTTATACATCACCGAATTATCATTTGCTGATAGTTGGTTTTCTACCAGGTCTATCGGGGGCACGTTTGCTACATATACTGCAGTCAAATCAATGTTAGCGCTGGTGGGGTCGCCTGTCCACACAATGGTGCTGCCCTTTTTAAACTGGAAGGTGCGCTTTACAGTAGCATAAGCCAGGTTGTATGAACCCGAATTAACCACATAAGTGCCCGTTAAATTTATTTTTCCGCTCGGGTCAATACCACCGTTTAAATTGGCTTCGCCCTTCAAATGCACTATATCACCATTGCGTTCGTCAACCACAATAGTGAAAGCCGCATCTTTATCTATTTTTATATTGGCCGATACATCCAGCCCTTTTACATCCGCTTTTTTGAGCGAATCCAGCTGCCTGGCCAGCAGTATCGAATCCAGCTTTGGTGCATTTTGATCAATAGCTTCAACCACGCCCGCTCTGTCCTCGATACCCGGATCAGTAGTTGGCAGCACAAAGGTCATGTCTGTTTTGGGGTTTACTGTAAGGGTGGCATCAACCACTGGCTTTATCATATTACCCCGGATTGTGATACGGCTATCAACGTAAAGCTTTCCGTAAAACAGCTTATTATCTGCCTGCGTAGAGTTTACGGCCCTGAAATTATTGGAGTTGATATCTAATCCGAATGCAAAATCGGTATAGGTTTTGGTGTACACGCTGCCGGTAACAATGGCTTTATTACCGGTTGAATCAACCAGTGTAAAATCATTAAAGCGGATACCCTGGTCATTAAAAGTAATGCTCTCCTTAGGCATGGTAAAATAGGAGTTGAGCATAGCTACATTAAAACCCACTTTGTTAAAATTAACATCGCCGCGAATTGACGGGGCTATAGTTGTTCCGGATATTTTTAGCTGCCCACTTATATTACCTGATGAATTGCGTAAACTGCCAAATGTAAAACCTTCGATGCTTTTCATGTTTAAGGTTACAATGTTCAGGTTAAGATCAAACTTATTTTCGGGGTCTGTGTAATAAATACCGTCCAGCTTAACCTGGTTACCTTTGCCCGTAATATCCACATTGGCGGCGTAAGCATTGGCGGTTTGGTTATTTACCTTTAAAGCGATGTTCCCTACGGTATCCCCCCTAAAATTAAAGTCATTAATATTAATTGCTGCTGTAAATACCGGCGAAGCCTGGAAATTACTAATCTCCGCATCGCCGTTAATAACGCCTCCTACCTGCAGGCTGTCCTGTTTGGCCATTTTGGCAAGGCCCTCTATTTTAAAGTTGTTGAACTTAACATCAATCGGGGCATTCATTTCCTGCGTTTTGCTATTAATGCTAAGTACCTGGTTATTATTGGTTACAGTAAAATTATGGGCCAATATTCCTTTTGGCCCGTATTGCAAAAAGTTATCGGCATTAACCGCCCAGGGCATATAATCCAGCAGCAGGCCATCCTGGTTAAAGCTAAACCGGTATTCATCCGGCAAAACACTCAAGGCGCCTGCTACACGAAAACGCTCTTTTTTTGCAACATCCCTTACCTGTAAGCTTATGCCCAGTTTATTATTTTGCGCACTGCCCGATAGGCTGGTATACAACAGATCAACCGATGAGCCAACTTTTACCTCATCAACTGATAGATTATAATTAAGCGCATTGTTACCTGTATTTATTTTCAGGCTTCCCCTGTTAATGGTGTTGGTACCGTAAACCACTTTGGGTATCGATCCGTTTACAATCAGTTCGCCGCTTTCGCTATCAAAGCTTCCTTTTAACAATACCGGGTCGAGCGTTTTTAAATCGGGGGCAAACTGGGTGAGTAAAGGAGTTTTAACCAATTTAGCGTCAAACACAAATTGCTGCGGCGAATATTTGGCGGCGATGGCAGGTTTAAGTTTACCGGTTTTAACCGTTTTACCTTTTGCATCCTTTTTGGTAATGGCTACTTGCTGCCCACCGGCAATGGCGGTATTAAAGTATTTATTGATTACATCCTGCACAGCATCACCAACCTGCGTAAGCTTGTATTTACCAGCCATATGGGCGCTCAATACAGGCGTTGTTAAGCGCAGGGTGCTGCTATCCGGATTGGCTGTTGAAATGAGGCTTATGGTATCTAATTTTATGCGTTGGGTTCCGTTTACCACCAGCAAATCTGTCGCCTTAATATCGGCGTTCAGGTAATCAGGATCGGCGGTTGGCACATCAGCCACTACCTTACCATGAAAACGCATCTCGCCGGTAGTAAAATTAAGTTTTTTAAGGTTGATACTATCAACTGTTAACGTGCCCGCAGCCGATGGATATTTTTTATTCAGATTAGCTTTGGCATCCAGGCTAAAATTAATATTAGGGTCTTTCATCCGGGCTACAGCGGTGTAAGCGCCATTGTGCGAGCTGCCTTTTAAAACCAGGTTTTTATAGGTATAACCTTTTACGTACGCATTGGCCAGGTTACCATCAAACTTAATATTGGCCGTTTTAGGGTCAAGGCCATAACCTTCTACATTGGCGGTTAAAGTAATTTTACCCACCATTTGCGGTTGTTTGGTAAACGCGCCCACGTTTAGCTCATTAACTTTAATATTAGCCTTATAACTCGCCTTCTGCTTGTTTTGCAAGTTTTTTACCGATGCAATAACATCTGCAGCGCCAAGGCTCGATCTCAAACCCAGTTTGGTGTTGAAAGTATACATGCCGCCTTTAAAATTACCCTTCAGGTTCATATTTTCGGGGATAGTTACATTTGCGGGGATGCTGCCTGCGGGCGCCAGTTTGGCAATATCGGCGCGGCTGGTGTTAAAGTCATTTATGGTAACATCAAAATAGGCTTTGTTTATATCGGGCAGGCCTTTAAGCTTTGCCGATGCCTTAATGCGGGTGTTGCTTAGGCCGGCAATATCAAGGCTGGGGATATCCAGGTTATTTACCTGCCCACTTACTTTGCCGTTTATTTTAAATACTGCCCCCGGCGATGATTTAAACGGTTCCATGGCAGCCATTGTGGGCATCAATAGTAACACATCTTTTAGCCCCAGGCGGCTGCCGTCCAAATTAGCATTAATACCTAACGAGCCAACATTTTTACTGATAGCTGCAATAGAAGGATAGCGCACCTGAACCGACTTTTGCAAGGTAGTTTGCGGCGTTTGCAATAACAAATCATTCATATAGGCATTGGTGGGCCCATAAAAAAATGCAGTATGGAATTTATTGATCTTTAACCCGCTTTTTTCTGCAAAGGAAAAGCTGTTAATTTTCCCCGAAATAGTATCCGGGTTATAGGAAATGTTTTCGGCATTGGCATTAAGGTCGCGGATATCCATATGCGCATAATCCAGGCCCCTGGCTATAGCCTTTTGCGCGTTATTATCAAACTTAACGTTATTGTTGATTAAGCTGATCTTTCCTAAAGTAACCGCCCAGCGCGATGACTGCGGCGAGGCCACCAGCGTATCCAGTTTTTTGGCGGTTTTGATAATGGCTTTGGCTACAGTTTGGGGCTTGGCAAAGCTAAAAGCTGCTTTAGTATCATTCAGCTCAATGTCTTTAATGCCTACTTTCTGGTGTTTAAGATCTACCTTTTTCATCTCCACAAAAAGCTTATTCAAACTGATATTAGCCGTCATTTCGCTGCTTTGATAGTCAACTTTTATTTTAGACAGATCTATCTGTCCTAAATTTAAATCCAGGTTCAGGGGCTGCACCGCGGTATCAACTTTGGCTGCCTGTGCTATTGAGGATCCTGCCGGTGTTTGAATGATGCGTGCATTTACGCCAGACAAAGTAATTTTAGGTATGGTAAACTTCATTTTATCCATATCAAAATCCTTTATCCGGGTATTAAAATGGCCAAGGAGGAACTTCACATCGTTACCTGTAGTTAAATCCTTGTATTTTACATTGATCTTATCCAGGTTTACCTTATCTATCGAAAACTTCATGGTAGAGGTTGTATCCTCAGGCTTAACTTCTTTTTTTTGTTCGCCTGCGAATGCCTTGATAATGTAATCGAAATTAAAAACACTGTCGGCGCCACGGTTTATGTTGGCTGTGATGCCTTGCAGGTTAATTTCATTAACTTCTACCTGGTTGTGCAACAGCTTAAGCATGCTGATATCCACCTTTAATTTTTCGCCGGCTATAAGGGTGTCTTTCTTCTGATCTTCAAAGTATACATCTTCCAACACCAGCAGCTTAGGAAGGCCGAGGCTGATGTGCCCTATTTTAACTTTAGTGTGGATTTTGTTTTGTAAAAAAGTTACCGCTTTATTTTTTGCAAAATTTTGCACGGCGGGCACCTGTATCAAAATAACTACAAGGACAACCAGTAAAACTACACTCACCAGTATCCAAAGTATCGTTTTGAAGGCTATTCGTAGTATTTTTTTCAATTGTATTAATTTTTCAAAGGTGAAGATCGATGCGCTTAATATAGTCAAATAATGTGCTAAAGTACCAGCCCCCTCTAAATCTCCCCCGGTAGGGGAGACTTTAATAAATCGTTTCATTAGCCCTCCCTTCCGGGGAGGGTTGGGAGGGGCTCTTTTTTCAACACTCAACCCTGCGAACTTGTTTTTTAATAACTTTGTATTTCTACAGATTTTGTTGAAACGGATTTACTATGCCAGATTTTTCTCACTTACACGTTCATACCCAGTTCTCGTTGCTTGATGGTGCTGCCGACATCTCTAAACTGTACAAAAAGGCCGCAGCTGATGGGATGAAAGCCCTGGCCATTACCGATCATGGTAACATGTTTGGTGTATTTAAATTTGTGGCCGAAGCTGGTAAACACAATGTAAAACCCATTGTAGGCTGCGAGTTTTATGTGGTGGAAGACAGGCATAAAAAAACCTTTACCAAAGAGAAAAAAGACATTCGCCGCCACCAGCTAATGCTGGCCAAAAATCCCGAAGGCTATAAAAACCTGGTTAAACTATGTTCATACGGTTATATGGAAGGCCTGTATAGCAAATGGCCCCGTATTGATAAAGAGCTGATTTTAAAACATCATAAAGGCATCATCGCCACTACTTGTTGCATAGGCGCATCGGTACCCCAGGCTATATTAAGGGATACTCCCGAAGCCGCCGAAGCCGAATTTAAATGGTGGCTTGATTTGTTTGGCGAAGATTTTTATATAGAACTGCAACGACATGACATTCCCGATCAAAATATAGTAAACAAAGTGTTGCTGGAGTACGCCAAAAAGTATAATGTAAAGGTAATTTGCTCCAACGATTCGCATTATGTAGATCAGCAGGACTCTAACGCGCATGATATTTTACTTTGCGTAAATACCGGGGATATGCAAAGTACCCCGATAGCAACCGACGAAGAAGGTGGCCGCGGCTATAGGTTTGGCTTCCCTAACGACCAGTTTTATTTTAAAACCCAGCAGGAAATGAGCCACCTGTTTAAAGATCTGCCCGAATCATTGGATAACACCAACGAGATTGTGGACAAGGTGGAGGTTTTAAAGCTTAAACGGGATATCCTGTTACCCAATTACGTAATACCCGAAGAGTTTAAAATTCACAATACCGGGGATGCTGATACGCTGAACCAATGGGAGTACCTGAAGCACCTTACCTTTATGGGTGCCAAGGAACGTTACATAGATATATCGCCCGAAACTGAGGAGCGCATTAACTTTGAGTTGTTCACCATCAGGACGATGGGTTTTGCAGGCTACTTTTTAATTGTGGCCGACTTTATAAAAGCAGGCCGGGATATGGGCGTATTTATAGGCCCGGGCCGTGGTTCGGCAGCCGGATCGGTGGTAGCTTACTGTACCGGGATCACCAACATCGACCCGATGAAGTACAACCTCCTGTTTGAAAGGTTCCTGAATCCCGACCGTAAATCGATGCCCGATATTGATACGGACTTTGACGATGCCGGCCGCCAAAAGGTTATTGATTACGTGGTAGATAAGTATGGTAAAAACCAGGTGGCACAGATCATCACTTATGGTTCGATGGCGGCCCGTACCAGTATCCAGGATGTGGGCCGCGTATTGGATATGCCGCTATCCGAGATGAACTTAATTAAAAAGCTGGTACCCGATACCCTGGGCATTACCCTTAAAGATGCCATTGAACAGGTACCCGAGCTTAAAGAAATATTAAATGGTAACGACCTGCGCAGCCAGGTGCTGCGCGAAGCTGCCAAGCTGGAAGGCTCGGTGCGTAATACCGGCGTACACGCGGCGGGTATCATCATCGCCCCCTATGATTTAACTGATATTGTACCCGTTGCCGTTGCCAAAGACTCCGACCTGCTGGTTACCCAATACGATGGCCGTGTAATTGAAGATGCGGGTGTAATTAAGATGGACTTTTTGGGCCTGAAAACCCTGACCATTATTAAAGATGCGCTACGGATGATCAGGCAAAATCATGGGGTACACATCGACATTGATTATATACCGCTTGATGATTTGCAAACTTACGAGCTTTACCAGCGTGGCGATACCAATGGTACTTTCCAGTTTGAAAGTGATGGTATGCAAATGTACCTGCGCGAGCTTAAGCCCGATAAGTTTGAGGATTTAATTGCCATGAACGCCCTGTACCGGCCAGGCCCGATTGAGTACATCCCCAACTTTATTTCCCGTAAACACGGCCGCGAACCTATCGTGTTCGATTTACCCGACATGGAGGAATACCTGGGCGAAACCTATGGTATTACCGTATACCAGGAGCAGGTGATGCTTTTATCGCAAAAACTGGCCGGCTTTAGTAAAGGCGATGCCGATGTTTTGCGTAAAGCGATGGGTAAAAAGCAAATTGAGGTACTTAATAAGATGGAAGCCCAGTTTATGGATGGTGCCATGGCCAAAGGCCACCCCAAAGATAAACTGACCAAAATATGGACCGACTGGAAGGCTTTTGCGCAGTACGCCTTCAATAAATCGCACTCTACCTGTTATGCTTTCGTAGCCTATCAAACAGCTTATTTAAAAGCGCATTATCCTTCTGAGTACATGGCAGCGGTTTTAAACAACCAGAACAACATGGAAAAGATCACCTTTTTTATGGAGGAGTGCCGCCGGATGGGTGTAGAGGTTTTAGGCCCGGATATCAACGAGTCGGACATGGCATTTGCGGTAAACCGTAAAGGACAGGTGCGTTTTGGGTTAACCGGTGTTAAGGGTGTGGGTGATAAAGCGGTTGAAAGTATTATTGAGGAACGGGTTGCCAAAGGCCCTTACGTATCTGTTTATGATTTTGCACGCCGGTCGAACACCCGCAGTGTAAACCGCAAATCATACGAGAACCTGGTTTACGGCGGCGCGTTTGACGAGTTTGGCTATAACCGTGCTCAATTTTTTGCTAAAACAGATGTTGGCGTATTAACAGGTATTGAACGCCTTACCAAATATGCCAACGATTACCAGAATGTACAAAGCAGCTCACAATCTTCGCTATTTGGTGGCTCGGTAGCATCATACGTTCCTGAACCGGCCATGCCCGAGGCTGAAGAGTGGCCGCTGATAGAGAAACTGAAATACGAAAAAACGGTGATCGGCATTTACCTTACCGGCCACCCGCTGGATAACTATAAGGTAGAACTGGACCGCTTTTGCAACAGCACCATCAGCGATTTGAAACTGATGCAAAAAGCACGCTCGGGCGAAGGTGGCGAAGAGATCATGGGTGCCTTTAACGAATTACGTAAACGCGGCGAAATCCGGATAGGCGGACTGGTAAGCAGCGTTCAGCATAAAATAACCAAAACCGGTAAGCCCTTTGGCACTTTCGTGTTGGAGGATTACAATGAATCGTACGAGTTTGCCTTGTTTGGCGATGATTATGTAAAATTCCGCAACATGATGATGGATGGTTATTTTTTACATATTAAAGGCACCATCGAAGAAAAATTCCGCCAGAAGGATAACTGGGACCTGCGCATCCTGGTGATGGATTTACTGTCCGAAATGCGCGATAAGCTCACCAAATCATTAACAGTTTGTATAGATGTGAGCATGCTCAGCAGTAAATTACTTGACGATATACAACACATCATCGACGAGAATAACCAAAAATACCCGGTAAAAAACTGCAAACTGCGCTTCAAGATCAACAACCGCGAAGAGGCCATGCATGTGGAGCTATCATCCAAAAACTTTAAAGTAAACCCGAGCGATGATTTGATTGAAGGGATATTTAACATTACGAATACGCAGCCTTTGTTGGGGTAGGGGCACTTGGAATACTTAAATTAATAAGTTAAATTTGATTGACAACATAATCATTATTATGGAAACAGAAGTAATCAGAGAAAGACTACAAGAGTACATTCGCTTCGCTGAAGATAAAAAAGTGAGGGCAATATATACTATGGTGGAAAGTGAGATTAAGGTGGATATTGATCTGTGGGAAGACGAAGACTTTTTGAATGAGATAAATGCTCGTGTAGATGACTATGAAAGTGGCAAGGTACAGGGTATATCTTGGGAAGAAGTTAAGAAGCAGGCGAGAAATCACCGATCATAGTAGAATACGATATTGAATATTTGCCTAAAGCGCAAGTTGAATATCTTGAAGCCTATTTGTGGTACGAAGAGCAACTACCTGGATTGGGAAACCGCTTTGAGAAAGCCATTGAAAGAAAACTAAACCGTATTAGCAAACATCCACTTTTATATCCCAACAAAAATAAAAACTTACGGGAGTCTACAATAGATGATTTTCCGTACTTAATAATTTATAAAGTATACCCTCAAAAAGGCATGATTTTTGTTTTTTCTATTTTTCATACAAGCAGACGACCCGGAAAAAAATACCGGGAGTAATCAATTACCAGGTAAATAATTTTTTATTCTTCGCTTCCGTTGGAGAAACACTATATAACAAACTATAGCAATCAGCGGTGCTGATGTAATCTGCAAAACGAAGCCACCCATAAAAATAGCAAACTCAGGCATTCCGCAACGGGGCATCGGCGTTGTTTGCTGCGGCACAGGTAATGTTGTCATCGCCAAAAATGAGCATACCAACCCTAAAATGAATGCTGTCATCATTATGCCGCCAATAGGCATGCGTGTCCCGCCTTTTATCCTCAATATATTAAACACAATTTGAATTACAGGAGCCAAAAAATATAGAACAATAATTATCATGGCTTTTATACTTATACTTTTAATACCCCCAAGCTATTAAAAGTAACCCCTTGTTAAAAACTTACAGTCACGCCAGGGTTACGTGGATAACTTATATCAATATAATTGTCACATTGTCAGGTGTGGTTTGTGGCAAGCTATTTGAATAGTATATATTTGTACAACAAAATTTAAAAAATAGAAATCATGGCTTTAGAAATAACTGATGCAAACTTTGACGAACTTGTCCTTAAATCTGACAAACCCGTACTACTTGACTTTTGGGCAGAATGGTGTGGTCCGTGTAGAATGGTTGGTCCGGTAGTTGAAGATATTGCAAAAGAATACGAAGGCAGAGCTATTGTTGGTAAAGTTGATGTCGATAACAACCCAGGTATATCTGTAAAATTCGGCATCCGTAATATCCCTGCTTTATTGTTCTTCAAAAATGGCGAAATCGTAGATAAACAAATTGGTGCAGTTCCAAAATCAGTATTAACTGATAAATTAGCTAAGCAATTAGTTTAATCCTTACAGGCATAAATTAAGTTTATCAATAACTTAATCCACCATATTTTACTTTAAAAAGCGTTGCTAATGTTGGCAACGCTTTTTTTATGCCCTATATTAGCCCTATGCCCAAATTAAACGACGATCAGCAAATACGGCAGTTAGCCAACCTCGAACTGTTGGCCAGGCAGGTAGTTGAAGGTTTTATAACCGGCCTGCATCAAAGCCCTTTCCATGGCTTTTCGGTGGAGTTTGCCGAGCATCGCTTATACAATAACGGCGAATCGGTGAAAAATATCGACTGGAAGCTGCTGGCCCGTACCGATAAATTGTTTGTAAAACAATTTGAGGAAGAAACCAACCTGCGCTGCTACCTGCTGCTGGATACATCGTCGTCCATGAATTTTCCTGAAAAAGGGACCAGCAAGCTCCAGTTTTCTGTATACGCTATTGCATCATTAATGCATTTGTTTAAAAAACAAAGGGATGCATTTGGGCTCTGCCTTTTTTCGGACAAGGTAGATTGGCTGAGTTCGGCAAAATCAACAACAACCCACCTGTTTCATTTATACGCCGAGCTGGAGAAGGCATATAATAATCCTAAAACTAATACAGTTACCAATATAACACAGGTATTGCACCATGTAGCTAACGAGATCCATCAGCGTTCTATGGTGATCATTTTTAGCGATATGCTGGAGAATAGCCTTAACCCCGATAAGGTGCAAGCCTTGTTTGCGGCAGTTCAACACCTCAAGTTCAGCAAGCACGAAGTAATTATCTTTAACGTTAGCGATAAGCAAAAAGAAATCGACTTTAATTTTGATAACCGCCCCCATCATTTTATCGATATAGAAAGCGGTGCCGAAATAAAGGTGCACCCTGGCAAAGTACGGGATGCCTACAAAGCATCCTTAACCGAATACCGGCATCAACTCGAACTTAAATGTGCCCAATACCATATTGATTTGGTTGATGTAGATATTAATGAAGGTTACCATGATGTGCTAAAAACTTATCTTACCAAAAGAAATAAAATGGTGTAGTTAATTGGCTATTAAATTTGGATTAGGCACGTTAAAGACAAGCGTAACCGTAGTCCCCTCCCCTTTTACCGAATTTATTTGAACCTTGATATCATGAAAAGTGGTAATACTTTTAACGATGGCCAGGCCTAAGCCGTAACTTTCTTTTTCATCCGTATCCAGCTTTTCAAAACGGTTGAAGGCATTTTCAATTTGCTTTTTGTCCATCCCTGTCCCGGTATCAGAAATGATGATTTTGTAGATACCATCTTTAAGCTCATCGCTAATAATTATTAACCCGCCTGCATTATTATACTTGATGGCGTTATTAATCAAATTAAACAATAAAGTGTGCATCAGGGGCCGGTTGCCCGTTATAGTATATATATATTTCAGGTTGTTTGAAAAAGTTAACTGCCGCTCTTCTATCCTGTCTTCCAATTCTTCCTGAATTTCCATCACTACAGCCGCAATCATTACCATATCTGCCTTATCGTACTGGTTGTTTTCAACTTTCGATATTAGCAACAAACTATTAATAATCGACTTTAGCCGGTTAAGCGTTTTTAACGATGCATGCATCTTGTTTTCGCTACCCTCGCTTAGCTCCTCGTGCAGTAAAATATTCTCGAGCCTTGAGCTGATGATTGATATGGGGGTAAGCAATTCGTGCGATACGTTGGCAATAAACTGTTTTTCGAGGATAAACAGGTTCGATATTTTCTTCATGAGCGAACTGATACTATCGTCCAAAAGCTCAAAATCCTGTGTAGTGGTTTTTATTTTTTGGTAATCAAAGTTCATCGGATCGTTCACTTTGATCAGCTTACGATCGATAATCTGGTAAAACGGGGCCAGCAGAAATTTGGTAAAAACCAAATCGCTTATCAGCGTTAGTACCAGGGCTATCACCAAAACCACAATAGTGAATTTTTTAATAATGGACTTTAATTCCTCAACCGATTCTATCGCCACGCCGATATGTAAAATATAGGTATGGCCATTAAAATTTAAACGGTGTGTTAAAATACGGTAGGTTTGGGTGTACTTATCAAAATCGCGGGTTTCGGTAGTAAATTTAACTTCCTTGGTTTCTTCCGGGTTGTATTTTGTTTGGGCAATCGTAATAAACTCCTCCTTCAAAATATTATAGTCGGTATAGGCCTTTTTATCACCTAAAATATTACTGATTTCGCTCGAAGAAAGGTTTTTAAGCGTTTGTTCCTTATCATTTTCAAGCCTTAGCTCAATGTGGTTATAGGAAATTGTTTCTATCGAAAGCAGGATAAGCAGCCCCGTAAAAAGGATGATAGCTACTTTGGTTAAAGTATTATAAAGTGCCAGCTTTACCTGCAGTTTCATTGTTTAAATGTTAATACGGTAACCTATGCTGCGTACCGTTTCAAACCAATCAATAGGTATGTATTGCGATAGTTTTTTGCGCAGGTTTTTTACGTGCACATCTACAAAGTTCGAGTCGCTGTTTATTTCCAAAACATCGCCCCAAACGTGTTCGGTAAGGTTGGTGCGCGATATTACGCGGTTTTTATTAAGCACCAGGTAGTTAAAAATTTCAAACTCCTTTTTAGTAAGGTTTATCCGTTCGTCGTTAAACAACACCGTACGGTTTTGGATATTTACTTTAAGGCCTTTTATGTTAATGTCATTACTCTCCAGCCTGTGTTTACGGCGGGTAATGGCGTGCATCCGGGCCAGCAATTCGTTCAACGAAAATGGCTTGGCCAGATAATCATCCGCGCCCTGCTCAAGGCCCGATACCCTGTCGTCAACAGCCCCGCGGGCGGTCAGGATAATAACGGCATCATCACGTTTATCAAGCCCCTTCAGCATTTTTAACAGGTCGAACCCATCGCCATCGGGCAATCCGAGATCAAGCAGGATAAAATCATAATTATTAACAAAAATCTTTTCCTCTGCCGATCTTTTAGTTCGCGCATGCTCAACAGTAAATCCTTCGTGACTTAAAAATTCATCAACCTCAAGGGCTAAGCCCTTTTCGTCTTCAACAATCAAAACATTCATAAGTGTGCAAGTTACAAGATTTTAGAATCAAGAGCCAAGAATCAAGAATCAAGACAAAAAATTTACATTCAGATCTATTGATAGAAAATTGTTTAATTCCTGACTCTTGATACTTTCTAAAATTAGCTAAATCAATTTCTACTTAACGCTGTTACAAAATAAACGCTACTATTGTATACATATGAGACTTTCCATTGAACGAAAACCAATAAGAGTTAATCCCGATCCTAAACGCGTTATTGCCAGATTTTTTTTTAATGGGAACGATCGTGCAAAAGAAGTAATTGAGCGCGTTATGCAAATAAGCGAGGAGGTAGCCTTTGGCATTGTATCGCCGTTATTGCAGGAGTACTCCAAACGGCACCGTAATATAACCCGGGTTTTAAACCGGCATTGCAGTAAATTGAAGCCGCTTTTTTTGGAGCTAAATATCGATTATGATACCTTAACCATTAACCGCAAGCTACTTATAGGCTCTTACTTTACCCACGAATACTCCATTGAATCGGCTGCTTTTTTTAATCCTTCTATTGTGGAGGATCCGGACCAAACCGAATTGCAGGATGGGCAACGCAGAGTGATCATCAGTTTTAGGGCTGTGGGCGAGGGACACATTTCATCCATTACCTTTCGCAGGGGTTTAATAGATAAAGACAACAACATCACCATTTTGCCTGCCGGCAACTACATTGATGAAGCCGAAATTGTAAGGAACGCGGTATACAATAAAAAGCTATTTTTTGACAAAGCCGCCATTACGCAGATCAATATCGATATTTTACACGAACTGGAATCCAAGCTGGATCATCATTTTGAATACGCCAACCTGCGCCGCATTATTATCGATTCGCAAAAATTGCAGGAAAGCGATATGATGAAACTGGAGTACGACAAGGTATTGTGGCTGGCCGATTCGTACTACGAAATAGTTTTTTCGCTGGATACCGATATTTCCGATAGGGTAATATTCCCTATATCGGAGTATGAGCGCAAAGGTATTGAGGATGCCCGTTTTGTACAGTTCAGAAACGAGGACGATACCTCTGTCTATTATGCAACATACACCGCATATGATGGCGCGCTTATTATGCCCAAACTGTTGCAAACCACCGATTTTTATAATTTTAAAATAATGCCATTATACGGCGCGGGCGCCCAAAATAAAAACCTGGCGTTGTTTCCGCGCAAGGTAAATGGCAAGTTTGTAATGATTTCGCGTATTGACGGCTGTAATAATTACATCATGTATGCCGATAAGATTAACATATGGGAAAAGCCAATTATGCTGCAACAGCCCCGGTTTAGCTGGGAGTTTGTGCAGATAGGCAACTGCGGATCGCCTATTGAAACCAAAGATGGCTGGCTGATGATAACCCACGGTGTAGGCCCTATGCGCCGCTATGTGTTAGGTGCAAGTTTATTAAAACTGGATGACCCTGCCATTGAAATAGGCCGCCTGCGCGAGCCTTTGCTTATCCCTAACAGCGATGAGCGCGAAGGTTATGTACCTAATGTGCTATATTCATGCGGGGCAATAGTTCATAACGAAAAGCTGATTATCCCTTACGGTGTATCCGATTCATCAACAGCCTTTGCAGAAGTTGGCTTGCAGGAGTTATTAGATAAATTGAAGAACGATCAAAGCGAATAAAGCTGCTTTTGTTATCAGCTTAAATAATATTAATTTAACCACTTAAATAAAGCGCTGTTAAGTGGTTATTATTAAACGGATAAATGGCCAGCTGGCCAACAGGTTGCACTTTTTGTCATACTTTATAGCCAACAGCAAGGCTTACAACTATTCATTGCTTGTAACCTGTTTCCCGGAGTATCATGACTTGTTTACGGCTGTCGGCGACGATGTGCTCAAGGTAACTTTTACAAAGCCGGGGATAAAGCAAAAAGCTCTAAACAAAATTCTAAATAACCTTCATACGCTCGCTTCAAAATTCAGGATTAAACTGCCGGGTATCATCTTTCATTCAATCGCCGAAAACGATCTGAAGCTTTCGCAATACGATATCAACAGTCCCGAATTTGTTAAATTGGCACAGCACCAGGTTGTGATACCCGAAGGCTGGGTTTACCGCGATTACGTTAATTTTAAAAAATACCTACCGCAAATTAAAAACCTATTTTCGCCCAAACAGGAATTCATGGATGCCATACAGCAGCAGGTTAGTCAGGCGCGGGATATGGGCGATATCCTGATTGGTGTGCACATCAGACGCGGCGATTATATTGATTTTAACCGCGGAAAATGGTTTTATAGCAATGATGTATATATTAACAAAATGCACGAAGCAGAACAGCTTTTTGCAGGGAAACAATGCGTGTTTATCATATGCTCGCAGGAAAAACTGGACGCTAATGAGTTTAGCGGTTTCAAAACCGTAATTGCCCAACGGCCAGCAATTGTCGACTTGTATTTACTTGCCGAATGTGACTATATTTTTGGCCCGCCAAGCACATTTACAGGCTGGGCATCGTTATACAACACCGTGCCTGCTTACTACATAGAGTCGGCCAACGAAAAGATAACGATCAATTCTTTTAAGGAGTTTTTTGATTAGCAATAAATACCTATCGCCAGCTGGCGCTGATTGTTTTAAGAGTAAACTTTTCAAAAATCCTGACAGCAATTTCTTTGTGATCTCCCTTTTCTGATTTACGTACGTAATTAGTTAAATTCAGGAGCTTTAGCTGCGATGTATTATTGTTACCGCTGATGTTCAGGTTGGCATACATCGTTTTTAAAACTATGGTATCCGCATCTTTTACCCGTTCATAATCAATAAGCATGGCTAACGTATCTCTTTTGTTTTTGATCAACGACGAACTGTAATAGAAAATATTGCTCCTGCGGTCAAAATCAACCCTTGCTGTGTCTTTGTAAAGCGCACTATAACTGTGTTTATTATTATCCTGAACGTATTTGTTAAACTCGTGAACGTAATTCAGTTGCAGTGCATTAATCCTGGAAACCAATTCACGTTTAGAAAAATCGAAAGTGTAAACTTTATTGATATCATTAAATCTGGTATCGGCGCCCGGCGGCCTGGTTGTTGCTATAAAGGATATTAAAGAACACACCACCAGCATATTTAAAATTACAGGTCTGATCTGATACGTTGCCGGTTTATTGAATTGATAAAAAGACAGCGGCAAAATAAGCAGCGCTACATAATCGGTATAATCAATTGTGCGGTGAATTGGCACGCCGACACCATTTAATGCATTGATAACAGGCTGCATTAAAGGCGATTTCCAAACTATAAAGAACAGTAATGTAAAAAAGTAAACCAGCTTTATTTTTCGCGAAAATAAAGCGCTCAATAAAAATGGGAACGCAAACAAACCGGCAAAATCAGAAAGCTTACCGGTTAAGCCGTTATGAAATGTTTGTTTTAAGTACCAATCGTTTACAATCAGTAACAAAACCGCGGCTATAAATACCGGGTTACTTAATTTATGCTTCTCCATTGCTGCAGGTTAATTAACAGCAAGTTATGAAAATAATCAATTCAGCAACCCGCCAAACTAACCAAGTTTATGAAACCCTGTAAGTCCCCTTACACCATCGCGCCGACATTTTATAACAGGCATGTTAAAACTGAATAAAATGACGCAAAAATCCTCCTGCGTTTCATTTTTTCGGCATGTAATAAACGACAACCCGTCCTAAATAATAAGCGTATTATTCTGCGCAGCACCCCTGCTTTCTGTTGCTCATATACAAAAATGGCCGCTGCAATTTAATGCAGCAGATTATTAAAAAGTTTTACAAAAAAAAGGGAATCTGGCATATCCATTGATATAAATAATTTAGTATATTTAATTGGTATAATGAACGTTACAAATTATTATATGATAAAAAACTTATAAAGCCATGGACCATTTCAGAGAAATAAAAAACAGCTTAACCTGGCACAATGAGGGCAAATTTGAAGTTGAGCTGATTAATGGTATTATTACCAAACTTAATTTTTGTGAGCCGGGCAAGGGCCCCGAAGATGTAGGCAAAAGCCTTACGTCAACCAACTATAAATATTTGCAGTCGGTTTATTCGTGCCTTGGCGATTTGTTTAATTTTATTGAGGAAGAAAACAAAAGGTTAGGCTATAGCTATGCCCGTGCAAACGAGGTTTTACCACAACAGCAGGAAGAAGTTATTGAGAACACTTACCCGCTGCTTGGCGAAACCAAAATAAGGCCGCTAAGTGATTATGCCAATCAGCCGGAACCAGGCAATTCTTCCCAGGAAAACGAATTGATAAGGGATGCCGGCTGATAGCTTCGGGCAAGAAGCTGATGCCTTTTAGGTGTTGTGTGGTGCTTAAAGTACCGCATAGGCTTCTTTATGTGATTACTTTCAGTTATCTATCCAGTATCTTCTTATATAGCTTTAAATAATCTTCAACCATTTTATCCCGCGAAAATTGCGAAGTTGCCCAGTTACAGCAATTAATTCTGTTAATTTCGGCTAACCTGCCCACAGCCTCAACAGCCTCATCAACATTATCAACCAAAAATCCGGTTTGGGCATCTTTAATCAATTCCGGCATCGATCCCTTGTTAAAGGCTATTACCGGCGTTCCGCAAAGCATGGCTTCAGCTACACTCATACCAAAGGGCTCATTAAAGCTGATGGGGTGCAGCAAGGCAGCAGCGTTGCCTAACAATTTTTTCCGCTCATCGGGTCCGGCATGGCCAATATATTTTATTTGATCTGATAAAAAAGGCTCAATCTTTTCACGGTAGTAATTTCCATCCTGAATAATACCTGCAATTAACAGCTTCCGTTTGCTTTTTTCGGCTATCTCAATGGCTTCGGCAGTTCCTTTATCAGGATGGATGCGGCCAAAGTACAAAAGGTAATCTTCCGGCTGTTTATAAAACTCAAAATCGCGGGTATCCAAACCATTATAAACCGTAGCCAGGTAATCCAGATCGGCGCTGCGATCTGAATTACTGATGGATACATAATACCCTATATCGTTATATTTTTTATAAACCGGGATAATTTTTTGCGACGAAAAGCCATGTATCGTAGTGATGACAGGAGTCTTAATCAAGCCTGAATAAGTGAGCGGCAAAAAATCGAAATTATTATGGATAATATCAAACTCAGCTGCTTTTTCCATCAGGTTGCTAATGTGCAGGCATTCCAACACTTTGGCATCCTGGCTTCGGTCTTCCTCGTAGCCGGTTGCGCAAACAGCTTCCAATTTACCGGCAGTTACCGAATCGCCGGTGGCAAACAGCGTTACATCAATACCCAACTTCACCAATCCCTCGGCAATGTTAGATGCAATTTGTTCCCACGGGCCGTAATGCCTTGGCGGTGTGCGCCAGGCCACGGGGGCTAAAACGGCTACCTTCATTTAGCAGATTTCCATTTTCTGGCCGTATTTATTGTATTCGTACTCCAGTTCAAAGGCTTTCAATACCGTCAAATGCGATATCAGGTACGCCAGCGTACTTTCGGCCCCCTGGTTACGGTTAATACCGCCGGGCAGCAAGCCGTCGCAGCAGCCCTTGGTTTCATGGTCATAAAGTGGGGCACGTAAAGTATTTTCGCCCAGGAACCACTTATAGCTCAAAAACATTTTCTCCACATATTGTGGCACCCTGAAAATCTGATAAGCCTGAAAATGCATCAGTACCATGGCCATGGTTTCAATGGCCTGCTGATCAAATATAGGGAAGGTACCGCCACGGTAATACCAGCCATCATTACCTACAGGGCTTAAGTAACCGTTTGATAAAGTCAGCTTATCTAAAAACGCCATCGAAGCCAGCGCAATCCGTTTGGCATTCTCGTTCCCGGTTATTTCGCAGGAGTGTAATAAAGCCAGCGGAAGTATCGCGTTATCATAGGTCATTTTCTCTTCAAACCATTGCCAGTCATCCGATTGCGTTTTTTCAAAAGCATCAATAAGGGGTTGGGTCAAATCGTTTAGTATTTTAATCATGCCATCATCTGTAGGTATGGCCTGCAGATAAAGGCTAATACCTATAATGGTATTGGCTATCCCCCTCAGGTGTTTTAAAGCAGCAAAATGTGGTACCGATTTGTGGAAGATCTCTAAGGCAAACTCCCGGTATGAGTTACTGGCCGCGCAGCCTATCAAATGGCCTAACGACCATATGGTACGGCCAAATGAATCTTCCGATCCAACTTCATCCAGGTAACGCCTGTCAAAACTCAAAAAGTTTCGGAAGTTACCATCATCTGTTTGCATATAGTGAATATAGCTGAGATAGATAGGCAGCAATTCAAAAGCCTCCTTGCTGCCGCTGCGCTGGTAAGCCATTAAGGCCATGATAAGTGCGCGGGCATTATCATCAAGGCAGTAACCCTCTTTCAAGTTAGGGATACCGTATTTGGCGTGTTGCACAATACCTGTATCATCGGTCAGCCTCAAAACGTGCGTGAGGCTAAATTTTGGCAATATCTCAGGATCAACAATGCTGTTTTTTAATATCTTATCACTAAAATCAAAACGGGCGGTTGCTTCCTGGGCCACCTTTATAAATTCGGCCCCAATTACCGGCCAGCGCAGGTGCAGCCCGTATTGGTAGGCATTTTCTTTCAGTTCCTGTAAAACCCTGTCCTGGTCAAGCAGCTCAATTACGGTATCGGCAAGTGCATCAGAATTTTTAAAGTCGAATAGCCTGCCCCGGCCATCGGCCAGCAACTCGGTAGCGTGCCAATAAGGGGTAGATACCACCGCAGCGCCCGCACCAACTGCATAAGATAAGGTGCCGCTGGTAATTTGTGCCTCGTTAAGGTAGGGGGTTACATAAATATCGCAGGCGGTAAGGTAATCTACCAGTTCCTCTTCAGATACAAATTTATTGATGAACGATAGATTTTTGGATACCCCCAACTGCGCAGCAAGCGATTTCAGGTGATCGCGATACTCCTCTCCCGAATTTTTTATAACGCCGGGATGGGTGTTACCCAGTACCACGTACATTACATCGGGGTGATTTCCGACAATTTTGGGTAAAGCCCTAACCACGGTTTCCAGCCCTTTATTACGGCTAATTAGCCCGAAAGTGAGCATTACCCTGTGATTTTTAAAAGAACTTAGCGCTTTAACCGGGTTTTCTTCCGGTGCTTCTACATCTGGCACCCCATGTTCTATAATCTGGATCTTATCTGCAGGAATCTCATAAATAGTGGTTAAAAACTCCACAGCACGCTGGCTCATCACGATGATCTTTGACGATTGTTCGGCAATCTCGCGGATGATGATGCGCTGCACATAGCTGGGGTCTTTTAATATGGTATGCAATATTGATATCAATGGTTTCTCCAGCCTGTTTATCAACGGTAATATATAAATACCACTCTCGCCACCGTAAATACCAAATTCGTGCTCCATAATGCAAACATCCGCCGCGCTGGTGTTGATATAGTTAGCAGCACGGATATAGTCTTTTTGATGGTTTTGACGGATAACGTATTTTACCTCCTCCGGGTATTCGTATTCGTGCACGTCTTCAGAGTCATTAAGCGCTACCACGAAGCCACCTTGCAGTAATGACTTCCTGTCGGGATAATTTGCGCTGATAGCGTGCATTAAATTGTGGTTAAATGTGGCTAAGCCGCACTCACGGGGAGGATAGGTTGATATATAGGCGATTTTCATAATTCGATAGCGGTATTTGAACTTGTAGTTGTATAAGTAAACAGCAATATAGGGCGGCTTGTTTAAACTGGTGACCATAAAAAAGTGCATTAGCGTGCTTATTTGCTCAAATAAAGGCCACTAACGCATGTTTTTTCATGATTATATTATGATGCATAAACCATACCAATTTAACTAAAACAAAATATTATGAGATATTATTCAATATTCGCTACACAAAAATCAGCAAACGTTGTGTAGGAATTACTTTATTAAATTTAATTATAAAGCAGCCCGGCGTCTGGCCTGCCTGTAAAAATACCTTAATCTAACCGGGCACTTTTTAATATGAATTCATATACCCTGATATGTACCTAACATTCACCAAACTATAACCCAACCCGCCCCTTACAACATACCTTTGGCACACCTTTCACACACCTTTGGCATACCTTTGTAGCCAAGTAAAACAACTGA
Organism: Mucilaginibacter sp. GW822-FHT03E02; assembly: GCF_058801545.1. Lineage (NCBI taxonomy): Bacteria > Pseudomonadati > Bacteroidota > Sphingobacteriia > Sphingobacteriales > Sphingobacteriaceae > Mucilaginibacter > Mucilaginibacter sp. GW822-FHT03E02. Next base: position 5,778,389 of record NZ_JBXANJ010000001.1, on the reverse strand, counting down.
TAATTAACTTATTATGTAATTTAAAAGAGAAAACCTATTTACAAAAAAGCGTAAAAAGGCAATATTGATAACCTGGGATACCTTGCAGAAAGAATAGCCTCTTCTAAGCTTCCCTATTGTGCGGAACATCTGCTGTAAATATACTGAAAATTTGGGAGGGATAATAATTTATAGCACCGTCCAGAGTCTTTTAAATGCTATTAAGTTAAGAGGTTTTTCGCACCAAAACGCAGAGGCGCAAAGTGATTTGCTTATTTTTTCTTAGCGTCCTGGCGTCTTTGCGCGAAAGTGAAATTTTTATATTTTACTTAACTTACTGGCATTGAGGATCTTTTTACAGCATCATCTATTTATAATACTCTATGGCCTCGATGATCACCGCGCAGGCCTTTTCTATCTCCTGGGGCTCAATAATGAGCGGTGGGGCCAGCCGCATGGAGTTGCTGCAGTGTAAAAACCAATCGGTTATTACACCGTTTTCAATACAGCGGTCTATTATTTTCTTATTCAAGTCAAAGTTTTCCAGTTCAACGGCCAGCATCAGGCCTTTACCGCGCACCGCTTTAATAGCAGGGTGAACCAATAGTTTCCGGAACAAGGCTTCCTTTTGGGCTACGCCAGGTACAAGGTTATCATTAATCAGTACCTCCAATGCAGCCAGGCCCGCAGCGCAGCATACCGGGTGGCCACCAAACGTGGTTATGTGGCCAAGTATGGGGTTATCCTTTAACGCACCCATAATTTGGGTTGATGCAATAAACGCACCTATCGGCATACCGCCGCCCAGCGCCTTGGCAAGCAACAAAATATCCGGCACTATACCAAAGTGCTCAAAAGCAAACAACTTTCCGGTACGGCCAAATGCCGCCTGGATTTCATCCAAAATCAATAATGCACCCGTTTCATCACAGCGTTTGCGCAAGGCTTGCATATAGGCACCATCCGGCACCCGCACACCGGCCTCGCCCTGCACGGTTTCTATAATAACGCATGCGGTTTGGTTGGTTATCAATTGCAGGTCATCAGCATTGTTAAAATTGATGAAACCTACCCCGGGTAATAGCGGGCGATAGGCTTGCTTAAACTCCTCATTACCCATTACGCTTAACGCGCCGTGGGTGCTACCATGATACGAGTTGTGGCAGGCGATGATTTGTTGCCTGCCGCTAAATCGTTTAGCCAACTTCAATGCGCCCTCCACCGCCTCGGCGCCCGAATTGGTAAAATAAACAGATTGCAAATTATCCGGTAATAACGATACCAGTTTCTGTGCAAACATTACCTGCGGTGTTTGCACAAACTCGCCGTACACCATCAGATGCATATATTTATCAACCTGCTGTTTAATGGCCTCCTTTACACAAGGGTTGCCATGTCCAAGGCTGCTTACCCCGATGCCCGATATCAGATCCATAAAAGCCCTGCCCGATGCATCGTACATATAAACTCCCTCGGCGCGCTCAAACTCCAGCAGCAAAGGAAAGTTGGTGGTTTGTGCATTATTGGCCAAAAAAAGCTGACGGAGGGTGGGCATGGGAAAGTTATATGTTATGAGTTGTAAGTTGTATGTATGGCAACAGCGCAAAGATAATGTTAATGCCGCTAAATGATCGTTTTTGAAAATCAGGAATTATGCATTCCTGATAGCCATGGGTTTAAAGTCTGGAGTGTTCGAAAGCAACAGAAAAGAGCAGGGAAGGTACCGGCTATCTCAAATCCAGTTTTTTCGACATTTTTTTTGATTCTTGGCTCTCCAATTTTTGATTCTTTCCCTTGCTGTTGCGGTTTTGTTGCGATTTATATTTTATGACAATTCATAATTTATTGATTATTAGATAATTGACATTTTTCTCTGTTTCACCTGTTGCGCAACGCAACACTTTTGATTTTCTATAAAATGCAAAAGATTACTGCACTGCAGGTTTGAAATCCATCGCTGTAATAAACGTGCTGCCACCAGCAACTAACAGCTTTTAACGTTTAAAATTTAGAGTTTAAATTTTAGCATTACCTTTGTGTTTACTTAAGGGTTATCTAAAAATAACAAACACCGTCATTGCGAGGTACGAAGCAATCTCAAACTATTTGGGCGGATTTGCGAATTCGGATGGCCGATAAGAATTTTATTACACTATGAAAGATCACCTGCGGCATCCTGTATTTTCTGTTATCTCAAAACTTGCTGCGCAGCATAATGCACAGGTGTATGCTATTGGTGGCTTTGTGCGCGATATTTTTTTGGACCGCCCGTCAAAAGATATTGATATTGTAATTATAGGTAACGGGATTGATTTTGCCGAAGCCGTGGGCGCAAAGCTGAAAGTGAAAGTTGCTGTTTATAAAAACTTTGGCACTGCATCGCTCAAATACCAGGACCTGGAGGTTGAGTTTGTGGGTGCCCGCAAAGAATCGTACCGTCGCGACTCGCGCAAGCCTATCGTCGAAAACGGTACGCTGGAAGACGATCAAAAACGCCGCGACCTCACCATTAACGCGTTGGCCATATCCCTTAACCCGGAAACGTTTGGCGAACTGCTTGACCCATTTGGCGGCATTACCGATTTACAAAACAAACTCATCCGCACACCGCTAAACCCGGTGGAAACTTTCTCTGACGATCCCCTGCGCATGATGCGTGCCATCAGGTTTGCATCACAGCTTAATTTCAGGATTGACGACGAGGCCGTTACTGCTATAAAAAACAATGTAGATAGAATTAGCATTATATCGCAGGAGCGTATAACCGATGAGCTGAATAAAATCATCCTGTCGAAAGTTCCTTCCATTGGTTTCAATTATTTGTTTGATACCGGCTTGCTGCATAAAATATTCCCGCTGATGTCAGGGCTTTACGGGGTTGATTATATTGACGGCAAAGGCCACAAGGATAATTTTTACCATACCTTGCAAGTGCTTGATAACATTTGCGAGACCACTACCGACCTTTGGTTGCGCTGGGCCGCTATTTTACACGATATTGCCAAGCCCGCCACCAAGCGCTTTGAACCCGGCCACGGCTGGACATTTCATGGCCATGAAGACCGCGGTGCGCGTATGGTGCCTAAAATATTTGCCCAGTTAAAGCTGCCGCTTAACGAAAAAATGAAGCAGGTGCAAAAACTGGTACAGCTGCATTTAAGGCCGATAGTACTCTCGCAATCTATTGTGACAGATTCGGCAGTGCGGCGCTTGCTTTTTGAGGCTGGCGATGACATTGAAGGCCTGATGTTGTTGTGTAAAGCAGACATCACCACAAAAAACGAATACAAGGTTAAAAAATACCGTAACAATTTTGAGCTTGTTCAACAAAAATTAAAAGATGTTGAAGAGCGCGACAGTATCAGAAACTGGCAGCCGCCGGTTACCGGGCTGGATATTATGGAGCTTTTTGGTATAAAAGAAGGCCGCGAGGTAGGAATTATCAAAAACCAGATCCGCGAAGCTATACTGGAAGGCGAAATTCCGAACGAACGGGAAGCTGCCATCAACTACACAATTGCCAAAGGTTTAGAAATTGGCTTAAAAGTTGTGGCAAGCTGAAATTGAATTAAAACACTATTTTTGTCCCCATTAAAAATTTACTAACAAAATGGCACTATACAGGTTCAGGGTTACTTTCGAAGATTATGATGATGTGATGCGCGAGATTGATGTAAAATCGAATCAAACATTCGAAGATTTACACCGCGCAATACACCAGTCAACCGGTTATAATCCCGAATTCCCATCTTCTTTTTATATCAGTAACGATCAGTGGATGAAGGGCGAAGAAATTACCTATTTGCCAAATCAAAAAAGAAAAGATCGCGGCATTTCGCTCATGACCAACGTAAAGCTCCTGAGCTTTATTGACGATCCGCATCAAAAATTTTATTATACGTTCAATTTCGACCGTCCTTTTGATTTTCATGTCGAACTGATGAAAATCATTCTTAATGACACACCGGGCACTACCTACCCCGCGGTTATAAAATCAGTAGGCGAAGCGCCAAAACAATTTGGCAATGTATTTACGCCGGCCGCAACAGCTGCCGCCCCTGATGAAGACTTTGACTTTTTGAACGAAATGGCCTATAACCCCGAAGATGCCGAAGATTTTTCGGAAGTAACCGACATTGACGCCGACCTTCCCGAAGAAAAAGCAGCCGAGGACGAGGAAGACGATGAATTTGGTAACGAATTTGCCGACGATGAAGGCTTTGACGATGATGACAAACCACATCGTGGTGGTGATGATTATTGAGCAGCCCCACCCAACCCTCCCCGGAAGGGAGGGCTTTAAGATCTTTAAGAGTTCCCCTATCCAGACTATCTTTTACCCAAGTCTGTTAAAAAAAAATTGTCATTTCGAACGAGGTACGAGGAGAAATCTTGTACATCCTGCATCACCACAAGCCCGTTGGAATGCAGGATGTACAAGATTTCTCCTCACGCCGGCGCTCAATTCCTGCCCTTGTTCGTTCGAAATGACATTTTTCTTTTTTAATAAATTGAGGTACCCCGTAGTTACCTGGGTAGAGAATCAACAAACTATTTCTAGTTGCAAGCAAAAAGGCTTTAATACTTTAAAAGTCTCCCCTACCGGGGGAGATTTAGAGGGGGCTTATCCATGAAAACCCTCATTGTAATTGCCGGCCCCACAGCGGTTGGTAAAACTGCGGCGGCTATTGAGTTGGCCAGGTACTTCAATACGGTGGTGGTGTCGGCCGATTCGAGGCAGTTTTTCCGGGAAATGAGTATTGGAACGGCTAAACCCAGCGCCGGGGAACTGGCCCAGGTAAAACACTATTTTATTGACTCCCACTCTATAACCGAGCCTTTTTCGGTTGGCGATTTTGAAAGGGAATGCCTGTTATTGCTCGACGAGCTTTTTAAAAAGCACGACTATGTCGTTTTGGCAGGTGGCTCGGGTCTGTACATCAAAGCTATTTGCGAAGGCTTTGATGATTTGCCTACAGCCGATCCGGCAATCCGCGAAAAATTAAATCATGAGCTGGAAGAAAAAGGACTAAGTTATTTACAGGAAAAATTAAAACTGGCCGATCCGGCTTATTACCAACAGGTTGACCTGGGCAACCCGCAACGCATCATCAGGGCGCTGGAAATTTTTGAAAGCACCGGCAACCCCATTTCATCCTATCGGCAGGCAACGGTTAATAAACGCCCGTTTGAAATCATCAAACTGGCCCTTAACATGCCGCGCGAGTTATTGTACCGCCGTATTAATGACAGGGTTGACATCATGTTACAACAAGGCTTGTTAGCCGAAGTAGCGTCATTGCTCCCCTATCGCCATTTAAACGCCCTGAACACGGTGGGCTACGCGGAGATTTTCGATTATATGGATGGTACCATTACGCTTGATAAAGCGGTTGAAATGATAAAGCAAAACACCCGCCGGTTTGCCAAAAGGCAACTCACCTGGTTCCGTAAAGATCAACAGTTTATTTGGTTTGATGCCGGAGTACCGGATTTAATCGAAAAAATGATTGAAGTGGTTGAAAAAACTTCTTAAAAGCCTTTAATAACAACTCCTTTATTTGGGCTTCAGTAAAACCCATCAGGGAGTATCGTCTTTAAAAGTTTGTCTATCAGATTATAGGTAGCTTCTACGAGGCATAATAGCTGTTCTGTTTGTGTCTTGCTACAAACCGGTAGCCTCTACGAGGCAAGCGCCTTTAATTAGCATGGCATTTTGCCTCGTTGAGACTACATGTTTGTAGAAATATGATCTAAAATCTCTTTTTGTCTCGTGTAGGCTATCTCTTCAAGAGGGCACCTTTAGTTAGTATGGCATTTTGCCTCGTAGAGGCTACCAGTTTGTAGAAAGACAATAAAATCTCTTTTTTGCCTCGTAGAGGCTACCTTTTCAAATAGTAGTTGCATTCAAGGAAGTTCAAACGCGATTCCCGGTCAAAATCCATTTAATACCCTCAACATTAGTATAAAATTGCTAATATTGCAGTTTAAATGCTAAGTACTACAATTTAGGTGGATTTAGCGGGTTTTTAAATTAGCATGCACAAATATTATCTTACCCATCTGCAGGAATTAGAATCGGAAGCCATTTACGTAATAAGGGAAGTGGTTGCCCAGTTTGATCGCCCTGCAATACTGTTTTCGGGCGGTAAAGACTCCATTGTTGTTACTCACCTGGCTCAAAAGGCTTTTTGGCCCGCCAAAATACCTATGCCGCTTATCCATATTGATACCGGGCATAATTTCCCCGAGACTATGGAATTCAGGGACCAACTGGTAGAAAAGCTTGGCGTACAACTTATTGTTGGCTCGGTACAGGATGCCATCAACAAAGGCCGCGCGGTTGAAGAAAGCGGTATTAACGCCAGCCGGAACGAGTTACAAATTGTATCGTTATTAGATACCATCGAGCATCATAAAATTGATGCTGCTATTGGCGGCGCCCGCCGCGATGAGGAAAAAGCACGTTCAAAAGAACGCTTTTTTTCGCACCGTGATGAGTTTGGCCAGTGGGACCCTAAAAATCAGCGGCCAGAATTGTGGAATATTTTTAACGGCCGCAAACGCATGGGCGAACATTTCAGGGTATTCCCGATCAGTAACTGGACGGAAATGGACATCTGGAATTACATCCTGCAGGAAAACATTGCTATCCCTTCACTTTACTTTGCACATAACCGTAACGCCGTTTACCGCGATGGTACATGGCTGCCGGCATCGGAATTTTTATCATTACGCGATGGCGAATTTGTAGAGAATAAACTGATGCGTTTCCGTACCCTGGGCGATATTACCATTACCGGCGGCATTGAATCGGATGCAGATACGCTGGAGAAAATTGTAGCCGAGGTATCGGCCACGCGCAGCACCGAGCGCGGTAACCGCAGCGACGACAAACGCTCGGATACATCAATGGAAGACAGGAAAAAACAAGGTTATTTTTAAATTGAATTAACAGGCTTTTTGGCCAACAAGATACTACGCCAACCTGGCAACAGGCCACACGTACCTCATTATTATGGAACTATTACGTTTTACAACAGCCGGCAGTGTAGATGATGGGAAAAGCACCCTCATAGGGCGGTTACTATACGACTCCAAATCTATTTTTGAAGACCAGATGGAGGCCGTAAAACAATCGAGCGAAAGAAAAGGCTTGCAGCACATCGATCTTTCGCTGCTTACAGATGGGCTGCGATCTGAAAGGGAACAAGGTATAACCATTGACGTAGCTTACCGCTATTTTGCCACACCTAAACGTAAATTTATTATTGCCGATACCCCCGGCCATATTCAATACACCCGTAACATGGTTACCGGGGCCTCAACAGCTAATTTGGCCCTTGTGCTGATAGATGCCCGTAAAGGTGTTGTTGAACAAACCTGCCGTCACTCTTTTATCGCATCGTTATTAAAAATTCCTCATATCATCGTCTGCATCAACAAAATGGACCTGGTTGATTACTCCGAAGAGGTATTTAATAATGTAGTTGAGCAATACAAAGCTTTTGCCGCCAAAATAGATGTTAATGATATCCGTTTTGTGCCCATCAGCGCGCTTGAGGGCGACAACGTAGTTAACGATTCGGTTAACATGCCGTGGTACAAAGGCGAAAGTTTGCTGCACACGTTAGAAACCATTCATATTGCAAGTGATGAAAACCATGCAGATGCGCGTTTTCCGGTACAAACCGTGATTCGCCCGCATGCTGCCGAATATCATGATTACCGCGGCTATGCAGGCCGTATTGCCGGTGGTATATTTAAACCCGGTGATAAAATAACGGTATTGCCCTCGGGATTAACATCGGCTATTAAATCAATCGATACGTTTTCGGGACCGGTTGAAGAGGCTTTTGCGCCAATGTCGGTATCTATTACCCTGGAAGATGACATTGATGTAAGCCGTGGTGATATGATTGTTAAAGACGAAAGCGAACCATTTGTAAGCCAGGACCTGGAAGTAATGCTTTGCTGGATGGGTACACGGGGCCCGCGTCCGGGAGCTAAATATCACCTTAAAAATACCACCCGCGAGGTGATGGCCATTATAAAAGAAGTTTATTACAAGCTTGACATTAACACCATGGAAAAGCTTGAAAATGCCGGAGATATTAAAATGAACGAGATGGCCCGTGTACGCCTGCGTACCACCCAGCCACTTGTTTTTGATGAATATCGCAAAAACCGCATTACCGGCTCATTAATTTTGGTTGATGAAGCCACCAATGAAACCGTAGCCGCCGGAACGCTGGCCCCCCCCGCCCTGTAATTGCGGATGTGCAGATTATAGATTTCAGATGTGCAGATTTCAAATGATGGAATATTAGCTTGTTAAGCTAACAGGGTCCGGTTTCAAAAAAAGCCGGACCCTGTTTTGTTTTTATCATCTGAAATTTAAAATCTGCACATCTGAAATCTGCACATTTGCACATCTGAAACCCTAAATATACTTCGCTCCAAACTTGCTCTTCACGTCGGCAACTACTTGTTTCACGTTCTGTTCTTCGTCGCGCGGGCAAATCATCAGGGTATTGTTTGATTCAACAACGATGAAATCATGCAGGCCCTTTAAAATCACCAGTTTTTCGCCAGGTACATTTACCATGCAGTTTGATGAATCGTACATGATCACTTTTTCTGAAGGGATAACAGCATTGCCCACGTAATCCTTTTCGGCCAAATCGTAAATAGAGGCCCAGGTACCCAGGTCGCTCCACCCAAATTCTGATGGCAATACGTAAACATTATTGGCTTTTTCCATAATTCCGTAGTCAATGGATATGTTAACACATTGTTGATAAGCTTTGTGTATATGGGCTTTTTCACCATCTGTATTATAAACCGGCCTGGCATCAGCAAAAATTTCGTGCATTTCGGGCAGGAAGGTATCAAACGCCTTAACAATTTCCTTGGCCGACCATACAAAAATACCGGCGTTCCATAAAAAGTCGCCGCTTTGGATAAAAGTTTTTGCGATATCAAGCGTTGGCTTTTCGGTAAAGGTTTTCACTTTGTGAAAATCTTCGTTTATTGTATGATCTGTGTATTGAATATAACCATAGCCGGTATCCGGCCTTGATGGTTTGATGCCCAACGTAACCAGGCAATCATTGGCTGTGGCAGTCTCTAACGATTTAATGATAGCCGTTACAAAAGCGTCCTCATCTAATATCTGCTGATCTGAGGGGGCTACAACAATGGCGGCATCGGGGTTAAGGCTTTCTATTTTAAAACATCCGTAGGCTACGCAAGGGGCGGTATTACGCATAACCGGCTCGGTGAGTATTTGCTGATCTTCCATATCCGGAAGCTGCGTTTTTACAAGTTTGGTATAATTTTCATTGGTTACAACGTAAATATTTTCTTTAGGACAAACTTTCAAAAAGCGTTCGTATGTATTTTGTATCAGGGTTTTGCCGGTTCCAAGAATATCAATGAATTGTTTAGGATGCGATGTGCGGCTTATAGGCCAAAAACGGCTACCTATTCCGCCTGCCATGATGATGGCATAGTAGTTTTTGTTCATGTGTAATTTTAAGAATTAAGCTGAATATATCATAATCGAAAATTAGCAACTTTGAGTACTAAAATACATTAACAATTCAATAAAGCAGTAGTTTCATTATAAATTATTTAACAACTAAACAGCTCATTATTAAGCACAAAAGTCCCGGCCATATTAATACCCGGGACTACTTTATAAAATAAGATGCAATAATCAGGCTTTAAATACCCCTATTGGTTTGGCAGTAAAATCAGGAAACAGCACTTTATCATTACTGATCCTGAGGTGCTTATCGGCCACTTCGCTAAACACATTCCTGAAATCTGTTGTAACCGCAAGGTCGCGGCCATCTTCCAGGTTTTCTGTTGCAAGTGGCTGCACATTGCCGTGCACCAGGCCGCCATTTACACTGTTGCCTAAAATAAAGTTACAGGATGCGCGGCCATGATCGGTACCACCGGTGCCATTTTGATGAACAGTGCGGCCAAACTCGGTCATCGTCATTACGGTTACATCATCCTGGCGAGTGCTGCCTATATCTGTCCAAAAAGCCATCATACTATTGCTCAGGTCGGCTACGTTGCGGGCAAATATGCCATACCCCGTTCCCTGGTTAAAGTGCGTATCCCAACCATTTGATTCGGCAAAAGCTACTTCCATACCCACATTCATTTTTATCAACTGCGCAATTTGCTTTAAAGAATTACCTAAGGCCGAATTTGGGTAAACGGCACCGTTGGCGGGTACATAATTTTTAACATTGGCCTTTTGCAGCATTTTTAAGGCATCAAAACTTTCCTTACCAGTATCTTTTAACAAACCGGGAGCGGTTCTGTCATAAAGCTCCTCAAAGCTTTTTGCGGCCAGGTTGGTACCTGCCGGGTTACCGCGCATTTGCAATGCAAAATCCTGCAGGTTGCTAATGGCAACAGCCGGGTTATCGCCATAAAAAGACCGAGGCATGGCCGATGTTAAACTTACCGCTGTAAAAGGCGTAATCGCATCATGACCTAACAGGCCAACCGCACGGTTAAGCCAGCCACTGGCGGTACCTTTATTAAAAGGGGTACCGCTTTCCATATAATCCTGCGCATCAAAATGCGAGCGGGTATTATTTGGCGAGCCGATGCCATGCACTATACCCAGCCTTTTTTCGCGAAACATAGGTTCAAAGGCCTTCATAGATGGATGTAATCCAAACCTGCCATCCAGGTCTATTAGTGGGTTATCGTTACCTGTTTTGGCGGCATCCATAAATAAGCCGGGGCGGGCCTCCTTAAGGTATTGATCGGTAAACGGGGTTACCGCCATCAGCCCATCCATAGCGCCGCGCTGAAAAATACACACCAGCGTTTTACCTTTTTTATATGGGGCTATTATCTTATCCTGCGCGGCGGCTTCGGCTATAAATGCCGGGATGCCGCCCATTAACCCAACACCAAAAAGGGCAAGGCCACCTGTTTTTAAAAATCCTCGTCTTGATAACATAATCTTTTGTAATTTATCAAATTAACGTCGTTGGTATTCCGGCGATCCAATGATAATACCAACTACCTGGGCCATCATTGATTTTGCTTCGTCGGGCTTAGGCATTACCTGTACCCTGGCTTTTTTGCCCGTAGTGTCGCCCACCATTGATAAGGCATCTTTAACCGGTGGCGTAGTATTATTGCTTGCCTTATCTACCTTTACCACCAACTGCGGATCATTCAGCATTGGGGTTAATTGCTTTATGGTGTTATCCAGCGGCCGTTCGGGCATAATAAGTTTGCTGTAGGTAACAAGCGCCGCCTGGCTGCTTTCGGGCTCGTGGCCTTTGTTTAATTTCAACAAATCGAATTTAATCCCTGGTATGCGCCCGGTGGCAAAAGCCAGCCCGAAATTCATCCGGCTAAGTAAAGCGCCTGTATTTATCCAGTACTGGCCCTTATCCGGGAAACCGGTTGGAGCCTGGTAGTAGTATACTTTTTCGCCCATGCGGTTTATCCAGGTATATAGCTGGTAAGGCTGTGTTACCTGGGCGTTTAAGCTGCGTACCGTATTTATGGCCAGCTCAAACGGCGATTTTGTTTTCTCGCGCAAGGCAGATGCCGACCAAAACTCCGGCGCCGACGCCATCGTGATTAATACCTGTTTAATATCGCCATCACTGTTTAAAAAGGTTTTGGCCATTTTATCAATTAAACTTTGTGGCGGAGTATCACTCACAAACCTTACCGCCAACTTACGCGATATGAATTTTGCTGTAGATGGGTGATGTGCCAGCATATTCAATAGTTGTACACCTTCATCGTAACCCCCGTTGGGGCCAAAGTGCCTGCCTAATACAACTTTCTCGCTGTTATCGTGCCGGCCCGGGGTGAATAAAAAGTCGCCGTCATGCACCATTCCATCAGCAATAATGCCTTTATCTATAACTTTTGATATGATATCGTTTCCCTTACTATAATCGCCCATAGGGTATACCGACCAGCCTGTAAGCACCTTAGCAGCCTGGGTAACATCCTGCTGGCTGTAACCGCCATCAACACCCAGCGTATGCAGCTCCATTACTTCGCGGGCGTAGTTTTCATTAAGGCCACGTTGCTGCCTTGCTTTTTTTAACTTGTTAAGTGCCATGGCTTGCCTGGTTGTATCAGTAAACACCAATTTGAGTGTTATTTTAGGCTTCTCTGGCAGGGCAGATGCGCTGCTAAAATTATCCAGGTAATACAACATAGCCGGCGATTTGGCTGTGGCTAATAACAAATCATTAAACTTGCCCAACGCGTTGGGCCTGATAACATCTCGCTCATAACCGGGTATAAACTGGGCGCATTCATTTTTAGTGATAGATACGTTGAAATGGTTAAACCAAAAACTGGTCATTACCTCCTGCAACTGGTTATTTGTATAGGCTGCCCGCAGTATTTTTTGATTGATGAATTGCCTGAATAGCTCCTGCTGTGGTTTCATGCCCTTTTGAGCCATATAATCCTGCAGTATCTTTTTATACTCAGGCTTGTTGCTTTGAATTGAATCTTTATTGATAAACCCATCTTTTACAGCCCGCCGTGCTACAATACCTGGACGGGGATAGGTATCAACAATTTGGCTATTGCTTAATTTAAGTGCATCCAGGCCATCTAGCGCATGGTTAAGGGAATCTTCCGGTAGTTTAGCATCCAACTGCTCGCTAAACCATTTTTCTAAACCCTCGCGGGCTACGGCTTCAACCTGGCCTGGCGTAGCGCCGTAGGTAAAGCGGCTTAGTAAATGTGCCGCAGCCTGATCTTTACTCAAACCAGCTTGCTTATAGGGGAATTTATGAATCTCGTTTGGATTATGGCGGTCATAAAATGACGAAAACATCAGCAAACCGCCAATGAGCACAAACACCGGCAGCACCAAACCTTTTAATGATTTCATAAATGAATTATTTTGCCGTTTACAATTCTATGACCAAGATGAGCAGGGATAGTTTAATCCAAATGTAACAGGACTTTGTAACAAATATGTGCAGGAATTATAAAAACTAAAAAGCCCGCAAATAGTTTGCAGGTTTTTTACAGAAATTTTGAAAAAACTAATAAAAACCAAACTGCCCGGCAGCCATATCGGCAATTGCGTTGCCAATAGCTAATGATGCCGTTGCCGCCGGCGATGGGGCGTTGATAACATGCAGCATATTATCCTTAGCTTCAATTTTAAAGTCATCAAGAGTTTCGCCTTCGGCAGATATGGCCATTGCCCTTACGCCGGCACGACCGGGCTGTAAATCGTCCATAGTAAGGCTGGGGATAAGCTGTTGCAGGCCTGTTAAAAAACGTTTTTTTGAAAACGCACGCCGGTACTCATCAAGCCCAAAACGCCAATGTTTCGTAAATAGGTTCCAGGTTCCTTTAAACTTCAAAGCCTCAATAGTATCACCTAACGAAAAATCGGTTTTGCCGTATCCTTCGCGCTTGAATACAAATACGGCGTTGGGGCCACACTCTACCGTACCGTCAATCATCCGGGTAAAATGGACGCCCAGGAACGGAAACTCGGGATTTGGAACAGGATAGATAAGGCTTTTCACTTTGCTTTTCCCCTGTTCGGTCAAATCAAAATAATCGCCTCGGAAGCCAACTATATGGGCCTCGCTTGGCGCACCGGCACCGGCTGCCAGTCTGTCGGCTTGTAATCCGCCCGCGGTAATTAAATATTTTGTATTAAAGGTACCCTTGCTGGCAACAACTGTGGTATAATCGGCATGGTGCTCAAATGCTTTGACAGCGCAATTGGTAAGTACTTTGCTTTGGGGGAATTTAGCCTCAAATAGCTCGCGGTATTTACGGGTAACGGCAGCAAAGCCGATAATACCGGTACAAGGCACCCAGATGCCTTCAATCCCTTCACAATAAGGCTCAATTTCTTTGATCTGCGCACTGTTTATACGCTCAATTCCCTCTACCCCGTTGGCCATGCCATTATTAAAAACCTTGTTCATGTGGGCCAACTCCGATTGTTTGGTGGCTACAATGATTTTTCCGCAAATGTCATGAGGTACGTTATGCTCTTTTGCGAACGCAACCAGTTCCCGGCGGCCATTTACGCATAATTTAGCCTTATATGAATTGGGTTTGTAATAGATACCCGAATGTATAACGCCCGAATTATGCCCCGTTTGATGGGCGGCTACTTCAGTCTCCTTCTCCAGCACCAGGATTTTTTTATCCGGGTTACGGGTATTGATTTTGTAGGCTGTGGCCATCCCTACGATGCCACCGCCAACTATAATGAGGTCATATACGTTTTCCATTAACTCTTAGTGTGCAAAAGAATTTGCCGGTATACCTTTAATGTTTATTTATTTGCCAGCCGGACCAATCCTTATAACGCAAATGCAACTAATGCATGCCGTATTGCCCTCTTTCAATTTGCCCGGGGCTCTAAATAACAAGCCTGCATTCATGGGTTTAACCTTGAATTGTATTTGCAGACAAGTTTTTGTTTAAAAAATCCTGGTAGGCCATTTCAATGCCTTGTTCCAATTCAATTGTATACTTCCAGCCTTTACTTTGTAATTTGGACACATCCATTAATTTGCGTGGTGTGCCATCCGGCTTGGATGTATCAAATTTAATTTCGCCGGGGTAGCCCACTATTTTCTTTATGAGCAGGGCCAACTCTTTTATGGAAATATCGTGCCCTGTACCAACATTTACCAGGCCTTCCTCATCGTAATTCATCATTAAATAATAACAGGCTTCGGCAAGATCATCAGCAAATAAAAACTCCCGCCTGGGCGATCCAGTCCCCCAGATGGTTACATCTGGCAGCCCCTGCTCTTTAGCCTCGTGAAAACGACGAATGAGGGCAGGTAAAACATGTGAGTTTTGCGGATGATAATTGTCATTATAGCCATACAAATTGGTAGGCATCACCGAAATAAAGTTACAACCGTATTGCGCACGGTAAGCATCGCACATTTTGATACCCGCAATTTTGGCAATGGCATAAGGCTCATTAGTAGGTTCAAGTAAGCCAGTTAACAGATATTCTTCCTTTAACGGCTGCGGGGCCATTTTGGGGTATATACAACTGGAGCCCAGAAACATCAGTTTTTTTGTACCTGTTAAATAGGCGTTATGAATGGTGTTATTTTGTATCTGCAAGTTTTCAAACAAAAACTCGGCCCGGTAAGTATTATTGGCTACAATACCGCCAACCTTGGCTGCGGCCAGAAACACATATTCAGGTTTTTCTGCCTCAAAAAAATCCTTAACCTGCTGCTGATCGCGCAGGTCAAGCTCTGCCGAAGTACGGGTAATAATATTGGTATACCCCTCCTTTTGAAGCCGTCTGTAAATAGCCGATCCAACCATCCCCCGATGGCCTGCTATATATATTTTAGCGTTTTTTTCCATAGCTGTTATTCAAACTGGTTTCTGATTGTATACCCGGAGTCTTTCAAAAGCTTTTCCCTTTTAAACAAATCAACATCGGCAGCAACCATTTCTTTTACAAGGCCTTGCAAATCATATTTGGGAACCCATCCTAATTTTGTTTTTGATTTGGTTGGATCGCCTATCAGCAATTCAACCTCCGTAGGGCGAAAATATTTTTCATCAACAGCAACAACCTGTTTCCCAATTTCAATTTGAAAATCCGGGTTATTACAATTTACCACATATCCCTTTTCTTCTACACCCTCACCCTTAAATTCAACCGTTATCCCAACTTCGGCAAACGACAACCTTACAAATTCACGCACACGGGTAGTTACGCCAGTGGCAATTACAAAATCTTCAGGCGTTTCCTGCTGTAGTATAAGGTACATGGCTTCTACATAATCTTTGGCGTGGCCCCAATCGCGCTGAGCATCAAGATTTCCAAGAAATAAAACATCCTGCAAACCCATTGCTATTTTGGCCGTAGCACGGGTTATTTTACGGGTTACAAAAGTTTCGCCACGTAAAGGGCTCTCGTGATTAAATAAAATGCCGTTACAGGCAAACATACCATAAGCTTCGCGGTAATTTACGGTAATCCAGTAGGCATATAATTTTGCTACCGCGTAAGGCGAACGCGGGTAAAACGGCGTAGTTTCTGACTGTGGTACAGCTTGCACCAGGCCATATAATTCGGAAGTGGAAGCCTGGTATATTTTAGTTTTTTTCTCAAGCCCCAATATCCTTATGGCTTCCAGCAGCCGTAAAGTACCTACACCATCTGCATTTGCCGTATATTCCGGGGTATCAAAGCTCACCTTAACGTGCGACATTGCGCCCAGATTATATATTTCATCGGGCTGTACTTGCTGCACAATACGTATAAGATTGGTGGAATCATTCAGATCGCCGTAATGCAATATCAGCTTAAGTTCGGTATCGTGCGGATCCTGATATAAATGATCGATCCTATCCGTATTAAATGACGAGCTGCGGCGTTTAATGCCATGAACCTCATACCCTTTATTCAAAAGTAGTTCTGTGAGATAGGCCCCGTCCTGGCCTGTTATACCTGTGATTAAAGCTACTTTTTTCATGTTATCCAAATGAGCAAATTCTATTGTGCAATAATAATTATTATATGGATGTTGTGTGTACAGCAAGTACCAGTTTTGTTATACTTACTTATGAGGTTTATTGCTAAGAATACCGTTACCAGTATAATTAAGCTTAAAACACAAAAATCTGCGATGTTGCAGATTTTTGTGTTTTAAGCCATTAATATTTGAAACCAATGAGGTACTTTACTAACACTAAAAGTTCCAAATATAAACTATATCTATTGTTCTATACCTTGAATATATTTTCCGTAGCCGCTTTTAATGTATCGTTGGGCCAATACCTGTAGCTGCTCGTAGCTTATGAAACCCATCCGGTAAGCCACTTCTTCAATACAGCCTATTTTGGTATCCTGGCGTTTTTCTATAACCCTCACAAATTCAGATGCATCGCTTAGCGAATCAAACGTACCTGTATCAAGCCAAGCGGTACCACGGTCCATTACACCAACCTGTAGTTCTTCTTTTTCAAGATAGATCCTGTTTACATCGGTAATTTCAAACTCCCCCCGTGGCGATGCAGGGATGTTCTTAGCAATTTCAACAACTTGGTTGTCATAAAAATAAAGGCCAGGTACGGCATAATTTGACTTAGGCTTTATGGGCTTTTCTTCAATAGACAGCGCTTTAAAATTTTTGTCGAACTCGACTACACCATACCTTTCAGGGTCGGCAACCGGATAAGCAAATATAGCCGCGCCATTTACATCATTAAAGCTTTGTATCAAATTACTAAAGCCCGATCCATAAAAAATATTGTCGCCAAGTACCAAAGCTACTTTATCAGCGCCAATAAAATCAGCGCCGATTACAAAAGCCTGGGCAAGCCCGTTTGGTACTTCCTGAACGGCAAATTCAAAGCGGCAACCCAATTCGCTGCCGTCGCCTAATAAACGTATAAAGCCAGCTTGATCTTCCGGAGTTGTTATAATTAATATCTCGCTTATCCCGGCCAACATCAATACTGATAAGGGATAATAAATCATTGGTTTATCGTAAATAGGCATCAGTTGCTTGCTGATGGCTTTGGTAATGGGGTAAAGACGGGTTCCGGAGCCGCCTGCCAGGATAATTCCTTTCATATGAGGATAGATTAGATTTTATTGTACAGATTCAAGCGCTTTAATACAAACTATAAGGCTATCGCGCCAGTAGGGAATACTAATACCAAATGTTTTCTTGATTTTGGATTTATCCATTACAGAAAACGCGGGCCTGGTTGCCCTTGTAGGATATTCACTTGTACGTATAGGGTAAGTTTTCACCTGGGTATTTGATATATCAAATATGCCCTTTGCAAAATCGTACCATGAGGTAACTCCTTCATTGCTGTAATGATAAATGCCATAATTCCCTTCACCAGCTGCAATAATGTCCAAAATAGCACCGGCCAGGTCAATAGCATATGTTGGCGTACCCACCTGATCGACTATAATCTTTAACTCGTCCCTATCGGCACCGAGCTTAAGCATTGTTTTAACAAAATTATTGGCAAATTCAGAGTATAACCAACTGGTGCGGATAATGTAATGCGCCGGCAATATAGCAGCAACATCCTGCTCACCTTCTAATTTAGTAAGCCCATAAATACTTATAGGTTCAGCAATATCATTTTCCACCAATGGGTTGGGCGTATCGCCTTTAAACACAAAGTCGGTTGATACCTGCACTAACGCGGCACCATGTGCCTTACATTGAAGTGCCAGGTTTTCGGCGCCTGTTTTGTTGATTTTACGTGCAAGGTCAATGTCGTCCTCGGCTTTATCAACGGCGGTGTAAGCCGCGCAATTAATGGCATGCGTAGGCTTATATTGTTCAAATACTTTATTCAGTAAGTCAGCATCCAGGATATTAGCCTCAGATTCTGGAGGGAAAAATATAGACGTTACGCCTTTAAGGGCAGCCACCTTTTTTAAACATTGCCCCAGCTGACCCGAAGCACCGAACACTACTATATTTTGCATATCGAAATTTTATAATTTTGTTATTGGGAAGGTAAATGTATTTATTAAAAGCCCTGGTCGCCGGCATCTTTTAAGAATGGCAACTCAAGGTCTTTTTCAGAAACTAACAGTTCACTTGCCGGCATACCCCAATCAATATTCAATTCCGGATCTGCATAATGTAAACCGCCTTCGGCAGCTTTATTGTAATAATTATCGCATTTGTATTGAAATACTGCTATATCACTCAAAACAATGAAACCATGTGCAAAGCCCCTGGGAATAAAAAACTGCTGATTATTTTCTTCGGACAGCTTCACAGAAAAGTGTTGGCCGTAAGTGGGTGATCCTGTTCTCAAATCAACAGCAACATCCAATACTTCCCCTTTTGTTACCCTTACCAACTTTGCTTGTGCATGTTCGCCTTTTTGAAGATGCAATCCTCTGAATACGCCTTTTGTTGAGTACGATTGATTATCCTGAACAAAATTGACTTCATAGCCTACTGCATTATTAAAGGTTTGCGTGTTATAGGATTCAAAAAAGTAGCCTCTTGCATCATTAAAGATTCTTGGGGTAATCACTATACATCCCTCGAGGGGAGTGGGGGTAATTGTCATAAAGTGTATATAATGAGTTTACTATTATTTATTAATTAGCGTATTGATTATCGTAATAACTGGCATAGGCCCCGCTTGTAACATTATTTAACCAGGTTTTGTTTGCTAAAAACCAATCAATAGTTTCAGAAAGTCCCTGCTCAAAGGTTACCGAAGGATACCAGCCAAGTTCTTTATTGATTTTTCCGGCATCGATAGCGTACCGCCTGTCGTGTCCTGGCCTGTCTTTAACATAGGTAATGAGTTGTTTGCTTGTACCAGCCTCGCGACCCAGCTTTTGATCCATTTGCTCACAAAGCAAGTTTACAAGATCAATGTTTTTCCACTCATTAAAACCGCCTATATTATAAGTATCGCCAACTTTGCCTTCATGAAATATCAGATCAATAGCTATAGCATGATCTTTTACAAACAACCAGTCACGGGTATATTGGCCATCGCCATAAACTGGCAGAGGCTTGTTATTGATAATATTATTAATCATCAACGGAATTAGTTTCTCTGGAAAATGGTATGGGCCGTAGTTATTTGAGCAGTTTGAAACCACCACTTTTATGCCGTAAGTATCGTGATAAGCCCGTACGAAATGATCTGACGCCGCTTTACTTGCACTATATGGCGAATGTGGATCATAACGCGTATCTTCAGTAAACAAGCCTTCTGCTCCTAATGCTCCATAAACCTCATCTGTTGAAACGTGGTAGAACAAATGTTTTTCATAATCGTCTTTCCATTTTTCTTTGGCAACTTCCAGCAAGTTTACTGTGCCGATAACATTCGTGTAAACAAAATCCATTGGACTCAAAATTGATCTGTCCACGTGCGATTCCGCAGCCAAATGCACCATGTCTGTAACCGAATATTTGTCAAAAATGGCGCTTATCGCTTCCTTATCCATTATATCGGCTTTTTCAAATTTGTAATTCGGGGCATTTTCGATGTCTTCCAGGTTTTCCAGATTCCCTGCATAGGTTAGTGCGTCAACATTAACTATTAAATAATCTGGATACTTAGTTACAAACCGGCGAACTACGTGTGAGCCGATAAAACCGGCCCCGCCGGTAATGAGGATTGTTTTCATAAAAGGCCTATGGGTAATTAATAATTTAGTAAAAAAAATTAAAAATTATTACAAATATTAAAACTAAATACTATATTGACAACAAATATAATATTTTCTGGCAATTATTAACAAACTTTTACTTTCAGTATAAAATAATTGCCGGCGCCTTAAATTAAAAATAGACTAAGCTGTTTCTTTTGCGACTACCCCTTATCAACTCAAAAACATGGATCATCAAATTTTTCAGACCTTATCCCGCCAACTATTAAACCGCGTAGTAACACAACTTCCCTATTACGGATAACCTTTTTAACCAAGGATGCAGACACTCTTACATGATAACAGATTATTGGGGTATCTGGATTAATATTTTCAAACGAGAATCTATGGTACATTAATATAGGAGAACCGCAATATTCAAACTCATATATTCTTCACATACAAAAATTAGTTTAGCAGCGTTTAATTAGCAAATTAAATATACTGTAAAAATGTCTCATGGCATACCGGGCCTTTAATGATAGCCCATACAAAACATTAATTAATCTACTACGTTGTTAAACCGGTTTGTAAATAATAAAACTACAATGAATCACGCGTCAAATGAAATTCAATTAAACGGCAATCATTTTAATATGTTAAAAAAAACATTAGCAATCACAGTACTTGGAATTGTAGCCATTGGCTGTGTTTATATTTATTTTTTTGATAGGGAAAAAATCAAACAAGAAGCTACGGTAGCTACCGTAGCTTCTCCCGTTGAATCGCCTCCCGAAGAAATACGAACACCACCAATTAAATTGGATAATGCTGCCACAAAAACAACCCTGGCCAACAATCAAAACCATTCAAACAAGAAAGCAAATAGTTTTGTAACTACGGTTAAAAAGCAGAGTGCAGACACAGAAGAGTACGATCCTACTATAGTAAAGCGGTTACTAATGAAAAAGGGGATTTACTTTGGCGACTATCTTGGTAATGAAGATGTAAGATTGGAGGCCCCCCGGCCAAAAAACTTTTTAGTTGAAGTAAATAAGTACTTTAATCTTTACAGCATACCAGCGTGGTTTAATCATATTGAAGACAAGCAGGGCGTGTATGACTTTAAAGCAGTTGATGAAGTAGCCGATTTTGCTGTAGCGCATGGAGCCAAAATACAAGCCCATAACCTGGTTTGGCATTACGCCATACCAGACTGGCTTTCAAAAGGCCATTTTACACCCGATCAGTTAAGTGTTATTTTAAAAAATCACATACAAGCAGTAATGCGCCACTACAAAGAAAAGTATCCTGGTGCAATTATTTCGTGGGATGTAGTTAATGAAGAAATGGGTGATTTTCCTGATAACCCGAAATTGTGTTTTACAAGCGGTCTTAGAAAAAATATCCCCTTATGGAATGCTATTCATAAACCAGGTTCTAATGACCCGCTCGATTATATCAGACTCGCATTTCAATGGGCTCATGAGGCCGACCCCACCGCAAAGCTTTATTGGAATGATTTTAATGTTGAATACAAAAGCTTCAAAATGGATAACTGGTTTAACATTATAAAGCAGCTGAAGAGTGAAGGCGTGCCAATTGACGGGGTTGGCTTTCAAACCCATTTAACTCTTGCGTATAATCATCCGTTTAGCGAATTAACAGAAAACATGGATCGTTTTGCAAGCATTGGTCTTACGAGTCAGGTAACTGAAATGGATGTGATTATGTCGAGTACATCAAGGTTAAATCCGCCATATAAAGTTACATTAGTACAAAATATAAGCGCAGCAGATTATGAAAAACAGGCGCAAATGTACCGAGGCGTACTTAATGCATGTATTAGGGCTAAAAAGTGTAATGCATTAATTTTATTTGGAGAGTGGGATCCCGGCAGCTACGCTAATACCGCGTTTAAAGATGTATTTGGTCGTTCATTGGGGCTTTTTCACCCTAATATACTCGACGACAACATGAGACAAAAACCAGCTTTCAAGGCAATGGTCGACGAAGTAAAAACCACTATTCCAAATTAACTTACACTACAAAGAAATAGTATAAAAAAAGATTAAATGAAAGATCGATTACGATATGTAATCGATCTTTTTTTTTTGCACTTTATTTGAAATTCTTAGCCATCCAATGAAACTACAAGCAAAATCATAGACGGCCTTAGCCATCTGCATCAACAATGATTGCAATAGCTCAATTTTCCCTATTATATACATTTAGTTATACTTCAATCTATAGCAACTGCACGCTCAAGAATTCATAAAAGCAAGCTGATATAGATATTAATCATTTCCACAACTTTAAAAGCCCGTTAACACGTAGGCCCAATAAAATATCATTTTGCAGGCAGTATAAAACTCGCCGTTACATCATATTCCCAGGATATAATCGTGCAGAAAAAAAACCATGTCAAGCTGCATGCAAATTTCAAAGCTGTATAGAATTCTCATCAACCTGCATTCTGTTTACTCCTTGGATTATGCTAACAATACGTTTTGCATTCAATTACCATAAATCTTCATTGAGCAACACATAACATAGGTCATAAAATATTGGTTTCATGCCTTCTCACCCGCTATGGCTCACAAGCGAGTACCATTAACGTATAGCTATATAAAATTTCAACAATGGCATTAAATTTGCTTAAAAATTAAGTAATGTTAAAAAACAACCATATTTGGTTAAAAACATTTCTAATTAATTAGTCTATTATCTCATTTTCTTCTTTATCTATTCTATCTATGCCTAAAAAAAAATACTTTACAGAACTTGAATCTCTGCGCGGAATCGCGGCAATATTAGTGTGTATTTTCCATGTCAGATATTGGTCTATTTTCAAAGGTGTATCTGAAATATCCCATTTCGATCTTTTTGTTGACTTTTTCTTTGTTTTATCAGGCTTTGTAATTGCGCTGAGCTTTTCAACTACTATTACCAATAGTATAACCTTTAAAAATTATTTGGTTAAACGTTTTTTTAGGCTTTACCCTCTTTTCCTCTTCGCATCTATACCTTACCTTTTTACCTCAATACTAAAAACCTATTTCCATGCTAACTCCTTCCAGACCAGCAATTATTTTGAGATGAAAGATTTTCTTTTTTATATTTCTCTAACTTTTAAATGGGGTGCCGTTAAGGAACTTATATACAATCATCCTTCCTGGTCAATTTCGGTAGAGTTACTTTTGTACATATTGGCCGGTTTTTTATTCTTGCTAAAAAGAAACCGCGTGGTAAATATCATCGCAAGTATGTCACTTGCCCTTGTTTCACTTGTTCTATTAATAAGTTTTAGAGACACCTTAAATGTTACCGATAACTTTGTAGTTTTTAGAGGAATATTTTCTTTCTTTATCGGGATGACTGTATTTTACTTTTTTAATACTCCAGGGCGGGTAACTGCAAAGTCAAATTCAGCATTGCTATCAAATCTCTTCCTGATTTTAACCATATCATTAATAATAGTTTCATTTGGGTTGGCAGGTAAAAATACAAGCGCAACGTTTGTATTTCCACTCTTATGGGCACTACTTATTTACTTTATAATTAATAATAAGTACCCATCGTGGTTCATCAAATTTCTTAATCTAAAATATGTCCTTTATCTGGGTACTATATCTTATTCATTTTACCTTATGCACCCGATAATGATTTTTGTCACCGAAAAAATTTTTAACAAAGCCCGACTTGAGGCAAATAGCTCAGTTTCAATTGCAGCAACGTTGTTTTATGTGGGTATAACTATAATGTGTTCAAAACTCACATATGAATATATTGAACTACCGGGTAAAGATTTTTACAAGCGTTTTAATAAAGCGGACAGCAACAAAAAAATTGCGCCAGCCAAAACCCTGATTGTTAATCGATAAGTACTTTGCTGCCCATTAAAAGAATTTCAACAAAAAAGATTTTCTTCAACTAAATATTAATCAGCTATAAGTTTAGCTTCATTAAATCGGGAATAACCGAGATCACTTTTTAAGGTTAAACCGCTTTGATCAAAATAAACACTGCTGTCAACTTTTACCTGAAAGCTATAACAGCACTTTCTGGATTTTGAAGCTATGTCAAAAAAACTTTACATACAAAAAAAGAGGCCATCTCAAAATATAAGTTTGAGATGCGCCTCTTTTTTTGCATGAGTACCTTTGGCGATTTTTTATTTTTATAACTTTCAAGAACTCATACGACCTCTTTCAACCGCCTTTATTTTATAAAGGTACTGTTCAAAAACATTGCTTTATCCCTTAATCTCATCAAAATGATGAATTGTCTCAACCGTATTTTGAATATTTGCCTTTGATGAGGCACCAAATAGTATTGATTCGATATTAGGCAAATTGCACACATATTCAAGAGCTTCTTTAGGTGCTATAGCTCCTCCGCCTAAAACCTGCATAGCAATAGCCCTAAATTTTCGGGTTTTTAATGTCTCTTCGTAAATTTCTTTACCACCCGACATTCTGAAGCCAACTTTATTAATTGACGCGCAAATAATAGGATTTTGAACGCCGCCTTTTTCAAGCACGTCTAAAAGCTTAGGCATATTCATGGTGATGAACCCTGCTTCAGCGTTATATTTCTTTTTAACGTAATTATTGAATCCTATCAAAATATCATACGCTCCTAATCCCAAAAACAAATCTGTTATTACATTTTGAAGGAAAATTACTGGAGTGTTTACCCCCTTAAACATTTTCATTTCGGCATCCACCAGCAACTCCATTATTGATAAGAAGTCTTTTGATAAATAAGCAACACCTCCTTTTAAAATTGTACCAAAAAGGTTTCCGGGAACGTATTGCTTAATTGTACCGGCAATACCCAATTCGGTTACCGCATTTGCATATTTATGGGCATATGGCATACAAGGAAATATCTTAAAGTCCTTATATTTCTCAGGATCATTTCTAACTATTTCACAGATATTCGCAATCCGGTCATGGGTGGTACACATAAAAGTGTTTATCCCCAATGCCCTTGCTTCATCAAGTGTTTTTATAATTGCACTATCCTCCCTAAACTTAATGGATTGTGCTCTTGACTTTTCATCAGATATGTGATTAACCGCAAAAAATTGATTATCACCAAACAGAATTCTTTCCATTATAATTTATTTACTTTTTTTAATCAATTCAATTGCATTGTCTGTATACCATGCACTTTGAAATGTATTTATTGAATTAGGAACTTTTCCGGCCACGGCTTTGATAAAATAATCCATCTGTGCAGAATATTCTTCGCCACGCAAATAAAAATCAACCTCTTCTGTAAGGTCGGTAATATAACTGACGTTCCAGCCTTTTGAATAACCTTTTAAACTGTCCCCATCTTTTAAAAACACTTTAAGTTCGTTGGCATCTGATACTATCTTCCCTTTTGTGCCGGCAATGGTAACAGTTGTTGACATTTTCCTGTATGTCTCGTCGCTCCAATTAACAGAAAGTACACCTGAAACCCCATTTGAAAGTTCTAATAAAGAATATACAGCATCTTCCACGTTATTTGAATAAATTGATTTTAACAAGCTTCCCTTTACGCTTTTTACCGGGGCAAGCAAATCATTTACCAAATCAATCACGTGCGATGCATAGTCGAGCAAACATCCGCCTCCTTCTGACGGGTCCGAACGCCAGGTATCTTGTTTTGGTTTTATCACAACCGGCCCATAGGCCTCGCCAACGAAATGATATATCTCGCCTAAAGCGCCACTTTTAACAATTTTTTTTACTTCGCTAAAAGTTCCAATAAACTTATTGTGGTAACCCACCTGGTTTACAACCTTTTTTTCGGCGGCCAACGTTACCAGTTCTTGCCCTTGTATCGAACTTAAGCAAAAAGGTTTTTCGGCAAAAACGCTAATGCCTTTTTCAAGCAGGTATTTAATTACCGGATAATGAAATTTTGTAGGCACAGCTACAATAACCGCTTCCGGCATTGTTTCCTCAACCATCTTCTGGTATTCAGTAAAACAATTAAATTTTGCGTGTTTTGTTAAGAAATCATTCACCATTTTTGAAGTGTCGCACACGCCAACTACTTCAACATCCGGGTGGGCACCAAGGATTGATAAATGAGATATGCCCATTTTACCAGCGCCAATTAATCCAACTTTAACCATTAATAAAAAAATTTGATTGTTTTATTTTAATAAACCTTTGCTTTGCATTTCCCGCAAAGATTGTTCGTATTTACTTTCTGCAACCTCCTGTTGTTTTACCCAGGCAACAAATTTGGCAATGCCCTCTTCGAAACCAACTTTGGGCGTAACACCTAATATATTTTGCAAACGGTTAATATCTGCAAAATTGTGCCTTATGTCGCCAATGCGATACATACCACTCACTTCATAAGGAACTTCGATTCCAAAATTTTTCATTAATGCCTGTGCTACTTCTATCACTGTAGTAGCAACTCCTGTACCCACATTGAATACCTGGTTGTCGCCTTCACTTTTTGTTAGTCCAGCAATGGTTGCATCAACCACATCATCAATAAAAACAAAATCACGACTTTCGAGGCCGTCTTCAAAAATATTGATATTTTGATTTGCGCGTATCCTGTTCGAAAAAATAGACAATATACCTGTATACGGGTTAGTTAATGACTGGCCGGGGCCATAAACATTCTGATATCTGAATGCTACGGCAGCAATACCTATAGCATTACACACATTAAGCACTAATTGTTCCTGAACCTGCTTTGTAATCCCGTAAACGGAGGATGGATGAATTTTAGAATTCTCATCGGTAGCAACCAACGTTAATTTACCACCGCCCGGATAAGTTACCTCAAAGTTACCACCTTTCATATCTTCATCTTTGCGATGTGATGGATACACTTCACCAAGCGTTTCGCTGATATATTTCCCTTCGCCATAAATAGACCTGCTTGAGGCTATTACGACCTTTTTAACCTGATGGGGTTTATTGGTAAGAATATCAAGTAAAAGCGCAGTCCCCTGAATGTTTACATTGGTATATCGTTGTACTTCATACATTGATTGTCCTGTTCCCGTTTCGGCAGCAAAATGTACAACAGCATCCTGATCTTTTAAAGCTTCTTCCCAATCTTCAGCAGAAGTAACCGTTCCTCTAATAATCTCAACCTTATTTAAA
The DNA here is from genome assembly GCF_058801545.1 of Mucilaginibacter sp. GW822-FHT03E02. Lineage (NCBI taxonomy): Bacteria > Pseudomonadati > Bacteroidota > Sphingobacteriia > Sphingobacteriales > Sphingobacteriaceae > Mucilaginibacter > Mucilaginibacter sp. GW822-FHT03E02. Next base: position 5,751,131 of record NZ_JBXANJ010000001.1, on the reverse strand, counting down.
ATTGATTTATACAACGGCGATGTTTCCTCCGGGTTTGAACCGTGGATTTGTTCTGAAAGGGTATCTAATATTCGTATCTTATACCCCTTTTCAATAAGTTTTAAGGCAAGATGCGATCCTATAAAACCAGCACCTCCTGTGATTAAGATTTTGTTCATCAGTAATATTTAAGGATATTTTTCAATTATAGCAGATAAGTATGTTAGTATAAGGATAGTGTTTATAAACGTTGCTAAAATTAATCAATAAATAATAAATTTGGCAACAAAAATTCTATTTTCTTAAAAAATCATCAATAAAATCATAAATATCTCTACTTTTTGCTAACAATCGAGCGTTAAAACTCTCCTCATACTTATTCAAAAGCTCTTGCGGTTCATCGCCTATGTTGTAGATGATGGTATTTGTAGAGTTAAAACAATCGCTTCTATGCATAAACTTGTTATTGGTAATAAGTTTTGTACCCATTTTTATAGCTTCGAAGCACCTCATGGTTATGCCTGTTTGATCGCTGTGCGCGTAATCAATAGTAAACCTCGAATACTTAATCGCATCTGTATAATCTTTATAATTAAGTGGTTTTTTAAAAATGTATTTTTTTAACTTAAGATAAAGGCGAGGATTTTTAATAAAATTGGCGAAAAAAGTAAAAATGTTCATTTCATATATATATATGAACACGTTCTCGGGTTTGAGTATATTCAGGACAGAATCAATATAAACTAACCGCTCGGAGTGATTACGTACTATATACGACAGTTCATACTTAATTTCCTTTTCATTTGTAGCGGTCGCCGTTGAAGAAGTAAAAAGCTCAAGTGCGGGGAGGTTATATTTATCGGCATCACTATAATCAAAAGTAAAGTATTTTGAAACCGATTTGTACCATTTTAGCGGACCAGGGTTATATTTAAATGAATCCCAGTTATAAGCAGCTATATATTTAACCGATTTTTTCATTTCATCGATTAGTCTTTTGCTTATGCCGCGGCCTTTAAATATTAATGCAACATCATAGGTTTTGCCTGCAAGGTAGTTTTCTGTTATTGTTTTATAGGTAATATTGAAAAGAAACGGGAGTTGGAGTTTACCCATTATTTTACCCAAAGTACCTTCGGGATATTCGTCATTTGATACCGTAACCTCAAACCCCTTGTCTTTCAAAGCATTTCCTATTATTTTTTCAAATGAATAAAATTTTTTGGGAATTATTAAAAGGCAAGTTGGTACGGTGTTTAAATTTTTCTCGGTCATAAGGTATCAGACATTATTTTTTAGTGAAGAGCGAATAAAAGTCCGTTTTTTCAAACACCTGTAATTTGCCATCAATAGTTGCATCTTTAAAAATACGACCATCGGCTTCAAAAGCCTGCCGGGCAAGTTTATAAGCGTATTCTTCGGTTTCAAGATCAGGCGCAAACCATGTCATACCAGGTTTATAGTACCCTTTAATGAAATGGTTATCCTCTTTTCCTGTACTTGCAATTCCGGTACCCGTTTTTTCAGTTGTGTTATATGAATGATCTTTACCTATCAAGTATACTTCTGTAAATCCCATGTAATAGGCCAGTTGCATTGCCAGGTATGTTACAGATCGTCCGGTGCCATAACCCTGCTTTGAGATATCGATAGAAAAATCGGGGACAAGCCTGTCTTTTACAAAATATTGATTTGGCTTTTTCGAAAATTTGTGTCGCAGAGCCCAGTTATAAAAACATGGCATTGGCTGGTTGTCATAATCCTCAAGAAACTGCAACAACTGTGCTTCTATGTCAATACAGCTGAGGTAGGTTGGCGAAAACCCATTTTCGTCTTTCAGCATATAAATACGGTTAAGCCCTATGGTGTATTCGTTCTTAAGTAAAGAAAAATCAACTTTCTTAAGGCTCGGCCCATTTGCAAGAATGAAACAACGCTTACCCTTATGAATATCTTTGAATTTTTGGATACCCTCGCGATTTTTTTTTGTGAATGGGAAAGGCAATGCCCAAAGCACTTTTTGGGGGATGTCCTCAAGCCTTCGCACAACCGCCTTAAAAACCCTTTCAAAGGTTATGTCGCTGCTTTTTAATGCTAATAAACGTTTTAAATTTCCCATGTAGTGTAGTTGTAAAACCTCGTTTTTTTTGCCTATATTTTTTAAACAGTTATGCTTTTTTTGCAAAAACAGTTACTGCCCCACCGTTGCCATCCTCAACAAATAAAGGAGCAACAATTACCCATTCAAAAGGCTGTTTTGCTTCGTTTAATGCCATATCTTCAATCACAAGTATGAAATTTTTATCTCCTCCCGGACATAGAAATTGTTTATGGCTTTCGCGCCCTTCAGCCCTGAACTTCCACGAAGTCAGTGATATAAAATCAAAGCCTACACACCTTAATTTAGGATATTTGGCTCTGAAGTAATCTGCAAGTTCCGGCGCTAAGCCCGGATTATCATTCCAATACTTATCTTCTGTGCGATAATCCTCGAATCCGGTACGGATAAATAACAATTCAACGTTTTCATCAATAGTTAAGTCCAGAAAATCACTTATCCCAATAAGCCTTGCTTCGGCACAAAGTATCTCGACAGTTACTACATTTTTATAGTAATACTCTTGTAAGGGAATATCAAATGTTTTTTTCCCATCCTTACAAAAATGAAAAGGCGAATCGATATGAGTACCTATATGATTGTTTGAAAACACCCAACACGTTGAGTTAGCGGTGTCGCCTTTTAGGATCGACGAATTATCTCTTATAAAAACCCGGTCCCTGTTACCGTAGCCTGGTGTACTTTGTGAAATAGTGTGTGATAAACGTATCATATAAGCACTTCTTTTTGCCTTAGCATTTTATTTTGATAACAAGCTTTTTAATATACTCCGGCTGTTTAAAGCAATGCATCGGAGCATGCGCATCAATTGGAAAAAATATTCCGAATATGCCGTTTCCGATAACTACTTCCGACTCAGGCACAGATGTTCTGAAAAAAGTAACGTCCTTGGCCGCGTCGTAGGTTGTATAGGCCGAAACCTTATCAAGCGTTGTATATTTCACAAGTTCCTTCCCTACAAAAGGAAACTGTATATCAATAACATGCTGATGCGCTTCATAGCCAAAACCGTTATCAACTTTAGTTTCGTACTCCATAACCAAGGCTTTTACATTGGCCGATATGGGGTATTCGCCTATTGCAATATCAGCAGGAGCGTTTTTAATAAACTGGAGCCCTTCATAGATATCGGCATCGAAGGATTTATAAAAGTCGATATTCGTAATTGAATCAATGATCATTAATGTGGCGTTTATTGTCCGTTTGATGCGTAAACTTTTAAATAATTGGGGCCGGTACCTTCGCTGTAATTGTATGTACCGCCCGCGGCTACTAAGATGGCAAGGCCGGCGGCAACATCCCATATGGCAATATTATTTTCCATATATACCTCCATGCTGCCTTTGGCAACCATAATAAGCGACAATGCTGCTGAACCTAATAAACGTACCTTTTTGTAAGCCTGAATACCCGATACAAACTGCATCAGATTCTCCTGGCTAAAATCAGAGTACACAGGAAAGCCAGTGGCTAATATGCTATTCCTCTTATCAAGAATATTGCTTACGGTAATTTTTTGATCGTTGCAATAAGCTCCGTCTTCAACAATGCCGCTGTACATATTACCATGATTAAAATCATAAATAACACCTAAAACAGGCTTGCCATCTTTCCAAAGGCCTATCGACACGCCATACATCTCAAAATCTCTCGAAAAATTAAGGCTGCCATCAAGCGGATCAACTATCCAACAAAGTGCTCCTTCGCTGGTGTTTTTCACCATACCCGATTCTTCACTTAAAATATTGTATGGGGAGTTTTCTGCAAGGTGTTTTACAATCAGCTTCTCTGATTCTACATCAGCCTCCAGTTTGATATCTTTATCAATACTGCTATTGATTTTCACATCGGCCTGCTTTGCCTTTAATAATAACAAGCTTGCTAACCGGGCGGCCTCGATAGCTGTATCGAGATCCTTTTTAAATACTGAAGTGTACATGATAATAGTTAATTAATAACATAAAATTTTATGTTAATGAAAGAAACTCCTCATCAACCGAAAGGTAGTTTACAATTATATGGTTAAGGATCATGTGCACATCTTCAATAGGGCCGTAATCACCTTTAGGATTTGGTGTGTATAATGAAATTGTTGAAATATCATTTAACTTCCCGCCCGAAAATCCTACAAAAGCAATTGAAGTACCGCCTAATTCATTGGCAAATGCTGCCGCTTTAACCAGGTTGGGTGAATTACCACTTGCCGAAATAGCAATAAGCACGTCACCGGCAACAAATTGGCCACGCATTTGCTCAACAAAAACGTCTTCAAAATTATTATCGTTACCAATTGCTGTTATCATCGGTACATTATCTGTTAACGCGAAAATTTTTGGACGAAATTTTGAAAAATAGCGCACAAAAAATCTAAAATCGGCTTGCATATGTGATGCTGTAGCAGCGCTGCCGCCATTGCCAACCACATAAATGGTATTGCCGTTTTTAAATGCATTAATCATAGCGGTTACTACCTGCTCAAGATGCTCAACTTCAATTTTGTTTAAAATGTCAGTTAAACGGGTAGTGTAATCTTTTAGATAATCTTTAATTTTTCCTTGTCTTTCCATTGTAGTAGCGTATTGGGGTTGTTGTACTTATATTGTTAAAAATCTTTTTGTTCGTAAACTTTATCTATGATGCGCATGAGCTTATAGGCGTCATCAGAATTGCCAATTTTAATCGGCTTATCTTCATCAATGGAATCAAAAAAATGATCCATTTCATAGCGCCAGCTATTGTTGTTAACATATTTTGTTACAACTTCATCCTGCCATGTTGCTGCTGGTGCGGTTGAACGGTTTTTTGCAATTGATAACGTTTCTTCGCCATATGACATGGATGAGGTTATCAGCCCGTTTAACACCATATATCCTTTTTCAAGGAAAATCTCAAGCGAAAATAAGTGGCGCCATTGCGACATCGTTGAATGTAAAGAAGCTACTTTACCTGTTTCTGTTTCTTTTAATATAACAAAAGCGTTATCTTCTACATCCATATGCCAGTAAAGGTTTGAAACTTCGGCTTTTACCACATCGAAATCACCTGATAGGAAAAGGAACAAATCCAACATGTGGATGCCCTGGTCCATCAGGATGCCGCCGCCCGCAAGCTCTTTTTTGGCGCGCCATTGATTAAAATAATCTTTGGTTACGCTTTTACCGTACCTGCCTCTTAACCATAACACTTTGCCATACTCGTTACTTTCAATAAGCTGCTTCATATATATCACACTATCATGATGACGGTGATTAAAACCATACATTAGCTTTTTGCCGCTTTTGGCTTCAGCTTCTTTAATTTCTAATATATCGGCACCAGTAAATGCAGGAGGTTTTTCGCAAAAAACATGTTTGCCGGCATTTAACGCTTTTATCGTTAAATCCTTATTCAGGAAATTGGGCGTGCAAACAATAATGATATCCAAATCAGGGTGATTGATGATTTCCTCATGGCTGATATTAGGAACTCCTTTGAAATCCAAATCACCATTAGGTTCAGACACTGCGATAACCGTCCCCTTTTTAATTTCGTCAATGGCCTGGTGACGTATCTTACCCATCACCCCATAACCTATTATACCAACTTTATAATTCATAGTATGTATTATTATTTTAGCGCGTTAATTAAATTATTAACTGCATCAATTTCCATTAACAATTTCCCTTCTTCGGCGTATGAACCCAGGTGAGGAGTGAGTACCACATTATCCAGATCACATAGAGGCCCGGAATAGGGCTCTTCAGAGAATACATCAATTGCTGCGCCTGCTAATTTATTGTTCTTAAGAGCGTCATAGAGAGCACCTTCGTCAACTATACCACCGCGAGATATATTTATTAAAAAAGCACCATTTTTCATTAGGGCAATTTCTTTACTGGCGATAACTGCAGACCCGTCTTCATTGCCCGGAACATGAATAGTGAGTATATCGGCTTTTGACAACACTGCGTCCATATCCATCAGTTCGACACCATTGGCTGAAGCCCACGCCGCATCAGCATAAGGATCATAACCAATCACAGGGTTCCCTATGCCTCTGAACAATTGGGAAACCAGTTTACCAATACGGCCTAAACCAACAACACCTACTACCTTGTTAAGCACCAGGTTACCCACCTGCTTTTTCCAAACTTTATTTTTAAGGTCATAATGGGCCTGCGGGATTTTGCGTAATAAAGAAAGTGTCATGGCCAGCGTTAACTCGGCAACCGCACGGGTTGGGCCATCAGGGGTATTTGTCACAATTATCCCTTTTTCGGCAGCATATTTTAAATCAACACTATCCATACCAATACCAACACGGCTGATGCACTTTAACTTCGGCAATGCATCCATCACTCGTGCAGTAAGCGGTTCAACACCAGCAACTATACCTATACAATCTTTAGCTATTTCGATAACCTCATCTTCGGTTAATTTGCGGCCATAAGGATTATCAATTACCTCGTACCCGTTTTTAATCAACAAATCTACAGGTTCTGGTCCTACCTGCCCAAAAGAAGAAGGGGATGTTAGTATTTTACTCATAATATGCTATTTCTTCGGTTTTATTACTCAATTTTGATTTCAAATACAATTCGGCAAGTATAAAATCCTCCTCGGATGATACCTTTATTGACCTTACCGGATCAAAAGGATATAACCCATAATTACCCACAAATACGGCGTAGTTATACTTTTCGTAGTGCTCTTTAAATTTTTTGGCATTCCAGATACAAACCGTCCATGCACATAGCTGAATAGGAATAAGATCTTGAGTCATTGGCAGTAAACCATCGGTTTTAAAATTCAATGGCTTGCCGCCATAAAAAGATTGCAGCTTCTCTTCTTTTACAGATATCAGCGTATCTAATTGATGCTCTTCATAAAACCGGATTGCATCATCAATGTCAGATGGTAACACCAACGGCGATACCGGATTAATTAGTACCAAATTCTCGGTTTCTATGTTACACAAAAAATCGTAGTTAAATTGATCCTGAACAATGTGGTCTTCGGCAAGTTCTGGCTTACGTTCATAAAACTCAACCCCGTAATCAGCACACAGTTTACGCATAATTTCGGCCTCAGAGTTTACATATACCTTATCAATAAATTCCGACTTTTTTGCGGCCTCAATAGCGTACGCAACCATTGGTATTCCGTTTATTAGACGAAGGTTTTTTTTGGGCACCCGCTTGCTGCCAAGCCTTACCGGGATTTCTGCAACGTATTTCATGTTAAATTGATTCAACTAAATATTTTATGTTTTTTGTGTAGTTATCAAATCCCGCAAACGAACTCACACTTGTTTTAAGCACTTCTTTATCATGTTGTGAGTTCAACATATTGTCAATTTTAGATTTCAGTTCTTCTTTATTATCAAAATTAACAAACTCCGCCTTTTTATTTACTTCCCTTAATACCGGGATATCTGAGCACAATACGGGAGTGCCAATATATTGCGCCTCAAGGGGTGGCAAGCCATAACCTTCGAAAGTAGAACTATAGATCAACAATTTTGACGAAGCCAATTCGATATATTTCTGCTCCTCTGAAATTCCGGAGACAAAACTTATCTCTATATTATTCTGCGCCGAAATAATATCCATTTGGGTTGCCAACTCTTCGGATAACTTTTTTTTGTTTCCTATTATTAATAATTGATAGCCGCCGGGCAAACTCTCAATTACATTAATCAATACCTTGGGGTTCTTATGTTTCTCTGTAAACCGGCCAAAAAAAACAACCTTATTTTGCTTAATTGAACCACCTATAGTGTCGGCTACTACCGAGTTTATCGCGAGGTATAACTGCAGATACTTTAAATTTGCATTAAAGTTTGAATAATAACCCTGAGCGTAACTCATCCCGGTTTTAGTTGTCGATAAAATGGCATTTACCCGCGGTAAAATTTCATTGCTATACTTATACAGCGATAGATCCCGCATGCCCGGCATTACTTCATTAACCCAGTTGGGACTTTCGAAATCAAGGAACCACAACGGACATTTAGATTTATCCTGGATTTTTTTTACTGCCGGATAAAACAAAAACCTATCAAATATAAATGATTTTTTTGAGGCTAGGTGTGGAACTAATATGACCAGATCATACCTCTTTGTATTTGCAAATTGAAAGTATGGAGTTATGATTAACTTAAGGTTATCGCTACCCGGATAATTTTTAAAATCTTTTAAAAATACCGGCTCCACATTGGTGTAATAATCAACTTTGTAGCTATTTGCAGCCAAGCCATAAGCCATTGTTAACGCGTGAATTCTTCCACCCGAGTAAATGTTTTTATAGTTTAAACCCAATATAGCTACTTTCATTAATGCACTTTAATTTTTACGTTATATAGTTTTTTGAATTTGATTATCAGTTGGAGTTGCATTAAATGTTTGTGCTTGGGTTGCATCATCAGGCAGTTCCAATAACTCTCTTCTCATTTTTGCCTTCACATAAATTAAGTATAAGCAGATTGAGAAACATATTATACCCCCTGCATATGAAAACGGCCAGGTGAGTAAGCTAAGTAGAGCAATAGTGATAAGAAAGTAACGCTCCATTGTTTTAGTTGCTTTTCTCATTGCTTTGAATAAAAGTGAGACATAGATAACTATGTAAAATAACCCAAACCTCACGTAATCGCCAATTAATCCGACATCGGATAACCAATAGCCCTTGCCATTTCCAAGTTGCGCAATTTTGTTACCATAGGGCGAGTTAAAATCAACTACACCATTGCCAAAAAATATTTCAGAAATATTATCAGAAAACTCAAACAAAAAATGATTTGCAGCCTTCACCCTAATATAATTATCTCCTTGATTTAACTGGTCGGCGGTTAACGCTGTTATCTCTTCGTAATACTTAGGTGGTACAAACACTATTGCTGCTATAACCATTAAAAACATAACAATGATTGACCTGGCCTTTTCCCGAGAATTGATAAACATAAAGAACACTCCTGTAGCAACCGAAAAAAGCATAAAGCGCGATCCTGTTAAAAATAGCCCGGCAATAAAAAAGAGAATAATTAAAAAGTTTCCTATTTTAAAACCCTCTCTTATAATTTTGTCGATCAGAAAAAACAGGCCCATATAAATAAATTCCTGTCCGTCAATTCTAAACCTTACGGTGGATCGCTCGACGGTAAAATTAGCACTGTTTACAATCTCCAACGGATATACTATTACCTGTATTACTATAATTGACGTTACAATAAATGCCAGTATAAGCACCGTATTATATAAAATTTTAATGTCAGGCTTTGTGACCAGAAGATAAAAAAACACCATGTAAAAATACATGAAACGTTGCTCCAGAAACGTATCCACAAAACTTTGGTTATGAAAAAAGAGTGCGTTAAATGCCCCTATAAATACACAACCCAAAATAAAAAATATAGGTGTTTGAAATACCGTATACTTTAACTTATTTAAATTAGAAATGATATAACAAAACAAAAATAAAACAACTGTTGCCTGGCTAAAAGCAATAACATTGATACTAAAAAATATCAACCTGAAATAGCCTGATGCAATAAAGAAGATTATAGCGAGGAACAGTGCTTTAAATTTCATTTACCTGTAAAATAATCCTGTAATTAAACCCTTTAAATGGGTTCCAAATTTTTTATAATAAAAATCCCTAATCAAATACCTATAGGTAAAGCGGGGAAGTTTTCCTACCTGGTTAAGAATACCCTTAGCTAACTTTAAAGAATCACCATGTTTTCTTATTAAGTAAAAATAATTGCGGGCCGAATAAAACAGTGCCTCGTTAGATGGGAACCTTCGTCCTTTCTCTGAACCATCTTTCCAAATATGTTCATGCCAACATTTTGACTTGGTTGTACTTGCAATTTTTATTCCTTTTAATTTAGCCCGGTAAAACAAATCGGCCTCATCTCCATATAAAAATATTTTTTCGTCATAAAGTCCCACAATGTCAAAAAAATCTTTTCTAACCATGTAAGCTCCACCACATGCAAACCCTATCTCTATAAACTCGGGAATTTCGTTTGTAAATTCAACACCGGTATAATGCTTTTTAATCGAAATATCTTCATTTATTTCGCCTCCATATTCTCTTATTATGTTTGAATTATTTTCATAAAATATAATAGGGCAAATTACACCAAAATCTTTGTGCTCTTCAAGCGTATTACATAAAGCTGTTATGCTGTCGGTAGGCATCCGCATATCTTGTATAAGGAAATAAATATGCGTACAATCAGTGGTTAACGCGTATTTAATACCGGCGTTAAATCCTCCTGTTATGCCAAGGTCCTTTTCAAGCTCAATAATATGGGAATTTGTAAAATACGACTTTACCTTTTCCTTATACCCGCTTTTAGAACCATTATCAACTATAACATGATACGCTATCTCATTTTTAAATTCTTCATAAAATTTACACCACTGCTCAAACTGATAGTCCTCGTCATGGGCTGTAGTTATTACAAGTATTTTATTCATTTGCTTTATTTTTCAAAAAGGTGTTGAACCTGTTATAATTAAAATAACAACTTACTACAAATACCAACCCGAACAGGCAACATCTTATTATGAAACTATAATTGGTTGGTAATAATAAACATGAACAAATGGTTATCGTGCAAATAATTAGGGGTTCAATTAACGCCTTAAAATCCAATCCTAAAGATTTAAAAAAGACGATGAATAGTAATGGAGTTAAGAAAGCGTAAGACAAAAAGTAAGCGATTGCTTCGCCTTTTGCGCCGCTTAATGATCCATACCACAATACCGGAGTACAAACTATCGCATTTACCACACCGCAAACAGATAACAGACGCTGTTTATCAGATGCCATCCAAAGCGTTCCTATTAAGCCCTGAACCGTAAACAAAAAAACAAACCATATCTGATACTTAAAAATAAATACAGCTGGTAAATATTCCTTGCCAAATACTATTAAAATGATCTCTTTACTAAATATGGAAAATAACGCACTTAAAACCAGTAAAAGATTTATAAACAATGGCGTTAACTGCTGTATTTTTACCCTAAACCGCTCTTTATTATTTGACCAAAGAACGCTTACATTTGGAAAAAAAGACAAAAGCGCAAGCGAAGTTATTAATTTTATCGGCTGAGTTAACCTATTACTCGTATTAAAATACCCAAGTTCAATATTCGAGCTGTTTATTTTCAAAAAATTGTTTGCCAAAAAATTAACTGGTAGATTAACGACAACAAGTATAAAGTACGGGAAACTTTGAGAAAAGATACTCTTTGTTATTTGTTTCAAATTACTGATGGGTTCGGCCAATAGCTTTGCTTGTTTTAAAGAAATATATGCTATCAGTATGTTCACAAACAAAACCAACGTATAAGAAATAAACATTGTTTGTTGCGTAAATAAGTCGTTTTTAATAAGCAGCAAAAAAGCAATCCATATCACCAGGGTAATTGATTTTAATACCCCAGGATATAGCATCTTTTGATGAGCCATATAAACCGCTTCGGACGTGTCCCAAAAGTTAAGTGAAAATATATTTATCGCCAGAACAACAAACGTTAGTATATCATATGACGATATTAACCAGCTATAAAGTAACAAAAGTACAAGTGATATTGCGAAACCTATAGCTTGTAAAAGCATTCCGGCGGCAAAAATAGTATTGGTTTGTTTTAAGTCTCTTGCAATATTCCGGATCACAATGTTTTTAATCCCTAATGATGCAATTGTAGCAAATAACTGTCCTTGTACAAGCAAATAGCTAAATTCACCAAATCCTTCCGACTTTAATCTTCTGGCAATATATACAAGGCTGATAAGATTAAAAATCTGATATACTAAGTTCCCGAAAACCAAATTGCTGAAATTTTTCAGAATTTTTAAATTTCCGAGTTGACTTATCTTTTTTAGTGGATTACTCATATAATATTAACCTTTGCTACAATGCTGTATACTACTCGTTAAAAAGCAGTTTTATACCGGTTAAAAAATCAATTTCCTGTTTCCAGACTGGCAGCGATTGTATAACTGCAGGCTCCATGACCTCTCTTGAACGATATGGTAGCCCGCCCCATTTTATATTCAATTTTTTATTGCTTACTTCTTCAAATATACCGGCCAATTGCCTTAACGTGATTTTTTCACTACTTGGCAACGAGAAGCATTCGCCTTTAATACTTGCGTCAGGACTATCATTTAACTGCCGCGCCAATATTTCAAATCCCTTTACAACGTCGTTAATATATAATATGTCAATAATTTGGTCGCCAGGCGACATTTTCAACTCCTGGCCATTTTCAGCAAATTCTCTCCAAATATTAAATATTTTTTTACGGGTATCGTTTGGCCCATAGGTATCGTTTAACTTTAATGTGGCAAAGTTGATATTGGCAACGGTATAATAAAACTTGGCAATATCTTCAAATGCCTGTTTCGTAGCTGCATACAAATTTACCGGGTTATAAGCCTCATTATTAAAGTTTTGGAAAAGGGTTCCTGTGTTTATAAACCATTTCAAATTCGCCTTGCATGCTGCATCTAACACCTGTGTTCCGAAGGTTACATTTGAACTGATCAAATCCTGAATTTCTTCCGGCTTATGTTGATAGAGGTAAAGTGTAGCAAGGTGGATAACACCATCTATCTTGTTTTCGATTAGAAATTGACATAGATGTTCCTGACCTTGATACACAATAATATTCGATTTATCTTCAACAAAATCAATATTAGAAGTGGATCTAACCAATATGAATATTAAATTTCCTTTTTCTGTCAATTGCTTAAACAGATGTTTACCTATAAATCCTGAAGCGCCCGTAATAAGTATATTCATCAAAAAGCAGATTTATATTTGTCAAACGGCTCAAAATCCGCATCCCTAACAGAAATGATAGGAGAATCTATTTTCCAATCCATATCAAAAGAGTTCCATAAAATACCCATATCGCAATCTTTGTTGTAAACAGAAGTCTGCATGTATGAAACAATCGTATTGTCTTCTTTCGAGAGGAAACCATGGGCACAACCATTAGGTATGTAAACCAGTTTTGGAAAATCTGCAGAAATATCTATGCTATAATATTTCCCGAAAGTGGCCGATTTTTTCCTTATGTCAAGTACTACGTCGGTTATACTCCCCTGGTTCACAAATACAAGCTTCGTATGATCTGCTGGTGGGGTTTGAAAATGCATTCCCCTAACTACATTTTTATGGGATACAGAAAAATAGCTTTCTTTTATTGCAGTTGTTAAATTATGACTATTAAAGAAATCTTCATTGAACATCTTGGTAAAACTCCCCCTGTTATCTGCTATTTTACTCAAATGCAAAATCTTAAGACCTTCAATAAAAGTATTTTCTAATTCCATTGGCATAAATTATATGAATAGGTAATAAACCCAGCAACTATTCAACCCAAACACCAAGTCAGGTTAAATGATCCTTTAAAAGGATCTGATTTACTTAATATAGTCGGCTACTACTTGAGCCATGTAATCGTAATGATCTTCATTTAATCCGGGCCAAACACCCAGCCAGAATGACCTGTTCATGATAATATCAGTATTTGTAAGGTCGCCAACTACACGGTGTTTGATGTTGGCATACGCCGGCTGACGTAACAAATTACCAGCAAACAATAAACGGGTACCTATTTTACTTTCTTCAAGATGCTGAACCAACATGTGCCTGTCTGCTGCATCGCCTTCCCGTAATGTTAATAAAAACCCAAACCATGATGGATCGCTGTTTGGCGTAGGCTCGGGTAATATAAATATATCTTCAAACTGCTTCATTCGCTCATATAAAGCCTTATAGTTTTCGCGTCTTTTTTGAACAAAAGAGTCTACCTTTTTAAGTTGAGAAACACCAAAAGCAGCTTGCATATCGGTTACCTTTAAGTTAAAGCCAACATGCGAATAAGTATATTTATGGTCATAACCATATGGCAGTGAACCTAATTGCTGCGAAAATCTGCATCCGCAGGTATTATCCTTACCTGGCTCACAATAGCAATCCCGACCCCAATCTCTGAAGCTTTCGGCCAGTTTAGCTAATTCCGGATTATTTATAAGCACAGCCCCGCCTTCACCCATTGTAATGTGATGCGCAGGGTAGAATGAAAATGTCGATATGTCACCAAAGGTACCCGTTTTTTTCCCGCGGTAAGTAGCTCCCAACGAATCACAATCATCCTCAACAACCCAAAGGTTATATTTCTTTGCCACGCGCATTACCTCATCTAAATTAAAAGGATTGCCCAGTGAATGGGCTATCATGATGGCTTTTGTTTTATCAGAAACGGCAGCCTCTATCAAATCGGCATTTACGTTATGCGTTGCAATATCCACATCTACAAAAACCGGTACGGCGCCAAACTGGACTATAGGGTTTACAGTTGTAGGAAAACCGGCTGCAACTGTAATCACTTCATCACCGGGCAAAATGGCACGTTCGCCCAATTTAGGCGAAGTAAGCGCATAAAAAGCAACCAAATTTGCCGACGATCCAGAGTTGACCAATAAAGCTTTATGAGCACCAAAATATTGGGCAAAATCTACTTCAAATTTATTGGCAAAGCGCCCTGTAGTCAACCAACCATCTAAAGCCGCTTCTACGCCAAACAAAATGTCCTCCTCATCTAACACTTTGCCGGTTACGGGGATATAGTTCTTTCCTGGGATAATAATTTTTTCTGTTTGCGCTTTAGCTATAGCCCGCAGGCTTTTTTCTAACTCGGGGTCGTTTATATTTTTTAACATCTTAACGTCTTTTTTATGTCTACTTTATCTGGGTATTATTTAATAACTTAACTTACAAAGTCTTTTATTTGTCTTTCAGTAAACTGATTGATGTCATCCGGATTACTGAAGTAGTACTTATACCAATCTATTGTCTTCTTTATTGTCTCCAAAGCCTGATACTTAGGCCTCCAATTTAAGTTATTCATGGCTTTACTGATATCCAATTTTAACAAACCGGCCTCATGAGGTTGCTTATCCGAATTAAATATCTCAACTTCGCCACTGCCCCAATTCTGTATGGCTAATTCAACCATCTCATGTACTGGTAATGCGTCACTTAAACCTGGGCCAAAGTTATAAGCATCGGCAAATGTAACTGGCTCCGCTACCATTTTGCTTCCTAAAAGCAAGTATCCAAGCAATGGCTCCAAAACGTGTTGCCATGGCCTTACCGAATTGGGATTACGAATAATTATTTTTTGCTCTTTTGATAAAAATCTAACTATATCCGGTATCAAGCGGTCTTTTGCCCAATCGCCTCCACCAATTACGTTACCTGCTCTTGCTACCGCAATAGATTTACGATGAGATGAGTAGCTGGCTGTATTAAAAAAAGAATTTCTATAAGAGTCAATAACCAATTCGGCACAAGCTTTGCTGGCGCTATAAGGGTCATACCCTCCCAACCTATCCGTTTCGCGATAAGGGTAAACCCATTCATTGTTATGATAAACCTTGTCGGTTGTAATCAGCACCACCTGGCAGGCCTTCTCCAACGTCCGTACGCCATCAAGTACGTTGGCTGTTCCAATAGCATTTACTTCAAAGGTCTCGGCAGGTATATCATACGATAATCTTACCAGCGGCTGTGCTGCCAAATGAAAAACAAAATCAGGATCGCAATCAGCAATAGCGGCTGTGAGTTTTGCTTTATCACGAAGATCTCCAATTATCGAATTACAGATTTTGTTGCCCTCAATTAAGTAAAATAAATCAAATTCATTTTCCGGCGCAAGCGCATAACCCGTAGTTTGGGCTCCAAGCATGGTTAAAATTTTTAACATCCATGAGCCTTTAAAGCCCGTGTGTCCTGTTAAAAAAACTTTTTTCCCTTTATAAATAGCTTCTAATTCTTTAAACATATTACCAGGTTTTCCATTTAGCTTTATGTTGTGACCAATCTTCTTCAAGCTCTTGTTTATCACGCAGTGTATCCATTGGCTTCCAAAATCCATCATGGTTAAAAGCAACCATTTCGCCAGCCTTTGCAATTTCCTCCATAGGCTCTCTTTCCCATATGGTACTATCACCTTCTATATAATCAAAAACTGCAGGTTCGCATACAAAAAAACCGCCGTTGATCCAGGCACCATCACCTTTTGGTTTCTCCATAAATGAATGAACAGAATTATCTTCGTTAAGATTAATAGCCCCAAAACGTCCGGACGGTTGTACCGATGTTACAGTACATAGCTTACCCTTCTCTTTATGAAATTTGGCCAATTCTGTTATGTTAACATTGCTTACGCCATCACCATAGGTAAGCATAAAAGTTTCGTTACCTACATGTGACTTTATGCGTTTGATACGTCCGCCTGTCATCGATTCGTTGCCGGTATCAACCAATGTTATTGTCCACGGTTCAGCTTGTGTGTCATGAACCTTGATAGAATTATCCTTTAGATCAATTGTTACATCTGATTTATGTAAAAAGTAATTGGCAAAGTACTCTTTTATTACATAACCTTTATAACCCAGGCATATCACAAAATCATTAAATCCGTGCGACGAATAAATTTTCATGATATGCCATAAAATCGGCATTCCACCAATTTCTACCATAGGCTTGGGCCTTAAAACTGTTTCTTCGGACAAACGGGTTCCTAACCCACCGGCAAGTAATACAACTTTCATCTATATTTTCATTAAGTTAAGTAGTGCTATTAAATACTAACTCGGACATCATCTGTCAAAGGATAGCTACAACATAAAAGACATTCGCCGGCAAGCAATTTTTGGTATTCTTGGGCGGGCTTTGGCATTTTAACCTCACCGCTTAAAAGCTTTGCCCGGCAAACCAAACAGCTTCCGGTTTGGCACGAATAATCAATATCAATATCTGCATCAAGCCCCGCATCCAATATGCTTTTACCTTTTACAACCTCTATTTTTTTAACTGTGCCATCTTTCTCTATCTCGACAACCTGAGTAGTTATATTCTCGAAATCTTTTTGATTCAAAACAACCTCAAAATCTTCCGAAAATATTTGATGAGCCTCTATTTCCATATCCCTCAAGACCTCTTTAACTGATTCTTTTAAACCGGCGGGCCCACATATATAATGAACAGTATTCTGCAAATCCAATTCCTGCTTCATTACGGCAAGTACCTTTTTGGGACTTATTCTGCCTTCAATAACATCAGGGTTGGCTTCGGATATTTTAAGTTGAGAATGAAAATGCCAGGTCTTTAAATCCTGCTGATAGTTTTTCTTCAACTCACTTATCTTATCAGCAAAAATTACCGACTCGGAATTTTTATTCCCATAAATCAAGCTTATTTTATGGCCTGTTTTATGATTTAATATATATTTAGCAATTGATATAAGCGGCGTTATTCCACTACCTGCGCCCCACAATATTATGTGCTTATCATTTGCAATTACCGATGGATCAAATATAAAGTCGCCCATTGGCGGCAGCACTTCAACTAAATCACCGATTTTTAGAACATCGATAATATGGTTCGATACAATTCCTCCGTTTACCCGTTTTATAGTAACTTCTAAATGAGGATCGACACCAGGAGCAGACGAAAATGAATAAGGACGATTATACTTACGCCCATTTATTTTAAAAACAAGCGTAAGATATTGACCGGGCAAATAAGCTACTTTTTTAAGACCAGGCTGTTTAAGACAAAGCGTTACCGTATCAGATGTTTCTTGTTTAATATCAACAATTTTTAAAGTAAAGCTAAACATCTCTTATAATTTTAAAAACACCGTTTTAACAACAACTGACCTTTATGACTTAGTAAACAACACACACAATCTTATTTAACAATTCGCTATTTGTTACTTTTGAATAACCTTGACATCCAGGACGATTTGGTTTTATTATCTTCCATGTAACTTCCATAGCCGTAACCATAGCCGTAACCATAGCCGTAGCCGTAGCCGTAACCATAACCACCATAATAACCAGCTTTCTTAGATTCTATATCGTTTATCACCAAGTATACTTTTTTAATCTTGTCTGTTTGCACCAGATCGTTTACTATCCCCAACTGTGATTTAAATGTGTATTTATGCCGAACGATATATAAAGTGATGTCGGCATACTTCTCAATAAGTAAGGCGTCCGACACCAATCCTATTGGGGCACTATCAATAATAATATAGTCAAACTTCGTTTTTAAATGACTTATCAGTGTATCCAACCTATTACTTAGCAGCAATTCCGACGGATTAGGAGGTATAGGGCCAGAAGACACTATAAAGCAATTTTCGCTAAACCAGGTGGGCTTTAAAATAGATTCAACATCCATCGTACTCGAAACAGCGAAGTTGGTAAAACCATTTTGACTATCAATGCCCAAATTTTGCGATAACCTTGGCTTACGTAAATCAAGTTCTATGAACACAACTTTTTTGCCACTTAATGCTAAAACACTTCCTATGTTCAATGATATGAAAGATTTACCTTCACCACTCATACTTGATGTAACCATTAAAACCTGTGGCTTATCAGCGTTTAACAAAAACTGTAAATTCGTTCTTAACCCGCGGAATTGTTCTGAAATGATTGACCTGGAATTGGTATCTACAACAAGTGCCTGATCTTTGTCATTGTGGCTGATCTCTCCTACAATAGGTATGTTTGTGCCTTCTTCTACATCCAGTTTGGATAAGATCTTTACATTGAATCCTTCTTTTAAACTCAAAAACACTAACGGAAGAACAAAGCCGAATACAAGGCACAAGAATACCACTAAAAACACCTTTGACTTATCAGGCTCGTAACTACTTTTTGCTACGTCAATGATTCTGGCAGTTGAAATTGTAGATGTTTTTGAGATTGCGGTTTCTTCCCGCTTTTGCAATAAATACACATACAAATCCTGCTTTACAGTTTGCTGCCGCGTGTAGTCAAGAAATATTCTGGCTTGCGAGGGGACACTTTCTATTTTCCCGGTAAACCGATTATTCTGGCTTTCAAGGTTTTTCTTACTAACCAATAAGCCAGTCAGATAAGAATTTATGTTTTTTAAAACAATAGTTCTAATATTTTCGATTTGCGTATCTAACGTCTGAATGTATGGGCTTTTATCCGTACTTCCCAAACTTTGCTTTTCCCGCTCTAACAATAAATCGTTATATCGTCCTACCGCATCTGTGATAGCTTGATTATCTGCCCCTAACGCACCTGCCGGTAATATTTTCCTGTTGTTAGGATTATTAAGATACTTTTGCAAATCCTGAATCACAGAAATTTGTACATCAAGCGTACTTATTTGCTTTTGAAAATCACTTGCCGAACCAATCAAAGCTTTTGACTGCTCATCAACATCGGCAATTTTGTTTTCCTTTCTAAAGTGTTCAAAATCTTTTTCAACTACATTTAATTGCTTTCCTACAAGTTCCAACCTTTCATCTATAAAAGCAAGGGTGCTATCGGCTATCTGTACTTTGTTTTCACGGTTAGCTTTTAAATAAATATCCATCAATTTATTTAGTATAGCTTCCCCCTTTTTTGAATTGGGGTAATCTAAAGATAAATTTATGGTTGTAGTAGTTTTGCTTGACAAACTTACCTGAACAACTTTTGATAACGCTTCAACTGTTGATTCTTCTGAGGCAATATCTAAAATGTACCCATTTTTATCTATCGGATTGTTCTTTTTAGTAAAAACGAGGTCATATTGGGGCAAAGCTATCTTTTGTCCAAAACTGCCGGTGACATCGATATTGTCGGCACTATTAGACAAGTGTATTGAGTTGTTGTGTATTGATACCTCAAAACTTTTTCTGTCTAATGAATCTGTTTTATAATGTATGGCAACATCAAAAGGTGCTTCATCAAAAAGTTCAATTTTCTTTATAACACCGTTATGACGTATTACAACATTTAAATTCATTGCGTTTACCACCCCGCTGATAATGCGCCTTGAACTCAATATTTGAACCTCATTTTCGGCATTGTTAGGAATACCGAATAAAGAAGATATATCTGTTAAATTACTCAAGCCGTTGGCAGCACTACTTCCTCCTGATTTATCATCGGGCTCTACGATCATTAAAGAGGCAATTTTAAAGTTTGGCGTTGAATATCTTTTGTATATAAAACCTAAGGCCCCAAATACAAGTAAGCTAACCAAGAATAAAGGCCAATTAACTACAATCCTCGTTATAAATTTTTTATAATCTATACCTGGCTCTTCGTCTGTCTTTTTTAATTTTGGATTATTGATATCCATTATAGAATGTTATTTTCTTGTGAATAAAACGATTAATACAGATAGCAACGAACCTACAAGGGTATAATACCTAGCTTGAGAGGCATCGGTAGCTGATGACTTGCCAGGTCCTGGCTCAACATACAATATATCATTTTGACGCAGATAATAAAATGGCGAATTCATGATATCACTCTTTTTTAAATTAAAACGATGTGGCGTTTTGGAATGATCAGGATTCTCTCTAATCAAAAGAACATTCTCTCTTTTTCCAAAAATTGTCAAATCTCCGGCTAAAGCTATAGCATCAAGGATGCTAACTTTTTCATTAGGTATAACATACACACCAGGTTTTAATACTTCACCTGTTATGCTAATTTTAAAGTTGGCATATCGTACTATAATGGTTGGATTTTTAAAAACCTCCGAGGCTGCTTTTCTTACAATTTCGGTCGCCTCTGTAGTTGTGTAACCACCAAGTTTTATTTTACCCAATATTGGCATCTCAACAACACCGTCTTTATCAACTAAATAACCTGCTGATATCTGTTGATTAATAGGAACAGCACTCGTCGATGCGTTTAACAATGATCCCGTACTTGATACCGGCACGTTACCCATATTGATAGCAACGGTATTTTGTGGATCAATTGTCTGAACTATTATCGTTAAAATATCGTCAGGCTGGATAACTGGCGGCACATATTCAGCTTTTGCAATTGTTTTTAATTGCCCCGAATCTGGGATATCCTGGAAATATTTAACCTTCTTTGTTGATGAGCAGGAAAACAGCCCCACTGAAACGAATAAGATGACGAGTATTAAATATGAATTTAAAAAGTAGGCTTTTCTCATTGGATTACGTTTCTCATATTTTATAGGTGTAAGTTTTAAAACGTTGCAATATATACACTTTTTTTTAAAACCGATTAATTAATTACTATTTTTTTTATAAATACGCCTTTAACGTAACTTTTTTTTAATCAAAAGTGCATTTTAATATAATAATCAAAATTATGCTTGCCCCATGGTGCCGCCAAAATTCATTGGAAAGCCAGATGGATCCTGTTGTATTTTGATGCGACCGTTCAATGTTTCAAACTTTTCGATGTTATCTTCCAATGCCGATAAAAGACGCTTGGCATGCTCAGGCGTTAAAATTATCCTTGATTTAACTTTGGCTTTTGGCACTCCAGGCATAACGCGGATAAAGTCGAGCACAAACTCCGAACTGGAGTGGGTAATGATGGCCAGGTTTGAATAAATACCTTCGGCAATCTCTTCGGAAAGCTCAATATTGAGCTGATTTTCGTTTTGTTCTTCCATGCTACTAAAATAACAAAAAGACGTACTTTTCGTCATAGTCTTTTTGTTGGGGTAATTACTTTATTCTTTTCCTTTGTTATAATACAAACATTGCATGCTACATTCAGAACAAGTTCAGCTAAAACACGTGTTTTTTGCTTTTGTTTTGCCTGATGTGATTTTTTCACAAAAAAAATCCCCCGAATATAAAACCCGGGGGACTAAGATAGTATCAGAAGCTTAACTTATGCCTCGACTTCTTCAGCTTTTGAAGCCATTAAGCGGTCAAACTCTTCCTGTGAGCCTACACGGATATTTTCGTATTCGCGTAAACCTGTACCTGACGGTATTAAGTGGCCAACAATAACGTTTTCTTTCAAGCCAAGCATGTTGTCTTTTTTACCTGCTATAGCTGCTTCGTTCAGTACTTTGGTAGTTTCCTGGAACGATGCTGCAGAGATAAACGATTTGGTACCTAATGAGGCCCTGGTGATACCTTGCAGTATCGGGCTTGATGTTGCTGCGATAGCATCGCGCACTTCAACCAATTTCAAATCTTTACGTTTTAAAATCGAATTCTCATCACGCAATCTCCTTAATGATACTATCTGACCAGCTTTTAATGTATTTGAATCACCTGGTTCAACTACAACTTTCTTGTCAAATATCTCATCGTTTTCGTTCATAAAATCCCAGCTGTCAACAGCTTCACGCTCTAAGAAACGGGTATCGCCCGCATCTTCGATAGCTACTTTCTGCATCATCTGGTGAACGATAACCTCAAAGTGTTTATCATTAATTTTAACACCCTGCAAACGGTAAACCTCTTGTATACCATTTACCAGGTACTCCTGTACTGCAGCCGGGCCTTTAATAGCCAGGATATCTGCAGGAGATATTGAACCATCTGATAACGGCATACCAGCCTTCACAAAGTCGTTATCCTGTACAAGGATGTGTTTTGACAATGGAACAAGGTATTTCTTGATCTGGCCATCTTTTGATTCGATGGTCATTTCGCGGTTACCACGTTTAATACCGCCTAAGGTTACTACGCCATCAATTTCGGTTACTACAGCCGGGTTAGATGGGTTACGTGCTTCAAACAACTCTGTTACACGTGGTAAACCACCGGTGATATCGCGGGTTTTACCAGTTGAACGAGGGATTTTAGCAATAACCTGTCCGGTTTGTAGTTTCTCGCCTTCTTCAACAGCAATGTGAGCACCTACAGGAATGTTATATCCTTTTATTACGTTACCTTTTGTATCGGTAATCTGGATAACAGGGTTTTTAGTTTTGTCCCTGGTATCAATGATTACTTTTTCGCGGTGACCGGTTTGCTCGTCAGATTCTTCACGGAACGTGATACCTTCTAATACAGCTTCAAACTGGGTTAAACCTGCAAATTCAGATATGATAACCGCATTGTACGGATCCCATGAACAAATCCTGTCGCCTTTGGTGATTTTGGCACCATCTTTAACATATAGGTATGAACCGTAAGGGATGTTGTTGGTAACAATAACTTTATTGCTTCCCTGCTCAACAATCCTGAACTCGCCCGAACGGCCTAACACCACATCAACTTTACCTTCTTCGGCAGTATTGAATTCAACGGTACGTACGTTTTCAAATTCGATGATACCATCAAACTTAGCGTTGATCTGTGATTCAGCCGCGATGTTTGACGCGGTACCACCCACGTGGAATGTACGTAATGTTAACTGCGTACCCGGCTCACCGATTGACTGTGCAGCAATTACACCAACAGCCTCGCCTTTTTGCACACGTTTACCGCTTGCAAGGTTACGGCCATAGCATAAAGCACATACACCTCTTCTGCTTTCGCATGTCAATACCGAACGGATTTCGACACCTTCTAAAGGAGAGTTTTCAATTTTCTTAGAAACCTCTTCTGTCAAATCCTGTCCTGCAGATGCCAGCAGTTCACCTGTAATAGGATCATGAACATCATGCAAGGTAGTACGGCCTAAAATACGATCGTATAATGGCTCAACAATGTCTTCGTTATCTTTTAACGCAGTTGTATAAATACCCCTTAAGGTACCGCAATCAACTTCGCCTACAATCATATCCTGGGCAACATCATGCAGCCTACGGGTTAAGTAACCAGCATCAGCTGTTTTTAACGCCGTATCCGCCAAACCTTTACGTGCACCGTGGGTTGAGATAAAGTACTCCAATACCGACAAACCTTCTTTAAAGTTTGAAAGGATCGGGTTTTCGATGATCTCGCCACCTGAACCAGATTTTTGAGGCTTAGCCATCAAACCACGCATACCTGCAAGCTGACGAATCTGCTCTTTAGAACCACGCGCTCCGGAATCAAGCATCATATATACCGAGTTGAAGCCCTGGTTATCGTTGCTCAGGATGTCCATCACATTCGCGGTTAAGCGGTTGTTGATACGTGTCCAGATATCGATAATTTGGTTATAACGCTCGTTGTTGGTAATGAAACCCATGTTATAGTTACCCATAACCTCTTCAACCTGTTTAGAGGCTGTTTCGATTAGCGTAACTTTTTCTGCAGGGATATTGATATCTTTCAGGTTAAATGATAAACCACCCTGGAATGCCATCTTGAAACCTAATTCCTTAATATCATCAAGGAATTGTGCTGCACGTGCCATACCGGTAATTTTCACCACCTCGCCAATAATATCACGTAATGATTTCTTGGTAAGCAGTTCATTGATATAACCTACTTCTACAGGTACATGCTCGTTAAATAACACACGGCCTACAGTAGTATCAATAATTTTGCTTACAATGTTGCCTTCACGATCTTTTGTAAAAGCTTTAACTTTTATAAAGGCGTGCAGGTCAATTTTACGTTCGTTGTAAGCAATGATCACTTCTTCAGAAGAGTAAAAAGTTAAACCCTGGCCTTTTACAATACGTCCATCATCAGTTTTACGGCCTTTGGTTATGTAGTACAAACCAAGCACCATGTCCTGCGATGGTACTGTAATAGGAGTACCGTTAGCAGGGTTCAAAATGTTGTGCGATGCAAGCATCAATACCTGGGCTTCCAAAATTGCCGCGTTACCAAGTGGTACGTGAACGGCCATCTGGTCACCGTCAAAATCCGCGTTGAAGGCCGTACAGGTTAATGGGTGCAATTGGATTGCTTTACCTTCAACCAGTTTTGGCTGGAACGACTGGATACCTAACCTGTGCAGCGTTGGTGCACGGTTTAGTAACACAGGGTGTCCTTTCAATACGTTTTCCAAAATGTCCCAAACTAATGGGTCTTTACGGTCAACAATCTTTTTGGCAGATTTTACTGTTTTAACCACACCACGCTCAATCATTTTGCGAATGATAAATGGTTTAAACAGCTCGGCAGCCATATCTTTTGGTAAACCACACTCGTGTAATTTAAGGTTTGGCCCTACAACAATTACCGAACGGGCAGAGTAATCCACACGTTTACCTAATAAGTTTTGACGGAAACGGCCTTGTTTACCTTTCAGGATATCCGAAAGTGATTTTAAAGCACGGTTACCTTCGGTTTTAACCGCGTTAACTTTACGTGAGTTATCGAATAACGAATCTACAGCTTCCTGTAACATACGTTTTTCGTTACGTAAGATAACTTCCGGCGCTTTAATCTCGATCAAACGTTTTAAACGGTTGTTACGGATAATTACACGACGGTAAAGGTCATTCAAATCTGAAGTAGCGAAACGACCACCTTCCAAAGGCACTAACGGACGCAATTCAGGCGGGATAACCGGAACGATTTTAACAATCATCCACTCTGGGTTATTTTCAATCCTGGTTTTTGCATCACGGAAAGCCTCAACAACCTGTAAACGTTTTAAAGCTTCGTTTTTACGTTGTTGTGAAGTTTCGTTTGCTGCCTGGTGGCGTAAGCTAAATGAAAGCTCATCCAAATCAAGGCGTTTTAATAATTCTTCCAAAGCCTCGGCACCCATTTTGGCAACAAATTTCTGAGGATCTTTGTCGTCAAGGTACTGGTTTTCTTTCGGAAGGGTATCTAATACGTCAAGGTATTCTTCTTCAGTCAGGAAATCCATTTTGTTGATTCCGTCTGATTCTTTGATACCTGCCTGTATTACTACATAGCGCTCGTAGTATATAATTAAGTCTAACCGTTTTGTTGGTAAGCCCAGTAAGTAACCAATTTTATTTGGCAACGAACGGAAGTACCAGATGTGCGCAACAGGAACTACAAGGTTAATGTGGCCCATGCGCTCGCGACGAACTTTTTTCTCGGTTACTTCAACACCGCAACGGTCGCAAACTATACCCTTGTAACGGATACGTTTGTATTTACCGCAATGGCACTCATAATCTTTAACCGGACCAAAAATACGCTCGCAGAATAAACCATCACGCTCAGGTTTATAGGTCCTGTAGTTGATGGTTTCTGGTTTTAAAACCTCACCGCTTGAACGCTCAAGAATGGACTCTGGAGAGGCCAGGCTGATAGTAATTGTGGTGAAATTACTTTTGATTTTATTATCCTTTTTGTAAGACATAGTCTCCTTTGTTTTTAATTATTGAAGGATGAATTATTGAATTATCGAATTCCAAAAAATTACTGAAGGACTGAACTATTCAATAATTCAATCCCTCAATAATTCAATAATTATTCTAACGTGATATCTAATCCTAAACCTCTTAACTCATGAACCAATACGTTGAATGATTCAGGAACTGATGGTGTTGGCAGGTTTTCACCTTTAACAATAGCCTCATAAGTTTTGGCACGGCCGATAACATCATCCGATTTAACGGTTAATATCTCTTGCAGGATATTGGCAGCACCAAATGCTTCCAATGCCCAAACCTCCATCTCACCAAAACGCTGACCACCAAACTGGGCTTTACCACCCAATGGTTGTTGTGTAATTAATGAGTATGGCCCGATAGAACGTGCGTGCATCTTATCATCAACCATGTGACCCAATTTCAGCATGTATATAATACCTACTGTGGTTTGCTGGTCAAAACGGTCGCCTGTTAAGCCGTTGTATAAATAGGTACGGCCAGATTCTGGTAGGTTTGCTTTTTTAACCCACTCCTCAACTTCGGTATGGCTTGCACCATCAAAAATAGGCGTAGCGAATTTAATGCCCAACTCTTTACCTGCCCAACCTAATACGGTTTCGTATATCTGCCCTAAGTTCATACGTGAAGGTACACCCAGCGGGTTCAACACAATATCAACCGGTGTTCCGTCTTCAAGGAAAGGCATATCCTCATCACGTACAATACGCGCAACAATACCCTTATTACCGTGACGACCAGCCATTTTATCACCTACTTTAAGCTTACGCTTTTTAGCAATATAAACTTTAGCCATTTGAACAATACCCGATGGCAGTTCATCACCCACACTGATAGCAAATTTATCACGACGGTAAGCGCCCAGCTCTTCATTAACTTTGATGTTGTAGTTATGAAGTAAGGTTTTTATCTGGTCGTTTTTATCATCATCAGTTGTCCATTTAGTTGGGTTAATGTTTTCGTAATTAAGCTCAACTAAAATTTTCTGGGTGAATTTTACACCTTTAGGCACATGAAGCTCTTTGTAAACGTTGTAAACACCTTGTGATGTTTTGCCGTTCACAATCTCAAATAACTTTTCAATCAAAGTGTTTTTAAGATCTTTTACTGCCTTATCATGTTTGTTATCCAATTTCTCTAACTGTGCTTTTTCTTCGGCTTTCGACGTTTTCTTGGCACGGCTAAACAATTTGGTATCTATAACTACACCTGCAATTGAAGGTGGAGTTTTTAAAGATGCATCTTTAACATCACCTGCTTTATCACCAAAAATGGCGCGTAACAGTTTTTCTTCCGGTGATGGGTCAGATTCGCCTTTAGGGGTAATCTTACCAATCAGGATATCACCTTCTTTAACCTCGGCGCCTACACGGATAATACCGTCTTCGTCAAGGTCTTTAGTGGCTTCTTCTGATACGTTAGGGATATCTGGTGTTAATTCTTCTTCACCACGTTTGGTATCACGTACTTCCAACTCAAATTCTTCTACGTGAAGCGAAGTGAAAATATCCTGCGATACAACGCGCTCAGAGATCACGATAGCATCCTCAAAGTTGTAACCTTGCCAAGGCATGAAAGCCACTTTTAAGTTACGGCCCAGGGCAAGCTCGCCTGCCTGTGTTGCGTAACCTTCGCAAAGCACCTCTCCTTTTGATACCCTTTGGCCTTTTTTAACAATTGGCTTAAGGTTCATGGTAGTACTCTGGTTGGTTTTCTTGAACTTGGTTAAACGGTAGCTTTTTGAATCGCCATCAAATGATATCAGGCGGTCAAGCTCGTTACGGTCATATTTAATACGGATTTCGTTAGCATCAACATATTCAACCACACCATCGCCTTCGGCATTGATTAGTGTACGTGAATCTTTAGCCACACGACCTTCCAAACCGGTACCAACAATTGGCGCTTCAGGGCGTAACAAAGGTACAGCCTGGCGTTGCATGTTTGATCCCATCAATGCACGGTTAGCATCATCATGTTCAAGGAACGGAATGAGCGAAGCGGCGATAGAGGTGATCTGGTTTGGCGCAATATCCATTAAATCAAGTTTCTCCGGATCAATAATCGGGAAGTCACCTTCAAAACGGGCTTTTACTTTTGGTAAAGCAAATACACCATTATCATCATAATGCGCGTTTGCCTGGCCAATTGTTTTACCATCTTCATCTTCGGCAGATAAATAGATAACCGGCTCCTGAACCTGTACTTTACCTTCAACCACACGTTTGTATGGTGTTTCGATAAAGCCTAAGTTATTGATCTTGGCGTGTACGCAAAGTGACGAAATCAAACCAATGTTCGGTCCTTCCGGAGTTTCGATGGTACATAACCTACCGTAGTGGGTATAGTGTACGTCACGAACCTCGAAACCTGCACGCTCACGTGACAGACCACCGGGCCCAAGGGCTGACAGACGACGCTTGTGCGTAATCTCTGCCAGTGGATTGGTTTGGTCCATAAACTGTGATAACTGGTTAGTTCCGAAGAACGAGTTGATCACAGATGATAATGTACGTGCATTGATCAGGTCAGTCGGGGTAAACACCTCGTTGTCGCGGATGTTCATACGCTCACGGATGGTACGGGCCATACGGGCCAAACCAACACCAAACTGAGCATATAATTGCTCACCAACTGTACGAACACGACGGTTTGACAAGTGGTCAATATCATCCACCTCGGCTTTTGAGTTGATCAGTTTGATCAAATATTTTACGATGGCGATAATATCCTGTTTGGTTAATACCTTAGTTTCATCAGAGGTATTTAATTTCAATTTACGGTTGATGCGGTAGCGGCCCACATCGCCCAGGTCATATCTTTTATCCGAGAAGAATAAACGATCGATAATACCGCGTGCAGTTTCCTCATCAGGTGGTTCGGCGTTACGTAATTGACGATAGATATGCTCCACCGCTTCTTTCTCGGAGTTTGAAGTATCCTTTTGTAAAGTGTTATATATAATAGTATAATCACCGCTGGTTGAAGCATCTTCCTTGTTCAGGATGATGGTTTTAACGCCAGCATCAATGATCATATCAATATGGTCATCTTCTAATACAGTTTCACGCTCAAGGATGATTTCGTTACGGTCGATAGATACCACTTCACCGGTATCCTCATCCACAAAATCTTCTACCCATTTTTTAAGTACCCTTGCAGCAAGCTTACGGCCAATGAATTTCTTCAGACCAGATTTGCTAACTTTTACTTCATCTGCCAGTTCAAATAACTCTAAGATGTCTTTATCTGAGTCATAACCAATGGCACGAAGCAACGTGGTAACCGGGAATTTCTTTTTACGGTCAATATAAGCATACATCACGTTGTTAACGTCTGTAGCAAACTCAATCCATGAACCCTTGAAAGGAATAACACGGGCAGAGTATAATTTTGTACCGTTGGTGTGGCGGCTTTGGCCAAAGAATACACCTGGTGAACGGTGTAACTGCGATACAATTACACGCTCGGCACCGTTAATAACAAATGTACCTTTAGGCGTCATGTAAGGGATAGTACCCAAATAAACGTCCTGTACAATTGTTTCAAAATCTTCGTGCTCCTCATCATTACATGACAGGCGAAGCTTGGCTTTTAATGGTACGCTATAAGTTAATCCGCGCTCGATACACTCTTGTATATCATAACGTGGCGGATCAATAAAGTAATCCAGAAACTCTAAAACGAAGATGTTCCTTGAATCTGAGATCGGAAAATTTTCAGCAAACACTTTAAACAAACCTTCTTTATAGCGGTTGTCTGAGGTGGTTTCCAATTGAAAAAATTCCTGGAAAGATTGTAACTGAACATCCAGGAAATCGGGGTAATCAAGTACCTTTCTACTGGTTGCAAAGTTTACTCTTTGATTAATGTTGTTTGCCAAGGTGTTTAATTTTTAGTTTATTAATAAACTTTGATAGACGTGAGATTTGAGATGTGAGATTTGAGACCGAATATGTTGCAGAAGGCTGGTTGTTAAAAGCTTAACCTCCAAAAATCTCACATCTTACATCTCTTATCTGGCATCTAATATCCAAACCTTTATAAACAGCAATAGACCCCGACCAAAATAGGTCGGAGTCTCATGCTATATTTTATTGGGTTAACTTATTTAACCTCAACTACTGCTCCAGCTTCTTCTAATTGTTTTTTCAAAGATTCAGCTTCTTCTTTAGTTACACCGGTTTTAACTTCTTTTGGTGCACTGTCAACAAGATCTTTAGCTTCTTTCAAACCTAAGCCAGTTAAGTCTTTTACTAATTTAACAACCGCTAATTTAGCGCCACCTGCTTCTTTCAGGATAACGTCAAATGCAGTTTGTACTGCTTCAGCAGCAGGAGCGTCATCGCCACCTGTTGGAGCAGCAGCAACAGCAACAGCTGCAGCAGCAGGCTCAATACCATACTCATCTTTTAAGATCTGAGCTAATTCGTTTACTTCCTTTACTGTTAAGTTTACCAACTGTTCAGCAAACGCTTTTAAATCCGCCATTTTATTTAAATTTTACTTTTAATGCTTTTTGTTTATTGTTATCTAACTTTAATGAGGTGTTAGTTAACCTCTTTCTTGTAATGTTTTTACCAAACCTGCGATAGTATTTCCGCCTGATTGCAGTGCAGAAATAACATTCTTGGCTGGTGATTGCAATAATCCGATAACTTCGCCTATCAGCTGTTCTTTTGATTTCAACTTGATCAACGTGTCGATCTGGTTGTCGCCAATAAATATTGCTGAATCAATATAAGCTGCTTTTAAAATCGGCTTGTCACTTTTTTTCCTTAATTGTTTAATCAACTTTGCCGGAGCAGTTGCCGATTTTGAAAAAAGGATTGATGATGAACCTTTTAATACATCAAATATTGGAGTGTAATCGCCACCTGCAGCTTCCATAGCTTTTTTAATCAAGCTATTTTTTGCCACTTTCATCGTGATTTCGCTTTGGAAACACTGACGACGGATATCGTTGATCTTTGCAACTGTTAAATTAGAGGTATCAGTAATATAGAAATTACCGTACTCTTTCATTTGCTCAGTAAGGGCAAGAACAAGGTCGTATTTTTCTTCTTTATTCATGATTAGATCCCCGCTACTGATTTAGTTTCAACTGTTATTCCAGGAGACATAGTTGAAGAGATGTGAATGCTCTTGAAATATGTTCCTTTTGCTGCCGATGGCTTTAATTTTGAGATAACCTGCAATACTTCTAATGCATTCTCATAAATTTTATCTGCAGGGAATGATGCTTTTCCTATTGAGGTATGGATGATACCTGTTTTATCAACCTTGAAGTCGATTTTACCTGCTTTTACCTCAGTTACAGCTTTTCCAACTTCTGGAGTTACTGTTCCTGATTTAGGGTTTGGCATAAGGTTACGCGGGCCTAAAATTCTACCCAAACGACCTACCTTAGCCATTACACTTGGCATAGTGATGATAATATCAACGTCAGTCCATCCGCCTTCAATCTTGGCAATATATTCATCCAAACCTACGTAATCCGCACCTGCATCTTTAGCTTCTTGTTCCTTATCAGGAGTACAAAGCACCAATACACGTACAGTTTTACCGGTTCCATGAGGTAATGTTGCAATACCACGTACCATTTGATTGGCTTTACGCGGGTCAACACCTAAACGAACGTCTATATCAACTGATGAATCAAATTTAGTTAAGGTTAATTCCTTTACCAAAGCTGATGCAGCTTCTAATGAATACGATTTGTTTGCCTCAATTTTGGAGAGTGCCGCTTTTTGATTTTTTGTTAATCTAGCCACTGTCTTAAACTGATTTTGTATAAATTAATAATTTTTGATCCGAGATCTGAGATCTAAGATTTGAGATTTTAAAAATCTGAAATCGAAAATCCGAAATCCGAAATCAATTTAGTTCCAGGGAGCCGTACCTGATACGGTGATTCCCATACTACGGGCAGTACCTGCCACCATTTTCATGGCTGATTCTACAGTAAATGCATTTAAATCTACCATTTTATCTTTGGCTATAGTTTCAACCTGCTCCCAATTTACATTGGCAACTTTTTTACGGTTGGGTTCAGCCGAACCACTTTTTAAACCTGTAACTTCCAATAACTGGATTGCAACAGGAGGGGTTTTGATGATAAATTCGAAAGATTTGTCAACATAAACAGTAATCAAAACAGGCAACACCTTTCCAGCTTTATCCTGGGTACGTGCATTAAATTGCTTGCAAAACTCCATGATGTTCACACCTTTTGCACCCAATGCAGGGCCAATTGGAGGTGATGGGTTTGCGGCGCCGCCTTTAACCTGCAGCTTTACCATTGCACCGATCTCTTTTGCCATTTTAATTTACTTTAATTATAACTCAATGTTAGTAAGTGGAAGCTAAGTAACATTTAAGGTTTTTAGATTTGAGATGTTAGATATGAGATTTGAGACTCCTATCTTGTTTACAAACCTGTATATTTTATTATATAATCTGATCAAGTTGATTTTCAATGTCTCACATCTAAAATCTCATATCTCAAATCTATTCTTTCTCTACTTGCATGTAATTCAATTCAAGCGGCGTACGGCGCCCGAATATCTTTACCATAACTTTTAATTTCTTTTTCTCTTCGTTAACTTCTTCGATTACACCGCTGAAGCCATTGAAAGGCCCATCCATTACTTTTACGTTTTCGCCTATATAGTAAGGTACGTTCATTGTTTCGCCCTGGGCACTCATTTCATCAACCTTACCTAAAATACGGTTAACTTCGGCCTGGCGCAGTGGGATAGCATTACCGGCTTTATCGCCTAAAAATCCTATAACACTGTTTATATTTTTGATGATGTGCTCGGTTTCGCCATCCAATACGGCTTCCATCAATACATAGCCCGGAAAGTAGTTACGCTCTTTAGCAATCTTTTTTCCATCGCGCATCTGGTAATACTTTTCTGTTGGTATTAATACCTGTGGTACCAAATGGGTAATGCCCAAACGACTAATTTCGGCATCTATATATTGTTTAACCTTTTTTTCTTTACCACTTATGGCCCTAACTACATACCACTTCAATTGATCACTCATCGCTATCTCCTAAATATTATGTAAGTGAACTATAAAATGCTTTAAGCAAATAAGCTATGATCTGGTCCATACCTAAAATAACCATGGCGATGATAATTGCAGCAACCAATACCAATATGGCACTGCTTTGCAACTCACGCCAGGTTGGCCAGGTTACCTTTTCAGTTAACTCGATGTATGATTCTTTAATATATTCAGTTACGTTAGCCATTTTTAAACTTTGCTTATGCACGGGAACAAGGATTCGAACCCTGATCAAAGGTTTTGGAGACCTCTATTCTACCGTTGAACTATTCCCGTGTATATTTTATAATAAGAAAACATAAGTTTACTTTTTACAGTAAACTTATGTTTCCAATTAACCTTTTTGAAATTCTTATTTCAAAATTTCAGTTACCTGGCCAGCACCTACTGTTCTGCCACCTTCACGGATAGCGAAACGTAAGCCTTTTTCCATAGCGATAGCGTTGATCAATTTTACAGTGATGGTAACGTTATCACCTGGCATAACCATTTCTACACCTTCGGCCAATGAAATTTCACCGGTTACGTCAGTTGTACGGAAATAGAATTGCGGGCGGTATTTGTTGAAGAATGGAGTGTGACGGCCACCTTCTGCTTTTGATAATACGTATACTTCTGCTTTGAAGTCGGTGTGTGGAGTTACTGAACCTGGTTTGCAAATAACCATACCACGACGGATATCAGTTTTTTCAATACCACGTAACAATAAACCTACGTTGTCACCAGCTTCGCCGCGATCAAGGATCTTACGGAACATCTCAACACCAGTTACAGTTGATTTCAAGTTTTCGGCACCCATACCAAGGATGTCAACTTGCTCACCTGAGTTGATTACACCACGCTCAATACGACCGGTAGCAACAGTACCACGACCAGTGATTGAGAATACGTCTTCAACAGGCATTAAGAAAGGAAGATCTGTCAAACGTGGAGGGATAGGGATAAAGTTATCAACAGCATCCATCAACTC
Source organism: Mucilaginibacter sp. GW822-FHT03E02 (assembly GCF_058801545.1). Taxonomy (NCBI): domain Bacteria; kingdom Pseudomonadati; phylum Bacteroidota; class Sphingobacteriia; order Sphingobacteriales; family Sphingobacteriaceae; genus Mucilaginibacter; species Mucilaginibacter sp. GW822-FHT03E02. Next base: position 5,716,946 of record NZ_JBXANJ010000001.1, on the reverse strand, counting down.
CATGATTTTACCAACCCAGGTAGGATCGCCGTTAAGACCACCTAATGCAGAACCCTGAATTACTGGGATATCATCACCTGGATATTCGTAGAATGATAATAATTCACGAATTTCCATTTCTACTAATTCTAATAATTCCGGATCATCAACCATGTCAACCTTGTTCATGAAAACAACAAGTGCAGGTACACCTACCTGACGTGCCAACAGGATGTGTTCGCGGGTTTGTGGCATCGGACCATCAGTTGCAGCAACTACAATGATTGCACCGTCCATCTGAGCAGCACCTGTAACCATGTTTTTCACGTAATCCGCGTGACCTGGACAGTCAACGTGAGCATAGTGACGGTTAGCAGTTGAGTACTCAACGTGCGCGGTGTTAATTGTAATACCACGTTCTTTTTCTTCAGGAGCTGAGTCAATTGAATCAAATGAACGAGCTTCTGATAAACCTGCATCAGCTAAAACTTTAGTGATAGCTGCAGTAAGGGTTGTTTTGCCGTGGTCAACGTGACCGATTGTACCGATGTTTAAATGCGGTTTACTGCGGTCAAACTTTTCTTTTGCCATGATTTATAATTATTTGTAGGTTAATTTATACTTAAAAATGTATTCTTTATTATGTTTTATTCTGTTGAGCCAACAATGGGATTTGAACCCATGACCTCTTCCTTACCAAGGAAGTGCTCTACCCCTGAGCTACGTCGGCTTATTTTTTTAGTTTGCAGTTATCAGTTTTTAGTTTGCAGTTATTAGTTAATGAAACTATAAACTGCCTACGGCCAACTGCCTTCTGTAACCGAGCGGAAGACGAGGTTCGAACTCGCGACCTATAGCTTGGAAGGCTATCGCTCTACCAACTGAGCTACTTCCGCTTGTTTATTTTCAGTTTCCGGTTTGCGGTTTTCAGTTGGCACCGTGCCTGCTGATAATACAAATTCGTAAACCTTTTTTAATCAAGTTAGCAGTTCCCAATCATCTGATAACTTTAACTGCTATCTGAAAACTGAAAACTGCCTACTCAATAAGTGGGGAGAGAAGGATTCGAACCTTCGTAGCCGAAGCAGCGGATTTACAGTCCGCCCCATTTGACCGCTCTGGTATCTCCCCAGTTGTTGATTTCGGATTTGTGTTGTCCAAGATTGAAGCTAAACATCACACCTCCGAAAAAAACAGAGCCTCCTATCGGGATCGAACCAATGACCTACTGATTACAAGTCAGTCGCTCTACCAGCTGAGCTAAGGAGGCTTATTTTTTATTTTACTCTTTCAATTACCGTAACCCTGGGGTTCCGTTTATCGAGCGGCAAAACTAATAAGTTTTTTATATTTTAAAGAACATTCTTTACAAAAATTTACAAGGTATTTTACTACGCTGGCACCTCTCTGAAAGGGATTGCAAATCTACAAAAAAATACCCCGCTGCAAAATTTTTTATCAAAAAAAATCGACGGGCTGTAAACCCGTCGATTTTAACCATAAAATGGCCTTTTTTATATTAAAACCCTTCTTCCACCTCCGTCAGTATCGCCTTTTTGGCGGCTGCATCTGCAATGGTTTTCTTCTGTTTATGCTTTTCAATCTGCTTGCGGAGGCTTTCAACCGATAAATCGGTAGCTTCTTCAAAACTTTTACATTTTTCTTTGGCAAAAATCTGGTTACCCGGCAACAATAGTTTAATCTCGGCAATTTTATTTGCCTCATCTTCCACATTCTCAAGCTTTAAGTACACTTCGCCACTAATTATATGGTCGTAAAAGGTTTCGAGCTTATCAACCTTTTTCTGAATAAAATCTAATAATTTCCTGTCTGCGGTAAAATGAATTGATTGCACTGTAATTTTCATGTTTCCTCCTTTAATTACGCCTTTGGATGGGCTTGTTTGTAAATAGACTTTAATCGTTCAACTGAATTGTGTGTATAAATCTGAGTAGCGCTAAGGTTAGCGTGCCCCAAAAGTTCTTTAATGGAGTTCAGGTCGGCCCCATTGTTGAGTAAGCTTGTTGCAAATGTATGCCGCAGTACATGCGGGCTTCTTTTTGTTTGGGTTGATATGTTAGAGAGGTATTTTTGCACTATCAAATAAATTAGTTGCCGATAAGCGTCGGTACCTTTACTTGTAACGATTAACATTACCGAAATGTTATGAAAATTTTGATTTTTCTTTAACTCCAGGTAACGGCCAAGTAATATTCGCAGTTCGGTATTGATAGGTATAATGCGTTCTTTATTGCGTTTGCCCAGCACTTTTAAAGTGCCTTCATAATCGTTAATATCACTGTCTTTCAGGCCCAACAGCTCGGCAAGGCGTATGCCGGTACCAAACAATAACTCAACTACCAGCTTGTTGCGCATGCCTTCAAAATCATCATCGGTAACAATATCGTTATCCAGCATTTGGGTAAGGCTTGCGCCCTCAACTACTACAGGCAGATGCTTAGGGATCTTTTGCGAACGGATTTTTGATGCCGGGTTTTGCGTAATAACACCCTCCTGCAATAAAAATTTAAAATACTTGCGCAAGGTGGCCATCTTCCGGTTTACAGACCGCCCGGTTAGTTTATGGTCAATCATGCTCACCATCCAGTTGCGGATGTCATGATAGGTAATTTGGTTGGGATGGGTAATTATGGGTTCGGGAACAACAGTGGCATTACCAGGGTTGTTGAGGAAGAGCATAAACTGATCCAGATCTGATTGATAGGCCGATACGGTATGCAGGGAGTACCGTTTTTCGAACTTAATATATTGGATAAAACGCTCTAAAAACATAAAAACTATTTGAACATCCAGAGATTGAATGTACAAATAGTTTTAATATAGTGTTAAGAAAACTGAAAAATTCTTTTGACAGAATTAAACAGTGGTTTCTAAGTTCATATTTTGCTTGTAGATGGCATGTTTAACAACATGACGACGGGTTACAGATTTTTTTTCAAAAGCCTGACGACTGCGAAGTTCTCTTAAAACACCTGTTTTTTCAAATTTCTTTTTGAAGCGTTTCAATGCTTTGTCTAATGATTCGCCGTCTTTTACGTTAATAATGATCATAATTTCCTAAATACCTCCTTTCAAGGGAGGGCAAAGTTAACTATTTGGTTTTGAATATCAAATAGGGAAGTTGAAATAGTTGATTCGGGAATTACCAGGACAAGTGATTTCGTCTGAACGGCGGGTCCGTCGACTGCGGGCGGGGCTTCATTTGTGCCATTGCAAACTTTCGATTAACTACCATTTAAATTTTTCGCCGGCTATAAGTTATATATGCCCTTACCTACTTAGAATTTAAATTTTCGGCTCCCGTATTGCAAGCCTGCCTTTTTAAGGGTAAGCTACCTCGCAGATTAAAACAATACACCATCGAGAAATATAATTTTATTTAATAATTAATCATTAATCTAACATTTAAATTTATTTCTCGTATACATCGGCGTGATACTATAACTAAATATCATTTGCCTTGTAAAAATGAGATCTCGTTTACTTTATCCTTTCTGCTTAGTGGGGTTAACACTGCTGTATAACAATGTGTTGGCAATTGTTCCTACCATTACCTATACTTCGCCAAATGTGTATACTGTTGGCACAGTTATTACCACCCTGACGCCAACCGTTGGCAACGGTGTAAGTGCAATAGGCTTCGGCACAACAACAGCACTTACAGGCGCTACTTTAAACAACCCGCGTGGTGTAGCCATTGATGCTTCGGGCAATATTTATGTAACCAACAGCGGCAATAATACCATCAGTAAATATAACGTAAGTGGCACTTACCTGGGCACATTTGGTACAGGCGCTACAATGTCGTCGCCAAAAGACCTGGTTTTTGACGCATCGGGCAATGCTTATGTATTAAACCTGGGTGCTACACCCGGCACGGGCTCGGTATATAAATATAATTCAAGCGGCGTTTATCAGTCTACTATTCTCAGCAGTTTAAATTATGCGTTGGGGCTTGCTATTGATAATTCAGATAACCTTTATGTTGCCGATCAGGGCGCCGTTACTGTAAAAAAGTACAGCACCAGCGGTACGCTTTTGCTATCGCTACCTACTGCTAATTTAAGCACCCCCCTTGGTGTAGCTGTAGATGCATCGGGTAACATTTATGTATTAAATAACGGATCGGGCAACGTAACAAAATATAATTCGACCGGTACGTTTCAATCTACTTTTCTCAGCGGGTTTACATCTGCACAATCCATAACCATTGATGGCGCCGGAAATTTTTATATAGGTGACGATCCGGCTACTAACATAGTACGCGTTTATAACCCAAGCGGCACCCTGCTTACCAGTAAAGCTATTAACGATCCCCAGGGAATTGCTGTCGACAGTAAGGGGGTCATATATACATCAGCGTACTATGCCAATACCATGAGCAAAACTCCGCCAACTGGCGGCTATTTTTTGAGCGCTGCCTTACCTGCGGGTTTAAGCTTTAACAGTACTACGGGTGCTATTAGCGGTACGCCTACAGCGGCAATGGCTACTACTATTTTTACGGTCACTGCGTATAATGCCAGCGGCGCCGGCAGTGGCACAGTTACTATTACTGTAAACCCTACCGCCCCTACAGGTACCGGCGGCTCAACATGCGGCTCGGGTACGGTAACACTTTCGGCATCGGGAAGCTCACCTTCGGGCGGGGTATACAACTGGTATGCCGCACTTACGGGTGGTTCATCATTGGCAACCGGCGCAACCTACGCACCAACCATAACGGCAACCACTACTTATTATGTAGGCTATACACAAAACGGGGCTACAAGTACACCACGTACAGCTGTAACAGCAACCTATAATGCCGAGCCTGTTTTAGCAACCACGCCAACAAGTCCCACGTCCAGTTTCTATCTTTCTTATTCGTTTACCGGTAATGCAAACGATGGTTCCGGGAATCTCAATAACGGCATACTACAGAATTCGCCTTCACTTACTACTGATCGTTATGGGGCGGGGAGCAGTGCATACAGCTTCAATGGATCAAGTCAATACATTGCCGCATCTATAGCTACGGCAACCAATCCACAAACCTTTTCTATCAGTGTATGGTTTAAAACAAGTTCGGCGGGGGGTAAACTTGTGGGATTTGGTTCGGCACAGCTTACGTCAAGTACGCTTGCTTATGACCGCCATATTTACATGAACAGCAGCGGTCAATTATATTTCGGTGTTAAACCCGGCAGTGCCTACAATACCATAAGTACCACTACATCCTATGCCGATGGTGCATGGCATCATGCCGTTGCTACCATGTCGGCCACCAACGGTGCCAACCTGTATGTTGATGGCGCGTTACAAGCCAGCGATGCCACCATGACATCAGCAGGATCATATGTTGGTTACTGGAGGGTTGCTTATGATAACTTAGCAAGCTGGCCAGGCGCCCCGGCCAGTTATTATTTTAACGGATTGCTGGATGACATAGCTATTTACAAAACCGAGCTGACTGCTGCCCAGGTGTATACATTATATGGTGCAGGCTGCGCCCCCGTTTGCCCCGGCAGCACGCTTACTTTACAAGCCAATACAGTAAGCGGGGCCACTTACTCGTGGTCGGGTCCGGGCGGCTTCACATCTACCTTGCAAAATCCTACTATCGCCAGCGCAACCACAGCCAATGCAGGTACCTATGTACTAACAGTAACCGGTTCCAATGGCTGTACATCGCAATTAAACGTAACCGCAACAGTGAGCACCTTACCATCGGCAACATTTACGGCAACTTCATCGGTAAATATCAATTCAAATGCTACCGTAACTTACACCGGAACAGATCCTTCAACATCAACTTACAGCTGGGATTTTGACGGTGGCACCCCTTCAACCGGCACAGGACAAGGGCCGTTTTCGGTACAATGGGCAACATCGGGCACAAAAACAATAACACTCAATATAACCAACGCAGCAGGATGCTCCTCCTCATCTATACAAAATGTAACTGTAAGCCTGGCTTCTTATGGCAATTATGCTTTTGGAGAGACCATTACCTTAAACACTACTTCGCTTGGCATTACCTCAAACCTTACCAATTTTCCGGCATTACTAAGTATACAGGATAACAACCTGATTATTTCGAATACCTGCACAGATAAAGTACAAAACCCTAACGGGCCTAATTATGATTTTGCATTTGTAAGCGGCAGCAGCGAACTATATTACCAGGTAGAAAGCTATAATCAAACCACGGGTACCTTGCTGGTTTGGGTACAAATACCGAGTTTAACTTATGCAACAAACAATACCATCACTTTTTATTACGGGTCAAAATCGCCAACGGTAACACATAATAGCGCGTTTTTTGCCAACACCTGGGCAAGTAACTACCTGGCCGTATTTCATTTTAACGAGGCAAGTTATACCGGTTCGGTAGCCGATGGTACTGCGGGCGGGCATACCGGCACAACAAGTGGCATGACATCTGCAGATCTTGTTACCGGTAAAATAGGCACGGCTTACAGTTTCGACGGCTCAAGTAAAAAAATTACCACTAACGCCGTATCTGTTACCGGACCATTTACATTATCAACCTGGGTTAAATTAGGAGCTACAGGTATCGATCAAAAAGTGATCACAAACCAAACTGCTGCCGGCTATGCCAGCGGCGGGTATAAAATGGCTGTTTTTACCAATAATATCCCGGAATCGGAAGAGGGGGTTGCAACAAACAGGAACAGCACACCTAACCCGACAGCTTTTACCACCGGCGTATGGCATTATATTCAAACTGTTTATACAGGTACAACTCTTAGCACCTATGTTGATGGATCGCAATATAAAGTTTTAACCACCAGCAACAATCCGACCGCGACTACAAACATGTATATAGGAGTTGGAGAAGGAGGAGGCGTAGTAAGCCCGGGCTTTTATTTTAACGGGATAATTGACGAGCCGCGGGTGTCAAATGTAGCCAAAACAGCCGATTGGCTTAAAGCCGAATATGTGAACCAAAACAGCCCAACTACGTTTACTGCCGTTGGCACAACCGTAACCAATACCACCAACGCGGCCGCCATACCCGGCGCGTTAACTTATACTTATAAAGGGGTTACAAGTACTTATACCGATGCCGCCAACTGGGATAATACTACGGCCGGCACAACCAATCAGGCGCCTGCATTTGATGGTACGGCTACCTTAATTATCCCCACCGGAAAAAGCATTTCCATTAATTCCAACGCCGCTGTTTACGGGCTTACCCTAAGCGGCACAGCTACCGTAAGCCTGAGCGCCAATTTAAGTGTTGCATGTAATATTTATAATCAGGGCACCGGGAAAATAGACTGGAATAATTTAAACACCTCAAAAATAACCTGGAACGGAAGCAGCACTGCGCAAAGCTATAATGGTGCAACCTCTACCGGTTATGCCCACGTAGGCACCATGGAGCTCAATAATTCGGCCGGCGGAACAGTAACCATTAACAGCGATACATTAGATATTTACAACGAGCTAAAAATCACCAAAGGGAACCTCGCGATTGCCTCGGGCGCCATTATGGCGCTTAAAAGCGGCATATCCCAAACAGCATCTGTTGATGCTATTCCAAGCGGGTACAGCATTACAGGAAATGTATACGCCGAACGTTATTTTAAGGCAGGTACCATTGCTGCCAATACCCGGAACTACCGGATTTTATCCTCGCCCGTAAATACGGCAACCGGAGTTTATAACCTGGCTTACCTGAATACCAATTCGGGGGTATTCTCGGGCGTCATGACCGGTGGGCCCACCGGAACAGGCGGCGGGTTTACCGTTACTAATACCAACCCCACGGTTTATTTATACAGGGAAGACCTGCCCGCCAGCAATGCCAACTTCAACTCGGGAAACTATAAGGGTTTAACCAATATCCTGGGCAATACCATTTCTTATTACGCAGGTATAGGCACAGCAACTTATACCACTACCCTGCCGGTGGGCAACGGCTACCTGTTATATTACGTTGGGAACAATGTCAATAATGTGACCTCCGGCACCGCACTGAATAAACAATATCCCTACGGGGGCAGCTTTATCGACCCGGATGCATCTACCTCGGTTGCCGTTGGTACCCTTAACCAAGGCAGCATACCGGTAAAACTATGGTGGAATAGCGGCAGCAGCACCCTAAGCAAAGTGCAAACCGGGTACAACCTGGTTGGCAACCCTTACGCCTCATCGATTGACTGGGATACGTTTTCGCAGAGCACTTCAACCAACGGTATTTACGGTACATCAGTTTCTGCCACCATTTATGTGTTTAATTATTCCAGTAAAAACTTTGGCGCTTACACCGCCTTAACCCCAGGTGGAATCGGCACAAACAACGCAACACGCTACATCGCGAGTAGCCAGGGCTTTTTTGTTCAGGCAACAAACGCAGGCGCCGCCTTAACCTTTAATGAGGCTGCCAAAACAACTGTACAGCCAAATTCATTAGGAAGCTCCTTATATTTATTGATGGGTATCCCCAAAGAAACCAAAACTGGCCTCCTTCGGTTGAAACTGGCCGCTGATCAGGTGAACACCGATGATATTATGATACTTTTCGACCCGGATTCGAAAAACGAATATGAGCCTTTTCATGATGTAGACCGTTTAAAAGGCATCGGGAACATATCTACCCTGGCCAGTTATGGTAACTTAAGTTCCACCATGCTTTCTATTAACCGTATGCACACTGTCGATTCGGCAACGCGGATTAAGCTTCATGTAAATGCAACTAAATACAACAATGCGGATACCCTATCAGGAACAGGCTTTGACTCCCTTGATCCCCGCTACGATGTTTACCTGATTGACCACTACAAAAAAGATTCGCTCTTTTTCAGCAAGTACCGCCAGTATTTGTTTAATATTGATAAAACCGATACTACAAGTTTTGGCGCGAACAGGTTTGAACTGGTGTTTCATAAAAAGGCGTCTTATAACTACCGGCTACTGGGATTCTCGGCAAAAATAGTTAAAGAAGGTATACAGCTAACCTGGAAAACAGAAAACGAAGGCAACCTAACCGGGTTTAATATCCAACGTAAAGATGGCACAAGCGACTTTGTTTCCTTACAATCTATGCAAAGCAACGCGAGCGGCGAATATACCTACATTGACAGGTCGCCTGCCGCTGGTATAAATTATTACCGTTTGCTGCAAGCCGACCCCTTTGGCACTGTTAGTTACAGTAAAGTGATAGCGGTTAATACGGTATCCAATAATACCAGCAACGATCCGATAACCCTTTACCCCAACCCGGTATCAACACAATTTACCATAAAAATCAATACAGATATACCGGCTAAAGTTTTACTGCGGGTAACCAACGCAATGGGGCAAACAGTAATTTACAGGGAAACCGACGGAAATAACATACAGCAATCTGTTACCAGCCTGGTACCCGGAAGTTATATAGTAGAAATTGCCGACAAGGCGACCAGGAATCTGGTAGGCGTTAAAAAGTTTATAAAAAGATAGGCAAAGGCAGGCGGTTGAAAACATGATAACCGCCCGCTTTTTTTTCGAATCTCCGGCTATCGACAAGATTATCAACACGCTATATCTTTTCGCTTTTACCAGTCTTCCACTGCGAAACCACTATATAATCAGACCATATTACATCCTGTCGTATCAACTTGAATGAAGTTGGCCAAGGCATCTTATCATAACGATTGTCTGATTCCCTTTGCACCAGCATTCCCATTTTAAAAATCACAGGGCTGCCTGTTTTTTTGGGGACCAAAACAATAACGTTTTTTACTATATACTGATGAGGCGGTACTACACAAGTTATCGGCGAATTTTTATAACAGATATTCGGTGAAAAAACTTTTAGCTTTTGACGATCTGTTCTGTAAATATCCCACCAGGAACATGACATACTGAGATATCGTAAAGTATCGGCAGATGTATTGGTTAATTTCACCGGTAATTGTACATAATATTCTCTTGCGCCATCGTACAGTGGCCCGTGAAGTATTTCGACTTCACTCTGATCGACAGATAATACAAAACCTTCAATGGCAGGAGGAGAAACTGTAAAATAAGTGATGTTACTATTCCTGCGCAGTGAATCTGCAGCAGTTAATTTTGTTAGAATACGCCGGGGTTTAAAAGTTAAATCCTGGGCATATCCACAATTAACGGCCATCGATAAGATAAAGGTTATCAGAAAATGCTTTTTCAATCTTTAAATATAAAGTTTTGAAAAAGCATTTTTTTATTTAAGAATGTTATTTAATGTTAAATGTAAACCTGCCTGAATCAGAATTTTCAAAATTAAAGAATTTTCAGAATTGCCTACCTTGTCCGCCAATTTAACACAACTCAAAACTACCTCAACACTTCCCTGCTTATCACAATCTTCTGGATCTCGCTCGTCCCCTCGCCTATGGTGCATAGCTTGGCATCTCGATAATACTTTTCTACCGGGAAATCTTTGATTTAACACAACTCAAAACTACCTCAACACTTCCCTGCTTATCACAATCTTCTGGATCTCGCTCGTCCCCTCGCCTATGGTGCATAGCTTGGCATCTCGATAATACTTTTCTACCGGGAAATCTTTGGTGTACCCATACCCGCCGAAAATCTGTACCGCCTCGGTGGCTGCACGTACCGCTGTTTCTGATGCAAAGTATTTGGCCATAGCCGATTGTTTGGTAACCGGCTGGTGGCGGTTTTTCAGATCGGCAGCTTGCATAATCAACAGTTCAGATGCTTCAATTTCGGTGGCCATATCGGCCAGTTTAAAGGCAATGCCCTGGAAGTTGCTTATAGGCTGCCCAAACTGCCTGCGCTCTTTTGAATAGGCTACGGCCGCCTCGAAGGCGCCTTTAGCTATGCCTAATGATAAAGCTGCTATAGAAATGCGGCCACCATCCAACACCTTCATGGCCTGTTTAAAACCTTCGCCTTCGGCGCCCAACAGGTTTTCTTTGGGTACGCGGCAGTTATCAAATATCAGTTCGGTAGTTTCAGATGCGCGCATGCCCAGCTTGTTTTCTTTTTTGCCATGGGTAAAACCGGGCGTACCTTTTTCAATAACCAGCGCCGAAATACCGTGCGAATCGCCTTTTGCCCCGGTGCGCACCATTACCACGGCCACATTACTGCTTTTGCCGTGGGTAATCCAGTTTTTTGATCCGTTTACTATGTAGTGGTCGCCATCTAAAACGGCGGTGGTATTCATTCCCAAGGCATCGCTGCCGGTGTTGGCTTCTGTTAGTCCCCAGGCTCCTAACCACTCGCAGGTAGCCAGTTTGGGAAGCCACTTCATTTTTTGTTCTTCGCTGCCAAAAGTGAGGATATGGCCGGTACAAAGCGAATTATGCGCGGCTACTGATAAACCTATCGAACCACAAACCTTGGCAATTTCCACAATAACGGTTACATATTCAAAATAGCCAAAGCCAGATCCGCCATATTGCTCGGGTACCAGCACGCCCATCATGCCCAGTTCGCCTAATTGCTTAAACAATTCAATGGGGAAATGTTGCGCTTCGTCCCATTCCATTACGTGGGGTTTAATGTGGCGCTCAGCAAAATCTTTGGCCATCTGGCCCACCATACGCTGATTTTCACTGGTAGAAAAGTCGAATCCATGCATTGCGGGATCGTCTGTAAATAAGGTTTCCATACTAATTTATATAACTGGTTATACAAATAAACGATTAAAGTATGGGTAAAGTTTCATCCGAAACACCGGGTAATCATAGTACAAAATGGTATACGGTATGAATATTAGGTTTAGTTGAAATAGGGTAGTTTTTAGGTAAGAAAAGGGGCGAAAATATTTTTACTAAATATTTAAACAACATTGCTATTTACCGATTAGTAGCTATTTTTATATTCAGTTATGTCCATTTGCGCTTTTTTTTAGATTGATACTGACTAACTACCTGATACTTTAAAGTTAATACTCTGCCAATACCACCAGCGTATCGCTTATTGGCGCTATCCGTTCGCGGCCTTTCAGGAAGCCCAGCTCCACTACAAAAGAGAAGCCGGCTACTATGCCGCCCATCTCTTCAATCAGTTCACTGGCTGCAGTTACGGTACCGCCGGTAGCCAGCAGGTCGTCATGGATCAGGATGTGCTGGCCGGGTTCAAAAGCATCGGTATGGCACTCAATTACCGCTTCGCCATACTCCAGTTTATAGGCCTTACGCTTTATAGTATATGGCAGCTTGCCCGCCTTACGTATAGGTACAAAGGGAACGCCCAATTTAGAAGCCAGTGTAAGCCCGAATAAAAACCCGCGACTTTCTATCCCCGCAATCACATCTATTTTGGTACCCTTCAATTGCTCCACAAAAGCATCAATAATACTATCGCACAGGGCAGGGTCTTTTAAAATGGGGGTTATGTCCTTAAATATTATCCCCGGCTTCGGGAAATCAGGAATATCGCGGATGGCTTTCTTTATTTGCTCGGTAATCATTTAAAAACTAAATAAGGCCCAATTTTACGCAAAATTCCGTCATCAAGTATAGCAATATTTTTCATTTCAGCTATCGATTCATAATCGCCGTGCTGGTTGTGGTATTCTATTATCGCATTTATCTGCTTAAAGCTCAAGTATGGGAAGCGCCGCAGCTGGTCGAAGGTGGCTTTATTGATATCAAGCCTGGTAATATGGCTGCCGTTTACAGCAATGCCGTTTTTAATTTCGGCATACTTGCTATCATCTACACCAAATACCTCTTTCAGCTGTTCTTTGCTGTAAAAACCGCCAAGCCTGTCCCGGTACCTGATAATACGCCTGGCGAATGAAGGCCCAATGCCCCTGATCATCGTCAGTTTAGCCGAATCGGCGCTGTTTATTTCTATAATTTCACCGGGCGCCGCTTTCTTAGTGTAATTATCGGTGGCCGGCAGGTTAATGTAGGGTTCCAGCCGTTGGTAATCAGCATCAGTTATAGCGTATATTTTTTTAACGTCGGCTTTTGCATAAAACCGGCCACCTTTGGCCTCATAGTTTTTTATTACTTTGACCTGATCTGCGCTCAGCCCCAGTTTCTCCCATTCTGCCTCGGTTAAATTGTTGGGATTAAATGCAAATAACGCAGCTTTCAGGGGCTTCCTGCTACTTGCCGGGCCATTTGCTGCTGTGCTGGTGCTATCTGCTTTGCTTAGCATTGCAGCTGCTTTATCAAACTCTTTAAAATTTATTGTATTATCTTTGCGGATGGTTTGATACGCGTATGGCGCCGCTAAAATCAATGCTATTAAAATAATCAACACTACCATTCCGTTCCATTCTTTTTTGGTTACCGAAAGATAGTTTTTTACAGGTGTTTTCATTTGCAGCATTATCAACCGTAAATTAATAAAAATTTCAGGACACCTATTTGACAATTAATTCATCTATCTAAAAAATGAAAGTAATAACCACCGAAGAGTTTGCCAAAGCCACTAAACTGGATAAGCTGAAAATGCCTGGCCTGGCCGCTTTATTGATGGAAATAATGAAAATTAACCAGGTTAATGAACTGTTTGCACAGGCCCAGCCTAAGCAAGGCATCGAGTTTATTGACGCTATATTAGCAGGGTGCGGCATCGATATTGAATTTGACGAGCGCGACCTGAGGCACATTCCCAAAACCGGCAGCTTTATTGCCATAGCCAATCACCCATATGGTGGCATTGAGGGCCTGGTGTTGTTAAAAATGTTATTAACGGTAAGGCCGGATGCTAAACTGATGGCCAACTTCCTGCTTAAAAAAATCCCAAACCTGAGCGATTTTTTTATTGCTGTAAACCCGTTTGAAAATGTGGAGCACTCGTCAAGCATCAGCGGCCTGAAAAACACGCTCGAGCTGTTAAACAATGGTACGCCGATAGGCATATTCCCGGCCGGCGAGGTATCTACCTTTAAAGTAGAGCAACAACAGGTAACCGACCGTTTATGGCACCCCGTAGTAGGTAAAATTATCGCGAAGGCAAAAGTGCCTGTTATCCCAATCTACTTCCATGGCAACAACGGCTTATTGTTTAACCTGCTTAGTATGATACACCCCGCCCTTCGCACGGCCAAACTACCGTCGGAGTTATTTAACAAGCAAGGCCATACCATTAAACTACGCATAGGCAAACCCATTAATGTATTGGATGTGCCCGACTATAACAACAGCGCCAAGCTGCTTAATTTTTTACGCGCCCGTACCTACGCTTTAGGCACCGGGCTTGAAGAGGAAAAAAAGATTTTTAGTCCGCGTAACCTTTTCAAAATAAAACGGCAGCCAAAGGATATAGTGCCCGAAATAAGCGTGGATATACTTGAAAAAGAGGTTGCCCCGCTGCGCGATAACTATAGAATATGGATAGAAAAGAACTACGAAGTATTTATAGTACCAACCTCGGTGATCCCGAATGTCATCCGGGAAATTGGCCGCCTGCGTGAAATAACCTTCCGCGATATTGGCGAAGGCAGCAACAAAGCTATCGACCTTGATGAATACGACATTTATTACAACCACCTGTTTATATGGGATTTTGAGGCCAAACTTATAGTTGGCGCTTACCGTATTGGTTTGGGCGATGAGATATTTTACAGCGTAGGCAAAACAGGCTTTTACCTTAACGAATTGTTTAAGTTAAAAGCTCAGTTTACCCCGGTGCTGCGTAAAAGTTTGGAGCTTGGCCGCTCATGGATCCGCAAGGAATACCAAACTAAGCCACTGCCTCTGTTTTTACTTTGGAAAGGCATCCTCAAATTCCTGATTGATAACCCCAGGTACCGCTATTTGATAGGGCCGGTAAGCATCAGTAACTCATTTTCTAAATTCTCCAAATCGCTCATCGTCGATTACATTAACCGCAACCATTTTGACCATGAACTGGCGCAGTATGTAAAGCCACGCAAAAAATTCAAAGTTGATTTTTCGAGCATAGATACCGACCTGTTGATGGCCGGCGAAGACAGCTTTAAGGGGCTTGATAACCTGATATCGGAAGTAGAAACGCGCAATATGAAAGTGCCCGTATTGCTGCGCCAGTACATCGCGCTTAATGCCAGGATCATCAGCTTTAACATCGATCCTAAATTTGCCGATTGCCTTGACGGCTTCCTGGTGCTCGACCTGGAACAAGTGCCGCAGGATATATTGGAAAAACTGGGTAAAAACCTGTAAGGTAGCATTCATAATACTATCCATCTCAAACACTCTATTGGCCTCCACCGGAGTGTTTTTGTTTTAATACATGGTTGCCCTGCAGCAAACTTATGCTCTGAATAACCTGGATGAACCGCTTTGAAATGCCCCGAAAGATCATGTAGGAAACAAACCCCATACTAAAGATGCCTGCCTTCATACAAAAGGTACTTAAATTCAAAACGTCCCTGCCGGATAAACCAGCAGGGACGTTTTGAATATTAACTATGTTGTTTGGTTTTTAAAATCCGTAACGGATACCAAACTGCATTTGCCAGCGTGAAGCAAACAAATCAACCGAATAAGGCAATCCAGGATCCTGGAAAGTATATTTAGGATAAGTTGTTGCCGCATTAGCAAACGATGGTGTAGTTTTTGGCGCTAAACCAATGCTTGAAGTTGAGTTAAATGTATTGGCCGAGAAGTAGTACTGACCCCATTTTTTGTTCAGCAAGTTGGTAAGGTTAACAATATCGTAGGTAAATGTAATAACCTGTTTGTGTTTGCCACCAAATTTAAAGTCTTGCGAAAAACGGAAATCTAACTGATTATTCCATGGCGTAAAGGCTGCATTACGTTGGGTAAAGTTACCACGACGTGACGACAGGTAGCTGTTTTTATCAATGAAAGCATCAAAAGCAGCTGCTTGCTCAGCAGCAGTTTTACCACCTACTATATCAGTAAAGAAGTTAACAGTTTCGCCTTGTTTAGGGATGTAAGCTAAGCTAACTTGTTGTCCTGTTCCGTCGATAGCGCTTGGGTAAAAACCGTAAGTGTAAGGGTTACCAGATTGTGCACTAAAAAAGAAGGTAAAGTTTGCAGTATAGTTTTTAGCAGCATCCCAATCGTGCCTTAAGTTAAGGTTTGATACGATACGGTGACGGATATCAAAGTTTGAATTGGCTAAACCCGGGTTGTTAGGATTTAAGGCCTGGTTTAACTGCCAGTTTGACTCCATTGAGTTACGGATACCATTGGTAACATCTTTTGAATGACCATAAGTATAAGCAACATTACCGCTTAAGCCAAAAGGAAAGGTTTTGCCTATCTGTGCTGTAATGCTGTAACGGTAGCCAAGGCTTGTGTTTGATAGCTCATAAGCATTGGTGAATGATGAGCTAACTTTCTGGTTAACAAATATAGGTTGTTGTTTCTGGGTATCGTAGGTATAATAAGTTACGCTATCCTTGGTATTTACCTGTTGGAATTTCAGGTCATGGATGGTTTTAGTATAAATACCTTCCAAAGTGAATTTCCACTGGTCGTCGGTTGTATAATCAAAAGCTAAGCTGCTCCTCCAAACCTGTGGCATTTTAAATTTGTTGTCAATCAAATCTACCTGGGTTGCACCACTAGCCGCTGTATTAAAGCCCTGTGCGTTAACATAATCTAAACGGCCGTTTGGAGAGGTAGAAACCGGGTTTGTACCTGCCTTTTGAGCTGCTTTGCTATCATAAGCACCGTATGTTGCACCGTTGTTGTAAAACGCGTAACCAAACCATGCAAATGGTACACGGCCTGTAAAGAAACCGCTACCGCCGCGTATAATCAGGCTTTGATCGCCATTTACGTCGTAGTTAAATGACACACGCGGGTTTATTTCAACGTTGCTCAAATAATTTTGTTTGATATCGCGGGGCTTGGTATAAGTAAAGGTATTGCCGTAGTTCAGGTCGGTCTTAGCGTTTGTTGTTTTATCGCTCAATGGTTGTTTGTTAGGTATGCCGGCATAATCAAAACGTAAAGCAGCGGTCAGTTTAAAGTTATCAGTAACCTGAATTTCGTCCTGGCCGTATAAGCTCAACAAGTCCACATTAAATTTAGCAGATGGATTAGCTAATATATAGTCGCGGCTGTTGTTGGTATAGTTAAAGTTAGCACGAACGCGTGACGGAACATTGTTTATAAAGTTCTCGATGCTGCTGTAAGCAACGCGGCCGTTCCATGAGTTAACAAAGTTATAAGTGATGTTATAAAACTCGTTGTGTGTACCAAATGTAAAAGTGTGTCTGCCTTTGGTTAAGGTAAAGTTATCGGTAAACTCAGCAGTTTTTTGGTGCATATCAAATATGGCTGCCTCGCGGTCGGTACCCATAAAAATGGTGGTACCAGGAGTGCGGCCGGTAATTTCTATTTGTGGCAACGATGGATCTGAAGTAGGATCGCGGTAATCATGTACGTTTGAGTAACCAACAACTAAGCTATTGCTCGCGCTGTTTGAAAACCTTGATTTTAACTCGGCAACGGTTGACGTTGAATTGTTATGAGATACATAATCAATACCACCAAAACGGAAGTTTTGCTGATCGCGCTCAAGGTTGGTAGCGGTAGATGAAATAGTATTATTACGGATAGTTAACTGGTTGTTATCGTTAATATTCCAATCCAAACGGTTAAAGAATTTGTTTGATTTTGAATAAATTGAAGTGTTTTGATAAGTACCAGGGCTTAAACCACCTGTAAAGCTTTTGAAAGCAGTAGTAAGGTTCTGAGCATCTTGTAAGCTCAGGATTTGGCTTGAACCGCTTGCATCGGCACCACGAATAACAGGATCGGCGCGACGGGCAATTTCTTCGTTGGTGAAGAAGAATAATTTATTTTTGATGATAGGGAAACCTAAACGGATACCGGTTTGGTAATCATGGAAGCTTGTTGGCAGTTTTGAACCATCGCCACCGGCAGCAGCTGACGCATTGTTGGGACCTACTAAAAAGGAACCGCGGCCGTAACCATAAATTGCGCCGGTAAAATCGTTTGTACCGCTACGGGTTACTGCATTTATACTACCACCCAATACGTTACCAATTTTAATGTCATAAGGTGCAACCAATACCTGAACGTCCTGGATAGCATCTAAAGATACCGGGCTTGTACGGGTGCTGCTACCAACCTGGCCCGAAGCATTGTTTTGGCCTCCTAATGATGGGCTAAAACCAATTGCATCGTTATTGATGGCACCATCAAGGGTTACGTTGTTATAACGATAGTTGGTTCCCTGGAATGAGTTGTTATTGCTTTGTGGAGTTAACCTGGTTAAATCCTGCAGGCTACGGTTAATTGAAGGCAGGTTTTTAATTTGGTTTTGATTAATGCGTGTGCTTGCACCTGTTTTGGTGCCGCCTGCAGTGCCCTTAATTTTCACTTCCGATAAAGTTGTGGTTTCATCGGCAAGTGCAAAGTTTAAGGTTGTTGTACCTAAACTTAAAGTAATATCTGTTCTTTCATCTTTTTTAAAGCCGATAAAAGAAGCAGTGATGGTGTAGGGGCCACCCGGATTAACGTTGGCTATTGTATAACGGCCATCGCCATTGGTTTGCGAGCCATAACGTGTACCTGTACTTGTGTTAAGCACGGTAACAGTTACCCCCGGAAGCGTGGCGCCTTTTTGGTCGGTAACTTTTCCGCTTACTAACGAGGTGGTAATTTGCGCATTGGCAACATTAGCAACTCCAATAATGAGCAGTGATAAAAGGATAAAGTATAACTTTTTCATTTGTGTTTATTTTGAACACAAAGGTGCACGCACAATGTTATCCCAATGTTAACACTGCATTATTATATTAACACCTGTTTAATGTGACTTTAAGCTTTCCTTCTGTTTATATTAAATTTGGATGAATACAGCCTTATCAAACAATTTTCTGCGGATAATTTAATCTTTATTTTATATTTCTACTATTTTTTACCCCATCAGCAACATTTAACTATTACGAAATTTCACATGCGCGATGTAGAAACAAATCTGAAATAGAGTAATAATTAAGGAATAGATATCGACCGCAGACTGACATTCATAAGTTACTATCCTCATGATATAATTGTTAAGAATAATCAACCCGATGACTGCCCCAACACTACCTTCATCAAGAATTAACACAGTATTAACATTAGCCATATACCTTTACTTTCTTAAACGGTTATTTCCGGTACAATCATGATCAGGGCCAAAATGGGTACAAGGGTTTTATCTTTATTAGTCGCCGGGCTGTACTTTGTTTTTTCGTGCCTGTATGTTACCCGTTGCCCTAATGCTAACCGCCCTTCTGGCTACAATAACTACCCTGGCATTAATACCGGACTGACCAAGCCGAACAGCGCAACTATAAGTCGGCATAAAAACACAAAATCGATACCTGCAGCATTTTTGTCGCGTCCAAGGGTTATTTTCAGTAAGAATATAGATGTATCGTTGAAGGCCCCTTCGGTAAGCTTATTCGTCGGCGATATAGTTGATCTGTCTTATAGAGCCAGGTTGAAAAGACAATATTTTGAAAACAGGTCGGCATACCCGACTAAAATCTTTTCTATTTTCCGATCCTGGAGAATTTGATTTCAACATTTGTTTAACAAATAATAACTATAAAAAATCATTAACCTGATTTTTTGCGTTGAGCTACACGTTATTTAACCAAAAATGCGTTAAACCAATGTATTAAGCTGTCATCAAAAAACACATGTAAAAAATTCAATTTTAGCCATTGATCTATTATGCCTTTTACTGATTCAAAATTTTCAAATGCCGATAACGAGCTGGCCAATTTTGCTAAAGCACTTGCCTTGCCAGTCCGTATAGCAATCATACGTACCATAATAAAAAACGGTAACGCTATAACAAAAGAAAACTTTTACGAAATTCCGTTTCATCATGAAACCATCAACAAGCATATCGCCGAACTAAGAACATTGGGCATAATAAAAGCCGGCGGCTACAAAGGCCATATAAAATATAGTATAGACGAACATTTATTTGAGCAAATGGCTTACAGGTTTGCCAGCTTGTTTCAAGGTGTACACAGTTTTACTATCACATAGCAGGCAAAAGCCGTGCCCGGCAACTTAACTGTTGATACGAAGCTTCTTTAAAAGACGGTATACCAGTACCACAGGGGCTACGGGTAACGATTTTATGTTAAGCCCGTATTGAGCGTAAGTTTTCTCGCGGGTGTTGCCAATCAATAACAGGGAGGCCGAAGGGATGAAAATAATAAGGCACACCAGCCACATTGCCGGGCCGCCTGTTGTTTGCCAGCTTAACAACGTCATGATAACATAGCTAAACCCTAACAATACAAACAGCATGGTGTACGAAATAAGCGGCGATATACGCAGGTAATAATAAACCGCTATCGCGATGGCAAATGACGCCCAGTTAAAATACCCGTTATATGTTCCTAAAAATTTAAAGTAGGGGAAAGGAATAGCCCAAAGCAACCCAAATACGCTAAACATTAACAAGGGCACACATATATAATGTATCACCTGGTTAGCTGGATCCTGGTGACTTAGTGCATACCTGTTAATGTATTGCTGGGCAATACTTTCGTTAGCTTTGGCATCGGCTTGCGCCCTGCCTTTATCGTTTGCTTTTTTTTTGCTGGCCACGGTACAAATATAAAACCCTTCCGGGTATAAGCCGAAAGGGTTTGCATTGATTTTTTGTATTAAAACTATTTAGCAAACGCCACCGAACGGGTTTCCCTGATCACGGTAACTTTTATTTGGCCGGGATAAGTCATTTCTGTTTGGATACGGTTTGAAATATCGGCAGCCAAAACTTCTGATTGTGCATCACTTATCTTTTCGCTTTCAACAACCACACGCAGTTCGCGGCCGGCCTGGATAGCAAAAGTTTTCTCGACACCAGGGTATGATAACGCCAGTTCTTCCAGCTCTTTCAGGCGTTTGATGTAGCTTTCAACCACCTCGCGGCGTGCACCCGGACGGGCACCTGAGATAGCATCACAAGCCTGGATTATAGGCGACAGCATCGAGGTCATCTCGATCTCATCGTGGTGGGCTCCAATGGCGTTACAAACTTCCGGATGCTCCTTATATTTCTCTGCTAACTGCATACCCAAAATAGCGTGTGGCAGTTCGGGGTTATCATCAGGCACTTTACCAATATCATGCAATAAGCCGGCACGTTTTGCCATCTTCACGTTCAAGCCTAACTCGGCAGCCATCGTTGCGCAAAAGTTAGCAACCTCGCGGGAGTGCTGTAACAGGTTTTGCCCGTATGATGAGCGGTAACGCATACGGCCAACCATACGGATCAGCTCAGGGTGTAAACCATGAATACCAAGGTCTATAACGGTACGTTCGCCTATTTCAACAATTTCTTCTTCAATTTGCTTTTTGGTTTTGGCAACCACCTCTTCGATACGTGCCGGGTGGATACGGCCATCGGTTACCAAACGGTGCATGGCCAGCCTCGCAATCTCGCGCCTTACCGGGTCAAAGCCAGATAAGATGATGGCTTCCGGGGTATCGTCAACAATAATTTCGATACCTGTAGCAGCCTCCAAAGCACGGATGTTACGGCCTTCTCGTCCGATGATACGGCCTTTGATCTCGTCATTCTCGATATTGAAAATAGATACCGTGTTTTCAATCGCGCTTTCGGTAGCGGTACGCTGAATGGTTTGGATAACTATCTTTTTAGCTTCTTTGGTAGCGGTAAGCTTAGCTTCGTCCACAATATCCTTAATCTGGATCATGGCCTTGCTGCGGGCTTCTTCGCGCAGGTTATCAACCAACTGGTTTTTGGCCTCCTCGGCAGATAGCCCGGCAATGGTTTCCAACTGTTGCAGGTGGGAGTTTTTCAGGATATCAACCTCCTCTTGTTTTTTAACAACAATTTCGGTTTGTTTCTCCAGGTTTTTGCGGGTATTATCCAACTCATTCTCCTTGCGGTTCATATTCTCCAGGCGCTGGTTTAATGATTGCTCCTTTTGTTTTACACCGTTTTCGCGTTGGTTAATGTTGTTGTTTTTGTTGGTTACTTCCTGCTCATGTTCTGCTTTCATTTGCAAAAACTTCTCTTTGGCCTCCAGTAACTTGTTTTTCTTCAGGATCTCGGCATTGTTTTCGGCATCCTTCAAAATCTTTTTCACTTTATTTTGTGCCGATGTTTCCTGGTCTTTAAAAAGCTTCCGTAACAGGAAGCGCCCGATGACTATCCCAAGGCCGGTGCCTATGAGTAGTCCGATTATTACGTATAGAAATATGTCCATTTTAGGTTTATTGGGTATGTATGTATATAAAAAAACCGCAACTAATTTTTAAGTATCATGTATTGAAAAACCTCATTTCGGATATTGGAATCATGGGTTACGCTAATACTGATAGTAACGCATGCCTCTTTGATCCGCTCATATTGAAGCGTTAAGTTTTTAATAGTGAAACCTAAAATTTAACTGCGGTTAAATCTTAAATGTGCTCTGTATGTTATGTAAAGAACGTTTATTACTTCGAAAAAAATTCGTTCAGCATGTGGTCTAACTGGTATACCTTTTCGGCAACATCGGTATCTTCGTTGTTCACCTTCTTCTCTGCCTTTAACGATGATGTGGCATAATGCAACACACACATCGAAAGCAAGTCCTGCTTATCCCTTACCGCATAATTTTCCTGATATTCCTTTATCCGGTCGTTAATTAGTTTGGCCGCCCTGCGTATTATCTCTTCTTCTTCCATGTTTACCTTTAAGGGGTAAACTCTGTCAGCAATATTTATTTTTATTGAGATTTCTCCCATTTGAGCTTTTCACTTTTTGTACTATTTTTTCAATAATACAATACACTTATCTATTTCTTGCACAAAGTCGTTAATTTTTTGCTTAATGTCAACACTTTTCTCATTTGTTTCTGAAAATGATTTTGCAAGTTTCAATACACGAAGCTTTTCTTCCAGGTCTTTCGTCTTATTTTTACTTGCATCAAGTGCAACAGTAAGCGCCTCACTCTCCAGCTTCAACAGGTCATTCTCCTCCTGTAAAGCAGCACAAAGCTCAATTAACCTTTCGGTTTTATCAACTATCTTGTTTAACTGTTCTGCTACTGAAGGCATCCTTAATTACTGAATTATTGATTTACTGAATTATTGATTTTTTTAATTAATGATTGAACGAATTAATAAGCTATCTGCTAAATCGATAATTCAATCACTCAATAATTCAATAATTACTTGCGAATCTCCGCTCCTGCTTCTTTTCCTAAATTATAAATTAATTTCTGCATTACCGAGTCGATGGCTTTATCGGTCAGGGTTTTTTCAATGTCCTGGATGATAAAGCTCAGGGCATATGATTTTTTACCGGCGGGCAGCTTATCACCCTGATAAACATCAAATACACTTACCTC
The DNA here is from genome assembly GCF_058801545.1 of Mucilaginibacter sp. GW822-FHT03E02. Classification (NCBI taxonomy): domain Bacteria; kingdom Pseudomonadati; phylum Bacteroidota; class Sphingobacteriia; order Sphingobacteriales; family Sphingobacteriaceae; genus Mucilaginibacter; species Mucilaginibacter sp. GW822-FHT03E02. Next base: position 5,693,674 of record NZ_JBXANJ010000001.1, on the reverse strand, counting down.
CTTTAAAAGCTTACGCTCGGTACGCTGGGCAATTTGCTTTAACTGACCAAACGAAACCGACTTATCTATCAACATAGAAAGATCGCGCCTTACGGCCGGGAATTTAGAAACCTCCTGGTAAACAATTACGTTTTTGCGTACGGCATTCAGCACCAAATCGAAGTTAAAGTCGGCATAAAAAACCTCTTTATCTACATCGGTCTTTTTCAGGGCAGCTGCACCAACCGGGCCAAATTTAACCAACTGTTTGCCATTCAGCATGTATTGCAACCCAAAGGCCAGTTTGCTGCAGGTAGCATCTTCAATCACAAAATCGGTAATGTTAAGGCGTTGCAAAATACCATCAACAATTGCCTTCAGGTTATAAAACGAAACCGGCTTTTGTTTTTGGTTCCACTGCTCGGCAGCATCAGCGCCGGTGATGAATACCGAGAAGCGTTGCACCTCGCTATATTTATCGTCCTTAACGCTGTATACTTTACCAAATTCATAAAACTTTAAGTCGGCCGCACGGCGGTTTTGGTTATAGGCGATAGCTTCTAACCCTGAAAACAGCAGGCTTTGGCGCATTACATCCAGGTCGCTGCTCAGCGGGTTCAGGATTTTTACAGCCACATCCAGGTTATCTGAGTAAGCCGATTTTGTTAACGAGTTTGAAAGAATCTCGTTGAAACCATTGGCTGTCAACAAATCCGAAATCTGATTTTGAACCGTATCCTTCTCCTTTTTTTGCGAATTGTTAAGCGATGCCCTGATTTGGGTTGGGATATGGATGTTGTTATAGCCGTAAATGCGCAGGATCTCTTCCACAATATCAACCTCGCGGGATACATCAACACGATACGGAGGAACTTCCAATGATAATGAGTCCGCAGTTTCACCCACTATCTTAATGTCAAGCGCCTCGATGATCGCCTTGATCTCGCCATGCGTAATTTGCTGGCCAATGAGTCTGTCGATATTTTTATAAGTAACCTCGAACGCGAACGGCGCAACCGGGGCCGGGTAATGATCAGAGATTTGCGACGATACTTTACCACCCGCAACCTGCTGAATAAGTAAAGCGGCACGCTTTAAAGCAAATACCGGCATGTCCGGATCGGTACCGCGCTCAAACCTGAACGATGCATCCGTTTTTAAGCCGTGACGCTTGGCCGTTTTACGTACTGATACCGAATTGAAATAAGCGCTCTCCAAAAAGATATTTTTGGTAGCTTCCTTAACGCCAGATTTGGCACCGCCAAAAACACCGGCAATACACATCGGCTCTTCGGTGTTGCCTATCATCAAATCGTTTTCTGATAGTTTGCGGTCAACATCATCCAGGGTTTTAAAAACAGTGCCATCGGGATAGTTTTTAACCAGCACTTTGCCACCTGTTATTTCATCAGCATCAAACGCGTGCAGCGGCTGACCCAATTCATGCAACACATAGTTGGTAACATCTACAATATTATTGATGGAGCGCAGACCTATTACAGCCAACCGCTCTTTTAACCATTTGGGCGATTCTTTAACCTCAACGCCGCTGATAGTTACACCAGCATAACGGGGGCTTGCCTGCTCATTCTCAACCACAACCTCGATGGTGCGGCTGGTATCATCAACCTTAAAATCGCTTACATCGGGTTTCCTGATCGCTATTTTCAAAAACGCGGCAATATCGCGGGCGGTACCCAGGTGCGATACAGCATCGGCACGGTTGGGCGTTAAACCTATCTCGTACATATAATCGTCGTGCAGTTTAAAATAGTTTTTTGCTAACGATCCTACTACGGCGTCATCGTCCAGTACCATGATGCCGGCATGGTCGGTGCCTAAACCAATTTCGTCTTCGGCACAGATCATCCCTTCGGATACCTCGCCACGGATCTTCGATTTTTTAATCGAGAATGGTTCGCCTACGGTTGGGTATATGGTAGTGCCTACAGTGGCTACAACCACTTTTTGCCCTGCGGCCACATTATGTGCCCCGCAAACAATTTGCAGGTCTTCAGGGCCGCCTACATCAACTTTGGTAACGTGCAGGTGATCTGAATTGGTATGGGCAACACTCTCCTTTACAAAACCAATCACAAGCCCTTCCAGGCCGCCGGGAATGGGTTGTACTTTCTCCAGGCTCTCCACCTCCAAACCGGTACCGGTAAGGATGATCGAAATTTCCTGCGGAGTTTTATCGGTATCAATAAATTCTTTAAGCCAGTTATACGATATCTTCATTATTCAGAAATGATAATCGGCAAAGATACAATTTAGGGTGAATAGTGATGTGCAGATATGCAGATTTCAGATGTGCAGATGATGTTAGATGATTATAAGAGACTTATCAGTTTCTTACTCCCCCATCTGCACATCTGAAATCTGAAATCTGCACATCCGCAGCTACATCATCTCCGAATCTGCCAGACTAACAAACCCGTTATCGGTAATAATAAGATGATCAAATATCTTTATATCCAACATTAAGCCGGCTGCCGACAATTTTTTGGTGAGCATAATATCTTCCTGGCTGGGCTTAAGATTGCCCGAGGGATGGTTGTGCACCAGTATAATGCCGCTGGCCTGGTATTGCAGGGCGGCGTGGAAAATAATTTTCGGGTCACATACTGTAGAGGCTAACCCACCCTTGCTAATCAGTTCCTTACCCAACACCTTCTGCGAACGGCCTAATAAAATTATCCAGAATTCTTCGTGGTTTAAATCCATCAAATGGCGGCGCATAATGTTGTAACCATCGCGGCTGGAGTTGATATAATCGGGCGCCTGGCTTTCGGTATCGTTGCGGCGGCGGCCTATTTCAAGGGCGGCTATAATGGAGATGGCCTTGGCCTCGCCTATTCCTTTAAATTTAGAAAGCTCGGCTATGGAGGCCTTTCCTAATTTGTTCAGATCATTTTCGTAGTGGTGCAGGATACGTTTGCTGAGCTCGACAGCGGTTTCGTTGCGGCTGCCCGAGCCGATGAGGATGGCAATCAGTTCGGCATCAGTAAGCGCGCGGCGGCCCTGGCCGCTCAGTTTCTCGCGCGGACGGTCGGCCTCAGCCCATGATTTTATGCCGATCTTGTTTTCGTAGTTTTCCACGGCATTAAAGTATGAAAAAGCATGGAAACAAAAAAAGGATCATACCAATGGTACAATCCCTTTTTATATCGTTAAAAGCTAAGATTTAGCTTAAGCCGTTTACAAATTTAGTAAGCTTCGATTTATTGTTTGAAGCTTTGTTTTTGTGAATAACATTCTTTTTAGCCAAACGATCAAGCATAGAAATCACTTTACCTAACAATGCAGCAGCATCAGCTTTAGTTGTAGTGGTTCTTAATTTTTTAATAGCGTTCCTGGTTGTTTTTGCCTGGTACCTGTTGCGCAGACGCTTCGCAGCGTTTGACCTGATTCTTTTTAAAGATGATTTATGATTTGCCATCGTATAGCTTGTTATTCTTTTTTCTACTTATTTTAAGGACTGCAAATATAGGGTGATATTTTTAATTATGCAAGTGTTTTTTATTTTTACTTAAATACATTTAATCATCCATATCCTGCCAAATTTTCTCCAATTTATTTCAAAAAATTTCAAAGAATATACAAACATTAACCACATAAATCCATTTTTATACAAATACAATCAAACCCCATCAATTTGCCATGACCAACAACAGCACAACCAGGTTTAGCAACCGGGTAAACGATTATGTAAAGTACCGGCCCCACTATCCCAAAACTATTGTGGAATTTTTGGAGGACGATTACCAACTATCCACCGACAAACTTATCGCCGACATTGGCGCTGGTACCGGCATATCAACGGCCCTGTTCCTTGATGCCGGATACAAAGTTATCGCCATTGAGCCCAACCAGGAGATGCGTGCTAAATCGATTGAGCTATTGGGCAATTATCCCGGCTTCAAAGCCATGAACGGCACCGCCGAAAATACCGGCCTGGAAACCAGCAGTATTGATTTTATCATAGCCGGCCAGGCCTTCCACTGGTTCGACCGGGAAAAATCAAGGGCGGAGTTTAAGCGGGTACTAAAGCCTGGCGGGATTGTGGCATTGATTTGGAACGAACGAAAAACAAGTTCGGATTTTGAACTGGAGTACGACCAGTTCATCATTAAGCATGGCAATGATTATGTGAAGGTTGATCACCGGAATATCAATGATGAACAGATAGGTGCCTTTTTTGCCCCCGAACCTTTCCGGCTCAACGTGTTTGCAAACAAACAGGTTTTTGATTTTGAAGGACTAACGGGGCGGCTGCTTTCATCATCATACATGCCCATCCGCGACGAGGCCGGGTATGAGCCGATGATGAATGACCTGGAGATACTCTTCGCCCGGTATCAGCAGGACGGCTTTATTACCATTAATTATGACACGAAGGTTTATGTGGGGAAGTTGCAGTAGTAATTGTTTTAGTTAAGCTTTAATACTACTTTTAAAAATGCATTATTGGGTACCGGGGTTGTTAATTTTAATTGTATTGTTTTTTGTATTGGGCTATTTTAAAAGCCGAAACCTGAAAAAGAAAAAACTGGCCGAAATAAGGGAACAATGGGGCAAACCTAAATATACTGGCTGCAACTTTAAGCTTATTTCGGCATATTTAAATGCCAATGAAGGCGGCAATGATATTGCCCATGAAACCGCCTCCGACCTGGACATTGATGATGTATTCTCTTATATCGACCACACCAGCTCCAAACCGGGGCAACAGTATTTATATAAGATATTACATTCGCCTCAAATTGATAAAAGCTATTTTAAATCGCTTGAGCAAAGCATTGAGCTGGTTAACAGTAACCAAAACCTAAGAGAACTTACCCAACTTAAACTATCAGAACTGGCGAGCAATGATGCCTACTACCTGCCGCAGCTATTCTGCAAACCACATGCACCGATATTCTCGGCGGCGGCAAAGCTTTATATCGTTGTTAGGCCGCTGATGACCGTATTTTTGACAACCAAATTAGTAATAAGGCCCGACCAGGTTTCCTTGCTCCTGCTGCTGGCGATGCTTATTGCCAACGTAGTGATCCATTACAGTAACAAAAGCAAAATGCTAAGCTTCACACACTCGCTGCCACAGTTGCTGACACTCAACCGCGTAAGTAAATGGATGTTAAACCACCGCCTGTTTGTAACAGATGATCGCATCGATAATAGTTTAAGCAACGTTGATAAGCTTAAAAGATCACTAAGCTTTATCAACCTGCAAAATAAAACAACTGTTGACCCTACCGATATTTCCTACCTCATTACTGAATGGTTTAAGATGTTCCTGGTTATTGAACCATTGGTATTCATCATATCGTTAAACCGGGTTAACAAATACCTGCATGATATTAAAATACTGTATGAGGCCGTGGCCCAGGTTGATGTTGCCATCTCCATACAATCGGTAAGGGATGGAGCAAGGTACTACTGCACGCCCGTTTTCCAGGCAACAGGCAGCAATATCACCATAAAAAACATGTACCACCCTTTGATTGAAAACTGTGTGGCCAACTCCATCAGCATTGATAATAAACAGGGAATTTTGGTAACGGGTTCCAACATGTCGGGCAAAACCACTTTCATCAGGGCTATCGCTTTAAACGCGCTGCTCTCCCAAACCATTAATACCTGTTTCGCCAATGCTTACAGTGCGCCGCCATTAAAGATATTTACCAGCATTAATATGAGCGATGACCTGGGCGATCAAAAAAGCTATTTCCAGGCCGAGGCGCTGGCAGTAAAAAAAATTGTGATGAAGGCCGAAGCCGCCAAACCGGTAAACAGCCTGGTAATCATCGACGAGATTTTCAGGGGAACAAACACCATCGAACGGATAGCGGCAGCAAAGGCAGTACTCTCCCATTTTATCGAAAACAAAAGCTTTGTATTCGTATCAACCCATGACCTGGAACTTGCCGAACTGTTGGGCGCCGAGTATAAAGTATTTTCGTTTGAAGAGCTTAGCGGCAATGACCGCCTTATATTTGATTACAAGCTAAAGGAGGGCTTGCTGAAAACCCGCAACGGGATAGCCGTTTTACAGGGACTTGGTTTCCCCGACAGTATTATTAACGAAGCCAACAAAGTAAGTATTGGCCTAAGAGAAAAATACGACCTGTTATGAAGCGCGCCATCGTTTTAAGCTTATCGGGTATCGGGTTAATATTACTGTGCTCCTCCTGGGGATTCTTCGCGCATTACCGCATCAACAAGCTGGCCGTTTATACCCTGCCTAAGGGCATGATAGGCTTTTACAAGGCCAATATAGCTTACATTGAACAACACGCCGTAAGCGCCGACAAACGCCGGTACGTTGACTCTACCGAAGCGCCACGACATTTTTTTGATGCCGACCACTACGGCAAAAAACCCTGGGCCGCTATGCCGCAAAAATGGAAAGATGCCGCCGCAAAATATACCGCCGATACATTAGATAAATACGGCACCGTTCCCTGGACCATCCAATACCAGTACTATAAACTGGTGCGGGCGTTTAAAGCCCATGATACACTGGCTATCCTGAATACATCGGCAAACCTTGGGCACTATATTGCCGATGCTCATGTGCCTTTGCATCTTACCATCAACTACAATGGGCAGTTTAGCAACCAAACCGGCATCCATGCGTTATGGGAAAGCCGCATACCCGAGCTTTTTGCCAATAAATACAATTTTAAGGCAGGCAAGGCCCGCTACATAGAAAACCCTTTGGCCGAGGCCTTCCGCATTTGCAGGGCATCATTTAAAAGCGTAGATACGGTTTTACGTTTCGAAAGGATATTGAGCAAAAACTTCCCGACCGATAAAAAGTACAGCATGGTGCTGCATGGCAAAAAAGAGGTAAAAGATTATTCCGAGGCCTATAGTCTGGCTTATCAAAAAATGCTGAAGGGCATGATCGAGCGACAAATGCGGGCGTCCATATTATCGGTAGGCAGTTTCTGGTACTCGGCCTGGGTAGATGCAGGGCAGCCCAATCTGGGCTTTCCTTTGAAGTTATAGAGTACCAATATCTTTTGGATCTTATATAAAACCAGATGTCATTTCGAGCGAACCAGAAGGGGCTCGTGCACAGGGGGTGAGGAGAAATCTTGTACGCCTTGCATTCCGATGGGCTGGTCGTGATGCAAGGCGTACAAGATTTCTCTCGCGCGCCCCGCTCCTTCCCCCTCAAGCGCTATCGTATCGACAATTTCTCTTGTTAAAAAGATATGGGTACAAATTAGCCTCCGAAAGGCAGCTTAAATTACCGTTAGTTATATATCCACAATATCACAATGGTTTTGTAGTTTTAATGTTCAACAAATCCATTCAATGAAAAAATTAATTCCTGCTATAATTTTTATTACATCTTTCGTTTGCCAGGCATCGGCGCAAAACTGTAGCCCTTTTATCAGCAACGTAAATGGCAAAAAGTTTACATACGTTAACCAGGGCGGCGATAGCAAGCCAATGGGGTCGATGGTGTGCAATACCAACAGGAAAGACGCGGCTACCGTAAACGCCCGGATAGAGTTGTTTGATAAAACAGGCAAATCAATGGGTAGCGGAAACTCTGAAATTATATGTACCGGGGAGGCTATAAAAATTGACATGAAAACATTTATCCCGGCGGCTTCATTAAGGCAATTGGGAAACATGGAAATGACCGGCGATACCAAATACCTAAGCTACCCCATAAACCTTAAAAGCGGGCAAAAGCTTGACGACGGAGCCCTTAATATTAATATTGGCAACAACGGCACGCAAATGGGCCAGGTACAATTAAATATCAATAACCGCAAGGTTGAAAAGCAGGAGAAGGTAACCACCAAAGCCGGCAGTTTTGATTGTTTTAAGATAACCAATGATATCATTTTCAGGATTAGCATGATGGGCGCATCCATCCCCTTTCAAATAAAAGTTATTGAATGGTTTGCCCCAAAGCTGGGCCGTTTTGCCAAATCAGAAACTTATGGCAAGGATGGGAAACTGGTGGCTACTACTTTGTTGGATGCTATTAATTAAACGCAGTTGTATTCAATATCGCAATGGAAGTAAAACGGTAATTTTTCGCGCTAAGACGCTAAGCCGCAAAGCAATCCAGGGAAGTTTTAAACTTTTTCAGCTACAAACGGTTGACCTTTACAAAATAATACACTTTTAAGCTGCCTCGTAGAGGCTACCTGTTTGTAGAAAACGAATAGTTCAAACATTTTTGCTCCTTATGAGCTACCTTTCTTCAGGATCAACTTTTAAAAGCTTCCCTGCAAAGCAATCTCAGCATTCCTTATTTTCTTTGCTCCTTGGCGTCTTTGCGCGATACAATCTTTGTTATTTGAACATTTTTGAAAGCGCTCTCCCTGTCATTTGCTTATGTAAAAAAAAATACGTGAAATTGTTAGCACAAAAGCAAAGCTAATATGAGGAAAAAAGCAGCTAACCTTCACAAAAAGGCAAACAGCATTGAGTGGCGCAGTCATGAACCATCGCGTATTGAAACCTTTAGCGATGCTGTTTTCGCATTTGCTTTAACACTCATCATCGTATCTATCGAAGTGCCCAAATCATTTGATGAGTTGATGGAGACCATGAAGGGCACCATTAGTTTTGGCGTTTGTTTCGCCCTGCTTTTCCAGATCTGGAACAACCAGAACATCTACTTCCGCAGGTATGCGCTCAATGATTTTTATACCATCATAGTAAATGCAGTACTGCTTTTTGTAGTGCTGATATACACCTATCCTTTAAAATTCCTTTCTATGCTGTTATTCTCGTTTTCGGATGGGATGTATACCAAAAACGGGCACGAATTCCCGATGATGCGCACCGGCCAAACACAACCACTCATGCTGATATATGGCGCGGGTTTTTTTGTAATATACCTGCTGTTTTATTTAATGTACCGGCACGCTGCCAAAAATGCCGCACAAATTGGTTTAAGTGAGCGCGAACTGTTTGATACCGAAACCGTAACCGGCATCAATTTTATTGGCATGTGTATTTGTGTGGTAGTTATGTTGGTTGGCATCATTTTTCCACCACTGGCAGGCGTTTCGGGCTTTCTGTATTGCTCAATTCCAGTTGCCTATACCGTTTGGTTTTCCCGCCGGGGTAAAAAAAGCCGCTTGCTATTTGGCGGGAAGCTTTAATAACCGATAAAACCTTAGCATTTTTAAACAGCAATAATATTACAACTTAAGCTTAATGGATTGTCCTTCTACAAATCTTCCTTTAGATGCTATAACGGATATCTTCTGATCGGCAGAAAGACCAATTGTTTCGCCATTTTTTAGTGTAACATTATTACCAAGCACATAGGATACAACATTGAACAAAAAATCGAATAGCTCCTCGGGGCTTAAATCCGAATCAATAATTTCTATCTCCTGTTTTTGAAACTCTTTTAATCCATAAGTATAGGCGCAATTCCCTGTCGTACGTTTTTTAAGGCCAATATAAACCCATAAAGTAACTGGAATATCATCTGTTTCAAGCAGCTCCAAATTGGCAAGGTACTGTGATCTTGGGATGAGTAACGATTGGCTTCCTTGATATACCCCAACAGCCCCAGACGTTGCTAAAATTGAGCCTATAACTTTACTCAAAATTTTAAACCTTTCCGTTGTACTCTTTCGCCCGGCCATAATGGAAACGATAGCGTGGCCACTATGGTCTTTAAGTTCAGCCAAAGCCTCCGGCCAGTTATAGGCGTACTGGGCAGTACCTTCAAGGTCACCATCTGGAATAGGCACCGGCATGAATGCCAGTGCTACGGTTTCGCCATTTATATTAAAAGTTACAACATGCTCGTCCCCATCAACATTTGCAACTTCCAGCCCCCATTTCAATTTAAGGTTCTCAATTACTTTATTAACAGTAAAGCTGCTGCCATTATTAAACAGGGGCATTGCAAGAAGAATATTGCTTTCAGGAATTTGAGATTCAGGCTCCTTTTTTAAAAAATTAAGCATGTCATTTTACTTTTTTAAGGTCGTATTTTTCAGGTAATCGTATGATGTACAAAATCCGGCTTTACAAAAGGAGCACTACTTCAAATTATCAAGACGTTACCCGGCTGTATTCTTTGCCGCTTTAGCCTTTATAGCCGCATAAACAGGCGGCACTACCGATACCAGTATAATTACCATTACCACAATGGTAAAGTTTTCTTTAATCACCGGGATGTTGCCGAAAAAGAAGCCTATCATTAAAAAACTAAGCACCCAGGCGGCTCCGCCCACAATATTATAGAGGCTGTAACGCAAAAACGGCATATGGCCAACACCTGCTACAAAGGGTGCCACTGTGCGGATGATAGGCAAAAAGCGACTGAAGATTACCGCTTTACCGCCATGCTTATCAAAAAAAGCTTTGGTTTTAAGGTAATAATCAAGCTTCAGTATCTTATTTTGTTCTTTAAACACTTTGGGGCCAAGGTAACTGCCCAACAGGTAGTTTACTGTATTACCGGCAAATGCCGCAATTACCAGTATAATGGCCAGCAGGTAAATATCCAGGCCCGATTGGCCACCGGCTATAAGGGCTCCTGCGGCAAATAGCAGCGAATCGCCGGGCAAAAATGGGGTAACAACAAAACCGGTTTCAGCAAAAATAATGGCAAACAGGATGAGGTATGTCCAACCCTGGTAGGCGCTGGTTATTTGTACCAGGTGCTTATCTATATGCAATATAAAATCGATGATGCTTTTTATTACTTCCACTTTTTTTAAATTTTGCCCAAAAATAGGAATATAAACAGAAAAGCCGGATGTAATCGCCTTTTAAACTTTTGCGGGTAAAATTATGGGGAATTGCGAAAACCCCGTCGGGTTTGTATTAAACCAACTGATTAATTGAACAATACGCTATATATTCATCAAAAACTTTACAAAAATCTCTAAAATCAATTTCATAACTATCTATAGGCCCATCCATTGGTCTTTTAATTATCACACCAATTATCCCATTTCTGTATAAAAACAGAGAGCCTCCGGTTTGGTTAACAAACTGATCGCCAAAAAACAGGTAAAAGTTTTGACGGAGCTGCGTTTCAGCTGGATCGATCTTTTTAGCTGCATTTGTAAGAAATACCCCTATTAAATAGTGAAATATTTCAGTGGGAGAAAGTCCATCAAAAAGATCCAGGTAAAACTGTTCTTTATTGTTGACAAATACATGATATTGTTTAATCGAATATTTTAATTCTCCTGCCTTTTTAAAGTTACCGTATCGCTGGTTGTTAAACCACATCCCTAGTTTAAACTTTTTAGGAGTTTTAGTAGCACCTAATTCAATTGCGAACTTCTTTTTTTCTCCGAATAATAAAGTCTCTTCCATCGTATATCAAACCCAGTTCCTGATCGGCATTTTCCCTCTCTTAACCAAAGGGATAAACCTCCTCTACTGCGTTATTTTTTCCAACAAATTATTGGTTAAAACTGCGGCACCAAAGGCAACAGAATCTGTTCGGCCTACAATGCCCTGGGTATAAATGGTGTAGGCGCGTCCGTCTAATATGGTAACGTTGCTGAGTTTGTATTCTGTTTTTGTTGGGGTGCTGTGTACGTTTATGGTAAAGGTGTAATTACCGGTTGGCACTTTAACATACGGGGTTAGGGTATTAAACGCAACACCGGCTTTGGCCGTAAGCAAGGTATCGTTTGCCCTTAAATCCAGGCTGGCCGATGAAGGTGAGCCATGCAGAAACCTTACCAGGCCACGGCCAATTGGGGGCACCGTTGCGGTATCTAACGACAGGATGGAGTTTTTTATGGTACCATCGGTAAGGTAGCCGGTTAAAAAAATGGTGTATTTAGCATTACTCCTTAAAACAGTATCTATTTCAAACGGGATATTCAAAGCAGCAGCGGTAGCCTGCCGAAATTGCAATGGCGGCGTAACGGTAGACAGTGTAAAATAACCCGAACCGGTTGGATAGGTGTACGTAGTTGTGCTTTGCTTAACCGAGTTTTGGTACAAATTTAAAGGCTGCACATCTGAGCTTAAGTTAACAACCTGCAACTTCGTGTTAGTACCTGTTATGTTAGTTGATTTGCCGCACGATGCCGCAAAGCACAGCAGCAACACCAATGGCATGCCGGTAAGCAACCATATGAGCAGGCCGTTTTTATTTTTATTATTCATTTTATTATTCGCTGTCATTATTAAATAAGCCCGCAAGTATACCCTGGTTGCCCGCAGGCACCGCGGTACCATAACCATAAAAAGTATATATATTACCTGCCGATAAAGTTACTGTATCGACCTTAGGGACACTTGGATAAGCCGCCCTGTATATGCCAATGTAATGCACACCTTTAGTGATCCGTATAAAATCTGTTGTAGTTTTATAAGCAATATTGGTCATTTTCGGCGTATCGGTTTTTCCTCTCAATACAAAATTCATATTACCTGCGCTTGCCGAAGCATTTACAAATCTTATCTGCGCGTACTTGGTTAAATTTGTGCCTGTATCTGGTATCCAGGTATCATGGCTGCTAAACACATCATCGCTGGTCTGGGCTGCCACGTATATAGTATATCCTGCAGCCGAATCGGCCTGGAAAGGTTTGTTGTAAAATGGAGTGGAAGCGCCATCAACCTTAAATGAGTAATTTTTAGTACCGGCAGGCACAGTAACATAACCAAGCGTACCACCCGGATAAAAGGTTGATGTATTGTTAAAACGCGTACCGTTTATATAAAAATTAACATTGGCGTTTGATACATTTACCACATCAACAAGTGCGGTTACTGTTGATGTACTGGCAGGCGCATCGTTGCTCTTTTTACAGGATGCCCAGCAGGCACCGGCTGCTGCAATAAAAAATAAAACCTTTATCCTTGTATTCATAGTTAAGTCAAAAGTCTTAAGTGGTAAGCCTTAAGTTTTTTAAAATTATTTTTATATGCCCGCGCCCCTTTTTTCAATTAGGGAGAGCCGGGATTACAAGGCATATCCTATTTCCCTTTCATCCAGAGGTACTAAGTATCCATCAACCTTGCATGACAAAAGTTCACAAATGGCTCGTTATGAGCCATGACGTGTTGTGGTTTACACATATTCGTTTGAACGCCGGCTACAACTCACCCCGGCTACGCTACGCTGGCCGACCCTCTCTCCGGCTAAAGCCGCAAAGAGGGTAAACCCCAATTTTTCTTTTTTTTCGCCCCTCTATGCGACGAAGTCGGAGAGAGGGGCAGACGCCCCGATATTTATCGGGGTCGTCGGGGTGAGTCGTCGCTCCCATGCGATATATCTTTTTACATTCCCAACACTAATAACTGCTTCCCGAAACATTTGTTATCTGCATCGAACAAAAAAGTCCGGTTTTTAAAGCCGGACTCTGTTTTTGGATTTATAATTTAAGTTTACACTTAAGCATAGCTATTGAGCATCACCGGCATAACCAGCATCAGCACATCTTCATTTTCATCCCCGCCCTGTGGCAGCAATAAGCCGGCACGGTTTGGAGTTGACATCTCCAAAGATACTTCTTCGCAACTTAAATTCTTCAACATTTCTATTAAAAATCTTGCGTTAAAGCCAATTTCCATGTCGTCGCCCTCGTACTGGCAGCTTAAGCGCTCGTGGGCCTCATTTGCAAAGTCAATATCTTCTGATGATATGTTTAACTCGCTGCCATTTATTTTAAGCCTTACCTGGTGGGTTGTTTTGTTGGCATAAATAGCCACACGATTTAATGAGCCCAGGAAGGTAAGCCTGTCGATAGTTAATTTATTAGGATTGTTTTGTGGGATAACCGCTTCGTAATCAGGATAACGCTCATCTATCAGCCTACAAACAAGGTTAATGTGGTTAAATTTAAAAAACGCGCTGGTTGAGTTATACTCTACAGATACGTTTACATCGTCATTCGGCAAAGCCGATTTAAGCAGCGTTAAAGCTTTTTTAGGCAATATAAACGCGGTAGTGCTTGCGGCTTTGGCATCCTTACGGCGGTAACGTACCAGTTTGTGGGCATCGGTAGCTACAAAAGTAAGGTGTTGTGTGCTTAACTGGCAGTAAACACCCGTCATGGCGGGGCGCAGTTCGTCATTACTTACCGCGAATATGGTTTTGTTAATAGCCTCGGCCAAAACAGATGCAGGCAGGTTTACTGATGATGCGTTTTCAACAACGGGAATCTTCGGGAAATCTTCACCATTTTCGCCGCTCAGTTTGTATTTACCATCACCGGCATTTATTTCGATAGCAAAGGTTTGGTCATCAACCGAAAATGCAACTGGCTGTTCTGGCAACGACTTTAAGGTCTCTAACAAAATACGCGATGGTATGGCTATACGGCCATTCTCCTTAGCTTCAACAGTTAAGGAAGTGGTCATGCTGGTTTGCAGGTCGGTTGCCGAAATGGTTAAGTTTCCTTCCTTTATCTCGAACAAAAAGTTTTCCAGTATGGGCAAAACAGTGCTGTTGCTTAAGGCGCCGCTTACTGCCTGCAGTTGTTTGAGTAAAGTTGTGGTAGAAACAATAAATCTCATATGGGTGTAATTAATCTATCAAAAATATAAAATTTAACGGGCATACTTCCGCTTGCGGATATAATGTTGAAAAATAGCACATATTAACACTAAAGCAAGCGGGCCAACCGTATTTACCAGCTGCCAGTACAATTTTTCGTTGCGGATACGGGCGCGGTTAAGCAGGCGGATCTTGATCTCTTTGGTACGCAAGGCAATAAGACCCGAATCGTCCGTCATGTAATCGGCAATGTTAAGCAGCAGGTTTTTATTGCCGTACATTTGTTTTGTATAATGGTCAAATCCTAAGGGATATGCATCGCCATCGCCGCTTATCTGGTTCTTCAGAATATCGCCATCGCTTATCACCACCATTTTGGTTGGCACGCTTTCCGGCATAATGGCTACAGCCTCGCCCAAACTATCAGGCAGCGGGCGGTTACGCCAGTCGGATACAAACTTACCTTCCAGCAATACGGCAACCGTTTTGGGCGCTCCCTGGAAATCTTTGGGGTTTGGCTCCTGCTCCAATGCCTGTAAGGATAAGATATGCGGCGCACTTACCTTTTTATTGTAGGGCGATGATGCCAGCAGGATGGTTTTCTCTACGTTTTTGGTATCCAGCAAATCAATGGTGCTGGCAAATTCACTGTGTATGGCATCCAGGTTTTTCACTATCGGGTGTTTGGAATAAGGCATAAACAGCGGGTAATATAACCAGGGGAGCATCTGGATTTGTGCCTGGCCGCCAACCTCGCCAGTACTTACCGGGATGGGCGAACAGCTCATATCGGCAATCAAATCATAATTGATGCGCACTCCGTAGCGAAACAGCTGATCATCCAGGTTGAGTTGCTTGGGGAACGACATTTGTTCGCCGCCGTGGCCGCGCAGGCTATCCAGTTCGGCGCTTACCTGGTCAATAGTCCACAGCACTTTACCGCCGCGCATAATGTATTGGTCAAGCTTAAACTTTTCCAGTTCGGTAAACTTCTGGTCGGGTTTTGGGATAACCAATAGTTTAATGTTTTGCAACGCCTTAAACGGAATGGTAGCCAGGTTTAACCTACCCACCTCAAACCCATCCGACAGCGATTTCATGGCATCGTTCAGCTGCACATCGGTCAGCTCATGATGGCCTTCGGTAAAACCAATCTGCGGTTTGCCGCCGCTTACCGCTTTTTTAATGGCCGATGTAAAAGCATACTCCAGGTTTTGGATAGAGATATTGATCTGTTCTTCATCTGACGAGCCGATGCGGGTTTGTACCAGGTTAACCACCACCTCTTTATCACCCGATTTTACAACAGCCTCGGGGAAGATTAATTTTTGCGATACGCCATCATCAGTTTTAAAGCTGATGTTTTGGCCTACCACCCCTTTAGATTCATAATCCTCATAAGCTTCTTTTTGTTTATCATCGGGCAGTTTTTTAATGGTTGATAAAAGATCGACAAATTCAAACTGGATATTGCCATGGCTATAAGCCTTTAAATCGGTTATCATATCACGGGCGGCGCCTTGCAGGCGTTTCATACCGGCAGGTAGGCCGCTGCCTTGCAGATAAACCGTAATTTTTACCGGTTTTGATAAATCGTTTATAATTTTCCTGCTGATGGGCGATATGGTGAAGCGTTTCTCGGTAGTAAAATCAAACCGGGTAAAGGCAAACTGCGCTATAATACCAATTAATATAAAAACCGATATTAAGCCAACCATAACCGTTGTATTTAGCTGCTTTTGCCGCTGCTTTATCAGTATAAACAAGGTAAGCCATATAAAAGCGCTGGCTGCCAATAAAAAGTAAATCAAATCGCGCGTATCCAGCACACCGCGGCTTACCGATTGGTAATGCTGGGTAATGCCCAGGCTTTGCAGGCCCAGATCTTGCAGGGAAAGCATCTGGCTCAGGGAATCAAACCCGCTGTAAAAAAAGAAGCACAGGAAAACCGCGATGGTAAAGGCAATGATCTGATTTTTGGTAATGGAAGATGCAAACAGACCTATAGCGGCGAACGCTGCCCCTAATAAAAACAACCCGATGTACGAACCGATAACGGCGCCGGTATCAATGTTACCTTGTGGCGTACCCAGTATGCTTACCGAGTAGTAATAAATCAGCGTAGGCAGTAGTGCAAATAGTACAATGAGCAGGCAGGCAAAGTATTTACCCAGCACAATTTCCCAGTCTTTTAACGGGCGGGTAAAAAGCAGTTCAAATGTTCCTTCTTTACGTTCTTCGGCCAGGGAGCGCATGGTGATGGCCGGTATCAGGAACATGAACAGGTAGGGTGCAGTGCTAAAAAGGCTATCGAGGCCGGCGTAGCCGTAATCTAATATGCTGGAATCAGGAAATACCCAAAGGAACAAACCCAAAACCAGTAAAAAAACGCCAATGGTAACATAGGCCACCAGCGAGCTGAGGTATGATGTTATTTCTTTTTTGAGGATGCTAAGCACTGCTGTATATAATATGCTGAAACGCCGAAATTACAACAATAATATTTAAAGTGGAAAGGTTCATTGGTTCATTGGTTCATTGGTTCATTGGTTCATTGGTTCATTGGTTCATTGGTTCATTGGTTCATTGGTTCATTGGTTCATTGGTTCATTGGTTCATTGGTTCATTGGAACGCGGGCATAGCCGGCAAATCGCTTTTTTGCTGAATGCCTTCTATCTATCTGGCAATCCCACCAGAAAAACCCAATGAACCAATGAACAAGTGAACTAATGAACGATTTGGCACTGGAATTGCATAGTAGCAACTAAACATAAAGAGAAATGTGCCGGCTTTTGATAATTGACGATAACCCGATTGAACACTTGATTTTACAGCGGATGATTGATTCCGGTAAGCTCTTTCAACATGTAACGCATAGCTCGGATGCACGGTTACAAATTGAATCGCTTAGGGAAAACAGTGGTTTTAACGACAAGCTTCCCGATTTAATATTTTTAGATCTTCATATGCCCGATTTTAACGGGTGGGAATTCCTGGCTCAATTTAAGGAGTTAATTCCCCTTTTTAAGAAAACAGTAGACGTATATATTGTATCATCATCTATCGATCCCAGGGACTTTTCGAGATCAAAAAATTATCCGTTCGTAAAATCCTTTGTTTCAAAACCTTTTAATAAACAAACTTTAAACGATACCTATTTAAGGTACTCGGCGGCATAACAACGCATCTAATTGGGTTAACATAACTTAACACATTTCAGATAAATATTTGCAAACATTTGATAGTCAGTATTTTATATTTAATCATGGTTAACACTAAACCCGATAGCACACTTCGCTGAGCCGAAACAGGATTTAATAATCCTGCGTTTTTTTCCACCACTTTTCTATTGCCGATAGTATCTCATCCACTTTTATAGGTTTGCTCAGGTAATCATCCATGCCGGCAGCAAGGCATGCTCCACGGTCTTCGGGCATGGCATTGGCTGTCATAGCCACAATAACGGGCTGATGAAGATGTTGCTGCCTGATTCGTTTGGTGGCCTCCAGCCCATCCATCTCGGGCATCTGAACGTCCATAAAAATCAGCCCATAATTTTTGCGGGTAAGCGAATCCAAAGCTGCCAGCCCATTTGGGGCCACATCAGGCGCATAACCCATTTTTGTCAGGACCCGCATGGCCAATTTCTGATTAATCAGGTTATCTTCTGCTATCAGGATATCTATAGGATATTGGCGGGCAAATTCCTCAGTGAACAGGTTTCCGCGCACATGGGGTTCGTGGGCCACATCAACCTTTTTTAACTGGCTAATAATAGCGCTATAAAGCACATGATATTTAACAGGCTTGGCTACTACAGCGTTAAAAAGACCAGGTTCTTTTTTATATTGCTCGTGACTTGCAGGCCCAAGCAAAATCAAGCGCACAGCGGGGTAGTTGGCCCGCATAAGCCCTGCCATCTGGAAGCCGTCCATTTCGGGCATGTTAAAATCGGCCAATACCAGGTCAATCTTATCATTCACAGCCAATATTTCCAGGGCTTCCCTCCCCGACCCTACCGCCGTTGCAGCAAATTCCCATTGAGCAAGTTGCGCCTGCAATACCCCGCGGCTTGCTTCATTATCATCAACAATCAATATATGTTTTCCTTGCAAGCCGGCATGGCTTTCCAAATGTTCGGCTATACCACTTTCATGCCCTTTTGCCGATTTAATATGGAAACAAAAAGTGGTACCTTTGCCGAATTCGCTTTCAACTTTAATATCACCGCCCATCAATTCAATTAGCCGTTTGCTAATGGTAAGGCCCAGCCCGCTCCCACCGTATTTGCGGGTTGTACCCGAGTCGACCTGCGAAAAAGCCTGAAAAAGTTTGTTTAATTTTTCGGCTGGAATCCCTATCCCGGTATCGCGCACGCTAAACGATAAAGCAAAATCCTGGTTGCGGCCGGGCACCATACTCACATTAATAACAATCTCGCCCCTAACGGTAAACTTAACGGCATTGCTCACCAGGTTTAGCAGTACTTGCCTCAGGCGCAGCTCATCGCCAAAAACAACAGACGGAACATCGGGTGCAATCTGGTAAAGCAACTCAAGGTTGGGTTTAAACGCACCGCCTGCAAATACATCCAAGGTACCCTCAATACAGTTCCTGAGGTCAAAATCGTTTTCATCCAGCTCCATTTTCCCCGATTCTATTTTCGAAAAATCAAGAATGTCGTTAATTACGGATAACAGCGCATCGCCACAATTTTTGATAGTTTCGGTATACTCTTCCTGCTCGGGGGTAAGCTGCGTACCAGATAAAAGCATGGCCATGCCCACTACACCGTTCATCGGAGTGCGTATCTCGTGACTCATGGTAGCCATAAAAAGGCTTTTAGCAGCGTTAGCCTGCTCGGCCTCCATGCGTGCTTTATGCTCATCAATTGTCATTTTGGCCAACAGCTCGGTACGTTCCTGTACCTGCCGCTCCAACACCAGTTGCCGTAGTTTGATAGATCTTAACCGGTACCTAAAAAGCCCGTAAATGGCAGAAGCCAAAAACATAACGGCAAGAAATTTAAACCACCATGTTAACCAAAATGGCGGTACAATGGTAATTTTAAGTGCGGTTGCCACCGGCGACCATTGCCCGGCGCTATTCTGGTACTTTATTTTAAAATAGTATTCGCCGGCGGGCAGGTTGGTGTAGGAGGCAGTATTCCTGCTCCCGACTTCACTCCACTGGATATCATAATTCTGCAGGATAAAGGCGTATTTTTTCCTGTCGGCAGAAGCAAAGTCGAGGGCAGCATATTCCATCGAGATATCAGATTGCCGGTAGGATAGGGTAATACTCCTGGTATCAGCTATATCCTGCTTCAGCGCGTTTGGATCATCAGCGCCTATTACGGTGTTTATCGGCTTATTAAAAATAAGAAACGACGTTACAAGCACCGGCGAAAATGGTGCCGGCCGGGCTATCCGTGCCGGGTAAAAAGCATTAAAGCCGTTGATACCCCCGAAAAAAATCTCGCCACTGTTTGTCCTTAAAGCCGAATGCGGTTTAAAGTCATCGCCTTGCAAGCCGTCTTCGGTAGTGTAATTTTTAAACAACCGGGCAACCGGGTTGTACATCGATATGCCGTTATTGGTACTTACCCAAAAATTACCGGCACCATCCTCTTTTATCGCATAAATAATATCGCTGGCCAGGCCATCTTTTTTGGTAAAAACCGTAAAATGCTTAGTAACCGGGTCAAACAAATTAAGGCCGCTAATAGTGCAAAGCCATAATTTACCCTTGCTATCTAAAAAAACATCCGTAACCGTGTTACCGCTCAGGCTGTTTTGGCCATCATGGTGCCTAAAATGGGTAAAAACGCCTGTTTTATTATCTAACAGATCAAGGCCGTTATCATATGTACCAATCCATAAGTTGCCGTTACGGTCTTCGCACAAATCATAAATGCGGTTACTGCTGATGCCTTGCGGGTTATGCGCATCGTACCTGAAATGTTTAAACTTACCGGTTTTACGGTCATAAAAATCAAGCCCGTCATTAAATGTCCCCAGCCAGGTGTTTTGATCTTTGGTATGTAGTATGGCGTAAATGTTATTTCCGCCTGGCCCATCCGGTTTGGCGGGGTTTGCCTTATAATTTTTGAATATGCCCGTTTTGGGATTAAATATGCTGAATCCATCGCCCCAGGTGCCAATCCATAGGTTTCCATCGGGGTGTTGGGTTGTAGTTAGCACATAATTGCCGGTAATACCGTTTTTACCGGCCGGAGGCTGTTTATAATGCCTGAAAGATCCGGTTGACCGGTTAAACAGGTCAAGACCGCCGCCATCGGTACCTACCCATATATTTTTATCACAATCTTCGAACAAGTCAAGCACAAAATTGCTCGAGAGGCTTAATGATGAAGAATTGTGATGGTAAAGTGCAAAGCTCGAAGTTGCCTTTTTATAAAGATTTATTCCGCCACCAAAAGCGCCCAGCCACATATTGCCATTTTTGTCTTTACAGATGGCATTAATGGAGATACCGTTTATACTGTTATTGTCGATATCGTCATGCTGGTAATTATAAAGATTACCGGAAGCATCCAACAAACTAAGCCCACCATGCTCGGCCCCTATCCAAATATTGCCATTATCATCCTGGCCCAGGCTATTGACCGTGTTTATTGAAGTGCTATTGCCCAGGCTATCTTTATTTTTTATATGCCTAAGGGTATGTTTTGCGGGGTTAAATACAAAAACCCCTTCGGATATAGTGCCAAGGTACAAGTTGCCGGTTCTATCTTCATAGATGCAGAAGATATGATCGCCTGAGGTGCCTGCATCAGAATCTGAATATTTAAATCTTGAAAAGTTATTACTTGCTGGCCGGTAAAGGTTTAACCCGCCAGCTGTTCCTACCCAAAGGTTGTGGTGCGAGTCGGTAAAAACTGTATATACCTTGTTATTGCTCAGGCTATTACTATCCACGTCGGAATGTGTGTAATGCCTGAACTTATTTGAATGTACGTCCAGGTAATCAAGACCACCGTTTTGGGTTGCTACCCACAAATTGCCGGCGCTATCAAAGCTTAGCCGGTTAACCACATCAGTAGCCAAACTTGCCGGGGCATGGTCATTATGCAGGTACCTGATAAAGCGTCCGGACGCCCTGTCGAACTTATTCAATCCACCTTTAGTGGCTATCCATATATTTCCGGATTTATCTTCGGCCAGGTCACTGATAACATTATTGCTTAGCGAACTGTTGTTAGCCAGGTCGAAACGGTAATTGATGAATTTATACCCATCGTACCGGTTAAGGCCATTCCCGGTGCCAATCCACATAAACCCGCGGCTATCCTGGATAATACTGCTCACGTCAACCTGCGATAACCCTTCGGCGGTGCCGATGTGCTCAAACTTCAGGCTTTGGTTTTGCGCAAAACAAACAAACGGTATACCTATAAGTAAAAAGGCGCAAATCCATAAATGAATAATCTGTTTGGCTATAAACACGAATAGTATAATTAGGTTTGTACGCTATAGTTTCGGGCAGTGCCGGATGTATTTCTACGTATTTTATTGCCACAAGTTTCATTGGGTAAAACCGGCCCTGCTTTTTCAGAAAATTAGTAAAAAATAAATTATCCCACATAAGGAATGGCCGGAGCAAGACATAATTTTTTTGACCACATAAACCGGTTCAACTATATTTTGAATATCCGGCGACTGCAAAGAAATACAACTAACCGACGCAGGTTTATTTTAAATACCGGCCGGTTTTCTATATTGCATTTGTAATGATGAGTTGGGGGTAGGTTTAATTACCTGGTTTAGTTTGCGCGCCGCTTCCTCCACTTTATAATTTCGTACCAGGCAACAGATAAAAATCCGGTAGCAAAAGCAAACGCCAATTGAAATAAACTTAACGATGCAAACCCGAAGAAAAGGGATAAAGGTTTTATGTAAAGCAATAAACCAGTGATAATTATGGTTGTGCCGATTATCAGCAACACCAAATTATTTTTATACTTTATAGTTGTAAAAAGCGAATAATAAAAAGAACGGTTTACCAGCGTGAGTAATATATTGGCAGCTATAAGGCAGGTAAAAACCATGGTTCGGGTTTGCGGCTCATTTAACCCGGCTTTTACAGCCCATTGATAGGTAGCTAAAGTTCCGGCGGTTATTATTAGCCCCTGCACAACGCTGGTGGCCAACTCCTTCCAATTAAAGAAAGTAGTAGTAAACGGCCGGGGTTTCTGCAGCATGGTGTTTTTTTCCATAGGTTCATTTTCGTAGATGATTGAACAGGTAGGCCCCATAATCAGTTCTAAAAAAATAATATGGACAGGCGAAAATATGTTAGGATATATCCAGCCGAGCGCCAGGGGGACAAACACTGTTAGTATAATGGGTATGTGGATAGAGATGATATACTGTATTGCTTTTTTAAGGTTAGTGTAAATCCTGCGGCCCATAGCCACAGCATCTGTCATTTTTGATAAATCATCTTCCAGCAATATAAGCGACGCGGCCTGCCTGGCAATTTCAGTTCCCTTTTTGCCCATGGCTATGCCAATGTGCGCGGCTTTAAGTGCAGGGCCATCGTTTACGCCATCTCCTGTCATCGCTACTATCTCGCGCTGCGATTTTAATGCGTTAATAATCCTGAGTTTTGCCTCCGGGTACATCCGGGTAAAAATGTTTAGCTTTTGAACAGTATGCCCAAGCTGCTCGCTATCCAGGTCCATCAGTTCGTCGCCGCTGATGCATTTATCTGCACCTTTAAAATCTATTTGCCGGGCAATGGCTGCAGTGGTGGCGGCATTATCTCCGGTTACAATCTTCACCGTTATACCTGCTTTATAAAAGGTTTCAAGTACCGCTTTTATATTTTTTTTAGGCGGATCATAAAAAGCCACCAAACCTTTAAACCCAAATTCAAACTCCTGTTGCGTAGCA
The DNA here is from genome assembly GCF_058801545.1 of Mucilaginibacter sp. GW822-FHT03E02. Lineage (NCBI taxonomy): Bacteria > Pseudomonadati > Bacteroidota > Sphingobacteriia > Sphingobacteriales > Sphingobacteriaceae > Mucilaginibacter > Mucilaginibacter sp. GW822-FHT03E02. The sequence goes on along the minus strand of NZ_JBXANJ010000001.1, from coordinate 5,670,297 downwards.
GGAAAATCGTTTCCGGCAAAATGGGCCTCTGCCACAGCCAGGATACGATAACCTTCGGATGCAAGCGTGTTAATAGTAGTTTGTAACAGCTGTATTTGGGTTTCAGCCAGGCCGGCTATCTTCATTATCGCCTCGGGCGCACCTTTGGCTGCTATAATCCGTTCCTTATTGTCGTTTTCAAACAAATGCGTCATCATGGGCGGCTTGCCACCCAGCGGATATTCATGAACCATTTTATATTGGGGCCTTTCATCGGCTGCGGTGTTTTTTGCATACGCCTCATGTAAGGCAATTTCCATCGGATCAAAGGGAACAGGCTCGCTGGCCCACATCGCCAGCCTGATGAGCTCCCGTTCGGCTTCATCGTACGCGCCCCCTGCATCACTAACCTTGCCCGATTTGAGTGCGAAAACTTTAGCCAGGCTCATTTTATTTTCGGTAATGGTACCGGTTTTATCGGTACATATAACAGATGCGCTGCCCAACGTTTCAACAGTTTTCATTTGTTTAACTACTATGCCCATTTTCATCAGCCGCCAGGCACCTAAGGCCATAAACGAGGTAAAGGCGACAGGTATCTCTTCGGGCAGGATGCTCATAGCCAGGGTAAGCGCCTTAATCAGGCTATCAGTAAGGTTGCGTGAATGTGTGTAGTTAATGGCCCATACTATAACGAAAACAATGGCGCCTGCAATCACCATTTTTTTTACAAAATTATTAATCTGAATTTCGAGCGGGGTCTTCTCTTCATTAATTGCTTCCAGGCTTTTGCCAATAGCGCCAAGGCGGGTTTTATTACCAATAGCAGTTACCCTTGCTATGGCCAGCCCACCAGCCACCGTAGTACCTCGCAAAATTGTATTATCTGTCGACGATTTATCTTTATAAACCGGCAGCGATTCGCCGGTAAGGATGCTTTCATTTACCGAAAAATCATTTGATTGTATAATTATGCCATCAGCCGATACTGCGGTACCCTCTTCAACAATCAAACAATCGCCAATAACCAGGTCTTCGCTTTTTATTTCTACTATAACACCGTCTCTTATCACCTTACAGGTTGGCTGCGAGAAATCTTTAAGCTTATCAAGGGCATTCCTGCTCCGCGAATCCTGGTATAACGAAATGCCCGATACCAATATAACTGCCGATGCCAGGAAAAAGCCGTCGCCATTTTTACCGCTGATAAAATAAATAGCCGCCGTAACCAATAATAAAATAACCATTGGCTCCTTTGCAATACTTTTTAGGGCATCAATAAAACCGTTTTCTTTTTTATAGGTAAGGCTGTTGGCGCCATACCGCTGCCTGGCCTCTGTAACTTCTTTATTGCTTAGTCCTTTTATATCCAGGTTATTTAATGTCATTTGGGGCTTTTGAATCGGCTTTGGTAAAACAATCGTCAAACAAACTACTTATTGAATGTCTGCGGGAATAACCATCAGTGGGATATGATGGTGGCCAAGCGCTTTCTCGGTGGTAGATTTCTTAAAAATACTTGAAAGCAACCCATGCTCGTAATGAACCAGCGCCAGCATATCCGATCCGTTCTCTTTACAAAGGTGGTTCAACCTGTCAATTACATCTTTCCCGCGTATCTGTTTATAAACTATGCCCGAATCTTCAAGCTTTTTGATGTGCCTTAGCAAAGCTTTTTCCTTATCAGGATCCTCATATTTTTCAAATACTGATACATGTACAATTTCCAACTCAAAATTCAGCGTCTTACTCAGTTTAGTGAGGTAGGTAACGGCATACTTATCAAATGGTTCAAATGCAGTTGCCAACGTGATCTTCTTCAGCTTTTCCAACGTAACCTTTGGGGGAATAATTATAACCGGGCATGATGCATGGTCAATCACATCCATGGTATCGCTACCAAAAAAAAGATGATTAACCGGGCTGTTTAAACTGCCGCCCATTACTATAAATGATACTTTTTTTTCATTAATAATTGCCGCCAGGTTATTTCCCAGCGAGCCTTCGCCACATTGCGAATGGATTTCGGGTTTAAATTCGTCCTTAGCATTGCCGTTGTCCAAATGGCTCAATTGCCTGCCCAACTGATGAAGCGCGGAGGTACTGTCCCCTTTCCGAAAAACAAGCTCATCAACCGCTAAAGGCCCACCTGCATAAACAGGTATTACCGGATGGTTATAGTAGGAATTAAAAATAATTATGTCGCTGTGCATTTTCGCGGCAAGCAGCGGGGCTGCTTTGGCTGCGTGGTTTGCATTTTCAGAAAAATCGGTAAGCACAAGGATGGTGTTCATATCGCCTGGATTATTAGGTAAAAGTAACCTTAAATAAAAGCGTAACTTGTAATGCAGGTCATTAACAAATCTGATTTCCATCACTTTATGAATGCAATGAAAAGACCTGGGATGAGATTTATATTGAGGTTGTTTTTTTCGCGCTAAAGCACAAAAAACAATCAAATCGCTTAGTTTCTCAGCGCCTTGCGGGTTGTAAAATCCGGGAACTCTGAAGGAAAAATGGTGTACAGCGCATGTCGGCGAGTCGACTCACCCCGACGAGGCTCCGCCCGTCTGCCCCTCTCTCCGACTGCGTCGCATAGAGGGGCGAAAAAATTATTTTTCTTTCCTCAACCCTCTTTGCGGCGTAAGCCGGAGAGAGGGTCGGCCAGCGCAGCGTAGCCGGGGTGAGTCGTGACCAGCGTTCAAATCAAATGTGCGTGTGAACCAGATTCGATTGCATGCGGGAGACGCATGTGATGCGTCTCTACAAAAAACATTTCCGCAAACCTCCACCTATTTTGCGTTATACCCGCCAATCGCTAACTTGCCCTTATGATTAAACCGTTACTAATAACGTTGCTTGCACTATCTGCCGGGGTGGCAACCGCTCAAAGTTCAAGTACAATTGATAGTTATTATCCCCTTTTGCGAAATACATTTATTGAGGCTAATGCTTATAAAACGGTAGCATTTGTTGAAAAACGCTGGAGAATTCCCGGTAATTCGGGCTTTAACGAAAGCATATACGAAGTTGAAAAAACGTTGCAGCAGGCCGGATATAAAAAAGAGGTAAAAGGCGAGGCCGATGGCCCGTTAACCTACCGCATTGAAACCCGCGAAATGCACCGCCCCACCTGGGAACCGGTTAACGCGGTTGTAACCATTGAGGGCGACGCAATGCCCTTGCTTACGTTTGCTACCAACCGCAACATGCTGGCTATTTATTCGGCAAGTACCCCGCCGGGGCGAGTTAACGCCGATGTGCTTTTTGTTGATGAAGCCGGCCTGAAAAACCTCGACGGCAAGGATTTAAAAGGCAAAATTGTTTTTGCCGAAACTAATGTGGGCAGATTTTATACAGCGGCTGTTAAAAACGGCGCGCTTGGTGCAATGGGTTATAGCATGCCGGCCTACACTCAGCCCGAAAAAAATGTAAATTCTATCCAGTTTGGCGGCATCAGGTACCAGGATTCCTTGAGCCAGAAATTTGGGATCCTGCTTTCGTATGCTGCTAAAGAAAGGCTCAAAGCGGCTTTGCAAAAAGGGCCGGTTAAGGTTCACGTTGAGGTGGAATCAAAAATATATCCCTCAAAAGAGCTTACCATTGTGGCTAATGCCCGGGGTACAGCCAAACCCGACGAACGTTTTGTGTTTAGCGCGCACGTACAGGAGCCGGGCGCCAATGACAACGCTACCGGAGTAGGTACACTTGCCGAAATGGCAAGGGTGACCGCAACACTCATCAACCAGAAAAAATTCAGCCCTAAGCGCACCATCACGTTTTTATGGGGCGATGAAATTGTATCAACAGGCAGGTATATTACGGAAGATACCCTGCGGGCCAAAGGCATTAAATGGGGATTAAGCCTGGATATGGTGGGCGAAGATGTAAGCAAAACAGGCGGCAGTTTCCTGATTGAAAAAATGCCCGACCCATCGGCTATCTGGACCCGCGGTAAGGATAAACATACGGAATGGGGCGGCCGGGCCCTGCAGGAATCGGATTTGTTTCCGCATTATTTTAATGACTTAACACTTAACCGCTGTATGCAGCAAGGCAGGGATAATGGCTGGGTGGTAAAAAGCAACCCTTTTGAAGGCGGCAGCGACCACACCCCATTTTTGCAGGCCAAAATTCCCGGTTTATTGATGTGGCATTTCACCGATGTATTTTACCATACCGATGCCGACCGGTTAAATATGGTTTCGGCACAGGAAATGAAAAATGTGGGTGTAAGCGCCTTGGCTACAGCTTACACACTAACCGCGGCAGATGAACCAACTACGTTAACGCTAATTGGCGAGCTGCAAAAAAACGCGACCGACAGGCTAAATGACGAGTACGCTTTAAGCGCGCAGGCCATTAAAGACGGATTACCGGCCGATGCCGAAAAACATAAAATTGATGTATGGGCAAAATGGTATACCGATGCTTTGACCAAAATGACAGATATTAACGTTGATGGCAGCACGGCGCCAATAAATACCAGGATAGCAAACGCAAAGCAGGCCGTGATGGATTTAAATTTAAAAATTAACGCTGATCTTAAATAAAAAGTAACATTTTGCCGTTTCAACAATTCAGCTAACTTTGAATAAAAATACTATGCACGCATAATGATTGCACAGGCTATATTTATCATCATTTTAGGAGCCGCCGTTTACCTGTTTGCCAAAAACGCAGGCAAAATAAGGCGCAACATATTATTGGGTAAGGATGTTGACCGCAGCGATGAGCCGGCTACGCGATGGAAAATAATGGCCAAAGTAGCGCTTGGACAAACCAAAATGGTTAAGCGCCCGGTAGCGGCCATAATGCATCTTTTTATCTATGTAGGCTTCGTGATTATTAACCTGGAAGTGCTGGAGATTATGATAGACGGCATTTTTGGTTCGCACCGTATTTTTTCGGCCCCGCTGGGTGGTTTGTATAATCTGCTGATAGGCGGTTTTGAGGTACTGGCGGTGTTGGTACTTGTTGCCTGTGTTGTTTTTCTGAGCAGGCGTAACATTGTGCACCTGAAGCGCTTTTCGGGCACCGAGATGACCCAATGGCCAAAATCGGACGCCAACTACATCCTTTGTATTGAAATATTGCTGATGACCGCGTTTTTAACCATGAACGCGGCCGACTATAAACTACAGCTATTGCATTTTGAACATTATGTAAAAGCCGGCAGTTTCCCGGTGAGCTCGCTTATAGCGCCAATATTGCCCGATAGCGCAGCTTCATTGGCGATGCTGGAACGAGGCTGCTGGTGGTTTCACATCGTCGGGATCCTTGCGTTTTTAAATTACCTGCCCTACTCCAAGCATTTTCATATCCTGCTGGCTTTCCCCAATGTGTATTATTCAAACCTGAACACCAAAGGAAAGTTTACCAATATGGCATCGGTTACCAACGAGGTTAAGGCCATGTTGGATCCTTCTTTCGTTCCGGAAAATACCGGCGAGCCTGCCCGTTTTGGTGTAAAAGATGTAACCGACCTTACCTGGAAAAACCTGATGGAGGCCTATACCTGTACCGAGTGCGGCAGGTGTACCTCAGTATGCCCGGCAAATATCACCGGAAAACTACTATCGCCACGTAAAATTATGATGGATACCCGCGACAGGCTTACCGAAGTGGGCAACAACCTGGATAAGCACGGCAAGGATCATGACGATGGTAAATCGCTGCTGGATAATTATATCACCCGCGAAGAGCTTTGGGCCTGTACCACCTGCAATGCCTGTGCCGAGGCCTGCCCGGTAAATATCAACCCACTGGAGATAATTGTCGAAATGCGCCGCTACGTGGTGATGGAAGAATCACAGGCGCCAGCAAGCCTGAACAACATGTTTAGCAATGTAGAAAATAACGGAGCCCCCTGGAAGTACAGCCAGGCCGACAGGTTGAACTGGGCAAACAACGATTAATTACAGGCTTTATTAAATACAGATATGCTGCAGGATACCGCAACCATCGAACTGAAATATAATTTATTTATTGAACGGGCAGCCGCAGCCAAATCGGTATGGGGATTGAAAAGTAAAACAGGCTGGGCCAATTCACACTCAAGCGAGGATGAAGAAGTGAGCGTGATTCCATTTTGGTCGGACAGGGCCGCTGCCAAAGCCTGTGCACGTGATGACTGGAAAGGCTACCTGCCGGTTGAAATTCTGATAGCCGAATTTTTAGAAAGCTGGTGTGTGGAAATGGCCGAAAACGACGTGCTGGCCGGTATTAACTGGGACGCTAAACTGTTTGGGAAAGAAACCCTCGCTTTAAATGTGGCACTCGATATTCTTAACCAGTTAAGCACCAACAATACGGCCATTGTATTTAAAAACTACAGCGGCGTAGATGACTTTATAGCCAATATAAACGAGTTGCCCGACGACTTATAATCCGGATTTTATGACAAACTTCAAAATACCCACTATGGCCCAAATGGCCGCCGACGGCATTGAACCCGAAATATTGTTCTGGGTTGGCTGTGCAGGTAGTTTTGACGAGCGGGCGCAAAAAATAACCCGCGATATATGTAAAATACTGCATCATGTAGGCATGAGCTATGCTGTTTTGGGTACCGAAGAAAGCTGCACCGGCGACCCGGCCAAACGGGCCGGTAACGAGTTTCTGTTCCAGATGCAGGCCATGACCAATATTGAAGTGCTTAATGCTTATAATATTAAAAAAATAGTAACCGGCTGCCCGCACTGTTTTAACACCATCAGGAACGAATATCCGGGTTTGGGTGGCAATTATGATGTAATACACCATAGCCAGCTGATACAACAACTAATTGATGAAGGTAAGCTGAAAGCCGAGGGAGGCGAAAGCTTTAAAGGTAAAAAAATCACCTTTCATGACCCCTGTTACTTAGGCCGGGCAAATAACGTTTATGAAGCCCCGCGGGCCGCGCTGGAGATACTGGACGCCGAGCTGGTTGAAATGAAACGCTGCAAAAGCAATGGCTTATGCTGCGGCGCAGGCGGCGGGCAAATGTTTAAAGAACCCGAACCAGGTAAAAAAGATATCAATCTTGAACGCATGCAGGATGTAATAGAAGCAAAAGCAAATATTGTAGCAGCGGGTTGCCCATTTTGTATGACCATGCTTACCGATGGTGTTAAGCTACAGGATAAACAGGACGAGATACAGGTGTTGGATATTGCCGAAATAACGGTAAGGGCAAATGGGTTATAAATAACTTGAATGTTCGAAACATTACAAAGGAGCGGGGGATTGTGCGATTCCTTCCTTGGGGAAGGAGGAGGTAGGGGTTTAACCCGGCAGACAAGCCGCTTTGCAACTCATCGCTCGTATAAACCCCTCCCCGCCTTTACGCTCATTTCCAACCGCACCCCTCCCAAGGGAGGGAATTAAAAAAACTTTCGGACACTCAAAGCTTATAAGCTCTTCGCTTTAAAGTAATTCAACGCTATTTTCAAACTGTCCAGTCTTGCCTGGCTCATGTGTTTTACAGGCAGTTCAATGGCGGTAGCCATCGAGTCGAGATCGCCTTTAGGGTCTTCGTAAGTTTGTACAATAATATCGTCGGTTAGGGTGCTTAGCTTAAGGGTTCCTGTGGTATCGCTGCCCAGGTATTCCACGTTGTTGAGGCGGTGTAAATTAAACGAAAAATACTCTTGCCTGTCGTGTTGATAAGTTTTCCTTAAACGCAAAAAATAATCGTTGGTAAGTATTAATTCCCACTTTTTCAGCGTGATATCCGGCGGCGGGTTAAATGACTCTGTAAGGCATTTATTGCTCCAGGTAAGCCATTCCTGGTCGCCCATACCCGGTTTAAAACCGTAAATAAAGCAACTGGAGGCCAAAATTGCTATAATTACCGCAGCTTTTTTTATTAACGACGAGATTGATGTTTTCATGACAACAAAATGTTACCCTAAGTTAATAAATTGATATTTTTGCAAATGGAATTTTCTCAACACTCAAGAGTTTGGATCTACCAGGCCGACAAAAAATTAACCGACGAAGTGGTGCAACAAATCCAGCAGGAACTGGATAAATTCACCACCGGATGGACAGCGCACAACAACCAGTTAAAGGCCAAAGGTGAGGTGCGTTATAACCGTTTTTTGATACTGATTGTTGACGAAAGCCAGGCAGGCGCCAGCGGCTGCTCTATTGATAAATCGGTACACTTCATGCAGAATATCGGGCAACATTTTAATATCAACCTATTCGACAGGTTTAACCTGGCCTACCGCGATGGCGAGGAAATTTTGTCCCTCCCCCGCCATGCTTTTGAGGATATGCTGAAACAAGGCAAAATAAATACCGAAACCATTGTATACAACAACATGGTACAAAACCTTACCGAACTGGAAACCAAATGGGAAGTGCCGTTTAAAAACAGCTGGCATATCCAGTTGTTCAGGGATTTGGTTAATGGTTGATAATGATGAAAACTGTAGTGTTGTGTTGCGCAACAAGTGAGACAGTAAAAAAAGTTAATTTTCTCATAATTAACATCTTGCGAATTGTCATAAAATAAAAAGCGCAACAAAACCGAAACAGTTGTTGGTTCGATTTTCTGTTTCCAATTTTAAACTAAAGCTCACGCCATCAATTAACCCTATCCAACCGCACCGGCTTTTCACCAGGGAAATTAAATACTAAATACTTTTTGCCGTCTTCTGTTTTAAAGTTGATGTCGGCTTTTTCATCCTCATACATAAAAAATGAATCTTTGGCATAAGGTGCAAATTCCTGGGGCAACTGGTCGTTTTGTTTAAAGTAAAGTTTGCCGCCCGACAGGTACACTTTAAACGTATCTTTTGCGTCGCCGGCTACCTTGTAATTGCCGCTGTACGGTTCAAGCTCTTTTGCAGTTAGCATGATTGCTTTATGTTTTTGGCAATACGCAAAGGCTATGGCATTTTGCATTACCTGTGCCAGGGCAGCACCATGATTTGCGCCAGGGGTAATTGCAAAATCAATATCCAGGTTTTTACAGTTTTGCTTTTTCATGTAAGCGGTAAACTGTTCAATGTTCTTTGCATTTTCATGCTCATATGATCCCACGCCTAAAAATACCCGGCAATTAAGGTCGGTATGGCTTGCAAAGTATTTTTGTGCCGATGGCATTAGCTCCCTGCCGGTATTACCGGGTGCACCTATAAATACCATATTAAACAAGCCGGGATGGTTAAACAATACCATGGTAGTAAACATCCCCCCGAAAGAATAGCCATATAAAGCCTTATTATCATTAACCCTGTATTTGCTTTGTATAAAAGGTATTACTTCCTGCTCAATAAATGATATAAATTTCGGCCCGCCGGTTTCAGGGTTAAGGTCGCGGTTACGTTTGTTGGGGCGGCTACCATAGCCTATGCCTACAATCAGGGCTTCGGTAGTTTTATAGTCTTGCCTCAACATGTTAAAGCAGTTCATGGCAACGGTCATATTCCAGTCGCCATCGGTCATATACAGCACCGGGTATTTTGTTTTGGTGGTATCATATCCCGGCGGGAAATGCACATAAATGGTATAATCTTCGCCAATGGTTTTTGAGGCGTAATCCCACGAAACCATATCCTTATCAGTAAAGGGGCCGGGCGAGGTGGTTTTTACCTGGCAGTAACCGGTACCGATAGTAAAAGCCAGTATGATGATTCCGGTAAATAATTTGAATGCTCTTATAGTCATAGCCTTATATGATTTTGTGTGACGAAATTACCTGCTTTAGCTAAGATGCAAAATATCCCTTAAACGTTGCAAGCCGGTTGCGATTTAACAATTTGTTACTAAATTTATTTTATGGAACAATACGATAGCCGCGTTGATGCTTTTATTGAAAAAGCCGCCGATTTTGCCAAACCAATCCTGGAATACATCAGGGAAATTGTACATGAAACATCCCCGTCGTTGACGGAAACCGTAAAATGGGGCTTCCCGTTTTTTGATTACAAGGGCCCGGTATGCCAGATGGCGGCTTTTAAAGAGCACTGTTCATTCGGTTTTTGGAAGGCAACGTTATTGGTTGATCCCCATAACGCATTAAGCATCGGAGATGGTTCTGCCGGAAGCTTTGGCCGGATAACTAAGATAGAAGACCTGCCCTCAAAAGAAATATTGCAGGATTTTATCCTGCAGGCCATCGCCCTAAATGAAAGCGGTAAAAAAACACCCGAAGCAATAAAAAAGGCATCGGCTCCAAAAACCGAATTGGTTATCCCCGAATACTTCACGGAGTTTTTAAAAACTTACCCTAACGCGAGTTTTAACTTTGATAAATCCAGCTACTCACATAAAAAGGAATATGTAGAGTGGATTGTTGATGCCAAAAGCGAAGCTACCCGCCAAAAACGTATGGAAACGGCTGCTGAATGGATTGCCGAAGGCAAATCAAGACATTGGAAATATAAGTAAGCCCGTAGCCCCCTGAAGGGGGAACAACAGTTACATTTAACATGTCTTTTCACGAACTTTCGTTCCCCCTTCAGGGGGTTAGGGGGCTTAAAAATCCAGCGGCCCCAGCCTTTTCATATTTTTCATGATTAGATACTGCCGGTGTTTTAAATACCTTGTAGGATTTGTGGCCGACCACTTAAGCGGACTTGGGAATATCACTGCGATAGCCGCTGCCTCATGTCGGGTTAACTCCGAAGCATGTTTATGAAAATAGGCCTGTGATGCGGCTTCGATACCGTAAATACCATCGCCCATTTCAATCTCGTTCAGGTACATCTCCATGATGCGTTTCTTGCTCCAGAAAACTTCTATCAGCACGGTAAAATAAGCCTCGATTCCTTTACGTAGTAACGACCGGCCTTCCCACAGGAAAACGTTTTTTGCCACCTGCTGCGATATGGTGCTGCCGCCAATAAGTTTTTTGCTGTGCGCGTTTTTTTCAATTGCCTTTTCTATTGCATGGAAATCGAAACCATGGTGCTCTAAAAAGCTTTGGTCTTCGGCAGCTACAGCGGCGCGCTTCATGTTGTCAGATATCTCGTCGAAACTAACCCATTGCTTATCTATCTTCCAATCTACACCGCGGGCCTTTTGCTGAAAGCCGCGCTCAATCATCAGCCAGGTAAAGGGCGGGCGCACAAACCGAAACAGCAGCACGCCAAATAAACTAAGCCCGAAGAAGAGTATAAATCCCAGCTTAAAAATCCGGAAAACAAGCTTAAATATGCCGTTAAACCTGCTTTTTGATACTGAACTTTTTTTACCCGGCTTTGAGTTGGATAATTTTGATGAGTTGTAATTGCGCTGCACTATTGTAATAAGTTTCTATAAAATGAAAAAGGCGTTTTGCAATGCAAAACACCTTTTAAAATTCTAAAAATTAACTCAGAATCCGAAATTGAAACTCCAAATTCCGAAATATAAATTACTCAGCTACTACCGAGAAAGGAACTTGTACCTTAACTTCTTTGTGCAGGTTAATGTTTGCGATGTAATCACCAACAAACTTAGGCTCCTGATCAAAGGTGATACGGCGACGGTCAACATCAAAACCTTCTTTTTTCAATGCATCAGCAACCTGGATGGTATTGATAGCACCGAAGATTTTTCCGCTTTCACCGGCTTTAGCGCCAATGTTAAGTTTAACGCCTTCTAAACGGGCTGCAATTGCATCAGCATCCTTGCGGATTTTTTCTTGTTTAAACTGAGCTTGTTTCAGGTTTTCAGCTAAAACTTTGCGTGCGCTTGGTGTAGCTAATATGGCGAAGCCTTTAGGTAAAAGGTAGTTACGGCCATAACCTGGTTTAACGTTTACTACATCGTCTTTATCACCCAGGTTTTTTACATCTTGTTTTAAAATAACTTCCATTTCTTAAATCTCCTATTATTTTAATGAATCTGTAACGTAAGGTAATAAACCAATGTGGCGCGCACGCTTAACAGCCTGGGCCACTTTACGCTGGAATTTTAATGAAGTACCAGTTAAACGGCGTGGTAATACTTTACCCTGATCGTTAATGAATTTCAATAAAAAGTTAGCGTCTTTGTAATCGATATACTTAATACCATTCTTTTTAAAACGGCAGTATTTTTTACGGTTATCCTCCACTTTTGGAGCGGTAACGTATTTAATTTGTTCGTTTGCCATTATTTTGAAGCCTCCTCTGTTGCTTTAGGTTTCTTGTTAAAGGCACCACTGCGTTTTTTGTCGTTGTACGCAACAGCATGCTTATCTAAAGCAATGGTCAGGAAACGCAAAACACGCTCATCGCGCCTTAATTCAACCTCCAATTTGTTAATTAATTCACCCGGAGCCTTAAATTCAGTTAAGTGATAGTACCCTGTAGTCTTTTTTTGAATAGGGTACGCTAATTTTCTCAAACCCCAATTATCCTCCTGGACAATTTCGGCTCCGCCATCAGTTAAAATTTTGCTGTATTTGGCGTTAGCCTCGGCAGCAACTTCTACTGATAACAACGGGGTTAGAACGATCACGATTTCGTACTGTTGCATTATTATACTTTGATTTTTAATTAATTACCCGCTATTACGGGGCTGCAAATGTAGTGATAATATTTAAAAAAGCAATGCGTAAACAGCATTATTATCCCCTGTTTTTATTAAACAAAAAAACAGGAAAATGTATAAGCCTGCAACAGGCGTAAATAAATATTTCACCTAAGTTAAAACTTTCTTAAAACAATAATTTAGAAAAAATCTTGTTATGATATAGATTTCAATTTTTATCGATAGAATTGATTTTTTCGTTCTTTTAAGTAAAGAAACAACGTTAACGTTAGTTTTTTGTTAATGCATTCATTTATAGAATGTAAAAGTTGCAATTGAAAGTTGTGTTTTTATCCACCCCCTTAACATAATCAGACATCGTTATATGAAGAAAATATTTCTATTTGCAGCTTTAGTTTCCGTTTATTCGGTAGCCCGGTCCCAGGAAAAAGATGTTCACATTAGCTTAGAAGCCCAGGGTATTGAAACTACCAACGGCACGGTACCTTTTTGGTTAAGATCAAATCAATTCGGCAGTATCCCACTCCCCGGCACTTCAGGGAGCATGATTGGCAAAATCCGAAAAGATTACGATACCACCAAAACTTTTGGCTGGGGCGCTTCATTTGAAGGAAGGGGCAACGCAGGCAAAACCAGTCAGTTTATACTGATTGAAGGATTTGTTAAAGCTCATGCAGGTATTGTTGAGTTAAAAGCCGGGCGTTCAAAAGATATTGTCGGCCTGGTTGATTCTACTTTATCCTCAGGATCATTCCCGATATCTGGAAACGCGTTAGGCATCCCCAAAGTAAGTATAAGTATTCCTAATTATTACAGCCTCCCTATTTTTGGAAAGTTGTTTGCCATAAAGGGGGCATTGGCAAGCGGATATTTAGGCAATGTTAAAGCTAAGTATGTAAAAGAGCCGGCCGATTTTAAAGGCTATTACCTGCAAAACGATCTTTATATCAGAGTTGGCAAACCTTCCTGGCGATTCAAATTTCAGGCGGGCTACAACCACGAGGCCATATGGGGCGACGAAAAACGTGTATTTGGTAATTACTTTAACCTCTCGGAGCCAGAAACTTATTGGTATGTACTTTTGGGTAAAACATACAAAGGGCAATCAAAAGTTGGTAATCACTTAGGGTCGATAGATTTGGGCGCCGAATATAAATTTGACGCGCTTACAGTATTCTTATATCGCCAAAGTTTTTATGACATAGGGGCGCTAAGTTCACTTGCCAATATTGCAGATGGGTTAAATGGCATCAGGATAACTAATAACCAACCCCAAAACGGTAATTTTCATTGGAATAAATTTTTATTCGAGTTTTTGTATACTGCTAACCAGGCCGGTGTGTTAGGTTCAAAGCGCACGCATTCGGGCGCCGAGAATTATTATAATAATTATGAATACCTGGAAGGCTGGTCATATAAGGATTTAGGCCTGGGTACGCCGTTTGTAACAACTATCAATGATGCCAAACACAATTTGGGCTCGGCAGAAAAACAGTTTTTTATAAATAACCGCGTGCTTGCCTTGCACGCGGCAACGCAAGTATTCTTGTTTAACTGGCTATACACAGGTAAATTATCCTATTCGCAAAACCAGGGAACATTCGAGACGGGTACCGAGCAGTTTCTTAGTGTAGGCGGGGAGGTGAAAAATCCAAGTAATTATGGGGCATTTAAAAAAGTAAATGAGTATTCGGTTTACCTTGGCGCACTGAGGCCCTTAAAAAACGGATATAGCATTGGGTATGATATTGGCTACGACCATGGAAGCTTACTTTATAATTCATTTGGCATTATATTAAAGGCATCAAAATCATTCTTGTAAATTAAGAATGTTAGATTAGCATGTTTTATAAAACATAAGATTTATGGCGTTTTTGGGAAGCGAAATTTTAATTGGCGATCTGTTTTCATTTTCGCCACGGGATAACGATGGAATTGAAGGCGATTGGGACGACGAAGACGATGAAGATTTTGATGACCAACTTGATGCCGAAAGTGATCTGGATGAAATACGGGCAGAGGATAATATTGACAGACGTGACCCGGACGATGATGATCACCTGCCTGATGATGATTTGCAATAGTGTTGGTAATTTTATCTTAACAATAGCCCGTTTGCCTCTTTAACATAAGCCATTTTCTTGCTAACTTCGTGCTGTGGATAATTTCATTGTTTCGGCCCGTAAGTATCGCCCGGCTACTTTTGAAACCGTTGTTGGTCAGCAGCACATAACCAATACGCTCAAAAACGCTATTAAAAACAACCAGCTGGCACAGGCATTTTTGTTCTGTGGGCCGCGTGGTGTTGGTAAAACTACGTGCGCACGTATCCTGGCTAAAACCATCAATTGCACTAATTTACAGCCAAATGGAGAAGCTTGCGGCGAATGCCCAAGTTGCAAAGCCTTTGAAAATGGCAATTCCTTTAATGTACATGAGCTGGATGCGGCATCCAATAACTCGGTTGATGATATCCGGAGCCTTATTGAACAGGTACGCATACCGCCACAGGCTGCCCGCTATAAGGTTTATATTATTGATGAGGTGCACATGCTATCGCAGGCGGCTTTTAACGCTTTCCTGAAAACACTGGAAGAGCCGCCTCATTATGCCATATTTATATTGGCTACTACCGAGAAGCACAAAATACTGCCTACCATATTATCCCGCTGCCAGATTTTTGATTTTAACCGCATCAGGGTTGATGATATGGCCGGCCACCTGGCTTCTATTGCCGGCAAGGAAAATATCAGTTACGAACCCGATGGCCTGCACATTATAGCCCAAAAGGCCGATGGCGGATTACGGGACGCGCTATCAATGTTTGACCAGATAGTGAGTTTCTCGGGTGGTAAGGTTACCTATCGTTCGGTTATTGACAACCTGAACATACTTGATTACGATTACTATTTTAATATAACAGAAAGCCTGCTCAAAGAGGACACTGCCAAAGTGCTGTTGTTTTTTGACGAGATATTGTCGCGCGGTTTTGATGGAGCTCATTTTATTGCCGGTTTAAGCGAACATTTCCGTAACCTGCTGGTAAGTAAAGATCAAACCACTTTAAAGTTGCTGGAAGTAAGCGAGGGCATCAAAAATAAATACTTACAGCAATCGCAGGCAGGCTCGGTATCGTTCCTGCTATCGGCCATGAATATTGCTAACCAATGTGATATTAGCTATAAGCTAAGTAAAAACCAACGATTACAGGTTGAACTGGCATTGCTCAAGATGTGCCACCTGCCTTCGGCCTTTAATATGGCTACCACGCCACTTAACGCAACGCCCATCGCAGATGGGGGATTAAAAAAAAAACCTGATACCCCAGCAATAACATCTCCGCCGGCTGTTAATTTAGCCAATGAAGCGCCGATTTTAAGCGATGCGAAGGCTATCAACAAAACAGTTCCCACAACTAACGGGCAGCCCGCGCCGGTAAATCAGGTTGCACAGATAAAAGAAGCTGTTGCTGAAAAGCCTAAAATTATTATGCCGCTAAGGAGTACGCTAACTCCATCGTTAACAGATACCGCTAAAACAGAAGAGGAAATACTTGAAGAAGAAGACCCCTATATAAAAGGCGATTCCAGGGATGATTTTACCATGGATAGCTTTTTAAAATACTGGAGTGATTTTGCCGCTAAAGTTAAAGCCGATGGTAAAAAAAACCTGGTTACCATTTTTACCTCAAATGCGCCGCGGATGATAAGGCCATACGAGTTTGAAATTTTGGTGGGCAATAAAGTACAGGAAAATTTATTTAGAGAAGAGCGGCCAGAGATGCATAATTTTTTGAGAAGTAAGCTAAACAACTTTACTATCGAGGTAAATGCGCGCGTAGATGAACAGGAAGTTGTGCGCAAGCCCTATACCTCAATAGAAAAATTTCAGTACATGGCATCCCGCAACCCCGAGCTAATGGATTTGCGCAATCGCTTTAATCTTGATTTTGATTAATAAAGTTGTTTGGGTTTTAAGCAATGAGTTTTGAGTTGTTTTTTAAACTTACCACTCAAAACTCATTACTCAAAACTTAAATATTCTTAGGATACCCCTCTTCATCCAAATCGTCCCTATCATCTTCGGGTGTATGGGCAAGCGCGGCATCAGCGGCATCCACCTCAACAATGTCGCCGTCGTCAATATGCATGCCAAGGTCGTCAACATCTGTTTCGATAGATCTTTTACTGGCGTATTCACCATCTGCCGCATCATAAGGGTTGGCTTCATCGTACGTGGAGTTCATGTCCTCGCCATTTTTTACTGATGTTTTATACGGATCCGGATGGTCATAATCCGGATCGTCACTTTTTACATCGTATTCAAAGCTGTCCTCTTCTTCGTTATAACTCAGGTCTTCCTTGTCAATAGTTTCGCCAAGTTCATCTTTCAGTGTCAGGTCGCGGTCGCTGGCATTATCGGTTAATGCATCGTCATCTTCATCGCCGGGATTGATATTTTGAATGTTCATAGATTTTGTAATTTGTAATTAAAGGTACAGTAAAAACCTTGCCAAAAAAACAACATCGCGTATAATATCAGGTGCCGGCAGTAATGCAAAAATTAAGCGCTTACTTGCTGTATTAGTAATGAATTTGTTTACGGTATGAGGTAACCCCGCCAATGGCAAATTTTACACCAATGGTAAATTGCGCGTAAGCATCGTTGTTACCAGCGCTCGAGCTATAGCCGTCAAGATTGTCGCTAAATATAAAGTTATATTGGTACCCCAAATCAATTCTTACGCTGGGTTGGCTATATTGATTATAGAGTTTAAATTCGTATCCTATCCTTACAGGCAAAAAGGGCACCTGGGCATGATAGTCGCCGGGTATAACATATCCACGCTTATCATCACTTCTGTATACTATATTGTTCACTATATAGCCAATGCCCGCCGAGGCGTACCAGTTTTTCATCACATTCATGAACGGACTTGACGAGTAATCCAAAAACTCACCGGCCTGTAATTGCCCCCTGAATGAAAAAGCTGTAAAGTGGTTTTCAAATTTCCTGCCCGACGATGACTCCAGCGTTCCGCCTTCTAAACGGCCAACCTGTAACTCAAATACGTAATTCACAAAAGGGCTTTGGTTGTAATTAAAATTAAAGTGCACCGATGGCGTAACCGTGAACGTATTTACATCGGCCATAGCGGCAACGTTAACACCCACCGCCGTACCAACATCATATTGGGCATAATCATATCCAACCTGTGCTTTAGCTAAAAGGGAAATTGTACAAAGGGTTATTATCAGAACGGTTTTAGCGACGAATTTTATCATAATACAAGTAACAGGGCTTTGGTTTGACAGCCCGTTAGGGTAATAACGTTTAATTTTATAAAAATAGCATCAAAGTTTATAAAAACAATAAACTGTTTCAATAAATCGTCATTAAACAGCCATCAATTATTTTCATGTGTTATTTAGTTAGTTTGATAAACTCAAATTAATATATTTGAAGCCATTAAAATAAAGAAACAACGTCAGCTATGTCAAAAATTAAAGTAGAAAATCCGGTAGTTGAGCTGGATGGCGATGAAATGACCCGGATCATCTGGAAATTCATCAAAGACAAATTGATAATCCCTTATCTTGACCTGGATATCAAGTATTATGATTTGGGTATTGAGTACCGCGATGAAACCAACGATCAGGTAACTGTTGATGCCGCAAATGCTATTTTAAAATATGGTGTAGGTATTAAATGTGCAACCATCACTCCTGATGAAGCACGGGTTGAAGAATTTGGTTTAAAACAAATGTGGCGTTCGCCAAATGGCACTATCCGTAACATTTTGGATGGTACAGTTTTCCGTGAGCCGATTGTTATGGCAAACGTACCACGTTTGGTACCAAACTGGACAGCCCCTATTTGTATTGGCCGCCATGCTTTTGGCGATCAGTACCGTGCTACTGATTTTGTTACCAAAGGAAAAGGTAAATTAACAATCACCTTTACCCCTGAAGATGGTGGCGCCGAGCAATCATTTGAAGTGTTTAACTTTAAAGGTGATGGCGTGGCGTTGGCTATGTACAACACCGACGAATCTATCAAAGGATTTGCACACGCTTGTTTTAACCAGGCATTAATGAAAGGATGGCCTTTATACTTATCAACCAAAAACACCATCCTTAAAAAATACGACGGCCGTTTTAAAGATATCTTTGAAGAGATCTATCAAAACGATTACAAAACAAAATTTGCCGAAGCAGGTATTACTTACGAGCACCGTTTAATTGACGACATGGTTGCATCGGCCCTAAAATGGAACGGTAACTTTGTTTGGGCTTGTAAAAACTACGATGGCGACGTACAGTCAGATACCGTAGCACAAGGTTTTGGTTCATTAGGTTTAATGACATCAACGCTTGTTACACCCGATGGTACCGTAATGGAAGCCGAAGCTGCGCATGGTACAGTAACCCGCCATTACCGCGAGCACCAGGCTGGTAAGCCAACATCAACCAACCCTATTGCATCTATTTTTGCATGGACAAGAGGTTTGGAGTTCCGTGGTATATTAGATAAAAACCAGGAACTGATAGATTTCTGTAAAGCTTTGGAAGAAGTTTGTATTGAAACTGTTGAAAGTGGCAAAATGACCAAAGATTTGGCCATCACCATTAAACCAAAAGTTGAGCACGGTACAGATTATTTATACACCGAAGAGTTTTTGGCAGCAATTGACGAAAACCTGAAAGCTAAATTGGGTAAATAACCTTTTAGCAGTTGATATTTAAGCCCGTTCTTTAAAAGAGCGGGCTTTTTGTTTGTTATCAATTGACTGAAAAAGCTCAATATCTTACCTTGATTTAATTTTATTTCAGGCTTTTTATATTTAACTTTTAACTTAGCGCTTCAAAAAACAACACTACTATGTCGGCATTATATCCATTAAAATTTAAAACCATATTTAAAGATAAGATCTGGGGCGGTCAAAAGATTAACACGTATCTGCATAAAGACTTTGGCAGCTTGCCAAACTGCGGCGAAACCTGGGAACTTTCGGGCGTAAAATCTGATGTATCTGTGGTAAACGGCGGCGCGCTGGATGGCGAATCATTAGCCGATTTACTGGAGCAATATAAAGACGAGCTTGTTGGCGAAAAAGTGTATGCTCATTTTGGCAATATTTTCCCCTTATTGATCAAGTTTATTGATGCTAATGATGATCTTTCTGTTCAAGTGCACCCGGATGACGAGTTGGCCAAAAAACGCCATAACTCATTTGGCAAAACCGAAATGTGGTACGTAATTGAAGCCGATCCGGGTTCGACACTGATAGCTGGCTTTAACCAGGAGATGACCGAGCAAAAGTACGTTGACGCGCTGAACAGTGGCCATATCATGGATATCTTGAACAAAGAGGATGTTACCGCAGGCGATGTTTTCTTTTTACCGGCAGGCCGTGTGCATACAATTGGCAAAGGATTGTTAATTGCCGAAATTCAGCAAACATCTGATATCACCTACCGTATTTATGATTTTGACAGGGTTGATGATAAAGGCAACAAACGCGAACTGCATACCGAGGAAGCCCTGGCTGCAATAGACTACAAACACTACCCGGAGTATAAAACCATATATCAACCTCAAAAAGACGAAACGGTTCATTTGGTAACCTGCCCTTACTTTACTACCAACATACTTGATTTTGACAAAAGCACCGCGAAAGATTATTCGTCGCTTGACTCCTTTGTGGTACATGTTTGCGTTGAAGGCGCTTATAACGTAACCTATAACGGCGAAACCTACCCTGTAAAAATGGGTGAGTGCATCTTACTGCCAAAAAGCATCGATAAAATTGGACTGGAAACTACCGGTGGCTTCAAAATATTGGAAAGCTATATCGAATAACGATATATGGTGGTGTAAACCTAATCAATGAAAAAAAACGGAGATTTAAAAGCAGAACCTAAATAGTCCCGTTTTTAAATCTTCGGCTGTCAATTTCATGCCGTATACTATCAAATATGCTGTTAAGCTGGTATTCATTGATAGGCTTAAAAATATAATCCTCAACATCAGCAATATTTTTTGACCGATAAATATCGTTCAGGTTGATAGACGAACTGAGCATATAAATTGTGATTTTTTTGCCCAGCCGGGGTTTTATTTCCGCAAATTCGTGCAGAAATTCCCAGCCGTCCATATTGGGCATATTAATATCAAGGAATATCACATCGGGTAAATTTTGACTGTTCAACGGATTACTTAACCAGTTAATAGCCTGGTATCCGTCGCCAAAATTAATTACCCGGCTATTGATCCCCTTTAAACTAATCATTTTTTTGAACCCGAAAGTATAAATCTGGTCATCATCTATTAAGCACACCCTCACGGCATCCTGCTCTGCTGTCATTTGCTTTATATTAAATTGGTACTATTTATACCAGCCTAATAGTAAATTTTGTGCCAATATTTACGGTGCTATCTACTTTAATGGTGCCGCCCAGTGCCTCTATCTGGTTGCGGGTAATAAATAGCCCAATACCTTTTGCATCGGGGTTTTGATGAAAGGTTTTGTACATACCAAATATTTTATCGCCAAAACGCTCCATATCAATACCTATCCCATTATCTTCAAAAATCAGGTAAATGTGGCTGCGCTCTTTTAAGGTATAACATTTTACAACCGGCTTCCGGTCTGGCGAACTGTATTTTAGCGAATTGGTAAGCAGGTTTTGCAAAATACTCTCCATATAAGCCGGAATGTAATTTACCTGCGGACACCTGCTAAAATCATACTCTATGGTGGCATCAAGCGCTTCAATATTACTTTTTAGTGCCGATATGATATTTTTAAAGCGCGTTTCAAAGTCAATCTCTGTGCGTTCGTTGGTAATTTCTGTATGAATTTGAACTATTTCGTTTAAATGCTCAATTGTTGAACTCAGGCTATCACTAATGGATTTAATGTGCGATAAAATTTCGGCCCTGTCATCGGGCAGTTCTGTTTCGTCGTACAACTTTACCATAAATTGCAAATTGCCCGTGTGCGACCGAAGGTTATGTGATACAATGTAGGCGAAATTTTGAAGACGACGGTTTTGATCGGTCAGTAAATTTAACGACGATTCCAATGCCAGGTTCTTTCGCTTTTTATTGTCAATATCCTGTATAATACCCCTTATGGTAATACATTTTCCAAAATCATCAATAACGGGTATCCCCTTTGCCTTTACCCATTTTACATTGTTTTTTGCCGTTCTGAAAAGCAATTCCAACTCATAAGGCTGACAATATTCCATGGCATTATCAATGGCATTTTTAATTACCGGACGATATGGAGGTTCAAAAAAACTGATAGCTTCATCAAGCGAAAGCTTGACATGATTTTGCAGCTCATAAATATCATACACCTGTTTTGATAACGATAAAACCATGGTACGGGTATTTAGTTCCCAGCCGCCCAATTTGGCAATTTTAAGGGTCTCGTTATAAAACAGGTCATCATGCGCAGCCTGTATCTGGGCCTGCTTATATTTGTTGACATTAATTATTGCCCCGTAAATTATTTGCCCGGTTTCGTCATTGTATCTTTTTACAGTACTTTCAAACCAATGATAACCAGATGCTTTGGTAAGCAATCTAATATATAGGGGTGTGGCAGCGTTTGATGGTTGACCATTCAGGGCCGCCAGAAAAGCGGTTTTATCATCGTGATACAGTATGTGTTCGAAAAACACATGGTTGGAACATTCTATTTCGTCGGGCTCATATCCCAAAACGGTATAAAAGCCAACAGACCATTTAATATTTTTACTTGTAACGTTATATTCCCAAATACCGGCGTTTATATTATCGATGATTTGAGCAAGGTGCTGCTTGCTATCGTCAGAAAATTTGTGCCCTTCAGAAAAACTCATACCTTAAATAACCTCATTTACTTAGCTAATGCGCTATGCTCTTAGTAAAATATGTGCCACAATTACAAAATTAATTAAATTACAACCTATGGTTGTTTATGTTTAAACTAAACTTGTTATTTTTTTATTAATTATGGGATTCCAAATATAATGTTTGGAATGATATAAACCACTCTAATACTGACAATTACAAAAAAATAAATTACCTACTTGTAATTCAGGCATTTATTAAAAAATCCTAATAAATAATGTCAATTTTTATGAGTTAAAATCTGATTTTTAAAGCTTTATGCAAAAAATGGAACTTAAATAATACTTTTAAGTGTTGTGCATTTAAATAAGTTGCAAAAAATCTTTAAAATGACAAAAAAGTACTTTTTTCTAACGGATAAGTTGTTTTTTTAGACGATTTTACGACTTTAAAAGGATTTTTTATAGGATGCCAATTCGGTTAGTGCATTTGAGGCAATCCATTTAGCCGATTTGTAATTTTGCGTTAAAATACGGTTGGCAGTTGCAATGGCTTCCATTTTCAGCGTGCCGTTCCGTTTACCTATCTGTCGTAATGCCCAATTTACCGCCTTTTTTACAAAGTTGCGGTTATCCCAGGCCTCGCGTTCCATCAAGGCAAAAAAGGGTATAAAAATATCGTCGGCAGCCAACTTATTGTGTATCGCGTATTCGGCCATCAAAACAAAACCAGCACGTTTAACATATTCTTCGTCCCGTGCGCTAAATTCAATGGCCTTGGCTATGGCAAAGGGGGTACGGTCAAAAAGGTTACCACATACCTGGTCGCATATGTCCCAGGAGTAAAAGTCGCTTGTCCAGTTATCTATTTGCTGCTCGGTAACCATCGTAGGGTCGTCAACCAATGACGCCATAATTCGGGCTTCATGAATGCCTGTATCCCAAAGTTGCTGCGCCAGCAGGTGATCTTTTTTTATGCTTTTGGCCAGTTTACGCAAATTCGGGAGTTTAACGCCAAGCGCCCTGGAGTTATCAATACCAAAACGCTGCATGCCGGCCAAATAAGCGGGGCTGGCCTGTTGCCTAAGCAGGTCTATAACTTCGTTAACCTCCATCGCCTTAATCAGAAAAACTTGCGCTCTCGAGCGTATGATGAATTTTCACTACTTCCATTAAAGCAGCCGAGCAATAAAAGGGGTGCAACTCCATTATTAACGAACCCGCTTTTATGGCCGGGTCGGTTTCGGTAAGCTTCTTTGCTTCTTCGATGGTTTCTACATTGAAAATAAAAATGCCTTTAACAGGCTGGTCATCTAAAAAAGGCCCGGCAACAACCAACTTGCCATCATCGGCCAGTTTAGAAATGTTTTTTAAGTGAGCCATCTGCAATTGCACACGCGCTGCCGAATCTGTAAGGCGGGTTGGCCCTTCCTTTAAAAAGGCCATTACGTACTTTTTCATCCCATATTTATCGGCACCCAGTTTTTTGGCAAGCGCTGCATCGTAAATAGGTTTTGT
The DNA here is from genome assembly GCF_058801545.1 of Mucilaginibacter sp. GW822-FHT03E02. Classification (NCBI taxonomy): domain Bacteria; kingdom Pseudomonadati; phylum Bacteroidota; class Sphingobacteriia; order Sphingobacteriales; family Sphingobacteriaceae; genus Mucilaginibacter; species Mucilaginibacter sp. GW822-FHT03E02. Next base: position 5,646,499 of record NZ_JBXANJ010000001.1, on the reverse strand, counting down.
TGCTTTTTGAGCAAAGCAGTTGAAACTTAATGCAGCAACTGCTGCTACTAAAAGGAAAAGCTTTTTCATGTAAAGAGTCATTGGTGTATCAAATATACAAGGATGAATGAAACCTTCCTGCCCACCATTAAATTTGAAAAATAAAATCTTCTTCCTGTAGCTTAAAACGGTTTATGTTATTAGCCAAATATCGCTTCCTTCGCTTTGTCGCCCAGCCCTTTGGCTATTTCGGGTATATCAATTGGCGGGTAGGTTACCTGGATATCGTCTTTCGAAATTTTAAATTCCTCGCCTTGCTTGTAATGAACCGGCATGGCCACCTTTGCCTCCATATTGGGGCCAAAAGTGAATGATTTAAGTTCTTTTTTGAATTCATGGTCATAGCTGGTTACATACAAATCCAACGATGCCAGGATTAAAGCATCTATCGTAAATGTGAATTGAGGATGAACATTTATTTCGCCTAAACCATCAAGTGTAAACCCGTTTTTTGGCGACCAGCCCACTTCGGCCTTTGCCTTTGCTTCACCACCAAGCCCCAGCCTGCCGCTAATTTTAATGCCACCCGAAACACTGGCGATGGCGACACTAACGCCTAAGCCCATATAGGCGCTCAAGGTAATGCCGGCATCGGCAGGTATTACAATTTGCGCCCCAGCCTTAAAGGTTGTATCGTCGGGCCGCGAAGGATTATATTTTATCTCGGCAAAAATATCCCTCAATTGTCCCGGGCCAATTCCCGCGTCAAAATCAAGTCCCCCCTTAATTATACCAACCAAGCCGATGCTCTTATTTCCAAGCGGTATGGCAAATATGGGTATCTGTACTTCGGGAGGATGAAAAAGAGGTTTGTTAATTGATTTTCTGTCAAAAAAGTCTACGGGTTTAGGAACTTCCAGGCGTCCGACCACCTCAATTTCTTTATTAGGCGTTAGCTTTACTTTAGCGGTTCCCTGCAGCCATTCGGTTATCTTTACTGTAAGCTGTCCGGTTCCATAAACGTTAAAATGATCTCCCGGTGCGCCTGTTGGCTCGCCATCGGCATTCAATGTACGGTTTGTTGCTCCTACGGTAACCGTACCCGACAGCCTATCTGCTTTATAATCGGCTTGTCCCTCCATCGTAAGGGCGCCATCGTCATAACTAATGCTGAGTTTGGGGTTAACTTTAGGTATATCAGGTTCGGCATGGCCCCGGGCCGATATATGGTATTTACCATCGCCGCCACGGGTAACCTTCAGGCTGCCGCCACCGCTTTTTACACCCGGGATACTGTTATCAACCTCAAAATCGCCGGCAATTACCAATAAATCCTTTTCATAACTTATGGTTACTTTATTTTGCTTGATACCTTTAATATTAAATTCGGCACTGCCATCGGCGGTCAGGCTATTGCTGGCATATCCAACCGTTATATGGGCAGATTTTAAACCCTTTATCTTACCTTCCGGAATACCAATTTCGCCCTTAACCGATAATTCCCCATTCAGATAGTTAACCTCAATGCGTGCCGGATCAAAGGTCTTTGAGTCGAAGTCGAACGAACCGGCGAGGGCAAATGTCCCTGCCGAATCGGCCTTTGCTGTCAGTTTACCCTTTCCAAGTTTGGTTATTTCAAAATTGGCCTCTCCTTTAATGCCAATACCATCTGTTGACGCATATATTTCCAATGACGTATCGGACACTTTAAAAGGCGGCGGAAGCTTAATTTCGCCTGAACTGAATGTTTTGCTGATCTTAACGCCATCTTCATCAAGCACCAGTTTAATTGCCGAACCCTTAATGAGGGGAACATCAGTTATGATCCGACCAGAGCCTACAAGGCCAGCGGTATCATTGATATCCAATTCATCGATAATAATCGGGCTAAAGCCTCTTGCCTTAATATCTTTAGAAATAGCTTGTTTTGCCTGGCTTACGTTTAGCCGGCCGCCATACAGGCCTGGAACTTTTTCAATGTCAACGCTGGTGTTTAATTCCTTCGTTACAAACACGTTGCCTTTAAATGCAGAGATTTCAGCTTTCCCGTCCGATCCCTCACTCATGATGGTTGCTTCGTCCTTGTGGTTATAAGTGATGGTACTGAGATTTAAACTGGTACCATTCTTTTTGATAAAACCCACGTTTTTGTTAATGGCTGCTGGTGGATTTTTTGGATCCCAGGGAAAATTCTTAGTTACCCCAAATCTTTGACTGAGAATAAGGCTGAGCGTGTCGCTTTTTGCAAGATTTTTTCTGCCTTCGTCGTCCTGCGAAATAAACGCCAGCCCGTCAAGATGTTCGCCGTCTTTTATTTGCGAAAGCTCCCAGCCCCGCCCATCTCCGTCTGTTGCCATCCCGCCGCTCAGCGTACCTGCAGTTATGGTATAATTATTTCTTATATTCTTTAACTCCTCGGGTGTAGGCACAACTTTAGCATCGGATACCAAAGCGTACTGGGCACTCACTTTTGTATTTATTTCATCATTGATTTTTGAACCTGACGAACGATTGGTTGCAGCCTCCAGCATCCATAAATTAGGCAGGTCATCCATACCACCCAACTGTAGTTCCACTTTGTGATCCACATCAAAACCATCATTAACAATAGCACCCGTTATATCCCAGAATGGCCTGGTTATGCTCTGCCTTATCTGGGTTTCGTCGCCCGTTATCAGTTGTTTTACTGATGCTCCTTTTGGTTTCCCGTCGGTACCCACTTCGGATTTTGGCCGCATGAAGAAAGTTTTCGCTGATTTTTCGGCGGGTATCTCCTTCCCTACTTTGTCTTTAAAATTTTTACTGAACTTTCCGCCGGTGATTGCGGCATTGTTCCATTTGGTTATATGGGTATCCGACCGCGTTGTTTTTTTGAAGCCATAATTATTGGTATCTACCGGTATTACATTCAATTTTAAATCGGGCACCTGGATATCCGGAACATACAGTAATTCTTTTTTGGTATCGATCGGCTTTGCCAGTGTTGCTTTTTTTGATTTTGGAACCGCCTTGGCAATTTTTCCTTTGGCAGGCACAACCGGAGCGGCGCCAGCGGTTGCCCGCTGAATGAAACTCTTCCTTTTTACGCTGCTTCCCTGTTGTATGGTGTGCGTAAGCTCGTGGGCAAGTAAATGTTTGCCAGAATCGTTATCCGGCTGGTACTGTCCGTCATTAAAATAGATATTATTACTTACGGTAAATGCCCGGGCGTTTAGTGATTGGCTTAATTGTGCCGCTTCCGTCCCGGTATGGATCTTTACGTCGCTGAAATCCGTACCGAACCGGCTCTCCATGAAGCTTTTGGTATCGCCCGACATAGAACTGCCACCGCCCATACTTGATTTTATGCGATTGGAAACAGCGTCGCTTGCTACGCCGCCTGTATCGCCTTTTGTTTGGATAAACGGTGTAATCTGGCTGGCTAAGGGCTTAAGCTGTACAGGCTCATAGTCGTCATCATCGGGGCCAATTGATGTTGATTTATGGTAACCGAACGGCGCAACAGGCGGTATTGGCTTTAGTTGTGCCTGCTCGTCGCCATTTGCTGATCTGCTTTGAACAAAGGCCATGTCGGGCATCCGCATTACCTTATCAGCCATGGCATCGGCCTCATGCTCCAACGGATCATTGGGCGCCCCAACAGAAAGTTTCAACTGGATGGGAAACCTGTCTATCAGCTGTGTTTCCGGATCAGGCTGCTGGTCAATTGCAGCCAAAACTTCGTTAGCCGCAGCGGTTGGGCTGTTCTGGGTCTGATTGGCTATGGAAACGGATTCGTGCATATACCGGCCTTTTTTATCTTATTTGTTTTAAATTATTCAATTGTCAAAAATTTACAGGAAACTGTGCCGTAGCATAATCATTTAATTCCCTGCTCCATGCCGGCAGCACTGTTTGGTTTTGCAGTGTCGAAATTATGTCCAGCTGTTGTGGGGTTAGTGTTGCTCCCTGGTGCTGAGCCAACAACAATACCTCTGCTACCCTGACCAATGGATGCGGCTTATTGTTAACGCCTCCGGTTAAAAACATTACTCTCTCCATCGGCACATTGTTACCGGGTGCAAGCCCTGTAATACCAGGATTGTTGGTGTAGTATCTGAAAATCCGCAATAAGGTGGCCGCCCTTGCAGTAAGGCCGGGCAAACTGGCCGTTATCAGCTGGTTTTGCCGCGCGGCCGGCTGGCCGTTTAAGGATGTTAGTAAATTAGCTATATCGTGGTGAATATTACCTCCTTCGGTATTAAACAACCTCATCTCATTATAATAATGCTGCGGGGTTTGCTCCTCTACCTGCTGCGCGGTCCTCGTTTCGCCCGGCGCCATGGGGTCGGTTCCAAAATGTAGTCTTGCACCGGTTTGGTAACGCTGCCATATACCATCGTGGAAATTTCTGTCGGTCATGCCGGTGTCTAACCGGCTGGTGCGACCACCATGAGAAAATAGCTGGTCGACCCCCATTAATCCCCCATATACGTTGCCAACTGTTCCCGAAGCAACACTGTTAAAGTCCGCCGGCCCGGAATAAGCCTTCGGACCTGTTATCTGATTATTACTCAAAATATACAACTGACTGTTGGCTGTATCGGCAATGGCGAGCATTGCATGATCCATAGTATGATATAACTGGAAAATGGCATTTACGTGCGGAGAAATCCGGCCGAAGGTATGGTATAATTCATAAGCCACTGTTACGGCATACACTCCGCAATCCTGCATAGCCCTGCCCAACAAGTCTCTCGGGAAGGTTGTATCAAGGTAATTCATCCCAAAATCCCTGAAATTATACTCGGTATGTGTAGTAAAATGGGTAAGATATCGCTCGATAAACCGCAGTAATGAACAAAATGCATTTGGACAACCGGTGTAAGGCTGGCTCAAAAAATCATTATAAAGCAGTGCCCATATTCGTTCCCGGGTGGCCCGGTTACCCAAATCAATAGGACGCACACCAAATGCGGCCCTTATACTGGCATGCGTATATAATTCCTTGGTAAATTCATCCTGTCCTATAATGGTTTCCAGCAAATCATGCATTGTGCTGGTGTACGACGGCTGAGCATCAAGCTGATCCGGCCTGGGCGTTCCTGCCAAAGGTGTCAGAAATTCGTCGCGTTGATTAACCCCATGCAACATAAAACCGGCATGCCCGTTTTGATTTCCAACGGTCCCCTCTGCAGTTATAGCGCTATTATTAGCAATATGTGTGGTAGCATTTGTGGTCGATAGTATCACGTTGCTTCGCAGCGCGGTTCTCAACCTTAAATTAAATGCCTGCATCTGGCTGGCAAGTGCGGTGTTGTTTTGAATTATAGCTTGTCGTTCTTTTTCTGAATAAAAATTGGCTATCAACCTCATCTTTTCAATAATGCCAGATTCGTTTTGATAACTCATCATCCTGAACATATCCAGATAAGGCCCCATTTGCTGAACTGTTGAGGGTGCGGTGGCGGCATTATGGGCAAGCCTGGAGTCTGAAATAGTTATCAGCTGAATTTGCAGCATAATAAACGCTGATATGAAAAGCGGGAGTGCATTATTGTGATCGCCGGCATTTGCCAAATTGGTTGCAAAATCAGTTAATGTTTCAGGGCCAATAGTTCCAAATGCCCCGGCGCTGGTATATTGCGGCACACCAGCATGATTTAATGCTGCAAACCTCCGTTGCCATTCTGTCATCACCATTTGCCGCAACCTTTCAACCAGATCAAATTGCTGATGGCGAACCATGAAATTCATCAGGTCGCCGGCGTCGGCTAAAACAGATGCGGCCGGTATGGTATTTAGCAGCGGCTCCATCAAAGCAACGCTATCATTTTCATGACCCGACGTGAAATTCTGGTAAAATTCGCTTATTAACTGGCCATACGTACGCGTTGGTTGCGCAAGGGCAGCCGTGTTTTGCTGCCTCCGGATTTTGCCATCCTGCTGTACCACATGCGTTAATTCATGCGCCAGCAAGTGCTTACCCGAATTTGATTCGGGCTGATACTCACCGCCATTAAAATATATATTGTTGCTTACGGTAAAGGCTTTTGCATTTAACGACCGGCTCAACTGTTCCGATTCGGTATTGTTATGAATTTTCACATCGCTAAAATCCGTCCCGAAGCGGTTTTCCATAAAACTGCGGGTGCCTGTGTCCATTGTACTTCCTCCGCCCATGCCCGATCTTATTTTGTTCGAGACGGAGTCGCTCACAACGCCACCATTATTGCCCTTAGCTTGTATAAATGGCGTAATTTGATTTGCCAACGGCTTTAGGCGAACATGCTCATCGTCGTCGTAATCATTTGGGGAACCGGATGCCTTCCGCTGCAGGAGTGGTGTATCGGGCATTCGCATGATTTTATCGGCCATAGCATCAGCCTCATGCTCCATCGGGTCGTTTGTTTCGCCAACAGATAGTTTGCGCTGAATTAAGCCGGCAGCAACCATTGTAGCCGAATTTTGATTAGTTGCTTTACTGCGGTACTCTCTCATTTCTTTCTGTTTTAAAGCTATTGTTAAGGATTTAAGAAATGCGGAAAAAATGAAAACGATATACCGGTTGTGTTAAACTGGTAAGTACCCTTAGGCCCTGGTTGCACAGTGTAGCCGAAATTGAAAAAATATGAATAATGGGGATCGGGCGTATGTAATTCTACCTGCGAGCCTAAAGTAACTCCGGCATCTGTATCAACGCCCAGCTGCACCGGGGCAAACTCTATTTTTTTTCCGTAATGGAAATTGAGCAGTGATATGCCAAATTGAACCGAGTTAAGCGTGCCCGATCCGGGCCTTGCTGCCGTAAACGTTACACCCGGTTCGTGTAAAATATCCAATGCATCAAAAACGGTACTTAAACCTTTTATATTATAAAAATCGAGGCCGCGGGCAACCGCTGTGATCTGGTTATTGCCGGTAAACATATCCATAAACTGATCGCCACCCAGCCGCAACCCATCATTATCGGGCTGTGGAATGTCGGGTATAGCGGCAAAAAAGTCGGGGCTGTACACCCCTATGATGTTGCGGATTTGAGACGGCGTAAGCCGAAGACTTACGGGAGGTAAAAATTTAAAAAGCGGACGGTGAAAATTTAGCGGGGCCGGCCGTGCCGTGTTAAATTTGTAGTCGCCTAAATGAACGCCAAAGTCGGGCAGGTTTGGCAACAGTTTTGGCATGGTTAGTTTGCCGGGCGTTTTTAAATCATCCTCAGTGCCCTGTTTTTGAATTTTTGGCTTTATTGATTTCCCCTGCTGTATGGTATGCGTTAACTCGTGCGCCAACAAATGTTTTCCAGTTGATGATTCCGGGGCGTATTTCCCCGAATTGAAATAAATATCATTACCAACTGTAAAAGCCTGGGCATTTAGCTCTTTCGACATCTGCACTGCATAATCGCCGGTATGTACATTTACGTCAGAAAAATCATTTCCAAACCGGCTTTCCATAAAAGATTTGGTGCTACCGTCCATTGATTTGCCGCCGCCCCTGGTAGCCGCAATACCATTTGTAACGGCGGGGCTGGCAGCTCCGCCACCATCGCCTTTTGCCTGTATAAAAGGGGAGATTTGGCCAGATAACGGCTTGCGTTTGATATCTTCATCATCCGTGTCATCAGCCTGACGCTGAACCAACGGCCTTTCTGGCATGCGCATAACCTTATCGGCCATCTCATCTGCCTGGTGCTCCATTGGGTCATTTGTCTCGCCAACAGTAAGCTTACGCTGTATATTTGCCGCGCCGGAAGATGTAATTACCCGATTGCCGCCTGATGACCTGTGTCTGTACCGTTTCATCGTTTAGTCGTTTTCTGCTCTTGTTAAAAATCAGGGGTATCCATCCTATTGAAAATTCAACTTCTACATTGCATCAAATAGTTTTTCCCTCTTTTTTGAATTCCTTTTTTATTCCCTGCAAAATGTCATCAACAGCAATTATTTTATCACCCCTGTTTAAAGCCATCAATGATGAGTAATGAACAACATTCATGATGGCGCCGCCCGACAGCTCATGCTGCCGTGCTATTTGTTCCAAGTGGTTTTCATCAGGCGGTGTGCATACTTTACTGAAGGCGTTTTTCCAGATCATGTGCCTTTCCCGGCTTTGCGGCTTCTGAAAATGTATGATCGAATTTAAACGGCGCGTAAAAGCTTCATCTACGTTGTTGCGCATATTGCTGGCCAATATTACCAGGCCCGGATAGTCTTCCAGCCGCTGTAAAAGGTAGGCTACTTCCTGGTTGGCATATTTGTCATTCGAGTCGGATATCGAGGTTCTTTTGCTAAACAGCGAATCTGCCTCGTCAAAAAACAAGATCCAGTTTTTATTTTCGGCTTTTTTGAAAACCTTCTCCAGGTTCTTCTCGGTTTCACCAATGTATTTTGATACCACCATTGATAGATCAATCCGGTACACATCCAAACCAAATAGTTTACCTAAAAGCATTGCCGTTAGCGTTTTGCCTGTGCCGGGCGAGCCATGAAACAATGCCTTGTAACCTGGTTTCAACTTTTTGTTCATTCCCCATTCGGTTTGCAGGATTGGTCCATATTGCAGCCAGATGCGGATCTCGTCCAGCTGCTGCATGGTGTACTCGTCAACCACCAGGTCGGCCCATTCCATTCCTGTTGTTAATCTTTTTGCGGGAAAATCGGGGCTAAACTGGGGTTTACGTAAGTTGCCCGAGGTGAAAAAATCAACGTACTCGTCGGTAACGGTTACGGTGCTACTGTAAAAAGGTTCGGAGTTGCTGCCCTGATCCAGTTGCAATATATTGTGGGCCAGCAAAACGTGATCTGTCTCAAACAAACGGCTCAATTTAAAACGGTAGGCCAGGTCATTCCCGGCCAATAAAAACATGGCTGTTTCAATTGTAGGGATAAAGCCGCTGTGGCGGCTGCCTTTTACGCCACCAAATTCGGTATATCCACGCCCGAGCGCTTTGTTCACCGAAAAAAAGGGATCCAGAAAATTGGGTTGCACATACGGAATAAGTGCCAGTATCAGCAACAGCCTTTCGTCGGTATTTAATTTATAGTAGTTTACAAAATCGGCATAAACGGAGTGATCGTTAGTAAGATCAGGAACCGGAGCATCGGTTAAAATATAGCTTGAACCGGCAATGGGTTCTTGCGAACCCTCGCCCGCTCTGTCGCGCGGAAAAAAATCCTGGAGCCTTTTGTTAACCACATTGGCAAACCAGGTAATTTCGCGCGTAAGCGTATCGGCGTTACGGTTAAGCATGCTTACTTCGGGCTTTGCCTGTTCGGCTCCAGCAGGTGTTTGCTCAGTGTTTTTCTTTGTCTTCCCCATATCTTTATATTACCATTCAACAAAAATCAAATCGCGGGTCCATCCTAAACTTATGGTCGAAAAGCCCCAGGGTATACTGTCCAGCAGTACATCAAGCGTTTTTCTTTCTACCTGTAAAAGCCAGCCATTTTCCTTTCGGGTCAGCAATCCGTCGCGTTTTATAAAACTTTCGCGCAAGCCATCAGTACTGGTATTTTTGAGCACATTCCAGTGCGTTATTACCGCTTTTAAAAGTGATTCCGATTCGGCTGTCTCCTCATCAGTTAAAATTATATCCAGGGGTACGGGGATATCTGCCGGCAAACCGCATAGTATTTTTTCGAACACAAGAGCGTATTCCGGCACTTTCATTTGCCCGGCAGCCAGGTACTTCAACAGGTGTACCGCCCTGAATGCCGATTCCGTGTTCTTCCATTCCTTGCCGTCGAGCAAGTTCAGTTGGGTAAAAAATGGCTTTAAAAAAGGAGCAAGCAATACAATACCGGCGTATTTAACTGAATATTTTAGTACATCATCCACCCCCGCCCCGGTTGAAGGGGATTGTATTGCAGGATCGTTTTGCACAGGTTGTTTGGTATCGCCCGAAATTCCGGCTTCGGCCTGGCTAATACCGGTAATAACCGACAGTTCGACTGTGGCTTTTTCTGCAAGGGCCTGGTTCGTCTTAAAAACTTCGTCTATGTGCGATTGAAATACCTGCTGCAAAACATTAATACTACCGCTGTAGGGAAATATAGCCGGTGCATTTTTGACGATGGCAGCATTTATATCGCTAAATTCTTTTTGTATATCTGTGCCTACAAATTCAACTATGGGGCTGCCGGGAGCAGTTAGCTTATTTACAATTTGTGTTACCCAGTTTAAAAGCACTTCCTGCGCATTTTTAAGTTCGGCTGATAAACTTATAATTACTTCTTTTGACGATGCATTAAATTGCCAGGCCAGCCTTTTCCAGATATTTTCGTTTGATTTTACATGTGCAAAAAAGCTTTTCAGCACTTCGGCGTGATTAAGGGCCACGTTGCTGAATATTTCGTCGAGGTTGATGGCGCCTTCGTCTGCAAACCAGGGCAGGGAGCCGTTGGATAGGAAATACAAAAGCATTTCGGTATCCGATAGTAATCGCGAAATCTGCCTGCTTTGCGGAGGTATGGCTGCCAGCTGTTTGGCCAATTCGGCCCGGAGCTTCTGGCGAAACACGGTTCTGAAATCGGTTCCAAATGTATGCCGGCTGAAAGAACCCATGTCCAGTTCTATCCTGTCAATTTTTATTGATTCATCCTCTCCCACACTTTCAGAACATACTTCGTCAATAATCTGCACGATCTCCTGCTGAACGGTCTGCGCAAAATTTTGACGCAGGTTTAACGATAGCTCTTCATCAGAACATACTACCTCAAATTGCAGCCTGTTTACCACATGTGTCATTTATCAGCATTTAAATTAGGCGGATTACCTCCACTCTCGTGCGTACACTCGTCGGCACAAACGCCGCAGGGCACCAATGAATTAAGTACATCAACCAGCGGGTTTACCACATCGTATTCCGGTACTTCGGTTTGCGCCATTTCAACCAGCCAGGCGGCGTAGGCTTTTTCAAAACGCTGCATTTCTTCAATACCAATCCACATTACGCGTGTAATAACATGGGCGGGCGATTCGGATATGATGGTTTTTTCGACCAGGTTCCTGAACGATGGATTGCGGAGGCGCTTTGGCCAGCAGGGCAAAACAACGGTAGTGTGGAATGAATACGGATCTGTTGAGGCATCGCACGGATAGGAATTGCAATACAGGTAAAGCCGATAGCCAAAATACTCCATCAATACTGCAATCTCTTTTTCAATATCAAAGGTATCGGGGGTATCGGTGCTTTTGTTGAACAGATAAAGGCTTTGCGCCAAAACTACCCCGTTTGCACCATTGATGATAAACCCATATTTGGCCGGGTTTTCGTTATCGGCAACTATCTGGTAATTTATCCGCTCTGAACCAAATTCATTCAGATCGTTGATGCGCTGAACCATGTCTTCATATTTCCTGAATTTCAGCAGCATTGGATTGGTGCCATCCAGGTAAACTTTTTGGTAAAGTATGGACCTGGCAGGGAGGTCATCACCCGGTTGTGTAACATTGTCTTCGGCAGCCGACCTTATATATTGCAATACCCATGGCATACTATCGTAACATTTTGCGGCAGGGACCCGGGTTATTTTTTTGATGTAAGGCGGCTCGGTAATTTGCTCATCATCGCTTGCGTTTAAATCGCAGCTATTGAGGCAAATATCTAAAAGGCTAACGGGCTCGTCGCTCCCGGTTTCGTCAACTACCTCATCAAGTTTAGGACGCAGCAAAATATGCTCAATCATATGCATCCCTTCGTTGGCGTTAATGTGCTTCATTAACTTCTCCAGTTTGGTAAAGGCTTCGTCGCGGTCGCTCTTTTTCGAAAAGGTTTCGCTGGTGCCCAGCAGTACTGCTGTTGCAGGGTCGGTACTGTCATACAGCTCGAACCAGAATTTACCTACCAACCCGGCAGATCTGCGGCTGCGTGATTTTACCTCGTCGCTGAATTTAAAGTAGGCACGATCATCGGCATGCTCCAAAATATCTTCCATCAGCAAGTCGGTACAGCAGCCCTGCATTACTTCAACACTTGTAAAAATTACGATTTCATTTTCCAGCGGATCGACTATTTTAATAACATTTAAGGGCACTCCCGTTTTTGTTTGTTTTTGTTTAGGCGGAGAGGAAGGATCGTCCTGCACCATCAGCGCTTCACTCATCAGGAATGAGGGAACAAGCGAGCGGCGTTTTACATTTTCGAAACCCAAAAGCCGCCCTATGCGGCGCTCGGCGCCTGATACGTTGCCCGAATCCCAGGTATTGGGCAGTGCATAGTTATATGCCTGGGCCCTATCACTGCTGATTCGTTCATACTCTCCTTGTTTTAGTATGCGGGTTTTATCGCCAATTAACCTTGCATCTGCATTTTTTGGATCCATCCATTTCATCAGGGCCTCATAGTCGGTCAGGTCTTCGCTAAAACGGGCCAGCATATGATCAAGGAAACCGTTGCGGCGGTTGCGGAATAAATCGTGGTTTTCGGTTAGGCCTTTAATTACTTTTTCAAAATCCTTTACTATCAAGTCGAAGTTTTGCGGTCCGTGGTTGTTTTTATCAATCAACAACTGGTTTAAATTCTCAATTTCGGTAAGCGCGGTAGTAAAATAAGTGTGCCGTGGTTCGTCATCAAACCTGAACAACTCGCGCAGGTGGTTTAATTGCACCAGGTAATCTTTTAATACCTGTTCAAAAAAAAGCAGGTAGCCGCCAAGTTGCAGCGCCTGTGCCGTGCGACCATCATCAGCATTGGCCGGGAGGCCGCCACGCTCGCTAACACCATAAGTAACCGGCAACGAGTAAGTAACCGGGTAATAGTCTTCCAGGTTCATGTATTCGCCGTTAGGTACAGCAAAATCCAGTTCGGCGCCAATCAGCTTATATTTACGTTCTACGGCTTTCATATTGGTAAAAAGCCGAAGCATCTTATCGGGTTTACGGTCGCTGTTGCTACCTGTATTATAGGTAATAAACTGGCGCTCTTTGCAAAACAGTACCTGGGATTTGGCAGGTTGAATACGTGCAATTTTACGTTCGCTTTGCAGGTTATCAACCCAGGCATCAAAATATAGATTGCCCGATGTATCGGTATCGGCAGCCCCGGTAAATGGCATGTGCAGGTAAGTAATGCCCTTAATGCCCGGAATATTGGCGATATCGGATATTAATTCGGATAACATAATATTGCGGAACAAGTCTGTTTTCTCCAAATCTGCCGAATCAATAAATCCGTGTTCCAAAGCAGGCCCTTCAAATATTTCATCCACTTCGTAATTTTTATCCAGCATCTGCTGTATAGTGTGAAACGGCACCGACGGTGTAAAATATTTATAAATGGTAAAAAACATCTGCGCCAAAACCAGGTCAGGATCTGCATTTTCTTCCAGCACTATTGATGCGCCTATCCCAAAATCCTCGTATTCAACCGCGTCGATGCTTAAAAAATCTTCGCATAAATTGCGGTTTGCAGCCAGTTTGTCAATAACCAATTGCCGTACCTCTTCGCGTTTGCCTGCATCAATAACATCCTCCTCATACTCAACCATTACATTGTACAAACCTTCCATTTCCAAAATTTCAGGACGTACGAACGTCGTATTTTTCGCATCAGCTATTTCCTCCAGCAGTATGTTTTTTTCGTCGGTTAAGCGGGCTATTTCGGCTGTTAATTTATCTAAAGCTATATAGTCGGTATCCGGCGGAGGGGGCAAGGCATTCAGCGCGGCGGTTTTTTTATCCAAATTTGCCTGTAGTTTAGTCATTACAGCTTCCAGCTGTGTTAATTTTGCCTCGCGTGCGGTTTTTGCGGCAGGAACGGTTACCTGGCTAAGGCCCAGTTTTCCGTAGCAAACCTCCTCTTCTTTGTCTTCACAGTCGCAATCATAATTCACCCTTTTTTCAAAACTGTTATAATCAATCCAAATGGGCACCTCGTAATCTTTGCTTATGGTAAGCCATGCATTACGCACACCTTCAATATCAATGATCAGCTTACGATAATCATTAATTGTAAGCGCACTGTTGTGCAAAATATGTTTGGCAGTATAAAAAATCTCTTTCCAGGTATTGTTGGTCAATTGCTCTGGGGCCAGCAGGTCTTTAATATCAAAGTCTGTCCGGTACGATAGGTCGGTTATAGCATAGCATACAGCTTCCAAAATGGTGATACCCGGGTCCGAATAGTTATAGTTTGTCCATATATCACTGCCCAATTGTTCAATCAGTTTAATCCCCTGTGAACGCAATGCCTGGTAATCTTCGGCCGGAAGAAGCGGATTTGCCTTTATTAATGAAACTGGAGTAAGCATAGGAATAGATTTTATATAGATAATTACGGATCGATTGGTTATTATTATGATTTGTTACTATTTGAAGATTTATCATCTGCCGGAGGCAACGCTTTAGTGTCTGACGCCGGATCAATTTGCGCCGGGCCCGAAGATTTGCCTTTAACCACGTTTTTTATAAAATCTTCTGCTTTCTTAACCGCCGCCTTGCCCTTTTCGGCAATATTTTTGGTTTGGGCACCCAAGACCTTATCAAAATTTTCAATGGTTTCTTCTACCACATTGTGCTTTTCTACTGCAACAGCGGCTTCCTGCGGAGCAAGCTCTTTTATTTCATTTGCGTTACGCTTATCCTCCAAAGCGGCTGCTGCCGGTTTTACCTCTTCAGTTGCAGGGGCCGCCGCTACCTCTTCAGGTGCCGCAAATGGCGCTGGTGCCGATGGTGGTGTGGGCGCTTGTTCGGCTGGGGTTTCAACAACAACCGGATTTGGAAAGTAAATTGGCAGCGGTACAGCTTTTTGCAGCTTTTCGCAAACGGTTAATTCCTTCGGATCTTCATAAAGCAGGATAATATGTTTTGGCGCAGATACCAGCAGCGATCTCTGGGTTGACGGCTCTGCAATTACATCACCGATAAAATAACCCTGGTTTTTCAAAAACGCTTCGATATCGTTACAACCCGATACCTGGTTTAAGGCAGTCACAAAGTTTTCTGCGGTAACCGTGGTCGTATCCGGCGTGTCGGGTACGCAGCATTCGTCGCGGCAAACGCCCATTAAAAAGTCGGTGATAAAATCAACGTAGCTGCGTTGCTGTATAAAGTTGATTATAGACGAGGCATATATTTTTTTGCCAAAATCGGCCTCAATTTCGGCATTAAATGCCCAGGGTGTAAGGTATTGAACAATTTCTTCGTTCAGTTTTTGCAGATGATAACCCTTATCTATCCCGCTTAAAAATTTCACCCTAAAAAACACGATCACTTGCTCATAAACCGGGTTTTTGGCATGCACCGTTACAAAAGGCGACGTTAAGGGGGTTAAATAGTTTACTATCTCGATGAGGGTTAACCGGCTTGTTTTAGGCTGCAGCGGATTTTCGGCGTTATTGTTCTTAAGATTGGGAACAGGCACAATTAAAACATTGCCGGATGATTTAACCGGTCCGCAGCATTTGGGTTTTGTCAGCAGGTCAGCATTATACCTTTCCATTAAAGATGGAGGATCAGGGCACAGGCATCCGGGGTCGACGTTAGTGATACATTTCACCTTAAACACTTCCGGAAACTGCTCCAACACCAGGCGCTCATAATCCCATGGGGTAACTGCACGCCTTTTGTGCCTTAGCCTTTCGCTTACGCGGGTATAATATGCCTTTCCTTCCTCTTTGTGTTTACCATCGAACGAGGCATAAGGCTGTGTTACACCTTTTACCTGCGAAACGGCAACTGATAATTTACTGATACTACCGGCGGGCAGTGCGTTATTATAATGCGAAGGGCTGTTTCCCTGGTCGTAAAAAACAACTTGGGCAGCCTGGGCAATTACATCGATCAATTCCGGGATGCGATCTGACTCGTTGGTGACACTTGCACAAAACCAGTACAAGCCATTAGTAACTATCGTATGACTGTCGTTGGCGTCGGCCGGTACACTCAGCTTAACGATGCCCGTGGTCTGGAAGCCAAAGGTACTATCTGATATCAGGCACTCGGCCTCAAGCGGCCGCCATTCGTTATATATCAGGTACGACCAATTGATGATTGGCGGGTCGTCATCTTCATTTAGGGCGCTTCCAGGTGCAAATTCAAAAAGTAAGGAGAGCGTTTGCAGCGGCTGTAACTTTTCTACGCCGATAAACAACAGCCCTTCTTCCTGTACAGTGTCGGAGTATTGATTGTTACCGCCTTTAATTATTCTGTTTAAACCACTGGCGTCATATATTAACCTATCGAGCGTTTCGTCGCCCGAATATTGAGAAGATTTAATGAGTCCTGAATGCAGGGCTGTCCTCTTTCCGGAAACAACATCTTTGTAAACCGCGGTTGGGTTTAAGAAGGTAAACTGCGGCAAAAGGATGTTTTTTGCATCAACCATTAACGGCTTTTGTTGCAGTATCAATTGTTTGTTTACCGTTTCGGTACCTTGCGGGGCAATATAAGTTTCGACGGTGCCAAAAGGATAAATATGAAAAAACTGGTCAATTTTAGGATCGAGCGCGGTTAATACCGATTGGTAACTCAGCGAAAGCCCTTGTATCTGGAATTTTGGTGCATTTTGTATTAATGATTGAATATCGTCATAAAAGGTGGCCTGGTTATCAATCCTGATAAAATTTTTATATGCACTTATATCATAACCGGTGTAATATTCAATCGGTGAACGGTCGAGGCTTACCGGATAATGATAAGCAGTACTTCCAGTTTCGTCAATTACTTGAGTAAATTCCACAATTTGGCCAGCGTCTTCTTTGTTGGCTACGTTTAATATGTTAAACGTAAGGCTGTCCGTTGTGAATTGCTGACCGTAATGGTCAACCAACCGTTTCCAGTTATTTCGGGCAAGTACACTTACATTATATGGAAATGTGTTATAGGAATTCGGATCCTCGGGAATTGATTTAATTATGTTTACCGCTAACTGCCCCAGTGGCTTATTAAACACTTCATCGCTTTCGATATAAAACGACATGCCCTGGTAAGGTACTTTAGTAAACGGATCAAACGGTTTACCAGGCGTTACCAGGCCGCTATCGGTTTGGATATTAACCTTCTTTAACCCGTCGTTATTAATAGCCTGCCCTTTATTTTCCGGGCTGTTAATGGATCCAACCTGCACAGCTATCGACAGACTGTCGACCGTTAGGCCGTGGAAAAAGCTTGCCGGAAAACCAAGGCCCGAGCCCATTAAAACCTGCATAACAGGATAGGCCGTTTGGTAGTTGCCTGTGTGCGTTTTGGTATTAAACGGCACAATACCCTGTTCCGATATCGGCATAAAAATGTACAATACGCCGGTTACCGGTTTACCATTGGTATCATTTTCCTGGGCAAGGAAAAAGCCGCTTTCTGAAAGGAAGTTCTTGGTTGGATCGGCAGCGGGAAATAAACCGGAGTCCATCACTTGTTCAATAGCTGCAACTTCTCCTTTGTCCATTTGCCGGCTGATGTTTAGCCAACTCTTTTCGCCGGTTAATGCTACCTGTAAATCAAGGTTTTTCAACATGTTCGAATTCACCGGAAATTTGGAAAATTCAAACGGCATACTGCATTTTATCAACCGCGTGCCTCCCTGTAATACCAGCTGAGGTGATGCGATGGCGAAACCAATTTCAGTATTATTTGGCGGGTTTAGCGCGGCTTGCCCCTGGCTGATATACTCACAGATATTCTTTGGGGCAGTTCGTACAACGCCTCCCGACCCGAAGGTTGGCCATTTTGAATTTGGAACGGTAAATTTTGCACCTTCACCATCCATTGAATTTGCCACAGGGTTGGCATAAACTGCAGCAACTGTTTTATCGGTTTCATCTGCGGTGACAGGCGTTTTTTGGATGAATATATTTTTAAGCTCCTTTACACTGGCCTGGTTAATAACAAAATCAGCTTCTGTCTGGTAAACCTGGTCTACGCCGGATGCATCTTTTCCTGCTGATAAGGATGTGCCTTGCGGCAGGTCATATTCGGCAACGTTCTGAGCCAATTGAAATATCACAAATACTTTATCGGGCACTGCTGATTTGGGGACAAGGCGCAACACATCGCGGTAATAAAAATCAAGCATGCGGCCGGTGAGCCCGTTCATCTGCTCCTGTGCAAGAGCAAATAATTGCAAAAATGCAATATACAGCGCCATATAAGGCTGGTGCGAAGGATATTGCGTAATGGCAAAAGTAAGGTAGCCCGGAGCATCATCAACAATGTTATTGATAACACTAAAAAATGCCTGGAAAATATCATCTACATAAGGCACCGCATTTAATATCCGGGCTTCGGGTGTTGTGCCCAGGTAAATATCAAACTCGGGGTTAACAGCAGCATTTAAACCCCACTCATCTTTATTTTGCAGTTTTGAAAAATCAATATTTAAAACCGTTTTTGAATCAACTACAATGAAGCCTTCCTCGTAAGCAATTAATTTTTTAAGCTGTGCACTCAACGATGATTTAACTGCCAGGTCAATATCGGTGTGCAGGGGATTTTGGGGAATTGCAGCTGCATACCATTGGTCAATTTGCGCGGCAATGGCTACTATCTGGTTAAGTAAATCGGTGTATAACTCAGCCGAAGGGTCAAGCAATATCCGTTCGCTAATACTTTCGTAATCAGTCTTGATTTTATCAAGATTAACTGATGCAACCGATGCAGCAATTACGGCCATGTCTCTTTTAAAAAACTCAGTCCAGCTAACTTTTGCTGCCGGCGTGGTATCATTTACCTCATCGCCGGGCATATCATAAAACCTGATCTGATCGGCATAAGCGGCAGCAAATGATAGTAAATCCTCAAAGCTCCTGCCATCAATGGACACAAAGGATGGGTCGAGGGCTTCGAGATAACGCTCCAACTGGCCCGAGCCCTTCAGTATTATTTCGTTATGGCAATTACAGTTTTCCATTTTTAAGAGTATTTTGATGTCCAGGCTTTAAGGGCCACTGGTGTAAAAAATATATTTTATTGGCAGATAGGTGTTATGTAGCAATATTGGTGGCCTCGTTAATGTAAAATGGATACACATAGTTATACCGCGTATTGGTTGTTATAATGCTATACTGCACATTGATGTTCAATACGCCATTTACCTCGTCGGGCGTTGCTATCACACTTTCAACGATGATCCTTGGCTCGTTGTAAACCAGTGCATCGTTTACTATTTTTTGTATCATGGCGATGGTGGGTACATTCATAACATCGAAAACATGAGGCTGCAAATTGCAGCCAAAATTGGGCAGCATCACCCGCTCGCCGTTTATAGTTGATATAATGATCTGGATGCTGCTTTGCACGTCAGCTTCGTTGGTCAGCATATCTACGGTTGCCGTTTCCCTGCGAAATGTTGGCGGAAAGCTCCACCCTGTTCCTAAAAAAGTTTGGTTTGTAATAGCCATTGTTTAAGTTTTTTTTAATTAACCCCCTATTAAAACTGTGAAGCAACCTAAAACTATGCTGCCGCCATGTGCCGTTGAATCACCAACCCTTGCTGCTGGCATGCTGTTTATCAATACCGTGGATGACCCCATAATGATACTGTCAGGCGGCCCCGCACAGGTGCACATATTCCCAACAGTAGCTGCGGGCATACCACCGATCAATACCGTAGGTACGCCAGGCGGCAGTATGGGGCCGCCGGTATGTGGGCCGGCCGGGGTCACTATCGGACATACATGATTATCTGAAACACGGGCTGCGGGTGGCATATTTATATTGTTTATTTTTAATTGATCATTACGGTTGTACCTTTTATAATAACGTTGCCGGTGCCTGCCTGTATAGTGATGCCGCTCGGGTCCATTTTAATACTGTTTTGATTTTCATCGGTCATTGCAAAAGCGCCCGAAGAATCATTAAGGATGATGGATTTTTGCCCCGTTGGCGTGGTTACTGACAGTGTAAGCCGGCTATTGGTGTCGTCGAAGATGAGCTTTATGCCCTGTTTGCTTACAAACCCATATTGCTCGGCGCCGCTATCTACCGGTAAGGGCGATTTTTTTGAGCTGCTGCTGTGCAGGTATCCCAGTATAACAGGCTCGCGCGGATCATCATTTAAAAAACCCAGGATCACCTCGTCGGTAGCCTGCGGACGAAAATATGTTCCGCGATTGGCCCCTGCGTCAAGCGTGGCCACCCTGGCCCAAATGCCATCGCTGCCCGAAGTAATGGTTGGCACCTGTACCTTTACGCGGTATTGGCTTTGATCGGCGTCGTTAACATCCAGCACGGTGCCGATAAGCAAGCCATTAACACCGGGTAATAATCCGGAGGTAGGCTTGTTCATCACATCTTCTTTTTTGTAAAACCAGTCTTCGCTCCAGCCAAACTGAACATCGGTTGACCAGAAGCCATCAAAAATGTGCATAATGCCACTTACAAACACGTTGCCGTTAAAACGGTCACCAACGCCGGCAAGGGTTATCATAGTGCCTGGTTTTACCTTTGCATTTCCCTGGATGCGTACTCGGCCAACATTTTTAGAAAGGTGGTTCCGCATTTCGTACGAATCGGACCAGTTTTGCAGTTGCGGCTGTGTTAAATGCCCCGGGTGGTTCAGTTGCACCTGCGCATTCAGTACTGTAGCCAGATCAGAAACCTGGATATTGCCATTGTCGCTGAATGATGTGCTGCCGGGGCCCGATTTTTCGAGCTGTTGCTGTGTATAGTCCCAGGAGATACTCGAAACTGAAGAAAACTGGCGACGGGCGTCCATTTCGGCTTCAAACTCAAAAATACTTTGCCCGTAAGTTGCGGTTAATACCGGCGAACCGCTGGTGGTTGGTTTTTTAACAACTAACTTGCCATCGTCGGCAAGTACCAGCATCCCATTTGCTTCGGCCCGGGTTAGTATAAAATCCCAGTTGGTGGCGTCAAACTGTACCAGTTGGGGCTGGGTTACGCCGGTGTCGTCAATATCGGTATCCAGGCTGCCGGCCAGCGTTGTTATTACATCACTGTCTTTTTGATTGATGTAGTACGCGCTGTTTCGGTTTGCAGTTAGCGTTATCGCTTTATCCTTAGCTTCAATGGTAAGCAACGAGGCACCGTTTTGCTTTGCCTTAATAGCATGTTTTACAATAATCCCCTTAAATACAGTGTCGGTTTGCCCGTGATAGCCTAATTGAATTTCCACCGTATTGCCCGGCTTGTAGGTATCGTCATCGCTAAGCGGGAAATCGGCATCAGAGGCCGATCCATCCAAAAACACAATTTTAGCGTATGAAACTTTATTAAAAGTTTTATTTACCAAAATCCGCGAAAGCAAAACAGTGGTGCTCAATGCAGTTCCGTTAATAAGAACCTTTTGGGTAACCAAATCTGTTGCCTGTGCAGCACCCGGTGGTAAACTATCTAACATAACTTAGCTGATTAAATTTGGGGTTTCTATTTGTTTGAAATCGGCGGAAAAATAAGGGAACTGCCTGCCGTGAGCTTCCTGAAATTTTTAAGCTTGTTAACCTTTGCCACCTGCAAATAATAACTTTGATCTTTATATATCCGGTAGGTTAGCAAAGGCAGCAGGTCCCACTGCTTTACCTGTACGGTATGCGTAAGATCGGGCGACGACAGCATGCTTAATATGCCGCCCAATGCCTGTGGCGTCCGTTCGGTAAAGGTGGCGCTTATTTTTGCCCGTATTGGCAAACCGAACATATCAAACATGGTATAAGTAACTGTTGATGATTTTAAAGAACAATTGCAAATAAACAACCCATACTGAATCAGTAAGTAATTAGGTTTATGAATTAAGCCATTAACAGTGGTTGTAGCCGCCCGGAAGAGAAGCACCTGCGCTGTAACCGGAATTTTTACACCGTTGGTATTTACCCCGGTTCCGTCAAGAGTCAGGTCAATGGTAAAGGTGCGGGGTTGTATGCCAATAAAAGTTGGGTCGGTGCCTGCCTGGCCTACCGGCTTCTTTTCATTCCAGTCAATGGTTTCATTAATGGCTATGTTTTCAGGATTAAACATGGCCAAAAAGGGCACGCCTAAACTGGGTATACCATTCTCATCGGTCGATATTATCTTAAGGTTAAAGGGCAACATTGCCGCGCTTTGCGTATCCATCAGCGTTCGTTTTTTTCTTTAATTATTTCGAGTACTTTTTCAATAGCTTCGTATTCCGAACTATTGTTAGTTGCAGCCGGCGCCGGCTGACTTCCCTGGCTTACCGGCGCCGTATCAACTATCGTCCGGATGATTACTTCGTTTATCTGTACAGGCATAGCTTTTTACATTTTTCGTTCAAAATATTGGTAAGCAAGCTCTATCGTCTCCACAACAACCGAGTTATCTGTGGCTTTGAAATCGGAAGTAGACCACTTTAGCGGATACGCCTGCACCACATTCCACACGGCGTATGGTTGGCCTGCGTCGTCCATTAGTGTTATCAGCATATCAGCCGGTTTAAAGTCATAAACTACTACTGTGAAATAGGTGTTCATGGCCGAGTGAAACCAATCGAGCAATTTGGTGCCTTTTAACAATCCTCTTTTTAAAACCAGGTTCGGATACTTGGCCCGTTTTGGGAATTTGTAAACAAACCTGTTCTCGCCTCCTTCGCGCAACTCCTCCACTTCAACTTCGACCGTCAAACCGCTAACTTCCTGGAAACGTTGCTCGGTATCGCTATCGGCGCCACTTACCCCAACAAATTCCACTTTAAAGTAAAACCCGCCCGGTGGATAATAGGTTGCCATTTTAAACCGCTGCTACTTTTATACCCTCGTGCACCAATTCAATAGATTCAATTGCTATTTCGTTACCGGTAGCTTTTAAACCCGGGCCCTCAATTTTTACCGGCCATGCCTGTGTTACACTCCAAACAAAAACAGGGTTGTTTTCGTCGTTTAGCAGGGTAATTGTCAGGTCACGACGGTCAACGCCGGGGTTGCCATTGTTGTTGAGCCAGTTATAAAAATTGTTGTCTTTTTCAATGTATCCTTTTTTCAAAGTGATATTGCTTGCTTTTTTAAGGCCCGGCCTTTTAAGCGGCAAGGTGGTGTATGACATTAAGCCATCACGGTAATCTATTGCCTGTACCTCTTGCGTAAGTCCGCTTACTTCTGAAAAACCTATTGGTGCTCCGCCCCCCAATGAAACACTGAAATGGAAGACTGGAATTGGGTAATTTGCCATTTTATATTGTTGTTGATGTTTTTATAATACAGTTAAATACTTGTTTTTTTTTGCGATTAGTGCTAAGTCAAGAGTACTAAGTCGTAAGTCTAAAGTTGATTTTTTTCTTTTTTGGCTTAGAACTTAAGGCTTTGGACTAAAGACTATCCGTCAATTTCTCGTTGACACGACATTAGGAAGTTTGCAGCATTTGTTCGAAGCGAAGCACTACAAACTCGGCAGGCCGCGCTACAGCCATTCCAATTTCAATGATCATTTTTCCTTCGAGGATGTCAAATGATGTCATGGTGCTACCCAAGCCTACGTTTACAAAATAGGCCTGGTCGGGTTTAGCTCCCGCAAGTGCGCCATCACGCCATTTTAAAAACAGGTAGTTTGAGATCATTGCCTGTACCTTAACCCAGGTTGCGGAAGTATTGGGTTCAAATACAAATGATGCAGTGGAGTTTTTAATAGACTGTTCAACGGTTATAAAAAAGCGGCGAACGTTAACATATCTCCATTCATTGTCGTTTCCATCCAGGGTACGGGCTCCCATAACCAGCGTACCAAAATTCGGTGAGTTTAAAATCGCGTTTACCGATTTTCCGCTTTGATCGTTTACGTTCAGTAAATCCTGTTCGCCGCGTGTTACCGACACTACAGCCTTGTTTACCGCGTTTAATGAAACGTTTGCAGGTGCTTTCCAAACACCCCTGGTTGCATCAACATTGCAATAAACACCTGCAATGGCTGCCGAAGGCGGCAGGGTGATAAAATAACCCTGGTATTGCGCAAGAATAGCATTGTATAATAACGAAACAGTAGTTTTAAGCGAACCAAGCGTTGCGCCAGCATTAGGGCTTGCAGGGCTTGGTACAGCTCCGTTAACGGTGTAAGTGGTTATAGTATGAGCATCAAAATCAAACTGGTAATTATATGATGTTTGCAGGAACGGATAATAAACTGCTCCGTATGAACTTTCGGGCTGCCCGGCTGGTAAAGGGGTAATGGTAGCAGCGGTATCTGATGCTACCGAACTGGTACTTTTAGGTACAGTTGTGGTGGCAGTGTCAATAATGGCAAACCTATCGCCCAGGGTTGATGCCTGCAAAAGCATGGCCTGGTTAAAAGTGTTAGGCGTAGCCGAGAATATGGCCTCGGGGCACAATAAAATGGTAGGCCCTTCTGTTGTACCAAGGGTTGTAAGTCCGGCTTCCAGATCAGCCTCCAAAACGCTGCCGCTGTACTTTCCAACCGAAACGATATAACAGCGTGTGCCTCCGTTTGCAAAATAAAGTTTTACCGCGTGGTACAAAATATGCTTGCTCATGCCGGCATGATTAAACGTCAGTGTAGCGGTGTAACCGGTTGTTTTCCCTCCTGATTGCTTCTCGTCAACCGCTATCGTCAGGTTTGCTGCGCTTTCAACATCCGGCCCCCCAAAATATTGAATATAATCGGCCATGCTGCTGATGGGCGTGGGCACCCCGGCCAGATCGTCTGTTGCCAGGTTAGTAGCTATCTGTGTATAGCCTATAAAAGCGGGTACAGCAGATTCTACTTCTGCAATTGAAGGTGGTAAGG
This sequence comes from Mucilaginibacter sp. GW822-FHT03E02, assembly GCF_058801545.1. NCBI lineage: Bacteria > Pseudomonadati > Bacteroidota > Sphingobacteriia > Sphingobacteriales > Sphingobacteriaceae > Mucilaginibacter > Mucilaginibacter sp. GW822-FHT03E02. Next base: position 5,621,899 of record NZ_JBXANJ010000001.1, on the reverse strand, counting down.
TGGATATTTCTTCTACATATACACCTGGAGATCTGTAATTTGCCATTTTTATTGTTTTTTTAGTTGTTTTTTAAAGTGATATAAATATGTCTGAGTAGATAGCCGGAGGGGTACTTGCATTAATGATGCCTGTTGATGGATACGCCAGGTTTGATTTTACCTCGGTTTTATTGGTTGTAATATGTTTGTATAGGGTAAAAACGAGCGGGGCATCGGTGGCGCTTGACGACAGGGTGTACTTTTCCTGTAGCGGAATGTTAGCCAGTGATACAAACACAAAACTCAGATCGGTATTTGAAGTCAGTTTGAATTTGATACTGGCATCATTACAGGTAATACTGAGCTGATTGATATAGTCTGTTTTTTGCGCAGGTGTTAACTTAGCCATCTCCAGGTAAATAGGGCTGGTAGTTTGCAGCTGTATATTGTAACGCCAAAAGGTTGGCCGGTTTTTAAACAAAACGGTGTAGTTTGGCGTTGCCGGCAGCAGGGATTGGTCAGCTTCAACCATCCTATAATTAGCAGGCAAAGTTGCAGCGAGGGAAAGCTCGATAATGCCGAACACAGGCTGACTGGCCATCGTACCTAAAAAATAAAATGTATCAGTCAGCACATTGCTGATCAGTAACTGACAGCGACCTGACGGCAAAGCTGAAAGGTTAAAAGTTAGCATTGAGTTTGTACCTTGTACAATAACCGATGTGGCATTAACCGTTAAGCCTGTTAAAAGATGTTTAACTACTGCCTGGGCAGTTGTTACAACGCCTGCAAAGCTGTACTTGTAATTAGCGTCCGATTTTTTTACCTGGTCATTATTCCCATCAACGCCAAGTTTATTTTTTGATAAATGCAAATTGGTGCGCAAGGCAGCATTATCAACAACCTGGTTGCTGAAATAATAAATATTGCCGGCCATCAATTGTGTTGGCAATAAATCAAAATTTACCAGGTTTCGGTTATTCAGCACCATGAAAAAGGTGAGTTTATCTGTATTGATAACCCTGTTTTTTAAAAGGGGATTACCCGATAGATTAACACCCAGGGTACGTGCCATTATGGTAAAACCTCCGGTGGTATCTGTATTTTTAAATACCATATTTTTTGCTTTCAAAAAAGTAAGGCATTCATCAGTTGGCACTATGGTGAAATCCAATGTGGGCGTAGTTGTATACGCCGCGCAAATGCCATTGTTATAAAACTGTTGCATTACCGACAAGGTGAGCAGTTGCGAATATTTTACTGTTAGTGTTGCCATAATTCAATCAATTTTCAACAAAATCAAGTTCACTAACCGATGTAACCACATCATTGCCCTTGGTTTCAAACGCGGTAAGCAACTTAACCCTGTAAACCGCACTTGGCATATACTTTGAACTTAACATACCCCACAGGTTATTTTGTTGCTCAAACGTCAGGCTAACCAATTTGAAACTCAGCCTGTCTATTAGTTGCCAGGGCTTATTAACAGCATCGGTTACAGATGCGTTAAGCGAAGGGTAACCCTGACTATCAAAGACGGAATGTGATTGAAAAAAACCGATAACATCTGACAGATCACGCAATGCGGTTGGGTAGTCGGAATTATTTGCAACAAACAGCAGGAACAAATCAATTTCAACCGGAGGATTAAGCCTTAAATATTTTTTATCGGGTGTTGGTAAATAGTAGGCTTGCTTACCTTCCCTACGTTCCTCCTCAATATTCACCAGCATAACAGTAACATGCGTTGAATCTGTAATATTGATATTGCCATTAGGTAAAACAATGGGTTTTAAATCAACCACGTTGCCTGTTTTATAGCTACCGGGATCATTCTCCCGGTTAACCATGTAGGCTTCAAGTTCGCTTTGTATAAATTGAAGTGCGGTACGGATCATATAATAAGGCAGATAAAGGTTTTTTATTAGTTCAGGTACTTTTTAACATTTACACAATAGTATTTTATTACTTATTAAATAAGCATTCAATATCTATTAGTTAACAAATGTTTAATCTTTAGAATAATTGGGGCGAGATATCGGGAACGCACGAATCAGGGGCCGTGTTATTTTCCGAATAACTATGAGGGTAAAATTATCTGCTAACGTACTGTATAACAATAGGGTTTGTACGTGTTCACGAGCGTATTTTTACGCAAGCAATACGGTGGAAAACCGAAACAAATAAAAAATAGAATTAGAAATTACGAGCATTTTTAACTCAAAAGAAATAACAATCCCAAGTCATTAAATAATTATATTTATTAGATAATAGATATTCACTACAGCGTTTCGGGGAAATCCTGCCAGGTAAAATTATTTTGATTTTCGTGGAAGATTCATCGTGGTAAAGCCCCGGTTCATTAAGAAGCTTTTGAGTGTTGTATCGGCGGGGATCGAACCCGCAACAAAAGGACTTTCAGTCCTCTACTGCCGGTTTAAAAGATGTTTTAAGAGGGGCAGTACAAAATCCTGCTAAAATTACTTTATCTTGCTTACTCATTATGAAGCCTTATCTATTCCAGGAAACAGTTAGCGTCAAAAAGGTACTGCTATACCACCTGTACGTTCTTGTAATAGCTTTATCCCCGATATTGATATCAATGTTAGCCGGTTTTATAGGCTACTGTATGGGTTGTCACATCAACGAAGCAGGAACCGACGATTGCGTGAGGGCGGGAATTGCCTTCGGAAAAATATTCAATCCTATGGGATCTCTTTTCTGGCTATCTATAATTACTATACCGTTAGGGGCGATAGCAACCATCGTGTTAATTATAGTTACTGTTCATGACACCGTATATCATAACAGAAGATAATCCAGGAAGTAAAAGGCCCTTCATTTATAGCCGTCGTCTTTACATCTGATGCCTATAAGCGCGAAGGGTTTCGTAATTCATCTATTCACTTCATCTAAACAGATTATAAAACAAGTTTTCAGACTGATCCGTAAAAATGCGTTGAGATTTCTCCACAAAAAAAGCCTCTTAGAATTAACTAAGAAGCTTTTGAAAGTGTGGTGGCTACTGTACAAATCTCGAACTATTTCCTGTCTGATTTGCGTTTAATCGTCGATTTGGATTTATGAATTTCATTCTCTCAGCAATGCGTAGTTGATTGAAAATCCAATACATTTTCTATAGCTTTCAGCGTATAAGCCTTCGGTTTGGTTTCACCGCTTTCAAGGCGCTGGATCGTACGCAGGTTAACTTTGACGAGCGTCGCCAGTTCGTCTTGCGTAAGTCCCTTTGTTTTGCGTCCTTGTATAATCTTTTCGTTCAGGTCCATCTCAATGGTTTTTATGGATAAGACGGTTTACGTTTGAGGATGTTACGTTGCCCTCACTGCGTATTATAAACGCACAAATGCGTACGCTTTTGGAACACGCAATTTTATTAGAAATCATTATCTAATTTATAATCAATCAGATACATCTTTGGCACGAAGTTTACGAATGAATTCGTATGAACAAGCCGCCGTTGATTGAAGAAATCACCAGAATTACCGATAGCCTGGATATCCGGGTATCCACCCGTTTTGGTGCAGGGAGCGGCCCGGGCAAACATGAGCATGAACACCCGAATTTGGTTTTTATACTCGCTGGGGGCTGCGCGGAAAAAAGGCAACATGGAACCTACGAACGAAGGGCTGCCGACTTGGCCTATTTACACGCGGGTGAAGCGCACGAAACTATTTTTGCAGAAATTCCCACCCGCTACATCTCCGTTGATATCAAGCCGCTAGTATTCGCAGAAAATCATATGAAGGAAGAGCACCTCATCAATGCTATTCATAAATCTCCTGATGCCAAATTCCTGCTATTAAAAATGTACAGGGAAATGCTCCAGAACGACGCACACAGTAGCGACTCGATCCATATCCTGTTTTATCAGTTTGCCTGCGCTTCACAAACCACGCATAAGAAAAAGATCCCGGCCTGGATCACCATTATACAGGAGATACTCAATGACCGGTGGAACGAATCGATCACTTTGCAAGAACTATCCCAGATTGCCGGTGTCAACCCTATTACCATATCCAAACATTTCCCCGCCTATTTTGGCTGCACACTTGGAGATTACATGCGTAAACTAAAAATAGCCCATTCTTTATCCCTCATTAAGCAGTACGGCACCCCGTTAACGCAAACAGCTCATATTTGTAATTTCTCAGATCAAAGCCATTTCATCCGGAATTTCAGGAACTATACCGCTCTTTCTCCTAAACAATATCAAAAACTTTAAAAAGGCAAATACTATTCTATTTTCGGGCAGTTTCGTCCCCTACCTTTAACCATAAATATTAAAGCAAATAAGTTATGAGATATTCTATTCTGTTCTTCTTCCTGCTCCCGGCGACATTGGCTAATGCCCAGAAGTTTTACGTCAGTTATAAACCATCGGTTTATAAAGGCCCGTTTACAGGAAACGTGATCCTGTATCTTTCCGCCAAAAACGAAAATCCAAAAAACGATATCGGCTGGCCCTGTTACCGGATGAAGGTAAAAAATATCATGCCTGATCAGCAAATTGTATTTGACGACTCTGCATTATCTTATCCGACGCTTTTATCAAGACTGCCGCGTGGGAATTATTATATACAAGCGGTATGGGATTTGAATATGGATGGCCGTATCATAGGAATGAGCACCGCCAATATGTACAATGCCAGCCGGAAAGTCACCCTGAACGATCCGAAGGAAGGTTTTGCCTTGGTTTGCGACCAGGCTGTTCCTGCCCCTGTTTTTGTGGACAGCAAATTTGTAAAGGAAATTAAAGTCAGCTCCAAATTGCTGACCAAATTCAGCCATAAGCCGGAATACATCCGGGGTGCGGTGATCCTGCCCAAACAATATTATACCGAAACCAAAAGGCGTTTCCCGGTCTATTTTATGATAGCCGGTTTCACCGGCGGCTATATCCATTATTCAAAATCGGAGAGCAGTGATACGGCGGCCTCGGTTCCGCTGGATACCGTCGCCTGTATCAAGGTTTACCTCGACGGTGATTGTTCGCTTGGACATAGCACTTATGCCAACAGCGATAATAACGGCCCGGTAGGCGATGCGTTCGCTCACGAGTTTATCCCGCAGCTGGATAAACAGTACCGGACGAACAGCGCACGATTGATCCGGGGGCATAGCAGCGGCGGCTGGACAGTGGTATACCTGCTCACGCATTATCCCAGGCTTTTTGTGGCCGGCAATGCCAGCGCGCCCGACCCGGTGGATTTTCGCCGGTTTTCCTCCACCAATCTCTACCAGGATAAAAAGCTGAACCGTTATGTCGACGGCCTGACCATGGACAAGCCCGCGATACTCGACAGTGTGGTGTACGATAAACCAAATATCGGGCATAGCATTGAAGATATTTATTACCGCGGGCAGCAAAACGTTTCTTTTGACGCCGTGTTTGGCCCCAAAGGCGCTGACGGCCTGCCGGAACGTATGTTTGATCCCGAAACTCTTATCATCAACCCGGCGGTGGTTGACTATTGGAAACGTTACGACCTGACTCAGTACGTAACCAAACACTGGCCGGATTTGAAAAACGACTTGCAGGGAAAATTGCGGATTTCCGTGGGGACAGAGGATACGGAACAGTGCCCTGCCGTGCGGTTAATGGAAGAAGAAATGAAAAAGCTCGGGGCCGGTATCACGTTTGCCTATTACCCCGGCAACCATTTTAGCGTGGTAACAGGGGAATATAAGAAAGCATGGGATGACTTCCTGCTCAAAAGGTACCAGCAATGGTTGAAGGCGCGTGAAAAGTAATTTGCGTCGTTGTCCGCCCCGCCCACCACCTTTGCAATTTTACCTTAATTTATTGTTAGCTTCGTTATTGCCACCGATAATCGGGCATCAATACCCGCTTTTAGACAAAATGCAATTCTCCGGAATCTACAAAATCATTCAACGGCAAAAATATTTTCAATTAAAGCAGTAGGGCAGTCTATTTATCCTTTTGAACCATTTTAGAAGTCCCGTCCCGGTAAATGATCTGCATACTATTCACTTTTCCATTAACGGAAACAAACCTGATCCGGATATCGTCGGTCCCGGCGAAGCGGAAAATATCGTTTGAAAGAGGCGACAGAAGATAAGGTATGTCACCCTGCCGGTGATAATAAAGCAGTCCGCTATCCACATAAACCTTCCTCGGGCCGTAATTGCCAGCGTAGGTCTTCAACAAACCCGGACCGACGGTTACCGGGTTCTGGCTGGCCGCCTCGTCTTCCATCAGCCATTGATAATTGGCTTTATTTTCAGGATGGAGCTTAGCCAGGTCCTGCAATGCCTGCACGATGGCTGCCGAATAAGCCTTTGCGGGTGCTACCTTAATATCCGCGGCAATACCAGTGCCTTCCCAGTCCGGATTGGACCTGGTATGGGGCATATTGATATAAAACCGTGCTGATAATGCCGTCCGCTCGATCCCATGGGCTGCTCCACCGGTATTTTCGCCAATCAGTGTCGCCCTTTTCTGAATCTTTAACAGTTGGGAAAAACCTTCTGCCGCGGAGTAGGTGAAGCGGCTGATTAGCAGGTAAACGGGTATGGAGGGCATGCGGTTACCTGGTACGAACGGCAGCGAAAAATCATGAGATCCATCAAATAAATAGCTGGAGATTAGGTCTACACTTTGCGGGAAACCGCCGGGGTTATCGCGGATATCGATGATGAGCGCGTCCGAGTTGCTTAAAGTGTTCATCGCAGCGACGACCGTGGGCCCGGCCTTCAGCGGATCAAAAAAGCCCGTCAATTTGAGATAACCAATATTGCCGCCCAGGTTGCTTAGTTCTTTGAATCCATAATTTTCCGCACGGTGCTGTTCTGCCCGTTTACTGCGCAGCAGTAAGCTATCCGACGGGCTCACCGCGGTTTTCGAGTCTGTGACCCATGCAGGGTCGAAGAAGACCCGGAAGTGCTGGTCTTTGCTCGTGGCGAACAGTTGATCGGTCAGCGTATCGGCAAATGCCGAAGGGTCATTGATGCCGTTATAAGCGCCCGAACGTAATTTATCCGCCAGTTGAGCGGCTAACCTCCCCCCAGTTTCAGGAAATACATACCGCGTTCTCAGCAGTTGAACGGCAGAGTCGACAACTTGCTTTTTTTCGGATGGCGTTAAGGCCGTAACCTGGGTTTGCGCAGCCAGGTGCCGGCTGAAAAGTAAAAAAGAAATGAGTAGAACGTTGCGGAAATTATTATGCATAAAGATCAATGTTTTATGCCCGCAAGATAACTGCCGGTCGCTATGCAAAATTGTACAAATGTAAGCCGCTAAACGAAAGCCCAGTTGATATCACCTTTCGGAAATGCTGCTACTCTTTTATAAAAGTCTTTCGGGGTAAAACCTGTAAACGACTTGAAATCGCGGATCATATGCGACTGGTCAAAATAAGCGGCTTGGCCGGATATATGGGTCAGCGTAACAGACTCCCCGGACAGCCTGTACGCGGCCAGCGCATTCCGGAAGCGGTGCACTTTTTCAAACCGCGCGGGCGTGGTTCCGACGTAGCGTTTGAATTCGGTATGCAGCGTATGCCTGGAGATGTTGAAATGTCGCGCCAGTTCACTAAAATTCAGCCGCTGTTCTTTATCGTTTTCCAGGATATCGCCAACCAGTTTCTCCAGAAAAGGATGTTTGAAGGCTTTGAGTTTTGATGCCCAATAATCTTCTATGAAACGCACTTGCGTGTTAGACTCTGATAACGTATATAATGCTTCGACATGGTCAGGATAATCGTGAAAAGGCACAAAATCTGATTTGAGCGGTATGCTTTCGAAGTCGATCAGGCTGCTATTCAGGAAATGATGCAGGCCCAGCGGTTTGAAGCAAATGTTCCATTCGTGGACCGGCCCTTCATAGCACCACAAACGCGGCGTCCCGAAACTGGCGACAAGCAAGGTACTGGGCGGTCGACCAGGCTGGTAGTAAAATGATACCTGCCGATCAGCGACACGGCAAATCACTTCCCTGTTGATTGTTACAAATTGATGGACACCCGGAAATGCAAGATAGCGCTCGGGCGTTTCTCCTGTGTGACGTTCCAGCAGGTAAATGCCCGCAATGTATGGTTTTAAAAGGGGATTTTCAGGCACGTAGTGGGTGATTTCCATGCTGTAAATGGGTTGTTTGTTGGGCGAATCAATGGATGCGAAATGCCTGGAATAGCGTGGCATTTATTGTTGATCCAATGATAAAACTACTTATAAATTATGACAGTTTTTAGTTTCCTGTTTTATCGCTGTTATAGTCCGCGGCACATCCAATTTTCCTAATCCATTTTATCAAAACAAATTTTGTTTTAGCCTTGGAACTCTATACTTTCTTTAATTTAACCGGGGATGTGGATATAAACATACAGAGCTATACGCATTCTTTAGGTCGATTCATTTTCAATTTAATTATTTCATTTTCAACCGGCCGGGAAAGGAAGCTTGAAAATGTCCCCGGTCAATGACCTTCCAACCCTCTGACCCGGTTTTGTTCGTATTCATTATCCGGCTCCAGGGCCAGCGCTTTTTTGCAGCTTTCCAGGGCCCTGGCCTTATCGCCCGCTTTTTCATACGCGTCCGCAAGGCTGTCATAGACATTAAAAGATTTTGGGTGGAGCCCGGTGTTCAGTTTGAACACCTTTATGGCTTCATTTACCCGGCCCGCTCTTAATAAAATATAAGCATATTGATTCAGATCATATTCTGAAAAGTCATAATCGGCAGTATCTTTTTTTTGAAGAAGGCGATACGCGGAGATAGCAGCATCTATCCCGTCAGTCGCGATTTTACGGTTCAGCCAAACGATTGACGACTATTTAAAAATCATGAGCATATACCAAACGTGCGAGTATAAAAGTATTAGTTTTATAAAGTTCCTACTTTCTAAAGAAACCGTATTGAGCAACTATAAATCAGTGAGTATTAGACAATAATTTTCTCTGATAAAGTGTATTTTCTGTACTGTTGTTGTTTGAATTCATCTTCTCCTAATTTATTCTGAACCTTTTTGAAAATATTTTCAGCGGTAGCAGCCAAATTTTGTAAAAATGGTTTGAGAATTTCGCTTCATCGGTCTATTTAAGTGGTCAATGGTTCCACATTGTTCACCTTGAAAGGAAATCGAACAGATATAAATACGATTAATTCATGTTCCGGTGGATTTTTCAACAACTGCAAAAAACAATGACACTATTTGAAGAAATCTCGAATCATTATTCAGCGGCACAAATCAAAATGCAACCAACTTATTTTAAGGTCGTTATGCTTAATAAAAAAGGAGATGATTGTACTTAATCATCTCCTTAAGTGGGGCTACTGTACAAATCTCGAACTATTTCCTGTCTGATTTGCGTTTAATCGCCGATTTGGATTTATAAATTTCATTCTCACATTGCGGAGATCAAGGGGCGCTATTAGACTATTTCATTCCGGCGCAAGGTAAGTCCGGCTAATTCAATTATTTTTTGACTTTCAATATCAGGGACGCTAACATTTTGAGTTCATCTTCTGTGCCAGTCCCTGCATCATTGGTGAGTATTATAATGGCAGCCTGCTGATCTGGGTGGATTTCACAATAACTTGTGGTTCCAAAGCTCCCCCCAGCATGGTAAATCACCTTTTCACTTTCTGCTGACTTCTTTGTGAACCAGAAGAGTCTGATGCTGTCCGCACCTTCCTCAGACACATCGAATATTGGTTGATGAGCAAGTTTGATTGCGGGATTTCTTTCGTTTAAATTCAGCTGCAAGTACTTCAGCATGTCCGAAATATCAGATTTAACATAACCAGCCCCCGGGGTAAGTCTCCACCAGCCAAGCCTTGGCATGACTTCGCCTTTACTATTGTATCCTCTAACGTATCGAATCGTGTCCCGATTTTTAATTTCAAGTTTGGTATCGTTCATTTGCTGCGGCCCTGTTATGTACTTTTCTAAAAGCTCAGCATAGGTAGTATGATAAATTTTCTCCAGAATAATCCCTATAAGCTGAGCGTCGGCATTCGAATAAATAAATTTTGTTCCAGGGATCGTGTCGAGTTTAATGCCGGATAAGACATTTAAAAATTGTGTCGGGGAAAAATTGTCGTAGCGTTTCATAAGCTGATCCGGAGAAAGATCTTTGTCTAAACTGGGAGCAAACTTTGGCAGTCCTGATGTATGGGTGGCTAGATCTTCGATTTTTACGGGTATTCCTTTATAGGTCAAATTTGGAAAAGGCTTTGGCATATATTGCTGAATGTTATCCTTTAAGCTAATTCGTTTTTCCAGAATAGCGTGCGCCAACAGTATCCCGGTAAACGATTTGGTAACCGAAGCTATTTCATAAATGGTAAGATTTGTTGGCCTGATATGCTTGCCGGCCTCGGTTGTTCCGAAATTATAACTGTACTTTTTCCCATTCCTGATAAGGCCGATGGATAAACCATAATGCCCGGATGTTCTTACAAATTGCTCTCCGATTATACGGATCGCCTTGCTCATTGAATCAGGCGTCGCTAAATCGACGTTTCGAGATGACTGCTGAGCATCTGCCGAAAGGGAAACAAAACTAAAAACGAGTATTGATAATGAATTTAAAAATTTCATGTCACAGCAAAGATATAATATCTGATGCTTGTACTACAGATATAACTTACCCCAATATAAGTAATTTTATCACACAACTAATTGATAATAAATATTTTATATATAAATTTCGCGGTGAGAAATTTGCAAAAACGAGGCATAAATAACGTAAAATACAACACAATGACTTTTTTTTGTAAAATGCAGATTATCAGCTATAAATAAAAACTCGCAAAGTAAAAAGCATGACACGTTATGGCTGTTAATCAGAGGGGCGCTGGTTCTAGCCCGGTCAGGGGACTTAAACTTCGGTACTACCGAAAAGTACTGAAGAAAATTAAAAGATGTTTTAAGGAGGCTGTACCCTTCGAGACAGCCTCTTTTTGTTGATTTTATGCGCGGGTAGACTAACACTTTGACCTCCTCAACTTCTTCAGTGTTAATTGCTATTTCCTTTCTTATCAAATTCAAATCGGCGCTGCTATGCGCGCGGTATTGCCTGTCGAAACCGGACGGCCAGCTGTTCGCTTTTGTTACAATATCTTGGAAAATAAAAGTGCAATTTACTGTATGCCAATACATTTATAACTTTGGAACAGGATTTGACCTATCCTTTAAATTGAATTCATATATTTTCCATATCACATTGTATGATTTGTTCCTTGTAGGGACCATATTTATTGCGCTGACCTTTGCCCTGCTGTTATGGTTTAACCAAACCGCCAATCGTGCCGGTAACCGTGTTCTTGCCATGGCGTTAACCATTATGCTGTTAGGAATGGTGCGGGTACTCGGCATGGACATCCGGCTGGGAACCGACCTGCCCGGTTGGGACTGGTTACCGCTGCAATATTCGTTGGCCATGGGCCCGCTGATCTATTTTTATGTGCTCAAAATAACCCGGCCCGGCCATCAATTTGCCTGGAAGGACCTGCTGCATTTCAGCCCGGTCTTGATGGAAACGGCTGGCAGCCTCACCATCCGGTCGCTGAACCCGGTAATCCAGGTATTGGCATTAACCTCAATCATCATCTACCTATATCGTTCACAGCAATTGATACAGGATGCTTACCGGCGTTTGCAACCAGTCCTGATGGATCGGCCGCTTATGCAACTTCGCTGGTTACGACGCTTATTGAAAGCGGCGTCCTTTTTGTGTCTTTTGTGGCTCCTGTATGCCGCAGTCGGTTACTGGGTTTATGATGGCCGCTTAGCCCGAGCCAATTATTATCCCTTTTATATCGTTTTTGCATTAATTATGCTGCGGATCGCAGCAATAGCCTTCTTAAAACCACCAGCGGAAGTGCTGCTGCAAACAAGTCCATCAAAACCATTGCCCGTAGCGGAATCAAGGCAAAAAGGTGCATGGTTGAAGAAAGCGATGGAGGCCGGCTTTTTTTACAGGGATGCTGAACTAAGCCTGGGTGGGCTGGCTGACAGGCTGGGGATGCATACGCATGAATTATCCCGGATCATTAATAATGGGCTCAAAAAAAGCTTTAACGATTTTGTCAATGAATACCGTGTCCGGGATGTTGCGCGGAAAATGCAGGACCCGGCTTATGATCATATCACCCTGCTCGGGATTGCTTATGAAGCGGGTTTCAATTCCCAAAGCAGTTTTACCCGTATTTTCAAACAAGTAACTGGAAAAAGGCCGCTGGAATATAAAAATAACCTAAAAAAAAATTACCCATCTTATAAGTTGGGCAGTCACCGGCAATTTGCGCCGCTAATTTTGAACCATGAAACCCCACCAAAGTGGTCTCACGAAAAATTAAACGGCAATTATATGTTTCGCAATCATTTAAAAATAGCTTACCGGAATTTGGTAAAGAACAAAGCCTTTTCCGCGCTCAATATCCTGGGACTGGCGATCGGGCTGGCGGCGTGCCTGCTGATCGGTTTTTATGTCATGGATGAATGGAGCTACGACCGCTTCAATGTAGGTGCAGATCGCATCTATCGGATCAACGAAGACACCCGCTTTGCGGGCAATGCAACGGCCTATGCCCAGGCACCCGCACCGCTGGCGGCTGTATTAAAGTCAAACTTCCCTATTGTTGAAGAAAGTGTGCGGCTGAAAAGCGCCGGGACGGTGATCGTCAAAAAGGACGATCAGGAATTACGCGAAGATGGGGTCGCATTTGCAGACCCTTCCATCTTCGCCGTATTTACGCTGCCGCTGCTCGGCGGCAACCCGGCCAACGCCTTGCAAGAACCCAATTCGGCGGTCATAAGCAAAACGGCGGCGCTGAAATATTTTGGCACCACAGATGCGGTAGGCCATGTCCTGACGCTGAATCAGAAAGACCGTTATAAGGTAACTGGTGTGATGCAGGACATTCCGCAGCGTTCGCATTTCCATGTTGATTTCCTGCTGTCGATGGCTTCGCTCGCCGACAGTCGTTCGGATGTGTGGCTGAGCAATGATTATAATACCTATGTGCTGCTGCGCAAAGGCACAGATCCCAAGCTATTGTCGGCGGCACTGCCGGGACTGATGAGCCGCTACATCGGGCCTCAATTGCAAAATATGGCTCATGTCAGCTTGAGCGATTTTGAAAAGGGCGGTAATTATTTCCGCTTGAGTCTGATGCCGCTTACCGCCATCCACCTGGAGTCCAGCCGTAGCGGCGAACTTGGCCATAACGGGGACAAACAATACCTCTACCTCTTTTTCTTTATTTCACTGTTCATACTGGTCATAGCCTGTATTAACTTTATCAATCTTTCGACGGCGAAATCGGCCGGTCGCGCCAAAGAGGTTGGGGTACGCAAAGTGTTGGGTTCGGCACGCGGTTCGCTAATCGTACAGTTTCTTTCGGAATCGATGCTGCTGGTCTTTACGGCGATGGTCATTGCCATTATCCTGGTTATGGCCTGCCTGCCCTTTTTTAATGACCTGGCTGGAAAAGAAATGGAGTTGACCGGAATGAACTGGCTCTGGCTTGGTACCGCATCGCTCGTTATCACGGTTGTGGTCGGGCTGGCGGCAGGCACCTACCCGGCTCTTTTTCTCTCCGGCTTCCGGCCGATAGCGGTGCTGAAGGGAAAGCTTTCCGCAGGCTTCAAAAACAGCTGGCTGCGCAGCTCCTTGGTGGTGTTCCAGTTTTCGGTTGCTGTATTGCTGATTGTGGCCACCCTGGTAGTGTACGACCAGTTGCAATATATCCGTCACCGCGACCTGGGTTTTGACCGGAACCGGGTACTCATTATACGGAACACGAATGATCTTGGTCACGATGCCGCGATTTTTAAGCGGGAGATCGCAGCGATACCGGGGGTTAGTAGCGCAGCGCTGACCGGCTATCTGCCGACTTCCGAAGCGCGGAATAGCAGTGCCTTGTTCCAGACCCAGGACATGGACCAGAAAAAGGCCGTCCAGTCGCAGACCTGGACGGTGGATGAGGACTACCTGCCGACACTGGGTATGCGCCTGGCTGCAGGACGCAATTTCTCGACCGACTTCCGGACTGACTCTTCGGCGATGATCATCAATGAATCCGCAGCCAGGACGATGGGTACCGGGAGTGTACTGAACAAAACCTTGTATTACCCAGTGGCAGACGGAAAGCAGCTCAGGGGCTATCATATCATCGGCGTGGTCAAAGACTTTAACTTCAGTTCGCTCAAGGCGGAAATCACACCAGTGGTCCTGACCCTGGGGAATGACCGTGGTGCGCTGAGCATAAGGCTGAAAGGCAACCTCGCAGGTATCCTGGGCGCAATAAAGCAAAAATGGAACGGCCTGGCACCCGGAAGGGAATTCGATTACGCCTTTATGGACGAGGACTTTGACCGCTTGTACCGTACCGAGGAACGCACCGGAGGCGTATTCGTGGCCCTGACCGTGCTGGCAATCGTGATCGCCTGTCTCGGGTTATTCGGACTGGCGGCTTATGCGGCCGAACAACGTTATAAGGAGATCGGCATACGCAAGGTCCTCGGTGCAAATATTTTTTCCATCACCCGGATGCTATCGGTCGATTTTACCCGGCTGGTGCTGATCGCTATCTTGATCGCCGCACCGCTTGCCTGGTACCTGATGCAAAAATGGCTGAACGGGTTTGCCTACCGGGTAACGCTGCATTGGTGGCTGATCGCGCTGGCCGGAACAGGTGCCATCCTGGTTGCCTTGTTAACCGTTAGCTTTCAGTCGGTCAAGGCTGCATTAACCAATCCTGTCAAAAGCTTAAAAAGCGAATAATTAAAACAAATCCATATGAAAAAAATCACTTTAACGGCCACGCTGGTTTGCGTGGTCATGGCCTGCCTTGCGGCAGTAAGCGGCCTTGCCGGTAAATGGCAGGGCAGCGTAAAGCTGCCGGACGGAAACACGTACCCGGCAAACTATGAATTTCAAACCAGTGACGGAAAGTTGACCGGAACTGCCACTGCCGAAGGGCCGCCAAAAGTTATTACCGACACCAGGATCAACGGCGATGATTTCAGTTTCAGCATCGCTGACGACGATGGCTCGGCGATCAAACATAGCGGGAAATATTACCCGCAGGGCGATTCGGTTTCGCTGAATGTCAACTATCAGGGAACGATATTACATACGACATTAACACGCAAAAAAAACTGAAAAGATGAAAAAACTAAGCCAAATTTTACTTGCCTTGCTATTTGTTGCCATTGGCCGTTATACTTATGCCCAACCGGCAGATTCAATAAAGGTACAGCGTTCACTTACTAATTTTACACGCCTCCATGTAGAAGGGCCGTTCGAAGTAACGATCGGGCAGGGAGCAGCGGATTCCGTCAGTTATAAAATACCGGCAGTTATCGCTGATCGTTTGGTCGTTGAAGTGAACGGCAAAACTTTACATATCCGCAATAAACATGATAACTGGTCGGCCGGTGAAAAAAGCTGGTGGAGCGGTAAAAGCTGGTGGCATACCCATCCCAAGCTTAAATTGTATGTGACCGTCCGTAACCTGGAGGCGGCTAAAGCGTCCGGTTCCTGCAATTTGTCGTTTAACGGCAGCGTGACGGTCCCTTCGTTAAAACTGGTTACCCGCGGCTCAGCCAGCATCAGCGGCGACATTGAGGTGCAAACATTGGACGCTTCGATTGCTGGTTCCGGTCTGATCAAATTGAGCGGTCAATGCGAAACGGTCGAAACACATATCTCGGGTTCGGGTATGTTTTCAGCCAAAGAGCTGATCACTGCTAAAACAGGAGTGCATATTTCCGGTTCGGGTCATGCAGCTATTAACGCCAACATACAGGTAAATGCCTGGCTACACGGTTCGGCGAGTGTGGCTTATACAGGTGCGGCTAAGGTCAGCAGCAAGAAAAGCGATGACGCGGAAATCACACGGTTCTGATTCACCTGTTCGAATAGGCGTATAATTCTGGGATGCCGCGCAATCTAAAACAACATTTGTCGAACAAACGCAATAAAGCCCGGCTTTAGGAAACCGGGCTTTACTCGCTATTGAGTGGCCTAAGTATTATCATTTATTGCCGCTGCGAGCCCTAAATCATTCTCAAAAAAGTTCAGGCTTTGTAAGTTGTCGGCTACCCGAAATGAAGCTTAGTCTGAATCACAAACTCGCAGATTCGTTATGTTGATAAGCTAATAAACCTCATTTAAAAAATCGCAGATAAATAACGTGGTTGTTTAAATACTTGAAAAATTCTGCCCTAAATTTCCAATTCGTCGTAATTTTTCAATGAATTGGTTCGAAAAACATACAGTCTCGGGATGAACTGGTCAAATCTCGTTAACCATAAAATCCTATAAATACTGATTTAGAATTACTCTGTTCTCAAACTCTTCACCGGGTTTGCCAATGCGGCTTTTATGGCCGTGTAGCCTACCGTGAGCCAGGCTATAATCAGTGAGCCCCCTATAGTTGCGGCAAAAAACCACACACCTATCATTATCCGGTAGGCGTAATGCTGCAGCCATTGGTTCATAAAATACCAGGCTACAGGGGTTGCAATTAAAAATGCAATGGCGATAAGGATGGTGAACTCTTTTGATAGCATCACCAAAATATCTTTTACAGGCGCACCCAGCACCTTGCGGATACCGATCTCCTTTTTACGCTGCACAGCCATAAATGAAATAAGGCCGTATAAACCCAGACAGGAAATAAAAATTGCTATGCCCGAAAATATTTTATAAAGCAACGAAAGCTGGTTTTCCTGCTGATAGCTTGCAGCAATGGACTGATCTAAAAAATTATATCCAAATATGTAATCCGGGAAATACTGGTTCCATAACTTTTCCATCGCCGGGATAATAGTTGTTGTATGGCCAAGGTTTATTTTGAGGCTCACCAGGCCATATCCTTTTTTCATCGTAGTCATTACCACCGGCACCATGGGGTCCCGTAACGAATTAACATGAAAATCCTTTAAAACGCCTACTATGGGTAACATTTTCCCGGAAACGTTTATCCTTTTTCCAACGGCGGCCTGCGCATTTGGTAAGCCAAGCCTACGCACTACAGTTTCGTTCACCACAAACTCGCGCATGGTATCCGAAGCATGGTAAATGCGGCCCGCTGCAAGCTGTAAATGATATAAGTTAAAAAATGAGGTGTCTGCTTCATTCATGTTCGTAATCATATTGGGTTCGGTAGCGTGATTTTCGGGTGTGCGCAAATCGGTATAATATCCGCCGCCCGCCGGCGATGCCATGCTCAGGCTAAAATCACGTATGCCTGGCAGTTTTAGCAAGTCATTGCGTAGCGCTTCCATTTTCCTCGCGCCAAGACTATCGTTTGGGAAACCGGCGTTAATAACGGCATCTTTGTTAAATCCTAAATCGGCCATGCGGAAGTAATCCATTTGCGATGTAACTATCAATGTTGCAATGATGAGCGTTTGCGCAATTACAAATTGAAATACAACCAAACACCTGCGAAAGGAAATTCCTTTTTGGCGCTCAGCCCCGGAAGATGCCCCTTTTAGTACGGTAACTGAATTAAAGCCCGATAATACCAACGCCGGATAAAACCCGGAAAATGCTGTAACCAGGGCCAATGCCAGCAGCATAAATAAAAGCACATTGCTGCTGTATAATATAGCTGTGGCAATGTGAATGCCAAGCAGGTTATTGATATAAGGGATGCAAAACAAGGTAATGCCGGTTGCCACTATTAGCGCAAGTAAGCAGGTTATGCCTGTTTCGCCAAAAAACTGCATCATTAACTGCGGGCGACTGCCACCCAACACCTTTCGAACACCCACCTCTTTACCCCGGTTCATGGCCTGCGCGGTAGTAAGGTTAATAAAATTTACACAGGCAATAACCAGCAGGAAAATGCCTATTGCGCCTAAAGCGTAGGTCAGATCTTTACTGAAGGTATGCCCGTTATAATTATTAAACCGCGAATCCGAATGTATTTGGCTTAATGGTTGCAAAACAAGATCGTATCCGGCATTACCAGGCGTGGTATGTTTGCCCATAAATCCGTTCAATAAATGGTCGAAATGTTCTTTTGTCTCGTTCGGTGCCAGCTGTACAAAACAATAATCCGCATCATTTATACTTCCCCAGCTATTAAAATCGGCATACTTACGCATGGTTTCGTAGGACAATACACCTTTTATAGGGAAATCTGTATTCGGCGGAATATCATTGAGGATCCCTGTGACCTTAATATTCAAGCCATCCATTTTTAATGTTTTGCCTACAGCTGTTTTCCAGTCGCCAAAATATTTATTGGCTAATTCTTTAGTGAAAAGGGCGGTGTTTGGCTCAGTAAGCGCGTCTTTTATATTGCCTATAGCAAGGCTAAAATCAAACATCTTAAAAAACTGCGGCTCGGTAAAAAACAACCCGTTTCCCTCATTAAACTTTTTAGCAACTGATCCATTAGCCGATGGTACTAAAACCTGCACGTTATAGTCGGCTGCGATAGCCGCAACATTGGATAGTTGCGGAAAATCAGACCGCAAGGCAAAGGTAGTCGGCACAGTTACCCCCGTCCGGTAACCATCGTCGGCCCGGTTTTTTGCAGCGCGAACTACCCTGTAAATACTGTCTTTTTTCGTGTGAAAAGTATCGAAACTCTGCTCATATTGGATCACCAGGAATATCAGCAGGAAAGCCGCAAAACCAACGGCGAGGCCAGAAATATTAACAAATGAGTTAACTTTTCTTCTGCCCAGATTTCTAAGCGCAGTTTTAAGATAATTTTTTATCATGCCTTTTCATATTATTTCATTGGTGCATGAATCAGGATGCAAGCAAATCAATTTGTCATTTCTAAAATTCTGGTTCAGGCAGATATTTAAGAATGCTATCCGATTATATCTTGTCAATCCTTAAATCCTGATTCAAATAAATTATTCTCCAAGAAAATGCCAAACAAACAAATTGTTGAATATTAGACATTTAGGTAAAAATTAAACTATATATTCGTTCGGTTTTGATACACCGTATGTTCGTTTATGAGTTTGCCGTGACTCGTGGAATGACACGTCCAAAAGCGAACACCGCTGTAATGTTTTCGTACAGTCACTTCAATTGCTTGTTTATAAATCATTTAAAATCAATTCTTTAACTCAGTGGCACGATTTTGATAAATTGATATTATAACTAACGTGTAACTACTGATATGCATGATCAATTCTGGAACCTTGCATCAAAAAAACTGGATAATGAAGCGACTGAGGAGGAAGCGCAGGAACTGGAGCGGCTGCTGAAAAGTTACCCGGTTTTAAAAGTAACCTACTTCCTATTGGCAGAACACTGGAAGGTTAAGCTGGAGCATACAGAAAAAGATAGTGCCAGGCTTTTTGAAGGCATATTAAAAAAAATAGAAGTTAACCAACCGGCAGCCGAACTAAAACATGGCTTGCAGGGACAAAATACTGCGAAAAGTCCCTATGCCTTAGCAGACTATCATAAAGTTTACCCTTTAATCAATATCGGCATGATCACGAACTATATCAAAGTACTCCTGCGGCAAATCATCAATCAAAAAGCCTATGCTGCCATCAATATCGGCGGCTTAGCCATCGGGATGGCCTGCGCAGGCCTGATTTTTTTATGGGTGGGCAACGAACTGACTTATGACCATAGCCATGTGCAGCGCGAAAATCTGTATAGCGTCCAGGTTAACCAAACCACAGCCAGCAACACCTTCACCATGGGATCCACGCCACGACTGATGGCAGCAGCGATCAAATCAGAAATCCCGGGGATCGTGAATACCTGCCGCATTTCGGACCAGGATGAACGTTCGCTGTTTACCATCGGGGATAACGGCATATACGCCTCGGGGAAATATGCTGACCCGGCGCTGTTCAGCATGTTCACTTTGCCATTTGTTGAGGGTAATGCTAATACCGTATTTTCAAACACCTATTCCATGGTGCTTACTGGAAAAACAGCGCTCAAATTTTTCGGACATACCACCAATATTGTCGGAAAAAGGGTCAGGATGAACAATCAACATGACTATGTAGTCACCGGCGTTTTGAAAGACTTCCCCGGAAACAGCACCCTGCAATTTGAATGGCTCGCCCCTTATCAGGCCAATCTTCGGCAGGAACAGATCACCTACGGCCCCCATGAAGAAACCTGGGATAGTTATGGTCCGTTTACTTATGTGCAATTAGCCCCTTCCGCAAGCCTGTCCGCGGTCAATAAGCAACTGGCCGCTTTTATACATCAGCGGGACCCTAAACAAACGGCGGCAGCTTTCCTATTCCCCATGCGCGACTGGCATTTGTACAGTGCATTTGCCAATGGCAAACCAACCGGCGGAGGCCGGATCAGTCAGGTGCGTATGCTTGCAGGAATCGCCTGGATCATCCTGCTGGTAGCCTGCATCAATTTTATGAATCTTTCCACAGCCAGGAGTGAAAAACGGGCCAAGGAGATCGGCGTGCGTAAAGTACTGGGATCAGGCAGGAAGAAGTTGATCTTTCAATTTATAGCAGAGTCATTGATCTTGTCTTTCATCGCAGCTTTATGCGCTTTATTTTTGATGGCTTTGGCATTACCCGCGTTTAATACCCTGGTACAGGAAAACCTGGTCCTGGGCCTAACGGAACCGATGCACTGGATCGCCTTATTGTTGATCGTTATGATCTGCGGATTTGTAGCGGGCAGCTATCCCGCGCTTTACCTTTCCGCCTTTGATCCCCTGAAAGTATTAAAAGGGCTGAGGCTGAAAACGGGTAATGCGGCCGTGATCAGGCAAGGCCTGGTTGTCGTGCAATTTGCGATCTCGGTGATCTTTATTATCAGTACCTATGTCGTTTATCTACAATTACAACATGTGAAAAACCGCAACCTTGGTTTCAATAAAGATAATTTACTGGAAATAGATATGCAGCATGCATTTGCCAGGGATTTCCAGGTAGTCAAATCAGAGTTGCTGAAGAACGGTACTATTGCCAATGTGGCGATGGCAGATCATACCACCATTGATGGCGGCAATACCCGCGACGACTTGATGTGGCAGGGTAAGCCTGCGGATAGCAAAGTCACCGTGTCCAGAAGGAACATCAGTGCGGAATTTATTTCCACATCCGGTATGCGGCTGTTAAGCGGAAAGGATTTCAACAGCAATGTCGCAGCAGACAACGCTAACGTGGTGATCAGCGCGTCCTTTGCCAAACTGATCGGCAATGATAGTCCGGTCGGACAAATTATCCGGATGCCGGATAATAATAACCAGGCGTCGATCAAAAATTACACGGTGATCGGTGTTGTGGCTGACTATATTTATGGCAATATGTACGGTAAACCGATGCCGGTCATATTTTTTTGCCAGCCGCCATCGGCGTTTGACGCCAACCTGCTCTACGTCCGCATTAAAGAAGGCCGTAATTCCCAACAGACTTTAGCAGACATCGGTGCAGTGATCAGGAAGATCAATCCCGCCTATCCTTTCCAGTATAAATTTGTTGACGACCAGTTCAACGCGATGTTTGCCGGTGAAATGCTGACCAGTAAATTGTCAGGCGTCTTTGCCATATTAGCCATCCTGATCTCCTGTCTTGGTTTATTCAGCCTCGCTGCTTATACCGCCGAAAGAAGGCTGAAAGAAATAGGGATACGTAAGGTACTGGGGGCAAGTATCACCGGTATCGTAGGTATGCTTTCTGCAGGCCTGATGCAGTTAGTTGCTATTTCCTGTGTGATCGCCTTCCCCATTGCCTGGTGGATCATGCATGGCTGGCTGCAGGGATATGAATACCGGATCAGCGTGGACTGGTGGATCTTCGCCTTGGCCGGTTTATCAGCAACGCTGATCGCCTTAGCGACCATTAGCTTTCAGGCGGTCAAAGCAGCCATCGCGAACCCAGTTAAGAGTCTGAGAAGCGAATAAGTTTTTCACCGTGCAGGTTATCATCAAAGAGACAAGAGCCATTGAAAAGGAAACTATCCTGGCGATTTACGGGGCGAATCGTGCCGGATGCCAATGAATAAAAAATTTACAGCTATATTAACCAAACCAGCTTTTAATATTTGATCAATGATGATGCGCATATTCCTTATCCTGCTCCTTTTACCATTTGCCGGTGAAGCGCAGCATGTTTTCAAAACGGACTATCAAAATTTCTGGATCATGAGGGATAGCGTCATGGCCCTGTCTGATACGGGCAAGCACTTGGATGCTGTTAACCGGCTATATATCCAAAAAGCCAGCGATGGGCTGAAAGCATTTATGCGGAACAAAAACGGGCTCGATCAATAATGGCTGGACCTCATTCATAACTACCCCTCTTTTTGGGATTCGTTGCGCATGAAAACGTCGCTAGTCGAGAGAGCCGCGAAAAAGCTTGAAAAACAGATCAGTCGTTTTCAGGCACTGTACCCCGGCTTAACGCCCGCCCAGACTTATTTTCTCATCGGTATCCGCCAGCAGGGCGGTACCATCCGCGGGAATCTCTCGTTAATCGGCACAGAGGTAGTTTTATTTTGACCTCGTCGATCCGCGAAAGGGCAAAGAATGAAAGCAAATCACAACACTGGAACTGATGCTAATGGGTTCCCTACTGTACATATATCGAACCATTTCCTTTCTGATTTGCGTTTAATTGCGGATTTGAACCAATATTTTTTTTGGTTCAAATTCCCGTTCAGAAGTCATACCTTCGATAAACAGGGTTACCAATGGCGAGAAAGCGTATAAGCATCGACAATGAAGTAGAACATCTTTTTCTTTCCCGAAGGAGGTGTTCGCTTTGCTTTGGACTGAGTAATGATTTTAAAATTAAACGTGGTCAACTTGCACATATAGATCAAGATAATACCAATGCGCACTTTGATAATTTAGTATTCCTTTGCTTTGACCACCATGATGAATATGATTCGAAAACAAGTCAATCTAAGGGATTAAGACCTAATGAATTAAAACGTCATCGCAATAACCTGTATGCTTTTGTAAATACTTGGGAGCAAAATAATAAAGCACAGCAGACTTTACTTCAATCTCAGGATGTAAAAAACAATAGCTTTTCTATTTACCAATTGATAAACAAAGAATCTATTTGCGGTTATGATTTTATAGCATTAAATGAAACTTATCAAATTTATATTTTATTCTCGGATGACCATTTTTCAATCAATTCATTTTATTGGGAAGTGAGTCAATGGTTAAATTGCGATTATAAAAAAACGCCAATATCCTTTTATTTTGACTTCATTGAACTTACTAACTTTATAAAGAACAGCTTTTTTGACGAAAAATTTTCTTTGATAGCCTATACGCGCAAATTGAAAGATATTTCGTCACTAGTTTTGACTTTTAACCAACCCCCTAAATATTATGAACTTGAGTACACAGCTTTTAAAAATTATCTGCAAAAAATTGCAAGGGGCTTAATAACAAAAATTCCTTTTTCTGCCTTTAACGATGCTGATATTTTAATTTATAATGTGCTAGTAGATATGTTAGACGAACTAAAAAGGATGAAAATCAATCTCATAAATAACGGATTATAGTTAGCTAATAATGACAAACTGCGCCTAAGATCACGGATTGGTCGCAGGACCTGGGTGCATAGATTACGGATTTGAATCAATAAATTATTGGATAAAGTTCATTCTTTAAAGCCAAACGTAGTTAGTCCGTAAGACTAACTCTGTGAAACCTGTTAAATGCGACGAATTTCAGGCACAATGATATTTTAAAATATATTCTTTTAAAATATCTTATTATTTTTATAGCTAAGTTTTACTTAAACCTTGAAGCTTAGATGGATGCACAAACAATTAAAATCATTCAGCGACTGGTACTGGAAGTTGCTGGGATAGGCGTGTTGGTTTGGGGGTTGATTTTTATTTTTAAAGGTCTGACCGGGAAAATATCTTTTGTTCTAAAAGGGCCTGGTTTTGGGGTAAAATTAGCCAATGCGAGTCCAGGCGTTTTTTTGTCCTTACTTGGAGCTTTAATGATGTGGTTTTCTATGAAAGATTTCACCGTTGAAAAAAAGACGGTGACTTCGGAACTCGATTCCGTTGCCGTCTTAAATCAATGGTTAAGCAATGCTTACAAAGTGAAGGATGGGAAATATTACACCAAGGTAATAGATACCGTTATTGGTACTGCACAAACTGACCATTTTAAAGTGAGTTATTTAACAGTTCACCCTCCTGAAACTTTGGGGAAGATTGCTGAAAAACAATATGGGGATGCGAAATTCTGGAAGCTAATTGCGGTTTCAAATATCGGGAAAGGCTATTTTGATTGGGCGTCTGTACAGGAAAATTCGACCATTCCTGATAAAAGTCTTTTGGAGATTTGGCGGGTCTCGATTTTCAATGGAAAAACCACAGATGAAATTGTTAAAGTCAGCGCTATAAGTAAAAAAGCGGCTTATCAGGATCTCCTGCAAATGTCCATCCAAAAACCGGAGTTTGATCCTTTAGCGAATATTTTTGAGCTTGAACAAGCATATAAAGCAAAAGAACTGCAAATGGTCGAAACACCGGCTAACTATTCAGGTGGCGTCGAAACAATCGGAGACTTAAGTTTGAAATATTACGGAGACAAAACGCTATGGCCCCTTATTGTCTGGACTAATAAAAAAAGCCTCGGTCAAATCAAGTCAGCTGACGATAAACCTGATAAATCAAAGGAGATCTTTATTATTCATTTTATTCCGTAAGCTTAATCAGTGTTCGAAGGCTAGGCATAATACTGCGTATTAAATGGCTTACTTTTTGGGATATTTGTTATCTCTTTAATTTGTAATTTGGGGGTTAATTAAACCTTTTCAAACCAAGAAGCCAGTTCATGCCACTAACTGAAATACAATTCCCCAAACATGCCAAATTTGCTTCGCAAAATAAGATCATTGTTGCCCAACCGGCAAAGGACAAAGGGGCGATAACGATAATCTGCGGTAAGAACCATTCCGGGAAAAGTTATATTTTAAAAAGGGTGCACCGGATCGTTCTCAAAAGAAACGACTTGCTGAGTAGCACGGACCAACCCATAGACCGGGAAAATTCCGACGATATTTTTTGCAATTTTTCCCAGGCGGATGCGCAGATCGCGCCAGCTATGCTGATTACCAAAATTTCACTGATCACCGACCTCTCAAAAGGGACCTCGACTGCACAGGAATCCAATCACAAAAATGTGAACCGCCACTACAAAGGGATGTCCGATCTGTATATCCGGGCGGAAATCAAAAAGTGCTTGGAAGATATCACTTTTGAATTTATCGAACACCTGTTCGGAAAGTTAAAAAAGGACTTTGACAGCGAAAAGTGGCACGACCCCATAGAGACAGATTATCGGCTGGGTATTCTGAACGGACTTTTAAACCAGGAAATATATTTAGCACCCCGTTCGAACCCGATTGTCGTCCTGTTCGAAAAGCTCACGCAAGGGCGGCTCTATTTCGGTTTTAGTAAACCCCAAAAAAGCCTTCCTTTATTTGAAATGCACTTAATCTTCACCGGGCAGATCATTATTCCCTATGCGAGTTGGAGTGAAGGGCAAAAGGTTTTGATGTCATTGCTATTATTAGTTCATTACGAAAATCCTGCATTGCTTTTATTTGATGAGATCGAAAACCATTTGCACCCGGAATACATCTCGGCGGTTTTAGATTTCGTAAAAAAGCGCGTACCGCAAACCATTATCACTACCCACCATCCGCATATCATATTTTCGGTGTACGCTGATCTGGTCAATTATCTTGACCTCGAAAAATCAAATGACCAGTTCCCTGAGATTATTCAGAACGACAAATATTCGCGGTTTACGCCACCAAAAAGGACCTGTCAATTATTAGAAAAGAGCTATGCAAAATTGCTTTCTTCTTATAAGCTTTTCGATGCTTATGACAACCAGCTGCTCAGGATATCCGCTGCGAACATTGCTAACCTGAATGAATTATTGACGGCGACATTTACTTCTCTGTTTAATTACGAGGTGATCGGCGCTGACAGTGGGAAAAAGCCGGATCTGCAGTCTCAGAAATTATACAACCTGTTCAGGAACAGGTTGATTATCCGTCCGGTTAAGGTGCTGGAGATCGGCGCCGGTGAAGGCCGGTTACTGGTAGATGTCAACAAGATCCTTAAAGTGAATGAAACCGACCGGTTGACCTGGTGTTTGTACGAACCCAACGAAGAACCAAGGAAAAAGATCGCACAGGTTTTGGCCACATTTCCATATCCCGAAATGGTCTCGGTGGTCGATACTTTGCCCGATGGAGAGTTCGACTTCATTGTCATTGCCAATGTTTTTCACGAACTTCCCCCGGATCAGATCGCTGAAATACTATCCTATTGCTATACAGCCATCAAAAAAGATGGCAACATTATTATCGCGGAGCTTTACCCATTGTTAAAGCCGGAGCAATTTGCGGTGCCATTGTCCGCGCTGGAATGGGCTCAATTAGCGAGAAAAATGGGCTTTAAAGCGACCACCGAAAATATTGTCTTCCGAAATGCAAGTAACGAAGCCTACTTTGTCCAGCTAACAAAGAATAAAAATCAGGATGTTGGGCTAGAAACCCTAAAAACAAAAATTGTTGAATTTTGGGATAGCGAAGTTTTAGCAAATCGTTCCGGCGACTACGCAGGCAGGATACGACTTGGGGATTCCGAGGAAATCCCTAAAACCCTTGGCGGCCTAGCCACCATGGCCAGCATTATTGCCTATAACAAGGGTGACTGGACCGCATGACTCTATAAAAGCAAAATGTAAGGCGATTTATGACAATTACCAATTAAAAGCAATATGCATCAACAGGTATTTTATACGATTCCGGGTTTGGAGAACCAGTTGATGAATTTTATCAACGCTTACGGCGTGGAACTGGAGATCAGCGCAGGCCAGGAAACAACACAACTAAAGCCAAAACCTGAAAGGGTCTGCCGCTTCTGCAAGGCTGGTCCGGATGCTAAATTATTTAAAGACATCGCTCACCTGATGCCGGAATTATTGGGCAATCATACCCTGATCTCCGATTCGGAATGCGGTAAATGCAATAAACATTTCGGCAGATATGATAACGACCTGGCTTATTCGCTGGGCATGTTGCCCAGCTTTTTTGGCAACAAAGGAAAGAACGGTGTTCCGACCTTCAAGTCACCCGGCGAGATCGTGACGGCCCGGTCGGAAGATTTTTTTGGCACCACAGCATCGAAGATCATGCGGAAGGATGTTTCTGACAAAAGTTTTATGTTGGATAAAGCGACCGGCTTGATCACCATGACCTATACCAAGCATTCGTACCGGCCGCTTTTTGTCTATAAATCCTTATTGAAGATCGCCATCAATATGATGCCGGAAATACACCTGCCGGATTACCAGGCCATTATTGATTACCTATTATTAATTAAAAATGATGACTTAAAACCAGATTCTGCCACGGTGATGTGTCAGTATCTCCCGTTTCAGTATAAAGCTGCTCACCCTGTTGCGGTGCTATTCCGCAAATATGATCCGATGGCTAACCTGACCACTCATGTTTTCATGTTAACCTATGAGCATATCAGTTACCAGTTCCCCCTGCCGTTCCATCGTTCCGACCTCGCCAACGGCTTCAGGCACCCGGTTGTTCCTTTATGCCCTCCTGTATTTTCAGAGCCGCCCATGAACACAGAAACGTATCATGCAGCGTTTAAAGACTTTTCATCGAACGAACTGCTAAAAGGGGAGGTTGAAACCATCCACATGAATATCGATCCCTCACTCTTAAATAACCTGCGTTCTTTCGATCCCAAAACAAATACCTATGGTGACGCAACACTTAACGCTGACGACATCGCTGGTTTCGTTTTCTATGACCGTAACAATCCGCCCAAATTTCCCGATAACGGGTTGAAAGACGAACAAGGGTAAAGAGTAAACCGTATATCAGCTTAAAGATTATATTTGATTTGAATGAAGATGTGGTATATAACCGTGCCGGAAGAGTGCTCGGTCTTGCCGACCTTGATAGCTGAAGCGTTTACTTTAAAATGGGCACTTACATCCGTAAAAGAGCCGATTAACTCATACCCGGAAGGATATTGGCATTTTGGTATAATGTCTGTCGGATAGTTCTTCCAGTGATTTTCAAAATTAGCCGCAGTATCCAGGTCATAATAAATAATGAATAGGGTTTCCCGCTGGTGGCAATAATTAAATATTTTTTCGAGATGCGGCACCGCAGTTCCGGCCCCTCTGTAAATTAATGCTTCTCCCACGAGCATGATCTTCGTGTCGGCTCCAAGTACAGGCAGATCGCGCATACCAGGCTGCGGGCCGAGTTCTCCCGAGAAAGCGCCTCTTTTCTGCCCGGAAATTGTCCAGCCATAGTTATATATCCTGCTTTCCAAAATAACTTCAAGCAGGTCATTGTATTTATTCTCGTCGTTTATCTTTTCGACCGCCCGGATCTTATCAAGCATTTTGTCGGCGGCATAGACAAATTTCTGTATCAGGAATTCGGGCATGCTGGTTTTTCCATTTAATCTCGCAGGGATTACCTGGATAAGCTTATCGGGTGTGGAATCAAAAATACGTTTGTATTGATATTGCAGTTCGTCAATGTTGTCCAAACCTTTGACCTTTAGTTTTAAGTCCTCCAAAAATTGAAGCTGGGATATATCATCGAACTTATGATAAGCTTCCCCCATTTCGATCCAATAGAAAGCCTCCGCCCAGCGGCCACGTCCAACCAGGGATTCCACTTTCAGTTGGAGAATATCCGGTAACAGCTGATAAGGCAGTTCCTGGTCATTAAACAGTTTATCAAACTGCTCGAACCGTTGATCAAAGCGTTCATGAAGGAGCATGGACGCTTTTTGTGCCATTTAAGGATAACTAAAGGTAGCTCAGGCCCAGATTTAAACGGCGCAAAAACGGCAACTAGCCGGTTTATAAAAACACATTATCGGTTCTTTACTGATCCTCGCAGATCTTGCTATTACTTTAATCGGAGTATGGCTTTTTGCAGTTAACAGAACGCTTCCGGGCTGAAGAGTTACATTAATGAAGATAAATCAGGGTGTAATTTGTCACTGGCAAAAATTTTAGCGAAGGCAAATTTTGTTCTATTTTGACTCTTTTTTTGACCCTAACTTTGAAAAAGTAAATTTTCCTAACCATGTTCAAAGTACATCAATCCGTTCGCTGGCTGCTTTTTGCCTGTTCTTTTTTAAGCTTACAAAGTAAACTGTATGCTCAAACTAACGAAAGCAATCTCGTTCAAAGCATGGACAGCTTATTCAGTTTTATTAAACCAAAGCAGCCCGGCTATATTGTTGGTATCATACGCGATGGCATATTTATTTATAAAAAAGGTTTTGGCCTGGCCAATTTAAACTACAATTCGCCAATGAGCGATAGTTCGGCTTTTTATATGGGATCGACCTCCAAACAGTTTACAGCAGCCTGCTTATTGCTGCTTGCTGACCAAGGTAAGATCAATATCAATGATAATATCCGGAAATACCTGCCGGAAATGCCTGAATATCGCCAGCCCGTCACGTTAGCAAACTTGCTGCACCATACCAGCGGGATAAGAGAATATACTTCACTTATGCTGTTCAGCGGGCATGATATTAGTTTTGAGGGGCTGTATAACAACGATGACGTTTTTAATATGCTCCGGCGGCAGCAGGCGCTTAATTTCCAGCCGGGTGAAAAGTACACTTACAGTAGTGGCGGCTACATCCTGCTTGCTAAAGTGATTGAAAAGGTAGCCGGTATGACCTTAAGGAAATTTGCCGATTCCGTTTTGTTTAAACCATTGGGGATGAACCACACATTTTTTGATGATAACCGGGATGAAATTATACCTAATCGTGTGGAAAGTTACTACCCCTACCAGAACAGTTACCGTCAGTACATCAAGGCTTTCGACATGGTTGGCGACGGGGGCCTGTTTACTACGTTGAATGACCTGGCCAAATGGGATGCCGCTTTTTACAACGACCGGTTGGGTATAATAAATTTTGCTGAAAAGTTGGGTGAGCGGTACACTTTGAAAAATGGACGCACGATCCCTTATGCGTGGGGCATCAACAATGACACTCACAAAGGCTTACGCATTTTAGAGCACGGGGGCTTTATGCTTGGGTATGACTCTGAGATATTGCGTTTTCCGGATCAGCATTTCACAGTGATCGTTCTGAACAATGCTCGCGGACGTATCTGGACAACGTCTTTAGCTAATAAGGTCGCTGATTTATATCTTGCAGCCTATGAACAAAATAATGCTCCAATCGTCGCAATTCCGACTCCAAAAATCAGGATAAGCAGCGCACGTGCGCTGGAAATTGCTGGAAATTACTGGAACGTCAATTACAATTACTACAATCAGATCGTGCTCTCTAAAGACACTTTATATTTTGACAATACTGACGGATGGCGATCTGCTTTGATTCCCCTAAGCCGGGATACCTTCCAGATTAAAGGTACCGCGATCAAACTATATTGTTCGGGTGAGAACATGCAATTTCATAATCCTGATGACCCGAACCCCGATGACCAGTTTGTAAAATATGATCCCGCACCTCCTCAGAACGCGCGCGAACTCGGAGGTTACTGTGGTACGTATTATAGCGATGAACTGAAAACCCGCTACCATATCCAGCAGACGGGAAATAGGGTTACCTTAACTATCAATCAAAATCCCCCAATTCAAATTTTTCCTGTTAAAGGTAACTTTACCTGGAACAGTAAAATCAAACTTTGGATCGGTATCGGTGAGATAACTTTTTTAACCGGTGTACAAAATAGGGTCAGGGGACTGGAAATTGGAGACCAGCGGGTAAAGGGCGTATATTTTAAGAAGGTCGATTGATTATGACCTGGCAAACTGTTTTGGCAGAAAGCCGGTATGCTGTTTAAATACCCGTATAAAGTGGCTTTGGTCAGCAAAGCCGGAGGCAAATGCAACATCAGTGAGCGGCATTTTCGCATGTCGGATAAGGCTGACAGCTCTTTCAGCTTTTAACTTGCGCATATATACGCCAAGCGTACAGCCGAAGTATTGCGGGAAATGCTTCGAAATTGTGATTGGGCTGACCCCACCGGCATCGGCGAGTTCTGCAAGCGTCAGGACTTCATTCCAGCGATCATGCAGGAGCTGATGTATTTGAGTCACCCACAATGGTGCGCGGCCGTTGATAATATAGCTGGCCTTTAAATCGAGCGCCCGCAATAACAGCATTTCAATGGAAACAGCGGTGCAATCGTCATCAGCGAGCAATTCTTTATAAATTTTAATGGCAGCAAATTTAACGTCCGGTATTTTTCTAACTGCGATTTCAATAGTAGAAGGATTAAATAAGCCACGCGCTAAAAAGACGTCTTCAAGTTCAATATTCAGTCCCCTGGAATATGCTCCTTTCCGGATGTTCTGATGGGGCTCCCCAGCATGATAAAATGCAATACTTCCAGCCTGCATCTCATTTTCTTTACAATTCCGTTTCTCGATGCTGCCTCCGTTAATTGTGAAGTAGATCTGGGCATGGTCATGATAGTGCATTGCATCTGCCTGCAGGTCACCCGGCTCGTAATCAGTTATGCAAACGGTGAAACCAGCGTTGCGGTTAGCAGCGCTAACATTCCCAAAGAAACTTCCTTCATGCAATGCAATCATTGGTAATTAATTATAATAAATGAACCGATAATTTACAAAAAGCTGCAGGACTTAGAAAATAAATTGATGGATATGAATTTAAAGTTCGATTCGGGCTATTGTCAGTATGGTCACCCAAGCTCTAATGTAATTTAAAAACGATACATAAAAACGTTCTCCGAGATAAGGGACATCCCAAAAGTCCGATAGAACCTAAAAAAGATTTTATAGCTTATTAATTTCAGATTTAAGTGCCGAGAGCAACTCACTCCTTCATTATGATAGCGTACCCTGGAACAATAATAACGCCGAAGCCGCAATAAAGGCATTCGCACAGCACAGACATCGAGTAAAAGGCCAATGCATCTCAGGGGAATAAGGTACTACCTGAAAATGCTGGCCGTTGCTCAAACCTGTCGCCACCGCAATATCTCATTCCTGGACTTTTTATGAAGGAAAAAAGAATTTGGGAAAATGTTCAGCCCTGTACTATGCTGGGTTAATTGCCATTTGAATAGGAAAAATTGTTTATTCACCACCTGAAGTATGAGCGCAAAATCCAATTGGATTCATGGGAAACAGCACGGCAATAGACCGTCACTTCCCCACCACATATGTCGTCTCATCCTTCGCTTCCGACATCACAAAAAACGCTGAATGGTCCCTACATCGGGAAGTTTGGAGAGTTTGTTATTTTTACTTGCTTAATTGGAGTTTTCTTGACAGAGTAAACCATTGTATATTGTTAAATGATTGGATAACAGCTTTAACAAGTACTATCATGGAAACTTTTGAATTCTCAACGTCCAATTCAAAATATAGATTATACATTTTGGGGTGGACACTGGACATCGAACCACTTATTGAGTCAATTTATTTTTATATCTTTCTGATTTATAAATAATTAAATAAAAACAAAGTCGATCTCGGAAAGACTGCTGCCCCTTTTCTAGTAAAAAGGTCCCTCCACTGGAGTGATTAACAGCCATTTATTTTTTTCTGAAATGTAGTCAAGGTCCCATTGCCTGCAGGAAATAATCTCTTCTTTTTTAGTTATTACCGTAAGCTTCCTGCACTGAGAAAATGAAGCCGTCTTTAGTCCCAGCCCAAAGCGGCCCAGGTCATTTTTGCTTCTTATTTCTTTGGGGTTTCATGTTGCGAGCCGCATAGCTTCGACGAGCTCGGTTTCGAGCATGCCGGCACCATTATCTAAAATGGCAAATACGAGCTCGGGCTGAGGCAACATAACAATTTTAACGTCAGAACAACCTGCAGTAAGGCTGTTATCAATCAGGTCTGCGACCGCAACTTCGAAAGAGTAACCAATGTCGCGTATAGACTCAATGAAATTTCCGACATTAGGGTCAACAACTTCCGTTTTTAGCATATTTATAATGGTCCAGGTCTTATGAAAGACAGTAGCGCTAAATTTACTATATTTTATAATATCCTAACTATACTGTCGCTGATATCGATTAATTAATTTTATTTAGCTGACCAATGAGCTTTTCCATCGTTAGCTCAAAATTCGATTTCTTAAGTTCACATTCCCACAGCACAATTTCCTGCCAACCAAGTTTTTGCAAGTTTTCTTGGGCGAATAAATCACGAGAAATGTTGCCGGATATTTTTTTTGATCCAATATTCAGTGTTTGACTTTGGCACCGCAGCAAATCGGCAGTTTTCATGCGCGTGCCAGAAACAGCCGTGTACAAAAATTGCCGTTTTATATTTGCGGAGAACTATATCGGGTTTGCCCGGCAGCTTTTTATCATGCAGCCGGTAACGAAATCCGTGCGCAAATAGGTATTTCCTTACTGCCATCTCAGGTTTTGTATTCTTACTGCGTATTCGCGACATATTATAGCTTCTTGCTTCTTTCGAGTGCCTGTCAGTCATGTCAGTAAATTAATAAATATTTATAATGCGTACTATACCTCTTAATACGCAAACCATCAAAGCTATAACGTATATCTTCCTGATCAATATCTTACACAATACATAAATTTGCACATGGAAACAGAAAAAATGAACCTGGCTGAAAGGGACCGCTATCGTGCCTACATCGGGATGTACGCAAACAATAATGTCAGCATCTGGGGGCAGTATGAAAGGCTGGCTGATTACATATTCGGATCATACCCGGGCACTGACAGACGTTTTGATGAAATCGCGGTACCTTTATTACACAAAATAGCACATGGCATTGAACTTGCATTGAAAGAAAATATCGCCTTTTTCTCGGAATATCATGATATTCAGCGTCTTACCAAATTTGACAATTGGACTGCATCAATAAAAAGCCACGAACTTGCCGATTTAGCAGAAGAATTTAAAATTGCTTATGGTAGACTGCATAAAAAATTAGGATTGGATTCGGCTGAAACAGCAGAATTCAATAAGTATTTCTTACCGCTTTTAGAGCTGATCAGCATACTCGACCGGTCATCTGAAACCTACCGATATGCCGAGAAGATCGGAAAGAACGGTGAATTCATCAAAATGAGCCTTGAGCATAACAAGCAGGTAGACTTTTTAAAGGTTAAAGAACTCTTTGATCAAATTAAAACTTTATTTATAGGCGCGCCAAACTCAGTAGGGCATTATACCGACTTCATTGACTATCAAAGGGCACATCCGGAATACGAAAAGGGAAGAGGATTTCTTTACTGTCAAAAACTCATTTATACTGAATGGTTTTTAAAACAGACGCAGGAGAAACTCGATAAGGAAATGATAAAAGTAATGGATGGAGTCTGGTTCGATCAAAAATCCGGGGAGAATTACGAAATCCAGGTTTGGGATGGGAGTATTTATATTATTGCTGTTGATATTTCCAAAGCACGTCAGACTGCCAAGGTAAAAGGGCATAAAGCCCAGAAGCCTAAAACTAAAAAGCATAAAAATTAATATGGCAAAAATCATCACAGGCCCTGAAATATACAACGAAAAGAGAAGGATACTTTTTTCTGCTTTTCACCAAGGCGGAAAAAAGAGAGAAATGGCCTTTGAATGGCTGGAGGGGTATAGAAAATCTGGCGCGCTGAATATTCAGGGGTATACGGGATTAAAAGCAGAATTGGGCTTTTATAAAAATTATAAAAAAGATTTCGGATTGGTCTTCGCCGGAGATGCAGGTGACCACACAGATTTCAGCGCTGTTTTTGATGGCAAGCCATTCCGGATCGATGTGACTACTAATCTTGACTTTAAAAAGCTGAAGGACTATGAACCGCTGCAAAAGGAAGACGATGATAAATATAAAATTGCATTGGTTAACGAGATCGGCGAACTTGTAGAACTGATAGATATAAATTATCCCTTTTGCCCGGAATGCGGAGAAGGCAGACTGATTGATACAACGGTTTTGTGCGCCACCAATTATAACAGTAAGGGAGACTGCTTATGGGACCAGGATCAGCAGCTTATCGGCATCTGTAATTATTGCCAGTATTTTGAATTCCACCAACTGATTACCAGTAGTATAAAAAAATATGGAGCCGAAATAGGTGATGCGCTTGAACATGAAATGTCGTTTACCGAAGAAGAATTTCCGGAAGATGAAAGAAAAAAAATAGATGTTGAGCATATTATAACCTCGCACACCAATGACATTGTACCCTATCTTAACAATGCTTTTAAGCGACCTATAATGGCAATAGGTGATTATGAGTACGAAGTTACTAACCCGGATGGCGATGGTCATTATGTACTAAAAAACTATTATCGCAAGAATTTTAAATTCCTGGATGAATACATTTTAAATGAGTATGAAATTGAATTATGATAAGGGTTGGCTTCGTTTTTAAATGAGAGTAGTAGCGTTCCGTCAAACTTATAATACGAAGGGGTAAAGAAATGCTTGTCTGCAGCAGTTTTCTATCTGGCAATAATTGTGCAATTAAAAACGGTCTGTCGGTTTAATGATATATTAGCATAACCAAGGTTCGAGCCAGCATCCAGTAGTCTGGTTCATCTCCAAGATGATACTTATCAGGATTTTTTCAATAACTCAAGTTGTCGTTTTAAAACTTTAATTGCGGCAGCAACGCCCGTCTGTTGCGGAGCAACAGCGGGCGATTTTGGATTTCATCGTATCTCGACTATTAACCCATCTTGACAATCTGCGGCTTCTGCTTCGGCATCCTCACGGTTATTAAAAACCAAATTATTGCCTTCCGTATCGGTTACAATAATGGCGTATTCCGGGCCACCAAAGGTCTCGATAATAATATAATTCATTTTTTTAAGATTTAATGGTCATTCATCACCAACAACGTTCCGCCGAAATAATGTGCCTCCCCACTTACTCCATTCATTGGTTCGGCGTATTCGTGGACAAACTCCAGTCCGAAATGGTCGGCCATCTGCCGGATAATATCGGTATTCGGAGACCAGCGGGTCTCATAAAACACAGTTGGGAACAAACTTAACTCCAGTTCAAAAAAATATCCTTCCTCCGCCTTCACAAATTCCGGTAATTGTCCCTTATCCTCGCTTCGCTGCTTCTCTAATAATACCCTAAATAAATTATTAAGCTTTTCAAGTTTGTCCGGTTCACCCCGGAACTCTACTGTATTTGAACACCAGTTTGCCATAGTTTTTAAATAATGGCAGATGCCGAAGCATCTGCCTGTTATGATTCTTTAATTCAATAATAATGCGCTGTTTCCCGCTTTGGCAAAACCATTGCAAAGGTTAAAAGCCACCTGTGATCGGTCTTGCCCTGTTCCGTACATGATGGATTTAAATTTACTTTCATCATCACGATAGCTACGGACATTTTGGTAGTACCCTGTCACAGCATTATACGTCCCAAACAAAGTACCTTTCACGGAGCTTTCCTGCTGGCTATCTGCGGTCATGGCGTAATCAAACACACTTGATACCATGTTGTTGTAATGGCTTGATAATTCTTCATCCTTGCCCGTTTTCAGCTTTTCGTAAGTTTCCTTGTTCGGTATCATTGCTAATTGTATCAGCCGTTTGACCTGCGGGTCTGTTATTCTTACCCTTGCCCAACGGTTAAAGATAGCTTCTAACTCTATTGATAATTGGTCGGATATACCTAACATTTTATGTGCTGATTTCAATTTTTCGGCGGCACTGGCGGTATGTCGTATTTTAATGCAGTTACTGCAATTGTTCAGTGCGGCATTTAAAGTATTGGAACACCATATTCTGACTGGTGTAAAGGCGATAGTGATACTGCCCAAACCGTCATGGGTTGATGTCAAAAAAAGGTACTGGTCAATCAGGTCGTTACGTCCAACCTTAATATAATCGGGCAGTTTTGCAGTTATAAAAATGGTTTCACCGTAACCTAATGCCCCAGCGGTTTCATAGCGAATGCCACCGTTACCGCCTACGATGCTGTCGAAAAAGCTAAAAGCCTCGGTGTTCTGCACTACTTCGTAATCCTTGCCTATCTTATCGCCTAATATGGCTTCCGTATCGGTTCGGAACGTGTAAAAACTGTTATCGGAAATGATGTTGTTGCCACTTGGCAGGGTATGCAGATTGGGGCGTTTCATTACCTCGAAATCTAAACCCGCCTGTATCATGGCTTCGGCGCTTGTCGCGTTTTTGGCAATGGTCGTTCCTAAAATGTGCCATACTTTAGGCTTTACTATGTTATTACTGTAATTTGTCATGACTTTACTTTTTGGTGTTTAATGGAATAATTTTAGTTTCCAAAACCTCGACGTTTGGCGTACTGCTTACGCTCAACTTGGTTTTGGCTTGGAGTTCCGCAATAGCATCGTGGATACTTGTATGGGTGGTTCTGATACCCACCTTTATCAATAAAAAAATGCTTTCTTTCATGCCTGATAGTCATATGCGTTTAAAAATTCGTTCAACTCAAATTGAAATAAGGCGGGATTGTCTTTTGCCAACTCCTGTGCATAACCAGCCCAATAAATCTGGTTGGTTAATTCGATGAAAATCTCTAACATTGCTTTAGAATTTAGAATGGTTCAACCATTTTGAAATATGCCCTATGTACTCCGAATACATAGGGCATTTCCATTTGCACACTCAAAAAGGGATTACTATGCTGGCTTCCACTTCGGCCAGTTTGTCGATACAAAGCTGTTTTACCTCGTGGGCGACATAGGCGATAATGTAAGGGTTCTTGGTAACGAACTCGTTGCCGTCATCATCGGAAATCACGAGTTCGCAACGTTGAAAACGGCTGTCGCTTGCCATATCGTCCTTATCATCGTTTTGGGCGATGGTAAAGCTGTCGAGGTTGCCAATAGTGTTTTGCAGTTTGTTTTTTTGGGCGATTTTCTTGCTCAATGCTTCCACCACTTTCACGGTATCGGCCAACTTGCGTTCCTGCTGTTCCCTTAACTGTTCTTTAATTTCCTTTTTGGTCGGCTCGGCCTGTGGTTTGGCTTCCCCTGCCTTTGGCTGTTCTGTCTGTGGTGCAGGTGTTTCGACTTTGGGTTCTTCCTTTTTCGGCTCGTCCTTTTTATCGTTAAAGGCTGTGCTTACAGGCAGGTTATTGATTTTTTGCCCGTTACCTGCGGTATCTGTTTTATTGGTTGCGGCATTACTATCAGCTTTATTAACTATTCCGTTTGTTTTAACTTCTGTGGTTTTCATGATTTTTTAATTTTAAATGGTTACTAAATTTTACTCCTTGCTGTGATGGTCTCCGGTCTGCTGTTTCCGCTGTGCCGGGGGCGCTCTGCTTTTCTGTATGTCCATATCCGTTATGTTTTTCAAGGTCACCGTCGGCATGAGCCTCCGGTGGCTTTTTGTAAGCACCCTGACCTGAGCACGGCGGGCTGAAGGGCAAGACTTTGCGGAAAAAAATACGACCCCGGAGCGCAGCGGAGTGGGTGGAGATTTTTTTCCAGCAAACCCGCAGGGCCCCGGTCTTGACATGCAGACCCGGCGTTCAGAAATTTGCTTGCGAAAAGGCCAGTGGAGAAAATGGGAGGAGTTAAAGAAAGGTGATAAATAGGAGCAAAAAAGCCTGGTGGGTTGGGCGATGCGCCAGCGAAGCCCAAGCCGGCAGGTGTTTTAAAACGCAGTGAAGCGGCTGAGGAACGAAGCGGCTGGAACTGCTGGTTTAAAAGGGATTAATATTATTGCTTTTATACTTTTATTATTGGGATATTTGATAAACCTTAATGATAACCTTGTCAATGATTATGACAATGTGCATTATATTAATTGATTATAATAATTTCTAATAGGCTGATATAGTGCAAAATGAGCCAATATTTTCTGTAGAAGAATTAGTCGCCAACAATGAACGTAAAGGGAAACTAATTGCGTTAATAGGTTCTGGTGATGCTATATTGATGGCTGGCGCGGGCTGTTCAGCCTCCCTTTATCCGTCGTGGCGGGATTTTGTAGATAAATTAGACAAAGCAGCTAAAGATATAGATCCGGATTTTAACCAGGACAAGGATGCTTTTCTGCCGTTTGCCGACGCAGTGAAAGAATGTTTAGGCGAGGATCGTTATTATACATTGATTTATCAGACATTTCAGCCAGATAACGAAGGGGCAACTCATGAAGCTTTTCATGAAACTTTGTGCCGATTGCCTTTTAAAGCGATAACGACAACAAATTATGATATTGTTTTAGAAAGTGCGCTAAATAACATCAAGCCCGCTTTAGATATTTCACTTCAGTTTGAGAGTTCGATGAAAATCAGGCTTTATGAATTTCTGC
This sequence comes from Mucilaginibacter sp. GW822-FHT03E02, assembly GCF_058801545.1. NCBI lineage: Bacteria > Pseudomonadati > Bacteroidota > Sphingobacteriia > Sphingobacteriales > Sphingobacteriaceae > Mucilaginibacter > Mucilaginibacter sp. GW822-FHT03E02. The sequence goes on along the minus strand of NZ_JBXANJ010000001.1, from coordinate 5,582,640 downwards.
AATCCTTGAACCTGAATTCTAAAACACCAAAGCGAGTGTTGCACATCCATGGAAAGTTCGACATAAAAGAAAGTATCATATTAAGCGGCAAAGAATATGAATCGAAATACGGTTTTGCCCTCGTAAAGAATGATGTGGACTTATTTGACCAACTTCAGGACGGAAACTTAACGAAAGAACAATTTCAGCAACTGCTTTTGCAATATGGTTATGAATGGCCAATCAAACGAAAGATTTTATGGTCAATACTGGCGACTAGGCGTGTGGTGTTTATGGGCTTTAGTCTTGACGACCCCTATTTCCGCCGAATGCTGGATCATGTTAAAGAAGACTTAAATACTTATGGTGCGGAAAATCACTATGTGGTTTTGCGTATTACAAAGTCTTCAAAAGAACAGGTCATTACATTTTCTGATTTGTTGAAACGGGAATACGGCATTATTACTGTCTTTTATGAGGACGAAGAAAAAAGCTACAAAGGGTTTGAAAACTTTATCTACGAATTGGGAGCTGCGATATTACCACAAAAACCAGCAAAGGTTGCCTATGCAGAAGAAGTTGTTGCAAAAGCAGAAGAAGCACATGGCGATGATGATTTAACTGAACAATTATTTAAATTAAGCGGTGAGCAGGACAATGAAGATTAACAGAACAATACTATTAGACCAGCTATACGAGTTTTCACTCGGTGATCATGGATTGATTGTCGGCAAGCCGGGTATTGGTAAAAGTTATATGCTCCGCGAGTTAAAGAAGAAACTACTGGATAATAATATACTTTCCTTCATCATCAAAATAGACAATGCTTTTGACAGTTCAGATCAGGCAATTGCAACGGAATTGAAAATAGATGGCAATTGGCTTGATACTTTAAGCAAAATTAAGCTTCGCAACGAGCATAAAGCAGTCTTGATTTTTGATGCCTTTGATGCTGCGAGGGATGAGAATATCCGTAAAGGCTTTCTTATGCAAATAAAAAAGGCTAAGAAATTATTGCAAGATAAATGGCACATCCTGGTTAGTGTTCGTACTTATGATGCATCGAAATCAGTTGAACTTATTAATCTTTTTCCAGGCGACGCTAATAGAAGCGATATAAATTATTGCAGAAAAATTGAAATTGAAGAATTATCTGATGCAGAATTGGATCAGGTATTTGCTCAGAATGTTAAACTCGGCGGTTTTTATCAAAACAGCAGCCGGGAACTAAAGGAAATATTACACATACCTTTTTTCTTACAACTTTCAGAAATTATTATCGGTGAACTTAATGCTACAGAATTAGAGGAAATTAGAAACATTAAATCAGAAACGCAATTGTTGAATACGTTTTGGCAGCGAAAGATTTTAAATACCGACAATCACCTAGCTAAAGAACAATTGCTGTCAAGTTTGACCTCGGCTTTAGTGCAGCGCCGTTCCCTTAGCTGTCCCAAATCTGAACTGTTACCATCATTAGCGAAAGATGATCTGCAATCATTTGAATATTTACGAAGTGAAAATATATTAGATGAAATATCATTAAATAATTCCCGTATTGCGTTTTCACACAATATACTTTTTGACTTTGCTGTTAGCATTTACTGCCTGAATAGCGATGCCAGGCAATTATTGAAATTCATCAACGACAATACGACACGTCCGTTCTTTCTGCGCCCAAGCTTTCTATATTTCTTTACTGGTTTGTGGTATTTGCATCCGGCGACATTTTGGTCGCTTTATGAGCATCTAAAAACGGAGACATCAAAAGAAATCCAGTTAATGGTAAGGCTTATTCTTTACGGCGTAATTGCTACTGAATATGCCAATATCAACGAAATATCAAATTTATTAAATACAAAAAATGCTGCGGATGACGTGAATATTAGAAACCTACTTCAGTCTATTCGATTTATCAGAAGGCGGACCTTAGTGCAGGATGTTTGGCTGCTAAAGCAATTATCAGATCAACTGTCTGTCGCCTATATTTTTGAATTTGCCTTTTTATTAGAGCGGGCGATTAAAGATTATCCTGATAGCGAGTTATTTGCCGCTTGTGGCGAGTCGTCGAGAAACCTCGTAAAATTCGTCCTTAAAAACCGGGGAACTGAATACAAGCAATATTTGGATCGAATAGCTGCCCAACGCGGGATTGAACTGGTTGCTAAGACCTATGTTACTGACCCGGGTGCCTCGCGCGAAATATTAGGGAGGATACTCGGCTTAATCAAGGAGCCAGGTTTTGAAATTGCGTATTTCACTAACCTCTCGGAATACAGCAGCTATATTATTCCAATTGATCCGGAGTTTGTTGGCAGGGTTTACGTCGCCATATTCAACTATCAGGAAAATAGCCAGGAACAAACAAGGATGGGTACTGGTGTGGTAATGAACCTTCTAAGCAACCGCAAGCAGGACTTTGAATTGTGTTATTATCGCCTGCAAAAGCTTTTCCCCGACTTCATTACCGATGCCCCCGATATTGCACTGCCTATAGGAATTCAAATTGTCAATAAGGCGGTGTTAGAGGATAGAATGATGGACAGATCTATAAAAAGCACTCCCTTTAAATACGAGAACTTGAATGCAGAAATTATCCACGACTTTTCGTCTATATGGGGAGACCGGTTATATAGCAATAAACCGGTGGAGATTTCATTTGATATCATTCATTTTCTTGAATCGTTAATTGAAAAAAATGACCTGCAAAACCTAACGAAATTTCTTAAAGTTTTTATTTCTGAAGCAAAAGTCGGTTTTCTTTGGAAGCAGTTCTTCAAATTAGCTGCTAAATATCCGGAGCAATTAATTCAACAAGTCTACCCGATAATACTTGTGCCAAACGTTTTTACTGCAAGTGAAACCTCATACGAGATCCGAGATTTAATCGAGAAAGGAATCGAGTTTTTAACTGATGAACAAGTGCTGAAAATCGAATATTTGATGTTTGGAATGTATCCGGCAGAAACAAAACCTAACGTCCTGCATACAGCGCTTTCAAGAATACCTCCGGAACGCTTGCAGACCGAAGCGGCAAAACTGTTTATGGCCGATAAAAATCAGATTGAAAACGAGCCGGGAATTCGTTCTTCGTTTTCATCCTCCGTATATACTAACGAAGAATGGTTGAAAGACCAGGGAGTTGATATTAGTACGCCATTGTTTAAAGACTTGAACCGGTTGGTTAACCAGATGGACGCATTTAGCCATACCTTTTTAAATAGTGAACCCATTTACAGTGAATACAAGCCTGTTTTAAGTTTGAGCAAAGAAGCTTTTTATAAAGTCCTGAAATCCGATAATGTACCTGTTGAACTGTTTTTTACGGTAATTAATTCCATTGCAAAAACAGTAGCAATAGCTACACGCAATATGGAAGACCTAACGGAAGAAGATTATGCTTTTATCAAAAAAACCTCGCTATTTGCTTTCAACTATTTGTCAAAATTTGACGATGACAATGCAAATAGTTCACCTGCACGAGGATATTCGCCAACACCGAGAATTGAGGCGGCTGAAGCACTATTAAACATTTATGTTTATAGGAAAGATAACGAACTACTTGTTGATTTGGAAAAGGCATTGCAGGATAAAAATTCTGTTGTGCGCTTTCATTCCGTTAGAAATCTGATAAAACTTTTCAATGCGGATTATTTGCTTTACCGCCGATTATTGATTGAACGTCTTGAAAACGAAACAGATTTTTTTGTTTACAGCACCTTGATGCAAAATGTGATGTTCAAGAATGCGACACTAAAAGATGACGCAACTCAGCTGCTAAACATTGCATATTCAAAAACAGAATTTTTTACTCACAATAATTCGTTCCTGGATAGTTTTTCAGAAATGTTATTGTGGGCACTGGCTCAAGAAGTAGAAGTTGCATACACTATACTTTATGAAGCTTATAGGTATCCGGAATTTTGCCACACCATCATATTCAGGATGTTTGAAAAAATGCATCCGTCTTTTCCTGAAAACGACTACAGCAACCCCGATGAGCAGACGAAAAAGAAAATTGATATTATCCTACACTATGTTGAACAGGCCGGAAAGGTGTTAGTCGATATCCCCGATGAAAGGTTTACTATGCAATTACCCGAAGTGGAGTCGGCGTTTAAGATCATTGATCAAGTGGTTATGCGGATATATTTTGACATTGACGCAAAAACGTACAACCGAAGTGATTTTAAGCTTCCTGTAAACGAAGAGAACAGGCGTTATTTTTACTTTTTGGTAAAGCCTGTTTTTCAAAAAGTAATTTCAATTTCAGAAACCATAACAAACAAAGGTTTTATCATTGGTCACACGGCGCATTACTTTATGCAAACTTTGAACATTCTGTTACATTATGATGCCAAAGACATACTGAGGATGTTGGCCGCCATTACGCGGTGCTCAATACAAGGGGGATACACACTGGATTCGTTCGCGATACAAGAGGTCGTACATATAACAGAAAAACTACTGGCAGACCATCGCAATTTATTATTGGAAGATCAACCATTTCAAGACCTTTTGGATATCCTTGACATTTATATCAATTCGGGATGGACAAACGCATTAGAGTTGTTATGGCAATTGGATGAGATATTTAAATAAGAAGCCTGACCTGACCAAATTGACAGATTAGGCTTCATTACATTTATATAAATATAAATGACTAACTATTCTTCTTGTTGGTTACCTCGGTGCGCACCTCCTGCGCAGTTACCTTCAATTGCTGCATTGCGTTACGCAGCCTGGTTCCGGCGGCGTTATTGCCGTTGTTGTAAAATTTCTCCGCATCAGCTTCCGCGGAGGCGATCAGTTCCTTTAATTTTGCGATCTGCTCCATAATAAAATAATGATTTAAAAAGTGAATAATAATTGTTTTTTCGTTTTTAAAAAGCCGCAAAGATAGCTTTCCGGTCTATACACTCATACCGTGTTCCTGTTCTTTTTCCTTGCCCTTTCCTTTGCCTACCTGCAAGGTTTGATCCAATTTCGGCTCCTTTAAGAACTGTTCCCGCTTTTCGGGTTTACCATCCTCCCTGAAGAAATTCAGTTGACTATAACGCGGCACGGCTTCCATAAACAGCTTGGTATCCTGTCCGTCTTTAACAGTCGTCACCAGAGGGCGGTTACCGTTTTCCAGGGTTTGAATTAAGGCTTCCTTCTTTTGGGGGTCGTTCAGTTCCTTGATCTGGTATTTATCCAATACTTTTTCCAGTTCAAAACCATAGGTCGGTACATGGTACTGGTTGGTCTGGTAATTCTGGTATCTGTCCTTCGGGCTGTCCATATCCAACTTGATCCAGGCAGCATAGCCCTGTCCACCCAGGTTCAGCAGGTCATTGCGAAAAACAGACCGGCCCTGTATCAGGTTAGCAGCCTGCTCCGCGGTAAAGCCCCTGCCACGTTCAACGAAAAAAGTTTGTGTTTGGGCGGGCGTACGGAACGTTCGCTGGAAGTCCTTGGCTACATAATTAACCTTGCCTTTTTCCATCTTGGCCAGTTCCACCTTATTGGCCGCATCCTTGCCTACAGCCAACTCACTGTTGCCTTTTTGTTCTTTAAAGAAGCTGATGGCCTCGGTTACATTTTCAAAGGATTTGACCAGGTTCTTGCCCGGTGCCTGCGCATTGGGCGTAATGACCATGTATTTTTGTCCATCTTCCAAACCCTTGCCGGTGTTCAGGGCCACTTCGTATTTATTAAAAAAGTAATTTTCGGATTGGCCGGATTGCCTGAAATGAAGCGTGAGGTCAACCTGCCCCTTGGCGCCGTTGACCTTATCGTTCAGTGTAAATTCCGGCACCCCTTTTTCGATCTGTTTTTCCATTTCGGCTGCCACTTTATCCTTAAAGCCCAGCTTTTTTAGTTCCTCTTTGAGATTTTCCAAATTGTTTCTGTTCATATCAATACTGTTTATGGTTAATGAATTTGCTTGTTTTAACTCTTCCAGCAACTGGTTGACGTGCCGGTAGTAAACGGGGTATTCGTCGCCCCCTCCCGGCAGGTACCCGAAACCCGACTTTACTTCCAAATAGTCGAGGGCTTCACCGATGGTGTCAAATAAACTCAGCTGATGCGGTTGTAGATCCATGTCTGCGGGCCGCAGTTCAAACACAACGTGATTTAGCCCGACATCCTGGGCATCTTCGAGCATTGCGATAATGACCTGTGCATGTTTGGTTTCCAGCCGCATATCAGGACTTGTTAATGCGAAGCAGTACGGTTTCACCGCCTTTGAGCTTTACCCGTATCTTCCTGACCTTTTTGCCGAGTAAACCTTTAGCCGCCGAAATACCCGCTGTCGCCGCCTGTGTGCTCAAACTGTTGTCCATACTCAAAAACTGCATGCTTTCCAATGCCCCGTTTGCGCCGCTGCCCGCTGCCTCGCCCAATTCCGCTTCCGGCACCGCAATGCCCGCCATCCCGTCCAGCGAAAACACGGTGAGATTGACGGGGATAATCGCGGTGCCCAGGCGGATATTGCGAATATCCAGTAACAGGCGCTGATTGGTGATTGTACACGAACCGAACACCGTTTGGCCCTTTGGAATAGTCAAGCCGTTGATCCTGATCGTATCCTGTAAGCGCAATCTGACCACGCCGCCCGGCGCTACTTTCTGGTTGCCGTCAATCATAGCGGGAATGGCCTTGAATGCGCTGTCTTTTACAACCGGCTTATTAATCGGCTGTTGTTCCTTAACCAGGGCCGGATTCTGAATGGCCATGATCTTGTCGAGCATCGTATTGAGCTGCTGCATCTGCGGATCAGGTTCATTCGCCTGCTGTTTTTGCTTCAGCAATTTTTCCAGCCGTTCGAGGTCTGCTGATCTGGCATCGGCCCCGTCATCAACCGCCAGCGGCCTGGGCACCGTAGCAGGCTGGCTGATCTGTTTATTGATTTGAGCCAGGCGTTCTTTGATCTTTACCTCATTATCCTGTGCGCTGTTTACAGGGGTTGCCGGATGCCGTAGGTATTTGGCCGTATCCCATCCTAAAGCGGCAAACGCGCCAGCGGCGGATTTTGATTTAGCCGATGCGGAATCACGCTGCGCCTTGTCATACACCGTCATTTTGTTTTTGGCATCGTCCTTTTGTAATTGCGGGCCTGGTAACTGGGTATTGATCCCTTTATTAATTAATTCCGCCTGGGCATTTGTTTCGCCCTTGCCGCCGCCGAGCGCGTAGAAGCCTAATGCCATAAATGGCAGGACTAATAGCGGCAGAAAGAGCAGCATTTTTCGTTTCCGTTCTTCTTGTGTTGTCATAAATATTGTTTTAAAAGTGAATAATAGCTTTCAAGAGCAGCAGCAAACAGCCACCGCCGAACAGCAGGCAGAAAAGCGCTAAAGCAATGATCTTGGAACTGCGGTTCCAGTACTGTGTCTTCCGACTCAGGTAAGCCGCCGCCTTTCTTTGCTTCCGCTCAACAGACCGCCTGACCGGCATGCTAAAGGCGCTTTCCACACGGTTGCCTGTCTTTATTTTTCTGAATAAGTTCATGGCGTGTTCTTTTTTTCCTGTTCATCGTTATTTTGCAATATTTCCCAGCCCTGTATCAAAAAGCCGTGCGGGTTATTGTCCGTTTCGGTTTTCAGGTCACTGACTTTTCCTTTTGTGATGAGTTTACGGGTTACCGTACTGCTGGCCCTGACCAGTTTTTCTGTGGCATAACAGGTAAAGCCATAGGGATAGGTATCCGGGTCTAAGCGGATGCTGTCTATGTTTACCTGCTGGTTGATATTACCGGAGATCAGGTTATTGAAATACCCCGCTTCCTTTAAATTATCATAAGCGGCCTTGGCACTCCCGTCGGCCAAATACAAAGCTTTGGTAATAGTAGCGTCGATCTGCTTGTCATCCGGCACCAGGGTAAAGAAATCCTCGTGAAAAGTCCTGATATGGTCACGCAATTCTACCGGCAGGTTCGTCTTCCGGTCGGACGCGATAGCTTCCAGCACCTTGCCGTTGTACAGGATATGTACCCGGTTCTGCGCTTTATTGACGATATCATAGCTTTTATAGATACAAAAGCAAAGCGTAACCATATTGGCCAGCAACAGAAAAATGCTGAATAGCTTGATGTGCTTAAACGCGGTGTCTATATTTTTGAATTGTTGAAACATAAAGGCCCCCTCTAAATCTCCCCCGGTAGGGGAGATTTATGTTAATAGTGATTAATTGAGTTAATTATGATTTACCAGAAAGACGATCCTTTTGATGACTATTGTTTCCCGCACTGTTCCAGCCATCCATAAAGTCGCGCGGCATGTTCAGGATATTGCTGCGGGCCTGTTCCGCGCGGTCGCCTATCGCTGCCGCAGCGCCAGGGGCCATGCTGAATGTAGTGGCGGCTACACTTGTCACCTTGTTTAGCAGGCCGTTACCTCCATGCGCATGGATCACATAATTGGCAACGCTCGGCACCGAGAAATAACCCACAATGCCAATACAGAGAAAAATTAAGTAACAAGTATCGGTCGGTGAAAAAAATGTGTCGCCGGCGCTCTGTATCTGCGAAATATCCAGCTTGATCATTTGCTGCTGTACCTGCCCGATAATACTCCCGAAGATATTGGCGATGGGCAGCCATAAAAAGATGTTGATGTACCTCGCTACCCATTGCTGCAAGGAATGCTGTAAGCCGTCGAAGACAGCAAACCCGAATACCAGCGGCCCCAATATGGCCAAAACGATCAGGTAAAAGGTGCGTAAAGTATTGATGCAGAGAATTGCCGCCGCATAAACCACCTGCAAAATCTCAGACATCCACTGCTTGATGTTATTCTTGAAATTGTACTGCATTTTATCCATCCAGAACTTTACGTCGTTGCCCAGGCTGGAAAAAGTGCCCTCATTCTGGTCGTTGGGATCGTCGGGATGCGTGTATTTATACCACTTGTCACGGTCGCCGTTGCCGTCATCGCCTACATACATCTGGTAGCTTGAACTGTTTTTGATTGCGTCCTGCTTTTGTTTGAGCAATAGCGCTATCGAGTTATCTGAATTGGTGACCATGGTGCCGGTCGCCGATACGATGGGCTGCATCACCCCGTTCATCAGCGAGATGACCATTGGAAACAGCATGATCGCCATCCCCAGTGCGAAGGGGCGCAACAGCGGATAGAAGTCGAGCGGCTCCGCCTGCGCGATCTGCCGCCATACCCGCGAGGCGATATACCAGAGTGCCGCAAACCCCGCTATGCCCCGCGCGGCATCAATGAGATTACTGCACATCGGGATCATTTGGTTATATACGTTATCCAGTACCGGCTGCATTCCTTTTAGGCTGCTCGTAATATCCTGCGCCTGGCTTAGATGGGGAAGGATCAGTAAAACCATTAAGCCCCCCAACCCCCTGAAGGGGGAGATTTTCAGTCGTGTTTTTAGTTGTTTCATGGGTATAAGGTTTTTAAGTTATTGACCTCGTTCTGTTCCTGTTGCCGTTGTAAAAGCAGGACACGGGCGCGCCTGTTAAAGTCCCGCAGAAAACTTAGCTTGTCATTACTGGAAGCATAAATTCGGTCGATAGCCGACAGGCGCTCATCGTCCGACATCCGTAATTTGGAAGCGGTCAGGATATTGGCCAGGTCGTTCACATCATTTAAAGCCGCACTGGTTAGTTGTGCATAAACCCTGGCCAGATAATCCAGCTCTCCGACATTAAAACTTCCGCTGCCTTGAAACTGGCGGTATGCTTTTTTGTATTCAGACAGGATGCTGGCCTCATCTGCAATGATATCCGGTACCCGTGCGTATTTCGCAACTTCGGGATTGACCTGTAACAAGCCATCCAAAAAGACCGAATGCAGGTTAAAATTACCCTGCGACAGGTTTTTGACCTGCTGGTAACCTTGCGTCAAGATGGAATATCCCTGCTGCATATCCGATAAGATGGCTTTGAATTGGGTTAGTTTTTCAATATCGAAGATCAGCTGCATCATATCCTGGTCCTGGGCTTTGGAGGGCTGAGAGCGGAAAGCGCAAAGCATAAAGCAAATAAGCCCCATCCAAACCCTCGCGGGGAGGGAGCACTTTAAAAGTCCTTTAATTGATCTCATAATACCTCCCTGATGATTGTGCATCCTTTAATTCCTGATTGCGCTGGAGCGATAGCATCCTGACGTTATTACAGAAAGATTGTGTAAAGGCATATTTATCTTTCACCCTAACATAGATGTGATCCAACCGATTAATACGCTCATCATCGCTCATTTGCGCCTGGCCGCTGGTAAGGACTAATTGCAGTTCGGTTAAATCCTTGTCGCATTCAGCCAGTATTTTAGCTTCGACCTGGGCGATATATTTCCGGTTACCCTCATCCAGGCCTGTCAGGCTGTTCAGGTGGTCAAATTGCCCAGGAATCTGCGCTGCATAGCTGATGATGGTATCCGCCTTTGGATTGTCCTTGATCTCCGGGTTGACGGTTCTTAATGAACTGTAATAAGCCGAATGCAGACCTTGTTCGTTTTTGATGTATGATCTAATATTGCCCAGGCCATTCCGCGAGATTTGATAACCCTTTTTGACGTAGCTGCTATATTGCGCGACAGCCGCGATTTGCTGTAACAGGTATTTCATCAGCGTTTCCTTCTGGTTAAACCACTCGCCAAAAGTCTGGGCTTCGCTGCGCTCCGCAGAGCCAAGAAGCAAGAGACAGGAACCTAGACAAAAGATCAAAAAACCTTTCATTTTTCGCCTTTGACCTTTTAGTTTATTCGATTCCATAATAGCGTTTTAAAGTTTCTACCTCGTCCGCGTCTTTGGCCCGCTGGATGCTGAGCACATAATTCTGGTTATTGAATTGCTTCAGGTCGCTGCAATTGGTATCTACCCGGTCCGCAGCCTGGTTAACCAGTTCCAGCCGTTTGGCATCGCTCATCTGCGTTTTAAAGGAATTGATGACCACTAAAATTTCATCCAGGTTTTTGACGCTTTCCTGTAAAATGCCCGAATAGACCGATTGCATATACTTCAGCTCATTGGCGGAGAAATGCTTATCCGACCTTAGCAGGCCCCAGGCATGGTTGTACTGGCTGACCAAAGCTGCCTGCTTTTCAGTCATGTCCTTGATCCGCTCGTAGTAAGCGATGACGGATTTGACCTGCCACAACTCATTGTAATAGCTGCTGTACAGATCCTTTTGCTTTTGCGACCAGTCTGAAATCTCGTTTAACTTCAGCTTGGATAGCTGGTTTTCCAGCGCCTTTTGCGCGTTTTGCAGCCAGATCGTCTTATTCTGCATTCGCTGCACTTCCAGGTCAATGGCCCGGATCACCCGGCCGACCGTTTCCTGCAATACCTGGCTGACCACGATCTGCGCATCCGCGTCTTTGGGTATAGACACAAAGATCGTAACCGCAGACATTGGTAAAATGACCATATATTTTTTCATAATATCTTTGATTATTCGTGTTTTCATTGTTTTTATGGGTGCTCATGAGTTTGCTTTTAGCCATATTCTGACACAATACATTCCTTAGCGCCATAATGGATAGCGCTGAATGCTTATTGGTAAATGGTTTCGTTAACTGATCCGTCTACAGCTTCCAGTAGGTATTACTGCCGATATAAAGCTTGTTCTGATCGGGCTGGAAGATGAGTGTCGTCTCATTCTGCATCAGCTGCATGACCTGTTTAACCGGGTCCCAGTTGCCAGTTAAATGCTTGATGTTGTACTTCGCCGGGTACAACTTACCGTCCCCGATCCTGCGGTAACCGGTTTTGCGGGTAATGAGGTAGATATAATCCGTATTCACGGCTTTGGAGATGACCAGTGTATCATTAGCCACGCTGAACTCGCTTTGCGACTGGTTCACATAGGTGCCGGGTATGAAATCACTGCCACTGTTACTCTTACAGGCTGCCATTAATAAAATAGCGCCGGCCATCAGTTTAAATGTTGCTTTCATAGTTTTAATTGTTATTTCTTTTCTGTTCGGTGGTTTGTATGTTAAAGCCCTTATGATTTATTGCGGAGTTCCGTCGCCAGTATCGCGATGCCTTTCCGGATGCTGCCATATTTTTTAGCGTACTGCTGCACTTTGACCTTTTCGCTTTCTTCGGTCGTATAGGCCAGGTATTCTTCCAGGCTGACCTCCGTGCGGTAGACTTTGGAGAGTTGCCCCAGGGAAATGAATACTTCCTTGTATTTGCGTTTGGGATCATTGGCCCTGTTCATGGAAAGAATCAATGCCTTTTCCTTTTCAGTCAAGCCCAACAATTCCTGAATTGCGTCGAACTTGTTTTGGTACTTGCTTTGGTCAAGCAGTATCTTGCAATCGCTGTTATTGATGATCGCCTGTTTTACTACGGGACTGCTGATAATGTCCTCAACCTCCTGCGTTACAACAATGGCCTCACCGAAGAACTTTCTAACCGTCTTAAACAGGTACTTGATGTACTCGGCCATGCCATCTTTGGCGATGGCTTTCCAGCATTCCTCAATAAGCAAAACTTTTCTAATGCCTTTTAGCTTACGCATTTTGCTGATGAACATTTCCATCAAAACCAGCGTAACGACCTGGAATAAAATGGGATGATCCTTGATATTGTCCAGTTCCATGACAATAAAGGGCTGGTTTAACAGGTCAAGGTTTTCGCTGGCATTCAGCAGGTAATCAAATTCACCACCGCGGTAATAGGGATTGAGCACATACAAAAAATTGCCGATGTCAAAATCTTTCTCCTTAACTTTTCCGTCTTCCAACACCTGCATATATTCTTCCATCAAGTATTCATAAAAAGTATTAAAGCAGGGAAAGAGATCGGGTCGTTTGGTCAATTGATCAAAGTACCCGGTCAAGGCATTGGATAACGCGACATATTCGCTGCGCTTAAAGGGTTCATCGTCCTTTTTCCAAAGGGCCAAAAGCAACGTTTTGATACTTTCCTTCTTCTCGGTATCCAGTGCATCACCCTCCGATAAATAGAAAGGATTGAATTTGATCGGATCGCTTTCCGAATACGTAAAATAATAGCCGCCTACCAAATCGCATAAACCTTTATAGCTATGGCCCACATCGACTAATACCACATGCGCACCTTGTTCATAATAGGAACGGATCATGTGATTTGTAAAAAATGATTTACCCGAACCGCTCGGCCCTAAGATGAATTTGTTACGATTTGTGGTGTAACCTAACTTCATCGGTTCATCGGATATATCTACATGAACCGGCTTGCCGGTTAAACGGTCGCCCATCCGCATTCCGAAAGGACTGATGCTGTTTCGGTAATTGGCTTCGAGGTTGAAAAAGCAGGCGGCCTGTTCAATGAATGTATCGAACGTATCATTCATGGGAAAATCGGCCTCATTGCCCGGCATCCCGGCGAACCATATTTGTGCAGCGCCGTCGGTTTCCTGCCTGGCGGTGGCATCCATTTGCGCCATAGCGGAGGATATCAGATTCTTCAGTTCTTTGATCCTGTTTTCATTATCTGACCAGACCAGTACGTTCAAATGTGCCTTAACGGGTAAGCGCTGCTGCCCGATCGCCTCATTTAAAAAATCGTTAACCGCGTCACGGCTGATCGCGTTTTCCCTTGAATAACCAGATAGCGACTGTAACCTTAGCTTTTTAGCTTCCAAGCGTTTGATGGTCTGTTGCCCGTCTTCAATAAAAATATACTGGTTTAAAATATGATTGCAGGGCAATAGCTGACCCAGAGGCGAGGCGAAGCCGATGCTGAATTTGGTACGGTCGGTGCTGTACCTGTCATAATTGATCCGGCTGCCGCAAAGGGCGGGCAGATCTTCCACATCGGCTAACGTATACAGTTCACAATGATTTTTGCCGACCCTGATCCCGTCTTTGATGTGGATGTCCTGCAACACCGGCCTTTGCCCGGGCTTGTTTAAAAAGCAGTATCGCTCGATAATACCGGCCCGCTCCGCGGTTCCGGCCAGTTCGTCGTCATTCAGACGGCTCAATGACACAAAGCCGCTGTCTTTCAATATCCTCGCGAATTGCCCGGCGCTATCCAAAAAATCCTTAACTAAAACGGGGTTGATAGTTTGCTGCGGTACAATACTCTTACGCAGGATATTGCTGTAAGCGGAACTTGCTAATTTCCTGTCTTTTGGCTTTTGGGACAGGAAGATATAGCAATGGTGCTCCAGGTATTCCCGTTCATTAAAGAACTGTTCACTGGAACGGGAGAGGAAACTTTTCCCGGCTCTTTCAAAATCAGCTTTAAAACTGCCTTCAGTGAACCAGTCCTGTTTATGAAAAATGCTGCCTTGCGGTAATAAACGGATCGCCTTCACCCAGGCCTGGTGGTATGCTTCATAATCCCGGTCAGACAAGGTGAAAATTTCCGGCAGGGTCACTTCGTAAGCGATAGTGATGTCGCCATGCGCTGACAGGATCGTAGCGTTTTCTACTTTGGTTAAGGGCAATATTTTTTCGATGTCTGTTCCCATGTTATGCTTGCTTCAGTGTGATAAATAATTTCCTTGACCGGAATTTGAGGTATACCGGCAGTTGCCTTTTGGCCAGGTGTTTGGCCAGACCGTGCTCACCAAAGCGGTGGCTTAAGCGGAATACACCAATAAATAAAATGGTTCCTGTTCCGAATATGACGGGCAGTATGATCCACAGGCTCAGTCCGCAGATATACAATACCGCGAAACCGATCAGCAAAACCACCAAGCCTATGGCCAGGTAAGCGATGTATTGCGCTTTTAATCCCCGGAAAACTATGGGTTTAGATACGCCTTTGTTGATTTGATATATGCTTGACATAATAGCCCCCTCTAAACGGCGTAGCCCTCAAGCACGCCTTTTTAATTTTATTTGTGCTTAATCTCCCCCCGGTAGGGGAGACTTTTTGTTTTTTTGATTATAAGCCAAAGAATGATTTGAGTACTGTGGCGACAACGACTAAGAACACGCAGGAACCGAACCAGGCGGCAGCTACCTTGTTGGTGTCCGGTTCCCCGGCGTTCCACTTATTGAAAACTTTAATGGCGCCTATGATCCCGACAACCGCACCAATGGCATACATCAGGTTACAACCGGAATCGAAATATCCTTTAACCTGGGTAGTGGCTGAATTGATACCAGAGTTGCCGTCCTGACCGAAGCAATAATTGATCGTCACCAATAAGGCCGCGAACATTAAGGTTTTGAGCAGGGCCTGTTGTTTTGGCGTATAGGGAATATGGCTTATGAAAAGGGATTTCGCTGATTTGAGTTTAGATTTCAGAGATTTTAACATGATTGAAAGCGTTTGGCGGTTAATAAATTAGTTCCACAAATTGTCGAGTTCTTCATCCGATATCGGGAAAAGCACATTGTCCCGGATGAAGTCGTTCAGTGCCCGCTGGCTGGGTGTGCCTTTGATATCCGGGTATTTCGAGCTGACCAGACCAAACAGGGAAATAAAATCCTGCTTGTTGCCTTGCTCTGTTTCCAGGATATGAAAGATACTTTTTAATTCCTCCAGCACATCGGGCACTACGCTTTGCTGCCGCTGTCGCCCTTCGTCGGTGTTCTCGTTTTCAAAATGCTCGTTCCGGTTTTTCCCGTCGCTCTGCTGGCGCTCTTCTTCATCACCTGCCGGTGGAGCGAAACCAAACTGCGCCATGCTTAACCTTGACATACCTTCGGGCAATGCAGGTTTGCCCATCAGGTCTTCTTCTTCCGTTGAAAACTCCTCATCCCAATCTTCGTCCCAGGCATGGGCCAAAGGTTCCGCCGATCTGTCCGGCTTAGGTTTGCCGCTTAGAAATTCCTTGACCTGCCCCCGGTAAAAAAACAGGATAATGGCCCCGTACCAAATCAAGCTGAGGACCAGGGCAGCGACTAAAAACTGCTGCCAGGTGAAATGCTGTAACATAATATTTCGCTTTAATACCCGCCGCTCCATTACGGCGGGATTTACAAAGGCAAAGTTTGTCATGTCCGCAATTTTTGGCTCGCAAGGGTTTCGGTACATGCGAACGATTTATTTTAAAGGCCTGATTTATAGTCGGTTTTTCGGGGCTTTTTCAATGCCAGATCATCGTCCACGCGCTTGTGAATGGATTCCCGCATCTGCTCGATGTAACGGGTAGGACTGGTTGATTTCCTGTTCCTGATGTCCAGAAAATCACGGTATGTCCTCGAAAGGTCGATCTGCAAATGCCTTTCCATAAAGCGGATGATCACCGAAATATCGGCATTGCCATTATTGAGCTGCCCTGTAAAATACAGTCCATAGATCACCTCGACGAGGTTGATCTTGTCACCGGTCCATTTCAGTTCCGGCGTTACTTTTTCCTCAGAAGGCATGTTGCTTAGTGATGGGTATAGCTTTGCAAGCGCTTTAAGTAAATAGTCCTGTAGAAGTTCATAGGCTATGATTTTAGAAAACAGGTAATCGCAACTGGTTGAAAATTCAGGATCAGGTTCCGGTACTTCCGGTATCAGCACACTTTGCACCTCCACACCCCGGACAAAATAGAGTTCGTCAAGTTCGGTCGCGCCTAAGCGGTAATACTGGTAATGGAAATAGATGTGCTGAAAAAAGCGCTGCACCGATTTCAGTTCGTCCCTGTAAAAGTTCTTCAGTGTTTGAGAATCTCCCGCAGGGATGCTCGTTTCAATGTTATACTTTTCCAAGTAATAGATCCGTAGGGAGTAGAAGAGCGGTTTAATATGCTTGAAAAAATGGATCTGTTCGGCCTTATCCTTAAAAGGATTTTGTTTGATATGATCCTTTAGTTCTTTTAGGGCCGAACGGATGGCTTTTAAGACCGCGGCCAGTATTTTAAAGGGTTCACTTTCCTCTGCTTCGATTTTTGCGATCTCACTCTTAAGCCGTGTTAACAGCTTTTCGCTAAATTTCACTAACATAAAAAAATAGGTTAAATGATTCCTGCGGTCTGCCGGTTATCCGGCTACGCCGACCATACAGGAGATGCGTAGAGATTTTGCCATAGCGATTCTGCTTAAATGGATTAAAAAACAGATCTAAATTAAGGGAAGGGTAAACGGCAGTAAATACTCAAATCAGGGATTTGGCATCCCTAAAAAGGGGTAATTTTCATGACAAAGGAGTCTAAATCAGGTTGAGCCAAGGAAAGAGAAAGATCTACGACTAATCCGACTTACAGATTTGATAATCAAGTAAGGGTTAAAATATTTAGGATAAGGTGTAGATTAAAAAGTGAAACAATGTAAAATTCAGTGTGGCAACTTGTTGTTTCGCAATACCTTTGTTGTAGTCTTGTTTATGGTCTCGATCATATTGCTGGTAGGCACTGTCGTAATCTATAACCAGTTTAAACTCATCAGAGACAGGAATCCCGGTTTCGAGAAAGGCAACTTGTTGTATATTCCAATAATAGGAGACATCTGGAGACGAGCAAATAATTCTCTAAACCAACGGGAAGAGTCAGGTACGTCCGCTTTTCCCAAAGTTTTATAAAAATATCCTGAACGATTCCCTCGCATACAGTCTCGTCACAAAGGCGTTTATAAGCTACATTAAAGAGTTTATTCCAAAATCTATTATAAACAGCTTCGAACGCTGCCTTATCACCCTATTTAATAACACAGCAAGTTCTTTATCGCTAAGGGCCGAAAATTCGAGCATTGGTTTATTAAATTAAACAGCGGGCAACTGAATATTTTTTAAAGTACGTATTATTTTGCGAGTTTAACAAAACAGAAAAAGAGAATGCAATACTTTCATGCCGACTGTATTTGGAAATATTCATTAGCACTTTTTGTTTCTATAATCAAACGGCACTTTCCTATAAATTATAACGGGTTTGCTATAATTTAAAGAAAAGGAATAACTCATAAAAATACATTTACATCAATAAATAAAAATGGCTTGTATCAATGACTGAAGTTATTCTGTTGGTTGTTCTAATAATAATGGCTACGTTGTCCTTATTGCAAAAAAATAGACAATGAGTGGTATTGTTAAGGTATAAGTAGCCGATAATATCACAAATACTAATGCTGCGGAAGACAGTACAAATGATTCGGACAATGAGTTTTTTACAGACCCTGCGTAAAACCATCATGGTTAAGTAATATCGAAAGAAGCTTAAGCTAAATACATACAATGCCTTTCGCCATGATTCATAGGCGTACCGCTCTAACATTCATAAAAAATAGTCGAAGTAAGCCCCAATTAGTCTCATGCTATGAAAAAAACCATTTTTATCAGTAAATATCATTGGCTTCTTCCGATAGTTATCTGGATTGGCGTGTTTTTTTTGCTATTCTTATTTCAAATCATGATTTCATATGAGGAACTGGATCGAGGAAAGGTTCTCAATACATTTTTACTAATCCAATGGGCAGTGTGTCTTTTTTTTGTCCATACTTACTTTTTATTGCCGATTATCCGTAGAAAAAATGGAAAATTGATTTATATACTGTTGCTGATTACCGGCTTAATATTGCATGTATTAATACTGATTAATCTGCAGCCGGATGTGTTCAGCCTGTCTGCAAAAAATATCCTGCCGTTAAAATCCAGAGTTTCTGGTGAACCGTTGTTTTTTCCGTTAGCACCTTACGTAATTGTCATATTTCACAGCTATTGTTATCGCCTATATATTGATCAAGTTAAGCAGAACCATATCCTGAAAGAGCTGGAAACTGTCAATGTTAAGATGGAGCTTCAGTTCTTAAGGTCGCAGATCAGTCCGCATTTTATCTTCAACCTCATCAATACACTGGTTTCCCTGGCGCGTAAAAAATCCGAATTATTGGAAGATTCGCTGATCAATCTCGCGCAGTTATTGCGTTACATGCTTTACGATATTAATGACCAGCATATCCCACTCAATAAAGAAATAGAATATTTAAAAACCTATGTCGACTTGCAGCTGCTCCGTTTCGGAGATGGTATTAGCTTCAATTTGTTAGTTAATGGCAGCTTTGAAGGCTATAATATTGAGCCGATGATACTCATCCCATTTATAGAAAACACCTTTAAACATGGTACAGATTCCGTTGCCCATCCGCTAATCGATGTAGCCATTTGTGTTAATGAAAAGAAAAGAATTTTAAATATGACCGTCAAAAACAGCGTGAATAAAATTTCAAAAAACCAGGATCACAGACAAGGCATCGGTTTGGCAAATGTTCAGCGGCGGCTAATGCTCCTATACCCTGGAAGGCACCAAATTCTGCTATCAGAGACAAATGATACTTACAATGTCAATTTAGAAATTAGCTTATCAACATGAATTGCTTAATAGTGGAAGATGAACTTCCTGCGCTGGAATTACTTGCTGACACCATACGTCAGGTCCCCTTCCTGAATCTTTTAGGAACCGCGAGAAATGCTTCAGATGCCATGAGCTGGCTGGATTTGTATAACATTGATCTGATGTTCCTCGATGTTGAGATGCCCGGGATAACGGGACTGGAGTTTTTACGATCCCTTACTCGCCCTCCTTTAGTTATTCTTGTTTCTGCTTATGAGCAATATGCGTTACAGGGTTTTGAACTAAACGTTGTAGACTATCTGGTAAAGCCGGTTCCTTTCTCACGGTTTTTAAAAGCGGTCCGTAAGGCTCAAAGCATTTTAAAAAACCTGCACACGGTGGGTACTCTCACACCATCTGAAACCGAATATGTATTTATCAACGCCAATTATTCCCTGGTTAAGGTTATTCTGTCCGACATCATGTATGTTGAGGGGCTTAAGGACCATGTAAAGATTCACCTTGTTTCCGGAAAAACGGTCATCACCCGTCTTTTATTAAAAGACGTTGAGGAAAAGCTCAGTTCCGGAAAATTCATGCGTGTACACAGGTCATATATCATAGCCCTTGATAAATTGGATACCATACAAAAGACCCAGGTTATGATCCAGGGCATAGAAATTCCTGTTAGTGATGGTTATCGCCAACAATTACAGCACTACGTTACAAGTAGAAATTTCTAAAGTGTCGCGGGCTGGCACAAAGCTTATTCTACGTTATCGAAGGAGAAAAAGATGCAAGTTGATTGATGCTATGACTGTTATAGCGTTAAGGTAAATTTATAATTCTGATAGCCCAGGTTATGTAACGATAGACTCATCATATAATTTTGGTAAGCTACTTGTTTTATGAGTAGCAAGCTGTTACGATGTGGGCGTAATATAAAGCTCGGACCTTTAGTAAGATGAGAATACCGGACGAGAAGATAACGCCAGGTAACAAAACTGGAAAGCCTTGATAGCCACAAATACGTTGTTGTGTACCCAAGGCCCGGCAAAGAGGACAAATAAAAAAGCGAATTGTCTCCTGGATTACTTAAAGTCGCCCGGCTTAAGCTGGTCGGGACTCATGTGCTTAGGATTGCCAATCAAAAATCCGCCTGCTTTTGATTAATGTTTATGCGAAGGTGGTCTTTTGGAACTGTTTGCGTTGAAGACGTAACCTAAGGAAAAATTAAAATTCAAACCGCTAATGGCATCAATTTTTCCTAGTGAGGCAAATTTTGTAGATTGAATATATCGAAGGTTGGTACCTAAAACTAATCTTTTCATAATCCTGAAGTCGATACCTGATCCTAATGTCATCTGCAACGGATGACGGTAGTCTGAATTGAGATTTGGCATGTTGCCGCCTTTAACCTTTGCGCCGGCCGCAAAGATCCAGATCAATCCGCCCCCAGCCATCACATAAGGATGTATGACACTACCAGATAGTAATTCATGTTTAAGTCCTAAACTAATCGGTACAATAAGCCCGCCGCCGACTTTGGTTGTTTCGCCTGCACTTTCGTTTTTTCTTGGAACGCTTAGGTTACCAACTCCCACAAACCAAGCTGTAGAATTGCTGAACCATTTCGTCAAAGTAAAAGCTTTGATCGAATGTGCATCACTGAGGTCCATATTAGTACCGTCTTTTATATTCGTTTTAACTGATCCGAACATGTAGAGTCCTCCGGCGCTGAAATCGATTACCCAGCGTTTATAAAAACTATATTGCATGACAGAGTCAGGAGCAGGCTCTGCCAAATCATCGGCAACCCATAAATTGTATTTTTTCGATGTCTTTGTTTTGGCAGCAAGCATCTCCTTCAAATTCTGCGAAAGCTCCTGCGACATCGAGACTACTGAACGGCTTTCAGCTATCAGGTCAGGATATTTAATCTTTAGATTTTCAACCAGGCAATAACCCCCTGTGTCGCTAACAATATAAACGCGATTTCTGTCATGCTGAAAATCTTGATAAGTATCTGCAATAATTGTGTTTAAGAATTCAATGTCGTTCTCGACTGCATCATCGGCACAACTCCATTGGCCACGTAGGCCAGCGGGGAACAACATGTTACAGGGATATTTAGAAAGCTGTTTTTGGGCCAACAGGTAGGTCTCATTTGCATCACTTCCATTTTGGTGAAGCACAATGACTAACGGAAGATTGGTGGTTTCCTGTTGGTCATTAATGTTGGTGTAGTACAAGTAACTTCTGTTTTGCCCGTTAATTTTTTTAATAAACGTCTGCTGTGCTCTCAAAGCGTGCGAGGTTACGGTTAACACCGCAGTCAGTACTACGATGTGCCTGATTATACAGGTTCTATAGAGACAAAATCTATGCGTTATTGAATTGTTCAAAATGGTCTTTAATTAAATGCTTTTAATTGGTGGTTAATAGGTTGAACAGTTTGCTTAGCAAACCGAGCTCCATTCCACTATTGGATGGGATTGTCCTCAACGCAGCGTTGAGATGCCCAGCGTCGCGAACTATGTCTCAGCGCTGTGCTTATCTTTCAATGCAAAAAAAATTAATAGTGGTCAAGTCTTAATCATCATCATCGACAGCATTTGGATCAAATACCCAGGTATCATCTAATCTGGTACTGCCGTTATTACCCGTGGTCACATAGGCGAGGTTTTTAATGGTAAATGCTACACCGTAAGCACGATTAGTACCTTCAAATGTATCGACCTGAGTCCAAAAATCTTTAACAGGGTCGTATCGCCAGGTGTCATTCAAGGCAGAATACTTCATTCCACAGGTTATATAACCATTGCCTCCGATTGTAAAGGCCATAGTATTTGACCGGCTGAGGTCATAATTGTCATCATCATTTTTTTCATCATTATCATCGTCATCAAATCTGTTAAGATCGCGTTTTATTATCCAGTTGCCGTCCACTGGGTTAAACTCATATAGTTCAGGAGTGTACGAACCGTTGTTCGTACCACCTCCAACATATACATTACCGTTAACAGTAAATGTAAAAGCGCCGGACCGTTTAACCGTGAGGCTATTTTCCTTTTTCCAGGTATCGGTGTTAGGATCATAGCTGTAAAAATCCGATTGTTCTTTACTATCATTATCTTTCCCCGTTCCAACATAGCCTTTGTTATTTAATGAGAAGGCTACTGCATCATAGCGGCCGACATTGATTGGCATGTCTGCTATCTTTCGCCATGAATTAGTAGACGGAGTATATTCCCAAAAATCCTTTAACGCAGTATCCCCATCGTAGCCCGTACCAAAATACCCTTTTTCGTTTATAGTAAATGCAACACCATTACTCCTTGCCTTACCCGGAAAGACGGCCATAGGGTACCAGGTTTTTTTGTCTCCATCAAACATCCATACATCATTAAACCGATCATCCCCGTCATATCCTGTACCAACATAGGCTTTATTGTCTATCGTAAAAACGAAGGCGCCATTTCGCGGTTCCCCTTCAAAATCGGCCGATCTGCTCCACGCCCCGTCCTTATCGCTGTCTTCTTTTTTGCAACCCACCAACGTGGTAAATAATAACATTATCCAATAAATGCTTCTTTTCATTTTTGTCTGTTTTATAGTCATATAAATTGATTCTTTCATTCTGCGGGTCAATTATTAACCGGTATTTTAGTCCGGAATCTGGTACTTGGTATATTTAATTTTGAGTTTGATTTTTGCCTGAGGACTACCCGGCGAGCCGAGGACAACCCGCTCAACAGAAGTTGGGAGCGTTGAAAGGGGTACACTGATCAGCAAAGAGAGATCTGCGTTATTAGCTGTTTTCCTTAAATTATTAAGGAACTGCGTAATGTTAAAAACATACCGCATTTTGCCCTGTATATCACCATCATAATTTTTCTGTAGTATTGCGGCCTGGTCACCCTCCCCGTAGAAATTGTTAATTGTTGATTGCGGTTTATTTCTCTTGTTAGCAACGAACAAGTTGAGTACTGCAGGTGGATCAAAAACGTTATTTGCATCCTTGGGAATTTCAATGATTAATGTTGCCTGGTTGATTGCATTGACCTTTTCATTCAGCCACTCCAGTATAAAAGGGAATTTGACTTTGGTAACCAATCCAATTCCAGATTGGACAAAACACCTATTGCCAGTGGCGGTATAAGTAAGAGGCTTCTTTCTGATAATGCTTTCTATCGCGGTACCGGTACGGTTACCGGTTATCCCGTTAAACTGCAGGGCGGAATTTGTCAGATTAAAATCAATCGACTTCGCTTCCCTGTTTCCCTGATCTGTCTCTTCTGAATAATAAACCTGAACTGAAGTACGGCTGGCCTTAAAATTAAGTACATTATTCCCGGTGCCTTGACCGGCAATCAACGCGATCCCTTTAAAATAATCATCGAATTTATCCTGCGTGGTAATTACCTGGTCGTTGTCCTTTACAAGATTGAAAAGAGACTCGCCTAAGCTGTTAGTCAGTTTAATTGTAATTGAATCAACTCCTTTAGGCCTTGGCCGGAAGCTTTTGCTCCCAAGTAATGTACTTTCAAACCTGACACTGCTGTTATTGTATAATGCAGATGTGGTGTTGATTAATGACTGTTCATCAGGATCACTCACTTTCAAGTTATCTTTAAGCTTAAGCTTTTCTGCAAGCTGATGAACTTCTATTCTGGACATTTGGGTAGTATCACCATAGTATGACCCCGAATAGGCCAGTTTAAGGGTCACCGAATCAAATCGCGCCGTCTTTGAATTTTTGAGGTCCGGACGGTTTGCAGGAACCGCCAAAGGTAGATATGATGACGTTTCAATCACGCCAAAATCCGGATCATTCAATTTTCCTATCAGTATTGTTCCTGTGCCAGAGGTTTTGATAGAATCAAGCAATAAGGTAGCAGCCTGAACCGTCGTCGTGTCGATTTCACTGTAACCCTCACCTGTGTCTTTTCCAAGGTGGATTTCATGAGTATTTTTATTACAGGCAGTTAGTATCATTAGGAACACCACGTATATCGTTGCCGTTTTATTCATTGTTTTTATTCGCTGTTTCTTTTTTTAATCAGGGTAGTTACCCGCTATACCTGTGCGTGAGAACCGTTACACCAGAATATGACGTGATGATATTTACTATCCGGATATTTCGTAGGTAAACATCCGAAAGCTGCATGTTAATAAATGTTAAACACGACGAACCCCCTATATTTCTCCGTCCACGGGCTGTTTTTTCGAGAAGATTGAATTTATTTGATAGCTGTTTTCAGGCTAGGACGCCTGGAAGTATATCCGTTTCAAATGGGAATTATAGGTTTTAATAGTGAATCAGCGCGAAGCTATCGGCCTCGTTTTCGGAATCGGAAGATTATCGCGCCCCTTATGTTACACCTCTTTGTTCTAACTCTTATATCGAGTAAAAAGATAGCTGTTAAATCGCTGTCTTCTTACTTTAGTGATCATAGGGATTTCCCGATGTTCAATATTGTATAACCTGCTTTTTGAGTAGCAATAAGTGCCCTGAAAAACAGGCGAAATGTTTGTGCTGTAAAATCAGATCGGGGTGAACTACTGATGAATCTACCCCGATCTTAATGGAATTCGTTTACTTTTCTTTCTTTAAAACCAGGGTTATGGCATCCCCACCGTTCATGCCCGGCAGTGTCAATGTGATCACATTGTCCTTGACCTTACCGGTAACTTTGGTGGTATTGCCCATCAAGTCCATGGTGAACGACAGGTCATCATCTTTGATAACACCATTTTGAAGGGTGGCGGGCGTTCCGTCAGGACCTGTAGTTGTTCCCGTTAGCTTTTCGCCATCAACTTTAAATATATAGGTCACGTCGAATTGATTCATTACTTTACCTGTCCATTTACCGGTAATATCTGCACCAAAACATGTGGCGATTACGGCGAGAGTGAATAATGCGGTTGTTAGCGATTTTCTGATCATTTCAGTTAATTTAAGTGTTTATAAATTGGGTTAATTTGGTTTTGCTTATTCATATCGCAGCGCTTCTATCGGGTCAAGTTTTGAGGCTTTTAGCGCCGGGTAATATCCAAAGAACACACCGATCACCGTACACACGGTGAATGAAACGATAATCGACGATTCATTTAAAACAGGGGGCCATGCCAATGCCTTGGCAATGATGAATGCTAAACCCTGCCCAATTACAATCCCGATAACCCCGCCTGTAATACTGATCATGATGGCTTCGATCAAAAATTGGTTGAGTATGTCTTTTCCACGGGCACCAATAGACATCCTGAGTCCAATCTCTTTGGTGCGCTCTGTCACTGAAACATACATGATATTCATGATACCGATACCCCCGATAATTAATGATATACCTGCAATAGCGGTCAGCAGGGCAGTTAGTAAGCCGGTAATGGTTCCCAATGTTTTGATCAGTTCTGCCTGCGTCCTGATCACGAAATCATCATCTTCCGTAGCACGCAAACGGTGTGTTACCCTCAATATCTTTGAAATCTCATCTGATGCAGCTTCTGACAGGGCCTCGGATTTTGCCGAAGCGTAGATACTCCCGAAATAAATAGACGCAATTACACGCTTCTGTACTGTGGTATAGGGTGATAAAATAATATCATCCTGATCCTGCCCAAAAGTATTTTGCCCTTTTACGGCTAAGATCCCGATGACCTGGAAAGGAATCTTGTTAAAGCGGATGATTTTGCCCAACGGGTTAACGCCTTTCGGAAAAAGGTTTTTCACCACCGTTTGTCCAATTAAACAAACTTTTGCAAAGGTCCTTACGTCCCTGTCGGAAAACATGATACCATCGCTAATGGACATATTTTTTATAGCGAGATATTGTGAATTTACTCCCTCTATGGTTGTTGGCCAGTTTAACGAACCGTTTATGGCTTGCCCTTTGGATTGAGAAGATGGCGAAATCCCATTAATATAAGTAGCACTTTTTTCAATCGCTAATATATCTTTTATCGTCAAGGTCTCTACATTGGCGCCTTGCAGCCTTGCACCACCAGGCACATTACTGTTAGGCATTACTGTGATCAGGTTGGAACCTAACCCTGCAAGAGAATTATGTATGCTTATTTTGGACCCTGCCCCGATGGCGCCAATGGTAATTACAGCGGCAACACCAATTATGATCCCCAGCATCGTCAATACAGCCCTGAGTTTATTACGCTGTAACGCTCTCAAAGCAAGTCTTATTAAATTTATTATTTTCATGATCTATAAATCAATAATCATCTGTTACCGGTAAGGCGGCAAGCATTTCTTTTGCCGATTTCCTGTTCTTGTGAAAGGTGTCTTTTACCACCCTGCCGTCTTTAAGGATAACCGTCCGGCTACTGAAGGCAGCTATATCTGGTTCATGCGTAACAAATACTATGGTTTTGCCTTGTACTTCATTAAGTTCCTGCATCAGCGCCATGATTTCGTAGGAGGTACGCGAATCTAGGTTACCTGTGGCCTCATCTGCGAGTATCATCACCGGCTCGTTAACCAAAGCTCTTGCGATGGCTACCCGCTGCTGCTGTCCACCTGAAAGCTCATTAGGCATGTGATGCATTCTGTCAGCAAGCCTTACAGCCTCCAATGCGGCTATCGCGCGTTCTTTGCGAATTGCTGGACTAATTGTTGGGTTGTAAAAAAGGGGTAGTTCTACATTTTCGAGCGCTGTTGTTCTGGGCAATAAATTATAGGCCTGAAATACAAATCCAATTTTTTCGTTACGCAGTTTGGCCAGCTGGTCGCGGTTCTGCCCCCCAATGTTGACGCCATCCAGCAGATAAGTCCCTTCGCTTGGTTTATCCAAACATCCAAGTGTATTAAGCAGGGTAGTTTTACCAGACCCGCTACTGCCCATGATGGTGACAAACTCACCAGCCATTACATCAAAGGAGACACCCTTTAAAGCACGAACTATTTCCGTTCCCATCTGGAACTGCCTTTTGATGTCGCTCAGTTCAAGTATCTTTTTCATTATTGCTTCTTCTTTGCGCCAGGAGGGGCCGGTAAGATTGAACTGGATTCGGCAACTACACCACCTGGTACAGGCAACGAGGAAACAACCTCATCGCTGGTATTTAGCCCTTTCAGTATCTCCGCGTGGGTATTGTCATCCAATCCGATTATTACAAGCGTTTGAACCAGTATATTGCCTTTCTTAATCCAAACGGAACCTGCTTTACCTACGTTGGAACCGGCTTCCTTTGTTTCCGCTTTTGCCTTGACGGGCTGTAAAACAAATTGCTTGTTTATAATGGAATCCGGTGTAAAGTTCAAAGCTTTAGAGCTTATCAATAAGGCATTGTTTTGTTCTTTGGTGTAAACGGTAATATTCGCGGTCATGCCTGGCTTTAGCTTCATATCATCATTCGGGGCATTAATGATTGTCGTATACGTTACTACATTTGAAGATACTTTAGGGTGAAGCCTTACTTCAGCAACTGTTCCCTTAAATGAATCTTCAATATAAGCATCAACTGTAAAGGAAGCACGCTGTCCCTTGGCTACATTGCCGATGTCAGCTTCGTCAATGGCAGCCTGCACCTGCATTTTGGTGATATCTTTAGCCAGCACAAATAATGTAGGCGTGCTAAAGCTTGCAGCCACAGTTTGGCCAATACTAATGTTCCTAGATAATACAACCCCGTCAATAGGTGAATAAATATCGGCATACGAAAGGTTTTTTGTGGAAGACCTCAGTTGCGCCTCCGCGTTGGCAACCCCCGCAACAGCTGCATTATAAGTATTTAAAGATGTCTCATAATCCAGTTTGCTGATAGAGCCGGTGGAGTACAACAGTTTTTGCCTGGCAAAATTGCTTTGGTTAAAGATCAGTTGGCTGCGTTGGGTTTGCAGGTTAGCGCGGTTCTGGTCAACTACGGCCTGTAGCAATGTTTTATCCAGTTGGGCCAGCAATTGCCCCTTTTTAACTCTGGAATTAAAATCCGCATTTACCGCACTAATGGTGCCTGAAACCTGTGTACCCACTGAAACCGTATCTAACGGCTGAATAGTACCCGTAGCAGTCACCGATTGCGATATATAACCGTAGGTTGGTTTCTCGGTTGGTAATACAATGGGTTGTTCTTTTTTCTTAAATGCAACGAACCAAACCAGGCCTGCAATTACGATAACCGATAATGTGATCAGTATCTTTTTATAACTTTTTTTCATCTTATTTCTTGGACTGTTAAAGTTTAACGGGTTCACCTTTATAGAAATCATAGATCTCTATGGTTAATGCGGCATTATATTTTGCCTGTATATATTGTTGTAATGCCTGTATGTAAAGTGTTTTCTGCTGTAAGAACTCCACCATATTAGAAACCCCTAATTTGATCTGCTCATTCGCTACCCGGTAAGTTTCCTGGTTGGATTTAAAAGCTTCTTCGGCGGCGTCAAACTGGTTCTGCGCGTTAATCACATTGATGTATGCCTTTTCGATATTTAATGAAAGGGCCGTCTTGGTATCTTTAAGGGTTAGCTGTGCCTGGTCGATATTGATCTTTGCCTCGGCTACATTTGTTTTATTGAGCCTTTTAGTAAAAATCGGCACGGATAGAGAAAGGCCGACCTGCTGATTAAAGCCATTACTCAACTGCGTAAAATAACCCGGTGTTGACCCGGCATAACTCGACCCTATAAAACCGGAGGCGGTTAACGTAGGTTGGTAGCCGGATTTGGCTTTGTTTAAACCCACTTTCGCGATATCAATCCCCAGCTGGCTGTTTTTTACTTCAGGGCGGTTCGCAAGCGCTATTTGCTGAACCGAATACAAGCTAACGATCGCTTTTTTTGAAAGGATAGTATCCGGTACCACGATATCAAACTGAGTGGAAGTAGGTACTTGCAATAGCTGCTTTAAATTAATCAGATCCTGCCGCTGCGCGTTCTCAGAAGTGATTAGGGAATATTTATCATTGGCATATTGTGCCACCAGTTGTGTTACATCCTTCTTGGCAATGCTGCCGGCTTTAAACCGTTCATTGGCCTGATCAACCTGTGCCTTAGAAGTGCTAAGGACATTTTGCTGATAAATGATTGTTTCCTTATCCAATAGTACGTTCAGATAATATTGCGTGATCTGAAGGGTAATATCGTTTTCCTGTTGTAAAATGCTCAGGTTAGCGGATTCTACCGATAAGTTTTTTTGCTGTATATCGCTTCTTAAATATCCTCCTTGGTATAATGTCCAGGAAGATGTTAAACCATAATTGCCTGAGCCAAATACGCGGGACTTGTAATCTCCGGAAGTGCCTGCTGGGGTATTATTATGGGTAGCGTACTGTGTTGCCGAACCATATAGGTTAGGTAATACTCCCGCCTGGGACAGCAGCAATTCTTGTTCACTTGTTTTTTGGCTAAGTCTGAGGCTGTTTAGTTGAATGTTATTCTTTTTGGCATAATCGAGACAGGTTTGCAAATCCCATTTAAGAGAGGCCATCTGGGTTGTATCCTGCGCAATTACTGGATTCATAGGAATGACAATACAGCAAAGCCCCATGAGTAGGTACGGCATTATTTTAGTCATTACATTGATGATATTTTCTTTGATCCCTAACATGAGTATCAAAGGAATAAGGAATGTTGTACTAAAAAAAGCGTTATAGACACTCAGCAGCAGAACATAGATAGAATGAGGGTTTCAATCTATGGGGTCAATCTGCAATCAGATCCATGTCCTTAAAAAATGAGTGAATACTTCTTTGTACTGTTCGGTTACGTGAATAGTAGTCTGATTGATTTGCACTGAATTTTTGGTAACTGATTTGATTTTATCGAGCGCAACAATAAAGGAGCGGTGAATCCGAAGAAAATTACTATGAGGTAATTTTTCTTCCAGGTTTTTCAGACTGGTCAATGTAAAGATGGGGTTGGCTTCGTTAGACAGGTAAACCTTGATATAATCCTTGAAACCTTCGATATAGAGAATATGACTAATGTTGACCTTGACAAGCTGGTATTCGACTTTAAGATAAATGTATTCCTGTTCCGCTAAATAAGTGGCCTGAGTTTGTTGAGTCGCCGGTTGCTGGTTTTCCCGCATGGCAAAGTATTCCTGTGCCCGCGTTACCGCTTTGGAAAAATCCACAAAATTAAACGGCTTCAGCAGGTAATCTAGTGCCGCCACTTTATAGCTTTCCAACGCATATTGATCGTAAGCGGTTGTGAAAATGATGCGCAGACTTTGCTTATTCGGCGACTGCTCGATTATCCTGGCCAATTCAATGCCACTAAGGTCAGGCATCCTGATATCCAGAAAAACGAGTTGGATTCCTGGCAATTCATGTATCGCTTTTAAGGCCGTTAACGCATTTGAATATCGTCCCGACAACTTCAAAAAGGGTGTTTGGCTTATATACGAGGAGATGCGGTTTAAAGAGATCGGCTCATCATCAACAGCTATACAGTTTATAATCATTACAGGGTGAGATTTAATTGTACCGTAAATTCATTGGCTACTTGGTTACTTTCTACTTTTAACTGATGCTTACCGGGATAAATAAGATCCAGTCTGCGTTGCGTATTGATCAGTCCAATACCATTACTTTCTTCCAGGTTTTCTGCTTTTTCAATGAAAATCGAATTGCGTACTTCAATATTTAATGTTCTGCCGATTTGTTTTATACCGATGTAAATGTAGCAGGGATGGATCGAACTAATCCCATGCTTAAATGCATTTTCAATAAACGGCAGGAAAAGCATAGGTGCAACTTTAACATTCCTAAGATTATTGGGTTTGTCAAATATGATCTGAACCTGATCCGTTAGCCTTAATTGCATCAATTTGATATAATCCTCAACAAAATTGACCTCTTTTTCAAGCGTTGTTTCATCGTTTTTGGTATCATACAATACATAACGCATCATATGAGATAAGGTATATATGGAATCCCCGGCCGACCGGGTATCGGTTTCGGTTAATGCATGGATGGTATGCAAAATATTAAAAAAGAAATGTGGGTTGATTTGCGCCTTTAAGAAAGCTAACTCGGAACTGATCTTTTCCTTTTCTGAATTTTGTACTTTAAGCTGATCCTGCTGGATCTTCTGCACTACTGCTATAATGATACCGACTCCAAAAACAACCAGCGTAATGATAATGATGCTAAAATCAACAACCGGATCATTTTGAAAATTAATGTGAGCCCTTTGCTTTGCAAAAATTTTCTCCATCATTACCGGAAGGTTAAGCAACGCACTTATCAGGCGATTAAGCAGCACCATAATTACCAAGGAACACGTTACCAGTACGGCAAACAAAAAACTTTTGCTTTTATAAAGTATCCGCGGAACGAAAACATTAAGGTTGAGATAAAAAACACCTGCCCATAAAAAATAATTGATTCCCTGCTTTATCCAAAATTGTGGAGGCAAACTTATAGGCCAGCTAAGCGGTAGGCACGTAATTACCAATAATCCTAATAGCAAAAAAAAATGGACTGATAATACCAGTTTCTTTAATGAGGGTAGCGTCATTGCTTATAATTGATGGTCTTTATAAAATTAGCTCATCTGGAATATATATCGCAATTGACAAATTTATCTCAATTAATGTCTATGCAATAGATATAAAGGCATACAAAATAGATGAAATGATGGTTTTACTCTACGGAATAAATCACGCTGATGCCTTGGCAATTACAGAACCATTGACCGCCTATTTCTGAGATGTTCAGTGCTTCGCCCTTATTTACAAAAAAATATGTGCCCTGCAAGAAATTTTTAAATATTCGTACTAACGCTTTTTATTTCTATAAACAAACGCCACTTTCCTATAAATTATAACAGGTTTGCTATAATTCTTAAACTCCTGATTGCCGCTAAAATTACTTTCGTAGTAATTACTCGAAATAATCCGCATCAATGACAAAAACAATACTCCTGATTGTCCTATTTTTAATAGCAACATCATCCTTTGCGCAAAAAAAATACACGATAAGTGGTACCATTAAGGACGAGGTCACCGGTGAGCAACTAATAGGTGCTACAGTAAAAATAAAGGAACTTCCGCAAAGTGGGACAGCAACAAACACCTATGGTTTTTATTCCTTATCAGCCGTTGATGGTGAATATACTTTATTGTTTACTTATATAGGTTATGAAACCGTTGAACGCCGGATTTCTCTGCATCAAAGTCAGACCATTAATATTGGATT
Source organism: Mucilaginibacter sp. GW822-FHT03E02 (assembly GCF_058801545.1). NCBI lineage: Bacteria > Pseudomonadati > Bacteroidota > Sphingobacteriia > Sphingobacteriales > Sphingobacteriaceae > Mucilaginibacter > Mucilaginibacter sp. GW822-FHT03E02. The sequence continues at coordinate 5,550,350 of NZ_JBXANJ010000001.1, read as the reverse complement.
ATCGCCTAAAAGTGAACTAAAAGAAGTGGTTATCAGTGCTAATAAACCCAACAATGATAATATCGTCACGCCGCAAATGGGGGTTGAAAAATTAAACATGGCGCAAATTAACCAGGTGCCTGTACTGCTGGGAGAAAGGGACGTATTAAAGACCATATCCTTAATGCCGGGCATAAAATCGGCTGGTGAGGGGAACACCGGTTTTTATGTCCGGGGCGGCGCGTCAGACCAGAATCTGATCCTATTGGACGAGGCCACCGTGTACAATGCATCACATTTTTTTGGCTTTTTCTCAACGTTTAATTCTGATGCTATTAAGGATGTCAGCATTTACAAAGGCGGAATGCCGGCGGAATATGGAGGCCGGTTGTCATCTGTGCTCGATATTAAAATGAATGAAGGCAATAATAAAAGTTTCACTGTACAGGGCGGCTTGGGTTTGATCTCCTCGCGCATCAAAGTCGAAGGTCCCTTAGTCAAAGACAAAGGATCGTTTATGATCAGCGCCAGAAGAACCTATATTGACCTTTTCCTGAAGGCTTCGTCTGACTCTACCATTAAGGGTAGTTCGCTTTATTTTTATGATCTTAATGCTAAGGCAAACTATCATTTCGATGACAAGAACGCTATTTATCTTTCCGGATACTTTGGAAAGGATGTTTTAGGGTTAAAAAACACCTTTGGCACAAACTGGGGTAATTCTACCGGCACGATTAGATTCAACCATTTATTTAGCAACAAACTATTCTCCAATACTTCCCTGGTATACAGTAACTATAATTACACTATACAAAGCTTTCAAAGCAATGACAATTTTAAGGCTACTTCAAAAATTACCGACCTCAATCTGAAAGAAGATCTGCAATATTCGGTTGCAGATAGCCATACGTTAAAGTTTGGGTTGAATGTTTTGCATCACTCGATTGCGCCGGGTAGCATTAGCACAACTTCTTCATCCAGTTTTAACACCAGGAGTACTGAACAACGATACGGCCTTGAGAATGCGTTGTATGTGAGCGATGAATGGAAGGCGAATAGCCAGTTGACATTCTTGTACGGCGTGAGGTTAAGCGGTATGTTCCTTTTAGGGCCGGGGACATTCAGTACCTATGATGCCTCAGGGAATATTGTTACTTCTACTACCTATGGCTCGGGACAATCGGTAAAATCCTATTTTAATCTTGAACCCCGCTTTTCTGCCAGTTACCAGCTGAATGATGAGAGCTCGGTTAAGACATCTTATAACCGCAATACTCAGAATATTCACCTGTTAACTAACTCGACCAGCAGCACGCCTACTGATCTTTATGTAATGAGCAGCAACAATATCAAACCTGAAATAGCTGACCAGGTATCTGCGGGGTGGTTTAGAAATTTTAAAGACAATACCTATGAATTTTCGGCTGAGGTTTATTACAAATGGATGCAGAGCCAGATCGATTACAAGGATGGAGCACAATTGATCGCCAACCAGGATGTGGAGTCGCAGCTTACTTTTGGTTCGGGAAGGGCATATGGACTGGAATTGTTTTTTAAAAAGAAATACGGCCGTTTTAACGGTTGGATTGGCTATACGTTATCCCGCACAGAACAAAAGTTTGCCGCCATCAATAACGGTGGTTATTACCCGGCGCGGCAGGATCGCACACATGACTTATCTGTAGTGGGTATTTATCAGCTGAATAAGCGTTGGTCGTTTTCGGGAGCCTTCACTTATGGAACCGGGAATGCTGTTAGTTATCCGACCGGTAAATATGAGGTTGGCGGCCTGACTACTTTTTCTTATTCACAGCGTAACGGGTACCGGATGCCCGCATCGAACCGGCTGGATATAGGCGCCACATTGGAAGGAAAGGAGCACAAAAGATTTCATTCCAGCTGGACATTCGGGATATATAATGTCTATAATCACCGGAATCCATATCTTATTACTTTTCGGGATAGCAAGACCGTGCCAAATACTACTGAAGCGGTGGAGACCAGCATTTTTGCAACGCTTATTCCTTCTGTTACCTGGAACTTCAAATTTAAATGATCAAACCGCATGAAAATAATGAACTTAAAATATCAGATCGTCATACTTTTTTTATTATTCGAAACAATGTCATGTACCAAGGTCATTGACCTTAAATTAGGCGACGATACCGGTAAACTGGTTATAGAGGGCAATATTACCGACATGAGCGGTGTTCAATACGTTAAACTCAGCCGTAATGTTACTTTTACAACTACAAATACCTATCCTCCTGTAAGTGGTGCGGTCGTTTCGGTTAGTGACGGTAGCGGCACTAACTATATGTTTACCGAAGGACCTTCTGGCACCTATTCTATCGCCTCAATGAAAGGGATCACAGGTAATACCTATACCATGACCGTTTTAACGGGAGGAAAAACGTATACAGCCAGTTCAACTATGTCCGGGTTGATACAATTGGATTCTATAACAGCAAAAACCAGGGAGCTGGATAATAGCAAGAACCAAAAGGAGATCACTGTACACTATCAGGACCCAGCCGGGACAGTTAACCAGTATCGTTTTGTGATGTATGTAAATAATATCCAGGTGAAACAAGTCTTCGCTTTTAACGATGATTTTACAGACGGTAGATATGTTCATAATAATCTGCGCGAAGATGATATTGATATTTACCCCGGCGATACCGTAACTGTGGAGATGCAATGCATCGATAAACCAGTCTATACCTATTGGTATACTCTGATGCAGCAAGGAGGCAGTAACGGCCCCGGAGGGGCAGTTGCGCCGGCAAACCCACCATCCAACATTTCCCCAACTGCATTGGGCTATTTTAGCGCGCATACAACACAAAGCAAATCGATTATCGTAAAATAGACGGTTGACATGGAGTAAGCAGGGTATTCAAGGTGATATAAATGAACGTTTTTATATTAAAATCGAACTTTCATCCTATACAGTGGTCGTATATTTGAATGAACAATATCATAATTTAATTTATCGTGGACGAGCAGCACAGGCCATTGAATAAAAATTCCCCCTGGGGATTATGGACAAATCCCAGATACAGGTTGTTTCGGCATTTCATTGCCTTATTTGTAATCAGTGCAATGGTTTATAATGTCCCTATTTTGCCTAACGAATCTTTCGCATACTATATCAAAATCAGTCTTTTGTCTTTACTGTTGTTCATGTTTTATACGAATATGTACCTTTTGGTGCCGAAGTTTTTGCTGCGCAACCGGTACTATGGATATGGCCTTGGGATTGTAGCATATCTTGGACTGGCCTACTTGCTGGTAAGCCATGTAAAACCATATTTGGAAGCTGACCGCAAAGATCAAATATTAGTGCCCACTATATTTTGGATTGTTGTGCTGGTTGCCGCGTCTACAGCGATCAAACTCTTTCAACGTTGGATAAGAGATTCGGAGCGTATCAATGAACTGGAGAAAACTACTATACAGGCTGAATTAGAACAGCTCAAGAATCAGATTAATCCACATTTTCTGTTTAATATGCTGAATAATGCTAATTTGCTTACTCAGAAAGATCCCGTAAAAGCTTCACAGGTATTAATGAAACTTAGCGATCTTTTGCGCTACCAGTTGTATGACAGTACAAGGCCAAAAGTGCTGGTTACGGCCGATATTCAATTTCTGACTGATTTTCTTAACCTGGAAAAAATACGCCGGGATAACTTCGATTTCCAAATAAATCAAGAGGGTGAAATTAATGGGGTACAAGTAGCGCCATTGTTATTTATTACCTTTGTAGAAAACGCCATCAAACATAATGTGGATGCTGAAAGACTATCTTTTGTTGATTTGAATTTTAGAGTAAAGGGTGACGAGTTGTATTTTAAATGCATCAACTCAAAGCCACCGGTGAAAGTGAAAAGCAACCCAGGTGGTTTGGGATTAGCTAATTTAAAGCGAAGGCTTGAATTACTTTATCCTGGCCAGCATGATCTGTATGTAAGAGACGAAGCACATCTTTTTTGCGTAGCCTTAATGATAAAGTTATGAATTGCATCGTTGTAGATGATGAACCGCTAGCCAGGGAGGCTATTCAATTGCTGGTTGAAAAAACAAAAGACCTGCACCTTTTGGGTAGCTTCAACAGTGCCAATGCGGCTTCAAAGTTCATGGCGGACCATGCAGTTGACCTGATCTTTCTCGATATACAAATGCCAGGTATAAGCGGTATCGAATTTGCAAAAACTGTCCCTTATGAAACGTTGGTTATTTTCACAACGGCGTTCAGTGAATATGCTCTTGATAGTTATGAGGTTGAGGCCATCGATTATCTGGTTAAACCCGTTCAAAGCGAGCGCTTCCAAAAGGCCGTGAGTAAAGCAGCTTCCTACCTTCAGCTTTTAAAAACAGATCATTCCGGCGATCATATAGAGACGGTAGCTAACGATTACTTTTTTGTAAAAGCGGAACGAAAAATATTTAGAGTCGCTTTAAAAGATATCCTGTTTATCGCTAGTTTAAAAGATTATGTCATATTGCATACCGACGAACAGCGGATTATTACTGCTATGAATATAAAAACGATTCACAAACAATTACCTCAGAGCTTTTTTGTACGTATCAGCAAAGGTTATATAATTAATTTAAGGGAAATCGACTCGTTTGATAATAATACTGTTTTTATCCGTAAACATGAGATCCCGATAGGGAATGCTTACCGGAATTATTTTTTTGACGAGTTTGTCGCAAAGAAACTCTTCAGTAGATAATCGGGGTAATTTCAAACCATAGTTTATTATTACCTTTTTTGCTTCTTTTAGGCAAAGCTGTCTTTTGTTTTATGGTTTAATAATCCCTGACGAAAAAATAAATTAGCTGATTGAATGGATAGCGGTTTGTCATTGAAAAAATCAGGTGCATTCTCCAATATGTTTTTTAGTAACTGACAATATAGCGTCGTCGCGGCCCCAGCTTCTATTTCAATTTTGAAAACACCTTCTGACTGGCCATTTTTAACAATCCCAACCAGGAATGGGCTTAACGTGAACACCCCAAACTCGGCAAGCAAATGATACCCCATGGGCGCCTGCTTTCTTATTCCATGAAAGAATGCAGGCGTTAAAATAGTTAGTATATTTTGAATAACGTTTAAAAAGCGGTCTAATTCATGCAAAGCATCAGGCTTTGTTCCCTCATCTGGTCTCCATGATAGTATGCTTGTATCAAATAAATTTTTAAGAATACATACAATCAGCATCTCTTTATTTTCGAAAAAGCGATAAAGCGTTTTTTTAGAAATCCCGCACACGGATGCGATGTCATCCATGGTAACTGCTTGTGGTCCATAAGCAGCAAATAGGGATGTTGCATTTTCAACTATGTACTTTTCAATATCAGCCATAAAAATTCTTAACTAATTTAAACAGGCACTTACCCGGAAGCAGGTGCCTGTTTGTTTAAATTTTTTAGATGATCAATGATGGTTAGACGTTGTTACGAACTGACTGGTGGTCACTTCTTTTTTTGGAAAGCGCTGTCTGAATTTATCGCCGAAACGGTCAACGCAATAGTAAACCATAGGTACGACGAAAACAGTAAGGCAAAGACTTGACGATAGGCCGCCTATGATCACCCATGCCAGTCCGTTTTTCCATTCGCTGCCCGCCGCGCTTGATGTAGCTATTGGTAACATACCAATAATCATAGCCATCGTTGTCATAAGTATAGGACGTAAACGTTCTTTTCCAGCTTCTATTAACGCCTGCCAACTGGTATAGCCCTTCTCTTTAAGGTGGTTGGCAAAGTCAACTATCAGGATAGCATTTTTGGCCACCAGCCCCATTAACATAATCATACCCAATATGGTGAAAATGCTCATAGAGGATTTGGTTAACGCCAATAACAGAAATACGCCTATGAAGGCCACCGGTAGAGAAAATAATACCACAAAAGGATAAACAAAATTATTGTACAAGGCGACCATTACCAGGTACATGAGTATTACAGCTGCCATAATAGCGAGTCCCATAGCTCCAAATGAATCGCCCTGACGTTCCACATCGCCGCTCCAGCGCAAATCAATGCCTGCAGGTAATGGTTTTTCTATCAATAGTTGTTTGATACTATCGGCAACTACACCTGATGTAACTCCAAGCACGTTGCTTTTGACAGTTACGGAAGTACGCCTGTCCTTACGTTCCAATACGCTGGGCCCGCTGCCTTGTACCACATCGGCAAATTGTGATAACCTGATCAATTGGCCAGATGCATTGATAAACTCAATATTTTTTACATCTTCTACACTGTGCTTGTCAAAATCGTCAAATTTTACCCGGATATCGTATTCGTTGGTGCCCACTCGGTATTTGGCATCAGTATTACCGGCATAGGCATTTTGCAAAACAGCCCCTACCTGGTTAACGTTCAGGCCGAGCTGGCTCATTTTTTCCCGATTGATCCTTACTTCGGCCTCCGGATTACCTTCTTCAACGCTTAGCGTAGTGTTAATTGCGCCAGGCATAGCTTTAATTTGCTGCTTCAACTGATTAGCAGTTGCCATCAGTTGGGTGCTGTTCTCGCCGTTTAATACCAGTTGAATAGGTTCGCCGCCATTAACCATATCTACCATCGTCGGGCTTATCTTCACCCCTGGAAAGTGTTGGGCGATGTCCTGACTCTTCTGCAACATTATTTTCTCTGTGGGAAGAATCCTCTCTTTTTTGTCAACTAAGGTTACCGTCAGCTCTGATTTGTAATCAGAACCTACGCCAGATACCAATGACGATGTACTTGAACCCGCTACGTTACTAAAAACCGTCGTTACGTCTTGTTGTCTGCGGAGGTAGTCTTCTATTTGTAACGTGCGTAAATTGTTTTGTTTTACAGTTGTATTTTTATCGTACTCCAGCGCAAGTCTGAACTGTCCCTTATCGGTAGCGGTTACAAACTCGCTACCGATAACCCCTAATTTCATAACCTGGCTTAGCAATATAAAAAGCAACACTACAAAACCGCTCATAATCAACTTATGGCTGAGCACCCATTTTAAAGCATTGGTGTACCAGTTCGTTAATCCGGTAATCATTTTTTCGAATAGTAGAAGGGGTTTATGCTGAAGCTTTCTGTTATCCAGAATGGTTATCTTTCCAAAACGCGAAGCAAGCCATGGCGTAAGTGTATAACACACAAAAAGGCTCATTAATGTGGCCACCACAATGGTGGATGAATAAGCGCGCAAAATAGAGCCTACCGTATTTTGAATCAGGCAAAGCGGGCCAAAAACAACCACATCCACCATGGTAATGGCTATGGCCGAGAAACCTATTTCGGAACGTCCATCCAGTGAAGCTGTAACTTTGTCCTTGCCCATTGCTAGATGGCGATGTATATTTTCGAGTACTACTATGCTATCATCCACCAAAATGCCTATTACTAATGACAAGGCAAGCAGGGTCATTAAATTCAGTGTATAGCCAAAAAGATACATCGAAATAAAGGTTGCGACAAGTGATGTCGGGATAGCCAGAAGTACGATAAGCGAATCACGGAGGCTGTGCAGGAACAGCAGCATGATGATCGCCACCAAAATTACAGCCAGTATCAAGTCATCTACAACCCCGTGTGCGGCTTCTAATGTATAATCAGAAGTATCATCAGCGATAATAAATTTTACGCCTTTTGATACATATGTTTTTTCAATGCCGGAAATCTTTTGTTTGATCAGCTGGCTGATGGCAACCGCGTTGGCATCGTTTTGTTTTTTAATCAGCAAGCCAATACCATTTTGCCCGTTATAACGGAACACAGAGGTGACGTCTTTTGTAACATCAGCTACACTCGCTACATCTCTTAACCTGATAGGGCTGCCAGTGGAAGGCATACCGATTACCAGGTCATTCAATTGCGTTACTGAGCTATATTTGCCCGAAAGGCGTACTGTCATTTGCCCGGTCGACTCGGATTTTACTTTACCCGCCGGAAGCTCCTGGTTACCATTGGCTACTGCAGCGGTCACATTAAGGATAGAGAGCCCGTAATAGTCCAGCTTACTTTTATTAATGTTCACCTGGATTTCCCGTTCTTGTCCGCCTATCAACGTAATCTCACCGACACCCGGTATTTGTTGAAACAGTGGATTGATCTGATTTTTGATAATATCATAGAAATCGGCATTGTCCAGTGATGATGTCGCCATCATTTGCATAATAGGCTGGTCGCTTGGGGTTACTTTGCTGATACTGGATGCTTTTACATCCGTTGGCAAATCGCCTTTGATGTTATTTATTTTCCGCTGTGCATCCTGCTGCTTCTCGTCAATATTGCTGCCAGTAACAAACTCGGCGGTTATAATCGATGTACTTTCCAGTGACTGCGACGTAATGGTTTTTATACCATCAACTGTGCTCAGCTCGTCTTCTATTTTTTTAGTAACTGTTTGTTCTACGTTAGCTGGTGCGGCGCCTGGGTAACTGGTAGTTATCACCAGTGTAGGATTAGAGATATCAGGCAGTAATTCGTAACTCAGCTGCTGATAACAAAACAAACCGCCCCCTATTAGCACCGTGAATATAACGATGATGAGTGAGGGTCTTTTTATGGCTATTTCGGTTAATGACATATTTATATTTTTTTAATTTTATGGTTTAAAAGCGTGGTGGTAAAAATTCCTCTACCGGTTTTAGCTATTTCACATCTATTTTAGTGCCGCTGGTCAGATTTACTAATCCTCCTGTGATTACGATATCATTGACTTTCAATCCATTGGTTACTTGAACATCTGTTTCATTGCTGGCACCGATTTCTATATCGCGAAGTTTCGCCACGCCGTTTTGTGCCACATAAACTTGCGGTTTTTGTGAAGAGCCTAACAAAGCAGAGCGGGGAATACTGATCGCGTTTTGCAATGCAGAACTGCCGACGATAACATTACCGTACATGCCTGCCCTTAGTGGCGATTGCACGGTGTTGGTTACCAAAACTTTTACTGTATAATTGTGCGAAGCATCAGCGTTACTGGATATGTAATCTACAGCTCCTTTAAAAATTGTATTAGGGTACACATCCGTTTTTACATTCAGGGACATATCTTTCTTAAATTGCATTACATATTTCTCCGGAACGCTTATCTCTAGTTTAAGTGTCGCTATGTCAATAAGCGTAGCCAGCGTTGTTCCAGGTGATACTATCGCCCCCAAATCAAAGTTGCGTGCCGTTATCACACCGGCAAAAGGTGCCTTGATTGTATATTGATCGATTTGTCTTTGTAATTGCTCAATTTGGGCCTGATTAGTAAGTACCTGGGTATGGGCGTTGTCCATTTGCAATTGGGTAACACCGGTCGGCGCCGCGTTATAACGTTTTAATGTGGTTGCCGCGTTGGCAAGGTTTGCCTTCGCTGAACTGAATTGGGCCTGCAATACAGCATCATTAAGGTGAGCGATCAGCGTTCCCGCAACAACCTGGCTGCCCTCTTTTATGCCAACGGTGATCACTTTTCCTGATGTTTCAGAAGCTATGGATACTTCCCTGCTTGGCGAAAAGGTTCCAAGGAAGGTGGTTGATGCTCCAAAAGACGACTCTTTAACAGTATCGACCTGAACTAAGGCCTTAGCATTGATATTGGCATGGTATACCCTCTCCGTAACTTCTTTCTTATTGGAAGCCAACTTGAATATCGTAAGCGCTACTAAGCCCAGAACGGCAATGATGACAATAAGTCTGGTTGTTTTTTTCATTTTATTATAATTGATATGTGTGTTGTTATTGATTTTCACTAATGAGTTTTAGTTTTTAAGCAAGGTTCCTTGTGTTTTTTTAAGATTTAATTCTGCTTGCTTGATGTTAATGAGCGCGTTAACGAAATTATTTTGCGCTGTGTGCAAATCACTGCTGGCATTTATAAAGTCGCTTACCTTTACCAGTCCACTCTTATATTGTGTGTCAATATCCCTCATGACCTTTTGCGCCAGCGCCAAGTTGCGTTGCTGGTTTTGATAGGTAATAAAGTTGCTTTTCAGGTCTTCGTAGGCATCGGCAAGTTCCTTATTGTTTTGTTGAATGGTCTGCTGCGCCTGGACTTCGTATTTTTTGATTTCAAAGTCCTTTTGTTTGGCCTGATATCTGATACTGAAACCATCAAAAATGGGAATGGTCAGTTTTAGACCGACGTAGGACGACGGATAATATTTACCATTGATACTTTTAAAAGGGTCGGCATTGGTATAGTTGCCATAAAGTCCATACCCCCCGTTTAAGGAAAGATTCGGCAAATATCCAGCTTTGATATTCTGACGCTCCAGTTTGGAAATATTTATATTTTCCATGATCTGCCGATAATTGGTTTTTGAATCTGGATTGAACGTAGGCGTTTGCAGCAGCGCATTGCTGGCCTCATTATCGGTAAATGGCACTACTGTGATGCTGGTGACCAAGGGCAGGTTCATCAGCGTCTTCAATAAATTGTAATACTTCTCCCGATTATTTGCAAGAGATTGCAGGCTAGCTTTGTCGTTATCGCGGGTTACGGTAAGCCTGTCAACGTCAGTTTGGGTAGCCAACCCGGCCTTCAGCTGCTGTTGCATACTGGCTAGCAATGATTCCGTATTGTTTAGTGTTTCATTACTTAGTTCAATTTGTTTTAATACTGACTGGATATTGTAGTAGGTAGCTGAAAGATTGTAAACCAAATCTTCCTTACTGCTTTGTATTTGTAACTGATTAAGGTTTAAAGCCAGTTTTGCAGCTTTTAAACCGATGGTAACCGACGGGTTAAAAATGGTTTGATTTAATGTTATTTGTGCATTTTTTGTTTGCGGCACCCCAAACTTTACTGCGCTATAAGTGCCAACTGGTCCGCCAAAAGCTTCTGCCGGAATAACGGATGTTTGCACCTGGAAAGAATACTGATATGAAGCACTGCCGTTAATGTTAGGCAACAATGCACTATATTGCTGCTGCACGCCGGCTTTGGTTTTCTCCAGATCATAATTGTCGGCCCTAAGTTGTAGGCTTTGACGTAAGGCGGTATCTATACATTGCTCTAATGACATTACCTGCTGTGCTCTTGCTGAACGGGTCAGCATAATAAATACTGGTAATAAGCAGAGTATCTGGAAAGCTTTATTTTTCATTTTTATATAATTTTATTGTTTAACTTTTTTGTTTAATTGATTCAAAAAAAAACATTAATTGAAGTTCGTTTTCAAAAAATTGATCACGTAAGCCTTTCTATTGCTCATCAATTGAAAATATTGTTCATTGTTAAGCTTTAAGATATTTTGCAGCAAGCCACTTGCCGCAAACGGAAACATACAAATGGCCATCAGCGTCATAAAGATTTGTTTAGGATTCCCGGTGATTTCTTTTCTTTCTACCGCTTTTTCAATTTCATGAAGCATCGCATCGGTAAGACTGATAATCGTATTATCCATTGGCACCTCCTTCATTAAATTGGGATGGGTATTAAACTCGTTGAGTATAAACAGATCCAGCCCCGGTTCCTGGCAAACTTTGTCAAAATACTGAGTGACGAAGAATTCCATTTTCTCAACGATAGTTGATCCCTGGTTTGTTAACGCTTTTGCCCCTAGATTGATATCATAAAAAACATCCCGTAAGACGGTGAGAAATAGTTTCTCTTTACTACGAAAGTAGTAGTGAAGTGCTGTCCGGGCGATGCCCGCTTCATCCGCAATCTCTTGCAGACGGGCCCCCTTTAACCCCTTCTTCAAAAAAACTTTTTTTGCTGCTACCTTAATCAATTTTTCCGGGTCGGCATAGCTGTCTTTTTTATAAAACATATTTATTGAACAATTTTGTTAAATACAAAAGTAGAAATTTATTTTTAAATTCCTACTCGTTGTTCGAAGATTTAATTCAAATTTAAATTGAAGCAGATCGTGAATTTTAAATCCTCCAAGTGTTACTAAGTTTGTTTTTAGCGTGGGAAGGGGAAATTGCATGCAAAAAACTCAATAGTCTGATTTTCGGCATCTAAAAAAAATAGCTTTATGATGACATTCTTTCTTTCCATAATAAGTTTAATATAGAGCTTTTTATCCAATCGGCAGGGGGAATCATGGAAAGTTTTCTACCGGTGACTTAATGAATATCAATAAAATTCTTATCATGGCTGATGATTTTCCCATCCGCCAATTCAATCGTTCGGTCACTGGCTTGGGCAAAATCATTATCATGGGTTACTGCAATTATGGTTTGACCAAACTCATGTGCTATCTGTGTAAAAACATCAAATACAATTTTAGTGTTCTTACTATCTAAATTGCCTGTTGGTTCGTCGCACATAATAATTGCAGGATCGTTGATAAGCGCCCTGGCAATAGCTACCCGTTGCTGCTGCCCCCCGCTTAGCTTTGCTGCTGGTTTTAATGCCTGCTCTTTGATGCCTAAAACATCCAGTTTATGGTATGCTCTTTCTTCTACTTCTTGGTAAGTGTATTTTCCCAGCTTCAACGCCGGGATCATCACATTTTTCAGGCAAGAGAATTCAGGTAACAAGTAGTGGAACTGAAATACGAATCCGATATTCCTGTTTCGTAATGCCGCTAATTCATTTGTTTTCTTTCCTGTTATTCTTTCATTATTAACAAATAACTCTCCTTCGTAAGACGTGTCCATTGTGCTGAGACAGTAGAGTAAAGTGGATTTGCCCGAACCACTTTTGCCAACTAATGTTAAAAACTCCCCTTTATATGCCTCAAAACTAATATCGTCTAAAACCTTAAATTTAACGGGGTCATAAAAATATTTCCCTAATGATTTTGTACTTAAAATAACTTCTTTTTTTTCCATGTTCGGATTATTTTCTAAAGATTTCTACAGGGTCAACTCTTGCAGCTTTCCTTGCTGGAAAATAACCAGCACAAAGTGTAATAAACAAACCTAACCCAAAGCTTTTTGCAAAAAGTCCGGGTTCAAAACGGATAGGGAAATAACCCACTGGGCCGCCCATGTATATTCTTGACATTATTGCAATAAGCACGCCACCAACAACCAGCCCCATTAGCGTGCCAATGAATCCCATTATGAGCGCTTCGGATAGAAAAATCCTGACTACATCTTTGCCCGCAAATCCTGTTGCTTTTAATATGGCAATGTCATTTATTTTTTGTGCTATCGTTGAACTGAGAATATTGTAGATACCAAAAGCTGCTACTACTAAAATAGAGAGAGAGATAGCACTCATTAATATATCTCTCGTCTTGCCGCTTGCCAATACATCTGCATTCGTAGTTTTCCAGTCTTCTACCTTATATGGTGTTAATTGTTGCAACATAACCGCGTACTTTTCACTTTCATTAGGATCGGGTACGTTTATAAAAATATTACTTACGTAGGAAGGCCCTTCTTTTATAAATTGCTGTGCTGTGGTAATATTCATATAGGATTTTGCATTGTCAGTTATGCTATTGCCGGTTGTAAAAATGCCTGCTATTTTCATTACTTTTACAACGTTATAGGAAGAAGTTACTGTAATATTATCATTGATTCCAAGGTTTAACTTTTCCGCAATGCCACTTCCTATGATGATACCATTTAAGTTGCCTTGTACCCCGTTCAAGCTGCCTGCCACTATGTATTTGCCTGTCTTGAACATGGCGTCATATTCAAGTATATTTACACCATTGCCGTCTCCCCTTAACTGTGCCTTGCCGCGGTTATAAAATGCGTCAAAACCTACCTGTGCAATTGCATTCACAACATAGGGCTGTTTTTTAATTCTCGACAGCAACTGTTCAGGATTAATTATCTTCTTCGACAGAGTGGTAATCTGAGGATTCACAATAACAGCAACATGTCGAGAATCTGGAAAAGGCATCAGAGGCTGACTCAATTCATCATCCTTATAAATCTTGATGTGGGCGCTGTTTTTAAACATTTCATCTGTCGAAAAGGAAGAAAAGCCAGATGTCAGTGAATTCATAAATAAAAATATCCCGACACCAAGAGTAACACCTAATGCTGCAACGAGTGTTTGTCTTTTCCTGGTAATTATGTGTGTAAAAGCAATGTCTGTATTTATACTGCGTTTCATTATTATCAGTTTAATTGTGCTCCTGCCTCTGAAGTATTTGTTTTATTGGCCGCCAGATTTTCTGTAACCAAGACAGTATTTTCATCTATTCCACTTAATACCTGGACCCATTCATTGCTTACAAACTTCGTAACAACTTTTACTTTTTCTTTTTGTCCTTTTACCTGCACATATCCTCCAAAATCAAGATATTTTCTAGGAATAAGCAATGCATTTTTTGTTGTTGTTACTATGATGTTGCTTTGCAATTGTGTGTTTACAATAGTAAAATCTAAACTGTCAGTAAAAGCAAGTTTGCAAATGAATGACTGGGTGCTCTCATCAAACGAAGGATAAATCTCCTTAACTGTACCTTTATAGATTTTTTCCTTATTTATGTTCAATTGTATATATGCGATTTGACCGACCTTGATTTTCCCTATATTGCCCTCATCAACATTCACTTTCGAGTATATATCATGTATATTTCCAATTAATGCAATACTTTCACCACGTTTTACGTAGTCACCCGGTTGTTTATACTTCTTTAGAATTTTCCCCGCTACAACGGCACTTATTTTGTTTTTGCCAGTAATTAATTCGTATATATTTTTGGTTGCTTGTGTACTGATAGCCTGCTGATTGGCTTGCTGTTGCGATTGCTTGTAATTCTCCAAAGCATTTTCATAGTTTGATTTTGAAGATTCATATTGAATCTTGGCATTGTCAAGGTCTATTTTAGCAATACTGTTATTCTCCCATAATTTTTGATAGCGTTGCAGGTTAGTTAAATCCAGTTCCATCTTTTGTTTGTTGATGTTAATAGTATTTTGTGCCTGCTGTAAAGCAGGTGCATTGTTTTGTGTGTTTCGATGTGCTATTTTATACAAATCTGTTGCACTTTGTTCATTAAAAGTGGCTTCTCTATTATTAACAATAGCCAATACATTTCCTGGTGCAACAACATCTCCATCCTCAAAATTTACCTGTGAAAGATAACCGTCTGCTTGTGCTGTAAGATCATATGTATTGTCAGCCTCAAGTATGCCCGAAGCAAATACCGTTTCAGTCACATCTTTCCGGATCGGCTTTGTCTCTTCTGTTTTTTTGCCACAGGAATAAAAAAGCAAAACGGGAAACGTAAGTACTATCGTGCGAATTAATTTCTGATTCATTTTATTCTGTTATTAATATCAATTTTTGTTTTGGCATTGAGTACTGTTACCTGCGAAGAAACAAGGTTATAGTGGCTGCTTACCATTTCATTAAACTTATTAAGTGTTTGTTCAAGGCTTGCCTGTCCTTCAGTGTACAGGTTCAGGTATTTTTGATAATTCTCTTTTCTTAATAAATATATTTCCTTATTGGCAGTAGCCTGACTTAACGCTTTGTCATAGTCCGTATAAATTTGTCTTACCTGTAAATCTGATTTTATTTTTTGTTGCTCTGTGTTTTTTTGAGCAAGTAAATAATCATACTTCGCCTTTGAGGTTTGACTCATTGTGTTAGATGATGGGAACGGGATACTAAGCTTTAAACCAATATAGCTGCTCGGATACCATTTTACACTACTGTCAAATAATTTACCTCTTGTGTTATTTTGCTGACTAGTGCTACTCTGAAAAAAGGAAAGCGCTGGATACTTAGAATACTTTTGCTGTTTCCAATTTGATAAAGCTATCTTTTCCTTTAAAACGCTGTTGGCGAAAGCAACGTTATTATATTCAACAAACGGCTTTGTGTCAAATTCTGTTAGCGAAAGCTTATTCGCGATCTGTATGTCTTCCTTTTCAGGAATATCACAAAGTATTTTTAATGCTAAATATTGCTGCTTTATCAGATATTCAATCTGGTTTTTATTTTCCCGCGTAGTAAGATTGTTTACGTTTGCATCATTTACATCCTGTTGCTTTATAAGCCCTGCATTATACTTGTTCTTGGTAATTGCTAATAGGCTATCTGAGATAGCTACATTTTGCACGGTGCTATTCAATTGTTCCTGTAGCGAGACGATATTATAATAACTAGTGGCAATGTTTTCCCAAAGTTCTTTTAAGGTAAGCTTATTCTCTGACGCATTACTTTCAATATTAAGCTTAGACATTTTTAGATTTTCCCATCCCGTCAGGTTAAAAAGTTTTATGTTTATATCATTGCTGAAATTAGTAACATAAGGAACACCCGTCTGCACCTCTTTATATGTCCCTGCCTGACCACCGAACGCCTCTGAAGGGAAAAGGCTTACGGGTAATTTGGTATTGTGAGTATAGCTAAAAGTGGTATTGCCTGTTGGGTCTGGGACACTAAGTATGGCTGCCAGCTTTGCTTTTTTGGCCTGGTCTAACCGGATATAACCGGATTGAACAGAAATACTTTTTGACACTGAATAATTCAATAAGGAGTCAACGGATGTGAATATTTTCTGGGCGTGAACGGAACCGGAAAGAAAAATGAAACTACCTGTTACAAAGGCCTTAATCTTAATCTTCATCTGCAGGATCTTATTTTATTCTTGTTAGGTATACAGTTCTGCTGATCAGCATCTTCTTGGCCACCATTTTTAAATGATCTGGGTCAATCACAGTAACATTTACGTCAAGTTGAATATCCGCGTCCTCAGGGTGCATGAGACCTTTGAAAGTTTTTGAAGGCTCATTGTATTTCAATTTCTTCAGGATAATTACCCCGTTTTTTGATGGCGTATGGCTGTCATTTATTATTTTTCCATAATAGTTACTGTCTTTAGCTAGATATATTTCGATATCCATGGCTTTATCCTTTAGCCCGATTTTCCAGTTGCCGATAACGCCTTCATTTGTTTGGCAAAAGGCGCCCAATCCTCCAAAAAGGAGAATAATTAAAACGCTTGCGCGAATGCTTAATGTTGTCATATTCTTTTATTTTGGGACAAAGATTTACATATATCCCATTGACAGCAATTGTACGTTAGCCGAAATGGACAAATTGAGGATTGAACGGGATGAAGAAGCCCAAAACCGTTGGTTTCAGCAGCAATGAAAATAGTGCGACCTTATTAATAAAATACAAACCTTGATGGTTTTATCGTTATGCCAAGTCTTAACATCTGCCTTTTTTCCTTGTAATCAAGTAAGTTTTCGGCATATCCTGTGAACCACTGAAGTGTTATATATTGATTTTCATTTTTATTCAGCCGGTAACTGACTTGCGTTTGAAGCGAGCCCCGCCAGTCAAATTTGTGTCCTTTTCGCACGGTTGCGTCAATCATTAGCCTTTGGTTTAATGTCTTCCATTGGTATGCTACTTCAAGCTTCCCTACATAATCCAGTAAATCGGGGTTGTCGGCTTCATATTGAAAAGGTATCCAAAAGTTCAAATACAGCCTTGACCTTTTTGAGGCTTCAATCGCCCAATTGAGTGCAAGCCTGTTCCAACTTCTAGAATAAATACTGTCTTTACCGTTAGATTCATGCTCGAAAGCTACCGACAGACTTATCAGTTTTTGTTTGTAATAAAAGAATTTACTAATTGCGATTGAGGGATTATAATTTGTTTCTGCGAAAGGGCTGCTTTTACGGTAAATATCCCAAAAAGACTTTTGAGTATAACTCAGGTAGAGAACGGTGTTAAAGGGCAAAACTGCATTGGTAAGCCGCTGTTTAAAGCTGATTTGAAATTTGACATCGGAATTATATTTAGTTGGCTGAGTATTGACCGGAACGCCGGTTATAAAATAATTGTCCTTATAAATGGTAAATGACGGGGAGTTTTTTATAAGGGCACTAATTGAATCCTTCGCCTGGAACGTTTGAGCTTCCGCAATATTACAACAAACAAACAATAGGGCAGTTGTAGAAATTCTGCCGGCGGCAAGAACAGCAAGGCCCCGAGTCATATTAAAAATATTGCGCGCGTGCACTGCTAGTTGATTGCAAATAACGTGTATTTTGGACGTCTTTATGATTTGTGGCATAAGTGTTTTACTAAGCAGTAAAACTTTGGAATAATAGGGTAATACGAAAAGAGAATTTGCCTGAACTGGACAAAATGGAACCCGAACGTATTTTCATTGTGAAAGCCATTCCACAAAAAATGTGGTTTTTAATTTGCCTACCAATATCTGTTCGTTAAACGGCACGCTAAGGTTGATTATAATTTTTCTGTCAAAGAAATGGGCGGCGTCTTTTATTGCTTTACGATTTACGAGATGTTGCCGGTTGGCTCTGAAAAATGAAGGGGCAAAAAAACTCTCAAGGTCTTCAAGGCTTTCATTAACGAGAAATCTCTTCTGTCCAAGTGTATAGGCGAAGGTATATCCATCTTCAACAAAAAAAACTGCTATACTGCTGGCTTCCAGTGGAATTATTTTATCTGCCTGCCGGATGATTATAGCGCTTTTTTTAGGCGCAATTTTTGTTTCTAAAAGGCTCAGCTGCTCTTTATAATTCTCGTTATTTCTCGTAAACCTTTTCTCTAGCGTAGTATATTTTGCCAGCGCTTTTTCTATAGTTGCTTTGTTAAATGGTTTCAATATGTAATCAATGCCAGTTGCTTCAAAGGCCTCTGAGAAATAGTTGTTGTAAGCCGTGCAGAATATAACTGGAACCTGGTTCTTCATTTTTTTTAATATTTCAAAACTAAGGCCATCGCCCAATTGAATATCCGAAAAAATAAGATCTGTATCTGTATGGCTTTTAAAGTATTCAACAGCATCTTCAACAGAATGTAGCAATCCATCAATCTCTACATCTGGATTTACTGCAAGTATGGTCCTTTTCAAATCTTTTGCCGTAAGCTTCTCGTCTTCTATAATTACAACTTTCATATTTGAATACCATTTAACAGATGCAATTTAGCAGTGAACTCGTCCTTGGTGTCTGTAATTTCTACATCCTTATTTGCAATAATTCTGTAGCGTTGGTTTAGGTTTTTTAATCCGGTGCCAGTGGTTTCCACAGCGTTTGCTAGCATTTTATTGTTGCTAACCAAGATAGCCCCCCCGCCGATGCAGTTGATCTTTATGCGCAATGGTCTTTTTTCTGTAAATGAGTTATGTTTAAGTGCATTCTCAACTAATGTTTGCAGGGCATACGCAGGTATTTGCATTTTGTACACATCGTATGGGATGCACACATCAAAAATAACGGAGCTTTCAAAACGTATTTTCTGCAAATCAATATAATCGTTGGTAAATTTCAATTCCTGCTCCACTGACACCATGTCGCTTTTATGCATCTGAACAGAATAGCGCAAAAAATCAGAAAGTTTTATTGAGTAATTTTCAGCTTCATCAGGATTCTCCTTTATTAAAGATTTCAATACGCTAAGTGTATTAAACAAAAAGTGGGGTTGCAATTGCTGCAACAGCACCTGTTTCTGTGCCTCAAGATTACTCACTTTAAGTTCCTGTATTTCAATTTCAACATTTTTGTTTTTTTGTGTTGCCAATATAGAATTACAAATTATTAAAATGATGGCGTTAACGGCAAGCATTGAAACAGAAGGGTAAACAATTAAAATATATTTTCTAAAAAGCAGTTCACCTTCAGAGATAAAAGATGGTGCCGGAAATAATGCTCTAATAAAAATTAGTAATACTTGCAAAGTGGCCACAAAAGCAAAACTGGAAATATACCATTTCCAATTTTTAGATGCTCTAAAATAGCGGATGATGGCAACATTAATGACCCAGAATATAAGTACATTAAGCATAATAGCCAAGCCTGCAAACAAAATATATGAGGACTGTGCCTTGTTAAATATGTAAAAGGGTGCAACGCCGTATAAAGCAATTATCGGCGACGAAATAAGAGCAGTTCTGATCAATCTTCTGTATAAATCTCTATCCATATCACTACATTTTTATAAGCGTTCACGTCTTATACAGATGCTCTTTTATAAAACATATTTATTAAACAAAATTGTTAAATACAAAAGTAAAAATATACTTTTTAATTCCAAATCGTTTTTCGAAAGATTAACTCAAATTAAAATGCAGGAAATCATTGACTTTATATCCCCCAGGTGCTATTAAGTTCGTTTTTAGCGCGAAAACGGGAAATTTCTGATAGAGATTAAGATAAAGGATACAATATCTTTAATTTAAGCATCTAAAAAAATTAACTTCATAATGACATTCTTTCTTTCCATAATAAACTTGACATAGGTTTCCTTATCCATCGACAGGATGTGGCGAAGGAGTGTCTGACCTAAAAATGGAAAAGAACATAATGAAATTAATGTTATCATGAATTGTGCTGGGTGGATCGGTTTCATAGCTCCAGCTTTTACTTCACCTTCAATCCCTTCTGTCACATCTTTTACCCTTGCTTCCCGTTCCTCTTTATTTAATGCCAGGGCGGCCAGTTCAGGATTGGCATTCAATTCCGTAATAATGAACATTTCCAGGTAAGGGTGTTGTAATGATCTTTCTAAAAAAAATTCTATAAACTTTTCGGTTTGCTCTCTAAACGTGATCGCTTGCTCAGAAATAGATTGAATTTTTGTTTGCATCTCGATCATCGCTTCCTGAAGAACAGTATCTAATAGTTTTTTCCTGCTGCGGTAATAATAATGTATGGAGGCACGGTTAATTCCGGCTGCATCAGCAATATCTTGTGTAGTAGCATGTATGTTGCCATCTACAAAGAATACCTTCTTTGCGGTGTCCTTAATAAGTTGTTCCGTTTCTGTGGCTAAAATTTCCATTGATTAACATGTTTAACAAAAATGTTATGCAAAGGTATTGTTTTTTAATCAGCATACTATTCAGTTGTAATTCTATGAATATTGATTAAGTAAGGGAAGTCAATCTATTTAATTTGCTTTGGGCGATACCACGATTGAAACCGAAGAAGTCATCTATTTAATGTTAAGCAAGGTACGATGGTCGACTCGCAACGCAGGATGTCACTAAATTAAACTACATTTCCAGGAATATCAGGAAATTGATTAGAAGGGATAATTTATAGTAATTATCTACTTCGTTTGTTTCGTCCACCTGCCTTATTAGAAACATTAGCCTCATACAAGGAAATTACCTTTTTTTGCGTTTCAATAATGTCTGTTAAATCCTTTAGCTTTTCGCCTTTTGAACTCAATTCGGTTTCAAGTTCGAGAATACGATTTTGAAGTGTCACCATGTCTTTACTGAACATGCTTTTCAAAGGTTCCTCATTCAAATAATATAGAAACAGATTCTTATTTAGTAGCCTCGAAAATAAAATCAGCTTATCAATATCTACTGATTCTCTTTTATAAATACCAAAGAGTGTTGATTCATAAGGGTCATAAGACAAAATATCCTTATAAATGGCTGCCGCCTCATCGTATTTATCCGGGAATTTCCTCAATGCGAATCCCAGGTTTAACTTTGCTATTGTAAATCGAGGGCTAATTTCAACGGCCTTTTGAAAGCAATTGATAGCTTCAGGAGTGTCCTGAAATATATCATGATAAATCAACCCCAGGTTATTTAAAGCCTCAACATTTTTAGGATTTAAGCGAAGTGCTTTTATGGTTTATCCAGGTTTAGCATATTCCCCAGGTGAATAACGATGACAAGAGGACATTCTCGAAAACTTGACCACACCATTCCTGCTCTGCTTTCATTCAATTGTATATGAATGGGTCGAGGGGATACACAGCTAATTTGTTAATGATTTTGTTCTCCCGGGATTAACTGACGTTGTCTTGTTCTGAAAAGATAATCCATGAATAACAAAATGTTAAAAGGAACTAAATACAGTAAAACAGAAGTGGCAATTTTTATAATTCCCAAAGTTGTGCTTGATAAGTTTAAGCCAAATCCTGAGAAATAGGAGCCGCACGGTAGGGTTTTAAATTTGAATGGGATGTAGTCAGAATCAATAGAAGTATCGTGATAGTGACACCTGCAATAATCAGCCCGATTTTTTTAGTGGTTATTGGTTCTAAAGTTTTAGTTGCTTCAGGTTGAATATTAGCCGCTATATTGTTGATTGTGCATCCCCCATGCCATGTGCAGGCAGCCATCGCCATCAATCATAATACTGATGCATTTATAGTCATTAGAAAAAAGAGCATCGATAGATAAATATAACAAGTTAAGCGGCAAATAAGTGCCGCTTAACTGTTTCGCATTTTAGTAGCCCGGGTTTTGTTCTAAAACCGCATCCTTATTTAGTTGAATTTCTGAAAGCGGAATTGGCAGTAAAAGATTTTTAGCGACAATCCCAACGGTTGGATGTACTGCATCAGTGGCGTTAAGACGGATAGCACGGTCAACAAGTGTACCGGTACGCATCAGGGTTAACCTTCTGTTTTCTTCACCTATCAACTCACGCGCCCGTTCATCAAGTATAAAATCCATAGTCATTTGCGAGCCGGTTACCAGCGGGGCCCGGGCCCGGGTACGCAAAATATTGATACTTGCAGCGGCTTCGGCGGTTTTACCTTGTTTTACCTGGGCTTCCGCCATTAAAAGGTAAGTTTCACCCAAACGCATCATAATAAAGTCCTTTATCATGGCATAGCCAAAGGTATCATTGGGGTCAAACGCGCCCCATTTAGTAGTGCTTGGGCAGATTCTGAACAATGTATCGGTACCGGTAAACGGAACCGGTTTACCATAAAGTGCGCTATAGGTGGGGGATGGGTCGTTATAATAATATTGCCTTCTGATATTGTTGTTCGAGTTACGCATATCGCCTGCAGGGTATAAACCATATAGTACCCAGTTACTTAAACGTAACCTTGCAATACTGCGGCCACCCAATGAATCACATGGCAACATACCGGGCACCTGGTAATAGGCAGCTCCCCAAACACGGCGCTGCTGCGCATTATCAACGTTGCCGCCTACTACCGTGTTTGGATTTTCTTGCTCGAGTACCCAAATAGCTTCGGAGCTACCCTGCGAACGGCGCTGATTGCCATACACAAACATATCGGAATAATAATCGCCCCTGCCGCTTGCCCTAACACCATAACGGGAGTTAACGAGGCTGAATTTACCGCTGCTGATAACTGCCTGGGCCTGTTGCTCGGCAAGGTCGTTTTTACCCATGCGCAAATACGCTTCGGCCAGCAGCTGCATCGCCATGTATTTATTTGCCCGGCCAACAGCTTTGCCCTGCATATTCACTTTGCTGCCGGTACTGTTAAGGTCGGCAAGGTTGGTACTCGCATAAGTAAGATCGCTAACGATCTGCGCATTCACGGCATCAAGTGCTGTGCGTGTAAAATTAGCCTTGTAGCCGCTTACCGGGGCGGTAACCAGCGGCACTTTACCAAAAAGGGTGGCCAGGTTATTGTAAGCATAGGCCCTAAAGAATTTTGCCTCGGCTTCAACCTGTTTTTTGCCTACCAAAGTAATCTTGGTAGTCGTCGGATTTTCGGCAGAAGCAATAATAATGTTGGCATTGTTAATCAACGCGTAATACTTACTCCAGATGTAAGATGCAGCGGCATCTGTATTGGTTAACAGGCTGTAATTATAATAGGGCACTTCAATGCCCTCTTGCTGTGCGGTGGCATTGGCCACATCGGTTCCAACCTGCCAAACGCTTGGCCAACCCTGACGGCCTGAGTAAGTTAAAATACCGGTTTCATAATTATAGAGGCCAATAGCAGATGCCTCGAATCCTAATGAGTCAGTTAATGTTAACGGCGTATATGAAGAGTAGGGTTTTTCGTCGAGATAGTTTTTTTTACATGACGTAATTGTCACGGCAAGTATGCATACAACACCCAATATTGAATATTTTTTCATGTCTTTTACGTTTAACTTATTTTAAAGAAATATTGGCTCCAAAAACGATGGTGCGGGTTTGCGGGTAGTTATTGGTCCAGTCTCCTGATCCTCGTGTTGAATAATTATCTTCCGGGTCCCAGCCTATCCATTTGGTGAAGGTGTACAGGTTCCGGCCACTTGCATAGATTGTTAAACCTGCAATATGTAACTGATCGAGTATTCTTTGTGAAAATACATAGCTTAGGGTGATATCTTTAATGCGGGTGTAGCTGGCATTATGCGGATAACCATAACCGCGGGTGTTGGTATACGATAATGCCTGGAATTGATTATTGCCATTTGTTGGTGTCCAATAGCCAATTGCGGCAGGTGTATTTCTACGCCCGGCTTCGTCAGCATAGTTAAAATCAGCGTTATTTTTTAACATTCCCTGGGCCGTCTGGATAAATACGCTAAGATTAATTTGCTTGTAGTGGAAGGTGTTGGTAATACCGGCTGTCCATTTAGGCGCTGTCTGGCCTAAAATGGTTTTGTCGTTAGCAGTTATTTTTCCATCACCGTCCAAATCAGCAAATTTAAGGTCGCCCGGCTTAGCGCCGGGGTCTTGTTTTGAAGCATCTTCACCGGTTTGCCAAATGCCCGTCATCTTATAGTCGTAGATTACGCTTATGGGTTTTCCAAGAAACCAGCGGTTACCCAAATCGTCTTTACCATCTCCGTAAAGGCTTATAATTTTGTTTTTGTTGGTTGAGTAAACAATATTGGTTTCCCAGTGAAAATTTTTCAAATCGATGTTATGGGTGTTCAGTGATATCTCCAATCCTTTGTTTGAGGTTTTGCCAATATTATCAAGCACTGAACCGTAACCGGTAATGCCAGGCAGTCCGCGGCTTAGCAGCAAACCCGACGTATTTGAGCTATATACATCAATAGTGCCGGCAATACGGTTTTTGAGCAATGAAAAGTCCATGCCAAGGTTGGTGCTTACAGTGCTTTCCCAATGCAGGTTTGTATTACCCAGGTTGCTGGCTTGTACACCTATCTGGCTTACGCCGTTGAATGGAGAACGTATGGTACCATCGGTAGTAATAGTGCGGTAAACAGGCAGCGCCTCGTTACCGGATTTACCATATGACAGCCGTAACTTAAGGTTATCCACAACCTTCGAATCTTTAAGAAAGGCTTCCTTAGTTATATTCCAGCCGGCAGCAGCCGAAGGAAACCAGCCATACTTATTAGTATTAGCGCCAAATACAGAGGAACCATCGCGACGGGCTGTTAAGGTTAACAGGTACTTGCTATCGTAAGAATAGTTAATACGTCCCATTTGCGAGTTAGCCGCGTAACGATCAGAGTATGACGATGAACTTAAAGTGCTGCCCGCGCCGATATTATTAAATGATAGTTCGTCATTAATATAACCGGTACCTGATGCGGTAGAGGTAAAATACCTGCGGCGCTGTGCACTGTACAAACCGGTGAAATTCAAATGGTTTTTTCCAAAATCACGGTCATAGTACAATAGGTTCTCAATGGTATAACTTTGTGTTTCGGAACTGGCTGCACTCGCTGCACCTAATGGCGTATTCGCCAAACGCCCGCTGTAACTGTCAACACGGGCAGGCAAATAGTTATAGCCCGCGTTTAGCCGGTATCTTAATCCTTTAATTGCACCGCCAAATTTTACTTCGGCGTAGCCGTTTCCGCTTAGGTTCACGCTGCGGTTTATCTGTTTAGTGGTCAGTCCCAACATTGGGTTGGTATACAATTGTTCGGGCGACTGCGGATATATCATATAGGTGCCGTCCGGATTGTATTCGGTCCCGTAAGGGCTCATAGCAGTGGCGAGCAGTAAATTGGCACGGCCACCATCATAGTTGTTATTTGAAAAGAATGTTGAAGTACCGACTGTTAAGAAATTCGTTACATTAATGTCCAGGTTTGACCGTATACTTACCCGATGATACTGGTAGCCCTTAACCACACCTTTTAGGTTCAGGTAATCGCCCGAAATGAAGTATTTAGTATCAGGAGTGCCACCTGAAATGCTGAGGTTATGGTCCTGCATTATTCCTTGCTGCGTTGCTTGTTTCACCCAATCGGTGGTGATGCCTTTGGCGTAGTTGGCTCTTTCACCGTTATTGTAAACCGGTTCGGTAAACTGCTGTTTGCCGCCGGTCTCCATCAGGTAATCCAGGTATTTTTGTGTAAATGATGCAGGGTCACGCGGTGCAAGCAAATGCGCGATATTTTCGTATCCCGCATAACCGTTGTAGCGGATAACCGGTTTGCCGGATGTTCCGCGTTTTGTAGTCACCAGTATAACTCCATTTGAACCGTTCATACCGTAGATTGCAGTTGCAGAGGCATCTTTTAATATTTCAACCGAAGAAATATCATTGGGGTTAATATCATTGAGCGAACCACCACTTTTGCTCAGCGGGATACCATCAACTACTACATACGGGCCTGAAGTTGCGGTAATAGAGTTTTGCCCCCTGATGAGCGCAGCCGGTTGACTGCCCGGAATGGCAGATGTGGTAGTAACCGTCAGGCCCGCCACCGCACCTTCTATTGATTGTAAAACATTAGTAACGGGCAATTCCTCGAGTCTCTTTTTAGGTACCGAAGTTATTGACCCCGTAACGTCCGAACGTTTTTGGGTACCGTAACCTACAACCACTACTTCGTTGAGTAGCTTGCCATTGCCCATCAGTATTACTGTTGGTGTTCTGTTAGTACTGCTTACCCGAACCAGCTGAGGCTCCATGCCTATAAAGCTAATTGTTAACGTGGCCGGAGCATTAAGCGTTAAATTGAAGCTGCCTTCGGTGTCAGTGATTACTGCCTGTGTTGATCCGTCCACTTTCACAGAAGCACCGAGCAGAGGCTGGTTCTTATTGTCTACCACCTTTCCTTTCACCACGTACGATGTGCCCTGTGCAAATGCAGGTTGGCTAAAGCTGTTAATTATTACGCTTAAAATAAACGTAATATAAACTGCGTAAGTAAATTTTTTTCTCATATAATTTAATTTTTGAACTTGTTTTTGATTTGATGTTTTTTCTTTTTTTCTGGCAGGTATAACCCTATCCTGGGAGCTATACTGCGGGCATAGTTGTTTTTACAAAGCATACTGATACATAGCTGTTTGATGTAAGCGTTTTTTACTGATAACTAAAAATGAACGACTTGGCGCCAATCGATAGAAACTAAATAAGGAGATTTTTTCATCGCCCGTGGGGGACAAACCTGTAAATTGACGGGGGGGTAAATCTACATAGCCCCCCTTTTTGCGTCATTCGCAAGATATTGTTCCATTGTGTAGAATTTCCTGTGGTATGATTGAGAGATTTAAACTATACTAACTTATGATTCAACCGAAAGTATCCCGATAGGGCCCGCCGTTTTGCAGCAGCTAATAGTATTTGGTCATTGTCTCGTTCTTGGTCTACTCTGTTGGAGAATACAAACAATTTTGAATACCTATTAAAGACTATATTTCAAAACCGTATATGGCAGAGCGAAGTAAAGATTGTATCAAAATAAAAAAGTAAAATTCAATACAAAAATGATATTTTGTCGTTCTTGAATTCCATTGGTCTTTGTGAGCCCTTGCACACCTTGTCGAGAAAATCAACCATGAGAGACACGATGGTTCGCAGAGGATGTCACAGCAAAATTTAATTTGGCCTTTCTGGAGTTCTATCCTATCTGGCGAAAAGATATTATGACTAACGCCTTGGCTCTTCCATCAAAAAGGTCTTGCGGAATGCTGCGCGATGCTTCTTAATAAAATCCGATGGTTTAACTCCAAATTGTTTTATGAAATGCTCGCGGAAATATTTAATGTCGTTAAACCCGGCATTCAGAGCAGCCTCGTTTACATTGCAATTGGTATGGATCATAAGCTCGGCGGCTTTGCGTAACCTTACAAAGCGAATGAAACCTTTAACGGATTTACCACTTACAATTTTTATCTTTTTAAACAGACTGGAATAGCTCATCCCCATTTCGTTGGCTATTGTTTTTACATCAAAATCGGGATCGGCCAGGTAGTTTTCAATGATCGCAATACACTTATATAAAAAGTCTTTATGATGTTCGGAAATATTACGGGCGTTTGACTTTAAGGTTACCTCGTTATAAAAATAGTTTTGCAATTCCTGCCTGTCTTTCAAAATACCCTGTACCCGGGCTATCAGTAGATCTTTTTCAAAGGGCTTGCTTACAAAGTCAACGGCTCCCACTTCTATACCCGCTAGCTTCGCCTCGGGGTTAGGGTCACCTGTGAGTAACACAACCGGGATATGGCTAAGCGATGCATCCTGCTTGATAATCCGGCATAAATCAATTCCCGATAGCGAATCCATTACAATATCGCTTATCACTATATCAGGCACGTGTTTTTTAATCATTTCCAGACCCGATTCGCCGTTTGTCGCTTCGTATGTCTTGTATTTCTCTTTAAAGATTTTTTTGATGTAAGTCCGCAATTGCAAGTTATCATCAATTATTAGCAAGGATTGCCTGTCGGATATCAGTAATTCCAGGTTGCTTACATCTTCCTCGGCCGAGATCCCTTCCTGTGACTCGTTATTGATCAATTCCTCTAGCAGGTGCTGGTCAGATGTTTTTCGCTCTGCTTCATCGTTTGCCGGTAACAGGCTGGTTTTGGGCAACGTTGCTGTAAATGTGGTGCCTCCCAGTTCGTTTTTAAAGTATTTTATTTCTCCGTTATGGCTCTTTATGAAGCTTTTTACAAGATAAAGGCCGATGCCAAAACCTGTTTTGAGTAAGGAATTATCTTTAATTTGATAAAATTTATCAAACGGCTTTTCTCCGGCGTCCCCGGCAATACCGCAACCATTATCGCAAACCTCAACTACTACGCTAGTTTCCGTTTCAGAAAGGCGTATATTAATTTTACCACCTTCTGGAGTAAACTTTATTGCGTTTGATATCAAGTTAAATAAAGCGATTTCCAACTTTTCGCGATCCCCGGCTATCATCAATTGTTCATCATCACAATCAAACTGATAATAAATATTTTTCATTTTAGCCTGATGTTTAAAACACAAGTAAACATCTTTAGTAAGCGCATAGAAATTCAGGTTAACAATTTTTAACTGGCCATTTTCGCTTTCAGTTTTTCTGAATAGCAATAAATGGTCAACCAGGCCAAGCAGGCGGCGCGCGTTCCTGTAAATGGTGTT
This sequence comes from Mucilaginibacter sp. GW822-FHT03E02, assembly GCF_058801545.1. Classification (NCBI taxonomy): domain Bacteria; kingdom Pseudomonadati; phylum Bacteroidota; class Sphingobacteriia; order Sphingobacteriales; family Sphingobacteriaceae; genus Mucilaginibacter; species Mucilaginibacter sp. GW822-FHT03E02. Next base: position 5,521,438 of record NZ_JBXANJ010000001.1, on the reverse strand, counting down.
TAGTTCCGAATTGTTTTTATCGTTGTTCAATAAATCTTTTATCGGGTTAATTATAAGTGTAAGCGGCGTACGGAATTCGTGCGAAACATTGGTAAAAAACGACAGCTTCTTTTCATTCAGTTCTTTTTCCCGTTCAACTTTCAAATTGGCAATCTGCACTTCATATTTTAGTTTTGTTTGTCTCATAGCGTACAGCCAAAACCGATAAATAATTGTTCCGATTATAGTAGCATAAATCAAATAAGCCCACCACGTTCTTTGCCAGGGTGGCAAAATGGTTATATTAATGGTGCGCTGGTTATTAATCCATACGCCATCAGTGTTGGTTGACTTTATTCTTAACGTATAATATCCTTCATTCAAGTGTGTATAATTAACGGTTCTTATTTTCCCTGCATTATTCCAAACATGATCCCACCCTTCCAGATAATAAGCGTATGAAATTTTATCCTGAAAAGAATACTCAAGCGCAATGAAATCTGCCGAAATAACTGCTTTGTCATACGGCACCGTGATTTCGTTAATATTCATCACACTTCCTTTACCCTTATATGCAGGGTCTCGCTCAATCGATAGATTGTTTATTCTTAATCCGGTTAAGAATATTTCCGGATTACTTATGGAACGTTTTAGGCTATCGGGGTTAAACTGATTGAATCCTTTTATCCCTCCGAATAAAAACTGACCCGACTTTAGTTTTAAAGCGGCATTATAACTAAATTGATTACATAAAAGTCCATCTGATGCATAATAGTTTTTGATAGTTTTCGAAGCCGGATTGAATTTACAGAGCCCATTATAGGTGCTGAACCAGATTGATCCTTCATTATCTTCTAGTATGTTAAGTACTGTGTTACCTGGCAAGCCATCGGCGCTGGTGTATCTGGTAAAGGTTTGTTTGGTTCGGTTAAACAAAAGCAGGCCACCAACATCTGTTCCCAGCCAAAACCTTCCCATCTTGTCCTCGTGAATAGTAAATATTACTGAGTTCATAGGGTAAATGCGATGCCGTTTGCCGTTTAAATCAATCTTAATCAGCTGGCTGTTGTTTCCTGCCCATAGGCTGCCCTCCTTATCTTCACAAAAACAATTGATGCTGGTCAGGCGGCTATCAAACAGCTCAAACTTATCTGTTGTAGAGTTATACAAATACAAAGCGCCCCCTCGCGTGGTAGCAGCCCATAGGTTGTGATGCCTGTCTTCAAATAATTTCCAGACACTGCGGTCTTCCATCCGTGTAACAGTGTTAAAGCATCTATAATGTTTAAACGTTTGCGTACTTTTATTAAACAGGTTGATGCCGCCGTTAAAACTGGCAATCCATATATTGTTTTTATAGTCATTGATTATACTCATTACAAGATCGCTGCTTAATGAAGCCGGCGAGTTTTCGCTATGTCGATAATTTGTAAAGATATTTAACTTGGTATTCCAGTAACTTAGGCCTCCTCCTGCTGTTCCAATCCATATATTTGCATCGGTATCCTCACAAAAGGAGCGGGTGAAGTTGTTAATCAGGCTATTTTTATTTGCAGGGTCGTGGGTGATTGCTGTAAAAGGGTGATTTTTGTTGTCTATTATGTTTATTCCGCCTTTGAGGGTGGCTATCCACTTTCGTGAATCCCTGTCTTCATAAATGTAATATACCGAGCTGCTGCTTAACGAGCCTTTTGCTTCCCCGGCTAGGAGATAACTCACTTTCCCGGTAAAAGGGTCAATTATATTTATACTTCCGCCATCTGTAGCAACCCATACTTTTTCAGCTTTGTCAATGTATATCTGCATGATGTTTTTGCTGGTTAATTTGTTATCCTTCTGACTCACATCAATTAACTTATCATGTGCTACATCGTATTTATAAAGCCCCTGTTCTGTTCCCATCCAAACAAAGGCATTATGAAAATCAGGAGTAATGCAACTAACACCTTCCAACTTATCGCTAATTAAAATAATTTTATCCGACGATCTGTTATACTGGCAAAGGCCGATACCACTGATAAACAACCATATCCGGCCCTGTTTATCAATAGATATGTTATGAACATTATAATTGCGGACTTTATCTGAGTAAACTACCTGGCGACAAATTATCTGCCCTTTTTTACATACTAACAAGCCAATGTCGTTGGTCCCGATGTATACATTTCCGTTTACATCGGCGCCCAGGTTGTATATTTTTGAAGTGATTTTTATTAATTTGTTCCCGGTTGCCGGGTGATAATACACCGAGTGAATTTTTGCGTCTGCATAATTATAATAAGCAACGCCGCTTTCGGTTCCTACCCAAATTTTTTTCCCCCAACCTTCTGTAATACAATTTACGTGATTATTGCTAAGCGATTCTTCGTCGTTCCATTTGTTTTTGAATACCTGGAAATTGCTGCCATCATACCTGTTCAGGCCATCGTAAGTGCCAAACCAAAAAAAACCATAACTATCCTGAAACAACGTGTTAACTGAATTATTAGAAAGCCCATTGTCAATACTTAAATACCTCATAGACTGACCAAAGCTGTTGTTATTTAACAGGATAAAAAAAGCCGAAAGAATAAGGGCAAAAAAGTGTAGTAATGGTTTATTCATCAACGGTAATAAATGGGTTTAATGCTATGGAAATCAAAGCTAAATATTTCAAGCCTTTAGTAGATGGAAATATAAATAGTTTGTGATATAATTTTAACATTATAAAATGTCGGATTTACAGCTATAATTAAGCTTATTTATATCTGCTTTGCACGGAGTGAATGATGTTGGTCAAAACGGGGCACTCTTCACTACTTAAAGCACTCTCAAATGCCAACAACGTATTCAAGGGGTTGTATTGACAGGACAGAGTACACAAAAACATATTCAGAACAAGCTGATTGAAAAAGTTAAGGAGAAACTATCTACAACGGATTTATCCCTGAGCGAAATTGCATATGATTTGGATTTTGAACATCCGCTATCGCTTAAAAAGCTGTTCAAAATAAAAACCAACTTTTCGCCCTTGAAGTTTAGGCATTCATTCAATTAGTCAGTGTTAATAAAATATGTTGTCGTATTGTTATTAAAAGATTATTGAGGGTCTTGAAACTGCATCCGAGATTACCCTACAAGAGCCTGTTATCTTGAAGAACAGGCGAAATTTGTTGGTCGGTAATTCACAAAAAGTCAAATAAAAAAATGATGGAAGAATAAATAATAATAAATCAAATAATTTACGACGGCATGATCAGCTTACTTTTGCCTGCCATTGGAGAGATCAAATGGATCTTGAATTGGATAATCTGGAAATTCAGGAATATGAAAAAATCCGGGAGTGTCATTATTATTTCCTATTCCGTTTTAAATTTTCAGCTTGCAATACAAATCTTGGGAATCAGTTATCTAAATTTAGTTATTTAAATAGTGATACTTTACCGCCTTAGCTTGGCTTTCATATCGATATATTTTGCTCTTCGTTATTTGCGGTACCATCTTTTAACTTTTCTTGTTCTTCCTTCTGAATTTGAAGTCGCTCTTTCGGTTTCCTGGCTTCGATCTTTTCCATTTCCTCAGCAATAAGCACGCTTATTGCTGCTTTGATTTTCTGGTAGTTTTCTTCCACATCTTCCGGCGAAACATATTCCACTAAAGGTATCGGTTTGTATCCGGCTTCTTCTTTAGCAATGGCCTCATGGTCGTTCTGTATCTCACTGTGAAATAATTTAAGCTGTATTTTTTGTTCGGGATTATCGGCCACCATACCGACAAAATCACCTGACGACAATGTTGCAATTTTAGAGGCTGGTATCGCGTAATCCAATTGGGTAGCTTTGGTGGTAGAGGTATCGCTGCTGTTAATGGTCATGCTGTTCTTATCCTGCACGATCTTGCCAAAGTTATCGGCTAAGGTTTTGGCAGTATCCCCGGTCACCTGCCCGCTGATGATATTCCCGACAATTCCTGTAATGACGTCTGCCTGTTCAGCGCCATAATCTTTTCGTAGCTGGCTGAAATCCTGTACGGCTAAAGTCGTGGCCACCTTATTGCTCCGCGCCGTGGCGATCAGGCTGTCCATGTTATTGAAAAAGATGGTTGGAAACTCGTCAAAGATCAGGCTGCTTTTTAACTGGCCCTTCCGGTTTACCAGTTTGATCATACGGGATATATACAGCGATAATACCGCCCCATAAATTTGTAGTTTCTGCGGGTTGTTTCCCATGCAGACGATCTTCGGTTCTTCTGGATTATTGACATCCAGCGTAAAGTCATTGCCGCTCAACACATAGTATAATTGGGGTGAAGCTAACCGGGCCAGCCCTATTTTGGCGGAAGCAATCTGACCCTCTAATTGGGCACTGGCGCTATTGTTATAAGCTAGAATAAAAGGATTGATCAATACCCGCACCTGTTCTTCTTCCTGTAATACGGAGAATAGCTGTTCATAATCAGTTTGCATCAGTTCGATCACATGGGGCAAGGTGCAATATTTACCATCCTGGTATTTGCGCAGATACCATATTACGGCTGTCAAAAAGTTGATCGGGCTTTCCACGAAAAATTCGCCTTGTTTTTTTATCCACTCGCGGTTAAGTCCTAACATGATCGTGCGGCTCGCTTCCGTCGCGTCCGTAATATCGGTCATAGCTTCCGGCTCCAGCGGATTGCAGCGATGGGTATGGTTCAGGTCATCGAAATTGATCACATAAAACGAAGGTCTAACCTTATAGCTATCCTTGTACATTAACAGCTTGTTATAGGCGATTTTCGAGAGGTCATCGTATTTAAAATCATAGACGAACATGGAAAAGCCTTTTTTGATATGCTGGTCGATAACGTGCCTTATCACGAAGTAAGATTTACCCGCGCCGGGTGTGCCTGCCACCAATATGCCCCGGAATGGATTGATAAAATTGATCCATGAATCGCGTATCCGGCCTTTGAGCTGGTATTTGGCAGGCAGGTTAATGGAGTACTCATTTTCCAATAATTCTTCCTGCTGCGGGAAAGTTTCATTTTCTGAATTGAAGATATCCTTAATCAGTTTGTCTTTTAACAAGCGTGATAACCAGGTGCCACCTGTTAAGATGAGCAAATAACCTATCCCTGTTAAGGCCATATAAACAATGGCAATTACGGGTAAACTGACCGGCAGGTAAAAACTTAATTTGCTTATAAAATAAACGAGCAGGCCAGAAAGGAGATAGGCAATAATGCTCTTGTAATTGATCTTCTCATCCTTTTTGCCTTTTACGCCGGTTAAGGATATGATCAAAAACAGCAGGGCCGCAAGTTTCGGTTTCCACAGATCATTAAATAAACCTACACGGGCAATGTTGCCTATAATGCGGTCAGTTATCATTGCTGTCCAATGCCAGCTTATAAATGCCTGGTAACAGCAGATATAAAAATGGATAGCCAATATGAATATGCTGATCAATCTGGTAAAATCGATGATCTTGCGCAATCCTTGTGTATCTTCTCCTGTTTGCATGAGTCCTTCCTACATCCTCCCCCGATAGGGAGAACATTGATCTTTATAGTAAATATCTAATTGAATTGATTATAAAGTCAGTCCCTGATCTTGTTGCCGCTCGTTATTTTTTCTTTTTTTCTTTTTACGCGGGATGATCGGCGCCACGTCGGTTCCCCCTTTGGCGAGAGCGATCTGTAGTATATTGGCAGGGGCTTGTGTCCTGCCCTGGTTTTTGACGGGCATGTTTTGTTGCTGCTTTTGGGCCGGCCTTATTTTCTGCCCGGTTTCATGGGTTCGCTTTTCCGCATGCAGCGCTATTCTTTGGTCAAGTGTTCCTTTCTTCTTTTGGTTGGCATAGCTAAAAGTATCTGTAAAACCGCGTTCAAAACTAAAATATTTGTCAAACAGCGTTTCACCTGATTGTTTAAAGGCCGAGCGATCAAACTGACCCAGTTTCTGGGAATGAGCCGCATTTTTACCCCGTGAATTGTTCATTGGGCTGAGTTTGACTTTATTGGTAATATCCTTGCGGCTGACGATGACCTGTATATGCATTTGTTCGCCCGGCTTGCGTTCACCGCGCTTTTTTAATCCTTGTTTAACTTCGGGGTCTTTATGGCTATAATAACGGTAGTTTTCCAGCTTACCGAACCAAAGAAGATCTTTATTGCTATTAATGCCCGGCCGCTTGAAATTCATAGCGTATTCGTCCATGATCTTAGCTGCATAGGCCTTCAGTTGCTGTTGTGCACCATGTTCCCCGTACTTTTCTTTGAGAAAGGCGATCTCCTTCTGGCTTGGGCTGATATTGATAAGGAAAAACTTGGAATCGGCCCTGCCCAGTTTAGCCACATTAGTATCTATGGCCTGCATGGTTTCAAAGGATTGTATGCTATGACGTTCCTGGTTAAACCATAGTTCCGGTCTTCTTTCCTTATCCATCCGGTTTTCCTTATCCAGATAGTGAACCAGGCTACTGCTGCTACCTTTGTTATCTGCAGTTTCGCTGTCAGTGATATTGATATACATAATATGCCTCCTAACCCTTTGAAGGGAGATTTATAGTTTGCTGATATGTTGCCTTGTTTCCTGTAGTAATGTTTCCCTATCCTTTGACGAAACATTATAGCTGGTTTTGCTATAATAATTCAGGATATACAGGAATTTAAGTTTCAGGCTTTCCTTGTCATCCAGTTTATCAGAAATGGTTTTAAGCAGGCGATTTGTTTCAGTTGATTGCTGTGCCTGGCCTGCCAGTATATCCCGGTTGGCTTTTAAGACGTGGTTATTAAAGCTGTCGATAATCTTGAACTGCGAAGCGACCATGCGGTCAACCTCGGTCTTGATGGGAATAAGCATTTTTTCTTCCTGTGCCCGAATAAAACGAATATAGGTATCGTGATTTTTGACCAGCGTGTTTTTCAATACCTCATCATTAATATCCGCCGGGTCTTTGCCGGTACGGTGAAAGTACTCGACCATCTGGCTGAACAATTGCAGTTTGCCACGCCCCAATTTTTTAGTCAGCTTACAGATTTTATCGTCGAGCGCAATAGGAAACCGGATGGTTTTCACATTAAGGTCTTTAGCTATTTTCATCTTATTTTTTAATCATTGTATACACCACTGTATACATTTTTCCGGCGTGCCGGTACTTCTATGGGCACAATGTATACCCGGAGTATACATGAAACCCCGTTTGCTGGGCAAACGGCAAGCAGAATAGGGCTCTGCCCAATTCCCGCTTGCTCCAATTTTTCGAAGAAAAATAGGACGCTCTTAGCCGCATATCGGCTTCGCCCGTATGCTAATTCTGAGCAGCATCATGCCGCCTGCCCGGCGGGTCAATTGGAATAAAGGATCGTAAAAGCTGACGTATCCGCTGTGGCGGCTCCGTTCGGATGCGTTTGATTTTAGCATAGAATTGGCCGTTAAATGCTCGGCCCTTGAGATCGGACATTATTTTTTGATTTTTCATGACTATCTGAATTGATAGTCAAAGGTGGGGTGGTTGATTTATTGCTGTTCGCAAGAGGCGCGGTAGTTGCGATAAAAAAAGAAAATTGATTGATAATATGTCCCGATTGTTTTATCATTACCAATTAAATCTCATCTCTAAATCATGGAAACGCAAGCCATTAAAAGTTCGATCATGCCCCAGGTCGTATTGTTTGAATTAAATGGTACTGAAGTAATATACAGATCGGAGGGCATTGAATTTTACATCATCAAAGACCCAGATGATAATATTTTTTTCTTAGCGAAGACCCAATCCAAAGTCGAAAGCTTAAAATATCTAAAAGGCCTTACACGCCGGATGAATTGATGGATGCGTTCATCGCATTCGTTCTTTCCTTCCTGAAAGAGTATTTTAAGGATGTACCTTTAACTAATAGGAGCAATTAAATCGAGGGTATTTATTTTTCGTTCGCATTTCACGACTTTCTTGCGAACCTCAATTCTAAAATTCCGGCATCTTCGTATCTTTTAAGAGAAAGGACACTAAGATGTTAACGGAAAAACGCTCCATAACCCCGCACAAAGCTATCGATCTGTTCGAAAAGAATGGTATTACTATTGACAAAGAAGAGGCCGAGCAGATCATTGCGTTCCTATATCTACTTGCAGAAATATTCATTAACGAGATGGCCCGAGTATGATGTTGACAGCTATCTTGTATATCAGGGTTAGTACCGACGAACAGGCAGATAAAGGTTATTCCCAACGCAATCAGGACGAAGTACTGCACAAGTATTGTCAGCTGAAGGAAATCAGCGTACTTGAAGTAGTTTACGAAGACCACTCGGCCAAAACATTCAACCGTCCTGCCTGGCAGGCCATGTTTTCCGGCTTAAAGAAAAACAAACGCCGTAGTCCAGACCTCATCCTGTTTACCAAGTGGGACAGGTTCAGCCGCAATGCGGGCGATGCTTATCAAATGATTAGTCATTTGCGCAACTATAAAATCGAACCGCAGGCCATCGAACAGCCACTTGACCTGTCCGTACCCGAAAATAAAATGATGTTGGCCTTTTATCTGGCGGCTCCCGAAGTAGAGAATGATCGACGTGCACTGAATATCTTTCACGGGATGCGGCGGGCGAAAAAAGAAGGCCGCTGGATATCTTCTGCGCCGGTCGGCTATGTCAATAAATCCTATGAAGATGGTCGCAAGTACATCGCGGTTAAAGAACCGCAGGCAGCTATCATGCGATGGGCTTTCCAAGAAATAGCTTTGGGTAAATACGCGGTGGAACAAATTTGGAAGTTGGCCAAGGGACGGGGTCTGGCCTGTGGCCGCAATAATTTTTGGAACCTTATCCGCAACCCGGTTTACTGCGGTAAGATCATTATTCCTTCTTTCAAAGACGAACCCCTGCACCTGGTCGATGCTCAACATGAGCCCATCGTCAGCGAAGTGGTCTTTAACCAAGTACAACAGGTATTAAACGGCAGGCTACGGCAGGCTAAAAAGATGGTCAGTCCGTCGCAACTGCCATTGAGGGGCTTTTTAAAATGTCCCAAATGCACCCGTATGCTCACAGGCAGCCCCTCCAAAGGCAGCCGTAACTATTACTATTATTATCATTGTTCCTCTTCCTGTGGCACCCGTTTCAGCGCTGATCAGGTTAATAGAGCGCTGATAGATGAATTAAAAAAATATGTAGCCAGGCCGGAAGTAACTTTGTTGTTCAAAAAGATCATTATGGATGTGGCACAACACAAATATACTGACCAGCAAAACCGGCAAAAACAAACGTTAAAGCAACTCGAAGATCAGCAAACCCGTTTAAACCGAGCCAGAGACCTGTTGCTGGTAGGAGATCTCGATTCCGATGACTACCGCAACATTAAAACGGAAGCAGAAAAGAAGATAGCTGTTTTGAACGACTTGCTTGCTTCTATGAACGACCCAATGCAACTGGTACAACGTGCATTAAAGAAATATGAGAAGCAATTATTAAACCTGGCACTTTTCTATCAAAATGCAACCGTAGAACAAAAACGTAAATTGGTTTGCTTGCTATTTCCGGGTAATTTGAAATATATGGGAAGCCATTTCGTAGTTGATAAGACGGGGGATGCTTTAAGGATAGTTTATAATACGTAAGCTCTTTTAATTATTTAGGGCTCAATTCAGGAAAAGCTTCGCCCTCTACAAAGCGTTTCAGCAGTTCAGGTACTTCCTGGCGTAGTTTCTCTTCCAGTTCAACACCGCTCCAGATATGAGTTTCTCTAATACCATATTGTGCAGCATAACTTTTGATCACTGCTCGGGTATTGACACTTACCCGACCTCCACAAACGACCGTAAAACAATTCGGGATGGCATTTTTTTTAACCAGTTTGTCGATATCATCTGTGACTTTCTTTAAAACAAGTGAGCGGTAATTAGCGCATTGATAACAATAGCTCTTGTCCTCGCTAACTCCCCATATATCGCGCCCGTCATCGTCTCCGGTTTGCCCAAGCCACTCTATACTATCCCAATTCTTTAACCTGGAAATGTAGGCAAACACCAGCCGTTCAAATTCAGTGCCGCTACGGTCTTCAAAATGGATAGGCAACACTGTTTTCTCAACTAATAATGAAGTTCCTCTACCGGTTTTAAGATAGTCAACAATATTTTCAACAGCTATTTCAGTTCCTTTGGATGGGGCTAAAGTGATTAAGTCGGCCATTGCCCTCCGATTATCCTTAACAAATTCCTTTGCAATTCTGAAGTCTTTTAATGCTTTTTGCTGAATGATATCATTAAACAGTTTTTCTATTAACTGTACAACCTCCGAGGCATCTCTGCAAAATTTCTTTAATGGAATCAGGATTAAACGCAGATCTTTTTCCACAGGGTTAGCATCTTCAGGCCTGGTGCTGTATTTAAAATGATAGGGATTACGGTTAGTAATCAAAATTGCGGGTAAAAGATCTTGGGCATCCTGCCCATTGATATTATGCCAGGAAAGGACTTCGTCTTCAAAATGCACCCGATTGGTTCCACGAATGATAACTGCATTATTCCGCGCAGCGATAGTGACCATTCGCTCATAATTCTGATTTAAAGCGTTACCAATCGGTGTGTCCCAGCCATAATCAAGTAAATAAATATAATAATCCCGGCTGCCATCAGCCGGTAAATTATTCAGTGATTCTACATAAAGTCCCATACGTTGTATTAGATTAAGCCTGTTTTTCGCAAATCTTCTACAACAACTATAACACTTGCGCGGATATGCTCGTAATATTCTATGGCTTGCATTTTGGAACTGAAATTTGCTTTGATTAACTCATCCCGTAATGATTGCACCAATAATTCAAGGGGTTTGTAATCCCATTCCCTTTGTGACATAAAGATTTGTACAATAGGTTTTGCGCCCTCATATTTTAATGCAGTATTGAAGTCTGTAAGTATTTTACCGAACAAGTAGCCGGGTATTACCATGCCTTGGCTTAAATCCGGATAATAGCTGCCCCATTGTTTTATTTTAGCAAAGCTGCTAAGAACACCATTAGCAACATGAATCAAAGATGTTCTGATTTCATCGGCTATAGCGCTGGGTTCAGCTAATTGCTTTTTTAGGCTTTCATGTTCATTTTTGAGTTCTGCGTTTTGATTTTGTTCTTTAATTAAATCCTCTTTTTCTTCGGGATTTTTAGCATATAAACCAATTTTAAAATCGCTTATTTCTATTTGGTGTAACAGGTCGTAATAACTTTCAATTGCGGTCATTTTAAAGGTTTTAAGGTTCATAATTCTGTAAATATATGGAAAAATACGACGGTTATTTGCCTGAAAAACCTTAAATTGGTAGTGTATCAAAAGGTTAAAAACATGAAAAAAGCAGCATTGTATGTGAGGGTAAGCACCGATGAACAAGCCGAAAAAGGCTATTCCCAACGTAACCAAGAAGAAGTGTTACGTAGGTACTGCGAAATAAAATCCATAGAGGTTGGCAAGGTGTATTATGAAGATCATTCAGCTAAAACATTTAACCGCCCAGTCTGGTCAAAAATTTTAGTTGACCTGCGAAAAAGCCGCGGCCAAGCTGATCTGATCCTTTTTACCAAATGGGATAGGTTTAGCAGGAATACGGGAGATGCGTATTATATGATTAACCTGCTCAATAAATTTGGTGTCGAACCACAAGCGATTGAACAGCCACTTGACCTGGAAATACCGGAAAACAAAATGATGCTGGCCTTTTATCTTGCTGCGCCGGAAGTAGAGAATGACCGCCGAGGCTTAAATGTTTTTCATGGTATTCGCCGTGCAAAGAAAGAGGGGCGTTGGACTTCAAGCGCACCTGTGGGTTATGCTAACCTTATTGAAAACGGGCGAAAATATATAGCACCTAAAGAGCCCATCGCTTCTGCTATGCGCAAAGCGTTTAAAGACGTATCAGAAGGTAAGTTTACCTTGCGGGAAATTTACAAGCAAGCAAAAGAGAATGGCATTACTTGCGGGTACAATAACTTTTGTAATATCCTACGGAGTCCGATCTATTGCGGGAAAATACCCGTTCCTAAATATAAGGACGAAGAAGCTTTTTTGGCAAACGGACAGCATGAGCCATTAGTAAGCGAAGTGCTTTTTAATCGTGTTCAGGATGTTTTGAACGGTAATATAAAAGGAAAAGCCACAACGATACGCAGTTCGGAACATCTACAATTGAGGGGATTTTTAGATTGCCCAAAATGCACTCGCAAATTGACCGGCAGTTCTTCCAAAGGTCAGGCCGGACAATATTATCATTATTACCATTGCGGAATCGCTTGTAAATGGCGTATCAAAGCAGAGGACGTTAATAAAGCCGTTGATAAGGAAATTTTGAAGGTCGGCATAAGAGAGAAGTATGAACCGTTTTACAGAGAATGCATTAGTAAAAGCTTCCGCTTGCACTCCAATAACGGCGAATACAGCCAAAAACAGATGGTTGAGCAGATTAAGGCACTGAATGCACGTATTACCCAGGCCAGAGATCATTTCATGGCGGGAGAGTTTACCCATGCAGATTTTAAGGCAGTCAAAAACCAGTGCGAAATTGAGATCAATTCCCTTGAAAAAAAACTGCCGGATATTATTCTATCTACTAAAATGGTCGATCAAAAGCTAAATGGGCTAATGTCGAACCTTAACATATTGGCTGACAAGTATAAACAAGGTGATACTGAGCAAAAGAGACGTATAATTAGTTCGATCCATCCCCAAAATATAGGTTTTTCAGGATTAGAACATCGAACTAATGGATCAGTCCGAAAAGTTGTGGGCGAATAAAAAAAGTATTTGTTTTGCGGCAGGAATAACAAATACGAATACCCTTGTCAGCAGCATACGAAACCCTTGTCCGTTTAATCTTACCAGAAGGTATCTTAGCATATTTTGAGCTTATAAATGTTAATTCTTCAGAAAATGGGCAGCTAAACATTTACCTGGAAGAAAAGAACCTCGCTCCATCGGGGTATGAAAAGGCACAACTTGAATCAAAAGGTTTCTTACCGGAAACAGCTATACAGGACTTTCCCATCCGCGGTCATAAAGTAGCTCTTTGTATCAAAAGACGCAGGTGGGAAGTAAAAACAAGTGGAGAGATCATCACAAGAGACTGGGATTTAGTAAGAAAAGGTGCGCGAATGACAACAGAATTCGGCACTTTTTTAAAAGGTATATTTGGATAATCATCCTATTAGCAGCCATTTATTAGGCAAGTTATATCAGGTGGACGGCAAGCAGCTCGGTCAGCAATATAAAGATCACCTGAGTGATTTTCAGAGCTGGGGCCAGAAAGAGCATGCAGAGGAGTGGATGCTGTTTGCAGATAATATAGGCCCTTACCTTAGTATAGATGAAACCGCCTTGAGCAACGGAGAACTGTATACCATTGTTACCAATAAAGCAGCCAAAGGGGGTAAAAAGGCTATCGTAGCGATGATCAAAGGCACACAGGCCGAACAGATCATGGCTGTACTGGAGCGAATACCTGTCCGTAAAAGGAATAAAGTTAAGGAAGTGACGATGGATATGGCTGCTAACATGATCAAAGCTATCCGCAGGTGTTTCAATAATGCTGTGCGGGTTGTTGACCGGTTCCATGTACAAAAGCTGGCTTATGATGCTGCACAGGAAGCTAGGATCAAATATCGCTGGGAAGCATTAGAGCAAGAGAACAAAGCAATAGAGGACGCTAAAAAGAACAAGCAAAGCTATCAGCCTGAAGTATTTAGCAACGGGGATACTTTAAAACAATTACTGGCCAGAAGCAGGTATCTACTATTTAAACACCCATCTAAATGGACCGTATCACAGAAAGAAAGAGCTGATTTGTTGTTTCCAAGGTATCCCTTGTTGCTCAAAGCCTACAACCTGTCAATCCGGCTGGGGCAGATTTTCACTATCTGTAAAGACAAGCAGCAGGCGTTTAAAAGACTGGCAATCTGGTATAATGATGTAGAAGACGCAGGTATTGATGCTTTTAAAACTGTTGCCAGATCTGTAAAAACGCATTATGAATCTATCTTAAACTTCTTCGATAACAAGAGTACCAACGCATCTGCAGAATCTTTCAACGCTAAAGTCAAGGCTTTCAGAGCTACTTTAAGAGGTGTAAGGGATACTTCTTTCTTCTTATTCAGACTTGCTAATATCTATGCCTAACTTTTTATCCCCCCCCACAAGAATTCCGCTTGATCCGAACTAATCGGATCAATGAAACCGTAGGGGCTATCTTGCTGATTAATAAACGATTGGGGGCAAAAAAAAACTGGACAGAATCAGAATTATCTGACCTGTCCAGTATGGTGGTATCAGCTGGGATCGAACCAGCGACACAAGGATTTTCAGTCCTTTGCTCTACCGACTGAGCTATGATACCTCCTTTTGGGGAGTGCAAATGTAGCTTTTTTTTTGTGTTTGGAAATTATTTTTTAAAAATAGTTTATAAAAAGCATCCAACACACTGTAATAAAGGCCATTATTTTTACCGAAATCTTTTTTAAACTGCCTGTTGACATCCGCTGCTCTTCTATATATTCTCTATCCGGCCATACAAAAAATTGTTACACAAATACAGCATCACTTAACACACGTGATATAGGTTTTGTATATTTAGGCCTTCTATCTATTTATAACCCTGACAACCAATTACTTAAAACAATTTTTATGACAACAGCCAAACCAGCCTCTATCGACGATTATATTGCAGGCTTTCCCGAGGATATTCAACAAATATTACAACAGGTACGCGCTACCATCAGGCAGGCGGCCCCGGAAGCCGAAGAAAAAATAAGCTATGCCATGCCTGCCTTTACTTTACATGGTAACCTTATTTACTTTGCAGGTTATAAAAGCCACATTGGGCTTTACCCAACGCCAGCCGGGATAGATGAATTTAAAGATGACCTTGCCAAATACAAAGGTGCAAAGGGGTCTGTTCAGTTTCCCATTGATCAACCTATGCCATTAGACCTGATAGCCAGGATCACTAAATTCCTGGTAAAGCGCAATTTAGAGAAAGCCAAAAAGTAAACCTGCGTTAACTTAAACCGGCTAACTATTTTGTAACAGATTTATTGAACTTAAACTGAAGCGTAAGCATGAAGTATCTTTTGATTATCTGTGACTGAACATCAGTTATCGAATTTTCATTAACCGCCCTGGCAGTACTGATATTTTGGTTGAAAATATCGTAGCAGGATAGCTTTATCTCGCCCCTATCCTTTTTCAAAAAACCACGTGCCAGGCTCAGGCTAAGCAAGTGGCTATTTTTTTGAAAACCCGCTGGCACCAATGGGTTATATAAATAGGTATAACTTCCCTCAAGGTTCATTCGTTTTGGCCAGTAAACATTAAAATGCGCATTGGCGTTGTGCATAATATAATTTTGATTATTGAAATTTACCCCGCTGTAAACTGTGTGAACATTACTTACTGTATATTCCGGGTTTATTTCTATAATGTCTTTCCAATTAACAGAAAAACGTTCGGTTATATTAATACTATAACTGTCCTGATAACCATCCTGGTGGTTCAGCACATAAAAATCGTGGTTTTTGCTTATAGTTAAATTGCTTGCCGCACTAAACTGTAAATCCTTTCTTTTTGCAAACCGCTTGCTAAACCTGCCGCTAAAACCATAGTTGTACCTGCCATTCCTGTTAATAGGCGTACTTGTTTCAATCAGTTGAGCATCAAGCGTGTGTTCCCTGAAAATGCTGTTTTTTTCAAAGGCGGCATTTGCAGAAAGGTACAGAATAATGCCACTTTGGTAATTATATTTATTAAAGTTGATATTGAAGTTATCGCGGGTTGTAGGCTTTAGGTCCGGATTACCGGTTACCGAAAATAATGGACTAAACACTACTGTATAGGGTATCATATCGCCAATATTGGGCAACTGAACACTCTGGTTGTACCCTGCAGAAAAGTTATTGACGCTCAGTTCGGCACTGGGCAGCAAATTGGTAATGTGTTGATTTATATCCTGCGAATTCCTGTTAAAAACGTTATTTACTTCCTGCAGCATGGCCGATAAATGAGCAGTAATAGTAATATTCTTCGGAAAGTGATAGCTAATACCCGGCGTTAAATTTTGCACCCATTTGTTTCGGGTTAAATCGCTGCTTTGCACCAGTAAAAGGCTATCATACCTGCCAGTCACGGGGTTATAATTATAGGTTGATACCTTGTTTAACTGGTTACTGTAATCTAAACCCGCGCTTACATCGATAGTTAACTTCTGATTTACGGGGTAACGGTACGATGCCTTGATACGGGCATCATTATCCCTGTTATTGTTTATATCCTGCCGCATAAAAGTGTATGAGGGAAATGAAGTGATGTACGACGTTAGCTGCTGGCTATCAAAGCCATTGCTCCGGCTTGGATTGATTTGCAGATTTTGTTCTATATTAACAGATGCCCCCTGCTTTTTCAATTGCCGGTTATAACTCAATGCATGCTCAAACCTAAAATTGTTCCCCGACGAGTTATTGCTGTTAACAGCGTTGTTAATTGGATTAATAAAATTACTGAAACTATTACTACTATAACCGCTTGAACCATCGTTTTGCGCAATGTTGATAACGGGATCGTATTTAACCTCTGTGGCTTGGTCGGGCTTCCATCGTACTGATGCACTTAAAGAATGCTTACCGGTGGTATTGCGGTTGTTGCTTACTGACCGGGTTGTGGCAATAGTATCGGCTAAAAACTGCTGCCTGTTGGTAACCGTATTAAACGCGGTACTATTATGGTTGTACAGGTATGATAGGTTCACTTTTAGTTTTTTTCCGTAATCGGTATTGATATTAATGCCGCCCGATGTTGTTGTTTGCTTGCCTGCAGGTGCCCTGCCAAAACCAAAACCTCCCTGCGAAAACGCTACGCCCCCCCTGTTTACGCCGCCCATTGTATACAGATCGTTAAAATCAAACCCGGTGCTATTAAGGTTGTTACTTACGCCTAACAGGCTCACTTGTAAAGTATCCCTGAACAGGTTTATCAGGCCGCCGGCCTGGTAATGATCTTGCGTACCTGCACCCCCGTAAACTTTACCAAAAAGGCTTTTTTTCAATATCTTTTTAAATTTAAGGTTGATTATTTTATTCAGCTGTGCCGCGGGCACCACGTGATCCGGATCGTTTTCGCGATCGTCATAAACCTGCACTTTGGCTATCATATCAGCATCAAGGTTTTTAGATGCTATCCTTGGATCGTTAACAAAAAATTCGCGGCCGTCAACCAATATCTTTGTTACATTTTTGCCCATAACGGTTATAGTACCATCGCTGGCAACCTCCAGGCCGGGCAGCTTCTTCAGCAGGTCTTCCACCACGGCATTGGGGCGGGTTTTAAAAGCCTCGGCATCAAATTCAATGGTGTCCTTGCGTATTACAATGGGCATACGTTCGCCTTTAATCACCACCTCTTTTAATTGCCTGGAACGCATACTAATAGCCCCCAGGTTAAGCACCTGTCCTTTAAAAAGTGTAAAAAGTTTGCGATAAGGTTGATAGGCAACAAATGTGATGAGAACCTTAAGCGGAATCCCTACCGGCATATTGTGTAAAGAAAAAGTGCCTTCCTTATCACTTAAAGTGTAAGCCACCAAAGTTGATGTAGTATCGCGGGTATCTAAAACGGCTATAGTAGCAAATTCAACTGGTTTTTTATCCAACGAATCGATGAGCTTTCCTTTAATGTTCCCTTTATTTTGCGCACTGGATAATATCCCGGCGAACAATAACAACACAGTTAGTGGAAGTATTTTACACATCTATGCAATAAGTTTAAGTATTACTAAAGATGCGCAGTTTTAATAACTATATCGAAAACATTAACATAAATAAAGAAATTTTAACAATACTTAACATTTAGTCAGTTTAATACATAAACTATATTGCCTATTAATAACAAGGCTCATCTCAATCTCATTTCTTAAGTGTGATGATCCTGTCATACCAGCCTTCGGGAGTCAGGCCGCCGGCGCTTAAAATAGCGGTATGGCTATCGGGACGGGTAACATCATAAATTGTTTCGGAACCGCGAATCGTAGCATTCCCGGCATGCACAACAGAATAATCAATCACCACTTTACCGTCGCCACGGAAATTGTAGGTAGCCGAATCGATGAGGCTTTTTACGTGGGCAACCAGCCTGCCATTTTCTGTAAATTCATACGTATCTGCAGCTACGCCTATGTATTTACCTCCACCGCCTTTAAAGGGCCCTCCACCTGCTAATGACGATGAATCGCTCAGCAACTGCCACTTGCCGGTTACACCAACGTTTTGATTGTCGTTTTTGCCGCAGGCTGATAAGCCAATAACTATTAAAGCTAAAAGACTGATAGGGTACAGGTATTTCATCATGGTTTAGTAATTATTGGATAATATAACTATACGTGAAGGTTAACGTAAATGCTACATCGTTCCTATCATTTTTAAAACCTTCAATGCTGGCATCGCCAGTAATACTCAAATCAATGCCCGTTGTTTGACCAATGAGGCGGATCAGAAACAAGCTTTATAACTCCGTAGGTTTTGCCCACCTGTTGCAGTTTTGAATTACTGTTATTACCCGGCGTGGCTGGTATTGGTATTACCAGGCCATTGGCCTGCTTCAAGTTTAAGGTTCCGGTCCAGGTAATCGTCATATCTATAGCGGTGCCTTCAGAATGTTTAGATGGAAAGGCCGGGCGAAAAGCAATACCATATCCTGCTACCATAGCTTTAGCTGCTGCAATTGACTCTGCCGGTGTTGGATGCACCCATTGAATCTCTAATCCGGGAAGAGTGCCTGCATGTTGAGGTGCAAGCGTTCCGGCGGCTATATCAAAGGAAGTATGCATTAGGAACGCCCGCTCCGTTGGCCTCAGCGTTGCCGAAATAACTACAGCGGCATGTGCGGCTATTAGTGCATCATGAAATAACTTTACCTGGTTTTTAAAAGGTGATACCAGATCATCTATTGATCTGCTTGTGGGGTACCGGTGTACCCATTGGGAGCCGCTTAATTCCATAAGTTTTAGGATTTAGGATTTTTCATAGCTAAGATATTGATTTACTGACAAAAAGCATTACCTATTGCAATAATTATTTACCTAAGCAACCAATAGGATTCTGATTAACTTGGCAGGAAGGATATCTGAAAGACAAAAAGCGGGCCTAATATTGGTACATACGAACCAAATGTTAAAATCTTCTTTGCCCCAGCAACCGCAAATAAACCTGTTCGTGCAGTTCACGCATCGCGAAGAAAAAAAGTATAAATACCAGTAGATTTTGAAGGTAAGTTGAATGGCTAATTGCAATTTAGGTTACATGATAATGTTTTACCGGGTTTGCCCCTCGTTATGCAACCGAAGTGACACCTCTTACCACTATTAAAACCCGATCTCGTAGCTAATAACCAGTATACCTGTTCAGCAAGTGCAGGTTATTTAAAGCATCGCCCATGGTGTTGTTAAAATACGCGTAAACTGTTTTACCTTCTGCTTCCCATTCTTTTACGTATTGCGCATATTCATGCAAAAAGTCATCGCCATAGCTGCCACGATATCCACCTTCGGGCCCATGAAACCGCAGGTAAACAACATTATCGTTAATAGCTATCAGCGGACTGGCAGATTCCGGCATATCATGCAATACCATCCCCATACTATATCGCTCCAGCAACTCATAAACATCCTCTTGGTACCAGCTACGGTGCCTGAACTCAGCCGCTACTGCCCATTCATTACCCGGGTCATTCAGGCGAATGATGCTAATCAGTTGCTCAAACGCGTGCAAATTGCTCACCTGTATACTGGCCGGGAACTGCACCAGCAGGCAGCCTTTTTTATGACCGGCATTGTTAATTGCCTGCATAAATCGTTCTACATCTTCGGGTTTAAAAGCCAGGTTTTTATTGTGTGTTATCTCCCGCCACAATTTATAGTAAACCTGAAATTATCCGGCACATCGGCAGCCCATTTAGCAACGGTTTTACCTATGGGCAATTTATAAAACGAGCTATTGATCTCGATAGAATTAAACAAAGTTGCGTAAAAACCTAACCGGCTTAAATGTTGAAATTCTGCCGGAAAATCGCGTTTGGGTATGGGAATCTTTAAACCACTTGTACCTGCGTAAAATAAATTATCGTTGTCCACCCAAGTATAATAAAACAACTGGCCCGATTGTTTTATATCGAAACGATCGTTCCGATATAAAACCAAGCCCCTTTTTGAATTTTGACTTTTGAATTTTGACTTAGCCCAACTGCTGCAATTGCTTTATATCTTCGGGCGTTGTTTTACAACAGCCGCCAATAATTTTGGCGCCTGCCACGTACCAGCTTTTTGCACCATCATAAAAATGGGTATCACCGGCGCTAGCCGGTAGCCAGCATTTATTTTCCGCGTCCCAAACCTCGCCCTTGTTGGGATAAACCAGGATGTACTTGCCTGTATTTTCGGCCGCTATTTTTACCAGGGATGCAATGTGCTGCGGGGCGGTACAGTTAACCCCAACAGCCACAACCTGTGCCGATTGATTTAATAGCTTTACGGCTTCGGCAAAATCCTCTCCGCTGCTCAGGTGAGTTGCATCTTTACAGCTAAAACTTATCCAGGCTTGTACCCCGGGAAACTCCGCCAGTAATTCCTGCAAAGCTACGGCCTCATCTATACAGGGGATGGTTTCGCAGGCCAGCACATCCGCGCCGGTTTCAACCAGCACCTGCATCCGGCGGCGGTGAAATGTTTTCAAATCCTGAATACTTACCCCATAATTGCCCCTATACTCAGATCCATCGGCCAACGAAGCCCCGTAAGGACCAACAGAGGCAGCTACAATGGGTTTTTCGCGACCGGGGGATGCTTTCATAAACTCATCACGTGCGTCAAAAGCCAACTGTACGCTTAGTTGCATCAGGGCAAGGGCTTCGTCGTCAGTGTATCCGTGTTTTGCAAAACCTTCAAAGCTGGCCTGGTAACTGGCTGTTGTTATAACATCGGCGCCGGCCACCAAATAATCATAGTGCACCTGCTTAATCAGTTCCGGGTCCTCGCTCAGCAACTTTGCCGACCATAAGCTATGATTAAGGTTAGCACCCCTTGCCTCCAGTTCGGTTGCCATTGCCCCATCAAGTACAACGAAACCCTTTTTTTGAATAAAATTATCGAAGATATTTTTCATGCGTGAAATTCTGCCCGCAAGGTAGCAATTGTATAATTTATGGGTTACACCTTACAATTTAAATTTTGAAGAATGTACCCCGCGACGACACAACAATTCCTCTCTCAAAGGATCGTATTTAACAATTACATCTTATAAACATCCCTATCGCCATTTATTTAAATGCCTTAAGGTTACCAGTTTGGTGCCTCCCTTAAAATCGATATCATCACGAAATTTTATCCTGATTTTATTATTGGCTACTTTTTGCACAAGCCCGTTAAATGCTTTTAATTCATGGTCTATCCTCCGGTTGAGGGTATCGCTTTTTATATTGACTTTGGTATCCAGCCCAAATAAACCATATTGGCTTACTGTTACCGGCAGTGGTGGCAATTGCCATTCCCAAATCGGGAACGAATATAGCCGTTGCCATTTATGACCTTTGAAAGTCATGATGGTATATGAGTTTAGGCTCGACCAATCGGCATTGTCTATTACGTATGATATCTCATCGGTGCCGTCGCCATTTAAATCGCCTTCATTTTTCAGGAAAGTTAATCCAAAATTATCTTTCGATGCAATTTGTAGTTTACTTATATTCTTGTTATTACAAGTTAAGACTGATATTGGTTTCTTCCTGATAACCGAATCAACCATACCATCATAATCTACATTATCATAAAACTTATTGGTTTCTTCATGATCTATGCCGCTAACAAAATGTTCGGTAAGGGTGTCTTTTTTGTCATCTCCGTCAAAATCGCCGGTGATTACAAAACGGTAACCCCAAACAGGCTTCGCAGGCTTTACGCTACTCGTTTTATCTTTCGATTGCTCATTTTTTAAAGAAACAATCTTAGCCGGCCCTGTGCTACCTGGCCTTTTTTGAGCGTTTGAGCAGGCGTAAGTCAGCAGGCAAATAAGAATAAGGCTCGTAAAAAGGCGGGACATGCTAAAAGAAATATTGCCTTAATTTAAGCAATAATTATCAGTGTTATTGTAAGCCTGCAAAATATAAAAGTTGTTAAATTTTGCAGGCTTAAATGCCGGTATCCACGGAAACAAGATATCAATACTGCTACACCAGCACCGTACCCCCGTCAATTACCAAACTCCGGCCTGTTCCGTATTGTTGTTTCATCAGGTAAATAAAACCTAAGGCTACGTCCTCGGCCTCCCCTACTCTTTTCAGTAGCAGGTTATTTTGCAGGTATTGGTACATGCCATCGCGCTGCTCATCGGTCATGGAATCCCAAAGGCTGGTTTTAATAACACCGGGCACCACGCAATTTACACGGATAGGCGCCAGCTCGACAGCCATGGCCCTTACAAAGCCCTCTATGGCACCACAAATAGCCGATGCTACCGACCACCCCGCTCCGGGCCTTTGGCTGGCTGTGCCGCTGGTAAGCGAAATGGAGCCCCCCTTGTTAATATAAGGCGCACCGTACTTCACAGCGGCAAACGCACTCCAGAAACGGAGATTGAAAAAACCTATCGCTTCATTAACAACCGTATGGCTGATGTTGCTGAGGTTAAGATTTTCGCCGGCGGTATACACCAGGTGATCAAACCGGCCTGCTTTTTCAAAAAAGGCTTTAATATTTTCTTCTTTACTTAAACCTACAGCATAACCTTCGCTGCCCGGGGGTAGCAGCTCCAATGCTTTATCAACGCGTTGCTGGTTGCCGGATACAATAACCACTTTAGCACCCTCGGCTGTTGCCGCTACGGCTGTTGCCAGGCCCAGGCCGCTGCTGGCCCCCAATAATATTACTCTTTTATTTACTAATGATTGATTGTTCATCGTTTTTAAATTTTGATGGTACAAAATTCGGCACGATGGCAGCCTATCCACTTAACAAATGGTAAAAAGCGTTATCTTGTGACCATTACTAACGGGCTTGGCAAACGCCCGTTCATTTTACAAATATTAGCATCAAGTACCTAAGCCGCGACAAATACGCATTTACTACAGACAAAGACGCTGCGACAGTTAAAAACATTTTACTGTTAAACACTTTAATAAACCCCAAACTGGTTATGATAAATACCAACAAACGGTTTATCGGACAGGTGGACAACAATAATTTCCGGGTTATTAGCTCAGGAAAAAGGGGTATTTTGTGTATTTTGGAAGGCAAAATAGAACTCGCTGAAGGCAAAAAAAACGAGATTATCATCGAGACAAAGCTTCACAAAGCATTTTTGATATTATTTATTGTATAGGCCGTTTTGATGTTCGCCTTATTGATGGTATCTCCCTTTTTATCTGAACCGAAAGAGCCATTTTCACTATTGATCTTATTTCCGTTTTTTATCGCAGTTTGCTTTTTCAGACTTTTGCTGCATGGTGGCTATGTTCTTTCGCGTAACGCCGGCGTCAAAGCTATAACCAGGTTGCTTGAATAAAAATACTTTCCTCAGCTCATCCGCTCGCGCGCCTCAAACTGTTTAATAATGCCACGCCTTTCTATCGGGTTTTGCTTTGGGAGCTCTGCCATTCGCACCCGGTATACCATATGCGGAAACTGCCTGCCGCCCATAGTAGTCCACAGGTTGCTGGTTTCTTCAAAGCTGGGCGAGTAATTTTCGACAGTGAGCCTAAACCCATCGTTACCTGTTTCTGCCCCGGTCTTGGCAGGCCAGGTAAAGACGTTGTTGCCGTCAAAAAAGTTTATGATGTGCGAAAGATTTAACAACGACTGATCGTACGAATGGTAAACGCATGACGATATCAGAACATAAAGGCTCAGGTACCGGGATGCCGCCCGGCCAATATTGCGCGTATTATCAGGAAAGTGCTTTACAGGAATATCTTCAGATGCAATTACCAGGGTAATAAGCACGTTGTTTAACCGGTTAATTTCTTCGCCCGTTAAATGAGCAACATTGCGTAGCTGAACAAAATCATCGGGCACGCTGCCATTGCCTGCGGCGGTTTTGAGGTTATTGTTTAATTGCTGGGCCAAAAGTTTTACTGCCTGGTAAATCATCACTTTAATTTTAATGCTTTGCTGCAGTAAAATTGGCTATAAACAGCTTTTTTATGATAAGTGCCGGTACTAATATTGGCCCGTATAATTACGCGATATTGTTACGTATACCTACTGTGGCAAGCCAGGCTTTTAATGTACCACAATCAGGAAATTCGCTTTTAAAATGGATATGATTTATTTATCGCCGAGGCGCAGAGCGATTTGCTTATTTTTTCTTTGCGCCTCTGCGTCTTTGCGCGAAAAACTTGTAAACGCTATTTCTCTGGTACCACAATTATTTTACCACCCTAATTTTAGTGACTATAATATAATTGTATGTAGCAAAAATACCTGTATCTTTTTTGTAACTTAAATTAACGTTTATAGGGAACCGGGTATTTTCATTAATTCCCAATTGGGCCAGCGAGGAGTTGATATGATAATAGGAAGGTGGATTTTTTGCGGTATCGTTTTTAATGGTGATCAGTAAGCCACCACATAAAGGCGAAGGGCACATGCGAAGGTCGTAGCCTGTTAAAACCCCATCGCTTTGATACGGGGTTTCGTTATTCTTTTTACAGGATGCAAATAGCAACCCTAAACAAAAGATGATAGCAAGCAATTTCATGATTAGTTTTATTATCAATACGAATTTAGTATTCGCAGCGATACAGGCTACTAAAAATAATTAAAAATCAACACTTTATATACCCATTAAATACAAATACCAACGAAATAACTTATATTGGTGTTTGCTTTTAATTTAGTACTACATCAACCTTATTGCCTGTAAATGACACCTACCCAAACCAATGCACCATGGCCAATATGGAGGCTGATAGCCTTCCGCTTTTTTTTCATTTACCTTACCCTGCAGATAGCGCCGCTGGCCTGGCTGGGCGCAATCCCCGGAGTGGGTAAATTATTGTCTTTTTACTATTCTTTTGTTGATTGGGCTGTAACCACATCTAACAAGCTATTTTTTCATGTTCGCGAGGTATTGGTACAGCCAAACGGCAGCGGCGATACCTCATGGGCCTGGGCGCAGTTGTGGGCAATGTTATCCGTAGCGATCATTGGCTGCCTGCTATGGTCGGTACTTGACCGTAAGCGGGCCAACTACACCCACCTTAACTACTGGCTTTGCCTGGCAGCCCGTTATTACCTTGCCTTTTTTGCCTTAAGTTATGGCATACTTAAAATATATGCCTTGCAAATGCCCTTTCCCAACCTGCATCAGCTGGCTACTCCGTTAGGCGATTTGCTGCCTATGCGTTTATCGTGGATGTTTATTGGTTACTCCAAAACCTACCAGGTATTTTCGGGCATTATGGAAACATTGGTGGGCCTGCTGCTGCTTAACCGCCGCACGGCTACCCTTGGCGTGTTTTTGGCGACCGGCGTATTTGCCAATGTAATGATGCTTAACCTCAGTTATGATATCCCGGTAAAAATGTTTTCTATGGAACTTACTTTTGTAAGTTTGTTTTTGCTGGCCAATGAGGCCGGGCGGCTTTACTACTTTTTTGTACTCAATAGGCCTGCGCCAATTGCCGATACTTATCATTTTAAATATACTCAAAAATGGATGCGTATTGGCCGCATTTTAGTCAAATGTGTATTTATAATACTGGCAGTGTTTATGCAAATTATAAACAACTGGCAATACTACCAAACGCAACATGCTGCGCCGGCCTTGCAGGCTTTCAAAAACGGCGTATATGAAGTTGCCGTTTATTCGGTGAATAATAAGGAGATCCCTTTATCCATTACAGATACTTTACGATGGCACGACTTTATCCTGGAAGATGGCGCAGGCAGCATCAAAACTGCTGATACCGCTTTCAGGCAACGCTATAAACGGGGGTATTTTGCCTACAATACGGATGAGGCAAAACATATTTTCAAAATAAAAAAAATGGCCGACGACAGCCTATGGATGGCCAGTTTCAGGTATGAAAAGCCGGATAGCACAACTATAAAGTTATGGGGCAAATTGCTTAATGATAGCCTGTATGTAGTACTGAAACGGACAAACCGCCACTTCCAGCTGGCCGAGCGGCAGTTTCACTGGCTAAGCGAGCACAACAGGTAATTGGGAGATCTGTGGTCTGAAGCCTGTGGTGTGGGGTCTGTGGTGCGAACCGGACTTTTACCTTCGAATGCTTCCGATCACAGAACACAGACCTCCGACCTCATACAACAGGCCTCAGACCACAGCATTCAATTGTAACAACTTTACTGTTTAAATCTGTAGCTATCAAACAATTAATCAACATCGATGCTTTTTAGATAAAATAGTTAGCAATGCCTAAGTGGATTAAAATAATATTGAGAGTATTGGGGGCTTTAATAGGTGTTGTAATCATCGCGTTTGCAGGCGTTTCTATGTACATCATCTTCAACAAAGAAAAGGTGTTAAAAATGATGACCACCGAACTCAACAAAAACCTTAATGGCACGCTTACCATTGGTAAACTCGATCCTACATTTTTCAAGGGCTTCCCCGGTGTTTCGGTAAGCCTTAAGGATGTAATAATAAAAGACAAACAATGGCCGGTACACCGCCATACACTATTAGATGCCAAAAACTTCGATGTATCTGTAAATGCCGCGGCTTTGCTGCATGGCAGCGTGGAAATTAATAAAATAGATATCAGCAATGCCGTTATTGATTTGTTTACCGATAGCACAGGGTACAGCAACACCGCTGTGTTTAAAAGCCAACCAACGGATTCTGTTAAAATAGAGAAAAACACCAGCCCATCTACTCAGATCAAACGCTTTGGTTTAACCAATGTGAATTTTACCGTCGACGACCGCAAGGCTTTCAAGTTATTTAAGTTTGAGGTACAGGATCTTGATGGCCGCATGCAGTGGCCTGCTACCGGCTGGCACGCCTACATCAGCCTGAAAACAATGGTTAAAAGCTTTTCTTTTAACACCAGGAAAGGCAGCTTTATGAAAGATAAACTACTTTCCGGCGACTTTGACATCACTTACAATCAACCATCAAAACAAATTACAGTAGCCCCTAAGGTTTTAAATATTGGTGGCGATGCATTTACTATAGGCGGTAAGTTTGACCTGGGCAAGCCGAACGTTAATTTTGCACTTAACATTACCAACGATAAAATCTTGTGGACAGATGCATCCAACCTGCTGGCGCCCAACATTACCAAAAGCCTTAAAATGTTTAATATTGATGACCCGATAGCCGTAACCTGCAAAATTGCAGGCACTTTTGGCGGCGGGGGCGATCCATCTATATTTGTTACTGCCCGGATAAGCGATAATATTGTTACCATGCCCGGTGTTACGATTGAAAACTGCAGCTTTAGCGGGGTATTTTCCAATAATTATATGAATGGCAGGGGACTTAATGATGATAACTCCGTTATCAAACTCTATCATTTTAACGGTACTTATAAAAAGGTGCCATTCACCATCGATACGGCTTTTATAAATAACCTGAATACACCGGTGGCCACGGGCATTTTTAAATCAAACTTTGATATTGCAAAACTAAACGGTGCCATTGGCGACGAAGACCTGCGCTTTACCAAAGGCTATGCCGATATTAAGCTGGCCTATAAGGCCAATCTGGTTAACTTTCGGCTCTTAAAACCTCAGTTAGCCGGTACTATCAATATCAAAAATGCAGCTGTAAGCTATGTGCCGCGTAATCTTAATTTTAAAAACAGCGCCATTACCATCAAATTTGCAGGTAACGATTTATTGCTGAACAATATCCGCATGCAATCGGGCCAAAGCATTGTTTACATGGATGGCCGGGTGAACAATTTTTTAAACCTGTACTACACCGCTCCCGAAAAAATAGTGCTTAAATGGCAGGTGCGCAGCCCGCAATTGCATTTGGCCGAATTTCTGGGCTTTTTAAACCGGGCCGAGCCGGTTGAAAAGGTTAAAACCAGGAGCAAAAAAACCAACATGAACGATGCCTTAAGTATAGCATTTGAAAAAGGCAAGGCCGAGATCCACCTGCGGGTTGATAAAGTTTATTATAAAAACTTTTTGGCCACCGACGCAACTGCCGACTTTTTAATGGCCGACAACAGCATCAAGGTTAACAACTTAAGTGTTAAACATGCGGGCGGCTCATTAAAGCTTAACGGCAATTTTGTGCAAAACGGCAAGGTTAACGATTTTACCATCAATACTAAAGTTGATAACGTAAATACCAGCAACTTTTTCCTGGCGTTTAATAATTTTGGGATGAACAGCTTTACGTCGAAAAACCTGAGTGGCTTTTTATCAGCGCAGTCCCATCTTACCGGCAAAATTAATGGCGCCGGTAACATTGTGCCGGGCAGCCTGAAGGGCCTAACCACAGTTGATTTAAAAGAGGGCGCTTTACTAAACTTTAAACCAATTACAAGCGTAGGCAAGTTTGCGTTTCCGTTCAGAGATTTAAAGAATATCCGCTTTCAAACGCTTAATATGACGTTTGACATTGATGGCGATAAAATAAACATCAGCCCGATGCAAATAAATTCAAGTGCCATTAACATGAATATAGCCGGTGTTTATTCATTCTCGAAGGGTACAAATATAGCGTTGGATATACCTTTGCGTAACCCCAAAGGCGATACCGCAATAATTGACGCAACCGAACGTAATAAAAAGCGTATGAAGGGAATTGTATTGCACATTTTGGCCGCAGATGGTGATGATGGCAAAATAAAAATCAAGTGGAACAAAAATCGCGATAAAGACAAAAAAGATGATAAAAAAAATGAAAATACCGATGATAAAAAGGGCTTCTGACAGTTTTAAAAATGGCAGGATATGTGCCTCATTTATAACAAATAAAATAGATGTATTTTTGACACAATAATAGCAATTGAATGCGTATCTTTGTGCATCCATTTAAGAGAGATCACGATTGATAATACACTTACCGGTAACTGCAACATATTTCAATACGGTAAACACCGCGCATCCTACTGCAATAGTATCAAAAAGCCAACCCTTGCATCATCAGTATCCCGGGTTCAGAAAAAAATTAGGAGCACCGTTAAATGATCATATTTTTTTGTAAAGCAGGTTAAACCAACCGTGTAAATTCTTATCGGACATATAATTAGCTGAAATAAATCTATTCAATAAAATGAGACAACTCAAAATATCCCAATCCATTACCAATCGTGAATCTCAATCACTTGAAAAATACCTTCACGAGATAGGTAAAGTAGATTTAATATCTGCCCAGGAAGAAGTGATCCTGGCGCAAAAGATCCGTGAGGGCGACCAGGCCGCATTAGAGCGTTTGACAAAAACAAACCTTCGTTTTGTGGTATCTGTGGCAAAACAATACCAAAACCAGGGTTTAACCCTGGGCGATTTAATTAACGAAGGTAACTTAGGTTTAATTAAAGCTGCTAAACGTTTTGACGAAACAAAAGGCTTTAAATTCATTTCATACGCAGTATGGTGGATTCGCCAATCTATATTATCTGCCGTTGCCGAGCAGTCACGTATTGTGCGTTTACCATTGAACCAAATTGGTTCATTAAGCAAAATTCATAAAGCGGCTTCAAAATTAGAGCAGGAATTTGAAAGACAACCAACACCGGAAGAACTGGCCGAGGACCTTGAAATATCTGTTGATAAAATTGCCGATTCATTAAGCAATGCGGGCCGCCAGGTATCTATGGACGCTCCGTTTATACAGGGCGAAGAAAATACCTTGCTTGATGTTTTGCAAAGCACCGATGCAGCAACCGATACCGAACTGATGATGGATTCATTATCACAAGAGATCAAACGCTCATTAGGTATCCTTGCCGAACGCGACCGTGAGGTTATTATCCTTTTCTTTGGTTTAGGTGGTTATGCTGCCCATTCGTTAGAAGAAATTGGCGAGAAATTTAACCTTACCCGCGAGCGTGTACGCCAGTTAAAAGATAAAGCGTTGATGCGTTTACGCCACAACTCAAAATCAAATCTTTTACAATCGTATTTGAACTAAGAAACGATCTTACAGATTATAAGAAACGCGAATGATGAAAATTATTCGCGTTTTTTTGTGGTATAATTATTTCTCCTGTCATGCTGAGTGGTAAAATTTCGCGAAATTCCGAAGGGAGAATGACAATGATTTCTCCCCAATGTCATGCTGAACTTGTTTCAGCCCCCCACGTGCTAAGTATACTTCATGCGGGTCACCTGTCCTGTGGGATCCTGAAACAAGTTCAGTATGACTTCCGTTTTTTAACTTGTCATGGGTAGGTACGAAGCATCTGCATACCATGCAATATTCGTCATGCATCGTTCGCGAATAGGAGATGCTTCGTTCCTCAGCATGACGGCCTTTTTTGATACAAAAACTTTACCCCATAAAAAAAGCATCTGCCCTTTAAGAACAGATGCTTGTACGATTATAATAATAGTTTATTTATTAACCTACTTTTACATTTACCGCATTTAAGCCTTTTTTACCTTGCTCTACATCGTAGGTAACGCTATCGTTTTCACGGATAGTGTCGATAAGGCCTGAGGCATGTACAAAAACTTCGGCACCACCATTTGTTGGTACGATAAATCCGAATCCTTTGCTTTCATTGAAAAATTTTACTGTTCCTTGCATTATATTTTTATTTAATTAGGCGAATGTACAGTTAAATAATTAACAATTTGTTATAAATAAGGCAATTAAAGTTTTACCACGCAAAAAAACTTTAAATAACAAAAGCCCTGGGGTTACCGCGGGGCCTTTATTATTAGCATGTTAGCCTGCTATTAGTGCGTTAAAGCAGCGCTGCTGTACACATGATACTCGCCTGGCGCAAGTGTTACCGGCATGGTTGCCGAGGTAACATTTAGCGTTGCCCCCGTTAATGCATCGGTATAGGTACCGGTTGACGGAAAGGTAATATTGGCAGTTTGCGTTACCACATCAAAGTTTCCTAATACTTCCACATTGGCGCTGGCATCTTTTAACTGGATACTTTTAACATAACCTGATAAATCATACATATAATTTGTTGATGCAAATACCGCGTTTTTTTTATGCAGGTTAATCATTGCCGAATAAACTTTATATAGCTGCACCCGCTGGGCATCGGCAAAATAGTTCCACAAAATAGGTTTATTACCTGTGCGGCCGTTCAGGTCGATAGATTTATCGTAACCCAATTCACCAAACTGCCATAACATTTTAGGGCCGGGTACCGAGAACAGGAATGCCGCAGCCATTTCTTCGCGTTTTAAGCCGGTTGCAATATCCTTAACATTATAACTACCCGAAGCGTTTCCATAGCTTTCATTTTTAAACATCAGGCGCTCCTCGTCATGGCTTTCAAAATAACCCACCAATTGGTATGGCAGGGTAAAGGTATGCTGATCGTAAAAGATCCCTTTAAAATCCCAGCCGGTAATGTAGCCCATGGTAGCCTGGTTGGCTGCATAATTCAGGTTGTTCCAAAGCATCATGCCCTCACCGGATAGTTCTTTTTCTTCCTGGTTGGCTGCAAAATGTTCCAATATCACATAAAAATTATTATTGTCGATGCTTTTGATGTAATTGTTGTAATCTTTCCAGATGGCAACGCGGCTGGCATCATATTGGCCCCAGGGACCTACCGCGGCATCGCTGGTACCATAATTTACCTGCGTGAAGCCCTTGGAAAGATCAAACCTGAAACCATCTATCTTATACTCCTGCATCCAGAATTTGAGCACATTTTTTACAAAGTACTTGGTGGCAGCGCTTTCATGGTTAAACTGGTACCCTACGTTGTACGGGTGCGTAGGATCAACATTGTACCAGGGGTTATTTGCAGCTGGCTTGCCCGCGGCAGTATTAAAATACATTTGCACCATTGGAGATTGACCGAACGAATGATTTAAAACCATATCCTGGATAACCGCAATCCCTCTTGAATGGCATTCGTCGATAAATGCTTTTAAGGCATTTTTAGTTCCATAATATTTATCGGGCGCAAAGTAAAACGAAGGATTATATCCCCATGAAAGGTTACCTTCAAATTCATTTATAGGCATCAGCTCAATGGCATTTACACCAAGTTTGGCCAGGTAGTTTAATGAATCTTTTAAGGTTTGATAATTGTGATTGGTAACAAAATCGCGCACAAGCAGTTCATATATCACCAGGTTCTTTTTCTCAGGGCGTACAAAGGTTGGCACCTTCCAGCTATAAGCAGGCTGATTGGCCTGCAGCACGCTTACATTTCCGGTTGTTTTGCCGCTTGGGTAAGCTTTTAAACCAGGATAGGTAGTTGCATCTATATAGCTGTCATTGGCAGGATCCAACACTTTTTGGGTGTACGGATCGGCTACTTTAAGTGTGCCGTCAATCAGGTATTGGTAGGCGTACTCGGTATTGGCATCAAGGTTATCAATCTGGATCCACCAGTTTTTGCCATCGGGTGTATGATTCATGGCGTATTTGGCATCGGCTGTCCAGTTATTAAAATCGCCTATAACGCTTACCGATGTTTTTGATGGCGCGTACAAATTTAAAATAACCGACTTGCCCGCGTTGATGTAAGTAACCCCATCAACAGCGCCCGAAGGCAACGCTTTACCCCCCGGCACTACCGTCGTGGTGTCTCCGGGAACGTTCCCGGAATTATCTCCAGAAGAAGGCTTCTTGCATGAGGTAGATCCAATCACCAAAAAGGTGACCAGCAAAAAGTAAACATTTTTGATTATCATATATTTTGTGTTTATAAAATTGGCGATATAAAAGTAACCTGAATTTTCTATTTTAAGTATAACAACACCCAAAATAAATTTCTCAAAAATAGCAACTGGGGTTATGCTATGAAAACCAAGCGTTTACAAAAGTATATAATTAGGTTTTAAGAAACAATAGGCGCTACCACTTTCAGACAACCGGATATAGTGGGTGAAAATCTGTGCAACATACCGGACGATTATAACCCTAACCTTGACAGGGGTGACGCAGCATGAATATTTTTAAATAAACCTGTCAATCCACAAAAATTATACTTAGCATTGCGCTTATTTAGAATCATTCTTGAAAATGATATTCGCCATAGTATTGCTTAATCATGTCAGGTTATACGCCTATACTATCAATTTAAACTTATGAACAATTTTTATAAAATAACCCTATTTATACTATCCATCGTGGCATCCGGCTATGCCCAGGCGCAAAAGAGCACCAGGGATACCCTGCACCTGGATAGTGTGATTATTAAAGAAAGCAGGGCAAAATACCTGTCCAATGTGCAGGGTACTTATATTTTTGCAGGTAAGCGTACGCATTTAATTTACCCTGATGCCGGTAAAATTACCCTTGTCAATAACTCCGCCCGAATGCTATTTGCCAAAGTGCCCGGCCTTAATGTTTGGGAAATGGATGGCGCCGGTTTGCAATTAAACATAGGCAACAGGGGTACCGATCCGCACCGGTCTATCGAGATGAACATGCGGCAAAACGGATACAATACCAACTCCGACGCATTTGGCTACCCCGAAAACCACTACAATGTACCCTTCCAGGCCATTGGCGAAGTACAGCTTGTACGGGGCTCGGCCGCGTTACAGTTTGGCCCCCAGTTTGGCGGCATGGTAAACTATAAAATTAAAGAGGGTGACAGCACCAAAGTTTTTGGTTTTGAGAGCGAACAAACTGCCGGTTCAAATAACTTTTTTAACTCCTACAATGCCGTTGGCGGAAAAGTTGGCAAACTAAGCTACTACGCGTTTTACTCCACCCGTCGGGGCGATGGCTGGCGGCCTAACGCGGTCTTTGCTTACCACTCGTACTATGCCAATATCAAATACCAGTTTAATAGCAAGGGCAGCATAGCCTTGCAGTTTTCACGATCAGATTATGTACAGCAAATAGCGGGCGGCTTAACAGATGCTCAATTTGCAGTTGATAACCGGCAATCATTCAGGGCCAGAAACTTTTTTAACCCCGAAATTAATATCCCGGCATTGTTATTCAATTACGCGTTTAACAGCAACACCCGGTTGGAAATTACATCACATGTCGTATTTGGCCAGCGTAACAGTGTGCAGTTTATCAATACGCCCAACATTAAAGACACCGTTAATGCAAGCCTGAAAACCTTTAACCCAAGGCAGGTAGACAGAGATTATTATGCAGGCTTTACAACCGAAGCGCGTTTATTGCATACCTACAAATTGGGCTACCTTAAAAGCACCTTTACCACCGGGGTAAGATATTTTGAAGAAACCACCAAACGCAGGCAAAAAGGCGTAGGTACCATCGCCTCCGATTTCGATTTAACCCTGGTTAAACCTTATGGAATAGATTTAAGGCTGCACTCCATCAACTATGCTGCCTTCGCTGAGAACATTTTTCAGGTTACGCCACAATTTACCATAACGCCGGGAGTACGGTATGAGTTTATCAAATCAACCACCTCGGGCGTTATCAGTAATGCCACCTACCCCATTGGCTATAAAGGGAACCGCAACTTCCCGCTGTTTGGCACAGGGTTACAGTACCAGTTCGGCAATGGCAGCCAGCTGTACGGCAATATATCGCAAGCTTACCGCCCCTACCTGTATGCAGCCGTTACCCCTGCTGATAACCTGACAATTATTGACCCTAATATTAAAGATAGCCGGGGATATGATATAGATATGGGTTACCGCGGTAATATAGGCGCTATTTTCAGTTATGATATTAATGGCTTTTATGTACGCTACAACAACCGGGCAGGTACGCTCACCCAAACCGACGCCCAAAACGTAAGCCATCTGTTTTTAACTAATATTGGCAATGGCGTGGCCAAAGGGATCGAGGCTTATACCGAAGTATCATTACTCCGTTCGTTTGATGCCCGTGCGGGCAGCGATATCCGTTTGTTTAACTCACTGGCTTATACGCACGGGCGCTACATCACCGGATCAATTAACCAGGCAGGTAAAAATATTAGCCTGGCCGGCAACCACCTGGAAAATGTACCCGACTGGATAAACCGTACCGGCCTTACCTTTTTAAGCGGGCCTGTAAGCAGTACCCTGCAGTTGAGCTACACCAGCAAAAGCTATAGCGATGCCAATAATACGGTATTTAACTCGACCGGCGCTACAGGAATAGTACCTGCCTATCATGTGGCCGACTGGGCATTTAACTATCGGTTCCTGAAAACCTACCATATCAGCGCCGGCATCAATAATCTTTTTAACGCCAAATACTATACCCGCCGCATTAACATGTACCCGGGGCCGGGCATTTTGCCGGCAGATGGCCGGACATTTAATATCGGCTTTGGAATTAAGCTATAAACAAAAAAGGCCTTCCGGGATTATGGAAGGCCTTTTTGCTTATTTTTTGTCAACTATTCTAAATGTTTTTTTACTATTCCGGTTAGCTCAGTTAAATCGAATGGTTTTTTAAGGTAGCCGTTGGCGCTGCCGGCTTTGGTAATTTCTTCTATATTGTTTACGGCTGATATCATAACAACTGGTATATGACTTGTGGTTGGGTCGCTTTTAAGGCCTTTGCTTATTTCCTGGCCGCTGGCATCGCTTTTCCAGTCGGTAAGCCAGTTATCCAGCAGGATAAGGTCAGGGTTTATTTCTAAAAGTTTTTTTAATATCCGGGCATTGTCCGAGGCTACAACTTCGTAACCCTCCTCTTCCAGAACGTACACTATAGTATCCCTGATGTCTTTATCATCTTCGATCACTAAAATTTTCTTAGCCATAAGGTATTGATAGTTAATACCGAATATAGTTAACTTTAATTAAAAATTATAAAAATTTCCTATAATTCATTTTAAAATTAAACAGGTCCGGTGTTATAATAACAAACAGACCACTTTTTGTTTTGGCAATTAAGCTGATACAGGAAAATATTTTCGGCTATAATTACCTTAGCTATTATAGCAAATGCGGCAGCGGGGTTCGTAGCTTTCTTTCTCGCCCAAAAGGATGCGGGCGTTATCGGGTACAAGGCGATAGGAATACATAGCAGGGTTTCCGCATTGCACGCAAACGGCATGCAGCTTGGTAACCGATTCGGCAATGGCCATAATGGCCGGCATAGGACCAAAAGGGCGGCCCTTAAAGTCCATATCCAATCCGGCTACTATAACACGAATACCCCGGTTAGCCAGTATGGTACATACTTCGGGCAACTGATCATCAAAAAATTGAGCTTCGTCGACCCCTATCACGTGGGCATCATTGGTGAGCAATAATATAGCCGAAGCACTATCAACTGGTGTTGAGCTAAACCTGTTGGCATTGTGCGAAACGATGGCATCTTCGCTGTAACGCGTATCTGATTTAGGGCTAAATATCTCTACTTTTAGTTTAGCTATGCGTGCACGGTTTAACCTGCGGATAAGCTCTTCGGTTTTACCTGAAAACATAGATCCGCATACCAGTTCAATACTGCCACCTGATTCACTTTTACGCCTGAAAACATCTTCGTGGTAAACCATTCTTTAAATAAATTCTAAATCCTAAACTCTAAATCCTAAAAACAAACTCTAAATCCTAAAAACCAAACTCTAAATCTTAAAAACCTGTTGTAATTGCCAAATTTCGATATTAGATTCTTGACTCCTTAGCCCAAAAAGAAAAAACGGAAGATGTAAAACAAAGCAACCGATATTCATATTGTAACTACAGCATACAACGCGTATGGTATAGCACGGCGCCAAATATCAGAATTTTATCCTATTTTTGGTAAGCATTTTCCCAACATTGAAGCCATGAAGCAAATGGATATTTTTAAAAAGATTGGTGGTATTTTACAAGAGCTTAATGACCAATATGATTACCTGAAAGCCGAAAGCAGCGATTTGAATGAACTTGAACTGGAGCTTTTTGTAGCCAACGCCCATTTTTTAAAAGATCATGCCGAAATATTGCGCAAAATACATGAGCGCAAAACCACACCGGCCGAAAAACCGGAGCCGGTTGCCATCAAGCCGGAACCTGTAATTGAAAAACCCAGGCCAGCGGTTACAGCCACACCTGCATCAAGACCAGAGCCTTTACATGAACGTCGCTTTTTTGAGCCGGTAGTTCAGCAAAAACCGGCAGTTGAAAACAGGCTGGAATTAAGCAAAGAAGCCGAACCGCTTGTTCACGTGCCTTATAACCCGGTTAAACCCGAAATAGAATTGCCTATTCCTGCTAACGAAGAACCGATCTCTTTTATCGACCCTGAAGCAGATAACACCATAGATTCATTTGAAACCGAACAGCCCGAATTACTAAATCAGGAATTAGTTTTGGAGGAGGCCGAAGATCCTGAAGCGAATTTTAAAGATGCCGAACCCGTAACGCAGATTGAAGAACCGATAACAGTAAGCGCACCATCGGTTGAAAAACCGGCACCTGCGCCGCAGCCCGAGTTATTTAAACCAATGGCGTCTAAAACTGAAACGGCCAAAGAAGAAATCCTCACTTTTAACCAAAAGATGTCGGCCCAGAAAACCGAACGAGACAACGGCCTATCAGCACAGGTAAACGCCTTACCCGTTACCGACCTGAAATCGGCCATAAACCTGAACGATAAATTACTTTACATTAAAGACTTGTTTAACGGTTACAGCCTGGCCTACAGCGAAGCGATTGAAATAGTAAACCGTTTTAACACCTACGAAGAAGCCGAGCGCTTCCTGAAAACCAACTACGTTACCAAAAACAACTGGGAGGGCAAAGCTGCAACTGCCGAGAAATTTTATACTCTTTTAAGAAGAAGGTATCCTGCGGTTTAGTCATTAGTCATTAGTCATTAGTCATTAGTCATTAGTCATTAGTCATTAGTCATTAGTCATTAGTCATTAGTGGCAATGAAAATCCGCAGTCAATTGTTTTGATCTGCGGATTTTTTTGCTCTTATTTTGACTTTCGACTCAAAACTTCGGACTTAAGACTTACAACGTCGATCCTTGTTTCTTTCCTTCGGCGGCCTCGCCGCCTGTTGCTATGTTACCTCCCCTGCCTTTTGGGTCAAAGGCGCGGAATTTAATTTCGCCTCCTTTATAATCAACCGGTGCGGTGTATATTTTGCTGTTAGCGTCAGGGTCTTTACCGTTGGTGGTGTAACGGATGGTTAGGCCGGGGAATTCGATATTGCTGGCATACTTACCATCCTGCAAGCTAATGCCTGGCTTAGGTACACGATAATTATAACCACCATTATAATAACTTAAGCGGGGCAACTCCCGTTTGCCCAATACATTCAAAAATGTCGACCACGCTAAATCATATTCCTGTTTTGCTTTTATGGGGTCTTTTTCGGTAGCCCAGGCCGGGTCTGCCGCCCAGGCACGTTCGGCAAGGCCAAACAGGCGGGGGAATATCATGTAATCCATACGCTCGGGTCCTTT
This sequence comes from Mucilaginibacter sp. GW822-FHT03E02, assembly GCF_058801545.1. Classification (NCBI taxonomy): domain Bacteria; kingdom Pseudomonadati; phylum Bacteroidota; class Sphingobacteriia; order Sphingobacteriales; family Sphingobacteriaceae; genus Mucilaginibacter; species Mucilaginibacter sp. GW822-FHT03E02. The sequence continues at coordinate 5,483,024 of NZ_JBXANJ010000001.1, read as the reverse complement.
AACTGTTTCGGCCCATAGCGCGCCCTGTAAACCAATAATGTTGGTTTTACCATAATCGGTAAGGCGCTGCTTGCCTAAAAATATGTTTTGGTTTATGGGCGCGCCATTCCTGTCAACGTCAGCATTCTTAAAATAGTCATATGGGATAAAGGAATAAAATTTATCGATACCCAAAAACGCGCCCCAATAATAACCCGGCTCATCAAATGATTTGTAGTTGGCCATATCAAAGTATAAATTGGTAACACAGGTAAGCACAACCTTGTAGCCGCCATTGGCCAGCTTGTAGGCCAGGTCTTCCTGGCCGCCGCCTAATACGTTGTTCCATACATCGGCCTGCAGGTGTTCGCCGGTAAAATCGGGATTGGGCACATAGGTGTCGTTACCGTCTATCTTTGTTTTGCGCAGGGCCATTTCTTCCCATCCCGCCAGGTGAATTCCTTTCGCTTTTAATATCTGGTTTACCCGGCCGTAAAAATAATACCATAAATCGCCTGTGTTTTGAATTTCGGGGTGGCTGGCCTTTAAAGTGAGGTAGGCCGGCGATTTTTCCCAAACGTGGGGTGGCACTTCATCGCCGCCAAAATGAATACCAGGCAATGGCGCACCGGCTTCTTTGTAAATGCTTATCAAATCATCAACAACCCTTTCAACAAAGGTATAAGTTGATGGCAACGATACGTTAATTACATTATCATTCCAATATTGTACAGACCGGTATTCGGATTTATCGTCCAAATCGCGCAGTAAATATTTGGTGGCTTCGTCTTTTTTGCCTTCGGCCACCAGGCGATCATAACGGGCATCCATGGCTTTGATAGATGCACGGGCATGGCCGGGTGTTTCAATCTCGGGGATTACGATGATGTGCCTATCGGTAGCGTATTTCAATATTTCAATGTACTCCGCCTTCGTATAAAAACCGGAGCCGTAAGGATTATTTACATCAGGCCCCGAACCATGGGATGCAGGCAGGTGATTTTTGCTATCCAGCGTATGACCGCGTTTTGAACCAACCGAAGTAAGTTCGGGCAATGATGGAATTTCAATTCGCCAGCCTTCGTCATCTGTTAAGTGAAGGTGCAAAACATTTAGCTTATAAAGGCTCATGGCCTCAATCAGTTTAATAACCTGTTTCTGAGTCTGGAAGTTACGGGCCACATCCAGCATCACGGCGCGGTGGGCAAAACGGGGAGCATCCTTTACATCCACGCAAGGAATTTTAATACTCTTTTCGGTTTTAACCCATGCAGCGGGCGAAACCAGGTTTGTTAATGATTGGATGCCATAAAAAGCACCCGCAGCTGTCGACGCGTTAATGACAACACCTTGTGCACTTACCTTAAGTTCGTATCCTTCGGGTGCAATGCCATCAACTTTTTTTAATGCGATAACTGTACCCGCTGAGCCTGCCGAGATAGTTAACGGCCTGCCCAATATTTTACTAAAGCTGTTGGCCAGGTAAGCTGCTTCTTTGGCAAAGGCACCATCGGCAACAACCAACGTTTTTCCGTCGATAGTAAACGTACCAGCGGTTTCGGTATAGCTTACCGGTGTAGGCAATATTTTAGGTAACTGATCGGCGGAGATATCGGTAACCGTTTTATTCCTGTCGTAAACAATTTCGGGAGTAACCAGGCCTGCGTAGCTTGGTTTGTATGGCTTGATATCAAAAGAGCCAATACTATAACCTTTTTCGGGCTGCTCATCCCAAACCATATATATACCTTCGGGAGCATCGGTAACGTTTACTACGGGGTCATCGTTTACATATTCTATCCGGGCCGATTCGCCTGGTTTCAAATCTTTAAAGCCCCCGGTTGGGGTAATACTGTATAAATCGCCGTTTACCTGGTTTATTTTGGCGTTACCGCTTACCGCGTTCTCGGTAAAACCACGGCCCGAGTTAAAGTAAAACTTCCACCCGCCAGCCGGCAAAACGTTTTTACCATTATTGGTAATTACCAGTACGGTTAACGCTTCATTTTTATTCTGATAATTGTTATCCATCACCTCCCAACTGATGCGTAGGTCGGCGGCATTAAATTTTACGGCATCGGTAGTTTTGAAGGCTGTACTCATAAAAAATGCTGCAAACAGCACCAGGATAAAGATTTTGCGCATAGTTGGGTTATGTTAGATAATAAAGGGCAGCTAAATATAGGCAACTTTTTAAATAATTTTAATAAGTTGAAATATTATTATTACACCCGCCCTTTTTAAAGCAGTCTGCAAGTGTTGTGTTGCGCAACAGATGACACAAGCCGCAACAACGCGAACACACTGATTATCAAATCACAAAGCGCAGCAATCACCAATAACCCTCCCTGTTACACCCCAAACTTAATCCACCCTTCACCCTCATACCCAAAAGCAAATTGTTTTGGGCGGATTATTTCGGCCAGAATTTCAATAGAGTCCACAATCCGTGGGCCGGGGCGGTTAAAGTATTGATTGCCATCGGCTATATACAGTTGATTGTTTTTTACGGCCTTTAAATCGGCAAAGCCAGGTAATTGCATTAAAACATCAATCTCCTTTAACGTACGTTCTATCGAAAAGCCACAAGGCATCACTACTATTATTTCGGGGTTCTGTAGCCGGATATCGTCCCAGCTTACATAGGGAGAATGCTTTCCATCCTGTGCCAATACAGGTGTACCGCCGGCAATGCTAACAAGGCCGGGCACCCAATTGCCTGATACCATCATGGGTTCAAGCCATTCGATACAGGCCACAGTAGGTTTGCTGTCGGCAAATTTCAATTTGTGTTTAATAATGTCAACCCGCTCGTTCAACAGTTCCAGCAACTCGGCACCGGCCTGTGATACGTTCAGGGCATTTGCTATAGTGGCTATATCGTTAAAAATATCGTCGGGGCTATTGGGGCGTAAAGACACTATCCTGGCTTTTTTATCAAGATAATTATCCAAAGCCAGTTCAACATCGGCCAATGATACCGCGCAAACCTCGCACTGATCCTGCGTAATTACTACATCAGGAGCCAGTTGTTTAATCACTTCGCGTTTAACGGTGTAAACTGATAAGGCATCGGCCAGCAATTCTTTCACCTTTACATCAATTGCAGCACTGCTTAACCCATCAGGAAAATTGGCTTCGGTACAAACCGGCAGTTGTTTTACAAATTCGGGATAATCGCACTCGTGCGATCGCCCCACCAGGTTATCTTCGAGCCCCAGGGCACATATTATCTCGGTTGCGGATGGAAGCAAGGAGATTATTTTATCAGTTGACATGTTTCAGACGTGCAGATTTCAGATATGCAAATGTACGGAAGATGGATGGATTAGATGTGCAGATTTCAGATGTGCAGGTGTGCAGATGAAAAAAATTGACTTGCAGGTTTCAAATTAAAACCTGCAATTCTAAAATCTGCACATCTGCACATCTATAATTTGCACATCTGCACATCTACACCCTATCTTTGCGCCAATGATATTCCTTACCTTCATCATCGGGCTTATAGCCAACTGCATTGGTTATATCCCTCCCGGAAACATTAACCTTACTGTTGTACAACTAACTATAAACCGCGGAATGAAAGAAGCGCTGCGGTTTATGATAGCCTTTTCATGCGTTGAGTTTTTTTTTACTTATTTTATCATGCACGCCGCAAACTGGCTATCGAGTCAGATGCATTTAAGCGTTATTATAGATTGGGTAATGGTTGTACTGTTTGGCACCCTGGGCACTATTACCTGGATTCACCGCAACAAACCGCCCGAAACCAATTACTCCGACCATGCCAGTATTAAATACGGCATCCTGCTTGGATTTTTAAACCCTATGCAAGTACCGTTTTGGATGGTTACCGGTACTTACCTCATCACTCACGAATGGATCATGACAGGGAAAGTGGCCCTGGTTATATTCAGCGTAGGCTCGGCAGCCGGAGCCTTTTTAGGCCTGTTCCTATACGCCGAATTTGCCAAATTCATCAAAAGTAAATTCGCGCTTAGCGCCCGGCTTATTAATACAAGTATCGCTATTTTGTTTTTCGCGTTTGCGGCTTATCATATTGTGAAACAGGTTTATCTGACTTTTTTTAAACACTAATTTTTTGATTTGAAAATTTGAGGATTTGAAAATTTGAAGATGAATGCCTGGTGACCGCTAAGTATTGACATAAAAAAAGCCTCATCACTGAAGCCTTCTAACTTATATTACATTTGAGGATTTCATTTTCAAATTCCCAAATTTTCAAATCTTCAAATTTAAGATTACGCTATCTCCAGCTTATTCTCTTTATAATAGCCGGCCTTTAGTTTCCCGCCCATTTCGCTGTAGGCGTTTAGGGTGCGCTCTACATCCTCCAATGAGTGTATGGCGGTTGGGATAAGCCTTAATAATATCAATCCTTTAGGGATAACCGGATAAATTACTATCGAGCAGAAGATGCCATAGTTTTCGCGAAGGTCGCGGGTTAGGCTGGTGGCTTCGTAAAGGTTGCCCTCTAAAAACACGGGGGTAACCATGGTATTGGTAACGCCCAGGTTAAAGCCACGCTCTTTTAAACCCTTTTGTAAGGTTGACGAGATGAGCCACAGTTTTTCACGCAATTCCGGTTGCGACACTAACAGTTCAAAACGTTTTTTTAAGCCCAATACCATTGGCATCGGCAAAGCCTTGGCAAATGTTTGCGAACGCATGTTATAACGCAAAAAGTGTACTATCTGCTCATCAGCGGCAACAAAAGCGCCTATACCAGCCATTGATTTGGCAAATGTGGCAAAGTATACATCTACCCCATCAATACAATCCTGCTCTTCGTGCGTACCGGCACCTGTTTTGCCCATGGTACCAAACCCGTGTGCGTCATCAACCAATAAACGGAAATTGAAATCTTTCTTAAGATCTACAATCTCTTTCAATTTACCCTGCGCGCCCGACATACCAAAAACACCTTCGGTAATCAGTAATATGCCACCACCAGTTTGCTCCGTTAATTTGGTAGCACGTTCCAATTGCTTTCTGCAGCTCTCAATATCATTATGCTGGTAAACAAAACGTTTGCCCATGTGCAAACGAACGCCATCAATAATACAGGCATGCGATTCGGCATCATAAACTATAACATCGTTCCTGTCAACCAGGCTATCTATAATGGATACCATTCCCTGGTAACCATAGTTCAATAAAAATGCGGCTTCTTTACCTACAAACGCGGCCAGGTTATTCTCCAATTCTTCGTGGTGAATGGAGTTACCCGACATCATACGGGCGCCCATCGGGTACGCCATACCGTAATCAGCAGCGGCTTTGGCATCAGCTTCCCTCACTTCGGGATGATTGGCCAGGCCAAGGTAGTTATTAAGGCTCCAAACCAAATGCTCTTTCCCATTGAACTGCATATGCGGCCCAATTTCCCCTTCCAGTTTGGGAAATGAAAAATAACCATGTGACCATTTTTGGTGCTGACCCAGCGGCCCGCCCAAGCTTTTTGTTATTTTATCAAATAAATCCAAAATAATTTACCGTTAATCGTGAATAATGTACAAATATAGCTGTAAATAGAAGCTAATACAATAGCTATAACTTTTTAGAATAGCTTATAACTTGGGGATAGTATCAAGTAGTAAGTATCAAGTAGCAAGATTTTTTTTCTGACACCAAGTTGATGAGACTGAGGCATCAAGGCAGATTTCCTTTAACCCAAAAAAGCCGTTATAAGAATGGTAAATTACTTATAACGGCTTTGCGTTTTTTATCTTGATACTTACTACTTGATACTAATCCGCATTATCGTGCAAAAACGAGTTATTTCTCCTTATCTCGGTGTTGCCTTCGTTATCGGGCATCAGGCTGAAACGGGAGATGGCGCTTTCGTCAGATTTTGGCGTATCCTGCAGGGCAACTTCTTTACGTTTGTAAGCAGGTACATTTTCCAGCTCCTGGATGTTGCCTGTACGTAGTTTCATGCTCAAATCTTTAAGGCGCATGATACGCTCGCGCGATTTTTTCAGCTGCTCCTCTATTGATTCGTTTGTTTTATTATCATCAGCACCTGCAAGGGCTACCGGCTCCGGCTCAGGAACAGGAGTTGGCACAGGCTCGGGCTTGCGTGCTTCCTGTACTGGCGCGCTGTAAGTTTCAGGCTCACTCATTTTAAAAGTGAAGCCAGCCATATCCTGCTCGTTTTCTTCTTCCTGCTCCTCTTCGTGCAGGTTAAACTTAACTACATCGTCGTCCCTTTTTTCGGTGGCTCCAAACATATCAAACAAACCGGTTTGCTTAGGCTCCTCTTTGTGTTTAATATATGGCTGAGCAGGCGTGTTGGCTTTAACCGGGTTTATAAATTCATTTACAGGTTTCACCAACGGTGCGTTCTCGGGAACCAGCATTGATACTATCTTTTTGTTGTTTTGCTCTTTTGCGCGCTCATCCTGGGTTTGGAAACCGGTTGCTATAATGGTAACCGAAAGTTTATCTTCCAGGTTTTCATCAACACAGTTACCCCAAATCAGGTCGGCAGCCAAACCGGCTTCTTCCTGTATATAATCGGTAATAATGCTCACTTCATCCATGGTAACCTCTTTAAGGCCCGAACTGATGTTAAGCAAAATGTAACGTGCGCCTTCTATCTCATTATCTTTTAATAATGGCGAAGCCAACGCACCTTCAACGGCCTTTAAGGCGCGGCCTTCGCCTTCGGCGCTGCTGCTGCCCATAATACATACGCCGCTATCTTTCATTACGGTGCGCACATCTTTAAAGTCGACGTTGATATAGCCTGGTAAGGTTATAATCTCGGCTATGCCTTTGGCGGCTGTGGTTAATATATCGTCTGCCTGGCCAAAAGCGGAACTCATGGTAAGGTTACCAAAAATCTGGCGCAATCTATCGTTCGAGATCACCAGGAACGAATCAACGTATTTGCGCAGTTCTTCCATGCCCGCATCGGCCTGCATTTTGCGGCGTTTACCTTCAAACGAGAATGGCGTAGTTATAATACCCACGGTTAATATATCCATTTCGCGGGCGGCCTTGGCTATAATGGGGCTTGCACCGGTACCGGTACCACCACCCATACCCGCGGTAATAAACAGCATTTTGGTATTAACACCAAGCATTTGTTTTATATCGTCGATATTTTCTATTGCAGAGTTTTTTCCCACCTCGGGTATCGAACCGGCACCCATACCTTCGGTAAGGCTGGCGCCCAATTGTACCTTGTTGGGTATAGGGCTAAGTTCCAGCGCCTGGGCATCGGTGTTACAAATTATAAAGTCGACACCGGTAATTCCCTGCCTGTACATATGGTTTACGGCGTTACCACCGCCACCGCCAACACCAATTACTTTGATGATTGACGATTTTTCTTTTAACATCTCAAACTGCATAATCTTCGTTTTCAGCTATATGTGATTTTACCAACATTTAGATTTAACCATCGTAATAATAATACTTTTTCCACAGGAGTTTTCCACAAATGTCTACAATGTGGAAAATCTTAACTATTGTGTATAATTATTTCAAAAAGTCCTCATCATTTATATCATCCTTAATAAAGGTGATGCTTTTCTTTAACAACCTGTCAAATAAACCACCCTCTTTTCCTTTGCCCTCAAACTTGGGCTTCTGTGCTTTTTCAACCGGGGCATCTACACTCATGTACTCCGTTTTCTGAATACCTTTTATCAACAGGCCTATACCGGTAGCAAACGTTGGGCTTTGCAGCTCTTCGTAAATATTTTTTGGCAGTACTTCATTCTTGGCCAAGTGCTCGGTAGGGTAGCCTACGCGGCAATCTAAACCGGTAACAAACTCTACCAATTGGCGCAGGTGTTTAAGCTGCGCGCCACCACCTGTAATTACTATACCGGCAATCAGTTTTTTCTCGTAGCCTGATGATTTAATTTCATAATACACATGCTCTACAATTTCCTCCATGCGGGCCTGTATCACGTAAGCCAGGTTTTTAACACTGATCTCTTTGGGCTCGCGGCCGCGTAAGCCGGGTACACAAACAATCTCATTTTCCTTATTCTCATCTGCCAGGGCCGATCCAAACCTTACCTTCAACTGCTCGGCTATATTGCGCATTACCGAGCAACCCTCGCGGATATCCTCGGTTACGCTGTTGCCACCAAAAGGGATAACGGCGGTATGGCGGATTATGCCTTCATGGAAAATGGCCACATCGGTAGTACCACCGCCAATATCAACCAGCACAACACCGGCTTCTTTTTCCTCTTCGCTCAACACAGATTCAGAAGATGCCAATGGCTCCAGTATCAGGTCCTGGCTATCCAGGTTGGCCTTGTTAACACATTTTACAATATTTTTAATAGCAGTAACCTGGCCGGATATGATGTGGAAGTTGGCCTCTAAACGCACGCCGGCCATACCAATAGGGTCTTTAATCCCAGGCTCGTTATCAACAGTAAACTCCTGTGGCAACACATGGATAATATCCTCGCCCGGAGGCATTACCAGGTTGTACATATCCTCAATCAGCTTATCAATATCCTTACGGCTTATCTCCGATTGTAAATCGCGACGGGTTATTAAACCACGGTGCTGCAAGCTTTTAATATGCTGCCCTGCAATACCCACAAATACCACTTTGATATCTACATTTGATTGCGCACCGGCAATCTCAACCGCCTGGGTAATACCCTGTACGGTTTTATCTATATTTGAAACCATCCCACGGGTTACGCCCGCAGATTCTGCTTTACCAATTCCTAATACCTCAATCTTTCCATTCTTGCTCCTGCGACCAACGATGACGCATATTTTAGTAGTCCCGATATCCAATCCTACTACAATTGGTGAACTTTTTTCTTGTGTTGAGCTCTTGTCCATATTACATTTTTATTTGAGATGTATCCTTTTTCATTTTAAGCGAGTCCAGCTTCAATGCTTTCATTTTAGCCGAATCTGCTTTAGTCAGTTCGTTTTTTACACCAATTACCTGGTTGGTGTATTTAATATTAATGGTGCGGTATTTATCCCAGCCCACGTGTGGCAGCACTTGTTTATAAAAGGCTTGCAGGTTTCTTAGTTTTACATTTAACGAGTCGGCATTACCTATCAAAATCCGCTGGCTGCCTACCCTTGGTATCAGTTCAATCTCGCGATCTGTGTTTACATAGATCTGTGCTATCTGCGCATCCCATAATGAATCCCGGCGAATAAAATCAGCTGTTTTATATAAATCTTTTGCCAGCTGCGTATGCAATGAATCAACATGGTTGGTAAACAACTCATCGATATAACCATTGGCAACCAATACCCTTGCGGTAAAGTTTGACGACAGCGGAATTTTTAACCCATGCTGATCGATATAAAAATCCATATCGTAATGGTTCATCACCCTTAATATGGGCTGGCGCTGGCTCACCTCCACCATCAGCACCCCATCCATTTCGGTGTATACCTTGGCAAACTCAATAAATGGATTTGCCCTTAGCTTGTTTTCCAGGTCCTGGATATTAATACTTTCCAGCTTTTGCCCTATTAGGGTATGGCTGTTGGCTTGCAATATCTGGTCAACCTCCTGTTTATCTATAAAATACTGGTTACCCGGAATATTTACTTTTACCGCAGTGCAAACCACCGATGCTTTTTTCGATTCGATAAAACCCATAAGCACCACAAGACCACCCAGGCAAATTATCCAGGCAAATCCTATTAAAAGGCGCTTCCAAATGAGTTTTTTATCCATGCTGCATTATCTCTTTTAAGGGATGTACCAGTGTATCTATATCACCCGCGCCTACTGTTAACAGCAGTTCGGGTTTTTCATTTTTAATAGCGTCCAACGCTTCCTGCTTGCTCAGTATGCGTTTATTGATCAGCGACATTTTGTTAAGCAGCATGCCTGAAGTAACCCCTTCAATAGGCAACTCGCGGGCCGGGTAAATATCCAGCAGTATCAGCTCATCAACCATGCTCAACACCTCGGCAAAACCATCGGCAAAATCGCGGGTGCGGGTGTACAGGTGAGGCTGAAAAATGGCGGTCAGCTTTTTATCAGGGTATAATCTTTTTACCGATGATATGGCCGCCCGCAATTCTTCGGGATGATGCGCGTAATCGTCAATATAGATATGCCCCGGTGTCTTTACGATATACTCAAACCTGCGTTTAACACCGCGGAATGATCCAAGCGCATCTTTAATTGATTCGGCCGGGATATCCAGTCTTAAAACAGCCTCGATAGCAGCTACGGCGTTTTCGATATTGTGCGTACCGGCAATGCCCATTTTTATGCCGGGGATACTGATATCGGCATTGATAAAATCAAAGTAAAAGTCGCCACCCTCAATACGGATGTTTGCCGCATGCGCGTCGGCCGTTGCATCTTCCAGGGCATAGGTATAGCCGGTATCTAAAGGCAGTCCTTTTTTGTGTACCAGTGTACCGCCGCTTTTTATCTGCGATGCAAATAGCTTAAACGATTCTGTTAAATGTTCATGATCGCCATAAATATCCAAATGATCTGCATCCATGGACGTGATAATGGCCACATCCGGGAACAATGTTAAAAACGACCGGTCGTACTCATCAGCCTCTACCACCATTACATTGTTTTTGCCATAAAGCACATTGGTTTGGTAGTTTGACGATATGCCACCCAAAAAAGCCGAACAATCGTTACCCGATGCTTTTAACAAATGCGCCACCATGGTTGATGTGGTGGTTTTGCCATGTGTACCGGCAACGGCTATGGTGAAAGAGCTTTTGCTGATTAAGCCTAAAACCTGCGAACGTTTAAATAACCCGAATCCTTTATTTTTAAAATAGTTAAGCACCGCCGAATCCTTAGGGATGGCCGGTGTATAAATAATAAGTGTATCTGCAGATGGCTCCTGGAAGCTGATGGGGATACAATCGGCATTATCCTCAAAACAAATCTGGATACCCTCGTTGTGTAAATCGGTGGTGAGGTCGGTAACTGTTTTATCGTACCCGCAAACAATACAGCCCAAATGATGGAAGTAGCGGGCCAGGCCGCTCATCCCGATGCCGCCTATGCCCACCAGGTAAACCCTTTGTATGTCGCGTAATTCCATTTTAGTGTTTTTAAAAAAGGCCCTCCCCTTTTTGGGAGAAGGAGGACCCTAACTTTAATTGTTATTTTATTATTTGTAAAAGCTCTTTTGCTATCACCTCATCGGCATTTGGCATAGCCATTTTACCTATGTTAGTGCTTAGCTTCTTTTGTAATGATTTGTCGTTCAATAATTCAATCGCCCTATCCACCAATTTCGCTTCGGCATCCCTGTCGGCTACAAAAATGGCGGCATCCTCCTGCACCAGTGCCAGCGCGTTTTTTGTTTGGTGGTCTTCGGCCACATTTGGCGATGGCACCAGGATAACCGGCTTTTTCACCACGCATAATTCGGCAATGGTGCCCGCCCCTGCTCTTGATATAATAACATCGGCAGCTGCGTAAGCCAAATCCATCCGGGTTAAAAACTCCCTTATCTTCACATCCGGGTGGTAATCTTCGCCCAGTTTCCCGATGATTGTTTTATAATAAAACTTACCGGTTTGCCAGATGATCTGCACGTCGGCAGCTATCAGCTTATCCAAACCAGCCATAATGCTGTTATTTAATGTACGTGCGCCAAGGCTGCCACCGGTTATCAGTATAGTTTTTTTAAAGGTTGATAACTTGTACAACTCCAAGGCCTGCATGTGCTTACCGGCTATATTTACCGAATCTTTACGGATAGGGTTACCGGTTTTGATGATTTTACCGGCAGGAAAAAACTGCTCCATATTATCAAAAGCCACACAAATTTTTTGTGCTCCTTTGCCCAGCCATTTATTGGTAATACCTGCATAGGAGTTTTGTTCCTGTATCAGGTATGGTATTTTTTTCATTGATGCCGCATACAACAACGGGCCCGACGCATAACCACCAACCCCAACAGCAGCATCAGGTTTAAAATCCTTTATAATTTGCAATGCCTTGCGCACGCTACCTACCAGTTTAACCGGGAACATCACATTTTTCCAGATAGAATCGCGCTGAATGCCGCGAATATCCAAGCCGATGATTTTATACCCGGCAGCGGGCACCTTTTCCATCTCCATACGCCCAAGGGCTCCCACAAACAGGATCTCGGTTTTAGAGTCGATAGCCTTCAAAGCATTGGCAATAGCAATAGCCGGGAAGATGTGTCCTCCTGTTCCGCCACCACTTATGATGATGCGAGCCCCCCCCGCTCCCTGAAGGGGGAGCTTTTGATTGGCGGCTTTTGCTTTTATGCTATTATCTTTCATCTTTTAAACTCTTTAACTATTGTTCCCCCTTTAGGGGGTTAGGGGGCTACCTTTTCGTTCCCCCTTCAGGGGGTTAGGGGGCCTACGCCACGCTTATCTCCCCAACCACAACTTTCTTCGGTTCCTCTATATCCCTGCTTACTGATAGTATGATGCCAAAGGCCACACTTGTGAACAACAGCGATGTACCACCCATACTTACAAAGGGCAACGGCACACCCGTTACCGGGCCAAGGCCTACTGCCACAGCCATATTGGCAAAGGCCTGTATAGCCAGGCTAAAACTTAAGCCGCAAGCCAGCAACGCGCCAAACGCTTTGGGCGCTTTGGTAATAATTTTTATACACCTGTACAACAAAAACAGGTAAATGCCTACCAGCGCGAAACCGCCAACCAGGCCGTACTCTTCTACTATGATGGCATAAATTTCATCCGAGTATGATTCGGGCAGGTAATTCCGTTCGGTGCTGTTACCCGGGCCTTTACCAAAAAGGCCTCCGCTGGCGATGGCTATCTTGGCATGGTCGGCCTGGAATGATTTATCTGTTTTGGTTGAATCGGGGTGCAGGAAGGTATTTACGCGCGAAACATAAGTATGTCGCCTTGGCCCCAAAAATATTACTCCCAATAACAATATAAATCCAGCGCCGCATACAATTGCAATCTGCTTTATGCTGATACGGCCTATGATCAATAACAATATGCTTACCCCAAACAGCATCAACGCGGTTGATAAGTTGGCCAGCGCTATCAGGATAAAAACCAGGCAAACCGAACCCATGATAGGCAAAAACGATTCTTTTACATCCTTGATATTTTCCTGCTTGCGCGATAAAGTGCGCGCCAGGTAAGTAATCAGGGCGAGTTTGGCCAAATCTGATGTCTGGAAGCTTAAACCGACAAGCGGGATATTTATCCAGCGGCTTGCATTGTTGATGTGGCTACCAAATACCAGTGTATAGATAAGCAATGGAATAGTCACGATCATCATGATTTTGGACAAGCCGGCATAGTACCTATAATCCAGTTTGTGCGAAATGTACATCAGCATAATACCACCCACAACCATAGCCAGGTGTTTCATCAAAATCGACTCGACACCAACACCACGTTTATAAGCAAGCGTACCCGTTGAGCTGTATACAGCCAACAAGGATATAACAGAAAGCAATATCACTATCAGCCATATCCACCGGTCGCCTTTTGTGTTGTTTAATATCCTATGCATAGCCCCCTCTAAATCTCCCCCGGTAGGGGAGACTTTTGTTTTTATATTTGTTAATAATCTTTTCTCTAATTATTCCTTTTAATCTGCACATCTGAAATTTGAAATCTGCACATCTGCTACAATTCCTTCACCGCTGCTTTAAACTGGTTTCCCCTGTCTTCGTAATTTTTAAACAAATCAAAGCTGGCACAGGCTGGTGATAACAATACAGTATCCCCTTTTTCGGCCAGGTGAAAAGCCACCTGGGCAGCCTCCTGGGCCGAGAATGTATTTACTATAACATGCACATCATCTTCAAAAGCATCATGTATACGCTTGTTATCTTTCCCCAGGCAAACTATCGATCTAACCTTCTGCTTCACTAAATCCTTGAGCATACCGTAATCGTTACCTTTATCAACGCCGCCAAGTATCAGTACCACATCACTACTCATGCTCTCCAATGCATACCAGGTTGAGTTAACGTTGGTAGCTTTTGAATCGTTGATAAAACGGATGCCCGATATATTGGCTACAAATTCAAGCCGGTGTTCAATAGCTTTAAAGTTGCCCATGCTCTCCTTTATCGTTCCCTCGCGCAACTCCAGCACCCTTGCTACAATACCTGACGCCATGGAGTTGTAAATGTTGTGCTTGCCCTGTAAGGCCAGTTCTTGAATTGACATTGTAAAATGTTCTTGATTTGTGTTGATGACAATATTGTCGATATCGAGATATGCTCCCGGTTCAATCTTGGTTTCAATAGAAAAAGGCAATAGTTGAGCGTCGAATTTCCGGTTGGCCATACCTTTAATGGTTTCCGGGTCATCGGCGCAATAAATGAAATAGTCGGCCGCCGTTTGGTTCTGCGTAACCCTGAATTTGGATGCCGCATAGTTTTCCAGCTTATAATCGTACCTGTCTAAATGGTCGGGTGTGATATTGAGCAATACCGCTATATCTACCTTAAACGTAAACATATCATCCAGCATAAAGCTGCTTAGTTCCAGCACGTACAAATCAAAGTTTTCGGTAGCCACCTGGTAAGCAAAGCTTTTACCTATATTGCCGGCCAGCCCAACATTTAAACCACCATTTTTTAAAATATGATAGGTTAAACTGCTGGTAGTAGTTTTACCGTTTGATCCGGTTATGCCGATGATCTTCGCGCTGCAATACCTGCCCGCAAATTCAATTTCGGATATTACCGGGATCCCTTTTTCTTTAAGTTTTTTGATGATCGGCGCTTTATCCGGAATGCCCGGGCTTTTGATCACCTCAACCGCGTTCAGGATTAAATCCTCAGTATGTTGTTTTTCCTCGAAGCTGATATTCCAGTCTTCCAGTTGTTTTTTGTATTTATCCGCAATGGTCCCAAAATCCGACACAAACACATCATACCCCTGCTGTTGCGCCAGGTATGCCGCACCAACACCGCTTTCGCCGGCGCCAAGCACAACAATAGCCCCCCCCGCCCCCTGAAGGGGGTGCTTTTGATTGGGTATGTTGTTGTTAGTACTCATTATCTCTTTATCTTTAATCTTTATTCCTTTTCACTCTCCGCTATCGTTCCCCCTTCAGGGGGTTAGGGGGCTTCGCCTCCTATCTCAGCTTCAACGTTATTATCGTTATTATCGCCAGCAGTATCCCGATGATCCAGAACCGGGTTACGATCTTAGCTTCGTGGAAACCTTTCTTTTGGTAGTGGTGGTGCAGCGGCGCCATTAAAAACACCCTGCGGCCTTCGCCAAATCTTTTTTTGGTGTACTTAAACCAACCCACCTGCATAATTACCGACATGTTCTCGATCACAAATACACCGCATAACACCGGCAGCAATAACTCTTTACGAATCATGATAGCAAAAACAGCTATGATACCGCCTATGGCCAAACTGCCCGTGTCGCCCATAAAAACCTGCGCCGGGTAGGAGTTGTACCACAAAAAGCCAACACAGGCACCAACAAAAGCACCAGCGAAAATCACCAGCTCGCCCGAGTTGGGGATGAACATGATGTTCAGGTAGTCGGCTATTTCGATATTACCGGATACATAAGCCAGTATGGCCAGCGTAATACCAATAATGGCCGAGGTACCCGTCGCCAGGCCGTCTATACCATCCGTTATGTTTGCCCCGTTGGATATAAAGGTGACAATGAGTATCACAAAAAACAGGAACACCACCAAAGCGTAATACTCATATCCGGGGCCGATGAACTTTAATACTTTGCCGTAATCCAACTCGTTATTTTTGTAAAAAGGCATGGTAGTTTTGGTAGAGTGTATATCCTGGGTATATACCGGTACATTCTTTTTCAGGTGAAAATCAACCGGGGCGTTGACCATTACCGGCAATTTTACTTCCTGGCGAATAACGATGTTGGTATTGAAATACATTGTCCAGCCTACTATCAGCGATAAACCCACCTGGCCTACAATTTTAAAACGGCCTGCTAAACCCTCCTTATTCTTTTTAAATACTTTAATATAATCATCTAAAAAACCAATGGCGCCCAGCCAAACGGTAGTAACTATCATCAATATGATGTATACATTACCCAATTTGGCAAACAACAATGTAGGCACCAGGATACCCAGCAAAATGATTAGTCCGCCCATGGTTGGTGTACCCGATTTTTGCATCTGGCCTTCCAAACCTAAATTCCTAACTGTTTCGCCCACCTGTTTAAAACGCAGGTAATCAATCAGCCTACGACCATACACGGTTGTAACCAGCAACGATGTTATTACAGCCAAAGCCGTACGAAACGTGATATACTGAAATACCCCGAGTCCCGGTATGTTGTAGTTTTTATTTAGATAGTTAAATAAGTAATATAACATTGGCTTTGCGATGTGCAGATGTGCAGATTTCAGATGTGCAGATTAATAATTTGCAGATTCGAGATAAGCAGATTTGCGATTAATGTTTTAATTTCTCAGTTCTATTTAATTACTTTTTATTCTTTTATCGAGGAAATTATCTTTCCTAAAACCTTTACTATTGATTGCACATCATCGAGCATCGATTGTTCAAAGGGGTAACTCTCTGCTTTCTGACATAACAACAACCAGTACCTGGTTTCTTCGGCTTCCTTATAAGCTACTTTACATTTATGTTTAAAATCGCTTTTACTTTGCGCCCCTTGTGCTTCGCAAACATTTGCCCCTATTGATGTACCGCTTCTGAACAACTGATTAGCCATATTGAATTTCCTTAACGCTTCCAGCTTCTCGGTGAAGCTGATAACCTTTAAAGAAAACTCGAAAGTCAAATCAACAATCAGGTTAGGTCTATCACTCATTATTTTATCAATTCATCAATCACTAATTCCCAATCCAAACATCTATTCCTCATCTGCATATTTGCATATTTGCATATCTGAAATCTGCACATCTGAAATCTGCACATCCACCTACACCAATAATTTAAACTGCTCTTCCAACTCCTCCATATCGTCAAAATGACTCTTTATGCCATGCGACTCCTGGTATTTCTCGTGCCCTTTTCCCGCTACCAGGATTATATCTCCCGGATTTGCCAGCATGCAGGCTGTTTTAATTGCCTCTCTCCTGTCAACTATGCTCACTGTGTGGCGTTTAAACGCGGGGTCAACGCCTTCAACCATCTCTTTAATGATCTGGGCTGGGTCTTCCGTACGTGGATTATCTGATGTCAGGATCACTTTATCGCTCCATTCGCTGGCTACACGGGCCATAATAGGGCGTTTGGTTTTGTCGCGATCTCCGCCACAACCTATTACGGTTATTACTTTTTCGTTGCCTTTGCGGATGTCGTGAATAGTGCTTAGCACGTTTTGAACAGCATCCGGTGTATGGGCATAATCAACTATGCCTATAACCTTGTTCGGGGCAACTATGTATTCAAAGCGACCTTCGGCGCCAGTTAGTTTACTCAGGCTGGTTAATGTTTTGGCTTTATCCTGCTCTAACAACATAGCTGTGGCGTAAACCGCCAACAGGTTGTAGGCATTAAAGGTGCCCACCATTTTAAACCATACTTCTTCGTTATCAATATGCAATAACAGGCCACCAAACTGGTTTTCCAGGATGCGGGCCTTGTAATCGGCCATGCTTTTTAGCCCGTAGGTTTTGCGGTGTGCCTGCGAGTTTTGCAGCATGATGTTACCATTCTTATCATCGCTGTTGGTTAAAGCAAAGGCGTTTTTCGGTAATCCATCAAAGAAGGCTTTTTTGGCCTTCAGATAACTGTCAAAGGTTTTATGATAATCCAAATGATCGTGCGTGAGGTTGGTAAATACCCCGCCCGAAAAATGCAGGTTGGCTACCCGGTGCTGTGCAACCGCATGCGAGCTAACTTCCATGAAGCAATAATCGCAACCCTGCGTTACCATCTCTTCCAGCAAACGGTTAAGTTCAATAGGATCGGGTGTGGTATGGGTTGATGGTATTACCTGGCCATTAATCTGGTTCTCCACAGTTGATAGCAAACCGGCTTTATAACCCAGATCGCGAAACAATTGATAAAGCAGCGTAGCGATGGTGGTTTTGCCGTTGGTACCGGTAACCCCAACCAGCTTTAACTGTGCCGATGGATTGCCGTAAAAATTAGCAGCCACCAAACTTAATGCCTTAGCCGAATCGGCAACCATTAAAAAATCAACTTCGGCCGCGGTATGGGCAGGTAAATCTTCGCATATAACAGCGATGGCGCCCTGTTTAATAGCCTGGTCAATATAGTCGTGCCCGTCAACCTGTGTGCCTTTTACGGCAACAAACATCGACCCCGGAATTACCTGGCGCGAATCAAAAGCTACAGACGTAATTTCTACATCGGCGCTGCCTTGTAACTCGGTAAATGCTAACCCATCTATTAAATCACTTAAATACCTCATTGCAGTTCAATTGTTATGCGTGATCCTTTTGGTATTGAGCTGCCGCCGGTAACCGATTGTGTGGTTACCATGCCGCTGCCGCGTACCGTTACTTTATAACCTGCATTGCCCAAAACATACAGGGCATCGCTCAGGCCCATTCCTGTTACTGTTGGAACGGTGCCTTCTTTATATCGTGTATCCTCAAATGGAATACCATTGCTGGTATCAACTCCGTTGCCGGCAGCATCTGCAGATGCATATAGCGGTTTTACGCCCAATTTGGCATATACATGTTTTAGTGCCTTTAAATTACCCTGCTTTACCTTAGGCATTGATGTATTGCCAACAAGGCTTACCGGCGACGGCTGGTTTATCTCCATATCATTGGCATAAACCTTATCGGCAATCTCCCTGAAAATAGGCCCTGCCACTTTAGCCGCCAGGTACGATCCGCGGGTGGGGTTATTTACCACCACGATCATGGAATATTTAGGATGATCGGCCGGGAAATAACCGCAAAATGAGGCCTGGTATTTTTTTACTTTATAACCTTTTGTACCATCGGCTACCTGGGCTGTACCTGTTTTGCCGGCTACCGTATAACGCGGGTTTTTTATTACACGCTTACAATTACCTTCCTGCACAACGCCTTCCAGCATACTTCTAACCTTACCAAGCGTAGCATCCGAACATACTTTTTCATTAATAACCCTGGCGTTAAACTGCTCAATAGTGCTGCCCATCCTCCTGATCTCGCGCACAAATATCGGCGCTATCATTTTACCATTGTTGGCTACCGAATTATAAAACGCCAGCATTTGCAACGGGGTAAGATTCATTTCATAACCATAGGCCATTTCGGGCAGTGTATAATATTTATTCCAGCTGCGGTTGCCCGGGTTTTTTATAACAGGCCTTCCTTCTCCGGGTATCTGCAACCCCAGCTTATCATTTAAATGATAGCTATACAGCTTATTGATAAACTGCCATGGGTTATCTTTATAATGGCCATAAACCAGCTTTGCTGCCGCCACGTTTGATGATTCTTCAAAAGCCTTTTTTACCGTCATTTCATAATTGTCATGTTCGGTATCGGTAATGGTTGGCCCCTTGGGGAACTTGTATTTACCGCCCTCGGCATTCACTATAGTGTTGGTATCCAGTTTATGCTGATCAAGCAGGGTCATATAAGATACCAGTTTAAAGGTTGAACCCGGATCAATAGCGTTGCTGATGGCGTAATTAAAGCTCTCTTTAAAAGTATTTTCTTTTGAACGGGTAAAATTCGCTATAGCACGCACCTCGCCGGTAGCAACTTCCATCAGCACCACGCAGCCATGATCGGCGGCGCTTGAATCCAGCTGCCTTAACAAAGCCGCCTGCGCTATCTCCTGGAAGTTAACGTTGATGGTCGACATAATATCCGCACCATCTTTTGCCGGTATCTCGTCTTCATCATTATTTACAGGCATCCACGTTCCGCCGGGAATACGCTGCATTAAGCGCCTGCCGTTTTCGCCATTGATGTATGACGAGTAGGCGCCCTCCAGCCCTACCGGGTTTTTAATATTTTCGTTTTTATAACCAATAGTACGTGCGGCCAACGCATGAAAAGGCAAAATGCGCTTGTTTTGCTGCAATACAATCAGGCTGTTTTTAGTTTTCCTGTTTTTAAACACCGGGAACTCGCGGATCTTTTTTAACTCCTGGTAAGTTACCCTGCGGCGTAAAAGCTGGTAACGTGAGCCGTCTTTACGGGCATCGCGTAGTAACCTGGCATATTCGCGTGGCGTTCTATCGCCATATAATTGCGATAAACTTGCCGCCAGCACCTCTACGTTATCATTAAAAACACTATCAATAGCAAGGCCTGCACCCAACATATCCATGTGCAGCTCATACTCAGGTACCGATGTTGCCAGCAGGCTGCCATCAACGGAAAAAATATTACCCCGTGCGGCCTCTACATCCCTGAACTGGGCTGTCATGTTTACTGCCTTGGCTTTCCACTTTGCGCCCTGAATAAATTGTACCCGGCAAAGCTGTACCACAACCGCGAACGAAAAAAGCACAACAAGGCCAAAGGCAATATACACCCGAAGCAATATGTTAGTCCTAATTTTCATCATTATCCTCCTTCACCGTTATCTTTTTTGGCGGTTCAACGCTTTGCCTCACCCCAAGGGTATCGGCACGTTTGGCCACTTCAATTAATGTACTTTTAAAAGCCATATCGGCTTTTGTAGTTTTAAAATCCCAGCTGCGCTCTTTTACTTCTTTAGTAAGATCATCAATATCGCGGATGGTTTTTTCGGCCAGGTGCATATTGCCTATATACACCATACCCAAAAAAGCAATGAATAGTACAAAAGGCAGGGCGTTGGTAGCCTTCTCGCTTGTAATAAAGCGTTTGGTGAAAAATTGTGTAAAGAAATTATCGGGGATCTCCCTTTTCCGGGGTTTATCCTCAATAATCAGCTCTTCCTCTTCTTCCTCCTCCTGAATTTCTGTACGTAAACGATTGCTCATATTTTTACAGCTATCCTTAATTTAGCGCTCCGTGCCCTGTTATTGTTACTTATCTCATCTGCCGATGCGGTTATAGCCCCGCGGCTTACAGCATCAAGCGGCCTTTTATTATTACCGTATAAATCCTTTTCTACCTCGCCGCTAAACTTACCTTTGGCGATGAAGTTTTTTACCAGCCTGTCTTCCAGGGAGTGGTAGCTCATTACTACCAACCTGCCGCCAACAGCCAGCACCTCGGCACTCTGTACCAAAAATTCCTTCAAAGCTTCCAGCTCCTGGTTCACTTCGATACGCAGCGCCTGGAAAACCTGTGCCAGGTACTTATTTTCTTTCCCCTTCGGGATGCGGTTAATAATCGCGTTCTTCAAATCGGCTATGGTTACTATCGGGGCATTAAGCCTGGCAGTGACTATAGTTTCGGCCAATGATTTGGCGTTTTGAATTTCGCCGTAAACACCAAAAATGCGGTGCAATTCGGCACCTGTATAATTGTTTACCACATCCTTGGCCGTAAGCTCCCCGCCCTGGTTCATCCGCATATCCAACTCGGCATCAAAGCGGATTGAAAAACCACGCTCGGCCTGGTCAAACTGGTATGATGATACGCCCAAATCGGCCAGTATGCCATCAACCGGGATAGCACCGTGCAAACGGGCAAAGTTTTTCAGGTACCTGAAATTCTGATCTATAAAAACAAAGCGCGCATCGTCAATAATATTTTGTTGCGCATCGGTATCCTGGTCAAACGCCAGCAAAGTACCTTCGGGCCCCAAATGTTTCATAATCTCGCGCGAATGCCCGCCGCCGCCAAAGGTTACATCCACATAAGTGCCGTCCTTTTTTATTGCAAGGCCTTCAATGCATTCCTGCAGCATAACCGGTGTATGGTACTCACTCATCTATCCTCCTTGCTTTACTACCCATTACCGCTTCAGCCAATTCGGCAAAATTATCAGGCTCGTTATTTATCATTTCGGTATGGGCAGCCTTATCCCATACTTCAATTTTGTTTAATACACAGGTTAAAACCACATCGTTGCCAATGCCGGCAAAATCAAGCAAACTCTTTGGCAAAAGCACCCTGCCGGCCGAATCGGGCATCAAAGCCGTGGCGCCGCCGGTGAAATAGCGAATAAAACGCAGATTTTGCCGGTCATATTCGTTAAGTTTGCTCAATTCGTCAAGTCTTTTGTCCCATTCGGATTTTGTGTAAATAACCAGATACTTCTCCAGGCCGCGATTGATCATAAGGCCCTCTCCGTCAGCTTCAGGAAGCTGCTTTTTGAGGCCCGCAGGGATCATCATCCGCCCTTTGGCATCCAGTTTACATTCAAATTCTCCGGTTAAATGCGGCATTATAAGACTATGGCTTAATTTAATAGGTAAAAGTAATTTTCTTTTACCACAAATTACCACTTTTTACCACCAAAAAGTTTTCAACATTTTTGATGGCTTTTGGGGCTCTACGGCCAAATGCAAAAACCCGGCAAGTGCCGGGTTCAAATCTTTCAGTATTACTAAATTAATTAGCAATCAATTCATTATTAAACAGATAAGATTTAAGGGTGAAATGCTTCTATCCACTCCGCTTATCCCGATGGCATTGTTTCGAGTAGAAATATTTTATCTTTTTTGCGGAGTTAATCTTCACTAAATAACGGCAATAGCACGGTAAAAAACTGCTTCATAATCAACCAGGACTGTACCTTAATTATAGCATTTTTAGCCTTTCAAAACCGCCACCATCGCCCTCACTTCATCCTCATCAGCTATATAAACATGGCCATAATCGCTTACTTCTTTATTAATATAAGTTAAAGGATTTGGCGCTATTGCGCGTGCCGACGAATGGTATTCTGTTGCATTACTTTCGCCTATAAGTTTTTGCAGATTGGTTGATTTAACACCGGCACCGGGCATAATGGTAATGCGGCCGGCGGCTTGTTTAACCAGTTCACCTAACAACTGGCCGGCATCGGGCGCCGCGCTTTTTTGGCCGGAAGTGAGTACCCGCCGGCATCCGCAGGCTATCAGTTCTTCTAACGATTTAAAAGGATCGGGCGTACCATCAAACGCCCGGTTGCAGGTAACGCTCATTGGGCCAGCCCATTCAACAATGCGTTTCAGCCATTCGGTATCAATCTCGGCATCTATGGTTTGTGTGCCTACCGAAATGCCATTACAGCCCAGCTCGCGGCAAATTTGTATATCGTGCTTAATAATGGCATATTCATCCTCATTGTAAAAGTAATTTCCAGACCGCGGCCTGATGATAGGGAACAAGTCGATACCTATTTTATCGCGCACCTGTTTTATGGTGCCATAGCTCGGTGTAGTACCGCCTTCAATAGGGTTATCACATAATTCAACCCGCGCAGCACCGGCGCGTTCGGCTATAATACAGGTTTGAATAGTAAAGGCGCATACTTCGAGAATCCTGGCAGGCATATTTGTTATTTGTTAAGTTGTAAACATACAAGGATTATTCCCTTACTAACAACAGGCCCAATAAATTCAATAGTTTACATGTTAAAAGTATTGACTGTTAAAATTGCATACTGTATATTTACAATATACAGTATTGCTTAAGCAATGATAAAGTCTATACAACATAAAGGCTTGAAATTATTTTGGACTAAAGGAGATTCCAGCAAACTTCAATCTGAATATATTCATAAAATTAAAAAACTTTTAAATATTATAGAATATTTGGAAAGGGTGCCACAAGATCTGGAAGGCTTTAAAAACTTGCGGCCACATCCTTTAAAAGGTGACCTGGACGGTTTTTGGTCGCTTGATGTTTCAGGAAATTGGAGGACTATTTTCAGGTTTGACAATGGAAACGCCTTTGATTTAGACTATTTAGATACGCATTAAATTCAGGTAAAATGGAAAGAGCATTAAACACAAATATCCATCCGGGGATAATTTTAAAAGAAGACATCATAGAAGCAAACGGCCTGAGCGTTAGTAAAGCTGCCGATTTATTAGATATATCAAGGTTAACCCTATCTAAAATAACAAACGGCAAAGGATCTATTACACCTAACATCGCATTAAGAATTGAAGGTGTTTTTGGAGGCAATGCAGATTTTTGGCTTAGAATGCAACGAGGGTATGATTTGATTGAAGAAAAAATAAAATTCCTAAACAATCCACCCAAGTTAACTCATTTTGAGCTGGCCTGATATTCGGGCTATATTGCCAGATATTAAACAAACCATCAACCTCAATTTAAACCAATTCCAGCTTCCTATAGGTTTTAGTTTTTTTACGGGTACGGTTAAGCCACATCATTACCCCTGTTACCGGGAATATGAGTGATAAAAGGCATACAATAAAACTGATTATTTTGGTAGGCAAGCCGTAAACCGAGCCGGTATGTACCGGTTTTACGTAAGCCCTTACCCGCTGGCCTAAACTTTTGGCGGCAAACAGTTGCGCGCCTGCTATGTCGCCGCTATATTGGTCAACGTAATAGGTATCGGCAGTGGTTTCAACTGCACCCTTAGGTAAAATGTTTATGCTGTAAACCGCCAGTGAGTCTTTAGGCACCCTTACCGTATAATAATCTGCCAATGCGGTTTGTGCTGCTACTGCCTGTAATGCGGCATCTGCCTTTAAAGCTTCGGCCCCGGCCTGGTACTTTGATTGCGGTGCTTTAGGCTGCTCTTTTACCAGCTTTGAGCCGGTTATAGCAAACAAGGCCTGATTGGCAAGCTTAAATGTCATGATCAAACCTGTTAATGTAATTACAATTAAAAATAACGAAGTGTAGAAGCCGGTAACCAGGTGCAAATCGTGCACCAGCCGTTTGGTACTGCCGCCCCACTTTATTTTTAACCGCTGCTTCATAATGTTTTTGGTTTTAGGCCACCACAGTATTACCCCGGTTATTAATATAAACAAGAACAGCAACGTTGAGATTGACACCACCCAATCACCAAGGCTATCCTTACCTGCCAGCAAAAACCGGTGAAACATCTCGGCCGAGTACAGGAACGATTGCTTGCGGCTGTATTGCCCTGTTACCTGGCCGGTATAGGGGTTTACAAACACGCTTAAATTTGCCCGGTCGGCCTCTTTAGCTTTTTTATCCTTATCGCCCTGTGCCTTTGCGGGCCTGCTTTTTTCGGCCTGGGCAGCATTATCTTTTTCACCTTTCTTCTCGGGTACAATTAAGCCAATCTCAACCGTTCTTGTGGCATCATTATAAACCATTGCCGATGCCAGCTTTGCTTTGGGAACGTGCTTAAGGGCTGCCTTAATCATTTGCTCCAGCGGCACCCGTGTGGCTGCGGCCTGTACGTAATAAAGTTTGGGGTGCAGGGTATGCTCAATTTCTTTTTCAAAAACCAGCATAGTGCCCGTGAGGCATGAGCAAAAAATAACAATGCCTGCTGCAAGGCTCAAATAAAGATGTATGGTACGGAAAAATACTTTCATGGCTTTCATTACAAAACCGGGTATACTAACGCATATCCCGGTTTGTTTATTAATATGTATTAGTAAGTCAATCGTCCCAAGTCGTAAGTCTAAAGTTGATTTTTTTCTTTTCTACTTAGAACTTAAGACTTTAGGCTTAAGACTATCCCTCAATTTATCGTTGACACGACTTTAGTGTATTAAAAACTATAACTCACGGTAGTTAAAAACTGCCTTGGCGCTATTGGGTTAATACTATAATTTTCATGCACATTGTAGTTAAGTACATTGCCTATATTGGAGATTTTACCAATGATAGAAACCTTTTTATAGGTGTAACCAACCGAGGCATCAACCGTGGTAAAGCCCGGTACATTAACCAGCCTTGATATGGTTTGAGTTTGCCCAACCGTGTTGGCGTTACCCGCTATACGGTTACCCAGGTAGTACACGGAAGCTTCCACTTTAAAACCTTTCAAATCGCCATTGTAAAAATTGTAGAATGCGCTGGCATTGGCGGTGTGCTTAGGTACGTTTATTAATGGCT
This sequence comes from Mucilaginibacter sp. GW822-FHT03E02, assembly GCF_058801545.1. Classification (NCBI taxonomy): domain Bacteria; kingdom Pseudomonadati; phylum Bacteroidota; class Sphingobacteriia; order Sphingobacteriales; family Sphingobacteriaceae; genus Mucilaginibacter; species Mucilaginibacter sp. GW822-FHT03E02. The sequence goes on along the minus strand of NZ_JBXANJ010000001.1, from coordinate 5,457,196 downwards.
GGCCGGCTATATTACTGCCAACCGATGTTGATGTTTTTGAGTAACGCGCATTGGTATAGCTGTATCCGGCCATCAAATCGAGCCCCTTTACCGGGTGGCCTGCAATATCAAGTTCAACACCGTCGCTTTTGGTTTGGCCAACAAGTTCCTTGATATTGGTATTAATGTTCACTGTGGTTCCATCGGCCAAAAACGGCGCTGTTTGGGCCAGGTTATTATTGATAATACGGTATGCCGTTACATTTACTGATAAATTACCGTTCAGGAAATCGTTTTTAACACCGGCCTCAAACTGATCTACCAATGATGGCGAAAGTGGTTTATTATTAACATCTACCCCTGTATTGGTGATAAAAGAGTTGGAGTAGCTTGCAAATAACGCCGTATTGGCCACAGGCTTATAAACTATACCAACGCGGGGCGAAAATGCCTTATCCTCTTTACCGGCAGCTTGTACAGCTAAAGCAGGGCTTGAAATATAATAGTTGGTAACCGATGTCGGCGCTACATACTGATACGACCAGCGGATACCGGCTAACACCTTAACTTTATCTGATATGCTTATCAAATCATTAAAGTAAGCCCCAAAGCGGTTTGTTTTTGTAAGGATACGGTATAAAGGGTTCATCTGCGGCTTATTGGTGCGCAGGGTATATTTATTTACATTAAAAATATTGATAGTATCGTAAACCGCCGGTTTTAACGATGTACCATTATCCCAATAGCTTGATACCTTATTGATGGTTGCCACGTAGGTATAAGCCGTGTTGTTGTACCTGTCGGCATCAATACCAACTAAAATGTTATGTTTTATGGCGCCTGTATTAAACTGGCCGGTTACATTAAACTGGCCGGTGTAATAATCTTCCAGTGTTTTTGCACGGTTAAGCGTACGGCCCCAATCGCCGGTTGCATCGGGCAGTACACGCTCGGTAGTTTGATACTGCCTGTTAAAATGCTGGTAATTTATACCGCCGCTTATTTGCCACAAGCTGTTAATTTGATGGTTAATGGTAACTGTACCTGTTGACTGTTTGGTATTCCCTGTCGACCATGAAGCGCCCAGGTAGCGGTTGCGCGGCACATTGGCTATTACGTTGTTTATTTGCCCGGTTCCAAAATCGGGTGTAAAATCGTAGTTCAGGTAATCGCCCTCAACTGTAATGGTTGTTTTATCACTTACTTTATAAAGGAACGAAGGGTTGATGTACTCCCGTTCGGATTTTACATTATCGCGAAAGCTGTTCGCCTTCTCGTAGGTGCCATTTAAACGATAAGCCAGTTTAGAAGTTATCGGACCATAAACATCAAACGACGGGCGGTACAAATCATAGCTCCCGTATGTCATAGATACTTTGCCGCCTGCCTCAAACAATGGCTTTTTAGTTACCATATTTAAAATACCACCGGGCGCTACGTTACCATATAATAAAGCCGCACTGCCTTTTAATACTTCAATACGGTCAAGCGAGCTTACTTCGGGCACAACACCGGAGTTTACCCGGAAACCATTTTTAAACATATTGGTGCTCGAAAAATTGTAGCCACGTGCACCAAAAGTTTCCTGGGTATTGCCGCGGGCGCTATACAGGTAAACGCCATTAACATTCCTGATTACATCACTTAACCTGATAGATTGCTGCTGGGCAAGCGTATTGCTGCTGATAACCATAACGCTTTGCGGCAAATCCATAGGCGCTACATTCATTTTACCAATAGTAAGCTTTTTGGTGTTGATGGTTTTTGTTGACGAAATAAGCACCTCATCCAGCTGCGCCGAAGTTTCATTTAAGGTAAAATTTACCTGGGTAGTTTGATTGGCCACCACGGTAACCGTTTGCTGCTCGGCTTTAGTGCCCATAAAGCTGGTAACTAAAGTATATACTCCCGGCTTAATGTTAACAAAGGTAAACGAACCATCATCAATGGTAGTGGTGCTTTTGTTTAAGCCTTTGATAGCTACAGTAACGTATGCTGCCGGTTTACCATCATTGGTTTTTACAAAGCCATTAATTTTGCCGCTATTGCCATCATCATCGGCTTTAAGGGTTAAAATATTTATAAATACGAAAAGAAAGAGGAGGGTAAATTTTTGCAGGAAGTTGTGTATATGATCTGACATTCTATTTAGATTAAGTCTAATTAAGCGCAAAAATAACAACTCAATTTTAATTCACAACTTTTATTTAGAATTAGTTTAAATAAGGTCGTCCTTCCATTGAATAACTATTTCGTTACAGGGATAAAGGGAACAACCATCTGCATATATTAGCTTTTGTAAATCCTCCCCCAAATGAAAAAGCTTTTCGCGGCCTTGTTGTTCATGCTGTTGTTTATGAACTATTTAAAGGCACAGCCTGGTAAAACTGAAATAACCAAATGGCAATATGACCGCAATGGCGCGGTATCCGTTACCTGGGATGATGGATCCATCAACCAGTTTAAGGTAGCGCTGCCTATTTTAAACAGGCTGGGAATCAAAAGCACGTTTTTTATTATCACGGGGCAAATACCCGGTTCGCAGTACCAGGCAAAATTTACTGGGAGGCCTTTGAAACAAATAATTGCCGAAACCGCCACAATTCCTACTAACAAAGAGAATTTTTACGAGCGTGCATCCGCCGCGGGGCACCTGGGGCTTGTTGGCACGCTCGACTATCATTATAAAGCCGGTTCGTTAATTGACGATAACAAACCCGGAGCGGCCTATAAGGTGATAGATGAACTATACAGTAAAGTGCGTCATGGTGATTTTAAACCAGGCATTGAGCATAACACCGAGTACAATGATGCTCACGGCACAACCTGGGCGCAAATTAAACAATACACTGCGCAGGGGCACGAATTTGCCAGTCACATGGTTACCCACCCGCGCCTGGCCGCGCTCGACGAGCCCAATATGCTTTATGAGATGGAGAAAAGCCGGCTGGATATTTTGCATAACCTTGGCCTACGATACACTTTTAGCGCCGAAGGGCCCTTTGGCACCGAAAACGAGCGGGCGGTAGCATACCTAAGCAGGGTTTACCCGGCACTGCGCAACCGCATGCCCGAACCGTGGCTGAAAGAGATTAGCAGGGGGAATAAAGAGACGCCCGGCAATACCGATAAACCTTATGTACAGTACCAGCGCGGCGCCACCACCAAAACACCGCTGCCTATGATGAAGGACTGGGTTGATACTACCATGAACAGGCAGGATACATGGCTGGTACTTACCCACCACGGCGTCCAGGGCATTGGCTGGGAGGCCTTACCTGCTACCGAGCTGGATGAGTATTTTACCTACATCAAAAACCACGAAGACAAACTTTGGATTGCCACCTTTGGCGATGTTACCAAATATATGCGTGAACGCCAAAGTGCCAATCTTACCACCGGCGTTGAAAATGGCAAACTACTCATAAAAGTAAGTCACCCGCTTGATAAGCGGTTTTACAATATGCCACTTACGCTTAAAACCTATTTACCTGCCGGGTGGAAAAATGCTAAGGTAACGCAAGGTGGTAAGGCTGTTGATGTCAGATTGATTCGAAATAAACAGGGCGATTATGTGCTTTACCAGGTTAAAGCCAGTACACTTGCAATTATAACAAAATTATAAACCTGGTAAAGCAATCGGGGATTTATCCGCTATCCAATACCCTTAATCGAAAACTATTGTATCGGGTCCCGAAACCTTGCTGATGTGGCAGGCACATCCGCCTGCAATTTTTACTATGGCAGTTTTAATTTGATGAGTTGATGGATTTGTTGCCGTAATTTGTACATTATCGCCACTTGTAGAGAATTTATTGATAAGGCCATCGTTGGCAATGGTTTTAAATGCAGGTGAGAATCCCGGATCAATAACACCCGGAACTACAATAACAGAATCGGAACGCAGGTTTTTTGCAGCAAAGTTTTCAACGGCTACTCCGTCTCCATTTTTGTCAACGAAGCGAACGCCAACGCTTACAAATTCCTGCGTACAAGTGGTGATAGTGCAAGCAGGTTGCTGTCTGTTTTTGTTGCAGGCTGTAAAGGATGAGGTAATAAGAAGCAGCAGTAATATTCTCCTGATCATGATAGTGGTTTTATATCATTACGGAGTATGAGATCAGAATGCTACAGTTAATTATCCTTGCTCTTCAGATACTTTTCCGAAAAATCGCCTGCTATTCTTTCATTATTTCTAAACACCGCCCAATCTTCAACATCTATCTTTTTAATGGCAATTTTATCGCCGTTTTTTATTTTTTTGAGATTGAAAGGCGAATCAATAAATACAGCTCTAAAAACACTGTTACTGTACCCTACAATCTGCGACCACATATGTTCGTGATTTGTGTCTTCTACAAAGTCAGACTTTACTATAAAACGGTAGTTGTTATAGTCTGCACCATGTTCTTTTAGCAGATCTAAAAACTCAGGCATATGTTTTTGGGCCGTATCTTTTAATTTTAGAAATTCAGCATCATCTTTTTTTAACCTAACAGATTGATACTTTACATCTTTCTCAACTTTAGTTTGGCCGAAAGATTGGGCACTGATAAGAACCAATAAGAGAAATAGCATTTTCCTCATAAGCATACTGTTGATATTGTTTGTTTCTTTCTTTATTCTATCACCCTGACTTTCAAAAGGCTTGGCTCATCTTTAGATGTATAAACCTTGTGGGTTGCCTTTTTAAAATCGGTGTCCTTAGCTTTCATAATATCCTGGAATTGCTGAGTATTACGATCAATCAGCGGGAACCAGCTGCTTTGCACCTGCACCATCAGGCGATGGCCTTTTTTAAAGGTGTGCAATACATCCTGTAACTCAAAATTAACAGGGGTTACTTTGCCGGGTACAAAAGGCTCGGGCTTATCAAAACCATTGCGGAATTTACCGCGCATGGCCTCGCTGCGTACCATTTGCTGGTAGCCGCCCAGGTAAACATCCTTGCCGGTAAACTTGTCGTTTTTGGTCGAGTCGGGGTATACGTCAATTACTTTAACTATCCAATCGGCATCGGTGCCAGTTGTTGATACTTTAAGGTTGGCCCAAATGTTGCCTGCAAGGGTTACATCTTTGTCAAGCACATCGGTTTCATAAGTCAACACATCAGGGCGTTGCGATGCAAAGCGCTGGTCGGCGGTCATGTACTCACGTTTCATGTCGTTTTCAATCGTACTGATGAATGGCACCGGTTTGTTGGGATCAGACACAAACTCGTCAAAACTATCGCCTGCTGCTGGGGCATCAAATGAAAGTTTACCGCCGGGCAGCAGGTACAGGCTTTTATCAACGGCTTCTTTTGGCGGCCAGGTTTTATAAGTTTTCCATTGGTTAACACCCGTTTCAAACGTCGAAACCGGTTCCAGGTTAAGGTCGGTACCTTTCAAGTAGTGGCTAAAAAAAGCAAATTCAATTTTTTCGCGGTAAAAGGGGCCTGTAGGGCCGCCAAAACCAATATCGCCTAAATGATCGCCGTCGCCACGGGCCCAACCGCCATGCACCCAGGGGCCCATGGTAAAGTAAACCGGGGTTTTAGGATTTTCCTTAACCAGTGTTTTGTATGTGTTGATAGCGCCGTACAAATCTTCAGCATCATACCATCCGCCGGTAACCAGCACTGCAGTTTTTATATCGTGCAGGTGGTAAAGTACATTACGATCTTTCCAATGCTGATCATAGTTGGGATGATCAAGCATCTCGTTCCATAAACGGATGGTATCTTTATAATATTTATCGTTGGAGTTTTTTACCGATCCCATCCTCATAAAAAAGGCATAACCATCATTTGTGCCGGCGTTAAATCCGTTGCCACGGCGTTGTGTGGGTTTATCATCCTGGCGGTTGGTAAAAAACGGGTAGAAGCCAAAATTGGCGGTAAGCATAAACGCGCCGTTATGAAAAGCGTCGTCGCGGTACAAATCGGCCATTGGCGCCTGCGGCGATGCAGCTACCAATGCCGGGTGACGGCTTAACAATGCAGCAGTTGTATAAAACCCGGGGTAAGAAATGCCCCAGACGCCCACTTTGCCGTTGTTGCTTTTAATGTTCTTCAGCAACCAGTCAATAGTATCATAGGTGTCAGTACCTTCATCAACATCATTTTTGGTTTTGTGCACTTCCCTTTCAGGAGTCATCTCTTCAAAAATGCCTTCGCTCATCCAGCGGCCGCGTGCATCCTGGTAAACAAAAATATAGCCATCGTGCACAAATAACGACGACGGGCCAAGGCCGCTCTTGTAGGCATCAACACCATAAGGCGCCACACTGTACGGCGTCCTATCCATCATGATGGGGTATTTTTTGGTTTGATCTTTTGGCACATAAACCGATGTAAACAGCTTTTTACCGTCGCGCATGGGCACATTGTACTCGTACTTGGTGTAATTTGCCTTTATATAATCAGCATCGGGGCCTTTTGGCTGTGCATAGGCACAAAAACTTAGCAGCACAAAGCTTAAAGCTATGAGGAGGGATTTTTTCATGTCAACTTAATAGTTGCCCTAAAATAGTCGAATAAAATAAATTGGGCAAACTGGCGGTCTGGCATTTTATAAAATGAGTGTATTTGTTACAAAAAGCGATGCTTTTTTTTCGAATTAAACCATCGAGATAATTTATATTAATCAATATATTATTTTAATAAAATAATAAGCAATATTTGTAAGCGAAATCGCCGCTTAAATTGCCCTTTTGTTATAAACCAATAACCTGAAGTATAAATTCCCCGGTTATACCCAGGCAACCTGATAAGATAAATAAAATTGATATTTCACTAATTCCTGGCTGCACTGCGAGGGAACAAGACCTTTATATATCTATTTATTCATCATTTAAAACAACACTATGAGAACAAATTTTAATGTGTCCCTAACCAAAAACTTAACAGTTTTATTCGGCTCGCTTATGCTGATGACTGCCGCTTGTAAAAAAGACCAGGCACCCGCCGCTGTCGAATCGCCGAAAACAAACAACCCTTCAAAAGCCGGCACCGATGCCATAGGCGTAAGCGGCCCAAAGGGAGTTTGCTATGTAGAGGTAAACAACAATGATATCCGGAATGTGGGCAATTACTACCTGTCAACCGGGCAGCAGCTGTTTGATATCGCTATTATTTTTGCGGCCAATATCAACTACAACACCACAACACAAAAAGCAGAGCTATTTTTTAACACACAGGTAACTAATGTGCTTAGCAACAAAGCAACTTATATACAACCACTGCAGGCCAAGGGTATCAAAGTTTTACTATCCATTTTAGGCAACCACCAGGGAGCGGGCATCTGCAATTTTCCAGACCAGGCTTCGGCACAGGCCTATGCGCAATTATTGAGCAATGCCGTGACAACCTATGGCTTGGATGGAATTGACTTTGATGACGAATATGCCGATTATGGCACCAACAACACCGGGCAGCCAAATTCCAGCTCGTTTGTTTACCTGGTAACTGCTTTACGTCAGCTAATGCCTAATAAAATTATTTCCTTTTACGATTACGGCCCCGCGGCATCGCGACTAAGCTTTAATGGTGTAACTGTAGGGTCGAAAGTTGATTATAGCTGGAATGCTATTTATGGCACCTACTCGGTACCAAACGTACCGGGCCTTGCTGCTGCCAACCTTGGGCCCGCGGCCATTGACATTCAAAGCACCAGCGCATCAACTGCTGCTTCATTGGCTACCCAAACTGTAAATAATAATTATGGCATTTATTTGTATTACAACCTGCCAAACGCCGATACCCACACCTATTTAACCAGCGTATCTAACGCTCTTTACGGCCAGGCTACCACTTTTAATACAGGAACGCCTGCGGCGGGCGTTAATTTTTACCAGGATATTAATTACGCCGGTACCGCAACCGGTGCCATACCTAAGGGCAATTATACTTTAGCGCAGTTGCAGGCTTATGGCTTTGTAAACGATTGGGCATCGTCTATAAAAGTACCATCCGGATGGACTGTTACTATGTACAGCAATGATAATTTTGCCGGCACATCATGGACAATAACTGCCAATACCACCAACTTTACAACCCTATCGCCAAACGCCAATGACGTTGTATCATCGGTTAAGATAAACTAAAAAACAAGCGGGGCGGCTTTTCTGTCAGGAAAACCGCTCCGCTTTGCTTATTAAAATACCTTAGCTATAGCTCATCAAAAAATAATCGCCTGTTTTGCTCTCATTTCTTGCCTGGATTTGCCACCCTTGCGACCGGTAAAATGCCAAAGCGGTTTCGTTACGGGCTAAACACTTCAGCGTAACAGGTTTGTTAAGCATGGCAACCGCAGCATCCGACAACATTTTTCCCACACCTTTTTTGATATAAGCAGGATGAACAAACAGGTGGTGTATGAAATTATCGGGCAACCATAGTGATATAAAACCAATTACCGCGCCTTCATAATCGGCAACCAGGATCTTTTCTCCTTCGGTATCCCTGTCAAAATCATCCAGGCTATATCCGGACGTGTCAAACCAGGTAAATGTTTGTTTTCGGCTTATGAGGTAAATGTTTCTAAGGGCATGGCGGTCATCGTCTATAAAATCCCTTATTTGCAATTGGGTCATGGCTAATTAAAATACAAAAAGTCCGGCCGTTTAGTGGCCGAACTCTTTATTTTTATACCTTTTTATTATTATTCGTTGATAGCTTTTACACCTGGTAACTCCTTACCTTCCATGTACTCTAACAGTGCACCACCACCAGTTGATACGTAGCTAACTTCATCAGTGAGGTTAAATTTAGCAACAGCAGCGGCAGAATCGCCACCGCCAATCAGGGAAAATGCGCCGTTTTCGGTTGCCTTAACCACTGCCTCGGCAATAGCTTTGGTTCCTACTAAAAATGTTTCCATTTCAAATACGCCCATAGGACCATTCCATAAAATGGTTTTTGATTCTTCAACCACCTTGCTGAATATTTTTACCGTTTCGGGGCCGATATCCAATCCCATCCAGTTGTCAGGAATTTCGCCGGTTTTGGCAACGCCGGTTTTAGCATCGTTTGAGAAAGCGTCGGCAATAACGTTATCTACTGGTAAGTAAAGATTTACTCCTTTATCCTTAGCTTTTTGTCGTAGGCTGATAGCAAGATCAAGTTTATCGGCCTCTACTAATGAGGTACCGATATTACCACCATCTGCCTTGGCAAAAGTGTAAGCCATCCCACCACCGATGATAAGATTATCCACTTTATCCAATAGTTTTTCAATTAACTGAATCTTGTCAGATACCTTAGATCCTCCCATGATAGCCGTAAAAGGTTTTGCAGCGCCATTCAGGATTTTTTCGGCGTTAGCCAATTCGCCTGCCATCAGGTAACCAAAGTATTTGGCATCCGGGAAAAACTGAGCGATGATTGATGTTGAAGCGTGCGCACGGTGAGCTGTACCAAAAGCATCATTTACATATATATCGCCTAATTTTGAAAGCTTTTCGGCAAAGGCTACATCACCTTTTTCTTCTTCTTTATAAAAACGGAGGTTTTCTAACAACAGCACTTCGCCATTGCCCAGGTTTTTTGATTTTTCAACAGCTTCTTCACCGATACAATCATTGGCAAACTGCACCTGTTGGCCCAACAAATCAGAAAGGTGAGCAACTACGTGTATTAAAGAATCCTTTTCGTTCGGACCATCTTTTGGTCTGCCCAGGTGCGACATCAGGATAACCCTGCCGCCATCTTTCAAAATCTTTTTTATAGTTGGCAATGCTGCCGTCATCCGGTTATCGTCGGTAATGTTATAATCTTTATCCAAAGGCACGTTAAAATCAACCCTGATAAGGGCTTTTTTGCCTGCAAAACTAATTTGATCTACGGTTTTCATATAATTATATGGGTCGTTTAATGGTAAGGCGCGCAAATTCAGCATTTTATTCTAAATTCTTAACTAAAAAAGTAAAAAGCTGGTGTATTTTACCCAATATTTCACATTAACTTAACGTACATCACAAAATGCGGTCCTATTCCGGGCACGTCAAACTCGGCCGAAACAATCTCAAAACCAGTATTATGGTAAAACGCCACTGCCTTTTTGCGGGCATTGCACCAAACATAGTTTGCCTTTTGGCCACGCAGGTAGGTAAGTGCAAAATTAACCAACTGGTTTCCCAGCCCCTGTCCCCTATATTTTTCAATTGTAGCCATTCCCCTTAACTGGTAACCTGTGCCAATAAATTCGCCATAGTTTTGGGGGTGAAAAGATACGATACAGGCCAACTCATCGTCCCTATAGTGCCCCAAATGAAAAGCCCCGGCTATTTTATCTGTAGGGAAACGGCATTCTTCGGGCGTAAGGCGGCCTTCGCGCAATATTTCATTACGGATAGGCAGCAATTCTTCAACCTCAATAAATTTTATCATGTTTAAATAAGTAAGTGCCGATAGGGTACATTTTTTACTATGTACAACAACCGTCAGCTTTGTTATACCAAAAGGTAAATCTGCTTATATCTTTTTTAATTGGGCTATTTTTTCTACCAGGTCGGCAAGGCGACTGCTGTACCCCATTTCATTATCGTACCAGCCCACAACCTTTACCAGCCCCCCTACTATTGAAGTGAGTTGGGCATCAAAAATACAGCTATGAGTATTATCCAATATATCTGTTGATACTATCGGATCGTTGGTGTACTCCAATACATTTTTCATTGGGCCATCGGCCGCATGTTTAAATGCAAGGTTAATTTCACTAACGGTAGGCTGTCTTTTCAAACTACAGGTAAAATCGGTTAATGAACCATTGAGTACCGGTACCCTGATACCAGCGCCTCCTAAATGACCATCTAAGTGCGGAAATATAGCCGTTATTGCTTTGGCGGCACCCGTAGTGGTTGGAATTATAGAGGCCGACGCCGCGCGGGCACGCCTTAAATCTTTATGGGGGGCATCGTGTAAATTCTGGTCGCCGGTCATGGAGTGTATAGTGGTTATATAACCATCGATGATACCCCAGTTTTCATCGAGTATTTTTACCATAGCCGCTACATTGTTGGTAGTACAGGAGGCATTTGATAATATAGGCGATGATAAATCAACCTCACCATCATTAACTGCCAGCACCACTGTTGGCACGCTTTTATCTGTTGCCGGGGCCGATATGATAACCTGCTTTGCACCCGCTGTCAAATGTTTTTGAGCCCCCTCTTTCGATATAAATTTACCCGTCGATTCAATTACCAGATCTATGCCCAGGTGTTCCCACGGTAGCGCCGAAGGATTGTTTTCGGCCAAAACCTTTATCGCCTTACCATCAATATAAAGATTACCGGTATCAAAACTTACCTCGCCCTTAAAGCCGCGGTGAACCGAGTCGTATTTAAATAAATGGGCAAGGGTTTGGGTATCGGTAAGGTCGTTAATAGCCACAACCTCAATACCCGGCCTGGTTAGGATGTTACGCAAAAAAATGCGCCCAATACGCCCAAAACCGTTTATAGCAATCTTCATCTTATTTGTGTTTTATAAAGGGCGCAAAGTTAATGAAGATGAATGGCTAATTATAGCGCCCCCAATTTAGTGACGCTAAAACTACTTTACAGCAGATTGCCGGGGGGGAGATGTTATTAAGCAAAAAAGTTGCGAAGAGCAAAATGCTCACGTTCTTTTGATCGAAGGCTAAATGTTATAATCCAGTTGGCTATGATTGAAATTGCCAGGATAAGCACTATAAGTAAAGAATTACTAAGCCAGCCAAACATAAATACCATGGCTATTGACACTAAATTTAGTGCCGATAAACACAAAGTTGCTTGCAGGTGATTTAACCCCAACCTTAAAATACGGTGATGAATATGGTTTCTATCGGCCTCAAAAGGTGATTTTCCGCTTGCTATCCGCAAAGTAAATACTCTTAGAGTATCAAAAACAGGGCCTATTAATATAGCAATGGTTAATGCTGGCGCACAGCTGATGGCAGGCACACCTATGTGCTCAATTTTTGTAACCTCGATAAATTTAACGGCCATTACCGCCGATATTAAACCAATAAGCAATGCGCCGGTATCTCCCATGAATATTTTGGCCGGAGTAATATTGTATTTTAAAAACCCAATAATAGCACCCACCATAGCCAGCGAAATAGCCGCAAGTTCATATTGTCTGATGTACATAAATAAAAAGGCAAAAGTACTGTTTACAATAATACCCGTAGTTGCAGCCAAACCATCTATGCCATCTCTATCCAATTGAGCTACGAGTGCTTTTCGAAACGGAATGCAAAGATAGAATTTCTTTTTAATCTCTCATACTTTTTTTCAAAAAACCCATAAACCGCAGTTTTGCATGGTCTTACTTTGCTTCATAATTAGCTATTTGTTTTTATATCTTTAAATTTTTAACCGGATAATAACCAACGTGAAGTTTAACAATAGCGCCAGCCTTTTCTCCGAAATAAAATCGGTGCCTGCTATTTTAGATCAAAAAAAATATCCGTCGCTTGATGGGTTAAGGGCCGTTTCAATCATCATGGTGCTTATCCATCATTTCATCCTCAACTACAACCCTTATTTTCAAAGCCTTGTATTTATCGGCCCCCTGGGTGTTGATGTGTTTTTTGTGATCAGCGGTTTTTTAATCACCACTTTATGCATTAAGGAGAAAATCACAACCGGCGATTTATCGCTCAAAAACTTCTACATCCGCCGCGCGTTAAGAATCCTCCCGGTGGCTTACCTGTACATAGTGGTGATTGCCATACTTAATTATTTTTTCAAATTGCAGGTAGGCGCGTTAAGCTTTATTTCATCGGCGCTGTTCATCGCCAACCTTTCCTATTTCAGAAGGTTACAGTTCGACTGGAGCCTGGCCCATTACTGGTCGCTATCGGTCGAAGAACAGTTTTACCTTCTATTCCCGGTTTTTATCAAAAAGAAGTTTCAGCTATACGTAACTATCCTGCTGGTAATCATTCTGCTGGTGCCGGTACTGGTTTACCTTCAAACAATAATCGCTTTTTTAAATAACGGCGTGCTATCTGCAGCTTTACGTTACCTGGTTAAATTCCAGGGCATCGCTGTGGGTTGCCTGTTTTCGGTTTTGTTATTTAAAGGTTATTTAAACTTTGGCAAATTGAGCCTGGCGGCTACGCTGGTATCCGTTTTTATGATATTTTACCTAAAGTTCGATGCCTTTTTTACGCTGCAATCCTGCTTTATCAATTTGTTCATATCCATTTTTGTCGGCATTATCATTGTCAATAACATCAGCCCTAAAACTAATTTGATCTATAAATTTTTGAACTTGAAGGCCTTGAGCTTTATAGGCGTCCTATCGTACAGTATCTATATCTGGCAGCAACTATTCCTATCTAACGATACACGGTTCCCGCTTACCAAATATCCCATCAACCTGCTGTTCCTGGCGCTGGTGCCGGTGTTATCATATTTTTATTACGAGAAGTTTTTCTTAAAGCTGAAGAAACATTTTGCCAAAAACAAAAAGGCATAAAAAAGCCTGCCAGGCATTTCGGCTTAACAGGCTCAGTGTGCTTTAGTATACAAAATTATTTTACCACTTCGGCAATGGCCGCAAAGTTTGGCAGATCGGTAGCAACCTCCAGTACTTCGGCGTAAATGATATTTTGCTCTTCGTCGATAACAAACGCGGCACGTTTTGAAACGCCTTTTAAGCCCATTACAAAATCGGCATAAATGGCTTCGTAAGCGGTAGATACCTCCTTGTTAAAGTCCGACAACAAATCAAACTGGTAACCATTTTCTTCTTTAAACTTGGCCAGCGAAAAAGGCGAATCCACCGAGATGCCCAGTATGGTGGCGTTTAACCCATCGTAATAGCCAAAGCTATCGCGCATGGTGCATAGTTGCGTGGTGCAAACGCCGGTAAATGCCAAAGGGAAAAAATGTAATACCACCTTGCGTCCCTTAAAATCAGACAGTGATACAGTTTTCAACCCTGATGATACTAATGTAAATTGTGGTGCCGCCTGGCCTGGTTGTAATGACATAATGCGTGTTTTTATACTGCAAATGAATGATAATTAAATGAAAACATAGTAAATAAAGGGTCAAAATTTCACTACGATCTTTCTCGAGTGCGCCGCCATAATATCTCTGTTTACTGATATGGCAAAAACAAATCAGATCCATTTTCTTTCAACCCTTGATTAACTAAATATTTAGTTATAGCTTTACCCTATCAACCAATAAAGCTATGATCAGGAATTACATCAAAACCGCGTTCCGTTCCCTTTTAAAAAACAGGGGGTTTACTTTTATCAATATTATAGGGCTGGCGATGGGCCTGGCAACCTGCCTGCTTATTGTGCTGTACGTGGTTGATGAATTGAGCTACGACAGGTACAACACAAAATATGAACGCATTTACCGGGTAAATACCGATTTAAAATACGGCGGCGTTGTAACCTCATTTGCTATTGCCGCGCCACCGGTGGGCGATGCTTTAAAAAGCAATTTCCCTGAAGTAGAAAATGCGGTAAGGATTTCGCCTGCATTAAATATCCGCTTTAAAAAAGGCAGCCAGAATATTGCCGAAGATAAAGTGATTTATTGCGACCCATCCCTGTTTTCGATATTTACCCTGCCCATGATTAATGGCGACCCGAAAACCGCGCTTAATGATCCTAACGCCATTGTACTTACCGAATCGTCGGCCATCAAATACTTTAACAAAACCGACGTGGTAGGCCAAACACTCACCATTAATACAGATAGCATCCCGCATAAAATAACCGGGGTTGTTAAAGATGTACCCGTACAATCGCATTTTACGGCCGGCTTCTTCCTGTCCATTTTGTCGCAGGAATCATCGCGCGACAAAACGTTTAATCATTTTAGTTTCGGCACCTACATTTTATTGAAGCCAGGTGCAAGCTCTTCACATCTGGAAGCAAAGCTACCTGCCATGATACGCCAATGGCTTAACGGCAGTATGAATATGGATAAATTTGAAAAAGGCGGTAATTATATCCGCCTGAATTTAACGCCGCTAAAAGACATCCACCTGCAATCAAACCGCCAGCGCGAACTGGGGCCAAACGGCAACATTCAGTATGTATACATCTTCTCGGCCATTGCATTGTTCATATTGGTGCTGGCCTGTATCAACTTTATGAATCTTTCAACCGCCCGTGCTGCCAACCGTGCCCGCGAAGTTGGGGTGCGCAAAGTACTGGGCTCCTCGCGCTGGGCGCTCATCGTACAGTTCCTGTCCGAATCATTTATGGTTACCCTGGCAGCTACGATCATAGCGGTGTTAGTGGCATGGGCGTTGTTACCTGCATTTAACCAACTCGCAGGGAAACAAATAACGATAAGCAAGCAACTGGTTAGCTGGCTGTTGCCTGCTTTGGCGGCTATCATCATCATTGTTGGCATTGTTTCCGGCTCGTACCCTGCCTTTTTCCTGTCGGCCTTTCACCCTGCTCATGTTTTAAAGGGCAAAATATCAACCGGGTTTAAAGGAGGCATGCTGCGCAGCTTCTTGGTAGTATTCCAGTTTTCGATTTCCATTTTCCTGATCATTGGCACCATGATAGTTTACAACCAACTCAGGTATATCCAAAATAAAGACCTTGGCTTTAACCGCGACCAGTTACTACTGGTAAAAAATGTAAACGCCTTAAACAATCCGCAGCTGCTAAAACAGCAGGTAAAGCAATTACCTGGCGTTGTAAACGCCACACTTAGCGCCTACTACCCTACCAACACAACCCACTTCCCAAACAGCATCAGCAGCGAACATAAAAGCGGTTTGATGGCCGAATATTGGTCGGTTGATGAAGATTATCTGCATACTATGGGGATGCAAATGTTAACAGGCCGCGGATTCTCGAGCCAGTTCCGTTCCGACTCATCGGGCATGGTCATCAATCAAACAGCCGCCAATATCCTTGGCTTTAATAATGATGCCTTAAACAAAACGCTTACTACCGGGCAGGGGGCAAATGCAAGAACATATCACGTTATTGGTGTAGTAAAAGATTTCAACTTCAGTTCGTTAAGGGATAATATCAGTCCGCTGGTGATGGTGATGGACCAGGATTGGCGGCAGTTGCTTTGCGTTAAGGTGGATACCAAAAACCTGCCGCTTTTTTTAAGCCAGGCAGCTCATGAGTGGAAAAAGCTTGCCCCCAACCAGCAATTTGAATACTCGTTTATGGATACCGATTTTGACGCCCTTTACCGTACAGAGCAGCGCATGGGCAGCCTGTTTGTAGTATTTACCGCCCTTGCCATTTTGATAGCCTGCCTGGGCTTATTTGGCCTTGCAGCTTATGCCGCCAGCCAGCGTAACCGCGAAATAGGCATCCGCAAAATATTAGGTGCCGGGGTGTTCGGTTTGGTAACCATGTTATCAAAAGATTTCATCAAACTGGTACTGATTGCCATCGCTATTGCTACCCCTTTGGCCTGGCTGGTCATGCAAAAATGGCTGCAGGGCTATGCTTACCGGCAAAATATCCAATGGTGGGTATTTGTGCTTACAGCACTTACGGCTGTTGTAATTGCCATGATAACCGTGAGCTTTCAATCTGTTAAAACGGCTATGGCCAACCCGGTGGATAGTTTAAAGGAGGAATGTTAGTTCATTGGTTCGGTTAGTTCATTGGTTCGGTTAGTTCATTGGTTCACTGGTTCATTAGTTCATTGGTGAAAAGCTGGCAACACTTTGCGGGGACATAACATCGGCGGGTTGACTCACCCCAACGAGGCTACGCCCGTCTGCCCTCTCTCCGACTGCGTCGCATAGAGGGGCGAAAAAATAATAAAATAAAAATGGGGTTAACCCTCTTTGCGGCGCCAGCCGGAGAGAGGGTCGGCCAGCGCAGCGTAGCCGGGGTGAGTCGTGGCCAGCGTTCGACAAACACTACATTAAAGTCAATCTACCCTTACAGCCCCACAACTTTAATCCCCTGATAATCTCGTCCGTAGGGTTACCTAAATACCCTTTTTGGTATCAATAGTAACCAAAAAACAAATTAACATCATGAAAACAAAAATTTTTACTGCCCTTGCGGCGGGAGTATTGCTGCTGGGCGCATGTAAGGGAGGCAGGTCGGGAAATTACGAAGCTATTAACAACAGCAGCAGCGCCGATTCGGCTAAGTCAGGTAAAGAAACGATGGCCGATACCTCCTTATTTGTGCAGCCCAAGCTTGTAAAATCGGCCGATATGCGTTTCAAAGTAAAAAACGTACAGCAAACGGCCGAGAAAATAACAGCGCTCACGGTGAAAAATAACGGCATGGTAATGCACCACCAAATGGAGTCGTCGGCACAGGGTAGCCAGGATTACCGCATCAGTGGTGACTCCGTACGCAGGGTATCAGCATTTAATACCAACGAAGACATGACCATAAAAGTCCCCTCTGATAAACTGGAGGATTTTATGTACCAGGTGGCACATATGGGTACGCATGTTACCTTAAGCAAAATGGATATTGAAGATAAATCGCTCGATTATTTATCCGCAAAACTAAAACTAAACAGTCGTAAAGAACTCGTAGATCAGCAAAAGAAAGGCAAGGTAACCATCAAAAATCCGCTGAATGTATTGTTACTAAAGGATGATGTGGTAGACGGGCAGATTGACAATCTTAAAATAGATGCTGCCGTTAAGTTTAGCGTAATTACCCTTAACTTTTATGAAAGCAATACCATCATCCAGGAAAACATCGCCAACGATGATCCATCGGCCTATCAGCTATCTTTCGGCAAACGTTTTTTCAATTCGGTGGCTTACGGTTGGTTTTTGTTTACCGAATTAATTTTGGCGCTTACCAATCTTTGGGTATTTGTTTTAGCCGCGATAGGCGTGTGGATGTTATTCAGATATTATAAAAGAAAACACCCGGCTTTTTTAGGTGCGATAAAACCCTGAGTAGTTTTTCATTCCTTTCGGGAACGGTGACGAAGGGTATTGAAAATGGTGTAGAGCAGATGATGGTTAGATAATACCCATGAGCGGGTGAGTCTTTAACCAACGTCCAGCCAATCATCATAACTTACTGATTTTCTTAAACATAAGGGTTACCTAAATACCCTTTTTGGTATCAATAGTAACCAAAAAACAAATTAACATCATGAAAACAAAAATTTTTACTGCCCTTGCGGCGGGAGTATTGCTGCTGGGCGCTTGTAAGGGATCAGGCGGAGCCTACGACAAAGAAAAAAGTGCCGAAAACGCGGATACCGCAGGTTTGGCTATGGAAGTAAGTGCAAAAACCGAGAAATTAGATTCGGCTAAGCTGATTAAAACAGCCGATATGCGTGTAAAAGTAAAAGATGTTGGCAAAGCCACAGAAACGGTTACCGCCTTAACTGCAAAATATGGTGGCATGGTAATCCATCACCAAATGCAAACAACAAATGAAGGCAGCCAGGACCTTAGCGTCGGTAATGATTCTGTGATGCACATTTCTTCGTTTAGCAGCGTTGCCGATATGACAGTCAACGTTCCTCCAAATCACCTGGAAGATTTCATGAACCAGGTTGCCCAGATAGGGCTATATGTCGAGAACAGGAAAATGAACATCGAAGATAAATCTCTTGACTACTTATCATCAAAGCTCAAGCGCCAAAACAGGGAAAATGCGGTGAAGCAGGAGGCTAACACCGGTGAAAAGATTGACCCGGAAAAACAACTCACGGCTAAAGATGACATTGTCGACAGAAAAATTGCTAACCTTAAAACAGACCAGGATGTAAAGTTTAGTACCGTAATATTAAGTTTTTACCAAAGCAGAACGGTATTAAAAGAGGTACTGCCAAGTAATGATGCATCAGCATATCAGCTGCCTGCTTCTAAACGTCTGGTTAGCGCATTAATTTATGGATGGTCGCTTTTTATTAATCTGGCCGTTGGTTTCGCCAATATCTGGGTATTTGTTTTAGCTGCCATCGGTCTGTGGCTATTTTATAGGTATTATAAGCGAAAACACCCGACATTTTTCGGCACTATAAAATCATAAAATTTTAGTAGCATTTTCGGTAAACATTTCTATTTTTGCGGTACAAAAAATATCGGTATCATGGAGTCAATGGAAAACGCTAACGCAGAGAAACATTACAAACTATTAGTTGTCGCAATCATCATAGGCATTTTTGGTGTATTTATCCGTTTTGCAGGCGATGAAAACTCAGCTTATTTCTCATGGATAGCCAACGCAGCATTGTTAATTGGTACTCTGATAGCTTTAAAAGCTGTTTTTGCAATTATGAAGTAACCCCCCCGGCCCCCTGAAGGGGGAGGAAGAAAATATATTATAAAGAAGCCTCGTTCATTTTTTGGATGGGGCTTTTTTGATTTTATACATTTTTTAAAGCTTGTTATGCCCAGTTGTAAAATTGGCGAAATTATGACATCGATTTGCCGCCAATGCCATGCCGAACTTGTTTCAGCACCCCACATGCAAGGTGTACAACACGTTGGCTACCTGTCCTGTGGGATCCTGAAACAAGTTCAGGATGACTTCCGTTTTTCAACTAGTCAGGGAAGCATTGCGGGCAAAGGCCTCTCCGCGCGAGTCTTCGACAGGCTACCCATGACATGTTGGAAATAACCTCTTTGTCATTCTGAACGTAGTGAAGAATCTGTTAACCGACATGCATCGCCGACAGAAAAGTTCGCGTATAGATCCTTCATTACGTTCAGGATGACAATTCTCTTATTGTATGCCATTCCCCCCTTCAGAATTTTGCGAAATTTTACCACTCAGACTGACAAGCCTTCTCTTTTTCTTATAAAACTTTCTTTACCTGCAAGTCAAAAACTCCCCCTTCAGGGGGTTGGGGGGCTCGTCCTACTTAGGCCTGTACTTTGACTCATTCAATATTTTCTGCGCATCCTTATTGGCCATCAACTGTTGCAGGGTAACTTCGGGATGTTTATCCATATAAGCGCGTACAATTTGCCAGCCCGTCCACACGGCCAGTTTTGGGGCCGATTCATTGCGTTCGCCAAGGCCGGGCGTAAAGGGTGCTTCGGTAAGGTATTTTTGAATTTTGGGATAGTCGGTTTCGTACAGCAGGTTTTCTTCTAAAAAGTAAGCCCATATCTTAGGCTCAAAATCGGTGCACCATTTTAGCTGGTCGCGGGTGTAGCTTATTTTCAGGGTATCGCCGGCATCGGGCAAAATTTTGTCCATAAAATACATGATCTTACCATTGTAAATCATTTTTGTCAACAACGATTTATCATCGTCACTTTCGGGGAACATATCTTCGCGGGCAACGCCTTCAACCACCCGCGGCGTGATATTTTCGGGCGTAAAATGCCTTGATAAATAATGCGGGAACGCGCTGGTGATGGAAGGGTAAAACCGCGAATTAGCACCCAAAAACAAATCGAGCCCGATAGCAAAATACCCATCGCCTATGGATGTTTGCGCCTGGAAGCCCGAAAAATAACTGTAAACCTTAGGAATCCTTTTTTGGGGGTAATAATATTTAATATGCTTAAAGGCATCGGTAAGTTCGGCTTCCTGCTTATCCAGTTTGGGGTAAGTAGCCTCCACATCATGTCTTAGGTCGTTATAGGCTTTGTTGGCAAAAACATTGCGCAGGGTTTTAAAATAAGCGGTATCCTTAATGCTGCCTACCGGCAAAATACGCTCAATAAAATCCTGGTAAAACACCTTATACTTATTATGCAGGTGGATAGCCTGCTGTGCCATAGGGTGGGTGCGCATGGCGTCGAAATCCTGGTCGAAGCGTTCAATCTTCACCTCAAGGTCAATATTACTTACATCAACCTTTTTGTTGCCGCGGCAGGCCGACAATATCATACCGATAAAAAAAATTAAGTAAATTTGTTTTGCTTTATACCGGGTAGTTATCATATTTATCCTTTGAACAAAAATAATTTTTATTTGCATTAATACGTTACTATACCATCCATGAAAATTGCATTAGCCCAGCTTAACTATCATATAGGTAACTTCGAATCAAACACAGCCAAAATAATTGACCACATATTAAAAGCCAAACAAAACGGCGCCGACCTGGTGGTTTTTGCCGAGTTGTGCGTGTGCGGCTATCCGGCGCGCGACTTTTTGGAATTTGACGAGTTTATTGGCCTGTGCGAAGAATCGGCAAAAAAAATAGCCGAAGTGTGTATTGATATCGCCTGTATTATCGGCCTGCCTACAGTTAACAATAAAACCGAAGGCAAGGACTTAAATAATTCGGCTTATTTTATTGAGGATGGTAAAGTAAAGGCGATAGTAAACAAAGCGCTGCTGCCCAACTATGATGTATTTGACGAATACCGCTATTTTGAACCGTCAACGGATTTTAACTGTATTGAGTTTAAAGGCAAAAAAATAGCGCTTACCATTTGTGAAGATTTGTGGAACACGATAGAAAACCCTTTATACATCACCCGCCCTATGGATATCCTGATCCATCAGCAGCCCGATGTAATGATCAATATAGCGGCATCGCCATTTGCCTATAACCATGATGAAACGCGGATTGCTATTTTAAGCGATAATGCCAGCCGTTACAAGCTGCCTCTTTTATATATCAATAACATAGGCGCGCAAACGGAATTGATTTTCGACGGCGGATCACTGGTATTTGATAATACAGGAACACTGATAGATGAAATGCCTTATTTTGAAGAAAGCACGGCTTACTATACCCTCAATGAGGATAACAGCATCAGCTTTGAGCATCCGTCAACCATGAAAACAGACAGGCCCGGTGATATTGAACAAATTCACCAGGGGATCATATTAGGCATCCGCGATTATTTTTATAAATCGGGCTTTAAGCAGGCAATTTTGGGCCTGTCGGGCGGTATCGATTCCGCCGTAGTTTGCGCTTTGGCAGCCGAGGCCCTGGGTGCCCAAAATGTAATGGCTGTTTTGCTGCCATCCCGTTTTTCAACCGATCATTCGCTGAAAGATGCCGAAGACCTGGTGGCTAATTTGGGTTGCAAGAGCGAGACCATCGCCATAAAAGATATAACCCAGGCCATAGAAACATCGCTGCACCCCCAATTTAAAAACCTGCCGTTTAACATTGCCGAAGAAAATATCCAATCGCGTACCAGGGCGGTGTTGTTAATGGCCATGTGTAACAAGTTTGGCTATATATTGCTTAATACCAGTAATAAAAGTGAAGCCGCCGTTGGCTACGGAACTTTATACGGCGATATGTGCGGCGGCATTTCTGTTATTGGCGATGTATACAAAACCCAGGTATTTGCCCTGGCCCGCCATATTAATAAAGATAAAGAGATCATCCCGATAAACTCCATTGTAAAACCACCATCGGCCGAGTTAAGGCCCGATCAAAAGGATACAGATTCGCTGCCCGAATACGATATACTGGATAAGATATTGGAAGAATATATTGAATACCGCCGCTCATCTGCCGAGATCATTAAAATGGGTTACGATGAAGCAACCGTGCGCCGGGTGATCAAGCTCACCAACTCCGCCGAGCATAAGCGTTACCAAACCCCGCCGATATTACGGGTATCACCCAAAGCGTTTGGCATGGGCCGCAGGATGCCGATAGTAGGGAAATATTTGTCGTAGGAAGAGAGCCAAGAATTAAGAGTCAAGAATCAAGACGGGAAAAACAGGTAGAAAAACAAGAAAGCGCCGGAAAAATAACTTTTTGGCGCTTTTTTATTAGCTATTTAAAAGTCTTAACTCTTGATTCTGGGCTCTTGATTCTTTCCCCATAAAATACCTATATTTCAAGCCTATGAATAAGCGATACGCCGCGATATGTACTTCCTTTTTTTTGCTGTGTATTGCAGTTCAAACGTTTGCCCAGCAACCCCTTGTTAGCGATGCAAAAAAAGCCGAATTAAATAGTTTTTCTTCGCAATTGAGGAGCGCTTTCAATGTAAATAAGCAACAGGCCCTTTCATTGGCGGCGCAAAAAGGCTGGCCGGTTACACGCCGGTCGCGCAACGGCAACCACGTGTTTTTACAGGGCGTTAACAGTCTTGGTTTTCCTATATATCTTACTACACACAACAATACAACGGCCGCAGCTACAACGGGCACTAACGCGGTACAGCCAGGCGGCTCATTAGGACTAAATCTTTCGGGATCGGGCAGCAACCTTGTTGGTAAGCTGGCCATTTGGGATGGAGGTTCGGTGTATACCGCGCACCAGGAATTTGCGGGTAAAGCCATCACCATAAAAGATGGCGCTTCGGTGCTTGACCATACTACGCATGTGGCCGGCACTATGATTGCCAAGGGTGTTTACGCACCGGCAAAAGGGATGGCGTTTAATGCAAGCAGCCTGTTATCATGGGATTTTGATAACGATGTAGCTGAAATGAGCGGCGCGGCAGCAGGCCTGTTATTATCAAACCATTCTTATGGCGATGTTGCCGGTTGGGATTATAACAGCGATGCCAGTCGCTGGGAATGGTACGGCCTGCCGGGGGATACCGTCGATTACACTTTTGGGTTTTACGATACCCGTGCCCAATCATGGGATAAAATAGCCTACACGGCCCCCTATTACCTTATTGTAGAATCGGCAGGTAACAGCAGGGCCAGCAACGGGCCGGCCATAGGTACAACCTACTACGGTTACCGAAGCCGAACCGATCAAACTATGGTAAACAAAGGCGCCCGTCCCTCAACAATAAGCGACAACAGCGGCTATGATATCATCAGCACCACCGGCAACGCTAAAAACACACTGACGGTTGGCGCTGTAAACCCGCTGCCATCGGGTCCTACCAACAGGAACGATGTGAGCGTTGCCTATTTCAGCGCCTGGGGCCCTACAGACGACGGTCGCGTAAAACCAGACATTATGGGGGATGGGGTTAATGTAACTTCGGTAGGGATAGAGAACGCTACGTCGTACCTTACCTTATCGGGCACGTCGATGGCGGCACCTAATATCACCGGCTCATTGTATTTATTGCAGGAGTATTATTCGCAAAAAAACAGCGGAAGTTTCATGAAGTCGGCCACGCTGAAAGGGCTGGTTTGCCATACCGCTTTTGATGCCGGCAACGTTGGGCCCGATTATATTTATGGTTGGGGATTGCTTGATATGCCAAGAGCAGCACAGGCCATTACCGACAATGGCATTAAAAGCATGGTAAAGGAAAACTCGCTTACCCAGGGCCAAACCCAAACCTTTAATGTACTGGCATCTGGCGCCGACGCCTTGATTGCCACCATTGCCTGGACGGATCCGCAGGGAACAGTTTTGCCCGATGGCACCATTAACAGCCGAACACCAAAACTAATTAACGACCTGGATATAAAAGTGAGCGATGGCACCACCACTTACAATGCCTGGGTTTTAGATCCCGACCATCCATCCGCAGCTGCAACCACCGGCAACAACATTAGGGATAATGTGGAGCAGGTATATATTGCCAATACCATACCCGGCAAGGCTTACACCATCACCGTATCGCACAAAGGCACTTTAACATCCGGCCCCCAGGCTTACTCGCTTATAGTTACCGGGATAGGCGGCACGGCATATTGCTCTTCGGCTCCTTTAAGCAATGCCGATTCGCGTATAGACAATGTTAAGCTGGCCAATATCAACAACAGCCCGGCAGCGGGCTGCAAAAGTTATTCTGATTATACCAATTTAACCTTTCAGCTTGAGCAGGATAAATCATACCCGCTTAGCCTTACATTGGGCACCTGCGGTGGTAACTTCAATAAAGCAGCCAAAGTTTTTATTGACTATAACGAGAACGGCATTTTTGAAGATACCGAACTTGTAGCAAGCACCGGCATTATAAATGGCACCGGTACTTACAATACAACCATTAAAATACCGGCAAACGTTGCAGCCGGAACTTACAGCCTGATGCGCGTAGTACTTAGCGAAACCAATACTGCTACAAATATTACAGCCTGTGGCAGCTATGCCAAAGGCGAAACGCAGGACTACCGGGTGCAGTTTTTACAAACCAGTATTGATGCCGGCGTGCTATCGATAATTAACCCGGGGTCAAGCGGGGCATGTTCGGCAAGTACACCGGTTACCATCGCGGTTAAAAACTTTGGCAGCGCGGCTATTACCAACATTCCATTAACCGTAAAAATAACTGCCGCCGATAATACCGTAACTACCTTTACCGGTACTTACACGGGCACCCTTGCCCCCGGCGATCAGGATAACTTTACCTTCGCCCAAAACTTTAATGCCCTGGCCGGCGCCACATATACCATAACGGCCATCAGCAATTTAACCGGCGATCCGGTAAAAACCAACGATACCGTTACCACAACCATCGTCATCAACACCCCATCGGCAATAGGCGATTTAAGCGCCTATTATTGTACCGATACCAAACAATACCAACTATTAGGTCAGGGCGATGGCACCATCCTTTGGTATCAAAATATTAACGACGCTATACCCATTGCCGCAGGCAGCCCTGCAAATACCACGGCAACTCCTGTAAACAATACCTTTTATGCAGGTGTAAATGATTTTAAGGGCTCTGTTGGGCCGGCAACAAAAAACGTTTTTACGGGTGGCGGGTACAACCAGTTTACGCCATCGGTGATTGTTAACACTAAAGTTCCGGTGGTTATACAGTCGGCGCGTTTATATATTGGCAGTTCGGGCAAAATAACATTTAACATAAGCAACAGCAGCGGTCAGGTTGTGGCTACCACAACTATCAACGCCCAGGCCACCCGCACCACCCCCTTACCCGGCGCACAGGCCGATGACCCCGCCGACCAGGGCAAAGTATATGACCTTAACCTGGAGTTACCGGCAGCCGGCAATTACCTAATATCTATTGCTTATGACAACACGGCCACCATATACCGTAATAATGCGGGCGTAACAAGTTATCCTTTTAGCATCGGCAACGTCTTCAGCATCCTGGGTAACGATGCCACCGGTGACAATCCCGCCGACACCAATTACTACAAAGGTTTTTATTACTATTTTTATGATATGAAGGTACAAAGCCTTGGCTGTGCTTCGGCGGCGCGTAAAGCGGTTACCTTAACCAAACCGGTTATTGTGCAAAGCAACAATACCTTAAACTCCAGTTTTGCAACAGGCAACCAGTGGCTGTTAAACGGCAAACCCATACAAGGTGCCACCGGCGCTACGTTTGATCCCTTGCAAAGCGGGAATTACCAGGTTGTTGATACGCTTGCCAGTGGTTGCGCGGTAATATCGGATGTATTTGCCTATGCCCGCACGGCATCCAACGTTGATAAATCTACCGATATTGGTTTAACCGTTTTCCCGGTACCGGCAAGCACCAACCTGTATGTGGTTTTTAAAGCAAATGCTGCTACAGATCTTGACTTGTCACTTATAAACTCAGTTGGGCAAACCATAATTTCCGAAAAGCAAAGCATCCCGCAGGGCAATTTCAGCACGGTAATGAATGTAACAGGCGTGCAGCCCGGTGTGTATATATTAAGGGCCACGCTGGGCAGCAAGGCTTATGCAAAGAAGGTGATTGTGGTGCATTAAGCCTCCAGCCCCCTCTAAATCTCCCCCAGTAGGGGAGACTTTTTATTTTTTAAGCCCTCCCTTCCGGGGAGGGTTTGGGTGGGGCTGGCTGCTGGCTCTCTTTACTGAAAAGTATACTTCACCCCTACACCGGGCGCGATATCAAAAAACGGGCCGGTAGCTACTTCAAGGCGCGGGTTCAGATCAAGGCTTACGGCAATGGGGCTGTTGGGTATTACCCATTCCAGGCCTGCCACACCATCGGCGCCAAATAAAAGATGCCTGTCTTTATAATATTGGGCGTCGCTGCCAAAACGTTTGTAATAACCGCTGCCTATCGAGCCTAAGTGACCTCCAAAGCCGTAAAAAAAGTTCAGCTTATCAACGTTAAACGCACGGGTATGAATTTCGTACAAACCGGTAATTACTATACCATGATCGCGGATGCCCAGGATACCTTCAATAGCGGTTGTCTGGTTTAAAAAGTATTTTCCCGATGGGCCTATCTCATAAGCGCCAAACTTTAAACCGGCCGCGGCCTTGTAATCCTGCGCCTGCGAACGCTGGTTTATCAATAAAAACGAAACCGATAACGACAGGATGTAAATGATTTTTTTCATGTAGTAGTTTTAGTAAATGAATTAAACAGGTAATACAATGACATTTGAATTTAACATAGGTTTAACCCATTTTCGACCCGAATGTTCAGGTAAATAAACGTTCAAATATGCTTTTTATGCTATTTCGGCTTAAAATGGGGGCTAAATTGTGCCCAGTCCATTGATTTTCAACCCTAAATAATGAGCTTTTTCCGTGGGTTTTGCCTATAAATAGGTTACTTTAGTGAAAATAATTTTAGTTGATAATGATATTACACTCCTTTAAAATAAAAAACAACAAACATCTTGGCCTTGCTATGGCGGTACTTTTGTTTATACCCGCCGGATACGTACATGGGCAATCAGGTATAAGCAATACTGGTCAATACAGTAATGGGATGGTAGTTTGCGCCTATCCGGATGCTTCGCAGGTGGGGGTTGATATTTTAAAGAAGGGCGGCAACGCTGTTGATGCCGCCGTGGCTGTACATTTTGCATTAACTGTTACGCACCCGCAGGCCGGCAATATTGGCGGCGGAGGGTTTATGGTTTTCCGCTCGGGCAAGGGTAAAACCAGCACGCTTGATTTCAGGGAAAAAGGTCCGGGTGCCGCCAGTGCAAATATGTATCTTGATTCGGCCGGGAATGTAATTCCGGATATGAGCCTGTATACCCACCAGGCCTCGGGAGTCCCCGGATCGGTAGACGGGATGGTAACCGCCCACAAAAAATATGGCAAATTGAAATGGGCCGACCTGGTACAACCATCCATTGACCTGGCCCGCAATGGTTTTAAAATAACCAAACACCTGGCCAGCGACCTTAACCGCACCCAGGCGCAATTTATAAAACTAAACCCCGGCAAAAACTATCTTATAAAAGAAGGCGGATGGAAAGAAGGCGATGTACTGGTGCAGGAAGACCTTGCCAAAACATTCGAGTTTATCCGCGATAAAGGCCGCGATGGCTTTTATGATGGTGTAGTAGCCAACCAGATTGTTGCCGAAATGAAAAACGGCAGCGGGCTGATGACCAAAGAAGATCTTAAAAACTACCATTCGGTTTGGCGCGAGGCTATAACAGGCAATTACAAGGGCTACAAAATAATTACTATGCCGCCACCATCAAGCGGGGGTATTGCGTTGCTGCAGTTACTTCAATCTGTAGAAAAATATCCTTTAAAACGATGGGGGTATAACCAGGATTCGACCATCAGGTTAATTGTTGAGGCCGAACGCCGGGTGTACGCCGATCGCTCTAAATACCTTGGCGATCCGGATTTTTATAAAGTACCTGTTGATAGCCTGCTTAAACCAGCCTACATCACATCGCGTATGAGTAATTTTAGCTGGGACGCAGCCACACCAAGCGCCAGCATAAAACCCGGCACTTTTGTTGGATACGAGAGCGACCAAACCACCCATTACTCGATAGTAGATAAAGATGGCAATGCGGTATCCATCACCACTACGCTAAATGATAGTTTCGGTTCTAAAATATTTGTAAACGGCGCAGGTTTTTTATTAAATAATGAGATGGACGATTTTAGCTCGAAACCCGGCGTACCCAACATGTACGGCCTGGTAGGTGGCAAAGCCAACAGCATTCAGCCGGGCAAACGCATGCTTTCATCCATGACGCCAACCATCATCGAAAAAGATGGTAAGCTGTTTATGGTAGTGGGCACCCCGGGCGGATCTACCATTATAACCTCTGTTTTTCAAACAATATTGAATGTGATAGAGTTTGACCAAAACATGCAACAGGCAGTAAGTTCCAAACGTTTCCACTCCCAGTGGTTGCCGGATGAAGTTGTTTTTGAGCGGGATGGCGTTGATAGTGCAACCATATCCAGGCTTGAGGCCAAAGGCTACAAAACAAAACCCATCGGAGGCATAGGCCGCGTAGATGCTATCCTGAAAAAAACATCAGGCTACTACGAAGGCGGAGCTGACCCAAGGGGGGATGATACGACGGTAGGGTATTAGTTCATTGGTTATACGTTGTACGTGATACGTTTTACGGTTATCAGGAGTGCAGCTTTCCTTTATCGTAATTGCTCCGCAGAAACAGATAATCCTACGATGAGATAAACGTATAACTTACAACTTATCCAGTACAACACCCTTGAAACCTTTTACGTTCATTAAAGGTGAAGAAAATAAGATGTACTTTCGCAACGTTGTTACAACAGAAACCGAAATTGCTTAGGGAAACCGAAAATAAAAACGTATCACGTACAACGTATAACCTATATTATTAAAGATGCATAAAGGCGTAAAACACCAGGAAACCATCGATTATTTTTTGAAGATTGTGTGGCAAACCGTAGCCAACAGGTATAACCAGTTGGTTACAGAGTTTGGCATTACACAATCTATCGGCTACCTGTTAATCAATATCGACGAAAACGAAGGCACCACGGTATCGCAGGCGGCCGCTTTACTGGGCCTTAAATCAACCAGCTTGTCAAGAATGCTCAGCCAGCTGGAAAAAACCGGGCTTATTTACCGCGAATCAAACCAGGGCGACAAACGCTCGGTAAAAATTTACCTGACCGCACTTGGCAAAGAAAAACGCCACCAGGCCCGCGCGGTGGTAAAACAGTTTAACAACTACCTTAATGAGCACATCAGCGAAGCTGATAAAGAGTACCTCACCGAAATGCTCAAAAAAATCAACAAACTCACCATTAACTATAAACCTTAATTGGTCATTGGTCATTGGTTCATTGGTTCATTGGTTCATTGGTTCATTGGAACGCGGGCATACCGATCATGCTGGCTTTTCGGCTGAATGCTGCCCAACTGATCATCCCCACCAGAAAAGATCAATGAACCAATGAACAAGTGAACCAATGAACTAAAAAAAGCACAGATAATTTTTTTGATTGGAATACGTTTTTTGCTGATACAGATGTTTTTGTATAACAGCTTGAGGCTTTTTTTAATTGAATGTGTTAAAAAATGTTAAGCTGCCGTTTTTCTATTATAAAAGAATAAATTTGCCTTTTGAAAAAATGAACAGGTTACTGGTTTTGTTATTGGTTTTGATGGCTGGCTTGGGCGCATGTAAAAAATCTGTCGACCCGATGGTGCAGTATAATATTCAAAAGGGTATTGACGATAAGATCATAAGCGATTACGTAGCAGCACACCCCGGGGACAGTGCCAAGAGAATTGACACCACCGGGGTATATTATATTATTAAAACAGGCGAGGGAGGTTCAGGCAACGATTTGTATACCAGCTCCACAACCATAACAGTAGGGTTTACGGGGCAAATACTAACTACCGGTTATACATTTGCGCAAACCAATAATTTTCACCCGTCGTACACATTAGGGAGCGTAATAAGGGGATGGCAGTTAGGTGTGCCGCAGATAAAAAAGGGAGGCAAAGTGCGGTTATTGATACCATCGCGCTACGCTTACGGGCCATATGCGCAGGATTCGATACATTTGCCGGCAAATTCGGTGCTTGATTTTAACATACAGCTTTATAACGTAACAAACTAAAAGACAATAATGAAGGTAAAGGCTGATAATTACGCGCCGCTTACCGGTAACAAATAATATAAATGAGAAAAATTACTTTTACGCTTTTATTCCTTATTTCTGTAGGGTTATTATCTTGCCGCAAGACCAGCGACGATCCGAATATTACGCAATACGACGCCACCAATATCCAAAACTACATTAAAGCCAATGGCCTCACCGGAATGGTACGCGATACATCCGCCGGTGATACCAGTGGCATTTATTACCAGATCCTGTCGCAAGGTGCCACTACTACGCCTATGGCCTATTCGGATACCGTAAAATTTGTATTTACCTTAAAATCATTTGACGGAAAATACACCAATTTAGATTCGCTTACAAACAATCATTATGATGGCTTTGTGGGGCACATCAACTCTGGCTCAGGCCTTCCTAAGGGCCTGCAGATAGCCATCCATAACATTATCAAGTATAAAGGCACAAGGGCAAGAATATTGATACCATCTCGTTTGGCATATGGCGTTAATGGTTCTGGCAGCGGTAGCTCCAGCAACGTAAACACCCGTATTGCCGGCAATCAATGCCTGGATTACTATGTAAACGTAGTATCTGATCAAAATTTATATGACGATCAGATCATTAAAAACTATATATCAACAAAGGGCTTAACCGGTTTTACCAAAGCCTCCGGCGGCTACTACTACAAAGTAACTATTCCCGGAACCGGTACAGATCCTATTGATCAATACTCAACCTTTACAGCAACATATGCTGCTAAGTTTTTAACGGACGTTCAGTTCGACGCAAGTCCTACAGATGGTACCGCTACATCGCTTTCGATAGATAGCGTTGTACCTGGCGTTGCGCAGGGCCTCCAGGGGCTTACAACAGGGGCTGCTGTTACCTTGTTATTACCGTCCAGGTATGGTTATGGCAGGGCTGGTACTACAGGAGTTGCCGGAAACACCAGCCTTCGGTTTGATTTTACAGTAGTTACCATAACTAACTAATATTACTTAGCCAGCGCGGCTTTAAAAGCTTTCAAACAACGCTCGCGTGCAAAGGCGTGATCGATAATGGGTTTAGGATACTTGCCGAAATCGGCATATTCCGGAACCCATTTTTTTATGTATTTCAGTTCAGGATCAAACTTTTTGGTTTGCGATTCGGGATTAAAAATCCTGAAGTAAGGTGCAGCGTCCGTTCCCGACCCTGCCGCCCATTGCCAGCCGCCAACATTGCTTGCCATTTCGTAATCTAACAGCTTACGGGCAAAGTAATGTTCGCCCCAGCGCCAGTCAATCAGCAAATCTTTGGTTAAAAAGCTGGCTACTATCATGCGCACCCGGTTGTGCATAAAGCCGGTTGCATTTAACTCCCGCATACCCGCATCAATAATCGGGTAGCCGGTTTGTCCTTCGCACCAGGCTTTAAACTGGTCTTCATCATTTACCCATTTTATCCGGTCATATTCGGGCCTGAAAGCATGATCCATGGTATGCGGAAAATGGTGCAGTATCATCATATAAAATTCCCGCCATATCAGCTCATTCAGCCAGGTTTTGTTGTGATAGCTATGCGCTGTTTTAGCCAGCTCACGAATACTTACCGTGCCAAAGCGGAGGTGTAAGCCGATATGCGAGGTGCCTTTGGTAGCAGGAAAGTCCCGCTTTTCTGCATAGTCGCCAATCACATTTTTATATTCCTGGTCGGGAAAATTCGCTTCACTTTTCACAAAACCCATTTCATTTAATGACGGTAGCGGCAGGTGACGGATTTTAACCAGGTTGTCGAGGTATTTTTCGGTAGGGTAGCTTTTTAAATAAAATAGTTTAAGCGTTGCGTACCATTTGCGCTGATACGGCGTGTAAACGGTGTAGGGCTTACCATCATCCTTGGTAACCTCGTCCTTTTCAAAAATCACCTGATCTTTAAAAGTATGGAAGGCGATTCCGTGCTGTTTTAGTTTCTCGCTTACAATGTCATCGCGTTTCGTCGCGTAGGGCTCATAATCATGGTTGGTATATACTGCGGCAATGGGATATTCTTTGATGATCTTGTCCCAGGCATTTGTTGCTTTATCATACACCACCAGTAAACTGCAGCCGTGTTTGTGCAATTGGCTGCGCAGGTTTTCGATGGTATTGTAAATGAACGTTACCCTTGCATCATTTTTATCTTCCAGGTTGTCCAGTATCTCCTGATCAAAAATAAATACGGGCAAAACCGGGTTGCCCCTTTTTAACGCCCGGTACAAACCGGCATTATCATTTAAACGCAAATCGCGCCGAAACCAGAAAATGGTAACAGGTGCGTTATTATCCATAAATCTCCTTTAACGCATCGGCTACTTCGGGGTATTTGAAACTGAAGCCCGCATCTGTAATTTTTTGTGCCGATACTTTGGTACTTCCCAAAACCAGCGAACTCATTTCGCCCGACAATAATTTTAATAAAAATGCCGGAACCCTGGGAGCCCATAGTGGTTTACGCAGCTGGTGGGCCACAGCTTGTACCATTTGCGCATTGGTAACCGGGTTTGGCGCCACCATATTGTACACGCCTTTCAGGCCCTTATTTTCGATGCCGAAAAGGTACATATCAATTACATCCTGCCAATGAACCCACGGGATCCATTGTTTACCGGTGCCTATGGGCGAGCCAACATACAATTTTACGGGCAAGGCCAACATTGGTAATGCCCCTGCATCTTTATCCAAAACCACGCCTGTACGGAATTTCAATATCCGCAGCCCCAGCTTTTCGCCTTCGTTAACAGCGGCTTCCCATTCAACACAACATTGGGAAATAAAATCATGGGTAGGGGCGCTGGTTTCTGTCAGCAGCTCATCGCCCCTGTCATTATAATAGCCAATGCCCGAAGCGGATATGATCGTTGCAACCTTATTCGCCCTATTTTTTACCAGGTTATAAATAAGCGCGATTGATTTGGTACGGCTTTCAACTATCTCTTTTTTGCGTTCACCCGTCCAGCGCTTATCGGCAATACCGGCGCCTGCCAGGTGAATAATAGTATCTACGCCATCAATGCAATGCTCATCAATGGTGCCTTTATTTACATCCCACAAAAAGGTTTTAACGTTATTGTCGCCACCCGGTGCCCGGCTCAGCACACTTACCTGGTAGCCTTTGCCCAGCAAATGCTTACTTAACCGTTTGCCTAAGCCTCCCGAGCCGCCTGTTATTAATATATTGTTCATTGGTTCTTTTTTGTTCATTGGTTCACTGGTTCATTAGTTCATTGGTCTTTTCTGGTGGTTAATAGGTTTATCGGTTTTGGCTGGCGGCATTAAATAAAAATCGTTGGCTATCGCTGATAAACCAGTTGTCAATGAACTCTGCACCAATGAACCAGTGAACTAATGAACCAATGAACTAAAAAGAACTAATGAACTCGTGGTAACTAAGGCATTTGCGTGGCACAATATCGTCGATACTATGATCTTTCATGATGGCTGCGTTCTTCATACTGTTTACCAGGCTTTGGGCCAGGGTAAAGCTGGTGGAGGTTACGAAGTAAAGCCAGTATGACGAGATTTTTGGCGACAGATACGGTACAACAAATATATGCCTTTTAAGCTTATGCACTTTGGCATATACCAGCATCATATCTTTGAAAGATAAAATATCCGGGCCGCCAATATCAAATGTTTTGTTGAAAGTTATTTCCTTCATCATTACGCTTCCCAGGTAACCCAATACATCGCTGATAGCTATGGGCTGACAGCGGGTATTTACCCAGCCCGGAACAGCCACGACAGGCAGTTTTTCTGTGAGGTCGCGAATGATCTCGAATGATGGGCTGCCCGGACCAATAATGATACCGGCCCTTAACACCGTAAGCGCGGCCTTGCCCTCTTTTAATACGTTCTCTACATGCCTGCGCGATCCAGGGTGTTCTGAAGGTTTGTCATCATTGGTAATCCCGCCCAGATATATAATTTGCCTGCAATTAGTTTTATCAAGGGCATTGATAAAATTATAGGCCGATAACACCTCCAGCGCGGCAAAATCCTGCGCCTGCAACATGGGATGAACCAGGTAATAAGCAGCATCAATATCTTCCGGGAAAGCTTCAATGTCCGATTCTTTGAACAAATCGCCGGTAATCAATGTAACCTGTTCGCTAAAATCGCTATGCTCATGAAAGTGCCGCTTATCGCGTACCAGGCAAATTACATCGTGGCCTTTCTCCAGCAAAACCGGGATGAGCCTTGCACCTATGTAACCATTAGCACCAGCAAGTAAAACTTTCATATTTTTTCTAAACAATAAAAATGGCCGGGTGTTTTGCAAAGCCAATTTAAAACCAGGCTCGCAATAATTGCAGCAAAATAAACTTTAATGATATTATGCCAAAAGAAAAGTCCTTTGCTTTATAACCCACGGGACGATGTATAAAACTGCCATAAGTTAAAAGATGTTAAAAGCGCGCGCGATGTATAAAAGGAGCACCAAACACGTTATATATTAGCACCTAAATAAATAATTGACTGATTTACATTAATCACCTA
This sequence comes from Mucilaginibacter sp. GW822-FHT03E02, assembly GCF_058801545.1. NCBI lineage: Bacteria > Pseudomonadati > Bacteroidota > Sphingobacteriia > Sphingobacteriales > Sphingobacteriaceae > Mucilaginibacter > Mucilaginibacter sp. GW822-FHT03E02. The sequence continues at coordinate 5,422,157 of NZ_JBXANJ010000001.1, read as the reverse complement.
TCTTTGCAAAATGTTTAAAAAACAACTAACGTTATTCGCCTGTGTTTTAGCCCTGTTGATTATAACACTGGGAAGTTGTAAAAGCAAATACGAAAAGTTAAAAGCAAGTAACGATTACGCCAAAAAATACCAGGAAGCCATTAAGTACTATAATAAACAGGAGTACGAAAAAGCGCTGGGTTTGTTTGATGTGCTGGTTGAACGCTATCGTGGCCGCAGTGCTGCCGAAGACTTGTTTTATTACTATGCCTTCACCAACTATAAGTTAAAGGATTATACATCTGCAAGGTTTCATTTTAAAACCTTTGCCGATACTTACCCATCGAGCCCAAGGGCCGAAGAATGTCGTTTCTTTTCAGCTTATTGCTACTACCTGGATTCGCCTACCTACTCGCTTGACCAGGAAAACACTTTAAAGGCTATTGAAACGTTACAGTTGTTTATTAACCTTTACCCTAAAAGCGACCGTGTTACCGAGGCAAGTAAACTGATACAAAACCTGCGCGATAAACTGGAGCAAAAAGCTTATGAAAACGCTAAGTTATATTTAACCATCAGCGATTATCAATCGGCAGTTATTGCTTTTAATAATGTGCTGCGCGATTACCCGGATACCAAATATGGCGAGGAAATTGAGTACCTTACCATAAAAGCGCAGTATGAGTACGCCAACCATAGCTTTGAAACCAAACAGGTTGAACGTTTTGAGCAGGCCATAACCTACGCAGATCAGTTTAACGAAAAGTTTCCTAAAAGCAAATACGGCCACGAAGCCACTACGCTTAAAAAAGATAGCCAAACCGGTATTGTGGATGCCAACCGGGTACTGGCCGAAGACCTTGCAAATAACAAACTGGGCAAAAAGTTAGCCGCCAGGAAAGACACGCTCAAAACGCAGCCACCATCAGAAAAGAATCAGGATCAGAAAATACCATATTAAAAAAATTAAGATATGACAGCTAATAACACCAACAAACCGGCAGTAGCAAGCAGCACTGTAACCCGCGATTTACGCGAGCTGGACGTTAAAACCAACAACATATATGAGTCGCTTGTGATCATGTCTAAGAGGGCGAACCAGATATCAAACAATATTAAAGAAGAGTTACACCAAAAACTTTCGGAGTTTGCATCATCAAACGATAACCTGGAAGAAGTTTTTGAAAACCGTGAGCAAATCGAGATCTCTAAATACTACGAAAAATTGCCAAAACCATCTTTGGTTGCAGTTCAGGAGTTTTTAGACGATAAGGTTTACTACCGTAACCCGGCTAAAGAAGTATAAGCTTCGTTAAAGCAAAATTCAAAAGTCAAAATTCAAAAGTGATCTATATGGTTACTTTGGGTTTTGACTTTTGTTTTTTTAGCTATATTCACATGGTTATTTAAATTATCTTTTTTGAATTAGCCATATCGATGTCGTTGACTAAGTCATATTTTTTGACTTTTGAATTTTGAATTTTGAATTTAAAAAGTAAAAACATCATCCTGGGAGTTTGCGGCAGTATAGCCGCATATAAATCGGCATTGCTGGTTAGGCTATTAGTTAAGGCCGGCGCACAGGTGCAGGTTGTAATGACACCGGATGCCGTTAGCTTTATAACGCCGCTTACACTTTCAACCCTATCTAAAAAGCCGGTATTGGTGAATTATTATAAAACCGACACCGGCGAGTGGCATAACCATGTTGAGCTTGGCCTTTGGGCCGATATGCTCATTATAGCTCCCGCAACGGCCAATACCCTGGCAAAAATGGCCAACGGACTTTGCGATAATTTACTTACCGCCGTTTACCTATCGGCCAAATGCCCGGTATATTTTGCCCCTGCCATGGATTTGGATATGTGGCTGCACCCCGCAACCCATCAAAACGTAAGCCGGTTACAATCCTTTGGTAATACCATGATAGCACCCGGCAACGGCGAGCTTGCCAGCGGGCTTTATGGCGAAGGCCGATTGGCCGAACCCGAAGAGATTGTGGCTTTTTTATCGTCGGAGCTTAAAAAAAAAGCCCTTTTAGCGGGGCATAAAATTATGGTAACCGCCGGCCCCACTTATGAGGCTATTGATCCGGTACGTTTTATAGGCAACCATTCATCTGGCAAAATGGGTTTCGCTATTGCCGATGAGCTGGCTGGTATGGGTGCCGATGTTACTTTAATAAGCGGCCCAACAGCACAGGTTAGCAAGCATCAATCTGTTAAACGGATAAACGTTACATCGGCAGCCGAAATGCTTGATGCCTGTTTAACCATTTACAAAGATGCAAAAGCCTGCATCATGAGCGCCGCCGTGGCTGATTATACACCAACAGAGGTAGCATCGCAAAAAATCAAGAAAAAAGATGCTTCGTTGAACATAGATCTTAAAGCCACCACCGATATTTTAAAAACCCTGGGCGGGCAGAAAGCCGATGGCCAAATACTGGTTGGCTTTGCGCTGGAAACCAACGACGAGGAAACAAATGCAATAACCAAGCTGCAAAACAAGAATTTGGATTTTATTGTATTAAATTCGTTGAATGATGCCGGCGCCGGTTTTAAGCAGGATACCAATAAAATTACCATTATTGACCGTAACCTGCAAAAAACAACCTTCGCCCTAAAAAGCAAGGAGGCAGTAGCGCATGATATTTGCCTTAAACTCGCACAACTTATAACCGGATGAAACAATTGTTCATTTACACTATCCTGATTTTTTGGGGTTTCAGGTGCGCTGCACAGGACCTGAATGCACGTGTATCGGTAGTTTCGCCAAAGATACAGGTGAGCAATAAGCGGGTTTTCCAGACACTTGAAACCGCCATGAAGGATTTTTTAAATGGCCGTAAATGGAGCGCCGACCCTATTTTACCACAGGAGCGTATTGATTGTAATTTTGTGCTAAACATTACCAACTGGGATGGCGGCAGTAATTTTAGCGGCGAGTTGCAGGTACAATCATCAAGGCCTGTTTTTGGGTCGTCATACAGCACAACGCTGATTAATATTAACGATCGCGACGTTGATTTTACTTACAACGAAGGCCAGACAGTTGATTACAGCGATCAGAATTTTCAAAGCAACTTAAGTTCGGTAATGGCATTTTACGCCTATATTATTGTAGGGATGGATTATGATACCTTTTCGCGCTTTGGGGGCAGCCCCTATTTTGCCGCAGCCCAAACGGTGGTAAACAATGCCCAAACAGGATCTTATAAAGGCTGGAAAGCTTTTGATGGTAACACCAACCGTTATTGGTTATCCGAAAATTTAAACAACAAACTTTACGCCCAGCTACGCGGTTTTATGTACGATTACCACCGCAACGGGCTCGATTTAATGGCCGACAACGTGAATAAAGGCCGTAAAGCCATCTCGTCTTTTTTACCCACCCTGCAACAGGTCGACAGGCAGCGCGTGGGCTCTATGTTTCCACTCATATTTTACACCGCCAAAAGCGATGAACTGGTATCACTATACAGCAAGGCCGATCCGCAGGAGCGCGTGCAGGCCATGAACTTATTTTTACAAGCCGATCCGGCTAACGGGAATAAGTACCAGGCTTTAAAATAGCCCCCCAGCCCCCTGAACGGGGAGTTTTTGATCCGTTTATTTGAAGCCTGCTTCACTATCGTCCTTGCCCAGTTCTTCGGTCTCAAATCTCACATCTAATGTCTCAAATCTCAATAATGGTGTTGCCTGCGGCCCGGGCTTTACGCTTATACTGCACGGGCATTAACCACATGGCCGGTATTCGCTGCAATCCCTAACACATTTGTCTGAACCGGAATTTGTCAGATTAATAGATTATACAGGATTTTCTTTTCAAGTTATCCATCCACCTGCAAATCAAAATCAAAAAACCTGTTAAATCTGCTCAATCCGAGTTCAGACAACCACTCACCTAATCAACCCAATCAACCATTCACCAAAAAAATTTCACAAATCTCTTGCATATACGAAACCTATCGTAGATATTTGTACGAAGAAATTCGTATTAAAATAAAATGGATATAAAAGCAACAGAAAGCGAGCTGGAAATTTTACAGGTAATCTGGAGGATGGGACAATGCACCGTGCGCGATGTACACGAAGAATTGGCCAAAACTAAAGATGCAGGCTATACTACTACCCTTAAACTAATGCAGATTATGCATGATAAAGGTATGGTTGAGCGCGATACCACCTCTAAAACACATTTATACAAAGCTTTATTTACACAAGAGCAGGCGCAAAGCAACGCTTTGGATAAAATATTGTCTACTGTGTTTAAAGGCTCCACATCCGATCTGGTGATACAGGCACTTGGCCAGCACCGGGCCTCAAAGGATGAGATAGATGCCATTAAAAACTTTTTGAATCAGTTTGATCAGGATAAAAAATAAAACGTTATGGAAAGTGTGTTCTATAATATAAGCCAGGTTTTGGGTATCACCATTATCCACTCATTATGGCAGGGGTTATTGGTTTGGTTTGCTTTGCGCCTGTTACTAACCTGCGCGCCATCGTTATCAACCATAAAAAAACATAACACCGCTATGGTTGCCATGTTGGCTATAAGCGTGTGGTTTGTTTACACCTTTGTAAACCAGCTACAGGCGCATGTTTGGGTAAATTTAGCGGCAGCAAACGCCCCTGCCCTGTTACCTGCACTTAACCTGCCCTTGATTAACATCCATTATACAGCACAACATAATTATTACTATTACGCCATCGAGGGTTATTTGCCCTACATATCGGCCATCTACTTTATCGGGCTCACCTTCAATATTTTAAAAATGGGGCTCAACTGGCAAAAAATCAACCATATTAAACGCACCATGATGCCATCTGATACCGTGCAGGTTTACGTGGATACACTTTGCCGCCAAATGAACATTAGCGAATATGTAAGCGTAAACATCAGCCGTTTTGTGGATGTGCCCTGCATGATTGGCTTTTTTAGCCCGATAATATTGCTGCCCATTTCGCTCACTACTTACTTATCTGCCGACGAGATAAAATCTATTTTATTACATGAGCTATCGCACATCAAACGTAACGATTACCTACTCAACCTGTTGCAGCAGTTTATGAGCATATTGCTTTTCTTTAACCCCTTTGCCCAATTAATTAATAGGATAATAAACCAGGAACGCGAAAACCGGTGCGATGACCTGGTTGTACAAACCACTGCCCAGCCCTTAGTGTATGCGCATGCACTATTAAAACTGGAGCAAAAAAGGCAGGTAAACCTGCAAATGGCACTTGCCGCCACCGGGAAAAAATATCATTTATTAAACAGAATTGAACGGATCATGAAAACCCAAAAACCAATAGGCAACATACGCCACCTTTTAGTGGCTGTTGCAATACTTACCGCCGGCATCAGCAGTATTGCCTGGCTTAACCCTACCATAGCTGATGGCAAAATAGCCATCAAAAAAGTAAAAATTACCTACCCAACCGTATTAAAAGAATTACTGGCCGATACCACCCGCAAAAAGGCTGTTAAAGCCAAAAGGGTTGTAGCTAATAAAACTGCCATCAGGAACAAACAACTTGCCGAAGAACGTTACAGCAACTTTGATGATAAAGAGTTGAACAGGTTAACAGCCGAAGTTGATAAGTACGCAAAACAGATGGATAAGTACTACAACAGCGCCGATTTTCAAAAACTACAAAAGCTGATGGAAGAGAAAGGCGAAGCCATGGAGAAGTTTTACAACAACCCGGAGTTAAAGAAGATACAGGAAGAACAGGAGAAAATAGCCGAAGACTTTCAGAAAAACTGGGCCGAAACCGGTGAAACCACCAAAATGAGCGAGCAAATGGGCAAGCTTGGCGAAAAAGTTGGCGCCTACTATAACAGTGCCGAATTTAAACGTATGAATGCCGAGCTGAGGAAAAAATATGGTATAAAAGGCGAATATCATGATGACCGCAAGGATGAAAACTATCGCAAATATCAAGACGAACTGCAAAGCAAAATATCGCCCGAGGTAAAAGAGCAAACCGAACAATTGAAAAAAATGGGCGAGGAAATGCGCGGTCATTATGACTCACCAGAATTTCGCAAAAAAAGCGAGGAGCTTAGGGTAATGAGCGATAGTTTGAGAAAAGCCTTCCGCAACCCGCAAATGGAAGAGCAAAAGCAGGAGATGAGAAAACTTGGCGAACAAATGCGGGGCTACCAGGATAATGCCGAAATGAAACAGGCAAAAGCACAATTACGTGAAGCCAGTAAAAAATTGCGCGAATATACCAACAGTCCCGAATTTAAAAAGCGCATAGCCGAAGCCAAAAAAGAGGCTTACCTGATGGACAGTGACAAAGAATAATTGAAGTGCCAAGTCCGAAAGTCGGAAAGTCCGAAAGACCCAAGTCTGGATTGCATTTTTGACTTTCGGACTTTCCGACTTCCAACCAAAGACCAACACTAAATTATTTAGCAATAATTTATTAAATTTTATTTTAAAGAAGCTTAATGCTTAATTTAGTATCCTTAATAAAATAAGGATACTTTTTTTATGCTTCAAAAGCTAACCATCAATAATTACGCGCTGATTGATAACCTGGAGATAAGTTTTGGCGAGGGCCTTAACATACTCACCGGCGAAACCGGCGCAGGTAAATCGATCATTTTGGGTGCACTGTCGCTTATTTTGGGGCAGCGTGCCGAGAGCCGCTACTTTTTTAACCAGCAAAAAAAATGCGTTATCGAAGGTTCGTTTAAAATCAGCGGCTTTCACTTAGGCTCCTTTTTTGAAGAGAACGACCTGGACTACGAAGCCGAAACCGTTTTACGCCGCGAGATATCTGCCGATGGTAAATCGCGTGCTTTTGTAAATGATACACCGGTAAACCTTACATCGCTTAAGCAATTAGGCGAAAAACTGATTGACATCCATTCGCAACACGCCACATTAGAGATTAACGACCCGGAGTTTCAGCTATTGGTGGTTGATTCGGTAGCCAAACACGACGATTTGCTGAACGACTACCGCACTAAATACCGCGCATTTAAAAAAGACACCGGTAAGCTTACTCAATTGATTGCCGAAAGCGATAAGGCCAAAGCCGACCTGGATTATTTTCAGTTTCAGTTTGATGAACTGGAAAAAGTTAGCCTGGCGGCCGACGAACAGGAGCCGCTTGAAAAAGAACTGTATGCCTTAAATAATGCCGAAGAAATAAAACGTAACCTGTACGGAGCATACTACCTGGTACAGGAAAGCGAAACCGCCGCCCTGGCACAACTGCGCGAGGCGGGGCAGCAATTAGGCTCCATAGAAAAATTTGATACGCAGATTGAAGAACTGCACCAGCGATTGAACAGCGCTATTATCGAATTAAAAGATATCGCCGCCGAAATAGAAGGCATTGAACAAAAAACGCACACCAACGATGCCAGGGTTGATGAAATTAATACCCGGCTTAGTTTGATATATAACCTGCAAAAAAAACACCGGGTAAATAGTAACGCCGAACTATTGCAGATACAGGATGACCTGTCAGAGAAAATTCAACAGGCTTTGTTTGGCGATGAAACCATCGAAAAATTGCAAAAACAACTTGCTGCCGATAAAGCTGAGCTTGAAAAACTGGCAGGCAAATTAACTGCAAACCGCCTGAAAGCCATCCCTGCTATCGAAAAACAGGTAATTGATACCCTGGCCGAAATGGGGATGGGAAGCTCGGCGTTGAAGATTGAAAACATAGTCCGAAAGCCGGAAAGTCCGGAAGTCGGAAAGTCAAATCATCTTCCGGACTTCCGGACTACCGGACTTTCGGACCATCTCACCAAAAACGGTGTAGACCAGGTACGCTTCCTGTTCTCGGCCAATAAGGGGCATGCTTTGGCCGAAATGAGTAAAGTAGCCTCAGGTGGCGAGCTTTCCCGGCTGATGCTGAGCCTTAAATCTATCATTGCTAAATACACCGCCCTGCCAACAATTATATTTGACGAGATTGATACCGGGGTATCCGGCGAAGTAGCCAACAAAGTAGGCACCATTATGGAGCGCCTTGCCGATAATTTACAGGTGATAACCATTACCCACCTGCCGCAAATTGCCAGCAAGGGTAAAAACCATTACTTTGTTTATAAGGACGATAGCGCGGCAACTACCTATACCCGCATGAAACAACTGGATGCCCAGGAGCGTATATTGGAAATTGCCAAAATGCTGAGTGGTGATAAACCGGGCGAAAGCGCTTTGCAAAATGCGAGAGAGCTACTTAGTAGTAAGTAGTAAGTATCAAGTAGTAAGACCGGGAAGTTTTGGACAAAAGCTTTTGGCCCCCTGGACTTTCAGACTTCCTCCCTTATTACGTGATATGCGAAGAAAAATCTTACTACTTGATACTTACTACTTACTACTATAAAAACTAATATTAACTTTGCTCTAATTACATAAACTCAAAACATGGCTTATAATTTATTAAAAGGCAAAAAAGGTATCATATTTGGTGCCCTTAATGAGCAATCCATCGCCTGGAAGGTAGCGCAGCGCGCTGTACAGGAAGGTGCCGAAATTGTATTATCAAACGCGCCTATTGCATTACGCATGGGCGAACTCAATAAACTTGCCGAAGAATGCAATGCGCCCGTTATAGGTGCCGATGTTACCAGCAATGATGACATCAACAACCTGTTTACCAAAACAAAAGAACATTTTGGCGGTGGTGTTGATTTTATCCTGCACTCTATCGGCATGAGCATCAACGTGCGTAAAAACATTCCTTATTACGAAAACAACTACGATTTTACCCATAAAGGTTTTGATATTTCGGCCTTAAGCCTGCACCGCATTTTACAGGCAGCCATGAAGCATGATGCCATTAATGATTGGGGATCTGTAGTGGCGTTAAGCTATATAGCCGGCCAGCGTTATTTCCCGGGCTATAATGATATGGCCGATAACAAAGCCGTTTTAGAAAGCATTGCCCGTAACTTTGGTTACGAATACGGCGTAAGCAAAAAAGTACGCGTGAATACCATATCACAATCGCCAACCCGCACCACTGCCGGGGCTGGCGTAAAAGGCTTTGATGGCTTTATTGAATTTGCCGAAAAAATGAGCCCGCTTGGCAATGCCGATGCCGACCAATGTGCCGACTACTGCATTACCCTGTTTAGCGATTTAACCAAAATGGTTACCATGCAAAATCTTTTCCACGACGGCGGTTTCTCCTTTACCGGTGTAACGCAGGCTGTTATAGATCAGATGGCGAAATAAAAAATCTCATCAATCATAAAAATGGAGCCTTGCAATGCAAAGCTCCTTTTTTGTTAAAAATAAATGAGTTTCTTTTTAACTACCCTCTACCAACAAAACTTTTACGGTTGCCGCCCCAGGTTTAACCGGTGCCGAACCAGTGCTTGTTTGAGCATCTATCTGGATAGATCCTTTTACATAGCTGAAGCTATAAGCTGTGCCGCCATAAACTTCTGGCACTTGCTCATAAGTTGTGCCCCCATCAAATGAAATGTAAACCAATACAGCATCGTGAGCAAGGGCATAACTATCAATTTCGGGAACGTCCAATACTGTTGAGTAAGTGGCGCCGTTGTTTCCTAAAGCCCAACCGGTTGATCCATTGACAGTAAAAATAATGGTCTGGGTAGTATTTGGCCCAACAATGGTTTCTTTTTTACATGATGTAGCTGCTAATAGTATCGTGCAGCAAATTAAAGTCAAGATTTTTTTCATAATGTTTCGATTGTATATACTGTAAGAACAATATAATTAAAAAAGGTTTAACGGAATTTGAGATAATTTATTTCAAAACATATTTATTACGCATTCGGTAATATATTTTTCCAGCTGCTTTTTCCATAAATAATAGCCATAAGGAGTAAGGTGGGTACCATCGGTAGTTGCAAGGGCGTTTAGCTTATTATCAACCAAAAAACAATCATACATATCTATATAAACCACATGGTTGGCTATACAGTAGTTTGCCATCCTGCGGTTATAGGCTTTTATCTTCTGGTTAAACTGGTTATTCAAAGTAGGTAATACCGATTGCACATACAGCCTTGTTGCGGGCGAGACAGCTTTGGACACCGTACACATTTCCACAAAGTTATTGTAGGCATTGTCCATACTCTTGCCGTTGCGTACATCATTTATGCCGGCTTCTAAAAATATCTTTGGCGGTTTACGTGCAATTATCCTCTTTAGGTTTTTCAGAACTCCATCCGTCTCCAACCCGGCAAAGCCCATGTTTTTAAGGTGGATGTTATCAAAGGTGCTTCTTAACGCGAAGCCTTCGGTTAAGCTTGTACCAATAAATATAATTTCCTGGCTGTCTTTTTGTGTACTAAAAAGGGCATACCATTTTTGCTTTTCAAACTGATGCCGGCGCATGTAACCAAAATAAACTTTACGATCGATAAAATAGCCCACAGTTATGATATTCAGCAGTACTGAAATAATGAAAAGCCATTTATAGATCAATCTTTTATTTACCGGCATAAAAATTATTAATGCGTCATCCCACACACCCTGTTGGCGATAAAGATACAATTAACAAGAATGTACAGGCAGCGAATATGGTGCGAATAAATTCATTCGTTATAACAAGCACCCTTAAACTTTATTCATCGAAATTATGTTCTTCACTCTGGCTATTGACTTTTTTAGCTGGAAGAATGGCCAAAGCATAGCAGAAGGTTCCCCCCGCCGGAGGTAAATAAATAAGGTAAGCGTACTTAGCCTTTATTGTTGGGGTGCCCAATACTTTTTTATGATGGGATATGGCTCTATATCTATTTTAGGATCATCTAACCTTAACCGTTGTAAAATGCCACAAATTATATCAACAACCTGGTTAGGATTGTAAAAGATTTTTTGCCCATTTATGGGTTTACATATTTCTGAATTATCAATCGAAAAATAAAATGCTAACGAATGCGTCTTAACGTTAATTTTTTCTCGAAACTTGTATCCTATAATAAAATCAAAATTATATTTCATCGTATCGGGCAAACTACTTATAACTTTATATTTAGTTATTTTATGTTCCCTGTTAATGTCAACTTTTACCACAGCATACGTCCACTCACAATTCAACTTCAGGTTATCAGGCAGTGTAAACTTATTACCAACAAAACCAATGAAATCGCTATACTTCAAAGCAGATTGGGCTTTAACTGTTAAAGAGCATAAAACCGCTCCCCAAATAAAACAAATTTTGATTATGGACATGGCGTACCTGATTTTCCGGTTTTATAATCCTTATTAGTGATCGTTATATTATTTTTATCTGCCTGCGGAAGGCTACTGTACGTACTCAATGCATCTTTTTCCAACCCTCCCCATGTCAAGGCATTTGCATCAGCCTGGCTGAGGCTTGGGTACATTGCCCTCAGTTGTGTTGCCATAGATGAAAAATAATTACGCGCCATATCTAAATGTTGATTTAATATAGTGTGACTATAAGTCAAATAGGCATGAAACGCTTCGTGCATTATTGTTGCAGTTACATATTCCTGAGAAGCACTTTGTAATCCCGGATGATTTAATGTAATCCTAATATCCATAGCCGTGGTAACTATTCTTCCGTTAACATTTTGTTGGCTCGAATTATCCACTTGGGTTACTCCGTCAACCGTTGGACTTGTGAAAAAACTACTTGGCGCGTCAAAATAACTTAAATTAAAGTTTGTATTGCTGTTAAAAATAGACACCATAGATTCATTTAATTTAAATATAACATCTTTTGCTACAGCGGCATTAACTTTATTTCTCAAACAAGGATCATCTGTTATATTATTGGTGATTGTTTTACTAGTAGTGGTCGGGCAAGGCACCTTCCCGCTCGGCGGCGGAAAGCCATTGCCACCATCAATAGGTGGTGTAACAAACTGTACCTTTAAATCATTTACCGAAAGACCACCTGAATTTTTAACATTTTGCACCGCACTCCCCGATCTTGGAATACAAGGTGTTGGAGGAATGGGCTTCGTTGAAGTACCGCCGCCGGTACCACCGGAGGTGGTACCAGTCGTAACGCCACTGCCACCACCGCCACCACTTCCATCATCATAATAAGAATAGCTGTTTGTACATTGTGTACTTAGGGTTACAGGTGCGTTGGTAACCGTTTGCCCCGCACTGTTTGTATATGAACTTGTTTGTGTCCAGGTTATGCAAGTGGTCGTTGTAATAATAACTATTTTATTGGTTTTTAAAGCTTGGGTAGCTTTAGCATGTGCCGCATTGACGGAAGCCGTCTCATCATCGCCCGACATCTGACTTATAGCTACCCCATTTTTATACTTCCAGCCATTTACCAATTTGCCTATTGGCGTAGTATATATCACCGTCCCGCTAAAGTCGCTATCGCGTTTGTTGTATTCATTGTTATTAAGTTTGTCAAGATCACCTTTCAAGTAATCATCATCGGCTATTATGGTCATGATATAGGCATTATACTTACCAAGCTCATTCAGTAACAAAAACCAACTACGACTATTCTTTTGAGTGATAGCTTCATCGTTTAGGTTTGCCGATAGTATGGGGCCGGCCTCCATCGGCATTTCTATCACATCTGCCTCAAAGCGGCTATATATTGCCGGATTATTCCAATCCGGGCTTACCAGTTGGCTGAAATCAGCTCCGCTTGAATCCAGGCTGCTTACATTTTTACCAGCAAGCGATTTTTTTGGATAAGCGCTCTCATACCATGATTTCGCTTGTGCAACAGGCGGACTTAATACAGCCTTTGGGTTGCCAGTTTTGGCATCTTTTTTACAACTGTATGCAAAAAATGCCACCACCAAACATAAGGCAGCAATGCTTGAGCGAATAAATGATTTTTGGGTATTGTATTTTTTCATGACAAGGTTACAGGTATTATTAATGCAAGATAATATAAATCAATCATAAATGCAATAATAATTAAATATAATCTCCAACAGCCCACCCAACAAAAAACCCCGCCTGCTTGCACAAACGGGGTCGTATTTTAAAATAAGAACTTGCTTATTTGGTTTCCTCTTCGGTTGGGGTTTTGCTTTCGCCTTTTTCGTCGATGATGGTGATCTGGCTGGTTTCTTTGTCGAAATCAACTTTCATAATATCACCTTCGCTCAATTCACCTTTCAGTATCTCTTCGGCAATTGGGTCTTCCAGGTATTTCTGGATAGCACGTTTTAACGGACGTGCGCCAAATTGCGAATCGTAACCTTTTTCGGCGATGAATTCCTTGGCGGCTTCAGTAAGCTCAATTTTGTATCCCAGGCCATTTACGCGGCTAAACAAGAATGCCAGTTCGATATCGATGATCTTGAAAATCTCGTCTTTACCCAATGAGTTAAACACGATAACATCATCAATACGATTCAAAAACTCAGGGGCGAAAGCACGTTTCAAAGCGTTCTCGATAACGCCTCTTGAATGTGTATCGGCCTGTAAGTTTTTAGCATTGGTGCTGAAACCTACACCCTGCCCAAAGTCTTTCAACTGGCGGGCACCGATGTTCGATGTCATGATGATGATGGTATTCCTGAAATCAACCTTACGGCCCAAGGAATCGGTTAGCTGGCCTTCATCCAATACCTGTAACAATATGTTGAATACATCCGGGTGAGCTTTTTCAATCTCATCCAGCAATACTACAGCGTATGGTTTACGGCGTACCTTTTCGGTAAGTTGGCCGCCTTCTTCGTAACCTACATAGCCCGGAGGCGCTCCAACCAAACGAGATACCGCGAATTTTTCCATGTACTCGCTCATATCAATTTGTATCAACGCGTCTTCGGTATCAAACATAAAGCGGGCAAGCTCTTTGGCAAGCTCGGTTTTACCAACACCGGTGGGGCCCAGGAAAATAAATGAGCCAATTGGCTTTTTAGGATCTTTTAAGCCTGCACGGGTACGTTGTATGGCACGGGTTAGCTTTTTGATAGCATCGTCCTGGCCAATAATTTTGCTGGCAACAGTATCTGCCATATTCAATAGCTTTTGGCTATCGGCCTGGCCTACCCTTTGTACAGGGATGCCGGTCATCATAGATACTACTTCGGCAACATTATCTTCGGTTACTGTATAACGTTTTGATTTGGTTTCGGCTTCCCAAACAGCTTTGGCCTGGTCAAGTTCGGCAATCAAATTCTTTTCGGTATCGCGTAGCTGGGCAGCTTCCTCGTATTTCTGGCTGCGTACAACCTTGTTTTTCTCGATTTTTATCTGCTCAATCTTTTGCTCAATATCCAGTATATTTTGTGGCACATGAATATTGGTTAAGTGAACACGCGAGCCCGACTCGTCTAAAGCATCGATAGCCTTATCCGGTAAAAACCTATCGGTAATATAACGGGTGGTTAGGTTAACGCAGGCATTGATAGCTTCGGGGGTGTATGTTACACCGTGATGCTCTTCGTATTTCTCTTTGATGCGGTTCAGGATCTCGATAGTTTCAACAGGGGTGGCTGGCTCAACCATTACCTTTTGGAAACGACGGTCCAATGCGCCATCTTTTTCGATGTACTGGCGGTATTCATCTAAAGTAGTTGCGCCAATGCATTGAATTTCGCCCCTTGCCAAAGCAGGTTTAAACATATTTGATGCATCAAGCGAGCCCGAGGCACCACCTGCACCAACTATAGTATGAATTTCATCAATAAATAAAATTACATCAGGAGATTTTTCCAGTTCGTTCATCACCGCTTTCATCCGCTCTTCAAACTGGCCACGGTATTTTGTACCGGCAACCAACGAGGCTAAATCAAGCGTTACCACCCGTTTGTTAAACAATACACGCGATACTTTACGCTGTACAATGCGCAGTGCAAGGCCTTCGGCAATAGCCGATTTACCCACACCCGGCTCACCTATTAGTATAGGGTTGTTCTTTTTACGGCGCGACAGGATTTGCGATACACGCTCAATCTCTTTTTCGCGCCCAACAATCGGGTCAAGTTTACCATCTTCGGCGGCACGGGTTAAATCGCGGCCAAAGTTGTCCAATACCGGGGTTTTTGATTTAATGTCAGATACCTTTTTAGGCTGGCTGAATGATTCTTCTTCTTTAAAGTCGTCATCTCCGCCGGTTGGTGATCCGGGCATTTCGTCGGTTACATCGTTTTTATGTGATTCCACTTCACCTTTAAACACCTCGTAGTTTACGTTAAACTGTACCAATATCTGCGATGCGATATTATCCTCATCGCGTAATATAGATAGCAACAGGTGCTCGGTTCCAATTACATCACTTTTAAATATTTTGGCTTCCAGATAAGTAATTTTTAATACTTTTTCAGCTTGCTTGGTCAGGGGGATGCTGCCTATGTGTACATTGGTTCCAATGGTACCTTTAACGGCATCTTCCACAGCACGGCGAAGCTTTGCAGTATCAACGTTCAAACCTTTCAGCAATTTAATTGCTACGCCATCACCATCCCTGATGAGGCCCAGTAAAAGATGTTCCGTTCCTATATAGTCGTGCCCAAGGCGTAATGCCTCTTCTCTGCTGTATTGAATGACATCCTTAACCCTCGGCGAAAATTTAGCTTCCATATATACCTTTCAATTATTATGAACGCCGCAATCTATAAATTTTGTTTTTACAAACCCGACGCGTGAATTAACTTTTATCAACAATATTGCCAACATTTAACACTTTGCAGAAACAGACATTGATATGATACGCAAGCTATTAAAGTTTGGGTTTAATCAATAATTTTTATCAAAAAATCCAACAATCACCTAATTTTTTTACAATATACGAACGAAACTCACCAATTTGATACAAAAAATTCAAAATAGTTTAAACATTGTGTTAATAAATTATAACGATAGCAACAAAACAGGCATTTCGTCATAACATATGCCATAAAGGCATTAACATAATATTTACGTTCCGTTCACCTATATGTACGCAAATACAAGCAAAACAGTTGCCATTTTACTCTGTTAAACGCAATTAAATACTTACAAGTATGTATAAATTAATATGGATTTGTATTTGGCAGTAAATAATTTTTCTGCCATCGGTTTTTTAAGCGAATCCATCAATTTTACTCATATTTGTTGCGATACTTATTTATCGTGTGAGTATAGTTCTTAAATAAAGAGTTGTTATTCGGGTGAGGAAAATCCGAGCGTAGGTTGCAGGCAAGCATCGTGTAAACTAACCACGGAAAAGACTCACCCGGCGAGGCTACGCCCGCCACCCTCTCTCCGCTTCGCGCAAAGAGGGTGAAAAAATAAAAAAATGGAGTTTACCCTCTATGCGGCGCAGCCGGAGAGAGGGTCGACCGGCGAAGCCAGGTCGGGGTGAAAAACGACACTTTTTATTTATAGAAACAGCTATTCACGCAATAAAATGTTCATCAGCATTTCAAATCAATTATAATGGCAGACGAAAAGATCATTTTTTCAATGGCTGGGGTTAGCAAAGTTTATCCCCCGCAAAAAACAGTATTAAAAAACATTTACCTATCGTTTTTTTATGGCGCCAAAATCGGCGTTATCGGTTTAAATGGCTCGGGTAAATCATCCTTATTAAAAATTATTGCAGGCATTGATAAAACCAATATAGGCGAGGTTGTTTTTTCGCCGGGCTATACTGTTGGTTACCTGAGCCAGGAGCCCGAGCTTGATCCTGAGAAAACCGTGCGCGAAATTGTGGAAGAAGGCGTTGCCGAAACCACCGCCTTATTAAAGGAGTACGAAGAGATAAACGAAAAATTTGGACTGGAAGAGTATTATAGCGATGCCGATAAAATGGATAAGCTGATGAACCGCCAGGGCGAATTGCAGGACCAGATAGATGCCGTAAACGCCTGGGAGTTGGATACCAAGCTGGAACGCGCCATGGATGCTCTGCGCTGCCCAGAGCCGGATACCAAAATTTCGGTATTATCGGGAGGCGAACGCCGCCGCGTAGCTTTGTGCCGCCTTTTATTAAAGGAACCGGATGTGTTACTATTGGATGAGCCTACCAACCACCTGGATGCCGAATCGATAGATTGGCTGGAACAGCATTTACAACAATATAAAGGCACCGTTATAGCGGTAACGCACGACAGGTATTTCCTGGATAACGTTGCCGGATGGATCCTGGAGCTCGACCGTGGAGAAGGAATCCCATGGAAGGGAAATTATTCCTCATGGTTAGATCAGAAAGCCAAACGCCTGGCCCAGGAAGACAAAACCGAAAGCAAACGCCAGAAAACCCTGGAACGCGAACTGGAGTGGGTACGAATGGGACCAAAAGGCCGCCACGCCAAATCAAAAGCCCGCTTAGGCAATTACGAAAAACTGGCATCCGAAGAAACTAAAGAACGCGAAGACAAACTGGAACTGTTTATCCCCCCAGGCCCGCGTTTGGGTAATATAGTGATTGAGGCCAACGGCGTAAGTAAGTCATACGGCGATAAGTTATTGTTTGATAACCTGAGCTTCTCCTTACCGCCCGCAGGTATTGTAGGCATCATAGGCCCCAACGGCGCGGGCAAAACCACCCTGTTCCGCCTGATTACCGGGCAGGACCAGCCGGATGCAGGTACCTTCCGCGTAGGCCCAACCGTTGCTTTAGGTTATGTTGACCAGATGCATGATGACCTTGACCCCAACAAATCTGTTTGGGAAAATGTAACCGGCGGCCTGGAAACTATTATGGTGGGCAACAAACCGTTAAACTCGCGTGCATACGTATCAAAGTTTAACTTTAACGGTGCCGATCAGCAGAAAAAAGTAGGCGTACTATCGGGCGGTGAACGTAACCGGGTGCACCTCTCTATCACCCTCAAAAAAGGATCGAACGTGTTGCTGCTGGATGAGCCCACCAACGATATCGACGTAAACACTTTACGTGCCCTTGAAGAGGCCCTTGAAAACTTTGGCGGCTGCGCCGTAGTAATCAGTCACGACCGCTGGTTCCTTGACCGTATTTGCACACACATCCTGGCTTTTGAAGGCAACTCGCAGGTTTACTTTTTTGAAGGGAATTATTCTGATTACGAAGAGAACCGCAAGAAACGTTTAGGTGATGTTGCGCCGAAAAGGATTAAGTATAAGAAGTTGACGGTGTAAACCGAAGCCCCCTCTAAACTGCGCAGCACTCATGAACAACTTAAAAAATAAACAACAGTGAATAATCTCCCCCTGAAGGGGGAGACTTTTGAATTGCATAGTGAATATTCCCAGACTTACGAAGTTTTAAAAACTTCGTAAGTCTTCAAGCCCAACCGGCATCCCTTACACATCAATGAGCCAATTAAACTTTTTCATAACCCATGACGAAACGATAAGTATATTAAATGCCCTTATCGACACAGGTGAAGTTGACATCTTTATCGGAAACGCTTTTGAACAAGAAAAGCCGGTCCCTGTTAGCAAGATCACCACGTCAATTGATGCTGACTACTTTACGCTTTGGCTAAAAAATGAATTTAGGGAAGCAAAAGGGGTAAAAATGAATCATGTATTTAATAAGGACCAGTATGTATTCAACCATTACAAAGACCCCATCATACAATTTTCCGATTGTAAAAGAACACCAACATTAATCTCGCCTGGTCGTATATTTTATAAGGCCGGATGGGTAGAACATGAAGCACTAAGGCAAAAGCATAAAAATTGGGGTATACGAGTATCACGCTTAATTGATAAAAGGCTCCATAAATTAAACAACATCTGGAGAATATCTGATAATGTAAAAGATTGGGTGGTAAATGGAGGAAATTTGGAATTGGGGCTGGGTGGTATGATTGTTAATAAAGATAACCTTACCACTATACCATAATCCGTAGATAATCAGTCATCATTTCCCTCATTTTTATCAAATGCCCTACGATTACTCCCAGCCTTCTACATATACGCCTCCCCCCTCAAAGGCCACCGGCATTATTATTATGGCCTCATTTTTTATCGGTATCGCTGCTACGGTACCAGAAATCAATTTATTTAGGCTCACGTTTATATCGCTGCCCTGTGCCATGGGGATATGGGCCATATTTTCAGCATTGCCGTTTTTGCTGCTCCTTAATTTGTTTCGGAAACATCTTTCGGCTGTAACGTCTTTTTTATTGGCTTCACTTTATGCGTTTGCATGCGCCGGGCTGCCGCTTTACCTGTTTATGGCCGCAAACTATTATTTTGCCGATGCCAAAACCACAACGCAAATATATGTTGTTATTACCGCGGACAATGGCAGCCCTACCGGCAAATGCGTTGAGCCTTACATCGAAATAGAACATAAAGGATTAAAAAAACAGATCATTTATCCCTGCGGCACGGTGGTTGATAAGCAAAAATCTCTTACTTTAACCACAAGCAGAGGTTTCTTTGGGTATGATATCATAAGAAATTAGCAATTGCTCCCATCAATACCAATGCAGTAAAATAACGAATGCTGCTACTTCACAACTTTAATAATTGTCGACCCATACCCCACATTTCCATTCAAATCACTCCCCTGCAAAATAACCGTATACCCCGTATTGCTATCCGAAGCGTAAAAAGAAACATGGGCTACGCCTGTGGAGTCTGTTACTAAATTAGGCTCCCAATGAATGGTTGAACGTAAATCGGTATTAGCCATTTTATCCTTGATGCCATACTTCGGCCTGTAAAAAGCAGCCGGAACACTGAATGGCAATGGTTTATATAAATAACGGCCAATGGTATTATCAACAACAGGCCCGTGACCGGAGCGGGTAGTGATCTCGATGATAGCGAAATCAGACGCGTTATAACGGGAATATTTGCCCCTGAAATAGTTTGCTGTATTACCAGTTGTAGTCATCACTTCAACACCTTTTACATCCTCGGCAGTATTTGTTTCAAGGTAATTCATCATCAGTTCGGCGCCATTATGGGGTCCACCCGAATAAGCTTCCATTACACTGGTTCCGTCAACAAAAAATTTAATTGCCCGGTCTTTTACAAAACACCATTGCTTACTACCAATATTCATCGGGATGGCAACACCGCCGGTGGTATCACTTAAAAAAAACATTTTGCCCAAATCGCCTGATGCCCTGCTGCTTTGACCAATCAACATGAGCGAAGCTATTCTAAAACCGGGCACACGCTCCTGTAACAATTCCAGATAAGTTTTTTTGCCGGCCTGCTCCAATTCCGCCTGGTCCAAAACTATATCGGCACCTCCGGGGCCATTTAAATTCTTCGAACCCTTGATTATCTTTTTTGCCTTAATATTTACCTGCTGCAGTAAATGCCCTGCTATCCCGGTATTATCCATATTTTTTAACCTGTTGGCATTGTTGTTCAGATATCGTAAAAGGGTACTATCATTCGTACTGATGTTTATCCCCCTGTTAAAATAAGAATTTGCAAAGACTGTCGGCTTAAACGCATCCATTTCAATATTCACATTAAAGCTGTTACCCCTTTTGTTACGTGCCTGTAAAACATAAGCAGGTGTATCCAGCGGGGCTATATTTAAAAACGTAAAACGGCCTTGCTCATCGGTAGTGGTATCTTTAAACAATTCCGGCTTTTTAGATAACAGCACAACATGGGCATTCTTTACAGGTTTGTTAAAAAAATTATTCACGCGCCCGCTTATCTTAAAATCAATTTCGGCCGGGTAGCCGGGCTTCGTATTACCCTTCATCACCTGTTCCCAATTATACCCAACCCATCCCTGTGTAAGCAGCAGGTTATCCAGGTCGTGTTTTCTTCTGGCAGATGAATCTGGCTTAAAATAATACGACGGATCTTCAACCTCGCCCTTTAAATCTGATGTGAGCAGCATATAACTGCGGATATTATTTGAGGTATTGGCTTTAACCTGGGCGTTGTCGGTAACAGCCACAGAAAAATTACCGGCAACGGGCAAGCCGTTTTCGTCAGTCACTTTCACCTCCAGGTCTATACTGTCTCTTTTAGAAAGTAAGGTTTTATTTGATTTTATGCTGATATGCATGCCGTCCTGGTGATCTATAAAAACCACCCGCTCATTAAGCGGATGCAACATATTATCCAGCAAAGTAAACCTGCAAATACCCGTAGGGAATGCGCTTTTGGGCACCGCTACGCAAAGTAGCCCGCCGGTAATGTTTATAGCTGCCGAATAGCTAACTATGCCCCGGGCCTGTCCAACAATGTAATAACGCGTATTTAAAGCTTGCCCACCCGCCGCTGCCGAAATATTTACTATCAATGAATCGCCCCCGGTATCTTCTATCCTCAGCACCGTACCAAAACTCTTTACATCCGGGAGCGAATAGCTTTTCTGCTGCCCATTTTTAAAAGTTATACTGGCCGAATACATTTCTCCCGATTTAGGAATGATATCGAAAGCGCCCATACCACCGTGGCCAGTTGCTACCGATGTTATCTTTTGACGATGCTGATTGTACACATCGGCAGTCACCATTACAGCGTGGCCGTCATGCCCTATCGCTTTAAAGCCAATACGTGCAGGCAACCCGGCAACCATTGCGCCACCTTCGGGCATAAATTGCAGGTCGATATCATTTTGCAAAGTCGCCGTTAGGGGAATCATGATCTCCTGCCCGTCGTTTTCGGCCATCGGCTCCTTGGCATTTAGCACCAGGTTGTTTTTAACGTCATTTGTATCCAGTGAAAAAGCTAATTCGGTAATCCCATCAAGATTAGTTTCCTGGCTTTTACGGTATAAAACTTTGGTGCCGTTTTTTACCGTTAGCTCCAAAGCCTTTAATCTTAGCGGCATTTTATTCTGTTGGTTAAACCTTAAAGTAACATGCGCTTTGCCGGGCTCCTTTTTAAGGTCGATGGTTGAACTTACCTCCCATTCATTTACCGCGACGTCACCTATAAGAATATCTTTCTTAAAAATGTAGTCTTCGCCAAAATTGCGCATCCAGTTGGTGTAGGCGTTAACATGGTACCTCCCTTTAGCAAAATCTTTTGCATTCAGCGCAATATTGCCCCAGCTTAAACCACCGGCAACCGGGAACATAACGCGTTTCACCGGCACATTTTTTTCGTTAATGAACTCCATATATAACCGTCCGCTCAATAGCGAGCCGGTTAAATAAGCCGCATTCAACAAGTACGCCTTAAGCCAAATGGTATCGCCCACAGCATAGTAAGGCTTATCAAAGTGAACAAATAATTTTTCGATAGGCAGCGTTTTTTTTGCAGAATCCATCAGCGCAGAAATGCGATGTACCTCTGATATCTGAACCGTTTGGGCAACAATTTTTTGCGAAGTATATAAAAGACAAAAAAACAGGCAGCAAAGCGCTGCTTTTAAATACTTTAACTTCATAAGGCTGGTATGGCGAGGTTTATTTTATGAAGGTAAGATTTAAATATTAAAACAGGTAATGCTATCCCCAATATTATCGCGAACCCCGGTTAATTCTTATCGCATACAAGCTTGCCCAATTTGTTTGGCCTATCCATTAAATCTAACTCATTCAAACCACCTTTTTTACCCTTACTATCAATTCCTTAACACAACTCATTAAAAAATTTCCTAACTTGCCGTTTTCTAATAAATAATACTTTAAGGCCATGACAGAGACGCTGGACATCAAGATCACCAAGACCACGCATTCCCGTTTAGCAGAAACGGATTTTGACAACTTACCTTTTGGAAAAACATTTTCTGACCACATGTTTGTGGCCGATTATGCTGATGGTGAATGGAAAAACCTGCAGGTCATTCCCTACGGCGAGATTGGTTTAAGCCCGGCAATTTCGGCCCTGCATTACGGCCAGGCATTTTTTGAAGGTTTGAAAGCCTACAAACATGCCGATGGAAAGGTTACCATTTTCCGCCCTGATAAAAACGCTATCCGTTTAAACAAATCGGCTGAGAGGCTTTGCATGCCTGCCCTGCCCGAAGAAATATTTTTACAAAGCATGGCCGCCGTTGTTGACCTTGACCGCGAGTGGGTGCCATCAAAACCAAACCACGCTTTATACATCCGCCCATTCATGTTTGCTACCGATCCTTACCTGGGTGTAACACCATCGGCAACTTATAAATACATGGTATTGTGCGGCCCGGTTGGCCCGTATTTTTCAAAAACACTACGTGTAAAAATTGAAACCTACTACACCCGCGCTGCCGAAGGCGGTATGGGCTACGCAAAAGCTGCCGGTAACTACGGAAGTTCGATGCTGCCTGCCCGCAAAGCGGCAGAAGAAGGCTTTGACCAATTGATATGGACTGATGCCAAAGAACATAAATACGTTGAAGAAATGGGCGCTGCAAACGCCATGTTTATGCTGGATGGCAAACTGATAACCGCCGAAGCAAAAGACACCATTTTAGATGGCGTAACCCGCGATACGGTTATCGCTTTAGCCAAAGAGTGGGGTATCCCGGTTGAAACCCGCAAAGTTTCGGTTGCCGAAATTGTTGAAGGCGCCAAAACCGGCAAACTAACCGATGCTTTTGGCGCAGGCACTGCCGCAACCATCGCTTCGGTAGGCTCTATCAGCGTTGATGGCGAGGAATATTTCCTGAGCGATCCAAAAACACGCGAGTTTTCACAAAAAGTATTAGCCACCCTTGATGCAATTAAGTACGGCAGAGCAGAAGATACCCACGGCTGGAATTATTTGGTTGGGTAATCAGGATATTAATATAAGTTGAAAAGGTGCTCTGATGGGCACCTTTTTTTGTTTGAGGGGATGGCACTAAAATAAAAAACTGTCATCCTGAGGTACGAAGGATCTCCTATTCGCGAACTTTTCTATCGGCGATGCGTGTCGGTTAATAGATTCTTCACTACGTTCAGAATGACAAAAAGGGAATTACAAACTACAATTCCCCACCGGCTTTATCCCCTCTTTATCCTTTGTTAAAACCGGTTCACCATTTTTAAAGGTTACAATCCATATACTATCATAATCATCATCGGGCCAATCCATCCCTTTAACTTTAACGCCCAGGGCTTTTATAACCGGTTTAATATAGTTGTGTTCCCAAACAACCAGGATGGTGCCTTTTTTGCCTTCCAGTTCATCAGCCAGGTCCTTGGCATCTTCCTCCTCAAATTTGGTATTAACAGGTAAGTTATATTTGCTGGCAAAGGGCGAAGCCGTCTGGAACATTCTTGCTCTTGGGGTTGTTTTACCCAAATGCAGTGCTGGTACATATATTTGAGCAGGTAACCCAAATTTGGCTTTTAAAACTTCAGGAAGCCTAAGGGCACGATTTAGCCCTATACAGGAAAGGTTATCACCATCCGCGGGCTTCTCGGCATGCCGGATAAAAATCAGTTTAAGATTTTTGTTTTGTGCTTTAACGTTATACGTTACCAGGCACAACAGCAATAAAATTATGGCGGGGAGTATGGCGTATCTTTTCATATAAGGCAAGATACAATTCCTAAAGTGGTGTCAAAAATTTAATCAACCGATACGGTCAATCCTTCTTGCTGAAGAATTTTACGGTAGATCTCCATTTCCGTAAAGGAACCTTCCAGCACTGCGCATTTGCCTTCGTTGTGTACCTTCCAGGCAATTTTCTCGGCCTGCGATTCGGAGTAATCCAGGTACTTCATCATACAATGGATCACATGGTCAAACGTGTTGAAATCATCGTTCCATAATATCAGGCGGTGAACTTCCTTAAGTCCTGCCAGTAATTCTTCGAGGGTAAATGTTTCTTCCTGTGTTTCAGTTGGCATACGTAACTACAAAATTACTCAAAAACAATAATAAAAATAGTAAAATCGTGTTCAATTCACTTAAAAACATACCCCAACGGTGTGCCTGCTACACACCGGACAATCTAAACACCATGAAAAAAATCGCTATTTGTATTATTATCCCATTAGCAGTTCAAGTTTTTGCCATTGCCCTGGCAAACGCACAAACATCAAAAAACACCCCTGTCAGGCTACAACCCCCACCTCCAAACATCAAAGTAGATGGCGATGATAAGGATTGGGGCGATAGCCTGCGCTACTTCAACGAAGACCGGAAACTAAACTATGCGCTGGCTAATGACCAGACAACACTTTACGCTGCCATAAAAATAACCGATAAAATGGACCAGATGCGCACGCTGAATGCAGGCATCACCCTAAGCATTGATAATAAAGGCAAAAAGAAAGAAAGCTTCTCGCTCACCTTCCCCTTAGCCGAACCGGGCAGCAAACCTGATTTTGGCAAACGCCCCGACGATAATACCGAAGTTACCCAGCAAGACCGCGACGATTTGCAGCGCGAACGCATAACCAAGCTACGCGACATTAAAGTAGTTGGGTTTAAAGATATTGAAGGCGACATGATTACCACTTCAAACACCTACGGAATTAAAGCTGCCATTGATTATGATGCCGAAGGCAATCTCATTTATGAAATGGCCATACCCCTGAATTTTTTTCATGCTGATGAGCAGTTTAAAACCGAATGGGCTTTCAATTTTAAAATAAACGGCATCCAAAAACCAAAAGGTGACGGAACGGAAAACAATGGTGAACGGCAAGGTGGCGGAATGGGCGGCGGCGGCGGTCGCGGAGGACGTGGCGGGGGTATGGGAGGTGGCGGCGGACATGGCGGCAGGGGCGGTCGCGGAGGAGGCATGGGCGGTCGCGGAGGAGGCATGGGCGGCGGCGGTGCCGAAGGCAGCCGCAGCGAACTATCCAAATCAACCGATTTTTGGACTAAGTTTTTTCTTAATAAAAATTAACAATTTATTACCGGGCCTGGGTTTAAGCCGATGAAAACCGGCCAAAGCCCAGCCCTATTTTTTAAATTGAGCAAGTATCTCGGGTATCAGCTTTAACACCCACTGGTTGTACATTTTGGCAGACGGATGCAGCCTGTCATTAGCAAGAAGGCTAAGGTCAAACGCAGCTTGTTTTGATATGGAGGTAATATCAACATAAATAACCCCTGCCTTTTTGCTCTCATCCAGGTTAATGGCGTTAAACTGATCTATATCGGGGCCAATCACCGCATCATTTCCATTAGCAAAGGGCGTTACGCCATAATCCGGAATAGATAAAACAAATACATGCTTTTTATTGCCTTTTGCAAACTTAATGGTTGTATTTAAAACCGCCGCAAATTTTATACGATAGTTATCCTTGCTGTAGCCCCCGTATTGGTCATTAACGCCAATAAGCAGGGTTACAAAATCATAAGTTTTACCGTTGATAGTGCTGCTTTTAATGGCAGCTATCAATTGGTCGGTTATCCAGCCGGTGCGGGCTATAATTGTCGGTTCGGTTACTTTAAACCCTGGCAGAACGGCTGCAAGCTGATAAGGGAACGACTCTGCCGCGGTAACAGACTGGCCTATAGTATATGAATCGCCAAGTGCAAGGTAGCTTAGGGTATCTGTTACAGCGCCGGTTACCGGCACCGTATCTGCAGGCTGCGGAATAGGGCCGCTATTACTGTTTTGCATCTGATCGGTCTTTTTTGAGCACGCGGTTAGCGCGCCTATCGAAAATAAAATTAAAAATAGTGCTTTCATGACAACATCTCCATATCAAACAATACGGAAATGTGGTGCTTAAGGATTTCTTTTACTTCATTTATATTTACCTCGTAGCTAAGTTCCTGCTGCATCGAGGTTACGGCTTTATCGTCAATACCGCAAGGCACAATGTTTTTAAAATAATCGAGGTTGGGGTTTACGTTAAATGCCAGCCCATGCATAGTTACCCAACGGCTGCACCGCACACCCATAGCGCAAATTTTGCGGGCCTTTTCGTTATCGGCATCAAACCAAACGCCAGTGTAACCCGGGTAACGGCCGGCCTTTAAACCATAATCGGCCAGGGTTAATATTACAGCCTCCTCCAGCGTGCGCAGGTACAGGTGAATATCGGTAAAAAAATTATCCAGGTCCAATACCGGGTATGATACTATTTGCCCCGGGCCATGATAGGTAATATCCCCGCCCCGGTTAATAGTATAGTAAGCCGCCTGCTTTTCCTTCAGTCCGGCTTCATCCAATAGTAAGTGTTCGGCTTTGCCGCTTTTGCCTAAGGTATATACATGGGGGTGTTCGCAAAAAACAAGGTAATTGAAGGTTTCGTCAGCTTCAAAAGCATCAAAGGTATTTACCGGCACCAATGTTTTAACTGCCTCGGCATAAGCCAGCTCATTATTCCGGTTATCCAGCTTGGTTTTTACCGTTGCCGAAAACAGGTCTTCCTGCCTGTCCCAGGCTTGCTGGTAATCTATCAGCCCCCAATCCTGGAAAAATACTTTCTTATTCTTCATCACTTATCTTCTTTTACGTAGCCAATCATATAATCGGCGTATTGCATATAGCCAACGGTGTAGTCTAAATTAAGTTCATTTTTATGCAAATTGGCATTTAGCACGCCGTGGTGTTCAAAGTTAAAAGGCTCTAAAAAAATGTTCTCGGCAAATGATACCTCTTTTTGCCCGTTGCATTTATAAACCGCTTCTTTGGCACACCAGCAAACATACAGGTGTTCTATTTTTTTATCCTCGCCAATAAAAGCAAGCTCATCGGGGCGCATAAATTTAGACGCTATACGCTCAACTTTTTCCTTTATCTGTTCAATATCAATGCCTACCTTATGAGTTTTACTAATCATCACCGCGGCATAATCAAACGAGTGACTTAACGAGATGTGGTAAGGCAGGTTTACCAGGTAAGGCTTGCCATGCGCGTCAACTTTACAATCAATATACTCATCAGTGCTCAGCATTTTACGCAACAATACGCGGGTGCCAAGCCAGTGCAGGTACCTCTTACTATGGCTTAGCTTTTCAACATAAGCCTTCTCATCTTCATCCAATTGCAATTGTTTATACAGGTCATCAGCCTGCTCCTCTATTTTCCAGAGTGCAAACTCAGTATCATCATCAATACGCTGCCGGTACGCTATCGCCATAAAAGTAAAATTGCAAAATCGGACGCAAACTTATGCCAAATAAATTTAATTATAATAATTGCCATATCATATTCATAAACGATTGATTTTTAATTAACTGTATACCAAATTCTATTCAACAATCAATTTCAACAATGTTTGGTTGTTTACTGTTGCCTGTTGCGGTAATTAGTCATATTTTCGCCCCTCATCAAATTTGGCTATGATATTATCCGATAAGCGCATCCTCGAAGAAATAGAAAAAGGGACCATCATTATTGAACCATTTGCGCGTGAGCAACTTGGCACCAACTCCTACGATGTGCATTTGGGTAAACACCTGGCTACTTACCGCGACAGGGTACTTGATGCCAAAAAACATAACGAGATTGATGCCTTTGAGATACCTAAAGAGGGCTTTGTACTGCAGCCCAACACCCTTTACCTGGGCGTAACGGTAGAATATACAGAAACTCATAAACATGTACCCTTTTTGGAAGGAAAATCGAGCACCGGCCGTTTGGGTATTGATATACACGCCACAGCAGGCAAAGGCGACGTTGGTTTTTGCAACACCTGGACACTTGAAATATCATGCGCCCAACCCGTACGTGTATACGCCGGAATGCCCATTGGCCAGCTGATATATTTTGTAGTTGAAGGCGAAATTGAAACCCTGTACAACACCAAAAACAACGCCAAATACAACAACCCCACCACCCGCCCGGTTGAAAGTATGATGTGGAAGAATAAGTTTTAGGGCTAATAGTTTTATAATATATTTCTTTAAATTTGTTAGCAACATAAATTTAATCAGATGTTCACAGAGGCCAGAAAATTGCATTTACTTGAAGAAGTAATTAAATTAAGAAGCGAAAAGGCATTAATGCAAATTGAGCACATCTTAAAAACCGCGGTATCTACCGAATCGGCTGGTCGGCCGTCTGCACATAGTTTTCTTGGTAAAATATCAAAAAAAGATATCACACTTATGGAAAACGCAATACAAGAAGGCTGTGAGCAAATTGATCCGGATGACTGGGATTAATGTTTTACTGGACACCAATATTGTTTCAGCATTGCTCAAAGGAGAAACTACCGTAGCAAACAATATAGACGATGCCAATGAAGTTTATATTCCGGTCATTGTGATAGGTGAACTTTATTATGGTGCCGAATACTCAACCCAAATCCAGAAAAATGTAAACAATATTCTTAAATTATCTCAAACGTATACTGTATTATCTGCCGATGCAGAAACAGCTCGTTTATACGGAGCCATAAAATCCGCCCTGAGAAAACAGGGAACACCTATTCCTGAGAATGACATATGGATAGCCGCGCTGGCTAAACAATATCGTCTTACTTTAATTACGAGAGATAAACATTTTAGCCACATTGGCGAATTGGATAAAGACAACTGGTAGTGTCCGGTCGCTTTTTTTTCAGTTGATTAAACCTTTACCTAAACCAAGTGTCAAACGGCAAGTTATCTAAAACCTCTACCTATGAAAACCAAAAACCGACATAGCCTTAAATACAGTTTTATCAACGTAAAACTTATAACGTAGCACGTAAAACCTAAACCATTTTCCCAGCGTCCCCTCCCGTAACACACTTGTTATAATATTATTATAATATTTTCCGTAGATTGAAAATTATTTACCTGATGAAAAACAAACGTCTTTTTACCGGTTTATTGATAACTGTTATTGCTACAGCTATATTGAGTTTTAAAGGGCCGGGCGAAGAGCTGCTGCACAAAATGGTCGACCAGCTTTATAAATGGCGGGCCGAGCATCCGCAGGAAAAAGTTTACCTGCAATTTGATAAACCAGGTTATGCCATTGGCGACGACATCTGGTTTAAAGCTTATGTAACTATCGGCAGCAAACACCAACTCTCGGCACTAAGCGAAATACTCAATGTGGACCTGATTGACGAGAACGACTCTGTAAAACGAAGCATCAAACTCCCGCTTATCAGCGGCCTGGCCAGCGGCGATTTTGCCCTTGCCGATTCGATGAAAGAAGGCAACTACCGCATTCGCGCTTATACCAACTGGATGCGTAACGAAAGCGATGCTTATTTTTTTGATAAAACCATCACCGTTACAAATAGCATCAGCAATAACGTTTTTACTAAAACCGCGTTTACTTATTCCACTCAAAACGGCAAGCAAAAGGTAAATGCACTTATTAGCTATAGCAACATTAACGGCGAAGCTTATGTGGCTAAAGAAGTGAGCTACCATATAGAACTGAACGGGAGAACCGTTTTTAAAGGCAAGGGGATTACTGATGATAAAGGCAATATTGATGCAAGCTTTATAAATACCACAAACGATTTAGCGGCCACCGGTCAAATACTAACCACCATTAAATATGCCGAGAAGAAAATGGCCGAGAAAGCCATTGCAATAAAGGCTGTATCCAACAAAATTGATGTTCAGTTTTTCCCCGAAGGGGGCAGCCTTATTAACGGGGTAAACTCAAAAGTAGCATTTAAAGCTATTGGCGCCGATGGTTTAGGTGTAGATGTAAAGGGCACCGTAGTAGATGACCAGAACCAGTTAACTGCCAATTTTAATAGTACGCACCTGGGTATGGGTGTTTTTAAATTTCTGCCGACGACGGGAAAAACTTACAAGGCACACATTACCTATCCCGACGGAACTGAAGGAATATTTGATTTGCCCAAGGCGGTTGATAACGCGTACTCCTTAGCTATTGATAATTCATATGACGACAACATTTTGATTAAAATACTGCCGGGAAAAGATCTGTTAAATGGTGCTACACCCACAGCCGGGCTTTTGCTGGTAGCGCAGGTGGGCGGCGAGATTTATTACGCAGGCAACAGTGCCGACGGAGGAAAGACTTTTACCGCCGAAATCCCCAAAAGCAAATTCCCTTCGGGTATTGTGCAATTCACTTTATTTTCAGATAAGGGCGAACCATTGAATGAGCGGTTAGTTTTTGTAAAAAATAACGACGATTTAAAGCTGTCGGTATCGGCTGACAAGAAGAAGTATGCCCCCCGCGAAAAAGTGACCATCAGCCTTAACGCTAAAAACATTGAGGATAAACCGGTAAGCGCCAGCTTCTCGGCCGCGGTGATAGATCTGTCGAAAGTTTCGGTTGATGAAACAGCAGAAGAAAGCATTTTATCAAACATCCTGCTTACATCCGATTTAAAAGGTTATATCGAAAAACCAGGCTACTACTTTCACAACGCAAGCGCCCAAACCGACCTTGATGCCCTGCTCCTTACCCAGGGCTATCGCCGTTTTGAGTGGAAAAAAATATTGAATGACAGTTTTAGTCCTATAGTTTACAAACCCGAAAAAACTTTACAGGTATCGGGCCATTTAAAAACCTTTGGCGGCAAGCCGGTAGTGGGTGGTAAAGTGACTTTATTCACCACATCAGGAGGCATTTTTATTCTCGATACGGTATCTGACGACAAAGGGAACTTTGTATTCAAAGACCTGGTGTTCAGGGACAGCATTCGTTTTGTAGTACAGGCACGTACTGCTAAAGACCGAAAAAACCTGGAAATTGAACTGGATAATATTGCCCCACAAGCCGTGGGCAAAAACAAAAACGCGCCCGATGTACAGGTAAACATCAGCGATGGCCAGTCAGTGTACCTTAAAAACAGCAAAAACAGATTTAACGAGGATATTAAATATGGTATTGGCAACCATACCATTGTTTTAAAAGAAGTGTTTATAAAGGACGTGAAGGATAAAAAAAATCTGATTAAAAACTCCAACAATTTAAATGGCCCCGGCAATGCCGACCAGGTACTTACTTACAAGGACTTTCAAAACATGGGCGGCTCTTTTACCAACGCCTTACAGATGAAAATTTTTGGCGTAATTTTTAAAAATGGAGTACCCTACTCAACCCGAAGCCAAAACCAGCCCATGACCATTATGGTTGATGGAGTTGAGGTTGAAGGCGATTATCTAAATAGTTTATCTACAAATGATGTTGAAGGCGTGGAAGTTTTACGGACTATAGGCAATACGGCAATTTATGGCTTTCGCGGTGGTGGTGGTGTTTTGGTTATCACGACAAGGCGCGGCGGCGATGGATCTGTTTACAACCGCTATGCGCCGGGTGTTGTAACCTATGCGCCAAAGGGATATTATAAAGCCCGCGAATTTTATTCGCCGGCGTATGATGATCCTAAAACGAATACGCAAATGCAGGATTTACGCTCAACTGTATACTGGAAACCTAATATTATAACGGATAAAGATGGCAATGCAACGTTTTCTTTCTTTAATGCAGATGCTAAAGCCACTTACCGCATTTTAATTGAAGGAATTGATGTTGAGGGCAACCTTGGCCGGCAGGTTTATACCTATAAGGTGGAGTAAACCGGGTTGGTAGCAGTTGATTATTGCGTACCCCCTCAACTATTGCATTTATTGTTTTTTTATGAAACTTAGCCTAACCTTCATTTTCCTGTTTACTTTATTTTGCGCATTGAACGGCTTTGGTCAAACCGATTCGGCATTTTTGACCCGCACCGTTAATTCGCTTGAAAAATATGCATTGGCAAACCCTATAGAAAAGGTTTACCTGCACCTTGATAAACAGGAATATATGCCCGGCGATACCATTTGGTTTAAGGCATATACAGTTGCCGGGCCAAATCATGGGCTGTCGGCCATTGGCAATATAGTACACGTTGAATTACTTACCCAAAAAGATTCCGTTATCGGCCGGATAGCCCTGGCATTAAGTTCGGGAATAAGCTGGGGCGATTTTGCTTTGCCCGTTTTAATTAAAACCGGGGCCTATCACATCAGGGCCTACACCAACTGGATGCGAAACTTCAGCCCCGATTACTTTTTTGATCAAGCTATCCGCGTGAGCGAAGGAGGTACAGCACTTGCTCAAAAAAAATTAAAGGCCCTGCCCGATCCCGATGTGCAGTTTTTCCCCGAAGGCGGCTCGCTTGTTAACGGGTTGAGGAGTAAAGTAGCCATTAAAGCTGTTGGTACCAGTGGCATGGGCGAAGACCTTGAAGGCTCGGTTATAGATAATGACGGTACCGAAGTTTCTGTATTCAGTTGTCAGCACCTGGGGATGGGTGTGTTTGCCATCACACCACAGGCCGGCAAAAGTTATAGGGTTAAAATAACACGGAAGGATGGCAGGCAATTTACAGTAACGCTGCCAAAAGCACAAGATGATGGCTTTGCCATCGCCATAAATAATAGCCAGGTGGATAGTATCAGTATTAGAGTTGCCGCATCAGCCAACTTGCTCGATTCAAAAAAAGAGGCAAAATATTACCTTCTGGCCCAATCTGGTGCCAAAGTTTATTATACTGCCGATTTTAAATTATCGGCACAAAGTTTCACAACTTTAATTGATAAAAAGCGCTTCCCAACAGGTATTGTGCAGTTTACTTTATTTGCCGGTAATGGCGAGCCGCTTAACGAACGTGTAGTATTTATACGCCGCAATGATCAGCTGAAACTTAACCTTACATCAGCGAGAGAAGCTTATACGACACGGCAAAAAGTGGATATACAGATAAAAGTAAGCGCCCCCGGAGGCAAACCCGCTTTGGGAAGTTTTTCGGCAGCTGTGATTGACCAGGACCTGGCAAACCTGGATAAAACATCGGCCCAATCCATTTTTAGCACCCTGTTACTTACATCGGATATTAAGGGTTATATTGAACAGCCTGAGTACTATTTTACCAACGTAACAGCTAAAACCAATAATGACCTGGACATCCTGATGCTTACGCAGGGATATCACCGGTTTGAGTGGAAACAGGTATTGAACGAAACTTATCCAGCTATTACTTATCAGCCGGAGAGCTCCCTTTCTGTATCCGGCTATATAAAAACATTTCACGGCAATCCCATTCCCAGGGGCAGGTTAATGTTATATAACATGCAGCGAGGATGGTTTAAACTGGATACGCTATCCGATGACAATGGGCGGTTTACGTTTGATGGATTGATCTCAAATCCCGATACTACTTTAAAATATGTAATACAAGGCCGAACCGCCACCAACAAAAACAAGTTGGATATTACCCTTGATACCATTGCACCTTTTAAAAAGCAGGCAAATATTGGTGTTTACCACTGGCTTGCAACTGATGCTGGTGATACCGTACAGCTTACCCCCTACCAACACCGGGTAAAACAACAAATTAAGGTTAGCCTGGATAAAAGGGTGATTCCACTAAAAGAAGTAGTGATTAAAGACACCCAATACCATTTGGTTGGTGCACCAATTCCAGATCAGTTTGTAAAATTCCCTAAAGAGAACACAGGACAAACCCTGGCCCAGTTTTTATCGGTGCGATTATCAGCCATTAGTTTTATGGATGGGTTGCCTTATACTTACAGAACAATAGCCCGTACACCTGCGGGCCTGGCCCCTACGCCGATGAACATCATGATAGATGGTCTTTACATTGACAACACTGTTTTTTCGATGCTCAACCTGGCCGATTTCGAAAGCGCAGAGGTTTATCGTACCACCGGAAAAATTGATATTACAACCGGCAAAGGAGAGATATTGTTGCTAACCACAAAAAGACATACCAGGGAAACTATCAAACAAGTAACGCCTGATGTGATAACTTATAATTCAACGGGGCTTTACAAAGCTCGCGAATTCTATTCGCCAAAGTATAGCGTTGTAAATGAAAGCACTTCGACTAACGATTTACGGACAACCATTTATTGGAAACCTGATATAATTACTGATAAAGATGGTAACGCTACATTTTCATTTTATAATGCGGATACCACGGGCACCTACCGCGTAACTATTGAGGGAATTGATGCAGACGGAAATTTGGGCAGATCAGTTTTTACGTATAATGTACAATAACAGAGCATTGAATATAAAATTCATTAAAATTTTCATTTTATCGGGCCTGTTGTTTACGGCACTTAACAGCCTGGCACAAACCGATACGGCATTTTTAAGCCGCGCTGTTAACTTACTGGATAAAGATGTTACAGCAAACCCTATAGAAAAGGTTTACCTGCACACCGACAGGGATTCATACCTGCCCGGCGATACCATTTGGTTTAAGGCTTACACAGTAATTGGCCAAAAACATGAGCTATCAGCTTTAAGTGGTACGCTTTATGTTAAACTGCTCGGTGCCAAAGATTCAATACTGCAAAGCATTACTTTAAACATTGTAGCAGGTATTACCTGGGGCGATATAGCCTTACCGCTTACCCTTAAAACCGGCGCTTATCATCTTATTGCCTATACCAACTGGATGCGCAACGCCGGCAACGATTATTTTTTTTATAAACAAATTGTTGTTAACGATATCAGCAATACATCGCCACAAAAAAAACAAAGTTTAGCAGGTAAACCAGCTGTACAGTTTTTTCCGGAAGGGGGCGATTTGGTCAATGGCCTACGATCAAAAGTGGCCGTAAAATGTGTGAACGAAAAAGGATTGGGCCAGGACATACGCGGAACAATTATTGACAATAACGGCACCGAAGTGGCCGATATAAAAACACAACACCTGGGGATGGGGATATTTGCCTTAACTCCCGAACCGGGAAAAACCTACAAGGCTAATTTGCTTACCACTGATGGTAAAGCGCTTACAGTAGATTTACCATCAGTGAAGGATGATGGGTTTACTATCTCTGTTAATAATGGCAGGCCAGATAGCTTAACTATCAGGGTAGTTTCGTCAAACAAGCTGTTTGATACTAAAAAGAATGCCGGTTATTATATACTGGCACAATCGGGCGGTAAGTTATACTATGCCGCAGGGTTCAAACTTTCGGCACAAAGTTTTAATGCCATTATAGATAAAAAACGGTTTCCAACAGGCATTGCCAGGTTTACCCTTTTTGCTGATAACGGCGAACCGCTAAATGAGCGTATTGTATTTATTCAGCATAACGACACTTTAAAGTTAAGCATAGGCGTTACCGGCAAAACTTTTGCGCCAAGAGAAAAGATGAAAATCGATTTAGCTACGAAGAATATTTCGAGCAATAGTGTAACCGGGAGTTTCTCGGTATCTGTTATTAACGAAAATTTCGCCCCGGTTAATGATTTGGCGCAAAGTACCATCATCAACAACCTGCTACTTACATCAGATATAAAAGGGCACATTGAGCAACCCAACTATTATTTTAATATGGCAAATGACAAAACAGCTGCCGACCTTGATATTTTGATGCTTACCCAGGGTTATCACCGGTACGAGTGGAAGCAGGTATTGGCAGGCGATGATCAGGCAACACCTTGTTTTGAATCCGAAAAATCTTTACAAATTTCGGGGTATGTAAAAAACCTGGCAGGTAAACCGCTTGCAGGCAGCAAGGTATCGTTACTGACTACAACAGGCGGCTTTTTTATGCTGGATACCATCACTAACCAAAATGGCCGGTTTACTTTTAACCTCATCCCCGATGAAACCCTGAAATACGTAATACAGGCAAGTACAGGCAAGGATAAAAAGAATGTAATGGTTGCTTTGGATACTTTATCAAACTATAAAGCATTGGCATTTGTATCAGTACCTGCAGCAGTGGATACTTTAACACTATATCAAAAACAAGTTGAACAACAACTTAAGGCAAGTTTAGATAAGCGGGTAATTCGCATTAAAGAAGTGGTGATAAGAGAGAAAAAAGAACCCATAAAAGACATGTTTATACATGCAGATAATCCAGACGAGGTTATTAATGATTTCCCGAAGGACGATACCGGGGAAACAATGAGTTCCTTTTTGTCTGTACGGCTGCGCAATATCCAGGTTTATGTTAATCGTGATAACACCATCAGTTTTTATACATATCGTGAGATAGCTAAAGAGCAACCGCCAAAACCGATGTTAATAAAATTAGACGGCCAGGTAATAGGATCAAGCTTATACAGCGATTTACGGTTAACCAATATAGAAAGTGCCGAAGTGATCAGAACGACAGGCAAAATGGATATGACCAGTGGGGTAAAAGAAATGATCTATTTTATATCGCGGCGAATTCCGGCCGGGTATAAGCCGCCAATCACAAATGTTATTAATTACCAATCAAACGGCTTTTATAAGGCAAAGGAATTTTACTCGCCCAGGTATGATATGCTAAACGAAAGCAGCGCAAAACCCGATTTACGTACCACTATTTACTGGAACCCCAATTTAATAATAGATAAAGCACCTACAGAATTTGAGTTTTTTAACGCCGATACCAAAGGCACTTACCGCGTAACCGTGGAAGGAATTGATGCCGACGGTAATTTGGGCAGAGTTGTATACAGATATTATGTTGAGTAAATGATGCTCCTTCAAGCCTCCGAAATCAACCCTTTTGACCACATACCCTTTTATCTATCATTTGCATATCTGAAATCTGCACATTTGCACATCATTAGCTAACACTCCGGTAAACTGATAGGTATATTAATAGCCAGCCCGCCATCTGACGTTTCTTTATATTTAGAATTCATATCAAGCGCGGTTTGCCACATCGTTCTCACTACGGCATCGAGGCTTACTTTAGCTTTTTCGGGATTGCTTTGCAGCGCCAACTGCGAGGCCGTAATGGCTTTTATGGCCCCCATAGTATTGCGCTCGATGCAGGGGATTTGCACCAGGCCACCAATAGGATCGCAGGTAAGGCCAAGGTGATGTTCCATGGCTATTTCGGCAGCCATGAGTACCTGTCGCTGGGTGCCACCCAGGCATTCTGTTAATGCGGCAGCAGCCATAGCAGATGACACGCCAATTTCGGCCTGGCAGCCGCCCATCGCTGCAGATATGGTAGCGCCTTTTTTAAAGATGCTGCCAATCTCGGATGCGGTTAGTAAAAACTGGATGATCTTCTCGTCGGTATTACCTTCACAAAAAACAATATAGTATTGTAATACGGCTGGGATAACGCCGGCGGCCCCGTTTGTAGGTGCGGTAACTACTCGGCCAAATGAAGCATTTTCTTCATTCACTGCCAGCGCAAAGCAGCTTACCCAATCCAATATATTTTTAAAACTATCGCCTGTTTGTCGTATAGCGATAATCCATTCCTCGTAATTATTATACGGCCGGTTACCCAGTAGTTTGGCATTTAATTTGAAAGCCCTGCGGGCAACATTTAATCCCCCGGGTAACTGGCCGGTAGTATGGCAGCCACGGTACATGCATTCTTTTAGCGCATTAAAAATATTGAGTACACCGGCACGTGTTTCATGTTCGCTACGCCAGGCCAGTTCGTTTTCCATAACCACTTCAGAAATGCGAAGGCCGGTTTTTATACACCAATGCAATAAATCTGCAGCAGTATCAATTGGGAAAGGCAGGTCAACCTCGTGTTTTGATTGGGCCGATGCACCATCCTTAACCACAAATCCCCCGCCTATGGAGTAATAAGTTTCGGATACCGCTTTGCCATTGCTCAAAAACGCCTGAAATGTTACCGCGTTGGGATGAAAAGGCAAACTTTCGTTAAACAAAAACAACAGGTCGTCAATTACCGAAAATTCAATTTCCTTCGTCCCACCTAATATCAATTTATGCGAAGAGGTAATATGGTTGATTTTCGGGGTAATCTGATCAACCTCAAAAGTTACGGGATCATCTCCGCTTAGGCCCAGCAGTACGGCAATATCAGTGCCATGCCCCCTGCCTGTTTTTGCTAACGAGCCATAAAGCAGTATTTGCACCTGGTTAACAAGCGGCAGCACCTCCTGCTGTTGCAACGATAGTACAAACTGCTGGGCAGCGCGCCAGGGCCCAAGGGTATGCGAGCTTGAGGGCCCTATCCCTATCTTAAACATATCAAATACCGAAATTTGTTCCCTTTGCATCGGTGTCAAATTTAAAAATAATAAGCTAACCAAGCTTTGTAATAAATATGATGGAGTGCTTAATTTTTATTTAAAAAATTTATATTTTGCAGGAACTTAAAAAACACGAACACTATTTACTAAACCTTCAAAAAAATGGAAAATTATCCTTCTTCAGCACCAGCGTTTGGCGCCGGCTTTTTTGTAATCATTATTGCTGTATACCTTCTTACGATAGCTGGTATGTGGAAAGTATTTACCAAAGCCGGAAAACCGGGATGGGCCGCAATAATCCCCATATACAATTATATTGTACTGTGTGAAATTGCTGGTAAGCCAATCTGGTGGTTCCTGCTTATGCTTTTTCCTTGTACCTCGCTTATATTTCTAATATGGGTTTACAATCTGGTAGCCAAAAGCTTTGGAAAAAGCGAGGGTTTTACTGTTGGCTTAGTTATTTTGGGGCCTATCTTCTGGCCTATTTTAGGTTTTGGCGACGCAGTTTATTTAGGCCCATCTGCAAAAGAGGCAAACATGAACAACCGTTTTGGATCTGGCGATTACCAAAAACCATTTGATCCTCAGGCATAATTATGCATTGTTATACCATATTATGCAGCCATTTCATGTTTATTGAATGGCTGCATAATCATTTAATAC
Organism: Mucilaginibacter sp. GW822-FHT03E02; assembly: GCF_058801545.1. Taxonomy (NCBI): domain Bacteria; kingdom Pseudomonadati; phylum Bacteroidota; class Sphingobacteriia; order Sphingobacteriales; family Sphingobacteriaceae; genus Mucilaginibacter; species Mucilaginibacter sp. GW822-FHT03E02. Next base: position 5,382,924 of record NZ_JBXANJ010000001.1, on the reverse strand, counting down.
CCTGTCCGTTTAAAAAACTAACCGGTATTGACTGCCCCGGTTGTGGCTTTCAGCGCTCCGTCATCGCCCTGCTACAGGGTAACCTGCACCAAAGCTTAACACTTTACCCGGCGGCTATCCCGCTTATTATTACCATACTGTTCGTGGCATTAAAAACAAAACTCCATTTTGATAAAAAGCACCTTATTACCAAAACATTGTATCTAATAACCGGGAATATTATCCTGTTCGCTTACATTTATAAAATGTATACCCTATACGGCAATTAAACGCCCTGCCTTGAAACTACATAGCTATAATCTTTAACTACGGTTTGCAAAAAGTCGTACTCATTCATTCCGGCCGGGAGCTCGATACCTAAATGACTTTTTACCTGTACAGCCATATTGTAAACCAGGCTGCTGTTACCTGTTGCTTTAAAATTGGTTATCACCTCGTATATTAAGGTCATGTCCGAGTCTTTCAAGTCGCTAACGCCACTAAACACAGGCTCATATTCATCCTCGTCCTGGTAATTAAAAAACAGTTCGTTCAGGTTTGTCTTGGGTGTGGTTTTAACAACTGTGGTGCCCGCTACAATATCGCCAATCCTCTGCTTTTTTTCGGATACAGCAACCGAGATCACGGCGCCTACTCCCACTGTTAATAAAAAATCAACCAACCTGAAAACCCATCGCAAAAAAAACTGCCCTAATGTTGGCCGGGCACCGTTAATATTTACCACGCGTATTTTTAAAGCATATTTACCAATGCTTTGGCCGTTAAAAAACACTTCTGCAACCAGGTCATAAAATATGGTGATAAGGGCATAAATAACGCCAATAACTATTAGTACAACAGGCGCGCTCTTACCATCCAATCGCTCCATAGTACCGATAAAAAACGCTATAACAATAATATATATCGCGTATAGGAGCCCCATAAATACCCCCGTATCTACAATCCGGGCAAGTACCCTATCGCCAAGGCCGGCTACTTCATAATCGATATCAATATTTTGCGAGGTGCGTATTTTTACTGTTTGCATGTATAACAAATATAAATTAACTATTTGATGTGTTTATATCCACACATCAAATATTGTTATTATTTTAACAAAAAATTACTTGACCCTTTCACAATGCGTGAACCATTATTTATAAAGCAAAATTCTGCCCGGTGGAAAAGCTATGAAACCGACCTTGCCAGTGATCCTGATGAGCTTGCCGAACGCTTTATAACCATTACCGACGATTTAGCGTACGCCAAAACTTTTTATCCAAAATCAAAAACAACGGTTTACCTTAACGGTTTAGCGGCGGGTTTTCACCAGTCGATATATAAAAACAAAAAAGAAAAAGCCAATCGTTTTATATTTTTCTGGCAGATGGAGCTTCCGCTGCTTTTTGTACAATACCGCAGGCAGCTATTATACTCATTTATATTTTTTATCACCTTTTTCCTTATCGGCATACTATCATCCAAATACGACCGCAATTTTATCAGGCTGATACTTGGCGACGATTATGTGAATATGACTAACGAAAACATAAGCAAAGGCGACCCCTTTGGGGTATATAAAAGTCAGAACGAGTTTTTGATGTTTTGGCAGATAGCTAAAAACAACCTCCAGGTGACGGCAATAACCTTTGTTGCAGGTATTACATTATCTGCAGGTACTATTTATCTGTTATTTAAAAACGGCATTATGGTTGGCTGTTTTCAATATCTTTTTATAGCCCAGGGGCTGGGCATTAAATCTGTGATGGTAATCTGGATCCACGGCACGTTAGAGATTTCGACAATTATTTTGGCGGGCGCCTCAGGTTTAATAATGGGCAACAGTATTTTATTCCCAAAAACATTCAGCAGGGCCGTTTCTTTAAAAAAAGGCGCGTTGGATGGTATAAAGATAATGCTGGGCATATCCCCCATTGTAGTTACCGCAGCTATTTTCGAAAGCTTTATAACCCGCCGCACCGAAATGCCGATGTGGCTTAGCATTTCCATTTTGACTGGTTCCTTTTTATTTATCATATGGTATGTGGTAATTTACCCGGCCTACTTGTCATACAATTTAAAAACTACTGCTAATACAAATGAAGGAGAAAATAGAACTAAGTAAGGTTCGTGAGTTTGGCGATATTATAAGTGATAGTTTTATCATCATCAGGCAAAATTTTAAGCCTTTGATTATATCGTATCTGGTTATATGCGGTATGTTTATTGTTACCGGAGTGCTTGTTACGGTGGTTGCCCAGTGGCGGCAGGTTGAAGAAGGCAGCTCCGGCTTCTTTTCATTTTGGAATATTACCAGCCTGTTATTTCAAATGGTTGAGTATACCGCTATAATTTTAACCACCATCAGCTATTTGGCCATATATAAGCAAAAAGATAACCAGCACCCTACGTTGCTGGAGGTTTGGGAATACTTTAAGTTTTATTTTTTGCGGGTATTTGGCGCGCAGGTGGTTTTAACGATCGGATTGTTTTTGGGGATTTTATTGTGTTTTCTACCGGGAATTTATCTTAGCCCTATCTTCGCGCTGGTAACTCCGATCATGATCATAGAGAACACTAACCTGGAGTATGCCATCCGTAAAGCCTTCCGCATTATTAAAGAAAACTGGTGGTTTACCTTTGGTGTAATTTTGCTTTTATCTATCATTGTGGGAATGGCCTTACTGGTATTTTTTATCCCGGCGGCTATATTTTATGGCGGGAGCCAATGGCTAACCGGCAATAGCTTTGATACCACTTTTAACACTATTCAGGCAATAATTTTTAATGCGGGCCAGGTTTTATGGCTGTTGCCTATTATTGCCGTTACACTGGTTTATTACAGCTTAACCGAGCATAGCGAGGGTAGCAGCCTGGTAAACCGCATAAAAATGTTTGGCAAAACCGATTCCCCTTCTGATCAATTCCCAACCGAGCAATATTAACAACTGATATGTTTAAGCCTTTGGTTATATTGTTTAAAATAAGCGCGACGGGGAACGCTAAAGCGATGGCTGCATTAAAGCATGCTGCAGTTAAAGCATCGCCTGCAAAACTTAAAACCGACAGCACTAAAATAAACGTACGCCACTTTGATGCGGCATCATTAAAAGCCTACAAAAACGATAAGGATTTTAATTACCATACCCAAAAGGAGGCTATTACCTGGTGGGATAGGTTCTGGAACTGGGTTTGGCACCTCTGGGATAACTTTTGGCAATGGGTTGATGAATTACTCCGCAAAATATTCGGCGGTTCATCCATGGGGCATAATTCTGCTACGGTATTTAAATATTTAATTATTGGCATTGCCGCCTTTGGTGTAATTTATATTATTTTAAAGTTGTTGGGCATCAACGCCTGGCATCTCTTCAAAAAAGATCCGAAACAAGTTCCCCTTCCTTATGATGAATCCATTGAAAACATTCACGAAATAAGTTTTGACCAGGCCATTGAAGATGCATTAGCTATTAAAAACTATCGCCTTGCTGTAAGGTTACTTTACCTGCGCAGTCTTAAACAGTTGAGCGACCATAATCTTATCAACTGGCGCATAGAAAAAACCAATTCAGCTTATATCAATGAACTAACAGATCAAAACAGGCGCCGGCAATTTATTATTGTTACACGGCAGTTTGAGTATATCTGGTATGGCGATTTCCCGGTTGACGGAGATTCGTACCAAAAGATCAATACCATTTTCCAGGAATTTAAACAGTTGCTGTCATGAAAAGTTTAAAACTATACATTGCCGTGCTGGGCTGTTTAATGCTGGTGTACCTTATAGCCCAATACAACCGCCCTAAGCCTATAAACTGGGATAATACATTGGATATTAACGATAAGATACCCTTTGGCACCCATATACTGTATAACCGCATTAACGACATTTTCCCCGGCGCTAAAATATCAACCTTTCGCGAACCGGTTTATAACGTACTTAACGATCATGGAATAAAACATGGCTCCTATATTATTATCTGCAATTCGGTAAAATTTAACGAATACGATTATGCCAAGCTGAAAAACTACATAAGCGCAGGCAACGATGTATTTATCGCTGCATCGTATTTTGGCGACGAGCTAAAGAAAAACCTTGGGGTTGAAGCGCAGGTTGAGTTTGGCAATAAAAACCGGGTCGGCATTAAATTTAGCAACAAGTACCTTGATACTACAAAGCTTTACGGCGGCGAAAAAGGAATAGGTGATGGCTACTTCAGGCGAATAGATACCTCAAAACTTATAGCGTTGGGCAGCAATACCGGGCATCATACAAATTTTGTGAAATACGCCATTGGTAAGGGCAATATGTATTTAAATGCCAATCCGCTCATGTTTACCAACTTTAGCATGTTAAGTGACAATAACGCCGAATATGCATCAAAGGCCTTATCTGTTTTAAAAAACGATTCCAATTTAATATGGGATCAATATTATACCCTCGGCCGGTCTGACGATGAATCAAGCATGCGTGTATTTTTACGCAACCCCGTTTTACGCTGGGCATTTTACATCTCTTTCTTTGGGCTGATGACTTTTATCGTTTACGAAGCCAAGCGCCGGCAGCGTATTATCCCTGTTATTGAACCATTGCCAAATTCAACCGTAGAATTTATAAGTGTAGTTGGCCAGGTATACTATGAAAAGCGCGACAATGCCAATATTGCCCGTAAAAAAGCAACTTACCTGTTAGAATATTTGAGAGATAACTATCGTTTAAAAACCAATAACCTCGACGATGAGTTTATAAGCACCTTATCCCAAAAAACAGGTACACCAATGGAGTTTATAACAGATCTGATTAATACCATCAATTTCATAGATACCCGCGAACACATATCCGATATAGAACTGATCAGATTTAACAAACTAATAGAGAAATTTTACAGCCAAAACCGATACAATGGAAAATGATATTTTTGAACAACGAACAGATATGACCAAGCTAAGCCAGGCGGTTGAGCAGATAAAAGCAACGCTGGCAAAAATTATTGTAGGCCAGCATGATTCTATCGATCTGTTGATAGCCGGCATACTGGCCGACGGGCACATCCTGATAGAAGGTGTACCTGGCGTGGCGAAAACACTTACCGCCAAACTGATAGCTAAGGCTATAGATGCCCAATATTCGCGCATACAGTTTACTCCGGATTTGATGCCATCAGATATATTAGGCACTTCGGTATTTAACCCTAAATCAACCGAGTTTGAGTTTAAGCGGGGGCCAATTTTTGGCAACATTATACTGATTGATGAAATTAACCGTGCGCCGGCCAAAACGCAGTCGGCTTTGTTTGAGGCGATGGAAGAGCGGCAGATTACTATCGACGGGCATAGCTATAAAATGCAGGAACCTTTTACTGTATTGGCTACCCAAAACCCTGTTGAACAGGAAGGCACTTACCGCTTGCCCGAAGCCCAGTTGGATAGGTTTTTGTTTAAGATAGAAATTAAATATCCAACCCTTGAAGAAGAGATTGCCATTATAACCCAACAGCATAGCCAAAAAACAACAGACCAGCTCAACCACGTTGAGCCGGTTTTATCGGCAGCCGATATTATAGCATTAAGGCAACAGGTAAAAAGCCTTCATGTTGAGGATAAATTGCTGGAGTTTACTGCCAAAATAGTTTATAATACCCGTAACCATAAATCACTGTACCTGGGTGGTTCGCCAAGGGCATCGCTGGCCATTATCAATGCGGCTAAGGCGCTGGCCGCCATTAAGGGCAGGGATTTTGTAACCCCCGAAGATATTATTTATGTAGCCACTCCTGTCTTAAGGCACCGCGTTATGCTAACGCCCGATAGGGAGATGGAAGGCGCGAGTCCGGATGATGTTATAACGCAAATTATTCAAAAACTGGAAATTCCCCGTTAAAATAATCGTGTGAAAAAATTCTTCCGCCTGTTTTATAAAGACCTTTTTTTAACCAACCGATTATTTACCGGCCTGGGTGTATGTGTTGTATTGTTTTTACTCACATTCTTTTTTCCTTGGCTGGGCATCATTCCTGTCCTGGCCTTTGTGGTATTGATGGCTTTGCTGTTTATCGATATCCTGATGCTTTATACAACCGCCAAAGGCGTGTTTGCCAAGCGCCATGCCCCCGAAAGATTAAGCAACAGCGACGAAAACGAACTGGGTGTTTATGTTGAAAACTGGTATCCGTTTAATGTTAGCATCGGTATCATCGACGAGATTCCCTTTCAGTTTCAAAAACGCGACATCTGGTTTAAAACAACCTTAAAACCACATGAGCGTAAACTGATAAGCTATAGCTTGCGCCCCACCAAACGCGGCGAGTACGAATTTGGCGACATCCGGGTTTACGCCAAATCGCCATTAGGGCTCATCAGGCGGCGTTATACTTTTCAGCAGGCCGAGACATTGCCGGTATACCCATCCTTCCTCCAGATGCGTAAATATGAGTTGATGGCTATCTCTAACCGGCTCACAGATATCGGCATCAAAAAAATACGCCGAATTGGCCACAGCCTGGAATTTGAACAAGTAAAAAACTATGTTGCCGGCGATGATTACCGCACCATTAACTGGAAAGCCACTGCCAGACAGGGCAACCTGATGGTTAACTCCTATACCGACGAAAAATCGCAGCATGTGTATTGCATAATAGATAAATCGAGGGCGATGAAAATGCCTTTTGAGGGCTTAAGCCTGTTAGATTATGCTATAAACGCCAGCCTTGTTCTGTCAAGCGTTGCGCTTATAAAAGAGGACAAGGCTGGTTTAATTACTGCATCTGAAAAAATTGGCGCTGTTATTCCTGCTGACAGAAAATCGTCGCAATTGAATAAGATACTGGAGGTTTTGTATAAGGAGCGTACCCGCTACCTGGAAACCAATATGGAGCTATTATACAGCACAGTGCGTACGGTAATAAAGCAACGCAGTCTGGTGGTATTTTTCACCAATTACGAAAGCATGAACGCCCTTAACCGGCAATTACCCTACCTGAAAAGGATAGCCAAATTTCACCTGCTGCTGGTTGTTTTTTTTGAAAACACAGAACTTAAAACCTTGAGCGAGCAACCAGCCACCGACCTGGAAGGTGTATACATAAAAACCATTGCCGAGAAATTTGCTTACGACAAAAAACTGATTGTAAAAGAGCTTGCCAAATATGGTATCCAATCTATTTTAAGTGCGCCGCAAAATTTGACGGTTAATACCATCAACAAGTATTTGGAATTAAAGGCTAAACAGAAAATTTAAGGTTATGCTGTTGCATTTAGTATACCACGCTATAAAAGGCATTATTAAGCTTGCCGAAGACGATGAACCTGTACAACATTTAGATTCGGCTTTATACCGGCGAAAATCGAGAACAATCTTACAATACATCGATTTTGCAACAAATGCAATGATCAATGATGGCAAAAAAATCGACGAAGTTAAAGCGAACCTGCTAAAAAAGGGGCTACACGAAGACCACCTGGACGTAGTATTAGATAAAGCCCAGCGCGCTTACAAAAAATGGGTTAACGAAACCGGGGGTAAGCCTGAACTCACTGTATTTGAACTTTATGAACAATCGCTAAAAAATGTATCAAGTACGCCGATTAAAATGGACACACATCCCGGCGAAGATCATGCCCTGCATTTTTGTACTTTAACTAATTTTGATAGCTATTATAATATAAATGGCAGAGCCTTACTGTCAACTATCGCCAACAAGGCTTTGAATACTGCGCCTATAATTCAACATAAAGAGGCCGCCATAAGGCAATCCACCTTTGCGCAATTGGGTGGCACCCCAACAAATCCGTTTTTACGTGTTGTTACCATCAATAACTTTACAGAAGCCGTATACCCCTATCTCCGCACTACAAGCAAAATAAGCTTTCGTACCGAACAGATTACCGAATGGGATAACGGCGACCCGATTGTGGAGGCTGAAATAGAGGGCAGATTAAATAACCTATATCCCCTGTGCTTTTTTGCAACCGACTATGCAGTAAATCAGGTTATATACAAAAGCCGACCGGAGATTGAGATCCGGCTCTCGGCCTTTGTACTGGAACTTGTTGACGTTAAAAGAAACACCAACGACACCAGACAGCAGCCAAGGGCAATGCAGCAAAACAAAAATTACGACAATAAGAGTTATTTTTCATTTGAAGGCGTGATTCTCGATATAAAAGCTGCCTCGGTTGACCGTTTTTGCATAGGCTGCATAATGGCATTAAAACTTAATTGCAGCGATCGTCCGGGCAGCAACAGCACTATTGATGCATACGTGACCAATGCTAACATTAAAGCCAATAAAATACTAAAGGGCATGTTAGTGACGGGAGTGCTTTGGTTTCAGGGAGAAATTGCAACAGAACTCCCCTTTTCAGAAAAAAGTCTTAAATCTTGATTCTTACATCTTGACTCTTATTCCTATCCCGCCTTCGGGAACGCCACTCCATTAGCGCCGAAATCCTTAAATATCTTTTCCTGCAGGGCTATTTTGGCAGTTAAAAAGTTGGCTGGCTGCACCCATACGTTTATGGTGATGCGCACCGAATCTATCTCCATACTTATGATACCTACTCTTGCGGCCGGCTCGGTAAGCAGGTCGTGGTTTAAGCTGATGGCTTCATTAATGATGGCCTTCACCTTATCCAGGTCATTAGCATAGGCAATCTTAATCTCAAAATCCAACCGACGTTTACCCTCGCGGGTTACGTTTACAATCACTTCGTTAAAAAGCTTTCCATTGGGGATAATCACTTGTTTGTTGTCGGCAGTAATTAAAACGGTGTAAAAAATCTGGATAGATACCACCTTACCATCCTGACCCTGCGCTACTATGCTGTCGTCAACCTCAAATGGCTTTAATAGCAGTATAAGCACCCCGCCGGCAAAGTTTTGAAATGTACCCGAAAGGGCCAAGCCTGCCGCCACACTAAAGGCGCCAATTATAGTGGTAAAAATAGTGAGCTGGAAACCAAAAATATTAATTACCGAAATTATCAGTAATATATAAAGGCTGGTAATTGTAACACTAAGAAGAAAGGGCTGTAATGATGAATGAACTTCCTTTTGAAGAAGCCGTTTGCGTATCCGCGACCTTAAAAATTTGATAAACCAAAGGCCAACAATTAGAACTATTAATCCGAATGTATAGCGAATCCAATTATCAACTATCCATTTGTGCGTATCAAAATAAAAATCTTTTAACTCCATATGTGGAGGCAAAAGTAAAAATTAATTACTTACCGTAAATGGTTATAAATAATTCGGGGCCTTTAAACAACAACCAATCTACGATGGCGCTGTGTATTTGTTTTGATTTTTGTGTTATATTTTTCATATCATCCTACGCTATTCAAATCCTGTGCCTAAGAAACTATCTTTCAGCTTTGTTACGCAAAAATACAGGTTAGCTGTTAAGATAATTTTAAAAACTAATCAAATGATTAATTAATGACCATCCGTTTACGTTCAAATGACCGTAAGCGATCTTTAAAAAGCAGAAACCCTGTATACAAAAGCATACAGGGTTTCATTTTTAGTACGTATGATCAAGTCTCAAGTCCGAAGTGTTAAGTCTTAAGTCACAGGCTATTTCTGGCCTTTAGACTTCGGACTATAAACTTAAGACTTTCAACTCAGGGCTTATATTACATCATGCCGCCCATACCGCCGCCGCCCATTGGTGGGCCAGCTGGAGCATCTTCAGGATCATCAGCTAATACAACTTCTGTTGTTAACAACATAGCTGCGATAGAAGCTGCGTTCTCTAATGCTACACGACCAACCTTAGTTGGATCGATAACGCCTGCTGCAATCAGGTTTTCGTATTTATCGGTACGTGCATTGTAACCGAAATCGCCTGTACCTTCTTTAACTTTTTGTACTACAATTGAACCTTCGATACCAGCATTCTGGCAAATCTGACGTAAAGGCTCTTCGATAGCGCGACGGATGATCTGGATACCAGTGTTCTCGTCTTCGTTATCACCTTTAAGATCAGCTAAAGCAGCTACCGCACGGATGAAGGCAACGCCACCACCAGCAACAATACCTTCTTCAACAGCAGCGCGTGTTGCGTGTAAAGCATCGTCAACACGGTCTTTTTTCTCTTTCATTTCAACTTCTGTAGCAGCACCTACGTAAAGCACAGCAACACCACCAGATAATTTGGCTAAACGCTCTTGTAATTTTTCGCGGTCGTAATCAGATGTAGTTGATTCGATTTGAGATTTGATTTGGCCAACACGACCTTTGATCTCATCGGCAGAACCAGCACCATTAATGATGGTTGTGTTATCTTTGTCGATAATGATTTTCTCGGCAGTACCTAAGTAAGTCAAGTCAGCATTTTCTAATTTGTAACCTCTTTCTTCAGAGATCAAAGTACCACCTGTAAGGATAGCGATATCCTCTAACATGGCTTTACGGCGATCGCCAAAGCCTGGTGCTTTAACAGCAGCAACTTTCAGTGAACCACGAATTTTGTTAACTACCAAAGTAGCCAATGCTTCGCCATCAAGATCTTCGGCAATAATTAACAATGGTTTGCCTGTTTGTACTTGTTTTTCAAGGATAGGAAGTAATTCTTTCATCGAAGAGATCTTTTTATCGTAGATCAGGATGTAAGGATTTTCTAACTCTACTTCCATTTTATCAGCATTGGTAACAAAGTACGGAGAAAGGTAACCACGATCAAACTGCATACCTTCTACAGTTTTAACTTCAGTTTCAGTTCCTTTTGCTTCTTCAACGGTGATAACACCATCTTTACCAACTTTAGCCATAGCTTCGGCAATTAACGAACCGATGATCTCGTCGTTATTTGCAGAAATTGCAGCAACTTGTTTTATTTTGTTATTGTCTTCGCCTACAGTTTGCGATTGAGCTTTTAAATCCTCAACAACAGCTGCAACAGCTTTATCAATACCACGTTTTAAATCCATTGGGTTTGCACCTGCAGCTACGTTTTTAATACCTGCGGTAACAATAGCTTGTGCTAAAACGGTAGCAGTAGTAGTACCATCACCTGCAATATCAGCAGTTTTTGATGCAACTTCTTTAACCATTTGGGCACCCATGTTTTCTAAAGCATCTTTCAGTTCGATTTCTTTAGCAACAGTAACACCATCCTTAGTGATCGACGGTGAGCCGAATTTTTTATCAATAATTACGTTTCTGCCTTTAGGGCCTAATGTTACTTTAACCGCATTAGCCAAAATATCAACACCGCGTTTTAAGGCGTCGCGTGCTTCAACATTGTATTTAACTTGTTTTGCCATGATTTTAGTTTTGAATTATTGAATTACTGAATTATTGATTTGGCTGTCAGCCTAATCTATTTTCAGCATCCAATAACTATTTTCGTTTTAACTTTTGATTGTGAGTTGAAGAATTATTGTTTGTGCAGGATAATTCAATAAATCAATCCTTCAATAATTCAATAATTAGTTACAGTACCGCGTAAACGTCAGATTCGCGCATAATTAAATACTCTTTTCCTTCGTAAGTAATTTCGGTACCGGCATATTTACCGTATAAAACCTGGTCACCAACTTTTACTGTTAAAGGCTCATCTACTTTACCGTTACCTACTGCAACGATAGTTCCACGCTGAGGTTTTTCTTTAGCGGTATCCGGGATAATGATTCCCGAGGCGGTTTTCTCTTCGGCTGCTGCGGCCTCTACAACCACTCTGTCGCCGATTGGTTTAATGTTTAATGACATAGTTATAACTGTTTATTTATTTAAGTTTTTCAACCACCAAATCCTCATCAATTATGCCAAGGCCGGGCAATGGCAAATATTGACATACTTAACTGTTGTAATGGCAGCAAAAACGTTTTTTTACTTTTTACCCTTAACAGTATTTTAACTTGCCCGTGCCATCGTGTCAGTTAAACAGGGCACAAAAAAACGGCTTTGGGACAATCCAAAGCCGTTTTTTACTATTTACTAAGTGTAAGCTTATTTCGTTTTATTTGGAGTTTGCGTTGCAGGCAAATTCAATGGCTGTGATACCGGCGCTGTTGATGAAGGTTTTGAAGCCTTATCAATTTGGTTTTGCAACGGATTTGCGGTACTTGCTGAACCACCTTTGGCTACCACGTTAATGGCTAATGCCAATACCATTACGGTAATTGCCAATACCCAGGTACCTTTTTCTAAAAAGTCGCCGGTTTTTTGAACGCCCATTAATTGCGATGAACTTGAAAAATTAGATGATAAACCGCCGCCTTTAGGGTTTTGGATCAGCACGATTAGCCCCAACAGAGCACATACAATAACGGTAAGGATAATTAAAATGACCATTTCTTTATTTAATATTAATTCGTTTTCTTTTCTAATTGTTCAATTTGACTGATTGCTGCTAACGAGCTATAACATTAATAGCCATTGCCAAAACCATTATCCCAATTGCCAATACCCAGGTTCCTTTTTCTAATATATCGCCGGTTCTTTTCACACCCACTATTTGCGATGAACCCGAAAGATTAGATGATAAGCCGCCACCCTTAGGGTTTTGTATCAAAACAATTAGCACTAACAAAGCACATACAATAACAGTAAGAGTAATTAAAATATACATTGTTTTATTGGTTAATTCGTTTTATTTTCTAATTGTTCAATTTGGTGGGCAAAGTAACGGCTTTTTTCCGGGAATTTCAACATCAATTTTTTATAAGTAGCAATCGCTTTGTGATATAGCATCTGGTCGGCGTATATCTGCGCCAGGGTTTCGCTTACCAGCTCATTTTTATCTTCCGAACTTTTTTTGGCCTTATTCTCGTTATCTATCTTGTTTATTGATGGCGGTCTTATTTGTGGCTCCTCCTTAATAAACTTTTCAATAATGATATCTTCTTTGCGCTTTATCTCAGGAGCATCTGGTATGGGGGCATTTTCAAGGTCCTGAAGCGATTTATCATGAAATATATTTTCAAAATACTGCTGTTGCAGTTCATCGGCAGCATGTTCCTTTTTTTCTTCGGCAGTTATCCCTTGCGGTACCTGCGGTTGTATCGGCGGCAAATATGGCTGATATGTTGACGCGTACTCTTTACGTGTTTTATCAAGCCACCACATGAAGGAATAAGGCATCTTTTCATCATGATACTTTGATACCGTTTCGGCGTCCTGGGCAGTATCTTCGGTTTTGGCCAGTACCGGAAGTTCTTCGGCCTCAACAGACCCAGGCTTTCCAGCTCCTTTTTGATCGGCTATCGAATTATCAAACATAAAATAATCGGTAGCAGCAATACTGCCAATGATCCATTTTTCTGTTTCAAAATTAATATCGGCCGAATTGCTTTTAGGCTCTATTCGCTCAGCAACAGTCAATTCATCAGCAGTAACCGGCGTTTCTTCCGCAGCTTCAGTTTCTTCAACAGCTTGCTCTTTGATGTCCGACACACTGCCATTAAAGCTGATATCTTCGATACCTACAATTTCGTCAAAAATCTCGTCTTCGATATCTTCTTCATTCTTTTCGTCAGCTATCTCTTGAAACGCAACAGGTGGCGCAGTTTCTTCAACAGCCACCGCTACTTCATTCTCTGTTTTATCATTTTCTACCGATAACTCTTCAACAGCTGGTTCTTCCAACTCTCCGGTTATAACATCGGCTTCATGTTCTGTTACAGATTCGGGCGCAGGCTCTTCTGTCAATATTTCAAATTGGTTTTCCTGGCCGTTGATGCCCTGCGGCTCCTCAGTTATTTCAGTTGCTGTACCTATATTAAAATAGTTTTCGCTTTCGGGGGCGGGTGGTGCGTAAACGGGTGCCGCACCATTTTTTAAACCGGCAATTTGCCCTGCCGAAACAACAGGCAGGCTCTCAGGATCGTTAATAAGCTTGTGCAGCAACCGGGGATTAAAGTAGGCAGCGGCGTGTTTTAAGTCGCTTCCGTTACCTGCGTGGGCAAGCATGGCCCTTAATATGCCACTTTGCGGAAACTCATCAACCAACTGCTGCAAATCATAGTTATGCAACTGGCCATTATCGGCCGGATTGGCCAACAACTCCCATAATATCTCGTTTTGCCTGTTATTTAAATATTGATCCACGTGGTTGAAAGTACGAAATGCCTACCAATTAGAAAAGGCCTTGTTATAAATATCTTCGGTTAATTGCTTGGTAATATTCTGGATAAGATTTTGTTCCTGCGATCCTATATCACCTTTATAATCGGCAAACCTTGTCATGCTTTCGTCAAAGTTAATCTTTTTGTCCTTATCATAAACAAATTTCACCTTTACGGTTATACTTAACCTGTTTGCACCGGCAATAGGCGCAGTATTAGTTGAAGTAGCCTCTATAGACACAGGAGCGATGGTATAACCAACAATACTCCCGGACAGGGTTGCATCGGCCTCGCCACGTACCAGGCTCAGCCGGCTTTGCGTACGTACACGTTCTTTTAAAGCCTCGGTAAATGTCTGGCTTAAGTTGTTTACCACCAGCGGTGCGTTATTCTCAAAAAACTGGATGTTCAGTGTTTTCAAACCGGGTGGAATAGCTTCATTACGGAGTGTATAGCATGATGAAAGCAAACCTAAATTTAAAACTATAATTACAGAACCGATTATTCTTTTCATCAACCTATAAATTTAACTCTTTTATTTTTCTGTACAGTGTGCGCTCAGATATACCCAGCTCATTGGCAGCCAGCTTGCGTTTCCCTTTATGTTTCTTTAAAGCCTTACGGATCAGGTCTGATTCTTTTTCAATCAGCGATAGCGATTCCTCTACCTCCTCGGCTTCGTGGGTTATATTATACGCATCGTTACCGCCAATATTGCTGCCATTATTATTTGTATTAACGGGTTGCTGCAAAGTAAATTGTCCCTCGGGGCCGCCCGGAATTTCAATATCGCGATACAACTGGTTAAGTGTTTGCGAGTGGCTGGCGTAATTGGTTGATACGCCGCCGTGTTCAATAATATCGGCCACCAGTTTTTTCAGTTCAACCATATCGCGTTTCATATCAAACAGTACTTTGTACAATATATCACGTTCCGAAAAATCTTCTTTGCCGGGATTACCCACACGCATAGGTAAATTGCGGCCGTTTGCCTCTTGTGGAATATATGTTAACAAGGTTGGCCCGGTAATAATACGATCCCGCTCCAATACAGCTAACTGCTCGGCCATATTTTTAAGCTGACGCACGTTACCCGGCCAGCTGTAGTTTATCAGCACTTGTTGTGCCTCTTCATCCAATTGAATTGGCGGGGTACGGTATTTATCTGTAAAATCAGATGTAAATTTCCTGAACAGCAGGTAAACGTCCTCCTTCCTATCGCGCAAAGGTGGAATTTTCAAGGGCACCGTATTTAAGCGATAGTAAAGATCTTCCCTGAACTTACCGCTTTTTACGGCATCGTAAACATCAACATTGGTAGCGGCTATAACGCGCACATTGGTTTTCTCTACCTTTGATGAACCTACTTTAATGTACTGGCCAGATTCCAGCACCCGGAGCAAACGGGCCTGGGTGCCTAAAGGCATCTCGGCAATTTCATCCAAAAATATGGTACCACCGTTTACGGTTTCAAAGTAACCCTTACGTTCGCCAACAGCACCGGTATAAGAGCCTTTTTCGTGGCCGAACAATTCCGAATCGATAGTCCCCTCGGGTATAGCCCCGCAGTTAACCGCGATGAAAGGCCCATGCTTACGCGGACTCATCTGGTGTATAATATGCGAAAACACTTCTTTACCACTCCCGCTTTCGCCGGTAATCAGCACCGAAATATCTGTAGGCGCCACTTGGTTGGCTATATTTATGGCCCGGTTAAGCAATGGCGAATTGCCAATGATACCGAAGCGTTGTTTTATTTCTTGTATTTCCATGTATTCAATTTGAAAATCCGGCAATTTGAAAATTTGAAAATTACCTCATCTTCAAATTTTCAAATCTTCAAATTAATCAATTACCTTCCCTATCAACGTAGCCGTAGTAGTTCGTTCAATCAAAACGTTCACGTATTGGCCGGGTTTATAGTTGTCGGCTACCGGGAAAATCACCATGGCGTTTTGATCGCTGCGGCCGCAATAATCATTTTTTGATTTTTTGGAGAAACCTTCAATCAGCACTTTTTCTGTTTTGCCAACGCGTGCTTGTGCACGGTAGTAAGAGTATTCCTGCTGCTTGGCAACTATCTCAGTTAATCGTTTTTGCTTTACTTCCTCGGGAATATCATCAGCATAGCGTTTCGCGGCTAATGTTCCTGGGCGTTCGCTGTATTTAAACATGTAGGCAAAATCGTATTTCACGTAATCCATCATGCTTACGGTTTCGGCGTGTTCTTCGTCGGTTTCAGTGCAAAAACCGGTTATTACATCTGTAGAAATTGCGCAATCGCCAATTATCCGGCGAATAGCATCAATCCTGTTAATATACCAATCACGGTCATAAGTACGGTTCATCAAATCCAGGATGCGGGTATTGCCCGATTGTACCGGAAGGTGTATGTAGTTACAAATATTATCGTATTTAGCAATAGTATATAAAACCTCGTCGGTAATATCCTTCGGGTGCGACGTAGAAAAGCGCACGCGCAAATCGGGATTAATGAGCGCCACCATTTCCAAAAGGTTAGCAAAATTGGTAACGGGGGCCTCACCTAAATCCTCTCCAAAGGAGAGAACTTGCTTAGCACCTTGTCCATCCTGCTCATCAGAACCCTCTCCTTTGGAGAGGGCAGGGTGAGGCCTCCACTTATACGAATCCACATTCTGCCCCAACAAAGTAACCTCGCGGTATCCTTTATCAAACAAATCGGTACATTCGGCTACTATTGATTGCGGGTCGCGGCTGCGTTCGCGGCCACGGGTAAATGGTACCACGCAAAACGAACACATGTTATCGCAGCCACGCATAATAGAAACAAAAGCGTTAATACCGTTGCTGTTTAAACGTACCGGGCTTATGTCCGCATAAGTTTCCTCGCGGGATAGCAATACGTTTACGGCTTTTTGGCCGCTATCAACCTGGTCTATCAGGTTAGGCAGGTCGCGGTATGCATCAGGGCCAACAACTACATCAACCAGTTTTTCCTCTTCTAAAAATTTCGATTTCAGGCGTTCGGCCATACAGCCCAGCACGCCTACCACCAGGCCAGGATTTTTAACCTTCGTTATGGCAAACTCCTTTAAGCGATTACGCACACGGGTTTCGGCATTCTCGCGGATAGAGCAAGTATTTATAAATATAACATCGGCCAAATTATGATCGCCGGTGGTTTCAAAGCCCTGTTCAGACAATATGGATGCAACAATTTCGCTATCGCTAAAATTCATTGCACAGCCATAACTTTCAATATAAAGTTTACGGCCGTTATTTTTACCCGTCACCGGCTGCTCTAAAACTAAAGCCTCGCCTTGCCTGCTCTCGTCATGTATCTTATCCGGAAGAACCAAATCCATCATTCAATTAAAAATTAGTTTGCAAAAATACATAAAATTTGAATACACGGATGACATATTGTCAGTATTTAACAAAATCGAAATTTTATTGTTATATTTCTGATTCTATACGTATAACAGTACCAGTAACACCATAAAGTAAACGGATATCTTTAAATGAAGCTTAAATTTTTAAGGCATAAGTGGCAAAAAATAGCATTTAGTTTTGTGTTGGTACCGGTACTTATAGTATTTATTATTGCCCTTATCCTTAACCATTACCTGGCCCCTATTTTGGCCACGCAAGTGCGCGACGCTGTTTTAACCGGCAGCGACAACCTTTACAGGGCCGATTTTACGAGGGCCGAGCTACATTTACTGGAAGGAAAAGTTACCATATATGACATTAGCCTTATCCCCGATACGGCTCTGTATAACCGAAAAAAGAAGCAGCACCTGGCACCTAACAACCTGGTAACCCTGCATGTAAAAAAGCTCATTTTAAAACACATACACCCATTCAGCTATTATTTCAGGCAGCGATTAAAAATAAATGAGATAATTTTAAATGAGCCCGAACTAAACGTTAGCTATGCGCTTAACCATACGCAGGATACCGTTTTAAAAGATCATCGCACAGCCTGGCAAAAAATTTCCAAAAGCTTGCATTCTATAAGCGTAGATCATATTTATTTTAACGATGTGAAATTTAAATACGAGGACTACTCGGGCCATAAGGTAGTTATATCAACCCTTAAAGAAATGAACCTGAGCGCTACCGACCTGCTCATTGACTCGGCAACCCAGACTGACAAATCGCGACTTTTATATTGTAAGGATATTGTTACCGAGCTAAATAATTATAGCGGCAAAACAGATAACGGGCTATATGATTATAAAATAAAATACCTTAAGCTATCAACCATGTACGCGCGGCTCAATATCAGGGGACTGCAATTACAAGCCGCAAAAAACGACCTGTTTTTTAACAAAAGCCAAAGTGATAGTTTTACGCTGGGCATGGATTCAATACAACTCAATAACTTCGATTTTTTGAATTACCATAAATACCGGCGCGTACAGGCATCAAGTCTTGAGCTTGCCAATGGCGCATTAAAGGTGTTTGGCAACCCCAATAAGGCTAAGCAGGTACCGGAAGACAAAGTGTCCACCTTCCCTAATGTGCTGGTACGCAATACTGATGCCGACCTGACGATAGATACCATCCGGTTAAAACACATCAACGTATCCTACTCCGAATATAATGCCGAGACAAAAAAAACAGGATCGGTTGAATTTGATAATACTGAAGGCGAATTTCATAATGTAACAACAAACAAGGCGTCCATAGCTAAAAATAACATTACCGATGTACGGCTTAGCAGCTACTTCATGAACCGGGGGCGATTGGATGTTCAATTTCTGTTTAATTTAACCGATGCCGATGGCTCATTCAACTATAAAGGATCACTAAGTACGATGGTTGCCAACAAGCTTAACCAGGCAACCGTACCGCTGGCCATGCTCAAGATAACATCGGGCAATATCAAACAATTTAATTTTGATATTCATGCAAACCGCAAGGCCTTTAAGGGGCGGATATCTTTATTATACAACGATTTAAAGGTATCAATCCTGGAAGCCGACACGGCCAACAACCGTTTAAAAAAGCAGCAGCTGATATCCATATTTGCCAACCTGTTTGTTATAAAACACAACAACCCCGATGCTACCGGCAAAGCCTCCCGCTTTGCCGATGTTAATTACATTCGACCAAAAGACTCGCCATTTTTTAAAACTGTTTGGCGCACATTGTTACAGGGCATAAAAGAATGTGCCGGGCTGGATGAAAAATCGCAACAGGCTGCAATGGGGCGCTTAACCGAACACAAAAAAAACAAGCAGGAAAGATTAGTAAGGAAAGCCGAACGCAAACAGCATAAAGCTGAAAGAAAAGCGGCAAAGGAAATGGATTCACACTAATTTAAGAAATTGAAAATTAACGGAACTTACTATGCATTTTCAAATCTTCAAATTCTCAAATTTTCAAATGGGCTCCAACTTTATTGCAGCAACAATTTCAGGTTGATGCCGAAATTGGTAAAGGCGGTATTAAATGTTTGCGAGGTATATGGCCGGGTGATGTTTGAATCGTAAAACAGGTTGAGGTTAAAACGCTGGTTTATCACATAGTCAATTGACGGCCTCACGGTAATGTTTTGCGCGCCTGATGATATTTCGGCGGCTGCTACGTCGGCACGGTAAATAAGGGTTTTATTATCGCGCAACGAGAAATCGAGCTTAAAATTAACATCTTTGGGGCTGCCACCGGGGAACAGGCCAAACGGGAAGTGGAAATTTTTGGTATGATAGCCAAAGCCAAAAACCATGATCTTTTCGTTTTGCTGCGCCAGCTGGCTGTTAAGCAGGCTTAGGCTAAGGGTACGACTCTGCCTAAACTCTACGTTGGCGGTCATGCTGTTTTTAAACCTGGCGCTGGCTCCCAACAAAGGCACAAACTGCTCAAATATGGTAACCTGCGAAAACTGGTAAAGCGGCAAAAAATCGTTATTTAAATCGCGCGCGCTGCTGGCGCCGTTGGCTTCCTGGTATTGCAGCAAGGTGGTAAAACCGTTTACGTTGTATGACGACCGGTAACCGTGGCTCAGATCGAACGAGTCGAAAATATCGGCGAAAAACGGAATTTTGGCCAGGCCGCTGTACCTGACATCCCAGTTGGGTATAGGTATTTTAGGAAACTGCGATGTACTGGCCTTCGCCGCTTTTTTACCTGTATAGGCAGCCAAAAATGCCGGCACCAGCACGTTTTGTGAGTTTTGGCCGTAACCATCTCTAAGCCCAACAGAATCTACCAATTGCGTTGAATTAGGATTTTGCGCGGCAAGCCTTTGCGATATAATGGAACGATTGGCAAGCATTTGTTGAAACAGCGGCGATGTATTATTAATACCGGTAGTTTTTTTGAACGCCGTGCCTATAGTTAAATAAGAGACACTATAATTACCCGTGGTAACCGGGCTTAACGATTCTATACTGTTGGTTGCGGCCAGGTATTTAAAGTTAGATTGATAGTTATTATCCTGTGTTTTAAAGGCGATGAGGTCAATTTTAAGGCCAGGAATTGGCTCGAGAACAGCCCTGAAGTGCATATCCTCATTGAGTGATTTTGTGTACAATTGATTTTGCAGGGTATCTGTAGATATCCATCCATTGGCCACCGCCCTGGCACGGATATCGGTTTGGCTGCCCAGTAAGAAACCTATCCCCGGCGCGTTATAATCTGAATTTTCGCCAAAAATACCCGATTGGGGCAGATAGCCCGGTAAATAGATACCCTGCTTGCGCGAGTAAGTAGCGCTTACATTTTTAACACTGGTAAGCAGGCCAATTAACACCTTGCTAATGCCACCCGGCGAATTAGGGTTACCGGCCTTGCGTATAAATGGAAACTTGTTATACAACGATACCATGTTAAAAGTCGGGTTCACCTGTATTTCGCGCAGGTTGCTGATGCTGTTACCTACGTCATACGAAGGATCATTAATGGCAAACAAAGGCTGGGTTTGCCAGTTAAAATGCGTGCTATACCGGGTAGTTACCGATGTCCAGTCCATCCCCGGAATTTTGTTGATAGGAAGGGCATAGTTGATATTGATTGTGTGGTTGTAGTTGGTGGTGCGGCCCAGCTTTTTCAAGTTATCCCAAAGGGTATCGCGTTTTAAACCATTAATGCGCCCCGCTGGTTCATCAACAACCGAAAGGTTGGTGGCATCAATATCTAATGATAAGGATTTTGATAAATTCCAACCTATGCCATATACCCTGGTAATATTAAAGTATTTATTGAAGGTAGTTGTTGGTATGGGAATAAAATTGTTAGGATCGTTATCCCGCAAGGTGTTTTCAGAGTAAAACCGATCAAAATTAATACTGAAATTTAGCCTTGATGGTAATATGCTAAAGTTGATATCGCGCGCCAGCGCCAGCAAATTACTTTTAATAATTTTTGCAAATGGGTTATAGTATTTGGGCGCGTTGGTATAATTATAGGCAAAGGTAAAGTGATACGTTTTTTCTAAATCACTTTGGGTGGTAAAATCATGATGGGTAAACTGTGTAAAGGCGTAGCTGGCGCTCAGGTTCTCGATATCCCAAACATGATTTTTTGCCGTAGGGTCAAGCTTTGTTTTATGTACGTTGGTAAAATTGAAGCTTTTTCTGAAAGTGTAATCAACCGCCGCGTTCCTTATCGAATCGCGCTCTTTAGTACTTGTGGCTGCGGCAAGTGATTGCTTCAATTCTATATCCGGCGCCCCCGGATCATACTGAGGTAAGCTTGTTTGCGACGATACATTGATGTAGGCTGGTATACTGATCCCGCTTTTAGCCGGGAAAAACTTACCTAACTCGGCAGTGGCCGATATATCATAAACCTGGTTATCGCTCTGGCTCCTGTCGTTCAGCCGTGAATCCAGCGTACCAAAACCTATGCTGGTTTTACTACCCGATACGGTAACGTCGGCAAAATCGGCCAGCTTAGTATCCAGCCTTGCTGTAGCTGCCCAACCACCGCGCTGGTCAAAATCGGTTAAGCGCAGTTCATCAAACCAAACTGTGCCTGTTTTATCCAGCCCATCATCTGTACCCGTTGCCTGGCTGCCTTTTAAAGGGTTACGTACACCTATCATAATGGTACGCAGGCGGCTTAAGTCAGGCTGGCCTTTTATATAAACAGTTTGGATGCCTTCGGTATATTTAAATACCTGGTTAAAGGATACATTGCTGTGGTTACGGGCAAGTTTTGCACGGGTAAGCAAACCAAGCTCCAGGTCAATAGCGTTGGCGTCGGGCCATATAGCATCGGGGCTGCTGGTGCCCGGCTGCGTAATTTTTAAAGGCACTTCGTACTCGTAATAGTTATCCTGGTAATCAACACCAAGGCGTAAAAACGCGTTCAAATCGTCGTCTTTCAACAACTCGCCCTCGGCGTGCACAAACATTTGTACACGTTTGTATTTGCGCAAATCGTTATAAAAAGTCCGGAAAGCAGCCCTTGAATAGCCATCCCGAAGACTTTTTACATTTAATGACAGCGATTGCTCGTTCAGCTTGGTATTTGTTTGCAGGTTATTATAATTACGCTGGCGCTGAATGCCCGGCGGCACCACGTATGGGATGGGCGTACGGTTACCATTCTCCTCAATATTCACTGCCTGCACATCAAGCGTCGAGTTATCTAAAGGCGGATTGCTGATAGATGGATCGGCAATAACATTCAGCGGATTTCGCTCGATGTTAAATGCCCGCCATTCGCCGCGCACCAGTTCCAGTGTCGCGAAGCGGAGGATGGCGGTATCGGCAAAATTGGTCATGAACATCCGCATAAAACGAATGGCTTTAAAATCGCCAATATTACCCACCTTGCTTTGGTAATCGGTAATCGGGATCCTGAACTGATACCAGTTTACCGATTGGGTTGTACCATCGGGCAGTTTAACATTTGCCGTTACCTTATCGCTGATGTTGTTTTGCCCAACAACCATATCACCGGGCCGGATAGATACTTTGTACTGAAAGTACGAATCTTCCTGGCTCATGTTATTATCGCGGTTAATATCCTCGCCATCGGGCAACGAGGTTGATGCCGAATTCTGGATCCCAAGTTCGGCTTGCGATTGCTGCGATGTTTTGGAGTTGCCATCGGTACCATTGTACTTGCTATACCTGTCAAGGATACCTAACCTTCCCTGATCCAGCGCCGAACCCTGGTAGTACTGATAATCATCAGACGATGGGTCATTTGCAAAGCTGGTTGCAGCCTGCGCGTTCAGTTGCCCTTTTACCTGGGTAACTATCGGGGCAAATTTTTTCTCCTCGTCGGCATCATTTAATCCATCCAAACCTACATCCTGCAAACGGCGAGCATCGGGGTTATTGTCAAAGGCGTTAATAACCGGCTGTAGTTTAGATACCCGACCCCAGTTGGTTTCGTCAACCTGGGTAAGGTCGCCATTCACGGGCAGGCTGTTCTCCAGGCTTTTCCGGCCATCTTTCAATATATCTTCAGATACGCTACCCAGGTTAAAATACAAATCGCCACCTGCCGAGTTGGGTTTGTAAATAAAAGGATCGAGTACCCAAAACTCAATGTATGATACGTTTAACGATTCAAAATCATTCGTTTCCAGTTTCCTGAACATACCCCCCCAGCGCGATTTTGGATTTTGTAACGTACCATCGGGATTAAAGCCCGTAGTGGTATAGTTGTACGGACCGCGCACATTGGGATAAAAAGCCATATTCAGTGTAGCCAGGGTTAATGGCTGCCCGGTGCTCGACTGCTTGTAGGGGAATACTTCCTGCTCCAATACCTGCCTTGCATAATGATTGGACAGGTCGGCCCTTGATATGGCAATGTTATTCGAGTTGGTATAAAATATAGGGTCGATATTATAAAATGCAAGGCGAGCGCGATTGTAACCGTAGCTCAGGTCATCAAACCGGCTGGCTTCGGGGAATAACTGCGGCGTACCCGAAATTTGCCAGGCATTAGCGCTTTTTATATCGATGATGGATTGGCTGTTTTCAAAATCATCCAGGTACGATGTACCGTTTTTTGAGCCTGCAAAATTTAACGCGCCGGGGCTGCCCGGTAACAACTGAGCAAACTCACCCGAAAAGGTAACCGACGATGGCGCCTTGGTGTGGATCAGTGGTATTTTATCAACCAGGCGGGTAAGCATGCGCGAATCTGAACTATAGTTAACATCAAAACCCCATATGGTGTTGGAGATTGATTCCTCGCCTGCTGTTTCATTTTGAGTAATAGGCTGCTCGGTAAGGTGCATCAGCGTACCGCCTAAATTCAGCTTATCGTTCACATGGTAATCAAACCTCGATCCGTATAATGACTTTTGCTGAACGCCAAACAACTCATTATTCTCCAGCTTTACGCTGATAGTTTGGCCCGACGATAGCAAGGCCTGGTTCAATATCCTAATCCGGCCGGAGTTGTAATCAACAGTGTAATCTGTGCCCTCCGTTAATTTAAGCTGGCCAGCCGTTACCGTTACTGATCCCTGCGGAATATTCACAGCGTTCAGCTGGTATTCTGATCCGCCTGTCGAGGTGTAAGTACCTTTAATTACATAGCGGTTTAAGGCCGGAAAATATTGCTGTGCTATAGTTTTTGTAGAGTCGTACAGTTGTTGATATACGTAACGTTTGGTAAGGTCCGTTTCGCCGGCGGTAAACTTGGCAGCCAAATCAGAGCCGAAAGGCTCAATAGTAGGGAACGAGATGCGGCCGTTTTGCGAGTCGATAGTAACTCCTTCCAAAAAGTCGAAATACCCATCGGGCTGTTTTGCGCTTTGCTGATCAAGATTGTCAAGCCCTGCAACCTGCAGCCACAATTTACCTTTCAGGTTGGCCCCTTCCTCCATCACCGTTTTTTCGATACCCGATTTATCATCCAACCGGGTCACCGTCAATTTAAAATTCGTTGGAGCAATCTGGAACGCGCCCAGCGAGTAGATGTTTTTCATCATCAAATCCCAGGATGGCAAATTGGTTTTCAGCAGTTCGTTTTTTAGCAATTTTACAAATAACACTTTAGGCGTATTGGGATCAACCGCCACATCGCTGCTAAACTCACCCACCTGGTATTGCACACCATTGATAGTGTATTGGTAAGCCACCGCCAAAACCTCATCGTTATTTAAAGGATAATTGAGGGAGATATAGCCCAATTGCGGGTGAAGCGTATATTCCTTATCGGTGAGTTTACGGGCATAGGTTAGCTTGGCATAGTTATCTGTATTACCAGTTGATTGAAAATAACTGGCTACTGCGTTTGAGTTTGTTTGCCTTGCATCGGCAGGTAAGTTATTTAATAAAGAGTTGGACTGCTGTGCAAAGCCGGGGCCTTTAAAGCCGGCTGGCAAGCCGCTAAAACCGGCGCCGCCCTGTATTCTTGATGTATTATAAGGTTTGTTTTCGCCCAGGTCAAGGAATGCTAAGATATCCCTCGAATCGGTAGTTACGTTGGTACGGTTGGTTGTCCACACCTCAATTTTTGTGATATTTACGTTGGAGCTGATGATTGGGATGTTGGCCAGCGCCTTGTTATAGTTATTGCGAAAATACTGCGATAAAAAGAAGTGCTTGTTGGCTTCGTAGTCCGCAGGGGTTAGCCTGAATTCGCCCTGCTGCGAGCCATTGGTTATGGTAATGGTTTTTGATTGCGACCGCTGTTGTGATAAAATACTGGTGATATCCAACCGGCCAAATTTCAGCTTGGTTTTTACGCCAAAAAGCGCCTGGCTACCGGTTATAAGTGTAGTAGGCAGGGGCATACTCACGGTACCGGCTTCTATTTTCTGGATGATCTCGTCGGGCGAGCCCGTATAATCCAGCTTTACCTGGTTTTCAAACTGAAATTGCGCATCGGTATTGTAATTGGTAGTAATCTTCAGTTTATCGCCGATGTTACCAGTTACGTTAAGCTGAATCTTTTGGTCGAAATTAAAATTAAACTGGCTGCGTTGCCTGGTATTAAATAATGGGTTTTCGTTTTTATTAACCTGCCCGGCCAATATCATTTCTGCCGATCCCTGTGGGCGGATATCAATGTTCTGGCTACCAAAAATTTGCTCAAAAGTGCGGCTTCTTACTTTAATAACGGGGATAAATCCGGGTTGCTGCGAATCGTAGGCATAGTTATCTGCCAGCTGCTTGTAATAATTGCGCTGCTTTGATTTATCTGTAAGTTTTAAATATTCGGCGAAGGTGAGGTATTGCGGCGGCCGGTATAGCAAGTTACCAACCCGCTCGTACAAAATATAGCGGTTTGTGGCCGCATCATATTCAACGGTGCGCACAAGCCCCGGAGGATCGGAACTAAAAATACCCTCCCTGACCCTAACATTTTTGGGTTGGGCTAAGTCAAGCGGTACACTTTTCCGGGTCGTATCGGTCCTTATCTTCGGTATTTGCTGCTGCGCATAAGCGCCGTTAAGCACACCGAAAGTGAGAATTACCAATACACTTATAATAATATTATAAGTAAATATTCTTATCAAAAGTCAAGTCGAAATTTATACGTAATTATAGGGTTTTTAAAGCAAATTTAATTAGTTGTTCAACAGTTAAATCGCCGCTATTTTTATTCATTTCCTGCTCCAATACCTTTTCGGCAGTATTGCGGGCAAAGCCAAGCATTACCAGGGCGGTAAGTGCTTCATCCTTAGCAGTTTTATTTATTGGCACAACGGTTAGGGTATCCGGACCTTCCTTGCGCAGTTTATCCTGCAGTTCTAAAATTATTCTTTGTGCCGATTTTGGGCCTATCCCTTTAATACGCTGAATAAGGGAAACATTACCGCTTACAATAGCCGCCTGAATCTCGGCCGGCGTTATAGAAGATAGCATCATGCGGCCCGTATTTGGCCCGATACCGGATATCGAGATCAGGTGCATAAACAAGCGGCGCTCACCATCATCGGCAAAACCGTACAGGGTGAGCGCATCTTCTTTTACATGTTGCCATATATATAGCTTGCAACTTTCATCGGCACCAAGCCTTGAATATGTATTTACCGATATATTGATATGATAACCTACACCCCCTGTATCAATAACAACATGCGATGGGCTTTTAAAAACCAGTTTACCACTAATATAATCGTACATAAATATTATTTTATTCTTTTGTTTATCAAAAAACTATTGGTTCTCCGCCTTCGCTTGTGCCGTAATTACCGCAATGGTAACCATATTAACAATCTCGCGGACCGAGCTACCCAACTGCAATACGTGCACCGGCTTTTTTAAACCTAACAATATAGGCCCAACCGCTTCGGCGCCGCCTATTTCCTGCAACAACTTGTAAGCGATGTTACCCGATTCAAGATTAGGAAATATCAGCGTATTGGCAGGCTTTCCGTTTAATGTAGAGAATGGAAAATTATCGGCCAGCAAATCCGAGTTCAGGGCAAAGTTTGCCTGCATATCGCCGTCAACAACCATGTCAGGATATTTTTCGTGCAGTATTCTTACCGTCTCCCTTGTTTTTTCTGGGATTACGCCCTCGTTCGATCCAAAGTTGGAGTACGATAATAAAGCGACCCTGGGGGCGATGTTGAAGCGTTTTACCGAGCGTTCTATCAGTACGGTAATATCTACCAGTTCCTGCACCGTTGGGTTTACGTTTACGGTGGTATCACCAAAAAACACAGGCCCCTTGGGGGTTATCATCATGTACATACCCGCAACGCGATTTACGCCCTCTTCGGTGCCGATAATCTGCAATGCCGGTTTTACGGTACTCACATAGTCTTTTGTCAAGCCCGAAATCAGCGCGTCGGCCCGGCCAAACTGCACCATACTGGCACCGTAATAATTACGGTCGACCATTAGTTTTTTGGCCTCGTACAAAGTAATACCGCGGCGCTGGCGTTTATTGTATAAATAATTAACGTATTCGTCCATGTTTTCGCAGCCCTCACGCGGATCGATGATCTGTACATCGCCCAGGTCAAGCTCGTTTTCACGCATGATCCGTTTTATCTTTTCTATATTGCCCAACAATATCGGAGTAGCAATACCTTCATCCTTTACTATCTGGGCCGATCTTAGGATCTTATAATTATCTGCTTCGGCAAACACCACCCTTTTAGGGCTCTGCTTCGCCTTATTGGTAAGGTTGCGCAGTAGTTTATCATTGTTACCCAAACGTGATCTTAGCTCCTCTGCATAGGCATCCCAATCGGTAATAACCTTACGGGCAACGCCCGAATCAATAGCCGCTTTAGCAACCGCCATAGACACTTCGGTTATCAACCGCTGATCCATCGGTTTCGGAATGATGTAATCCCTGCCAAATTTAAGGTTGGTGATATTGTAAGCCAGGTTTACAGCCTCGGGTACCGGTTTCTTGGCCATTTCGGCAATAGCGTGGGTGGCCGCTATCTTCATCTCCTCGTTAATGGCGGTAGCCCTTACGTCAAGTGCGCCACGGAAAATGTACGGAAACCCCAATACGTTATTTACCTGGTTAGGATAATCTGACCGGCCGGTTGCCATAATAATATCTTCACGTGCGGAAGTTGCCAAATCGTAATCAATCTCGGGAACGGGATTGGCCATCGCAAAAACCACCGGCTTTTTAGCCATCGATTTGAGCATTGCCGGGGTTACCACATTACCTGCAGACAGGCCAACAAATACGTCGGCATCTTTCATGGCATCCGATAACGTTTTTACATCGGTACGGGTGGTGGCAAACTCCATCCTGATATCGTCCAGATCGGTACGGTGTTGATCAAGCACACCGTTGATATCAAACATTACCAGGTTTTCTTTTTTAACCCCTATGGAAAGGTACATTTTTGAACAGGATACCGCGGCGGCACCTGCACCATTGACTACCAGTTTTATTTTATCCAGTTTTTTACCCTGAATTTCGCAGGCATTCATCAAAGCAGCAGCCGATATAATAGCCGTACCGTGCTGATCATCGTGCATTACGGGGATGTTCATTTCGGCTTTAAGCCTGCGCTCTATCTCAAAACAGGTTGGCGCCGAAATATCCTCGAGATTTACGCCACCAAATGTAGGCTCAAGCGCTTTTACTATCGCCACAAACTCATCAACACTTTTGGCATTCACCTCCAGGTCAAATACATCAATGTCGGCATAAATTTTAAACAGCAAGCCCTTGCCCTCCATTACCGGTTTACTGGCTTCGGGGCCAATATTACCCAAACCTAACACGGCAGTACCATTGCTTATAACTGCTACCAGGTTACCTTTAGCAGTATATTTATATACGTCATCAACGTTTTCGGCTATGCGCAGGCAGGGTTCGGCAACACCAGGCGAATAAGCCATGGTTAAATCTCGTTGCGAATTGGTAGGCTTGGTGGGCACTACCTGTATCTTACCAGGACGGCCCATGGAGTGGTAATTCAGCGCGTCCTGTTTACGGTTGTTCTTGTTCATCTTCTCAAAATTCAAGCGCCCAAAATTACAATTCTTTTTATGGTAACCTGAAATAAAAAAGCCCGGTTTTGAAACATGTCAAAATCGGGCTATTATTTAAGCGGATATTATCCCGTGTTTACAGCGTTGTTTTTGAACCAGCTGATACGTTTGCCGAGATATCGCCACCGGCGGCAACCCTTATTGTTTTACCAACGGGAGCGCGGTTGCTCTCCAGGTTATTCCATACTTTAAGATCATGTACCTCGCAGCCAAACAAGTCGGCTATACCGGCCAGAGTCTCCCCTTTTTTTACTTTATGATAGGTAGTTATCTTTCGATCAGATTTTGGCACATCCACATAAACCGGGTGGGTGGCAGGGGCCGCTACCGCATAAACTGGGGTTGGCCTGGCAAACTCCATAGGCGCTACCGCATCACCGGCACTATTTAATACATTGTATAAAGCAGCAAAGTTCTCTTTGGCGGTTTGTGGCAGGATAAGCCTGCGTGGAGTTTTTGGCGTACCATTTACAATTAACCTGCGATAGGCCGGGTTAAGGATGGTTATTTCACTGATGCCTACATTTAAAGCACGGGCAACATTACTTAACGATACAAACTTTTTAACCATAACAGTATCCGTCTTTAACGAAAAGTTGCAGGCCTGCGCTACGATGTTGTGCTTACCAAAATAGTTCATCACATAATTCATGGCAATAAAAGCAGGTACATAACCACGGGTTTCGGCGGGTAAGTATTGGCGTATAGCCCAAAAATCGCTGCCGCCGCCAGCTTTTTCCATAGCATGCTCCACATTGCTTTTCCCGCAGTTGTATGATGCTATGGCCAACAGCCAGTCGCCAAATTCCTGGTAAGCGTCCTTTAAGTACGCGGCTGCAGCATAACTGGCTTGTATCGGGTCGCGGCGTTCGTCAACATACTCATTCATGTTAAGGCCATATATTTTTGCAGTGGTACCCATAAACTGCCACAAACCTGTTGCCCCTACCCTTGATACCGCGTTTGGATCAAGTTTGGATTCAACAATCGATAAAAATTTTATCTCGTCGGGAATCCCGGCATCATGAAAAGCTTTCTCATAAATTGGGAAGTAGTACCTGGTAAGGCCGGCAACCTGGCCCATTTCATCGCGGTTGTGCATGTATAGCTCAATATAGCTTTGTACATACTCATTGTAATCAAGCTGGATATCCTTCTTGATCGAATCAAGACGGCGTTTATAAATATTGCCTTGCGCGCCTATTGGCAGCGGATGGTTTATAACCGGCAAAATGATGGTATCGGCATTAATTTCGCCATGAAAAGCAGCAAAATGATGGCTTTGCTTTACCGACGGGAGGGCATTGGCTTGAATGATTTGTAACAGCGACAGGCAGATGGTAAGCGTAAATAATCTCTTCATTCGTTGGATTTGATTAAGTAATGATGCTTCCTGCATCGGTTAATTTTACTAAAATATGGCTTTTTTATAGCTTTAAGAAATATTCAGCAAAATCTAACAGTTGTTGTTCGTTAAAATGTTTTGTTAATAATTGTAAACCTAACGGCAAACCCTTGCTATTATTGCCGGTGGGCAACGATATGGCAGGTACACCGGCTAATGATGCTTGTACGGTAAAAATGTCATAAAGATACGTTACCACCGGGTCTTTTTCTTCAGCGCCTATCGGAAAGGCTGGTTCCGGAGCGGTTGGGATCAATATAAAATCGTATTCGTTTAGTATCTCTTCGGTTTTTTCTTTTATCAATCTACGCACTTTTTGGGCCTTGGCGTAGTAGGCATCATAATAACCGGCGCTTAGTACAAAGGTGCCCAGCATAATACGGCGCTTCACTTCTTTACCAAAACCTTCAGAACGCGACCTTTTGTAGGTTGATTGCAAATCATCGGCCGCCGGGCTGCGATAGCCATAATGCACGCCATCAAAACGTGCCAGGTTTGATGAGGCTTCGGCCGTAGCCAATATATAGTAAGTAGGCACCAGGTAATCTAATTGTTCAAAGGCTATGGGTTTTACCGTATGGCCTTCGGCGCGTAATTTGTCAATGTATTGTACCAGTACGTCTTTAACCTCAGCATTAACGCCGGGACTCGAGAGCGCTTCCTGTAAATAGGCAATTTTTTTCTTACCCGGTTTTTGAGTATCAACAGTTATTGACGATACAGGCTGCTGAATCAACGTGTTATCGTAATCATCGGGGCCAGCCATAACTTCGTATAACAAGGCGGTGTCTTCAATCGAACGGGTAATTGGCCCAACCTGGTCAAATGACGAGGCGTAGGCTATAATACCATGCCTGGAGATGCGGCCGTAAGTAGGTTTAAAACCTATCACTCCGCAAAATGCAGCCGGCTGCCTAACTGATCCCCCTGTATCGGTACCAATGGCTGCGTGGCACATATTGGCCTGTACAGCAACTGCCGAACCGCCTGATGACCCACCCGATACCCTTTTTTGATCGGCGTAGTTTTTTACCGGACCATAAAATGAATTTTCATTGGAGCCGCCCATAGCAAATTCATCGCAATTGCAGCGGCCTATAATTACGGCGTCTTCTGCAAGCAAGCGTTCAACTATGGTTGATGAATATATGGATGTAAAACCTTTGAGGATTTTGGACGATGCCGTTACCTGGTGTCCTTTGTAACAAATGTTGTCTTTTATGGCTATAACCATACCGGCCAGCTTGCCGGCTATTCCGTTTTTAATCCGCTCATCAACATTTTTGGCATTGATAAGCGCTTCTTTTTCAAACACTTCATTAAAAGCGTTTAAGTGGGCGTTCTTTTTAATTTCGCCCAAATAGTTTTTTACCAAGCCCTGAACAGTAATTTCCGCACACTGCAACCCGCTCTTTATTTCGGTTAAAGAGGAATAAAATTTAGCCATGGGGCTAAAATAAAAAACTTATCCGTTGAAATAACAAATTAATTCAACAGATAAGTTTATATCGTAAATAAAGCTGCTAAAAGTATTACCTGTTGAGGTATTATACTTTCGGTTTTTCTTCTGTAGAAGTGCCTTCGTTGTTTTGCGCGTCTTTAAATTCTTTAACGCCTTTTCCTAAGCCTCTCATTAGTTCAGGTATTTTTTTACCGCCAAATAATAAGAGAATTGCCAAGATGATTAGAATAATTTCTGGTGCCCCTAAACCCATGATTTTAAGTTTTTATATAAGTTAATATTATTATTAATGATAGAATGCTCTTTTTATTAAACTGCCAAGGCGGCTTTTTTAGTGTTTACTAAGGTCGATTTTTGATTCGGTAACCGTTTCCTGATCGGTACCTACGTGAAACTCGGCCGCAGGGATTGTATTTGGTACTTTATTTTCGGCAATCACCGGGTTAGGATGATGCTCTACGCTTTCGGCAACCGGAGTTTCATCAATAGGATGTTCTTCGATAAGCGGTGTTACATGCTCTTCAATTACCGACTCAACAGTTTTAGTAGCCTCCGGCTTTTCCTGGAAATTATTGATCTGGTTATTGATTTCGCGCTTAACATCCTCAGATGCATCTTTAAAATCGCGCAGGCCTTTACCTAACGTACGCGCCATACCCGGAAGCTTTTCGCCTCCAAATAGCATTAATGCTGCAAAAAGTATCAGTACCATCTCCCCTGTACCAATATTTAAAAATAAAAAAACTGTACTTAGCATTGCATTTTTTTAAGGTTACAAATATAAACAATTAATATCTTTATAATTAAGAATCAAGAGTTAAGAGTCAGGAATCAAGATAGCTGCAAAAAAGTTTTATATTAATTTACTGCCTTGTAAGCTGTTTCTTCAGCTAAGCTGAGCATAATTTAGCCTATTATTGTTTTCTGTCTTAATTCTTGACTCTTGATTCTTCTTTTTGATTCACAACTAATTAGGCGCCAGCCAAAACTTAGGATTTTGGGCCTCTTTAGCTTTATATATATCAAAGTTAACTTCCGTTTCGCCGGTTGATGGATCGGTTGCAACAACACCTAAATTTTGTTTAGTGGTCACTTTTTGCCCGCGTGCCACTGTAACCGACCGTAAGTTTCCATACACCGTAAAGTACTCTCCGTGCTTTATCATTACCAGGTACGTACCGCTCACATCAACCACCCTGATCACTTCCCCCTCGAATACTGCTCTTACAGTACTGCCGGCATTTGTTCGGATATCGACCCCGGTGTTTTCGCTTCTGATACCTTCAGAGGTATATGTTCCAAATCCCTGGGTTATTATACCATTACTAACCGGCCATGGTAAGCGCCCTTTGTTGCCTAAAAAGTCGTTAGATAGTTTGGCCGCCTCTGGTGTGGCATTCAAATATCCCGAGCTGGTTTTTACAACGGCTTTACGTTCTACAGGTGCCGGCTTATTTTCGGCTTTGGCTTTAGCCGCGGCCAGTCTTGCTGCCTCCCTTGCCTCTGCCTCAGCCTTGCGCTGCGCTTCCTCTATCTCCCGGCGAATAGCGCTTGCAATCTCGCGGTTTGTTTTGGCAAGCTTATTTTGAACATCTTTTTGTTGCTGCTTTAACAGCCCCTCATGTTGCGACAGGTCTTTAACTACTTTAACCTGGTCGTTCTTTTGTGCTCCCAGGGTTTTCTTTTCCTTTTCCTGATCTTGAAGCAAATTGCTTTTTTCCTGCTTGGTTTTATCAAGCTCGTTTATTTTTACGTGCAGTTCCTTTTGCGTTCCCTGTATATAACCGGCCTGGCGTTCGCGGTAGGCGCCAAACTGCTGTAAATACTTTAATCGTTTGTAAGCCTGGTTAAAATCTTTTGATGCAAAAATAAACATCAGCTTATTGTAAGCGCTTTGGTTACGGTAGGCAAAAAGTATCATTGCCGCGTACTCTTTTTTTAGCTGATCCAACTGGCTTTGTAAACTATGTACAGTATTATTGCTTTCGGAGATTTGGCTATCCAAATTTCTTACCTCCGAGTTAATGTTATTTATCTTCTCTTCCCTTAGGTTTATCTGCGCTTTTAACAGGCTCAGTTGTTTTAATGTAGCCCTTTTGTTATTTGATGTTTCCTGGTAATCCTTATTTAACTGGTCAAGCTCTTCTGATAATTTATCGCGCCTGCGCTTTAGTTCGGCACTGCTTTGTGCATGTGCATCAACAGCGATAAGTACTGCTATAAAAAAGAGAATTGCTTTTAAAAATTTCATCAAACAAAAATAGGAATTATTTGGCCGGCTCATATCTATCCGGAATACTAAATGGATATTCCTGTTGCTGGTCAAAATCGACCTTAGTATAATGCAGGTTTACACGGATCTTTTTATCTTTTACTACTGACGCAATATCTATCTGCGATGGCAGGATACGGTTATTGGCCTGTATAAATGTATTGTTGGCTACCTGCAACGACTGTCCTTCGCTTTGGTTATTCAGGTTGGTTTGCGTTACTTTATTATCGGCTCCAACTATCAATTTGTAAAGCAAATCATCAAGGGTGCCGCTTAAAGTAGTATTGCCGTTCGCGGTTGCAAAATCAGCGTTTTCGGTAAGCAGTTCGGGTATCGCATTACCAATCAGCAATGATTCGAGCGTTTTATAGTTCACCTGTTTGCTGGCATACGCGTAAACGTAGCTAAATGGTTTTTTCAGGTAAACACCCTCCAGCCGGTTTATGAGCAATATACTATCCGGCGTAATCACTGCGCGAGCAACCTCCACACCTAATATCGCTGTAATTGATACCCATATTTTTTTGCCTTTATTTATACGGATATTAAGCGTAACATCATTGCTGTTGCCGTTAATATCCAGATTTGTTTTGGCCTTTCCCGAAAACGTATTAAAGTTTACCTGCTGTGCTTTTATAGCAGCCAGTTTTGTATTTATCTTATTATCGGGCTTGGCTACAGTATCGGCTTTGCGGGTTACCATAACCTGCTTGCGTGCTTTACAACTTACTATGGCCAGCAAACCGCAAACTATCAGTAACCTATTCAAAATATTTTTTTTCATTTATCTTTCGATCTAATACCGGCGATTGATCACCGTAGCCTTTGGCCTTTTTCCAGTTATCTACAGCTTCATCTGTTTTACCAAGGTAAAACAAAATATCGCCATAATGTTCGTACTTAACCGCACTTTTATCCTTATCGTGTGC
The DNA here is from genome assembly GCF_058801545.1 of Mucilaginibacter sp. GW822-FHT03E02. Taxonomy (NCBI): domain Bacteria; kingdom Pseudomonadati; phylum Bacteroidota; class Sphingobacteriia; order Sphingobacteriales; family Sphingobacteriaceae; genus Mucilaginibacter; species Mucilaginibacter sp. GW822-FHT03E02. The sequence continues at coordinate 5,347,421 of NZ_JBXANJ010000001.1, read as the reverse complement.
TAATGCCTTCTCCATCCATACCCTGGCATCCGGGTATTTTTTTTGCATAAACAGTATCCATGCATAAGTATCTTCAAATGATGCCGTATTGGGCTGCAGCTGGGTTGACCGCGCCGACATTTGCGCCGCTTTATCCAAAGCTTCATTTCTTAACGATAAATAATAAGCATAATTGTTTAAGGTATATGCATTATCGGGATTAACAGCCAGTGCCTTATCATAAGCATCGTCGGAACTTTTGTTGTTCTTCATGTCATGATAACAATCGCCTAATAACGAAAAACTGAGCGAAAGTAGTTCCTTATCCTGAATTTCTAATGAAGTTGCATTTTTAACATAGCCCAGCGCTTTGTTAAAATCCTTTTTCTGTGCCCATGCCACGCCTACCAAATAATTCATCCAGGCCTGGTTAGGGAATAGGGAAAGCGCATTTTCTCCGTCCTTAACAGCGCCATCCAAATCATTCATACTTAATTCAATACGCACCAGTTGTTCATGTACCTGGTAAACCTGCCCGTCCAGCTCTATCGATTTTCGGTAGGCATCTTTCCCTTCCTTCAATTTATCACTTTGCAGCAGCATATCGCCATACATGGCAAAAGCTTTACTATCCTTAGCATGCGTAATTGTAAGTATCCTGCTTAATTCAAGCGCGCTGGCTTTGGCATTAGGATCTGGAAATTTGGGGTAATAACCGGTTATGATCCTTATTTTTTGATCGATGCTTACCTCGGGAATGGCGAAGGCCTGTGTAAGTTCTTTATAGCTTGCATCATTGTTCTTTTTTTCGCGGTAAATATCGGCAAGCGCCAGGTGGACCATGCCGTTACCCGAATCAATCTTCTCGGCCTGCAGCAAAACTTTTAATGCCTTATCGCCAAATCCGTTTGAGTTATATATCTCTGAAAGTAATAGGTAATAACGAATTTGACCGGGATTATTGGCTATCGCTTTTTCAACATCGGCCGCGGCCTGGTCAACCTTGCCTTGCTTGAGGTATACTTTTTGACGGCTGCCTAACAAGTCGTCGCTGGGGCCTGTAATTTGCTCTAACTGATCATAAACTTTTAGCGCATCGTCATATCTTTTCAAGATGACGAACGCGTTGGCTTTATCAAAATAATACTCGGGTTTGTTTGGATTAAGGCGGATAAGCTGGTTAAACACATTCTCCAGCTTGCCAATGTTATTACTTTTTTCATAACTATCGGCAAGTGCGCTCCAATACCATTCGTTATTGGGTTTTACGGCTACAGCACGTTCAAGCAATGGCTGTGCGCCGGTGTAATCGTTTTGTATTTTTTTCAGGTTAGCCAGTTCGTATAGCGATGCATCATTCCCCGGATCAGCCTGTATAACCCGCTCAAACAACTCTGATGCGTGTTTCAGGTTTTCCACCGTTTTCTCGCGCAAAGCCGAAAAAAACAACTGCCTGATCTCGCTGCTATCCAGCCCACCCATTTGTTTTGACGCAGCGGTGGTTTGAGCCCTGAGTTGAAGAGGCAAGAACCAAGAACCAAGAATCAAGACAGTTGCAATTTGCAAGCGCCATGTCCGGTTCATTGTATTTCTATATCCTGAATTCTTATCCTTCATATCCAAATCTACACTAAAATGCCCGTCTTTACCTTCCAGCCGATTTTCAAAAGTCTTATTTCTTGACTCTAACCTCTTGATTCTATTTTACCGCTGTATGCCCAAAACCGCCCTCGCCCCTTGTGGTATCATTCAATACCTCAACCTGGGTCCAGCTTACGGTTTCGTGTTTGGCAACTACCATCTGGGCTATCCTGTCGCCATGGTTAATCTCAAATGATTCTGCACCCAAATTAATGAGCAATACTTTTATTTCGCCCCGATAATCGGCATCAATAGTTCCCGGCGAATTAACAATACCTATACCATGTTTAAACGCCAAACCACTACGTGGCCGTATCTGTGCTTCCAAACCCACGGGTAACTCGATATACAGACCTGTTGGCACCAATTTACGCTCCATCGGGTTTAACCGGATGGATTGCTCCAGGTTGGCCCTTAAATCCATACCTGCGGCATGAGCCGTTTCGTAAGCCGGTAAGCTATTGTTCGATTTATTAATTATGCTGATGGTCATCTTTTAAAGATAATCTTTAGTTCCTTTCGTTCAAAATAAAATGCGCCTAAAGCAAATAACAGAAAAAGCCCGTTTCCCACAAAAATATTATGATTGAATACCGAAAATGAAAGATATACCAACGTTATCGATATTAAAACGTACGCAAGGCACTTTTTAAGATTATAGGGGATAGGATAGTTTTTTTGCCCCCACAGGTATGATAAAACCATCATGGTTGCATAGGCAATTAACGATACCCACGCCGATGCCATATAGCTGTATTTTGGAATGAATACCCAATTTAAAACAAGCGTTAATATAGCGCCGATTCCTGAGATGTAAAGGCCATATTTTGTTTGATCGGAAAGCTTATACCATACCGAAAGGTTTACATAAATACCAAGGCTCACATAGCCAAACAACAATAGCGGCACAACGCCCAACCCCAACCAATATTGATTATGCGCAGTGTGCCTGCCAAATATAAAAGTGGCTAAAATATCGATGTTGGCTGTAAGTGCAACACAAATCATTGCCATTGCAATTACAAAATAAGTCATGATACGGGCATAGGTATCACCGGAGTTTTTATTTTTTGAATGGCTGAAAAAGAAAGGCTCGGCTCCTAAACGAAATGCTTGAATAAACAAACTCAGGAACAAGGCTATTTTCGCGCAGGTGCCATAAATGCCTACCTGCTGATCGCTAATGACTGTCGGCAGCATTTGTTTAAGCATTGCTTTATCTACCGATTCGTTGATGATAAACGAGATGTTGGCTACCAATACAGGCCAGCTATATACAAACATATCCTTGAACATGGCACCATCAAATTTTAACCTCAATTTCAACACTTCGGGAAGCAACAAAACAATAGTTAAAATACTGGCAATAGCATTGGCTAAAAAAACATAACCAACCCAATGCGGCCTGTACCAGCCAACCATCCAGTGAGCCCCAGTTAACTGATGCCCAATAATAAAAGGCACTCCAAATAAAAAAAACAGGTTAAGCAACATTACAAACAGAATGTTGGTGCATTTAATTACAGCATATTTAACCGGGCGTCCATCAGCGCGTATCTTGGCAAACGGGATAACGCAAAAGGCATCGCACACCAAAATAACCAAGAAATTTTTAACATAGAAAGCATAGTCGGCATGGTCGGCTTTTACACCCGCCTGCATATAATTAATAATGTTGTCTAAAAACAGGAAACTAAAAAGGCTGAAAATTAGCGCGACTAATATAACAACGCCAAAAGCATTATTATATACCTGCTGTTTGTTATCGGCCCTTTTTTGCAGGTATCTAAAATAGGTTGTTTCCATGCCAAATGCCAATACAGCATTTACTATAGAAGCGTTACCATACATTGTAGTAAATATGCCATTACTGCCTACCGAAAGGGTGCGGGTATAAATTGGTGTAAGCACAAAATAAATCATCCGGGAAATGATGGTGCTTAAACCGTAGATGGCCGTTTGCCCGGCAAATTTTTTAGCGGTTGACAATGTTGATGTTCAATGTAATTAATCTGCTATCCGTTAAAATTACGGGCGCCTTTTTACAACTTCAAAATTACGATAGTTTTTTAATTCGCCCTCATGGGTTTCTACAGAAGTTACCTCGCCATACTCGGGGCCTTCATTGCACCAATCCATAAACATTTCCATTGCAAAATCATCGCCCTCGGCTTCAATGTATACGTCGCCATTTGGTTCGTTCAAAATAAAGCCCTTTACACCCAACTGATCGGCCGTTGCCTTGGTTGATTTACGAAAGGAAACGCCCTGTACCTTGCCTTTAACTATTATATTGAGATGTTTCATCATTCTAATTTGAAAATTTGAGAATTTGAAGATTTGAAAATGATTTGCAAAGTTCTTCATTTTCAAATTCTCAAATCTTCAAATTCTCAAATAATTCTTCCCCTCATTTTCAAATTCTCAAATCTTCAAATTCTCAAATTAATTTCTTCACTTTCGCTTCCGGTGTTATCTTCAAACCATCAAGGCCGGTTATTAAGTTAAGGCCGGGGGTTTTTCCAACTTGTAACGAGCCTTTTTCATCATCGATACCTAAAAACTCAGCGCCGTTAAGGGTGCCCCATTTTATTAACCTTTCGGTACTTAAAGCAGGGAATTTTTTTTGAATAGCCCTCATTTCGCTCAATATACATAAGCCGTCGTTCGATGCCAGGCTATCGGTGCCCAGGGTAATATTAAAGCCCTGGTCAACAAAAAGTTCAATTTTTGGCAGCTTGCCTTCAATATATAAATTGGCATTAGGGCAAAAGCAAAAATTCACTTTACGGTCAAAACGTTTAATGAAATAGATATCCTTTAAGTTAGTGCAAGTATTGTGCACAAGTAAAACCTTTTGCTTATTGGTAAGCAACGGTATGATTGATTGCACCGAATTGCGCGCCTGTGGTTTAAAAAAACTGATATCGATACCAAAATGTTGGTACAGGTCTAAAAATCCGCCGAGTTTATAGCGATAAAACTTATTTTCGTCTTCGCACTCCTGGTTGTGGATACTGATAAGGTTATGGCCTTCTTCGCTATGTTTCCTGATAAGCTTAAACAACTCCTTTGACACCGAATAAGGAGCATGCGGGGTTACAGAAACAGACTGGGGCTTAAACTCATGAAGCAATGCCGTAGCCTTATCAAAAACATCACCAGCATTTTGCGGTAAAAAACCAAAAGTTTCTACAAAAGTATGGTAGTATAATTTGCTTTTGGCTTTAACCGGAATACTTAAATTGGTATTTGAAATATCACCAACAGCAACAATACCATTGTCATACATTTCCTGATCAGCCTTTTCAATGGCATCTGTTACTTGCTGCTCATCGGAGTTTCTGAAGGCCTGAACCTCTTTTATAAAAGAAACCAGGCCACCGCCTGTTTTAATTTTGTTTTTTAGATGAGAAAGTTCAAGGTGGCAATGGGTGTTTACAAATCCGGGGCAAATGATACCGCTAACATTTTCTATGGGGCCATTTGGAGGGTTGTTTGAATCTGTAACCGAAATTATTTTACCAACATCATTAACGGTAACAATTCCATTCTTTATCGGATCGGCATAAACTGGAAAAACGTAATCGGCTCTAAAACTTTTCATTCATCTGTTAAACTTTGGTATCTGTCTAAAAACGTTTTTCTAAAATATGCCCAGTTCAAATTAACACAATTAACTTTTAGTTATTGCTTTTTTACCATCGAAAAGAATGACTTTAAAAAAAGAAAAACATTTTTTTAAATTAAGTACCTTTGCAACGTGAATATTGCAAAAAACAAAATAGACATCCGCAGCCTGAGTTTGAACGCTTTACAGGAACATTTTATTCGTATGGACGAAAAAAGTTTCAGAGCTAAACAGGTTTATGAATGGCTTTGGAAAAAATCATGTTTCTCATTTAATGAAATGAGCAATATTTCAAAAGAACTGCGTACTAAACTTGATGAAAACTTTGTTATCAACAACGTTAAAATAAACACATCACAGGTTAGTGCTGATAAAACTATAAAAAATTCTTTTATTTTACACGATACTCACCTAATTGAGGGTGTTTTAATTCCAACTCCGGGCCGAATGACGGCTTGTGTGTCCTCTCAAGTGGGCTGCAGCCTTACCTGTAAATTTTGCGCTACCGGTTATATGGAGCGTAAAAGAAACCTTAATCCCGACGAAATATACGACCAGGTGGTGCTTATTGACCAGCAAGCCCGCGAAAATTACGGCATCCCGCTATCAAACATAGTGTATATGGGAATGGGCGAACCATTGCTTAATTACAAAAATGTAATGGACTCGATAGAGCGCATTACTGCCGAGGACGGCCTAAACATGTCGCCAAAGCGTATCACTGTATCAACAGCAGGCATAGCCAAAATGATAAAAAAACTGGGCGATGATGAAGTAAAGTTTAACCTTGCACTTTCGTTACATGCTGCTAACGACGAGAAGCGGAATACGATTATGCCCATTAACGAGCAAAACTCATTAAAAGCATTGGCCGAAGCCCTTAAATACTATTACGCCAAAACCAAAAACCCGGTAACATACGAGTATATTATTTTTGATGGTGTAAATGATGGCATCCAGGATGCTATGGAACTTGCCAAATTCTGCAAGCACCTGCCCTGCAAAGTGAATATCATAGAGTATAATCCTATTTCTTTTGCCAGCTATATTAATGCCGACGAGGATAAAGTAGAGGCTTTTGCCAATTATTTAACTAAACAAGGTATCAATACACACCTTCGCCGTAGCCGCGGTAAAGATATTGACGCGGCATGCGGCCAGCTTGCTATTAAAGAAAAAGCAAAAACTGTAGAAGTTTAAAAAAATGTACCTTACATTAAGGGCATGAAATTACCGGGCGGCTACCTTGCCGATTTTGTTTCGCTGCTTTTCCCCCAGCTTTGCCCTGCGTGTAATGCCAGCCTGGTGACCGGTGAGCATATCATTTGTTCGGATTGCCGGTATAATTTGCCCTTTACCAATTTTCATACACAGCCGGATAACGTTGTTGCACAACAGTTTTATGGCAAAATAAAGATTGAGGCGGCCTATGCCCTCTATTTTTTTAATAAAGGCGGCAATGTGCAAAACCTGATGCACCATTTTAAATACAACGGCATGAAACAGATTGGTAATCTTACGGGAAACATTGCAGGCGCCCAATTGAAAGAGAACCCGATTTTTAATACGGTAGATTACATTATCCCGGTTCCCCTGCATAAAAAACGTTTAAAAGAGCGCGGCTATAACCAAAGTGCCTGCTTTGCCGATGGATTGGCAGATAAACTGACAGCTACTGTTGAATTGGATAATTTGGTACGGAAGGTTGCCACAGTTACTCAAACCCACAAATCGCGCTTTGCACGGTTTGAAAACATGCAGGAAGTATTTGCAGTTGATAAGCCGGAAAGACTGGAAGGCAAGCACGTTTTACTGGTAGATGATGTTGTAACTACAGGATCAACCCTGGAAGCTTGCGGAATAGAATTATTGAAAGTACCCGGATTGAAGTTGAGTATCGCTACTATCGCATATGCGGTTTAAAGTTCAGCTGAAAGCTGAAACCATCTGTAACCACGAGCTGGAAGGTAGCGGCAGCGACAGGCAGCGTTTATTTTGCTCCCCCTTCAGGGGGCTGGGGGGCCTACTGGTGCTGATACCTGCTTAGCTTCTCGAAAAGTATTTTTGGATCAAATGGTTTCAGGATATAATCGTTCATGCCGGCATTATCTATTTCGCCCATCTGGTTGCTGAGCATAGATGCGGTTAGCGCGATGATAGGCAATTGCTGAAAATATGGTTCGGGATTTGAGCGGATAACCTGGGTAGCTTCTAAACCACCCATTTCGGGCATGTGTATATCCATCAATACCACGTTATAGTTTTGATTAGCAACTACTTTGTTTACCGCTTCGAGCCCGTTTTCGGCAAAATCGGCATCCGCGCCCCATTTTTTTAGAATTTTATTAATCAATAACCTGTTTATCTGGTTGTCATCAACTACTAAAACGTTAATTTTTAGTCCTTCTTCCACTTTGTTATTATTGTTATTTAGTTGCTTATCTGCTTTGTTGAAAGTAATGGTAAACCAAAAAGTAGAACCCTGACCTGGTACGCTATCCACATTTATGCGCGAATCGTGCAGTTCAATAAGGCGTTTGCTAATTGCCAGACCTAAACCTGTACCCCCATATTTACGTGTGGTATCGACTTCGGCTTGTTTAAATTGCTCGAATATCACATTTATTTTATCAGGCGCAATTCCTATCCCTGTATCTGTGATCGAAAACCTGATCCTAACATCCTTATCCGTTTCCTGGATAACCTTCAGATCGACATTGACACCGCCTTCTTCGGTAAACTTAACCGCATTGCTTACCAGGTTTAATATGATCTGGCTCAAACGGGTCCGGTCGCCCAAAACAATTGACGGCACATCATCATCAATGCTCTTGCTAAGATATATATTTTTTTCGACTGCTTTGTATTGCAATGAGTTATTGATGCTCTGTACCATATCGCGCAGGTCAAGCCGTACACGCTCAAGTTCCACATTGCCTGTTTCCATCTTGGCAAAATCAAGCACATCGTTTATCAGCGTCAATAAATTCTCGGCCGAAAATTTAAGAATAGCCAGGTTTTCTTTCTGCGATTCCAGCGGATCTTCATCCATCAGCAGGTGCGACATACCAATAACCGCGTTCAGCGGCGTACGGATTTCGTGGCTCATTACCGATATAAACATATCCTTGGCCCGGCTCAGCTGCAGTGCCTCTTCTTTGGCGGCAATCAATTGAATTTCGGCCTTCTTTTTCTCGGTAATATCAATAATCACCTCTACGTACTTATCAACTTTACCTTTAGCATCTAATATTACCGAATTGATGACAGATACCCACAAAGGCTGGCCGTCTTTACGGTATATAAGTAAATCAACCTCAAAAGATTGCTTATTCCTGGAAAGCTCACGTGCCCGCTCAATAATGGCAACATCAGTTAGCGCGCCCTTTAATATATCGCCCAAATGCTTGCCACTTACCTCTTTTATCCAGTAGCCCGTAATTTTTTCAAAGGCTTCATTAACCCACTCAACCCTGCCTTCGCTATTATTGATTACTATGCCGCTGGTAACCTTGCTCGCCACGAGCGACAAGAGGGTGAGCTCTTCCTCGGCTTTCTTACGTTCGGTGATGTCAACCATTACTCCTATCTGCCTGTCAACCTTACCCGTTTCGTTAAATATCGGGCTATTTGACAGCCAGGTCCATATCGGCGTGCCGTCTTTTTTGTACACTTTTATTTCAACCTCATACGGCCGGTTTTCTTTAACAGCCTGTACGGCGCCTTCAAAAACGCTTAGGTCAGAGTCCTTTCCCAACAACGAGGTTCCAATCGCTTTGCCTTCCAGTTCGGCAAACGAATAACCTATAATATCTTCCAAAGCCTGGTTCATCCATAAAAACCGCCCTTCATTATCGCGAATAAATATCCCTCCGGGTGATTTCCGGGCCGCAAATGATAGTATCTCCAGGTCCTGTTCAATCTTCTTCCTGGCCGATATATCAATAATTACCCTGATGTATTTATCAACATCACCCTCGCTGTTACGTATTACTGAATTAATGACAGTGATCCAAAAAGGTTTGCCACTTTTTGGCGTTACTAAAAGCTCAACCTCGTACGATTCTTTATTTTTTATTGAGGCTATCAATTTAGCCTCGGCAGCAGCATCTGCAACAGCACCTTTGAGTGTAGCGCCCAGCCATTTATTTTTAACTTCGGCTAAGGTAAAGCCGGAAATTTGTTCAAATGCATCATTCACCCAAACAACCTCATCGGCGGCGTTGCTTATTACAACGCCGTTACTAACTTTGCTTGCCACCAGGGCCAATTGTTCAAATTCCTGCAAAATATGTTTTTGATAGGTAATATCGCGCCCGCTGGCAAACCATTTATCACCACTGAATTTAACCGACCAGCTTAGCCATTTAACAACCTCATCAGGAGCTAATACAATGGTTTCGATATTAAATTTACTTTGCTGTTTACCTAATCCCACCTTAAGCAAATTCAAAGTCCGAACCTTTTCCTCTTCAGGAAAAAAGTTCCAGATTGGCTGCCCAATGGCGCTATCCGGGCTTATACCCAAAACCGTATCAACCGAACGATTGATTTGTTCAATATTAAAATCCCTGTCCATAATACAATGAACATCGGGCGAACTATCAAACAGGTTGTAAAAATCTTTATGAATTTGCAGGTTGCGCTCCAATTCGCGCTTTTGTTTGCGCAATTCAAGGTGCGACATCACATCTTTGGCAAGTGTCTTTAACGCATCTTCCTGCTCGGCGTTCAGCACCTTTATTTTTTGATCGAAAACACACAGAGTCCCTATGCGGTAACCTTGCGGGTCAATTAAAGGCGCACCGGCATAAAACCTAATAGCCATTTCGCCATTTACCAGGTCGGTATTGGCATACAAATCATTTTTAGTAGCATCAGGAACAACAACTATATCATCGCCCAAAATGGTATGGCGGCAAAAGGAATCTGTTTTGGGGATATAATCAACCTGCAAGCCAACTTTTGATTTAAACCACTGCCGGTGATCGTCAATAAAAGTGATAAAAGCTAAAGGCGCCTGGCATATATAGGATGCCAGGCGCGTTATAGCGTCATATTCTTCTTCGGGCAATGTATCAAGCACATGGTATGATTGCAGCGCGATTAAACGCTCTTTCTCATTATCTATAGATCCATGCTGCTTTGTTGCCATTTATTCTGATCCTTCTTCGCGATACAATGGAAAATCGTGCATCAGTTTGTGCACCTTTTTACGAATTTTCTTGATAGACTGCTCGTTTTCAGGATCAGAGAGTACCGCATCTATCAGCTCAACAATTTCTTCCATATGTTTTTCTTTCATATGGCGGGTGGTGATGGCCGCTGTACCAACACGGATGCCCGATGTTACAAACGGCGACTTATCATCATAAGGCACCATGTTTTTATTTACGGTAATATCGGCGCTAACCAAAGCATTCTCGGCAGCTTTGCCTGTGATGTTTTTATTACGCAAATCAATTAGCATCAGGTGATTATCTGTACCACCGGAAATGATCTGGTAACCGCGTTTTACAAATGCTTCGGCCATAGCTTCGGCATTCTTTTTTACCTGTACAATGTATTTCATGTAGCTATCACTCAAAGCTTCGCCAAAAGCAATGGCTTTAGCCGCAATGATGTGCTCCAGCGGACCACCCTGGGTACCAGGGAACACAGCCATATCTAATAATGACGACATCATCCGGGTTTCGCCTTTTGGGGTTTTCACACCGAAAGGATTTTCAAAATCTTTACCCAGCAAAATTAAACCACCGCGCGGCCCGCGTAAGGTTTTATGTGTAGTTGTAGTAACGATATGGCAATGCGGAAGCGGATCTTTCAGCAAACCGCGGGCGATAAGACCTGAAGGGTGCGAAATGTCGGCCAACACCAAAGCGCCAACCTCATCGGCAACTGCACGGATAAATTCATAATCCCAATCGCGTGAATAAGCAGAAGCACCACAGATAATCAGTTTGGGTTTTTGCTCCAAAGCCACTCTCTTTAGCTGATCGTAATCAATTAAGCCGGTTTCTTTAACTACACCGTAAAAATGTGGCTCGTATAATTTGCCCGAAAAATTTACCGGCGAACCGTGTGTTAAGTGGCCACCATGCGAAAGATCAAAACCTAATATTTTATCACCAGGCTGTAAACAGGCAAGCATTACAGCAGCATTAGCTTGTGCACCAGAGTGTGGCTGCACATTTGCCCACTCGGCATTAAACAGCTGTTTTGCACGCTCAATAGCAATAGTTTCAATTTCATCAACTACCTCGCAGCCGCCATAATAACGTTTGCCCGGCAAACCTTCGGCATATTTGTTGGTAGCAACAGAACCTGCCGCTTCCATTACCTGACGGCTTACAAAATTTTCAGACGCAATCAGTTCAATACCCTCTTCCTGGCGTTGCTGCTCTTCATCCAAAAGTTTAAATATCAGTTTATCTCTTTTCATTGTGTGTTTTTAACGGCGCTAAGTTAAGTAATTGATACAGAATTGAGATGTGAGATATAAGATTTGAGGCAAAAGTAATCTGAGATTCTACTCGTCATAAAATTAGCGCAATATAATTTGCTATACAAGCTATAATAACTAATATATTTTTGCAACAAGCTTGTTCTCCAACCTAATAATCTGAACTTATCGATCAACAGAAACTACAATTATGCAGTTTGTTCAGAAAATGAGCTTTACGGCTGCGCTTATCTGATGAACTGGAGCTCCTTAGCTTCAATAAAAATGCTCATTAGTTTGTTAGTCAGCTTTTTCACCATAGCTATCCCCAATTTATCGCCCTCAACGGACTACGATACATCCCTTACTCTCGGCGACGTTTAACCACAGGACTTATACCATCCATTTTGAAGTTCCACTTAAATTATTGATAGGTAATTCACAATGTATATATTTAGGTATCATCCCATGATAAAAAGTATATGGACAAAAACAGCAACGGTCTGATCATTCGCCAGGCTTCAATAAAGGATGCAGGTGACATTCTTGAGATTTATAACGACGCTATTTTAAATACAACTGCGGTTTATAGCTATAAACCACACACCATTGACATGAGACGGGAATGGATGGAAGAAAAAAACCGAAATAACATACCTGTTTTTGTTGCCGAAGCAAATGGAAAGGTAACAGGCTTTGCAACTTACGGACCGTTCAGGGCCTGGGCTGCTTATCAATATACCATAGAGCATTCAGTTTACGTGCACAAGAATTACAGGCAACAAGGAATAGCCCGAAAACTCTTAGTACACCTCATTGAAGCCGTTAAGCAAAAACCAATACATACCATAATTGCCGGCGTTGATGCCAATAATATAGCAAGCATCAGCCTACACCAAAAATTGGGCTTTGCAGAAATAGGCACTTTTAAACAGGTTGGCTATAAGTTTAACAACTGGCTCGATTTGAAATTTATGCAATTGATATTAGATAGCGATTTCAAGCCCGACAACTAATTTTAAAATCAAATTCTTTTTTAATACTTAAAATTATATATTTGCCACCCGAAACGGGGGATTAGCTCAGCTGGCTAGAGCGCTTGCATGGCATGCAAGAGGTCATCGGTTCGACTCCGATATTCTCCACATTGATAATCAAGGCTTTACGAATTACCGTAAGGCCTTTTTTCTTTCAAGTAAAACACAAGTAAAACACAAAATAGATTTAAGGCGGTGCAAAATTTCGATTTTTCTTTTTAACTCTTTAATAAATGACCTCCTGTTTTATGAAATTTAGGATCAAGTAGAATTCTTGTGGGGAATTAATAAAAGTATTTGTTTTGCATTAGAATAACAAATACGAATACCCTTGTCAGCAGCATACGAAACCCTTGTCCGTTTAATCTTACCAGAAGGTCTTTTAGAATATTTTGAACTTATGGATGTTCGCTCATCTAAGAGCGGGCAATTGAACATTTATCTGGAAGAAAAAAACCTCGCTCCATCGGGGTATGAAAAGGCACAACTTGAATCCAAAGCTTTCTTACCGGAAACAGCTATACAGGACTTTCCCATCCGCGGCCATAAGGTAGCCGTGTGTATTAAAAGACGCAGATGGGAGGTCAAGGCAAGTGGTGCGATTATCACAAGAAATTGGGATTTAGTAAGAAAGGGAGCGCGAATGACTACGGAATTCGGCATTTTTTTAAAAGGTATATTTGGATAGTCTTGGCCCGGTCTCATCTGTGTTAATCATTGACCAATATTATTGCCTGGTCTGTCAGGACGTAACTTTCGCTAAAGCAGTGACGCTTCAATCGGCCTTCCTGTTCGGTCACGCCGGTCAGGTGCCGGAAGCTAAAGCCAAGGTCCTGAAGGTATAGCAGGCTGAATTACTCCCCACGTTTGCGCAGCATAGTCAGTATTTTGTAGTTGTGCAGGAGTGTTTTCTGAACGACAGTGATGCATTCGGGAATCTGCCGCGCTTCTGCCATCTTCTTCCGATTATTTGCTACCGTCCGGCACATATCGGAACAATATTTTTGATCTACCCTTCCGCGTAGCGTTCCACCACATTCCTGACAAGTTCTTGTTGCAACCAAAGTTTCCATAATGATGATCTTTAAGTTTATAAATTCATTAATTATGGCGCGGGGTACGGGAGGCGCGACGAAGAAAAAAAGGAAACGGAATAAATAGGTGCAGCGCACCGATTTTATGCCGAACGCTTTTTTTGACCCGGAGCGTCTCCCGTAACTTTGTGCGGAATTGATGATAAGACCCGATACCCGTTTGTAGTCGTTTCTACACGGGTAATGCCAGCCATCTCTCAAAAGCATCACCCAGTTTTGCTGTATGACAAAGAAAGATTTCATTACAGAAACCAATATTTTGGAAACGGAGACCATCGGTGAGGGCAGGCATCATTACTTCATCGACCTTCGTATGACGGCTAACAGCAAAGAGTTTTTGAAACTGGTACACAGCGAACGTGTGGTTGATAACGAGGGAAAAGTTTCCTATAAACGGGAGGTCGTGCGGGTGTTCGAGGAAAACCTCGGACCGCTGTTCGCAGCGATGTTGGATGTATTCGGACGTTACAACGCGAAACTTTAACGTTAACTATAAACAAAAAAGACGGGCCTCGTGCCAGTCCTTCCCCTAAACCAGGTAAAGCCATTGGCCATTTTGCCGGTATGGACCGCCTTGTCCAGCGGTAAGGTTTGGGCCGTAGCAGCAGCCGTAGCAGCTGCCATCAACCCGGTGTAAAGGAAACGCTTCAAAAGTATTCGCATGGTTCTGAAATTCTGCGTAAAAGTCGCTGGTGCCGACGTTATGTGCCAGTCTGCCCGGGATTTCCGTGTTTTCTACGGAAAATGAGCCCGCGAACGAGAGTTTAGCGTGCCGTGGATATATTTGCGGTATAACGGACGTGCAATTCTTTAATCTTAACTGGCTGGCTGCGGCGATCAGCGAAGCGCGCCGTCCGGGCAAACACTTTTATTATGACACCTACACGGAGCAATTTTTTAGGGTCGAACAGTCTGCCGGTAACGAAGACAAACACTTCTACAACATGGTCGGGCTGGAGATGCAGGGCGAAGAATATGACGAGCTGGTCTTCCGTTTCCTGACCTTTGATGAACTAACCAGTGGCATTGCAGAATTACCGCGCCTGACCGAAGTGCAGAAGAAAGAATTACAATGACAGTTCCTGGCCCCTTACAGCGGTAACCCATATCACTATGAATACCACAAGGCGGTCGAGTATCAAACCGATACAGAGGGCTTTATTTTAGACCAGGTGATCCAGGAAGATGAGGACCTCGGCATGTTCAAAGCACTGTGGGAGACCTACAAGTTGAACATCGTTACCCAACTGATCAAAAAGTTTGCTGATCGACTTATCGATATAACTTATTGATATTCAAATATTAATTAGGTAGCTTTATCCAAATTAACCTGCCTTTTTATGAAACCTGTCACCAAATTGATCAAAACCGGCCTGACCCTGGCCATTTTTCTTGCTGTTTTCTGTTTAAGGGCCTTCAGCCAGGCGCTGCCTGCGAACGAGATGCGTGCCCATTTTATTGATGTCGGCCAGGCCAACGCCACTTTACTGGAGTTTTCCTGCGGGGCTGTCCTCATCGATGCGGGTGTCGACAGCAACAAGAACATTCCGAAACTCACCCGCTACCTCGACCGCTTCTTCGCACGCCGGACGGATCTCAATAAAACCCTCCAACTGGTCTTAATCACCCATTGCCATGTCGACCATAACAAAGGCTTGAAAGAAGTGATCAGGCGCTATAAGGTCAAGAACTATATTGACAATGGCCTGCGCAATGGCTCGGGTGATACCAGCCAGACCTGGGCACAGGATAACCGCGCGTCCTTTGGCTATCAATATGCGAACTATAGTTTCGATGAGGCTACCGCCGTCTCCGGTAAAAAAGGGCTGCACGACCTGAAGATCGACCCTGTGAACTGCAATGGCACCGACCCGGTGATCAGCATCCTGTCTGGCCGCTTCCAGCAACTGCCTGCGGGTTGGACGGCTGCGGAATCGCGCAGGGAAGGCAATTACCACAGCCTGGTGGTAAAGGTCGTATTTGGCGGAAGCTCTTTCCTGTTCACGGGCGACCTCGAAGTGAAAGCCATGAAAGAGGTGGTCAATTTTTATCAGGGTACGCAGCTGCTGGACAGCGACGTCTGGGAGGTCAGTCATCATGGTTCTTACAACGGAACGACCAAGGAATGGGTAGATGCCGTTACGCCTAAATACGCCATCATTTCAGCGGGAAAATGGTACGATGGAAAGGGTACGCCAACTGGCTCATTCAACACTTACAATTTCGGCCATCCAAGGATCGTGGCGCTGGACACACTGCAACAAGTCATTCCCGGCGATCGCCCGCCTTTAGATAGCGTACAGGTATTTTACGGTATAAAAGAAAAACATAAAAACTACAAAGTCACCAAGAATATCTTCAGTACCGCCTGGGATGGCATTATCGTGATGCGGGCTTTTAAGGACGGAACGTTTAAAATGATCACGCCTTCAGAAAATTAGAATTTTGAAAGGACCGTGCGTGCGGCCAGCTTGAATGCGTATCTCATTCTCATTTCCTCGTCGCCCGTCTTCATGGTACTCTTTAATAAGAAATGTTCAACGAGACATAAGTCGAATAATGACGTTCCGGTATCATTTTCCAAGGCTTTGAGTTCCTCAACGCCTTCGGAAAGATAATGGCCGCCAGCGAGCACTTTCCCGTAGGCAATAAGTATCTTAACGGTCAACCGGGGGAAGTAAGGCTTGGTTGGCGTGCTGTGCGTTCTGATAAATTTGTAAATGAAGTCGCTGCCATGTATCAGTAAACCTTGGGCGATGAGTTTAGGAAAGAAATCAGGTTTGTTGAAGAAAAACTGCTTATTAGAAAATCCGGTGACCGCACAAGCCCAGCCTTCTTCAGCCACAAGTGCGTTATACTTCAGGTCTAATTTGATATCGCTGTTTATGGCACCCTGAGCGATCAGCTTCGCCCCGTAAAACTGATGCGCAGCTATACGGGTTAATTGCATAGCATCTTCCACACCGTAATCTTTGATCGCCTTGTTCAAGTTCGCTGTAGCCTTATCGTAAAAATCATTGCCGATATCGGTCAGTAAATGCAGCAGATCAGGCGATCGCTTTTTCGCTTGCCATATTAACTCATTGATGTGCGGCTCAGGTATACTGTAGGCATTCACCTTGATAAACATTCCCAACCGTAGCTGTAATTTTAGCAGGGTGATACAAGCCGAAAAATGCGCAAGTTGCATCGCATACGTATAGTAGTATTTTTTAAAGAGTTCGTCAAATAACTGACCGACCACTTCTTGAGAATCAGCTTGTTGGATACGTTTAGCTGTCTCGTAAAAACCACTAGCGTCAATAAAGATCTCCTTGCCATTCGGGCCGACCCTTTTTCGCAACATCCTGATCTGATCGGCCATATCCTGGGTTATACCTTCCGGGGAAACCGATTCTGCGAAGTCCAGGAACTTTTCCATTTTGGTCAGACCGGTCTTTAAAGGCCTCTTCCAGTTTCTGATCATGTCATCTGGTCCATCAGGTGGTGAATCGCGATATTCTCCCGGTAAAAAATTAAAGAAGTGATCTTCGCCGTTGTCGCTGAACCTGAACCAAACTACCTTACCATATTCATACCACAGGTCGGTTTCTAAAAGTTCTTCTACACCATTTTCATCAAGCATATCGACACCTCTGTTAATCGTGGTGGCACCGAGCGCACATTTGAGACTCAGGCTCAGTCCTCCAGGGAGATGGATGTCGTCAAAGGGGATCATTTGCTCAATTTCCGGTAAAGTAACGTTGTTAGTTCAGCGGCTTTGAGCTCCGCTGTTTGCGACGGATAGTTGATGCTTAGAAGATAAGCTTTGATCTTTTGCTCCGCTGCCTTCTTTTTGTCTAAATTAAATACGGAGGGATGCTTGCTGATAAAATCGATCGCTTCGTTCAACATCTTCATCTCGGATAGGTCCTGAAAATTCGGGCTGTCGTCCCGGGCGAAAAGAGCTTTGACCTGTGCCTTCAACTGATCTGCGATACCCTCAAAATCAATAAAAGGTTTAATAAACTCGAAAAGGACAGATGCGGCGATCGCGGTGACCATCTCTTCGACGATGGCGTATTTTTTACCAGATCCAACGTAATAATTGTAGGCCTCCAAGCCTATACTATCTTCAACGTCGAGGTATAGTTGATCGATATTTTCCATGTTTAAGTTCTTAGGTTTGTGAGCACTCAAATTAAGAATAAAGTGGTTCAACTGCAAAGGCCGATCCGAATATTTTAGGTAAAATTTCGGGCATCCACGGATCGTCGCGTTGGAACCATAGAGAACGAGTTCTTAAAGTAATGCCTGCACTAGCTGTAACTGCAAAGTCGGAACAATTATGGGAATATGCGTCACTTTTAAATGCAAGGACACCCGCAAACGGTGTTTTCCGTCCTGCGGGTCATTCCGAGCATTTAGCGGATTAAAGAAGATCATTGGCGGGATCAATTCCTGCCTGTTCTTCCAATGCTGTAACACCCGGCAGAACTTGATGTAAGTGAAGTCAGCACGACCTGCGATCCGCATGGTGCTGACGGCGCGTGCCCTGTCCGGGTCGAAAGAAGCGAAGAGCCTGGAGAGTTCAACGTTCTGGATCAGCGTAATTCCTGCGTTCATAAAATCCGCAACGATCTGGTCGGGTTGAAGGCCCAGGTCGATTTCAGAAACATCCTGATGCCATAGCGGGGTGAGGTGATCCAGCCCGCCTGCCCTAAATTCTTTGGCGAGTTCGACACACGCTGCGTTTTCTTTTATTCGGTTTTCCTGGTCTAGTATATAGGCCAATATATCATCGTTCGCCATATCGTAAAAATGCACAAAAAAGGCCGCCATCGTTGGCCGCCATTTATCGCAAAGTCCATTATTTGCTGTAAATTATTGGGCTCGGTTTTCCTTTATGTTACTGTAAGCGGATCTCATTCGAGTAAAATAGCTTTGCATACGTTATATTTATTCGATAATGGGAAATATAACTATAAACGGTTCCGGGGAATTGATGGCGCACATGCAGTCGAATTTTCCTAAACGGCTCCAGGGATATAATGCAGAACATGATGTTCAGCCGCATGTTATCGTAAAGAAGGTGTTCAAGGACTATACCTTTACGGGTAGTTTCAGCTTTCTCTTTAAGAATTGCAAGTTTGTCGGCTGTACGTTCGAGAATGTTTGGGGTTTCTTTTTCATGTTTAACGATTGCGTGTTTGAAAGGTGTTCATTCATTAATTCGCGGTTTTCTCATTTTGAAGAAGAATGGAAGGGCCTGGAATTTAAAAAATGCCATTTCAAGGCGGTCCAACTAGATGAAGGGACATTTTTCAATGTATTTTTTGATGATTGTAACTTCGAGATGTTCAACATGATGGACTTCTATAGCATCGAAAATGCATGGTTCACCAACTGTAATTTTATTACTTCTCAATTCCATTCGTTGAATTATTATAACAACGAGGTTTTTACACCATTTGAATATCCCGACCTTTGCTTTGATCACTGTTCGATAGATAATAGCTGCTTCTCAAGTGTTGATCTGAGAAGCAGCATATTCATTAACAGCATAATTTATGACACGGCGTTCGTGGATTGTCGTTTGAAGGAGGACGTGAAAAGTATCTTCAGGACATCAAATTACCTATAACGGAGTTCGAGAAGCTTCCCCTAAGGGCTAGTTAATAAGGTACAGTGATTTAGGAAAAATATAAGCAATTGGAAGCTTTACAGAAAAATGTTTTTGTTTCAGTTTGCTTTTCATTATCAGTAACTTAGATTTCATAGCATATATTTTTGGAGTCATGAATAGATACCGTTTTTTATTAAGCCTAGTCTTATCACTATTATCATTTTCAAATGCGACTTCCGCTCAATCCGTCCAACACGGAAATGATAGTTTGGTTTTTCAGTTTGATCAAAATAAAAATTTTAGGAATAGCATTAAAGATGTTCGAAAAACTATAGTCATAAACCAAAAGCGGTTCGATTCACCTATAGTTTTTGAAAAAACCGTTGATATTAATGGCGGAAAATATCCGGAAAACGTTTTATTTTATAATGTTCATTTTGAAGATTCCGTTTCTTTTAGTTTTTCGAGGTTTCAAAAAGCGGTTACTTTTCAAAACGATTATTTTGAACGTAAAGCAGGCCTTGACCATTTGATGTGTCAGGAGATGGTATCTTTCGAAGCAACAAAGTTTAAAAGTGGGGCAAATTTAAGCTTTGCAGTGTTTCCCAAGATCGCCAATTTTTACTACACGGATTTTCAGGGTATCGTTGACTTTTCCAACTCTATAATTTCAGATTCTACAACATTTTATTTTAATCACTCCTTGCTCCCTGCATTGATAGGCTTTTCCGCTAATACCGGATTTCATCATATCGTTGATTTTACTACAGCCAATTTTGATCGAAATAATTTTTATTTAAACTCGATGCGTAATTGGCATTATATTAATTTATACGATTCAGATATTTCAGAAATCAAAATCGATTATCAGCATTTTAGATTATGTTTCTTCTCGGATCAACTTGATGTTGCTAAACTTGTGGGAATTAAATTCAAACAAACTCAGGATTCTATATCAATTGGAAATAAGACATATTTTGTAACAGACTACGAGCAAATATTTACAATAAGTACAATAAAAAACTACTTGAGGCAGATTTTCCCTACTGCTGAACTCAATGATAGGGTTGTTGAGGTTTTCTTTAAAAACTGTACCGACAATCGATTCTTTCCAACACCCTTATCACGTGATGCGATCATCTCAACCTATGAAAAAGTATTAAAGAATTTCGATTCTGAAGGACAAAAAATTAGTTACGAAACCTTGGATATCGAGTATCGTGATTATAAAAATGATTGGTTTATTGTGCCTCATATCTGGAACTGCTACGGTTATCATAAAGAATGGATATTTATATGGAGCTTGGGATTTCTTATCTTATTTAGCGCTATAAGTTACATGCTATTTGAAAAATTAAATGGGCAAAACAAAAACGACGGCGTTTATCATTTGGCCAATGTACCGACAATTCTGGTCGCTACGAGCCCGCTAATGGTATTTAAAAAAATTTGGTATGCTCTGATGTATACATCAACAATTTTTTTCTTAATTAATCTTAAGACAGATAAGCTAAATTTCAAGAAGCCTTTGGTTGCTTACATTCTGTTGATGTATTCTGTCGGCCTTCTATGTCTCGGCTACATGGCCAATTTTGTTTTACAAAAATAATCCTCGACAAATTGTCAACTCTAATATTGAGTAACTGAAATGACGTAAATAATTTGTAGGTGTTTCGTCTGTGAGCTAGATAATTAAAGATAATTGCCTGACACTATCGAGCAGGCGGTTCGATATCAGTCCTGTTGGGTCCACCTCAGAATCAGGCAGTTACATTAGATCGCGACTACCTTTCTTTTTTCTGTTAACGTATTGTTAACGGTTTTTAGCTTGACTTTGGCTTATGTAAATATACAAAATTTCAAAGCCTTCACAAAGCAATCGTTAGCAATATCTAAAAATGCGGTGGTCTAGTCCGCAATCAATCCTGCCTCACGACGCTATCATGTATGTTTTTTTTCGGTAAAGATCCGCTGCCCTGCGCATAAAATTGATGATACGCTAAGTAATCATCTTTCTTAATTGATCAACAACATACAAATGGGGTATCTTTTCCTGTTCCAATCTATTTTGTTTAGGCTGCCCTTTAAGAAAGGTATAGAGTTCAGCCTCATCCACACTAAGGTAGCTTAGTTGTTCAGCAGGATTGAACTTACCTTGTACCGTATATCCCTTAAAATTATCATAGGTCGCCCGGTCCATCATGACGCTTTGCGTATGCGGGAAATAGCTTCTTAACTGATGTAATATCTGAAAACCGTGCTCATCAATGTCCCCCCAATAGTAGATGTGTTTGTTATTTAGCCAGCTAGCGTTTTTAAGATAACCTATATTAAACCCGCCGCCGCTCCATAAAGCAATTGACGAGGATAGTTGAGGCAGGGAAAGAAAATTCATCTTGTTTTCCGCAATGACCACATTAGTGCAAGCCCAGTTTGTCTTTTCAAAATCCGATAGACGTATGCTGATATCTGCAATATTACTGTGAATGAAAAGCTGTTCATCCAATATTCGTGCACGAACCAGGGGTTCGTCGTGTTTCAAAAAGTAGCGTTCCGCCGTTCGCTTTTGTCCCGGGTCGCGGATGTGATCGGCAATCAAAAAGTCAAGCAACGATTGCAGAAGAGTACTATTTTCTTCAATAAATTTGGTGTGTACCAAAATGGGCAATTGCCGCAAATACAGATCAGGCCTGGGGGTTGCCAGAAAATACTGACAAACTTCAATAATGCCATGCCAATCCTTATCCGGAACAGTTAGAGACAAAATATTTTCCGTTAGCCAATCCTCCAATTCTGGAAATCTTTCTGACAGAAATAGGTGGTTTGTCAAAAACAGGTTCCACTCTTTCTTTTTACCTATAAAAGAAATATAATCGTCCGCAGTTTCAAACTCAATACTGTCCGGCAAGTCATGTGCGCCGCTTCTACGAAAATTTCGGCCTGCCGTTTTGATGCTATAGCCGATACCTGTTTGATTCTTTGAAGCTTTATAAAGCAATTCTATTTCTTGTTGCAGAATTTCGAATTGACGGGTGATCTGCCCAGGCTTTACTTTTCCGATCCGGTCTATTTGCTTCGGAAAAAAAGTCGCTTTAGCGATATAGCTTTGCAAAAATGGCCTCCACCACTTTAAGGCTTGCTGCTTTATTTCTTCCGGGCTGATCATCTAAGACTCTTGATTAGCTAAAGGTTGAAACAAACTGTTATGTTTTGCCTTTTCCAACAGGTATTCCTCTTTGGTAAAGTTGCTGACTTGCGAGTTGTTGCCGTCCTTGTTGCTGATAAAGTGAAAAGAATTGGCATGACTTTCAATAATGTGTATTTTTTGTAGTGGAGTTACAATGAGTAATTGCAGGTTCAATTTCTTGAAAAGCTCCAGGCCGTAGCGCGTGCTTTCATCACTGCCTCTTCCAAAAGCCTCATCAATAACCACAAATCGGAAGCTCCGGCTCTTGCTTTCTCCGAATTGCAACCCGAACTGATAAGCCAAGGCGCTGGCTAATATCGTATATGCCAACTTTTCCTTCTGACCACCGCTTTTGCCGCCTGAACCTTCGTAAAACTCTTTCTCGGTATCATCTTCAAGATATTTTTCACTAGCGTTAAACTCGAACCACTCTCTTACATCGGTGACCATACTGGTCCAGTCTTTATCGCTGCCATCGGCACTTGCAAAACGGTCCAAAATCCGTTTTACCTGTTCGTATTTATCTTCGGTGTAAAGATCCGCATTGCTACTGAAGGAATGGATATAGCATTTCTTCAGTTCCTCTTTAAATAAACGGACGTCCTTGTTAGGCGTACTGTCCATCAAGATCTCAATATAAGTTCCCTGCGCTGTATTATAAACGATTTCCCGGAGGTGCTGGTTGATGGTTTTTATTTTTAACCTGATGTCTTTTTCATGCTTTTCTAACTGGCTGTCAAAAACGGCGATGCTGTTAATTGTGTTTTTATTCAATTCTTCCTTAAACCTGTCTTCGTGACGTTTTAGATCTTCAGACACTAGTTTTTCGAATTTTCCGATATACTCTGCACGGGCTTCGATGCTCTCGCCGATTTCACTATACTCCGCTTTGGAATGTTCCTTAATTTCGCGCATCCTTCTTTCAATGCCAGAACGCAGCGTACTCAACTTATGACGTAGCTTTTTCAATTCTCCCGTGTCGCCTTCGAAAATCTTTTTGAATTGATCCTGCTGCTTATCAATAGTCGACAAACGCAAAGCTTTATCTACGAGTTTTGCTTCAATGACCGGAAAATAAAGTTCCCGTTGCCGGGTTTCAAGTAGACTGATAATTTCGTCGGTATCCTGTAATGTCCTTTCATGACTTTTGATGACTTCCTGCAGCCTTCCAATTTCCTGGTTCTTATCTGTTTCTTTTTGTTTGACCTGGTCTATCAGGGTGATTACTTCGTCTTTCTTTTGTTGAAGGAGGGCTAGCGTGTTGTTATTGTTCAGCAATTCGTAACGTTCTTCTTCCAACTGGTGTATTTTTAATGCAGAGTACTGCCAATTGATGCGACTGTACTCTTTTAGAAAAAGCAGTTGATTGATCACCGCCTTCAAATCGGAGGATTCCTGTTGTGCTTTTTCGATGACAGACTTCTGGGATCTAAGCGAATGGATTTCGCGCTCCAGGTCACCTATCACATCTTCCAGCGCCTTAATCTTTTCCACATTGCTCCAACCTAAAATATAATTTCGGCGGTCATTGATCCTGCTCCGGTCGTCTTTGGTATGCCTTATTTTCCCGCTTTTGATTAATCCCTGCTGGGTAATGCCATAAGGCACATGCTGTAATTCGGTAACGTCTACGCAGATAAAATCCCCGAACATCCTGTGCAAATAATTTTCCAGCCAGTCGTAAAATGCGGTGTCGGGTTTGATATCAACTTTAAAGACGATGCTGCTGTTATCTAGCTGCCTGGTTACCCTATTGAAGCTTTCGATGTCGGCCTCGAGGTAAGTCAGCTTGATGCCCCGGCCATCCCGGCTTCGCAAAAAATTATCATTTACATATTTACTGGTACTCCGATAATGCTGTTTAGGTACAAGCAAACTGATACCTGTTTCGTGTAACAATTTCTCGATAGCTCCTTCCCATTCCCCTTCCTGTTCATTGACCTGTAAAAGTTCACCTACAAAAGGAAGCTCTTCTTCGCTGATTCTTAGATCTTCGCACAGTTGTGTTCTGAAGCCCACAAGCCATCCGGGAATTTGTGTTTGTCTGGCTTTCAGAGATTGTAGTTCTTTTTGCTCCGCCTGCAAATCAGTGTCCTGCTTGCGTAATTCGCTCATGACATTATCTCTTTGCTGCTGGAGCTCGGCTTCCCTTTTTTCACCTGATTCCTGCATTGCCCTTGCCTGCCGAATATTATCCTGAAAATCTTTTTCGTCAAGTACTGTGCCTAAGCCGCATTGGTTGGCCAACCTTGCGTAGTCGTCAAAATCATTTTTACGGTCGACTTTTTCCTTTTCTAACTGCTTGATTTCAGTAGCTATTTGTTCCAGCCGCTTGCCGCCATTATTATCAATGTCCTGCAAAATTCCCAGTTTCCGGTTTTCTAATTCCTCCTTTTCCTGGGCCAATATCTTTTGCATTCGTGTGGCTTTTTGCAATTCCTCACCCTTTTCTTCGATTGCTACCTTCAGTAGCCCTTGCTTCTGCAAGGCAAACCACGCTGGTATCACTTCCAGCATCGCTTCAATATTTTCGATCTCCCTGTTGACATTGCCGTATTCGATAGATGATTCCGTCAGTGGCTTTAATATCTGAAATTGCTCTCTTGAATTGACAACCGCGGCATGTGCTTTGTTCAGGTCATCAAACCGTTTCAGCAATGCTGCGATCTGTTCTTTGACGTCGGTTCGTTCCAGCATTTGTTCCCGGACAAAATCAGTCAGGCTGCTCACTGATTTCATGGATACCGTCTGATAAAAAAGGTCTATCGCCTTATCGCTGTTCATACCGAAGAGACGCCGAAAATGCTCACTGTACTTGCTGAAATTATCATCGAATAATTGAATGCCTTCTGTATTGCGCAGTCTTTTGCGGAGATCAGTTATATCCGTAAAGCCGCTAAAATGACGGGCAATCGTTAAGGGCAGCGTCCCGATAATCAGTAATTTCTCTACTTTACCTTCTTTACCTATCCAGAACACCTGGGACAAACATATGTTTTCATCATAGCCGCTATTGTAGAAATTACCGGTGATTACGGTATAGGTATTATCATCCGGGCGCAAATAAATGCGCTTGGCCACCTTGGTGATTTCTTCTTTCTCCTTTTTATATTCCCCCTTTACATAGCTTAGTAAATTGCGCTCTTTCCCCTCGGCACCGGCAGCTTTATTAAAAACAATCTTGTTGTGTGGCACCAACAGGCATGTCAGCGCATCGACCAAAGTGGACTTCCCGGAACCGATATCACCTGTGAGCAAAGCATTGTATCCCCCAGGATGAATTTGCCAGCGTACCCTGTTAAAAGTCCCCCAGTTCAGCACTTCCAGATATTGGAGGCGAAAACCAGCGATGTTTGAAGCGGTATCTGCTATTAATTCTTCCATGGATGCCGTTTAATCTGTTATATTTTTTTCTGCCGCATACGCTTGCAGCTTTTTAAGCGTGTCATCGATCACTTCTGCATTGACAAAACCCTTGATGATCCGGTGTATTTCATAATTATTGCTGTTGTCATCCAGCTTTCTTAAAAAACCGATATCGATCACTTTATTGATCGTTGTGATGATGCGTTCCTGCTGCCGGGCCTCATCTGAAACGGTGGGCAGGAATAATTTTGTTCGATTAATAATTTCCTGCTGGGTGATGATTGCCCGCACCATACCTCCCTGGGCATCGTGTTCCAGCAAATATTTTCGTAGAACAATACATAACAAGGAAGCAAAAAAGTTTAACTGCCGTTTTTCTGCCATCCTTGGAATTTCCGATTCCTCGTCTTGCTCTTTTTGCTGTAGATAAGCATAGCCCTCGCTTTTATCGAGATACAACTCCAGGCCGATGGTGGAAAAATACTTCTTTACATCATTTTCATACTGCAGCAGACCTTCCCATGCATCTTTTTGATGATCATACAAAATACCTTTGAGCAAGGCTACCAGGCTTAGCGAATATTCACGTATCATGATTATCGGTTAAAAATAATTAAAGGCGCCTCTAACTGGTATTCCGTACCCGCATCCTTATTCTGCACGATTAATTTTTCTATATGCTCGTTGTTAACCAAATGCCTGCTGTCGGCGGATGCAATTTGCATATAGCCCAGAACTTCAGCGACGCCCTTGGTAGGCACGTAATAGCTTAAAATTTCTGTCAAGGAAACTTGTGACTTGTTACGCAACAACGACTGAACATTATTGCGTAACAATTCGATATCTACGTAAAATTGTTCAAACAGGGCATTGGTATTTGCGTCAGCAGTACCTTCTTCGACCAAGGTTTGCTCGAAAATAATTTTCACGGGCGGTTTAAACAAAGGCCGCTGCATCAGGAAGTTCGGCCGGAATAAACCATCGACCTCCATTAAAACCTGCTGCGGCTCCAGTTGATCCCGATGCCTAATCAATAGCTGTTCGATAGCTTCTATACTTTGGAGGATATGCTTACTCTCGGAAAGATTTTTTTGTTCCACATATTTCCGCAACTGTTCAATTAGTCCATCGTTGCTCCGGTTAACCTTATCCCCTGCGTCCACCAGGTTGGTTTTGATTCGGTCAACAATCTGTTCCTTTTTAACCTGCCTGATCGCAGGGATATTATTCAGCTTTCCGATAAGCTCTTCTAATTCCTGCTGCATACCTTCGCTCATTAAAAATTCCCAGAATGCCTTAAAGCTTTTTCCCTGGTCTGTATTCCAGAGATGGTTTTGTTGCTCAAAAATATCATCCAGCAGGATACCTTTTGACAGGTTGCTCTTAATGATGGTTTGCCGGGTATTAATGTCTAGTTCCCTAAAATTTTCTTCGACCTGCCTGAAATCAGCCAGCAAGTGTTTCGCTGTTTCCTCGGCAAGGAAATAATCTTCTTTGAGTTGGGTATCGCTGGGCTGCACATAATTTCCTTTTTTGATCTTTTCAATTTCTATGTCCAGCTTTTTTCGCTCTTCCTGCAATTGCTGTATCCGGTCATACGGCCCGGCAGTCCTGTTAACAATTTGCTGCAATAAAGCAAAGAATTGCAACAATCGGCTGTGCGTTCCAATAAATTGTTGTTTATTCAGGTCATCCAGCCATTTCAGCGCATTCTCTGTAGCGGGGGAGAGTTCAAATACAGGTTCATCTTCCGTTTCGTAATACCTCCGGAGAAAACCTTGTTGGGCCCATTTTTGGAGGTAATCCAGCGGCGGTTGCGGATAATCAGTTATTCCCTGCCGTTCCAATGAAAAGAGGAAATCTCCTAATAAACCAGCCAAACCGGATTGCAGGTAAGAAATTTTATCCTGTTGTTTAAAAGCCAAATGAAAAAAACTGATCAATAATGGAAAATGATCCGCCCGCAGGATCTGCAGCGTTTTATCATTTTGATATAGAGCCAATGCTTTTTCGTAAGTCATACGGGCAGCCAGGTAGTGAATAAATTGTTTTGGTAAAACTCGGTATTTTTTTCTATCAGTAAAAGCCTGATGAGCAGACGTATTTGCATGTTATCCTTGGTTATAGGTTATTCAATAATACATAAAATATATGATATTATAATTTGTCTCATTTCAGGCATAAAACAAATAACACACTGTTTGAAAATGATAAGCCGTCCACATCATTCCTAAAACTGATGATTACGTCAAATAATGAAATAGGACGGAGTTATTTATTTAAACCAAAGTAAACTGATTACATAACCGTAGCTATCTGAATAATAACATTGCTCATTCATTTTACGATTAGCCCGGTTGTCATTTGGGAAGGGATAAAACCAATCATCTGGATTAACTTCTTCTATCGAGGTGAATTTACTATCCAACTTGGTAAAGAATTCACCGGCAACTGTTGTGGGTGGTAATTTATTGCCCACTCTAAATCTAAAAGGCCACTTTGGAAATGGCTCATTCTGCGCATACCATAATACGTTATTTTCTCTGGAAACTACAATCATCAACTCATGGACACACAATTCAATATATCTCAACACAGCTGCTAAAACACTGGCTTGGAAATGCTCAGACACCGCCAATATTTTTTGCAGCGAGAACTTCATGTTGATATTCAGGTTCTTCATTTTATCATGCGGCATTAACAAACAAGCTGCAAAATAATCCGCTTCAAGTTCTATGGGGTCTTTTTGATTTAATTCATGTTTGGAGCCGTGGGATTCTAAAAAGCCATATTTTAAACCGATCCGGTGCTCATCTAAAAAATAATGTGCTAATTCATGGCTGAGGGTAAAGCGCCCCCGCTTATAGGCTAAGTTATTTCCGCGATCAATATTAACGTGAATATTAAAATCAAGTTCATTGTACGTCAGCATGCCATCAAAATAATCTTCATAATGATCGACATGGCAGATTAAATCTTCGGAACCTAAAACATCCTCCAGCAATGTTTTTTTTCCATCAGTATACTCTGTAGCCAGGTAGCTGGTAAACTCATTAATTTTCTTCTTTCTGATCGGAAGCATCATCTTTCTTTTTAGCCTCGTTCTTTTTTATTTTGTCAATAATATTTGGCGGTAGTTGTTCGGATTTTCCAAAACGCGCAACCATTTTGTATTGCCTGATACTGGCAATGTTGTCCTGATCAAACATCGGTTTGATGGTTAATGAGCGTGTGTTACCTGATAAAATCCTTTCAATGCTGATATCATAATCCATCACCCCATTTTCCACGTCCGGATAAAGCTTGTTGAATCTTTCCAACTCAACTTCGTTTGAAGGGAAAAGAAATCCTGTGGAAGCAAGCCATTCAGTTATATTTTCCATGTTGATAATTTCTTTATTTGTTGCCATACAGTTTTAGGTAGGTTGCAATTTCTGCTTTTGCTTCTTTTTTATAAACCCTTATCGAATTTTGTGTCAATTCCAGTTCATCTCGCAATGCTTGCAGTAATGGCCGTGGGAGTTTTAATCCCTTTTTTTCATAAGCATGGTAAGTGAGGTAAACGACCTTGTGTTTTTCAGTCAGTCTTGCCAATGCGCCAGCCAATACTTCATATGCCTTGCGGATATCCTTTAATTTTTCTTTAGGGTAGTCCATGTTTTCCAGGTCAGGATAATCCACCTGAACTTCCTCTTCACCCGTGTATGGGCTCGGTTTATCGGCCGTTTTTTTGTAATCTGCCAGTAAGCGCTGTGCGATCTTATAAATGTAAAAGAGCACGCATTTGTCAAGGTTACTGGTTTTGCACTTCTCTGCCTCGAATGAGTAGGGTCGGGACCAAAAACGCTCGAATGCCTGTTCGGCGATAACATCACCTACATCTTTATCATAGCCCCAGTTGATAGCGACAACTCTTGCCTTTTTTCCGATATCTTCCTTAAACCTAAAAAAAAGCGATGTATAGGCGGCCTTTGCATCCTCCTTATAGGCTTCCTGATCTTTCCAGGATATATAAGTTAGCAGATCTTCGGTAGAAGTGTGCTCATATTGCTTCCAGTTCATAATTGGTTATATCTGTAATACGGAAAACCGTTAGTAACGCTTTTCGT
Source organism: Mucilaginibacter sp. GW822-FHT03E02 (assembly GCF_058801545.1). Taxonomy (NCBI): domain Bacteria; kingdom Pseudomonadati; phylum Bacteroidota; class Sphingobacteriia; order Sphingobacteriales; family Sphingobacteriaceae; genus Mucilaginibacter; species Mucilaginibacter sp. GW822-FHT03E02. The sequence continues at coordinate 5,317,330 of NZ_JBXANJ010000001.1, read as the reverse complement.
ATCAATTTCATCCCCGGTAAACTAAGACACCTAACGGTTTCGGTAGTGAGGGTAATTAAATGATAAGATAAAGTTTTTTATAAATATAAGCATATGAGTGAATTAAATACAAAAACAGTATTGCAGTCCCGGATGGAATGTTTTACCAAATGGATTGCTCCTGATCCTGATAAAAAGAAGGAGATTTTTGCTAAGGCGGATGAAATAAGACAATATATCAAGCAAACAGCAGAAGAAGACGGGTTGACGGTAAAATCGATGCCGATAGCAGGGTCATCGGCCAAGGGGAATGGATTAAGGCGGCACTACCGCGGCCATTCCGAAGTGGATGGCTGGGATATCGATATTCCAATTGTGGTTAAAATCGATGAAGAAACAGATTTGTTAAATAGCTTATTGGACAAATTTGAGCAGTATGCCCTGAAATCATACCCTAATACCACGATCGAAAAGACGAAGAGCTCGATTAAGCTGCACTTTTCTAAAAAAGGGTCCTTTGACTTAGTGCCCATGCTAGCCACTGATAAATCTGACGAGCAAATTCTCGTTCGCCGTGACGGCGAGCGGATATCAACCTCGGTGCAAAAACATAATGAATTTGTAAAAGGGCGAACCAAGAAAAGCCGAGCGATTGATGGTGTAGTTAAATTTAATCAATGCATCCAACTATTAAAATGGTGGAAGGAGTTTCAGGCTGACAATTCATATTACCTCGGGTATAACGATACCACTAAAATAAACAATGTACCGCCATCCATTCTGATGGATCTTCTTTGTGCTTTGGCATTCGATAAACTCGGTGTTCAAAAAACTTATGCAGAAACCATGGCTAAATGGTGCGGGTACCTGGCCCATATCGTAAGGAACAGGGTGCCTGTGTTTTTTACCGACTATTATGCTACCCCTGATATCACCAAGGTAGCTGTTTGGACGGTACTTGATCCGGTTAATCCCGAAAACAATATTGTAAAAAAATGGGATAGCACTAAAGTGAATGAGCTGGCTGAATGGTTCGAAAATGCCAGGGATAACTGGAATCGCATTATCCACTTTGATGAGGATGGTGATGATTGCAAGGCATTAGAAATATTAACTGAATTGTTTGGAAATCCTTTTAAAAACCATTGCGGAGACGAATAAGATGATACAGAGTTTTACAAATAGCGGATCAGACACTTATAGTGAGGCCCGCGCAAATTATATTGTTGGAAAAGTTTATGAAAATACGCTTAACTTAATGAACACAGGGCTCATCTCCAAAATAAGAGCGGATGGTATCCGCCGGGACATTTTGTACTTATTGGGTAAAAAAGCGCTAAATTGGTTTGAACTTCAATTTCATAAGCCTGATGGAACTAAGGGCGGTATTCATTATCAACTGAAAGCAGACGGTAGCATCTATACGGATGAGCCGGCAGGCGGCCTGGACTTTTGGGGGCTTCCGTCAAAGACAACCGTTAAATTACTGATTGACCTTGACAGATCTTCGCCGCATATTGCCGAAGTTGATGCACAGATTACGGCCTGGGGATGGGGAACCGGTAACGCACTTCAAGGTACCATAGAATATCACAAATCTTTTAGCAAAGAGGGCTTCGGCCTGCAACAATCTTTATACAAATGGTAAATACAGCACTTGCGTTAGTAGAGTATAAGCATCCTGATCAACAGGCAGAACGGGAATACGGCTTATTAGTTGGAATTGATGAGCAAAAGAGCGAGCTGCTTAAAACGCTATCATTAATATTAGACCCCGGACGTGTTACTGCCTGGCAAAAGAAATATTACAAACACGGCCTGGGCATTCTCTCTCATATTGAAAACGGGTCACCATTGATCATGCTGTCAGGCGAAGTTGGCTGTGGTAAGACCGCATTAGCACAAACCATTGGGACTCCGCTTGCTTTAGCGCTTGGGCATCCGGTGAAGGTCTTTGAAACGCCATCAAATATTCGTGGCGGCGGTATGGTCGGAGAACTTTCAAACCGGGTAACTGATGCATTTGAATCAGCCAAGGCGAAGCTGAAAGACGGAGAAACAGGCATCCTGATTATTGACGAGGCGGATGATCTTGCAACAAGCAGATCGCAAAACCAGGCGCATCATGAAGATCGCGCTGGACTGAACGTATTAATTAAGCAAATTGACGGCATCAAAAAAAGCAAGAAGAACCTTGCCGTAATTATGATTACCAACCGTATCAATGTGTTAGATCCTGCGGTTAGGAGGAGGACAGCGCTTCAGCTTAACTTTGAGCGCCCAACGGGTAAAAAACTCGAAGCTGTTATAGATATGCTTTTTAAAGGGGTGGTACACACAAAACAGGATTTGAAAAAGCTGTTAGATTTTATCGATACCAAAACAGTCCCTTACAGTTTCTCCGATTTAATACAACGTGTTGGTAAGCAAGCGGTATATTATGCCATAGATCATGATAAACCGTTTGATGCAGATTTGTATTATCAGATACTCAGCATCACCGAACCCACACCATTGATTATAGCATCTAAAATTGAAGAATTATGAGTAGTACGCCCAAAGGCTTAATTATTATCAAGCACGAGTTTTTTCAGCCAATAACAAACGAAGAGTGTATTGTAGCCCTCCCTGAAAATTGGAAAAACCTCGACCGGCATTTTATATCGGTTGCTCCAACTGCGTTAAGGCTTGAAAATTTATACGACACCGATCAGGTGCAAATCGCCATGAACCAGCGAAAATTCTTTTTAGACGGCGTTGAACCGAAGCTGAGATCAAGTGCGGGTTATAAAGTATTGTATTTTGGTCTTGCTCCTATACCATTGGCGATCGACCTTGGATATCAGTTTCATAATTTTAGGGATATTGAGGTATTTCAATTGCATCATGTAGAAAAAACATGGTACCAAACAAGCGATCATATTGCCACAGAGACTTTTGAGCTACAGGTAAACGGAGAACTTAATCCCAAACAAAAGGGTATTACGGAAGTGATGTTGAGATTGAGTATTTCTCATCGTGTTAAAAGCCCCGATACCAATGGCGTAATAGAAAATGCGGCGGAGATAGATATTGAATTGTCGCAGCCTAATGAAGACAGCCTGGATAATAAAGAAAAGATAAACGAAATCGCTGAGGCATTTAAAAATGTACTGGATAATGTTTCGGATAACGAGAGTATGATACCAGTCATACATTTATTTGCGTCTGTTCCGACTGGCTTGGCGTTTTTAGCGGGGACTAAAATAAGTCCCAATATCCATCCATTAATTCAAACCTATCAATACGATGCGACCAAAGAGCCGCGCTATACAAAATCGGTCTTAATCAAGGGTGAAGCGCGTAGCGAGGTGCAGTGGACCGATGAGGAATTGGTTGAGGGTATGCGCCTGCGGCAACTTGCTGCGGACCAATTAAACACCCACATAAAAGATTTTTTGAATAAAAATAAAAGCGATTCTCGTGGCCGGGCCTGGTACTTAGGTTTGATCCCGGAGCTCGATGATAAGCTCATGGCTGATAAATTCTGGACAAATCTGCCGCCGATTAGCGATACAACGCTCAAGGATGATGCAATTGATCCTCACTCCGATTCCATTACAGATGGGTTCACCTGGAAAAATAACCGCTGGTATCTTAATAATGTTTTTTTTGTCTCCTTAGGTAAGCGGCTCGTTGAAGACGCCAAACTTCAAAAAGCCTATCGCTTATTTTTATTCCATGAGGGCTTACATTATTACCGGCATAAATTAACCTCGTCAACTGTCAACAACATTGGCAGCTTTCCTAAAGTTTTAGAAACGGCAGACTATCAAGCGGATGTGTACGGCCTATTGAATGATTATGGATTTTCAGTTAAGGCTGATCTGGTCGTTTCTCCGGTTAAACAATTCTTTTTAGACAGCATTGATGTTGCTACGGAAACCATGTGGGCTTTTGATGATAATGGCGTTAATTTAGAGGAAATTCAGATCAGAAGGGTTAACCGTTACCTCATGTGGTATTGGCAATATGTGATGATTGAGAAATTTGGCACCGACTTGAACGAAATCGTAAAAGTGTTGGAAGATAAGCCGGTTATAGAAATTAACGGATTAAAAACCAAAGAATTAAATAATAGGTTTTATTTCGACTTAAATAGTAAAAATTCACCCCACCTAGAAATTGCGATCTTTAAAAACAATGAGGTTTATCGCCATGGAAGCGCTTCGAATTTGCCGATTGAAAGCTTAGTCGAAGGGTTTAAAAAAATGAATGGCGATCTGATCAAAGAAGTATTAAGGGGATTCAGAGATGCCTAAGTGTTTAATTCAGTTTGATATAATGTTTATTAATGTGATGCTGTGCGGAGAATGATGCCCAGATAGTCCGCAAAATTGCGGACTATCTTTATACTATGCGGAGAATAATATACATATTTACCGCACAATTTCGGAGAATATGTATATACATCAATTAAAAGGATGGCCTTCGTTCACTTGGGACTCCGAGGCGATATTGGGCCGCCTGGGTTGACGGTGTAATCGGAACGTATAAATTCACCTGGATCGAATTAAGCCTGCGCCGCAGAACAGAAGACCTCAGACCGGAAAGCCATTCGCCTTTGAATTACAACTTTTCGGACATGACGGCTCGGGAGAGTATCGATATCAAAGGTGGTACGAAGGCGAAGCAGGAAGCTTGGAAATCCCGGATTGCGTTTTGTACCAAAAAGGTGTATAGAGATATGGCCTTGTTGATCGACGACAGTAAGGCACCGACCAACGTTTCGCTTGCCACATTTAAGCCGACGCGGCTAATCGGTTTCGAGTTGAAGCCGACGATAGGGAGTGGAAGCTGGAATGGAAGGATCAGTTGAATCAGTTGGAGCTGTTTATGACCAACGGAACGAATAGCGAGCCACGTAAGCTAATTGCAAAACTTCCCTATAAATTCTTTTACAAGTTTGAGGATATCAATGGACGCGTCTCGCGTTTAATGATCGAAGATTGGGAAATCGGCCAATTGTATTTTAACTGCGTAAGAACAGCCGCCAATGAACAGAAAGCCCTCGCAAAAGTAAAAGAAAAATATTGGCATTATTTTATTACACGTAACCTTTACTTCTTTTTGGGGACAACGAAAGAATGGCATACCCGCCATTCTAAAAATCCTTTCGTAATTATTGGCGTTTTCTACCCTCCGGTCATACCAATAGATAATTATCCTAAAGAAAGCCAACTCAAATTAGCTTTGTAAAAGGCATCACTACTTTTTAATTACCAGATGCGCCAGCGCCGGATCACTCAACAACCGCTCCATTTCCAGTTCGATGATATCCCGGATATCCTGTTTGATCTGTAAATAATTCCGCTCGACAATTGCACTGCTGATCTTCCGAACCTCCGGTAATGGCACGTAGGCATCGATCTCTTTTTTCAACGCCGCATGGTCATTGACGATCTCGCAGTGAAAGGCTTTTAGCTCAATCTTTTCATCCGGGTTATCGGCTACCATGCCCACAAACTCGCCGGAGCTCAATGCGGAGATACGCGATGCCGGTACCGCGGCTTCGAGTTGTTTAGACCGGCTGATCGAAGTATCCGTACGGTTGATAGATAAACTTTCCCTGTCCTGCATGATCCGGCCGATCTTTTCAGAAACGTATTTTGCCGTATCGCCCGATACCTGGCCGACCGCCATGTTACCCGTAATATTCATGATCACGTCCGCCTGTTCCCTGCCGTAATCTTTGCGTAACTGGCTGGCATCCTGGATGCCCAAACAGGTCGAAATTAAATTGGATCTCCCTGTAGATATGGTAGGTATGATGTCCGTAGTGAGCGTTGGGAACTCATCTAAAACCAGGCTGCACTTCAGCTTATTCTTCTGGTTAATGATTTTTAGCAGCCGGTTGGTAAACAGCGAAAGCACTGCCCCATAGATCTGGATCTTCTGCGGGTTATTGCCCATACAAACGATCTTCGGTTCCTTTGGGTTGTTGATATCCAGCGTAAATTCATTACCCGACAGCACATAATATAATTGCGGCGAGGCAATGCGCGCCATCGTGATCTTGGCCGAAGCGATCTGCCCTTCCAGCTGCTCCACCGCATCCCGCATAAAGGCACTCACGAAGGGGTTGATCAGCACATCGATTTCCTGCTGGGTGCGCAGGATGGTAAACAGCTTATCGTATTCCACCTGCATCAGCTCGATCACATGCGGCAGCGTGCAGAACTCCCCCTCGTTATACCTGCGCAGATACCAGATGATCGCCGTCAGAAAGTTGATCGGGCTTTCCACGAAGAAATCACCCTGGCGCTTGATCCATTCCCGGTTCAGGCCTAACAAAATCGTCCTCGCCGATTCCACCGCATCCGTCAGGTCCAGCATGGCTGAAGGGTCTAAAGGGTTACAGCGGCTGCTCCGCGACAGGTCATCAAAATTGATCGAAAAGAATTTGGGCGCAACCTGGTAATTGCCCTTATACTTCAGCCACGTATTATAGGCGATGACCGCCAGGTCCGGCATTTTAAAGTCATAGACAAACATCGCAAAGCCCTTGCGGATATGCTGCGTGATCACATGCCGGATGACGAAATAACTCTTGCCCGAACCCGGCGAACCCAGCACCAAAAGCGCCCGGAACATATTGATATAGTTGACATAAGAATTGCGGACCTTACCCTTCAGCACATAGCGCGCCGGCAGGTTCACCGAATACTCATTCTCCAGCAGCCGCTCCTCCTGCGGAAAGGTCTCCTGGTCGCGGTTAAAAATATCACCGCCCAGCTTATCCCGGATGATCCGCGACACCATCGTCCCGCCGGTTAAAAACAACAAATAGCCCAGCCCCGTAAGCCCCATGTACAAAGAGGCTATCAACTGCATTCCTCCCCTCACCAGCAAAATAAAATAGCTGGCGAGGAAAAAAAGCAACCCTGTTAGGAGGTAAAGCAGCGCCGTTTTAAAATGCTGCTGCTCATCCTTCTTCCCCTTAACCCCGATCAGCGCAATGACCAGGAAACCCAAAGCGATCAGCTTCGGCTTATAAAAATTGCTGAACAGCCCCGTCCGCACGATATTACCCAGCAACTTGTCCGATATTGGCGCCACCAAATGCCAGCCCGCAAAAGCCCCGTAACATTCCTTGTAAAAATGTATCCCCAAAACCGCTATACTGATCAGCCTGGTCATATCCAGGATCTTGCGCATCGCCTGATCGTTCTCCCCAGTCGTTGACATAAACCACCCTCAGCCCCCTCTAAATGACGAAGCCTTCATGAGCCCCGCCAAATTTGAATTGTTTGCAAATAATCTCTCCTTGAAGAGGAAACTTCTTAATCATCCACAGTCTTTTTTTTCTGCTCACCAGCCGACTTCAAAGCCTACTCCGGCGACAGCCGCCTCCGCTTCTTTTTCCTCTTCGTCCGCTTCAATTGCCAGTCCATCGTTTCAGGCTGATACCCCGGATCGAGCAAGGTCTCCATTAATCCCATGCCCGATATAACATCCCCCTCAGCCACAAAATTTTGACCCCCGTTTACGATCCGCGACCCCTCGTTGGCCGCCCTGCCCTGCCCCATTTTTTCCGCCTCGCCGGTTTGCTTTTCCCCCTCACCTGCCCCAAGGTTTGCACAGCGCTCCAGGACGGCCCTGGCACTGTATCCTTTCCCCAGTTCACTGCCGTTAAAAACCGCTTTATGGTATCTACGATGGTCAACATAAGTGATCCCATAAATCACCCCGTCTTTATTCTGCCGGATCACCACGTCAATGCCCTGTTTTTTCAACGCCGATATAAACCCCGTCAAATCCGCTTTGCCATGCAACAACGCCAGATCGATGACCGGCCTTAAACCTGACCGCAGCGCTTCTTTCCGCACTGCCTTTTCCGTAAACAAGTCGCGCAGCTTTTTCAAAGTCGGCTTACTATAAAAAAGACTGGCTTTGACCGGCGTACCCACCTTATTGCCCTGCTCATCCAACACCCGGAACACCAGGCCGTCATGCTGTTTGACCCGGCTGCCTTCACCTCCTGTATCAGCGGTAATATGGTACAAGCCCAGCACCGCGTTCAATTCCGGAAGGGAACTAAACTGGTACTCCGAAAGCACCTTATGCAGCACATTACCGATAGCCCTTTTGGTTTCCGTTTTACCATAATCTACCTTGGCTGTATTGACCGGTTTCATCCCGCAAACTTCCTGCTGCTTTTTGCCGGTAGCTTCCACCAGGCCGAACATTTTTTCAATCTCCAGCCGGGCTTTTTTAGACTTCACTTTGGCCAGATTATGCAGTGTGATCGCCTTGCCATCCGGCTTAATATTCGTTGTCACCAAATGCACGTGCGGGTGCCCCGCATCCATATGTTTGTAGAGCAAATAAGGCTGTTCGCCAAACCCGATCTTCTCCAGATAAACCGCCGCAATCTTCCGCAAACGCTCATCTGAAAGCTGCTCCGAAGGATCAAAATTTAAAGAGATATGCAGCGTGTTTACTTTCGTCGCCTGGTTCAGTTCCATCAGCTTTTCAAACCGCCGCAGCTTCTCAAAAAAGTTGAGCTCAGCCGCCGCTTTGATAAAGCCAGCAGCCTCCAGACAAACTGCTTTACCCTCCTTTAATTTGTGCTCGTTATAGTTCAGGATATTGCGAAAAGACTTGCTCCCATGGACTACTGCAACCATCGTTCTTCCACCTTTGAAAGCTGCTCCTTTATGGCAGATAGCTGCCCGAACAACACCTCCTTATCGCGCTCCCAAGCCAGCAGCCAACGCTGCATCTGGGGCAAATAATCCAGCGTATGTAAACGGTGCGTAGCCTGGTTAAAATTCACACCGACAGCGTTCAGTTCTTTCTTCAATAAAACCAGCTCCGCCACAAAATCATCCAGCGAAACATTGCGCGTTTTCACCGTCACCACCTTCCCAAACAGCACACGCCGCACATATTCACTCAGCTTCTTCACCGTGCTTTTTTGCCAGCGGCTCTCCAAAACCCCATACTCATCGCCTGTCAACCGCAGGCCGATGATCCGTATCCTGCCTGTTTTCTTTTCTTCCATCGCCACATCCTCCACCTATTCAAAACATCAAAAAACAACCTCTCCGAAGCCAGGATCCCGGAAGCGCAGCGCTTTCCCCAACGCTCCCGACTTCGGAGGGAGCGTTGCCTTTTTAGTTGTTGTTAAACAACTATACATCTTGCCGATTGCGCACAAGGCAAGCTAACCCCAGGCCGGTGAGGGGAAAAAACATAAAAAACCAATGCCGTCGCTACCCCACCGGCCGCAGCCGGTTACCCGGCTTTAACCGTTCTTTCTGAACCTCTCCCTTCTGCATCAGCCATTCGTTCAAATCCTTATGCAAGCTATAAAACCCGCTTTCATCCCTGTAATTCGCACCCAGCGAAAGCGCATACTGCGTATATGCCCTGCCCGTTACATCGCGGTCCAGCCAAAGTCCCACGCTTTCGTGCCGCTCCAAAAATGGCAGCGCCCGGTCAAACAGGCCCGCGCCATTCAGCACTACAAAATCCGTTGTGCCCGGTTCCCGATAAGGATGCAAAGCCTGGTAGGAAAGAAAGTCCATAAAACCCTCGAATACCTGCACTGCACCAGAGCCATAACACATCGTTGTGATATCCTTTGGCGAACTGCTTTGCTTATAACTTTTGTTGCGGATCTCGTACCCGCCGGAATCGTTTTTAAAACCGATACCATAGTAAGAATTACCATTAATTTTGTAATCAACTTCAACACAAAACCGGTCAGCCACCGCAACCGGAATTGACCGCTCGTGCAGGTAATTTTTGAGCGGGTATTTGTACAGTGGCTTTGCATCCGTAACCACCAGTTTGCTTTCTTTTCCCACGCGCCCCTCCAACAGATCCGGCTCAAACACATTGAGCTGCTGAGGGGAAAAAGAAACATTGACCCGCTCCAGCATCTCCTCGATGGAACACCCGTAATACCGCAGTAAAAAGTCCACCGGGTTGCCCCCTGCCGCCAGTCCGAAATCGTACCATGCATTGAGCGAACGGTCAACATGAAAACTCGCTGTCCTTTCATTCCGCAGCGGCGACAAATACCACCAGTCCGTATCATTTTTCTTCCGCGCCGCAGGCTCATACCCAAACATCTCTAAAAGATAAGCCAGGTCTAATTCCCTTATCCGGCTAAGCGAAAACGTTTCCTTTGTAAAATCCATTTCACCAATCCCTTTCCTGTGATAAAACCAAAAGTAGGGCGGCCAGCTGACATCCGCCCATCCCGGCTAAACTTTGAACAGGATGTTTTCCCGCCGGCCAATTAACTTTACCACCATTATTAACCATTAAAATCAAGCGAATATGGCAACGAATGTGTTGGGAACGGTTTACGAAACCTTGTTATGTAGCCCTGGGATGAATGACGCCGTAAAGATTGACCTGAAGATCAGCCGCAAAACAGTTTTACTGCTGAATAGTGTGATTGAAGGCGGACTCGGTAAAGAGGGCGAAGCGGCTCTGGAATTACTCAAACTGGTACCGGCCGGGGATCTTGAAGAATTAAAGCTTTTTGCGGAAGAATGCCTTAAAAAAGCCGGGTTGAAAGAGCTAAGCGAGAAAATGAAGAACCTACCCGGAAAATGATGACAAAAGCTAAGGCGGTCGATAGGCAACTGCCCCCTTCACTTGTTTAACCGCCTGCATTAGCTTATTACTGCAACAACTCACGGCAAAATTGAAGGGCTATCTGTATGCGGTCAAGCTGGTCGGTTTCCCGAAGCAGTTAGCCTTTGCCTTCTTTAGTTAACTGGTAACCGGGACATTAAATTCGTTACCGAACAAGTCAACGACCGGATAAAGATTATTCATGTGCGCTTGGTGGTATTAACCGGCAATTATGCCAGCATTGGTTCAGGGGAAAGATGATACGATCATATTTTTATCGGGAGGGGGGTGATAGTAACAAGTAAAGCGTAACAAATGAAATGAAAATGCAGGTTTTTAATAACAAAACGGATCAGCCGATCAAGCCTAACCGCAGCAGCAACCCCCGCGAAGGCGAATGCCTCCGCGGCACATAGGGCCTGAAATTTTCCGTAGCGAAATCTTCAAGTTCCGTATAGGCCTGGTACAGTTTTTTCAGATCAATGTCCCAGTCAATATCACGGTCGGCATCCTGGCGCTCAATGTGAAGCACCTCGTCCCGCAGGCCTAAAACCCGGTAGCGTTTGCCATGCGAACTGGTGAAATGGGTTTCATTTTCAACCCGCGTTAAAAATTCGGGATAAGAAATAAGCGGTATCTTTTTGCGGAAGGCCATACCACAAAGCTATCGGTTTTCAGTTGGCAAAACAAGCTAAAACAAGGTCAGCTGAACCATACTAACTTCAAAGACTGTGATAGCTTTCAACGTTTTCTGCAATACATCCTGTTTATAATTCGTGGTGTCTGCATTACCTAAATACTGTGACATTTTAGCTTTCATTTCAGCTAATGCAGCTGTTAGCGCCGCATCGCGGTGAGGATATTTTTTACAGAAAACGCAAAGCGGCCCGCTGCTCCCTGCAGTACCATAATTACAGCTTAAAGCATAAGCCCAAATACCATTAGGCCCGTGACCGATACGGATGCTGCTTTGTTCTAATTTGATTTCTTCAAAATCCAGGAACTTCGGTGAAGCAAACCAGCCATATTGATTAAAAGCAATTTCGGTAAACCCGAATTCCAGCGCGCGGCGGTGCTCTTTCACATTCCTTGTGATTTGGCTGAAACCATCGCCAAAACCCGCGAACCAGCCTAAACGTTCTACATTACCTGTCTCGATAAGCGCGGTAATCTCCGCTAAGATGTCCCGTTCTTCGCGCGGCATAAAATGCTCCGCAAGATGAGCGTCGATTGCGGGCCGGGACTGCAGGGATAATTCAAACTTTTCCATAACACAAGCATTAAGTTTTTATGGCCCCTTCAGCGCGGCACGGGCTGCTGTCAGGGGCCGCGGCGGAGCCGCGGTTGATATACCCTTGACGGCTGGCCGGGCCTGCGCTACCTTTGCCGGTAAAACAATTAACGCTATGGGGAAAGAAATGCCCTGCGGCCCAGCTCCAGTGCCGCCATAAGCGTTGCCGCCTTAGCCACACCGATACCCGGAAAACGGCAGAAATCTTCCGCCGTCCGGGTCAGCAGCCGGGATGGTTCATCCTTAACGGACTTCATGATCTTACCACAAAGATCCAGCACCGATAATTCCGGCGAACCCGTACATAACAGGATCGCCAGCAATTCCGCGTTGCTCAGCTTTCCCGCACCCAAAGCATGCAGTTTTTCCCGCGGCCGGTCGTACTCCGCGACAGCTTTCATCCCTTTTGGGTCTTTGACTACTTCCGTTTTGGTTTCCGGGGAACTAAGTTCGCCATAGGCGATCTTATTGAGCACTATCGAGAGCGCCTCCACGAAAAATGCCAGATCTTCCTCCCAAAGCTGGATCGTGCGCCGGTAATTGGTATCCTGATTTGGAAAGGATTCATCCGAAGTAATCAATAGAAAGTGCGTATTATTAACCGCTTTCTTCACATCGATATAATAACGTCTTCTCCCGTGACCGAACGTCTCGCTCGCCAGGTTCGGGTAATTTGTTTTGATGGCTTCCATGGTGGTTAATATTTATTCAATACAAAACTGAATCTTAAAAAAATCAATTTTTAATTTTAGCTGTTCTATAATCGTGTGATAAACGTTTCAGTAATCCGAAAACCGACTCTGGAACATGACTAAAGCCGCCAGTGACAAACCTACCGCTCATTGCCTTTATTGTAACGAGCTATTTGAGCTTAAACGTGCGGATAAAAAATTCTGCACCGAGGCCTGCAAAACGGCCTACCATAACGATAAACGCTATATTCCACAGCCGGTAATAGTAGCTGAACCTGAAGAAGAATATGATATTAATATTGCTGCATTAAAAAGGGTTTACAATATCCTGATCAGCAGTCGCATCGCCTTGCACAACATGAAGAGCCTTTACCAAAGCCAAATTGCATTAAATGACTTTTACGGTTTTGGCGTGAACCTGAAGTATTTCACCAGCGAATATAAAGATGAAGACGGACGGGTTTTCCGGATGTGTTTCGATTACGGTTATTGCATAGCAGGAGAACAGGTTTACCTCGTCTATTCCGGGGCAGAAATTCATTTTAATTAATCGTATGCCGTTAGCCTTATATTTTCCTTGGTACGAAACCAGAAAAGCACAAGAACTTGGAGTCTTAAGCGTCCCCCGGCAGCGGGCAATAGTCTGTTCCCGATGAGGATATCAACGATCTCATCGTTCACAAGCAATGGTCCTGTCTTTCCTATCCTGAAGTGATCCTAACAGACTTTACCATGTTCAGTACTGCCGTGAGATGTACGGCCTGTGAATTGTCGACAACCATTTACGGTCTGAGCGCAATGACCAGATATACGAAACATTCTGTTTATGATGATACTGATTGGTGTACTTTAGCATAGAACATCAATTGACTATGATTTCACCGCAATGGATATAGCAACAGCTAAAATAGTAAAACGGGCAGCGCCGAGCTTTTACAAAGACCGAGAACAGTTTTATGGAGCGGTACCCATGGGTGAAAAATTGCAGTCATTGCCGCCATATTATCGAAAATCACCTGTTATATGGAACCGGTCAATATTTTTGTAGCGATTTTAAAGACGAGGATTTCGAGGAGAAAGTTTTGGAAACGCCTTATTTTATTTACCTCCGCTGTTGCTGTGATTATGCCTGGGAAGCGCAGATCATTGCTGACAAACGTGATAAGCGTTTTTAATAAAACAGCAACTGCCGTGGTTTTGGTCAGCGCAGAAACAGCTTAGCCGCCTGCGCTGGCGAAGCGTAATTAAAACTGCGACTGTTGCGTCTGTCGGTAAAGCGGGGGAACCGCAAGACGTGCGCTAAGCTCGTGGACTGGAGGTGAACCTGCTCGACCGCATGTAAATTTTGATCGCCGGGAAAGAGTAAAAAAGGAAATTATTATGCTGGATAAGGTAGGAATAATTTAGCGGGATAATTGCGACCGTTTCTTTTTCGGTGGTAGTTTCACTAACCGGACTGACCGGAAGATATTTGGGTTTGGCTACCGGCCGTTGCACTAGCACCGGCTTTTCTTCCGTCAGTCGCACTTCCATCTACCGATCGCCAAATGGGTGACCGCTCAATGTGGTAATCTCCCCTTCAGCACCCCTTTGGGTTTTCATATGTATAAAAGCATAACCCTTGCTCCCCCCATTTGCCTTATTCTGGACAATCGTCAACAATTCGATACCGCCGAACGGCGCGAACAATTGCGCCAGCTGCGGTTCATCAAAGTCACTCGAAATTCCAACCGCAAAAAGCTTGCACATAGTTCTGTATTGTAATACAAAAATAGGATTTCTTACGGTAAACCGGACAGATCGTGCTACCGTGCCTTCATCATATCCTTTTGGCTCGTCAATAAGACAGTTGTTCCGATAAATCAATCCCCAGCGACGGCTTGGCAATCTTGTCCATAATACACCCACACCCGTACTCAGGTGCATCGGCATCATGCAGGAAACCGGGTTTATCAAAGGATTCGTCGCCCTCCTCGACCGCCAGCAGATCGGCTTATCTGTCGTGGTCGTTACCGACGTCAAACTCGAAATGAAAACCACCGCCACCATACCCGAGATCCAGTAGTGCCTCCAGGTTTGCGTCTAACGGAATTTTATTCTCCACGCAACCGCAACTACACTGCACAGCTATTTCCAATTCCTGATGGAAAAGATCAATAGCCCATCAACATCGCCCATACCGACAGCTATTTCGTCATGAAGGAATGCAAAAGCTTCTGCCCCTTTCAGTTATAGGCTTGTCAATGCGTTAACCGCCAGCCGGCGCACTGGCCTGTGGTTTAGGGCCATGCGTAATAACCGCCGGCTTGCGCAGCTTTACCGGGTATAGCGTATCCGGCTTCACCGCATTACCTGCTACCGGAGCCGGTTGCTGCAAGATAATGATCGTCTTCTCCTTTTCCGCCTTCTTCCCCCCGAACAGTTGCGTAGAACCAAACACCATGCTCAGCACCAGTCCCGCCAGGAACAAGCCGATCTGGAATTTTCCAGGCTTCCGCACATTCTCCGACGTGATTGTCAGTTTTGGTGTGGCCCCCGGTTCCACCGGATCCAGGTTCCCCGTCAGCGCCATCAGCCGCATAATCCCGAAACAGATCGACAATGTAAACAGCAGCCAGCTCAGCACCAGCAATATCTTGGAAGTCGTTCCGCCGCTTTTCAGCTCATCCGACAGGAAAGTCACCATAAACGTAATGATGCCCGTCGACAACGTGATCAGTTGCTTGGTATAATCCGAGACAAAGTCGAATGCTTTTTTTTGTCTTTCGTCCATATCTTGTATTGTTGTCATAGCTGGTTAGCAAAAAGGGTCAAGGGGGCAAAACGAACGCAGGAAATCCCGGAAGCTCCCGAATTGTGGTACATTCGCCGCCCCGCGGTAAGTCAGCGCATCCACCAGCTGGCCCGTTGAATAGCTCAGCCGGTCCTCGTATTCTTCGCCGAGTACTTCCTGTGCGAGCAGCTGCGTCCCTCCCTCATAAAACAGGCGTAGGTCCTGCTGATCTGCAGCGCTGAGCGTGAAGCCCAAGCCGGTGAGAGATTGCACTAATACGTTAAAATTCTGGTTGTTCAGCCGGTCCATTTCCGCCGGGCTCATTAAAGTTGCTGTTGGCATTTTCTATCCGTTTTAAATGTGATCAAATCAAAAAACATATCCCTATTGACAAAGCCTCTGAGCACACCAGTTTGCTGAGTGCCTGGATGGACTTGTTTGAGAACCAGATATGGCTAGGTGCCGAGACTGTGTCCGATTAGTGCGTGTCGCTTCTTATCAGTGACAACCGTCCCGGTCGCAAATCACATCCGGGCCGGTTTCATCACGCGTCTCGCCGCGCCTTTTAAAACCTATGCTATGCGGCTCGATATCGTCGTCCAGGTTAAATTCAGTTTTCAGGACCTCGTGTATTCTGTCCATTACATCTGGCATTTGCTCATGCCATTTTTTTGGTGCTCGTGTTTCTTCTTCTGGAGTTCCCATGATTGATTTATTTGTTAATGGTGAGTTGAATGGTATTTGTAATTGTTGTCTTAGCACCCTGCGCGTCCAGTACAGTCGCCTTGATAAGCACAGGTGTGCCCACCGGGTACATGCCCGTCGAATAGTTCGCAGACACCCCCGTAGTATCCACAGAAACATTCACCAGCTTGCGGTAGACCCCGTTGGCTGGTGCGCCGCCCGCCAGGTAATCTTCGAAAAGCACCTTGACACCAGCCGATGCGTATTTCCCCGCCGCGTTTTTCAGGATCCCGCTCAGGGTGACTTCGCCCTGGTAATTCGAGTTTAGCCCATAAGCCGAAGGCTGTAAAGTGACCGACGCTACCGGCGAAGGTTGTGCCGTCACCTTTGCCTGTTGTATAAAATTGTTATTTACCACCTGCGGCAAGTCCGGCTGCACCTTCACCAGAATCGTTCCAGGATTCACCGTCCCCTTCAGCGTCGCCGTAGCAATCAGTTGCCCGCTGATAAATGTCGCCGTCACTGAAACCGTGCTGTCCTTGCCGCCCACCCAACTACCCGGCGAAGCTGTAAAACGAACCGCCCTCTTCGTGGGGTCCGCGTCCTTATTCAATATGACCGAAAATAGCACGGGCGTACTTCCGTCTGCCGGAATCGAAGCCGTCAGTGGCGTCAGCCCCGAAAGCACATCAGCGCTGTTTACCGAAACTTTCTGGCAACCCATAAGCAATACTAAACCGATATATAAATAATTCTTTTTCATCTTGCGCTTATTTGGTGATCATGGAAAAGAAATCATTCGCCGCCTTCAGGAAATTCAGGTCCACCGAAAACGAGGCGTAGTAACCCACCGCCACCGGTTGGTTCGTCAGCAAGGGGTTCGGATTTTGCCGCTTCATAAATGCCGCCCCTGCGCTCAGCCGCAGTACCCGGCAAAAACGGTAACTGGGCCCTGCCGTCAGTGAAAACGTATTGTAAAAATTATTAAAATCTGTATTCGGCAGATTTCCAAGCGTTAAGCCTAGGGACAGCGACAAGTGCTGCCAGCTCGTCCGTGTGGATATCAGGTCCGGATGAATCGGCTCTTTGGACAGTGGCTGGTACAGATCCAGAACCTCCTTTTCATTATGGTACAAGTATTTGGATTTGATATCCCGGTTCACCTGGCGAAAAAAAATATCGACCCCCATAAACAAACGCGGGAGATAAATGGTCTTATTGTTATTGTTCTTGATAAATATATTCGTCATCCCGAATTCCGTGGAAAGGATCGAACCTGATAAAGTCTGAATATCCTTTGCCCCGGAGTTGCCGATTAGCCAGGTCTGGTTACTGATCTTTGGCGAATTGGTGATTGCATCCCGGATCGTTTTATAATGTTTTTTAAGAAAAGCTTGGTTGGTCATCAGCGCCCCTACATTCAAGCCAATAGTCCTACGTAGCGCATCGATGTCCCCGTCCTGATGGGCTGCCGCTACTTCAGGCCTTTGCTGCAGGCGCCCCAGTATCCTGTACAAACTATCCAGCACATGGATACTTTTATCCAAGTTTGCCTGGCGCTGGTCGAAGTCATAATCATCCGTTGCCAGGGTATATTGCTGGTCACCCAGCGCGCTGTGCCCGTCCGCTAAAACCGCCAGCCCCGGTTCATTGACTGTATAGAGCAGATAGCCGTCCAGCTTGCAATCGCCCAGCAGTTTAGCTGCCTCCTTTAAGTAAACCGGGTTTGCCAGGCCATATGCCAGGTATTGCGTTCTGTCCAACAAGAGGTCGTAGTCCCCCGATAGCGTGCTGTAGAATTGATCGTAATCTGCTAATTTTTCAAACGTATAGAGCACGTTAGGCCCGTCGATCACCTTGTAGGTAAACCGCTGCTGTAACTGGGTGAAAGCCGCAGCGATCTTAACCGGATCCCCACCGCGCTTAATTTTATTAAAAGCCAATATTGCCTTGATCTCATCTGCGCTAGGGTCCTGGATCACCAGCACATCGAAGACGCTATTGGGCTTTACCCCCGGAAAATAGAGGTTTAGATTGCCATCTTTCACGCTGTCTTGCACCGTGAATTCCGGCCGGTAAACCGTATGCAGCGAGGTATCCGTTTGTTTCGCGGTCAACACAGCTACCCGGTCGCTTTTATATACCTCGTGGTAAATAAGCACATCTTTGCCATTGACCTTCTGGTAACGCCCCGCGTAGAGGTTGTCAAACAGCCTTTTGCCATGATCATAATATTTCTTATAAACCTTGACCTGGATATGCCCCGTGGCCGGGAAACTTTTATATTGCAGGATAAAAGGCTGATCAAACGGAATCGGGTCCGCCTTTGCAATCGGGTCGAAATTGATAATCTGACGGGCATTCGGGTTGACCGTGATCGCCTGGCCCGAGGCTTTAACGAAAAACCCCAGGGAGAGCATCAGAATAATACAGGTGTTTTTTTTCATGATAAGTAAAAAGGCTCTCTAAATCTATGTCAAATATTCCTCATCTCCAATAGTTTACCCTTGTTTTAATAAAATAAATTATCAAATATTGCAATTGCGCTCCCTGGGGACCTTCAGCAAGGGGCTCAAGGGCTTTGAGCCTGACCAATCCCGGTTTAGTTACCCGCTAAAAAACGAAAATTTGCACGCATACCAGCACACTTAGCCTATAGTTCAAAATCGTTTAGTTGCTTTACACGTATTAATTTGCTAAATTCGTTAGAGGAAAAAGCGTGAACACCCACAGCGACCAAGAACTGCTTACCCTTCTCGGGGACGGAAACCACGCTGCCTTCACTGGCATCTACCATCGCTACAAAAGCCTCCTGCACAAACACGCTTACCAGCGACTTCGCAACGAAACCGAGGTCAACGACATCGTCCTTGAATTGTTCAGCAGCCAATGGGAAAAACGCAGCACCCTCCACCCGCAGGCCAACCTCAGCGGCAACCTTTACACCGCCACCCGCAACCGCATCCTCGACGTCGTCGCCCGGCAAAACATCCAGAGCATCTATATCAGGTCACTACAAACCTTCATCGACCAGGCCGAAAACGGCACCGACCACCTCCGAGGGCACTGAAAAAGTCCTTTAAAGTTAAAGAGGTAGTTTTCAAAGAAAATGGTGCCGCTGAGAATCGTCTTTACTAAAGTGCTCTCCACGGCCTACCCCAAATACCTCAATGAAAACAGCCCCTTTTAATAAATAGCCACTTTTTCAGTGCTCTCCCACCTCCTGCGCGAACTCCAGCTCAGCAGACTCATCGAAAAAGAAATCGCTGCCCCCACCCAAAATGCGCGACGTCTTCGAACTCAGCCGCAAAGTCCACCTGTCCCACAAAAAAATCGCCCAACACTAAGGCATCTCCGAAAAAACCGTCAAAAACCAGGTCAACAACGCCCTCAAAATCCTCCGCGTCAAACTCGGCATCTTCGCCTGGATCATGCTCCTCCTTTACTGCTCACCGATCCCGCTCCCCTGGACAGTCAAGCCCTTCAGCCACTGCCTCCCCATGGTTATCCTAGCCTTTCCCACATCCTCGCAGGCGACTCACATTCCTGAAAGCGATGTTCACCGAGATAAGCAGCGGAAGATCAAAATTATCCGGTCCAATATCCCGCATGACTATCCCCGGAATACTTCACCTGATAAATAACCTTTTGTAGACAAATCTCATATTAGCTTGTCAGTATTCCTTCACCTTCTCGATCAGCGCCTCCAGCGCCCGGATCACCATCTCCTTATCCGATCCTTCCATTTTATAAGTACTGCTCCGGGCGCTCTTCCAGGAGAAGTCCTGCAGGCGCTCCGTGGACAGGAAAGGAACAATCGTGCGTAAAACCAGGCTGAAGGAACGGGAGGTCAGCAGCCTGATCTCGTCTGCCGCCTTCAGGACAATAGCCACCTGGTCGACAGTAAGCCGGCACAAAATCTTAAAGGACGGCGCAATTGTGCCCGGTCTTTTTTCCCCTGCCGATTCTTCAGCCAGTAAGGGCCCGTACCATCTCATGACCTGCTGAATAAGCTCCTCCAGCTGCTCCAGGACTAAATGGCACAATGACAGTACAGGGTGCCCTTCCGGGTAGGCCGGCAGAAAAACAACCACCTGGTCCCGCGATTTAAGCAGGTATTGATAGTAGCCGATAACGACCGCCTGATATCGCTTCATGGGCAGCAGACAAAAACTTTGCTGCTTTAAAACGCCCCAGACCAGCCTGAACTCGCCACGGAGACTTCGGCGGATAAGTTCAATTTCGTCTTCGGCCGGGGCCGATAATTCATAAAACGCAGGATTCAGCGTTACTTCGATCACCTGGTCAATCCAGGCGAACGGATACGTAAATAATGGTTCTGATCGCATAGGTAAATGGTATATGATTTTCCCCTTATGAATTAATAATTTTCGGTTATGCACCTATTATTATAAGCTTGTTTACAGCGACGCACAATATTTTTAATAAAAAATAGTTTAACTTTTAATCATTATCTGTTAACCCAAAGCTAATTTCTATAAAGTTCAGGCGGTTTGATTACAATCAAAATCGTATGGATACAACAAATCAGCTTTCGGATGTGGAACTGCTGTTCCGTGTCCTGACCTTTATCGCCCCGCTTTCCGGTGCGCTGCGCAGGCGTTTTGAGGATTTTATTGTCAGCAAAACCTACCGCAAAAAGCACCGGCTGTTAAGCGAAGGCGAAATCTCGCGCCATATATTTTTTATCTGTAAAGGTTCCGCCAGGGCCTTCTACCTCGATGCTGACGGCCACGAACACACCGCCTGGTTTATGGGCCCGGGCGACCTGATGATCTCCGTTTACAGCTTCTATACACAGCAGCCGGCAGCTGAAAACATCGAATTACTCGAACCTTCGGTTTTGCTTTCCATGACCTGGGACCAGCTGCAGACCATTTACGCCGAGTTCCCCGAATACAATTACCACGGCCGGCTGTTCACCGAAAAGTATTACATTCTGTCAGAAGAACGGGGTATCCTGCTTCGCACCAGGAAACCCGCGGACCGGTACAACCTGCTGTTAAAACAACATCCCCAAATCACCCAGCAGGCCTCGCTCGGCCAGATCGCGTCTTTCCTTGGAATCACACCGGAAACGCTCAGCCGCATCCGGGCCGGCCGGGGAAATTGATCAGGATCAAAAAAACACCACAAATAATCATGCACAAAATAACCAACAAGGCTTATGCATAGAAAAACAATCCTGACAATTGTCCTCCTGCTGACCGTTGTCGCCTGCAAAAAAGAGAGCCGGACCGGCAAATCCACCGAAGCACAAAGCTTCCTGTTCCCGCTGGAAGCAGTCAAAAACTGGTATCAGCCCGAAACGGGCATCACCGTTAACTGGAATCAGGCCGAACACTACCAGGGGAAAACCGGGGAATACTGGCTCATCGGCATCGATGGCCGGCCCACCTTCGGCCGGCTGAAACTTGGCTACCGCAGGCTCCTCTTTTTTAAAAACAGCCAGGGCGAAATCACCGAACAGGTCCTCGAGATCATTCCCGACGCCTTTTATTTGCAGCGGGCGCAGCAGGTATCCGGTAACAATTTTACCGGCCGCATCTTTGTCTTTGACCGGAACCACACCCTGCTGGGCGGCCTCACCTATCAAAACGGGAAACAGATCGGCTCCATTAAAGCCGCCGGAAAAGACACCGCGAGGCTGCAAACGGACAGCGCACCGGTTAACTGTGTCTGGTACGACGATAACTATATCAACGCTGACGGCGAACTGGTCGTGTACGCCGAACAGATCTGCGACCCTATTTTCAACGCCGGTGGCGGCGACGGTTTCGCCGCAGGATCCGGGGGCGGGTACAGCCCCGCCAGCTCCGGAGATGGCGCTATCGTGGAACATGGCGGCGGCAGTGGCGGGGCCGGTAACCCCACGGCAGCACCTGCCGTATCGAACCTCCCGGGTGAAAACAACGCCGCCATCAAACCCAAAGACTTCATGAAATGTTTCCAGGATATCCCCGACCAGGGCGCCACCATGAAAATCACACTTTATGTACAGGAGCCATTCCCGGGAACTACCTTTAACATTGGCCCCAACAGCGTTGGCCATGTAGCCATCGGCCTCACCAAAACCAACGGCAACCAAAACATCACACAGGTGGTCGGCTTTTACCCCGACGCTACTGGCCTCGACAAAATGCATGCACCATCCAAGGTCGTTAACAACGGGGGTGACCTCCAGTATAATGTCAGCATCAGCTATACTGTAAGCGCCGCCGATTTTCAAAAGATCAGCAACTACATCGCCAACCCGCCGGCCACCTATGACCTCACCTCTTTCAACTGCACCAATTTCGTATACACCGCCTGCAAAACCGGGAACATCACCCTCCCCGATCCATACAGCACCGTGGGCCCGGCCACCCCTCCCGGCGCCCCGGCCGTTATGGCACCCGCCGGCCTGGGTGACAGCATCGAAAAACTAAAGGGCCAATCAAACGTCAATATAAACGGAGGAACAACTCCCATTAGCAAAGGAGCCTGCCAATAAAATTCAAACAATATGAAAAAATATATGCTTATCATCCTCGCAATTGTATTGCTAAGTAACCTGCCTTTTTTTGATTTCTTTCTTTCCGAAGACTTCACCTATGAAAATGTAGACCGCACATTTACCTATAATGAAAATGCTTCGAAAGGTCTTAATTATATTAGTGTGGTAAGAGCCTATACCATTTTTCTTTGCCAACACCCGGACAAAGACCA
Source organism: Mucilaginibacter sp. GW822-FHT03E02 (assembly GCF_058801545.1). Classification (NCBI taxonomy): domain Bacteria; kingdom Pseudomonadati; phylum Bacteroidota; class Sphingobacteriia; order Sphingobacteriales; family Sphingobacteriaceae; genus Mucilaginibacter; species Mucilaginibacter sp. GW822-FHT03E02. The sequence goes on along the minus strand of NZ_JBXANJ010000001.1, from coordinate 5,294,547 downwards.
GGGTGATAATCGTCTTTTCCGAACTTTCACCATCAAGCCCTGGCGGCTCTGGGAATGGCGACAGATGATTTTCCACAGTGAAAGATTCAGCTTACCCTATAAAGAACCATCCGTAAATCTAAAAAACTGATTTATAGCTGTGTTTAATCCGCGGGCTTGCTTGACGGAAATTCGGTTTATTTGTAGAACGTCATATGTCCGTCCGGCTTCGACCTTGGAGACACTCACCAGGATATTAGTTTGTCACAACACCTAATTATTAAATTCGGTCTAACGCTGTAAGCGACAAACCAACCAAATGAAAACTGCCTCCAATAGCATAGATAAACCAGGAACTTGATATGCCGTGCTAACATTTAATTTCTCAATTGCGGGCCATATTATGGATAAAGATTGTAAAATTCGGCTGATACAATTTTCGCAGCCGGGTGTTCCCCATTAAAGAAAATATTTTGCAGTATCCGGGGGGGGCCACACAATTAATTATCGCAAAAAACAAGCTAAAAGTATTTTACTTTATGACTATATTTAGTAAAAATAAATAAACGCAAAATTTTTCCATGAAAAAGGTATTGCTAATCAGTTGTATGGTTACCACTTTATTTTCCTGTAAAAAAGACCTCTCTTTTCAGCAGACCGATGAAGGCGTTGTTGCCCAAAAAAACTTTTCAATTTCACCGGTGCCGGTCATTAATTCCTTCCTACCGACTAATGGTCACGCGGGAACGATCGTAACGATCAATGGGACGAATTTAAACGGTGTCCAGTCACTGACAATTGGCGGGCAGCCTGCGATTGTCCTTGCCAATACAAGTACCTCAATAAGGGCTTTTGTTATGCCAGGAACAGCTGCTGGCGCCATCAATCTGATAGCAGCAACCGGAAAAACAACAACAAAAAGCCTTTTTACACTAACCGCTTCTTCGTTTCCCGCAATTCAGCAGGGCGCAAAATTAGTCGGGGCAGGAGGCAACGGTCAAACGGAACAAGGTGGTTCAGTTTCGATCAGTGCTGATGGAAATACCGCAGTTATAGGCGGTAATTATCATAATTATCCCCAGTACCTGGCTTGGGTATATACCAGGTCCGGAACCGTCTGGACTCAACAGGGTAATAAAGTCGTCGGCACCGGCACCCCTGGGAAAGCTCAATCGAGCACTACTACAGCTGTTAGTGCAGATGGAAACACCGCGATTCTGGGCAATGGATATGACAACAACCGACTTGCCGGTGCTGCTTTTATTCTTACCCGAACCGGTAGCACCTGGAACCAACAAATCAAACTAATTGGAAGCCCTAACATTGGCGGTAATGCACAGCAGGGCAGCGCGGTAGCGATGAGTGCTGACGGCAAAACCGTGCTCGTCGGAGGGCCGGGGGATAATAATGCCCAAGGTGCCGGATGGATCTTCACCAACAATGGCGGTATTTGGACACAACAGGCAAAACTGGTAGGTAAGGGCAACATCGGAGCTGCATTACAGGGAGGTTCAGTTGCCTTAAGTGCTGACGGCAACACTGCGGCTTTAGGCGGCGTTGCTGACAATGGAGCGATTGGAGCAGTCTGGATATTTGTCAGAAATAATAACGGCTGGGTGCAGCAGGGAACTAAACTGACCGGCAGTGACAGAAAAGGAGCAGCACAACAGGGTTATTCTGTTTCGTTAAGCGCGGATGGCAACATGGTGTTAGTTGGTGGCATAAATGATAACGGAGGGAAAGGTGCTGCATGGCTATTTGCCCGGAGTAGCGGCGTATGGGGACAGCTAACTAACAAACTGATTGGCTCAAACGCCGTTGGCAATGCCGGACAGGGCGGCGCTGTGTCGTTAAGTGCGGATGGCAGCATCATCATCTCAGGTGCTGTAGCGGACAACAATTACCAGGGTGCTGTCTGGTTCTTTAAACGAACCGGGAATACATGGCTGCAACAAGGAAATAAAGTTACAGGAATTGGAGGATCGGGAAAACCGAACCGTGGGACTTCTGTTATGTTAAGCGCTGACGGCAGCACGGGGATCTTTGGCGGACCGGGTGACAATAACAGCATTGGCGCCAGTTGGATCTTCGCAGCGCCATAATTATCCGGAATAATCCCATTTTACCACCTGTCAGTATCGGCGATATATTCGCAATATGATATCAGCGCTCCAGATTACCGGTTTTGCAATCGGCTATCTGAGGTTATTTCATTCATCAACTGCCCTTCAGCAGTTGATGCCATCAGCCATTAGGACCACTTCGTTGACATTTTATTGGATAGATGATCATCCCATTCATCAGGATCTCCACATGGACTTCCCTATAGCATTTTTTTTACGGAAAATAAATCCTATCTGGTTATGTCGTTGGCCTTTAAAAATTTGATTGCGCCGGTCTGCACGCCCTTTATCCCGGCATTTTTAACACGAAGACTGACAAATTCCCGGGTAACCCGGGTCAGGTGGTTCGTTTTCGAGGTTAGTGTTTCAGTTTTATCTGCGATAAATATTCACCTAAAATATTATATCCGTGCCGAAGCGCTGACAACCAGACAATTTTATCACAGGCCATTTAGCTATACCCCCTCATGGTCAACACCGGCTCTAAAACCATTTTTCTTCTGTCGGACGTGTTTGTTGCGGTTAACGTCATCCTGATCTGTACTTACATCCCTTTACCGCTCACCGCGCTCTTTCACAAAAAGGGGAGTCAACCAACTCCCCTTTTCAGCGGCATAATTATTATCTGTTTGCCAAATCTATAAAGAACACCGGGTTGCGCATTCAGCCGGCCTGCCGTTTAGGTCACCATTCCGACCATTGATCAAAAAATTCCTTTGGTGTGATACCCAGTTCCCGGATGACAATCACCAGGCTCGAAAAAGTCAGGTTGTCCCCTTTTTCATACCTGCCCATCTGGACGCGGTGGATATTATGCGCATTGGCAAAATCCTCCGCGCTCGAATAACCCGCCTGCTTACGGAAAGCCCTGATCAGCTTCCCAAGCCTTTCCCGCTGTGCTTTTGTAAAATCACCATTTGTTATTTTGGAATTACCGGCAGCCATACCAGTAAAATAAAAGAAAAGCCTACGGAAAAATAACCACTTAAAAGAACCAGCATATAAGTGGATTATTATAAAGAACCGGTATATTTACATGAACGATTATCCAGCACAATTAGCCATGAGCAACGAGGAAAAACTATCAGAACAACCTGTTAGCCAGATCAGTACCAACAAGGACTTTATAGGGCGCTGTCAAGAAATGGGCTTTAAAAAGATTGGCGATATATTGGCCGTGAAGCCGGCCGAACTCGTGGCCAAAAACGGATTTAGCTATCACTGGCTGGAAGAAATCGTTAATTTCCTGAGCAAAAACAAAGCGCTGCACCTGTTACAAGCAATACCGGGAAAAAGTCCCGGCTGAGGGTTGCTGCCATCTCCTGCAACATACGGAGGACAGCTGCGGCGTTTTTTTGTGAAATACTGTAGTACTCCTTACTCAGGCTTCCCAGGGAAATATCCTCGCGTTGTTTGGTACTGAAAACCAGGATGTGGAATTTTAACACTTCGGAAAGATTTTGCGTCGCATAGAGGCCGTTGCAGAAGAATACCCGGATCAGGCAGGCCAGTTGCGCCACCGAAAGGTCCAGTGCGAATTTTTTAAACACGGCCGACGCAGCAGGAACCACAGGCTGCGGATTCGAAAGATCAATTTCTTCTGTCAACCACCCTTTCAGCATTACACCGAGCGGCGGCCAGTCCGGATCAAAACTCGGGCTGTCCCAGATCCCGGGTTGCAGGCGTACAGCAATGTCCCGGAGCGCTGCGGCACGTTCGGCAGGCCGCAGCCCGGCAACGGAGGTGCGGGTCTCCGTCTGTAAATAGCCTAAAAAGCCCATATGATTGAAATTCAGGGCCAGTAGTTTATCCTTCAGCAGTTCGTTCAGGGTGTGGGCCTTGCCCTGGCACAGCACAGCATTGATCTCTTTCAGGAGCGTACCGGTATACTTCAGGAAACCAAAGGTAAAGGTCAGTTCCCCGCCCGGCTCAAAAAAAATCAGCAACGCATCTAAAACAAAATCCATGATGACGAGACCTGTTGCTTTCTCCGCCGCCAATTCCCGGAGCTGCCGGAATCGCGGACTGAGTTCTGTCCGCTTACAGCTGTAAAAAAGAGCGGGGAGCGGCAACTCGTCACCGATGTACCGGCCGTAATAATGGTACAGGTGGGCGATGAGTCCGGTCAGCCGGGCGGTAGGATCACAGGTGGAGCAGGCACAGGTACCATGTTCATCGAGCATCCCGGAAAGCATCCTGGCATAATAGGTAAAATACCGCACCAGCGTATCATCCGAGGCGCCGGAAAACACGGCGGAGGCCCATGCCTTTTTCGCGTTGGCACAAACTTCCGGGTAACCGGCAACATCCCCGCCGGGTTGCGCAGCCGGTCTGGAATCCCAGGCAACCTGCCGGAATTGTTCATCCAAGTCCCAGAGGGACATCAGTTCGGTTTCATGCAGCGCCATCAGGGTATGTTGCCGGTTGGACGACCGCCTTAGATTTTATTAAAATGCGTAGTGGTCACCACGGTCGTACAAGTTGTCGTATTATCCGTCGAGTCTGAAGTCGGCCCGTTCATCTTCGCCATTTTATACGCATACAATGTCCGGACTTGTTTTTTTGGTAATTGAATGTTGTTTGTTTTCATATTATTTTTTTTACTATATTAACATATTATTAAGTATAGCGCAATTTTGTTACGCGAATGACCGGATTAGCGACGCCAATTACACTACCGAAGGAAAATGATCAGATTCACCGCAAATTCTGCATATAAACGGGTAATTTTTCATTCCCTGTCCTGGTTATCTTTCATAGCCTACGAACAATCCTATGTATATTATATCACACGGAGCCTGGGGGCCCCTTCCCATATCATTTATTTCTATAGCTGTAATATTGCCCTATTTTATTGCCATTACCTGCTTTTAAATAGAACGGCAGGCAGGGAGCCGCCTGCCTATGGCAGGGCCATCAGCCTGACCATACTGGAGTTGTTTGGCTTTCTCCTGATCAAAGCAGGCCTGGAATATCTTGTGCAGACAGCTCCGCTGCCGGCCAGGCTGCCGGTTCTGGAAAAAGCGGCGGCATCGGACCTGTTCAGGAACATTTATTATGCCGGTCTGGCCACCCTGACCTGGTCTGCCGGCCGTATAGCCAGGAACCGGAAAGAGCGGGCCGAAGCACTTATCAGCAGGCTTGGGCTGGAAAAAGAAAAAGCCCTGCTGGAAAACAGGCTGGCCAAAGCCAGGAACGCCTACCTGCAACAGCAACTCAACCCGCACCTGCTGTTCAATACGCTGAACTTCATCTATAACACCGTTTACCGGCATGACAAAAAAGATGCTGAAGCCGTACTGCTACTCGCCGAAATCATGCGTTTCAGTCTGGAGCAAAGCGACGAGGGGAACCCGGTTCCCATTTACCAGGAAGCCGAACAACTGGAAAACCTTGTTACGATTAACAGGTACCGTTACCATTACCCCTTGGCGATTGATTTTTCGGTCAGCGGGGACACCCGCCGTTATGCGGTTATTCCATTAATCCTCCTGACCCTGACGGAAAACATGTTTAAGCACGGCGACTTCGAAAACAAAAAAGCTTCCATCGGCCTTTCCGTCAATGAAACCGGGCTGTTTTGCTTTACTACTCGCAATTTTAAAAAACAGCGTTCCGCGGCCCATTTAAAAAGCGGGCTCGGTCTCCAGAACACCCGTATGCGCCTCGATTATGCGTACCCCTCGGCTTATAGCCTGCAGATCCGGGACGATGCCGGCATTTATGAAACCTTATTGACCATCCAATTATGAACATCTATATCCTCGATGACGAATTCCACGCGCTGGAAATACTGGCCAGCTACACGGACCGGACAGCAGGGCTGTCGCTTTGCGGCGCATTTACAGATCCCGCCGCAGCGCTCGCTGCCATTGCCACAACCCGGGGTCCCGGTGTATTTTTCCTGGATATCGAGATGCCGGCCCTGTCCGGTTTTGAGGTGGCCAAAATGTTAGGCCGGCATATCAAAGTTATTTTCACAACCTCGTTCCGCGAATTCGGCCCGGAGGCTTTTGAACTCCAGGCTTTCGATTATTTACTCAAACCGGTCAGCTATTCCAGATTCCTCGCCAGCATCCAACGGGTGAGGGATGAAATCAATGCCGCCGACAACGCCGTTAACAACAACTCCCATTATTTTTTCATCAAAACCGAAACCAAGGGAAAACTGCTCCGCATCCTGACCAGCGATATCCTGTACATCAGGGCCGGGGGAAATTACGTGGATATCGTTCTGATTGGCGGAGTGATCACCGCTTACCTCACGTTGCAGGAAATCAGCGAAAAGTTACCACCCGGCCTTTTCGTGCAGGTACACCGCTCCTGCGTCGTCAATATGAGACATGTCTGCGCCATCGAAGCGGGAAAGGTAAAATTATCCAATAATGAGGATCTCAGCCTGAGCCGGGGCTACCGGGAATTATTCCTGAAAAAACTTGAAAACAACTTGTTTATCAGTCACCGGGACCCAAATGCCTGATCATTTTATCCTGGCCTGCTGCGAAACCGTATACTTATGGAGGCAATACCAGATCAGCCCTTCGTACTGGCGCTGCCTGGAAAAATAAAGCCTGTTGACCTGTAAATGCACCAGGTCGGCCAGCAGCTTATGCCTGTTTTCCGCAGGCTCTGCGGCTGTTGCAAAGGCCAGGCCGGCCAGACTCTCCAGGAATGCTGTTGTAACCCGGCCGCCTGGGAGGCTTGTACAGTCTTTACTTTCGAGCAAATGCCCCAGCGCGGTTGATACCGAACGGTATTTCCGGTCAAATCCGAGCTTCAGCCGTTCCCCGCCGTTAAATTCCGCGAGGAAACTATGCGCCCGGCCTGCCAGGAACGGCAACAATTCCCCGGGGGACTTTAAAAACTGTGCGCACATTCGAGCGGCCAGGGCAAAGGGTTCCAGCCCCGGGATGCCGGCCGGAGGGTGTACCACCCCGGCATTCAAAAATGCCATGGCACAACGGCTCCCCTGATAAAAACAGGCTTCGACCTGCTCTATATAGGCTGCGCCGTAACGTTCCAGTTCCCGGTAATAGGTTTCGTTCCGGTAATCCCGTACCAGGTCCTTGTATTGACGGCGCAGCAGGGACTTCCTGAACGCCGCCAGCAGCGCCGCAGTATCGGCTTCGGCCATCCTGATGCGCAGCCGGATATGGTGACCTCCCTCCTGGTAGCGGATAAAAAACCAGGATAGCACTTTGGACTTTTGCTGTCGCAGCTCCGGCAACACCACTTCCCGCAGGATCAGGTCGGCGCTTTGCGCAGTACAATAGATTTTCAGGTACAGCCACTCGCTGCCAGGCAGGAATACCCGCTCGGTAGGCGGGACTCGGACTCCGCCGCCCGGGCCCGTAGCCGCGTAAGCCGGCTGCTTAGCTGTTAACAGGGCCAGTCCCTGCCAGCTATAGGTCTTTTGCCCCGCGGTCACCAGCCCGTCCGGCACGAGGTATTCCCGCAGCACCGCCTCCCCGGAATCCTTCAGGTTTTCAAGGAAGAACAAGGCCTCCTCGTCATGAGCCAGGTCAAAAACCAGTTGCTGGTCCGAGCGCCCCATGCTGACCATGCGGGGGATACCACGTTCCTGCCGGAACAAGTGCAGCCTCCCGAGTGAAAAAGGCTTTGCCGCCAGCATTTCAAATTCCTCCTTCCGGAGGTGCCACCTGGCCAGGCTGATGACAACATCGCGGTATTCGATCCTCGGGTAAAAGGCCAGGCCGGGGAACAGCTTTTCGGGATCAAAGGACAAATTTGCGCGGAGCCCCTGGTATTGCAGATCGCAGAGCATCCGGAAGAGCGCGAGGTCATTATGGTGATGGTTATAAGCCGTCGGAAGCCTCGGGATAACCCTCTTGCCCAAGCTTATAGATTCCAGGAGCAGCTCTTCCCCTTTTACGGACAACAACAGGTCCGCAGGCAGCAGGTATTTCCCGTCCGCGGCGCACGGAAAAGTATTCAGCGGGATGACATAATCGAAGACCTGCCGCCGCCGGTTGACATTATCCACCTGGTCATGGGACAACTGGTGGATCTCAGCAAAAACGACACCCGGATTTGCGGCAGCTTCGGCTGTAGCCAGTTCCTGGCAAACCCGGTGCGCAGCAGCGCTGAAAGCCGAAAAACGACCGATCAGGGCGGTCGAGGATACGCCGCCACAGCTCTCGAGGACGAGCTTGTCACCCGACCTGCCAAACAACAGCGCCAGCCCCGGGCTGGTCTTATCCCCATTTAACTCCGGGAGCTGCGCTACATCCGAATCGCGGATGACTACCGGATCGGATATCTTCCGGTTATTATTTTCCAGCCAGATCTTCAAAAACATCCGGTGAATAACGCTCCATTGCACCTCGTCCCTGGCCAGCCCTCTTTCGGGAAAGGGCAAGCCGTCCAGGATGCCCTCGGTCCCGGGATCCCGGTGCAGGCTGCCATAACTGACCCCGGTATCCGGGTCAAGAGCTTTGAGCAGCGGGACTTTTTGCGCATCAAATTTCTCCAGGAAAGCCCTGCGGAAATCGCTGAGCGCCTGCAAAGGAAATGCGGGGACAATGCGCTCCAGCAGACCGGCAGCATCCTGCAACTTAGCGCGGAAAACTGCAGGCATCCCGCCGCTGAGGGCCGGTCTTTCCAGGTTGGCATAAAAAGGCTGCGGATTTGCAGCGCCTTCCGCTACGGGCAGCCGGGCAGCGAGCAGGGGCAGCCTTTCCCCGCCAGGGAAGTTGATGCGCGCATTCTCCTTCCAGAACGCGAAGGTTCGGCTATCGGCGCAGGTGTAGCCAAGCGACCCCTCCCCAGCCAGAAGATGAACCTCTTGGCTATCCAGCAGCACCTGTTCAGCGGAAAGGAAATCCAGATAGGCTCCCGCGTCTTCCGCACTACAGCCCGCCAGGCTGACCAGTTCCTCTTGCATCAGGCAGCGGGCAACCGGGCCTTCGCCCGCCATCCGAATCAGCTTGTTATTAATCTTCCCGGCATCGACGGCACAAAGCGAAAAAAACAGCCTGCCGGAATCATCCCTGACCGATTGTGTAAACCGCCAGGAAGCACCAAGCCGGTACAGGGTTGGATTAAGGGCCAGGAAACGTTCTTCACCCGTCGCCTCCCGTAACCCGGCCTCGTTTTGCAACCAGCGCAACGATGGTAATAAATGCAGTAAGGCTGCTTTGCCCGCAGGCAGGCGGATCGCTCCGCCGTCCGACCAGCCGAGTACCGTAAACGAGGCAAATGCGCCGAAAGGCGTTGCCCGGAAAGACATCCTGTTATAATATTTCAGCAGGGTAAAGCGCTCCTTTTCATCCAGCAGCTCCAGCCGGAATTCTTTTTTTTCGACTAACCGGTAAAAGCCTGTGCTGGCCAGCCATAGCGCGTCCCGGAAAGCAGCATCGCTGAGCACTTCCGCCAGTTTCGCCGGTGCATAATCCGAAAAACTGTAAAAGGGGAGTCTTAAAAAGATCTTATCAGAAAAAATATAACCCTCATTATCAATCATATAAAATTCAATTCTGGGGTATAGTACCCATTTACCACTGTTTTACCATCTCCGGGTCGCCTTCCTTTGTTCCGGCAAACCCCATACACCATGAAAGCATTAACCAAATCCATTGTCCCCCTGCTGTTTATCCTATTGTTCACCTACGCCGCCGCCAGTAAACTCCTTGACTCCGGCAGGTTCCGCTCGCAACTCTATTTGCAGCCGTTTCCGCACAGCCTATCCGACCTCCTGCTTTACCTCATTCCGGTTACCGAACTGCTGCTGGCCCTGCTCCTTTGTTTTAACCAAAGCCGCTTCGCCGGCCTCGTCCTGTCCACTATCCTGATGGCCCTGTTTACCGGCTACATTTCGTACCTGTTGCTGTCTTACCAGGGTAACCTGCCCTGTTCCTGCGGCGGCATCCTCGAACACATGTCCTGGACAACGCACCTGGCCTTTAACTGGACTTTTGTCGTCGCCGGTGTCACCGGGATCGCCCTGCATCTGACCGACACAAAAAAGAGCCCAAAACAACTGACTTCAACGCGATAAAAACCCAACGGGGAAAGCCGAAAACCCGCAGAACAGAGTAGGCGCCATTTATTTATTCACTTAAGTTTTTCGTCCGCTTTTTAGTAAAAACAGCGGTCACAGTACGATGAAAACCATCAAAGGAAGCATGATCGCCCTCGCCTTCGTATTAGGCATCGGCGGCGCATTCGCCACCAACGCGCACCACGCTGCGCACAAACCGGCCGCCAAAACTGCCGATGTCTGGTGGCAGTTCAACGGCACCCAGGCCCAGATCAACGACGCCACCAAGTACACCCAGGTGGCTAACGAACCAGGCTGTTCGGGCAGCACAAAACGCTGCGCGATCCTGGCACAGCCTGACCCGCTGCACACCACCCAGCCCGACCTGTCGGCGATCAGCCAGGAAGACCTTAAAAATTAAGGTACTTCCACAGCAGCCCTTAGCGGAAGGCCCTCGCGGCCTTCCGCTTTTTTATTTTCATTCATTTATTCATTCTGCGCGATCCCCGTTTGCGCGATCACCGACCGCGGAATCGGGAAAACATACCGCGCATCCCCCGGCGGCAATTCATATCGCTGACCGTTCACCAGTTTAACCACTGTTTTCCGGTAGGCTTCCTCCCGGTTCAGTCTCCGCAGATCCGTCCAGCGCTGTCCTCTCAGTACCAGTTCCTTCCTGCGTTCCGCCAGGATCCAGCCCAGAACTTCCGCCGCATCGGTAGAGGACAAGGCAAGGTAGGATACGGCCGAATACCGGTACTTCCGCAGCAGGTTCAGGTCCGCCAGCGCCGCGGTAATTTTACCCGACCTGGCCGCGGCTTCTGCCCGCAGGAGATAAAGTTCATCTGTTGCCAGCCCGCTGAACAAGGCCGTCGTCCCGTCATAGCTGCCGTTGAAATTATAATAAGGTTTCGTTGCCGCCTTTTTAAAAAAGAGCGTTTTGCGCAGGTCTCCGGCGGTATAGGAAGCATACAAATTGGTATCGATCAAACACCGGGGCGCCAGTAAGACCGGCGCGGAGGACAGCACGGCATGAAAGATCACTTCGTCATTGAATCGTTTGAAAGAAGCCGCGCTGCCCGCGGTCAGCTGGTTATAATCCATCAGCTTCCCGGTCAGCCTGAGGCAGGAATCAGCATAGGTGTAGGCACTCGTGTAATCTCCCATAACCAGGTAAGTCCGGGCCAGCATGTCTAAAGCCGCAGCCTTTCCTGGGCGGGTTTTCGCTGCGACATCAACCGTTAAAGCCGCCGCCGCCAGTGTAAAGTCGCTGATTATCTGCCGGTAGCTCTGCGACACCGTAGACCGCACCGATTTCGAATTCAGGTCCGATGAGGCCCGCAGCACCAGTCCGGCATCCGTATTGGCCGTTTGCACATCATAGGTCTTACAAAATTCTTGCGCGAGCGCGTAATACGCGTAGCCACGGAAGAAAGCCGCCTGGCCCTGTATATTCCGCCAGGCCGGGCTGCCATCGCCGTATTTGGCCGCCCCTTCCAGCACCAGGTTGGTATAAAACACAACGGTATACGGGTATGACCAATCGTTCCTGGGCAGGTCGTTAAACACCTCCTTGTCCCAGGTATAGGCGTTGCGGTTCGTTACTGATACGGATGCCCAGGTGGCGTTCGTAATAAAACCGTCATCCGCGCCATCAGTACCGGCATACGGCCAGTTTTGCGTCATGACATTGTTATTGTCCATCAGGGCCTGGAAATCCGCCGGCGTTACCGGCACCTGTAAGCTGAGCGAGGGTTTGACGTCCAGCTGTTTTTTGCACGAAAACAGCAGCAGGCACAGGCAGGCAGCAATTAACAGCACCCTTTTCTGTAAACCGTCCCAAAGCTGCTTTTGTATATTGGTTATCATTGTCTTTTTCATTATTCGTTTAAAAATTGGCGCTTAAGCCCATGGCGACCGTCCTGGCCGGCCTGACACTGTAAGGATAATCGGGATCTAAGGAACTTTTGGTGGCTTTCCAGACCAGGCCCAGGTTTGCCGCGTACACATAAACCTGCACATGTTTCAGCGCCAGGCGTTTCAGCTGCCGGGCCCCGAGGTCATAAGCCAGCCGGGCATCCTGCAGGCGGATATTATCGCCTTTCTCCACGTTCACGGAGGATTGATTGTAAAACTGGTCGCGTGAGCTGTCCGTGGGGTAAGTAAAGGACGGTACATTCGTATGCTGCTCGTCCCCCGGCTTTTGCCAGCGCCGGGCGTAATCACCGCTTTGGTTTGAGCGGTAATAAGCCAGCGCATCGTAGGCGATGCCGTATCGCATCCAGTAGTACCCGAAACGGTAGGCCAGGCTGGCCGAAACCGACCAACCCTTGTAGCTGAATGTCTGCCGCAGGTTGCCGTAAAACGGCGGCACCGCCGGGCCGCTGTATTGCAGCTCACCGACCGTGGTCTCATCGATGATCGTCGCGGCGTCGCTGCTGACGACGCCATGCAGGTAGCCCCTCGGGTCACCCGTCTGCGGGTCCAGCCCCGCCCATTTATAGGTCAGGATCGCATACAGGGGTTTACCTACCAGCGGCGATATGCCCAGCCCGTTCGCGGCGTAGTTATAGCCCAGGTCGCTGGTCTGATCATAAGCCGTCACCGTATTCCGGGCATAGTTGAACAGCAGGTCCCCCTGCCAGCTGAAGGAGCCAATAGTATTCCCTTTGATGAGTTGGGCGCGCAGGTTCAGCTCCAGGCCGCTGCCCTTCATGGAAGCCACATTGCCCTTATACTGGAATAAATTCGTGGCGGGGTTAAGCACACCCGTCGTCTGGTCCAGCTGCCGGAAACCGATCAGGTCGTGTCCCCGTTTGCTGTAAACTTCCAGTGAACCGGACAATACATCGCCCGCCATAGCGAAATCAAGCCCGGCGTTCAGTATCCCGGTCTTCTCCCAGCCCAGGTCCGGGTTCGGCGGGCTGGCCACCGTTGCATAGGTCAGGTGGCCGATATTGCTGGTACCCACGTACCGGATCGCGGCCATTGCCGAAAGCGTATTATCCACGTTCCCGCTGTAGCCGTAGGTAAGCCGTACTTTCAGGTAGGGCAGCCAGCCCAGGTGATAAAATGCTTCGTTATTGACCGTCCAGGAGGCACCTGCCGAATACAGCGGCACGCCCTTGTGGTTGGCATCCACCCCGAACAGGTTCGATTCATCCTTCCGTGCGCTGGCCGACACGCTGTACCGGTTAGCATAGGCATAAGCCAGGTTGCCGTACCACGACACATTATAATTATCCCGGGTACCATAGCTGTTCCCATAAGGAATGCGGTTGCTGCCCAAGTAAGACTGGTCGGCAAGCGGGAAAGTGGTCGCATAATCCACCGGCTGGCCCTGCCCGATATCCGCATTGTAGCCATAATCCCGGGAACCGCGGGTAAGCGTATGGTCGTTCCGGTACTCATAACCGGCCAGCGCGGTCAGCTGCTGCTGTCCCCAGTCCTTGTGGTAGTTCAGCTGCGCCCGGATGCTGCTCGAGCGGAAGCGGCTGTCTGCACTGTTCATGATGCCGCCTGCGGGTACCGGTCGTGTGAGGCTGCCGTCTGCGGCGGTCTGGGTGTAGCGGTTGACCATGTTCCTGGCGTAATAGCTGTCTTTGCCATAAAGCAGCGTGCCGTTGCTTTGCGCGGCTTCCAGCTGGTAACGGAATTCCGCGTCCAGCCCCGGCAATACCTGGTAATGCAGCGCGGTGTTCAGCAGCAGGTCGAGCTTATCCGTATGGTTGTCGATATGCTCATAGTCAGTTAAAGGGGTATAAGTCCAGTCGAGGAATCCCTGCGCTTTGGCGGCACCGGTAAAAGACTGGCGGTAATCCAGCGCTACGGGCAGCGCATTGCCCTGGTCATCGGCCAGCCGGGCATAGGGATAAAGCTGTTTGCCGTCGGCGCTGACCAGCGTGGAAGGATCGGGCCGGCCGGCTGTTGTTTTGCTGTCGGTAAAGTAAACCGAGGCGTCCAGTTTTAATTTTTCGCCGAAGGCGAAACTGTTGTCGGAACGGAGGTTCAGCCGCCGGTAGCTGCCCTGGAGGGCGTCAAGGTTATGGTCATAACCGCCGGAGAAATAATAGGTGGCCTTGTCACTGCCGCCGCTGAGGTTTAAGGCGTATTGCTGGTTGACGGCATTGTGGTACCAGTATTTTTGCAGGTCATTACGTACATCCACCCTGCCCAGCGCATCCAGTTGCCTGGCAGCATCAGCAGCGGTCAAAGTCCCCTCCAGCTGTGCAATCATCACCTCCACGGCGGGTGAGATCCCCGTATGGGTCACCGACTGCTCATCGCCACTATAAAAACCCTGCGCGAACAGCTGCTTTTCCACGCCGATAAAATCAGCAGACGACATCTGTGGCAGGTAAAACGCATCGGGCTTGGCGGACAGGGCGACATTGGCGTTAAAGCCGATGGACAGGGGTTTGTTCTTTGCCCCTTTTTTCGTGGTGACCACAATCACCCCGTTACTGGCGCGGACGCCCCAGATCGCCGCAGCCGATGCATCTTTCAGTATGGTGATGCTTTCCACATCATTGGGGTTCAGGTTCGCCAGGTCGCCGTTATAAGGAAAGTTGTCCAGGACCACCAGCGGCGCGGCATTCGCAAAGAGGGTGCTCCGGCCGCGGATGTTGAGTTCGCCGTCATGCCCTACCCTTTTGTCAAACAGGATGCTGCTGACGCCTTCGAGGCGGGCAAGGACATTGGTGCCCGCGGAACGGTTTAACAGCTCCTTCCCTACCTGCTCATAGGAGCCGGTGGCTTTTTCGAGGGGGAGGGACTGGTAACCGTTGGATACTACCTTCGCTTCTTCCATTTGCTGTACCAGCAGGCGCAGGGTTATTTTAAAAGTACGTTCACCATGCACTACGATTGCCTTGGGCAGATAGTCCGCCTTTTCAAAGTACAAGGTGTCTCCTGGTGTCGCGGGTAATACGAAGCGCCCGCCGGCGTCTGTCATTACCGTGTTTGGTTTTCCCTTTATCCCTACCCGCACACCGGCTATCGGGAGGGTGCCGGGGTTTTGTACCAGGCCGGTTATGGCCTGCGCAAGGCTGGCTGCGGGCAATAGAAAGCACAGCAGTAGCCCGTAAAATATGTTGTAAAAAAAATTCATCAAATCTGTTTTAAATGGCGAAAAAATTAGCGTTATAACGTAAGCGGCCCATCTCCTACGCTGTCATCCGGCAGGGGCGACAAGCGAAAGGCATTGCCCGAGCATTCGGACTTTACCCCGAAAAACCGGTCGAGATCCTCGCGGATACTGCGCCGAACCAAAGCGGGTGAGGCTGTGGGCAGGTCGAGCTCATAGCAATACAGGCCGGATAGGCCGCCCATATCTACACTGCTTTCCGGCAGGCTGCGCAGCCCTTTATAGGCCAGCATGTATAAGCGCAGGGCGGATATATTGGTGGCGCGGACAATGGTCATCCGCTTCAGGGAATCGTAGCTGAAGCCCATGGCCGAAGGCAGGCCTTTGAGCATGCCGGTGATCACCGAGCGGTAACGGTATGCGGTGTCGGCCCCGCCGTTGCCTGCAAGCAGCAGGGGTTTGTGGCGGTCATAATCCAGGATATCTTCTTTAGTGGGGGCGGTAAGGCCTTTACCGGCGAGAGCCTGTTCGATGGTGGCGGCGGTGACGGCTGTAGCTTCGGTAAATCCCAATACTTTCCCCGTGCCGTCTATCCAAACTTCGTGCGGCAGGAGGCGGTGCGGGAACAGGGCATGCAGGTTTTTATCCTCCACCACCGTACGGAACTTCCAGCCTTTTAAAAAGGCGTTCGACTGTTGGAAGGCGGTGATCCTTTCGGCCTTTTCAGCGGTAACGGGTAAAATCACCAGTTGGTCTTTATATAAATTCGCCAGTGAATCCAGCCGGGACATGGCCTGGATGCAGGCACCGCAGGAGGTGGCCCAAAAATCTAATATCAGGAGCTTGCCTTTGAAAGCGGCGAGGTCAAGTAAGCGGCCATTGTTGTTGAGCGCCTTGCTTGGGGCAATGGACGGCAGATAATCGCCGGGTTTTAAGGGCGGCAAAATGGCTGCTGTCGTGGCATGGTTGCCGGCGGGCAGCGGTGTATATTCCTGGGCCTGGGTGCTTAAAAAAAGGCAAAGCGTGGCCAGGAGGCTAAAAATTAGCTTCATTACGGTTGAATTTAGCGGGTTAAAAAATGGGGAACGGCTCAGTGTGCCGGGTTCCCGTTGCGGTTACATTTGGGACATCGTTTTTTGTGCGGGGTTTGGTGCCATGTTTCTACGGCGCTGACGAACGCGATCAGTTGGTCGAACAGTCGGACAAAGGCGGCAATATCTTCATCCATACCCTAATTTTCCAGCGGTGGCCATGGCGGTGTAACGGCAAAATACGCCGGTCAACTCCTCTCTTACGGCGTCTTGGTTATACAGCGTGTAGAAAGCCTGTATGGCCCGTTGCGGTGTCCGAAAATTAAGATGGCTGATATGGTTGTTGATGGCATTCATGGCAAACCGATTAAATAAAACAATGCAAACCCAGCAGGTAAAACGTGCTGTTTCCCGGTAACTAAGAAAGAAAACGACAGCCCTGTATTTAACTATTAACTGGGGGCTGCCGTTTTCGTAAATTATGTGGGCGATTTGATGACGTTTTTTATTGGATTTTGGAGGGGGGAAGAAGTTGCAATGACAAAATGATATCGGCAGAAATCAAGGTTAAAATCCCTAATAACTCTACCAATATAAATCTTTAATATTTTCTCTATCATTTTGCTCATTATAAAAAAAATAATAAGCCTATTTAGAAATATCGGGCGGTGCTTAAAGCGATAGGGCTGGCAACCCGTTAGTCTAATGTCCTATGGCTCTGGTGGGCCGCACCCTTTCTTATGAAAGGGCTCACACATCGACGTAAGCGAGCGCCAGCCCTATCATTTTAAATAGGGTTTGGGCTCAACTTACCGCGCGTGAATTTACCAGATTCTAGGGCGAGGCTCGTTTAGCAGCTCTTTATGTTACAGAACTGCAAATCTATGTTAATTTTAGTTTTCTTTTTTTTTAATTATATTCTAAATTATTCCCTTACTTGCAATTTATAGATAAATTATCTTTTATATATTTGCATTAATAAATGCTAAATTTCAGCAAATTAATCTATTATTTCAATTACACTACGTAATAATATAATTACTAATTATTACTAACCTAACGAGACATGGAAATAGGAAGCAAATTAAAAAAATTAAGAGATCAAAGTGGATTTAGTCAGGAATATGTCGCTAATGAATTAGGAATAAGTCAATCTACTTACTTCAAGCTTGAATCTCAGCAGATTCGTCTTACTGTAGAGAGGGCAAAACAGTTGGCTAAACTTTACGAGATTGATACCGAATATTTTTATTCTTCGGAGTCTGCAGTTGTCCACAATAATTATAGTAGCGGGAGTTACAGCAATAGTAATAATGGAACAATCGATAAATATGAAAATAACAATATTTCTAAAGAAATCATAGATCTGCTACGTGAAGAATTAATTCAAGCCAAAGAGGAAAGGAAGCTCTTTGGACAACTAATCGCGAAATTTTTAAACGATCAAAAATAAATTTATGAGCCTATCATATCTACTAGAATTAAACAAAGTTAAGGGTTGGGATACCAGCTATGCCGCATCTTTAGCAGATATAGATATGGGTCGTTACCTGTCTATATTGACCGGCTCGTTACCAGTCAGTTATGAAGATGCTCAAAAGCTTTCAAAATTGTATGACATGCCTGTCTCAGCTTTTCTTGCGAATCAAACAAATTCAACTCACGTTAATGTAGGAGTGGGAACATACAGTAGCAGTAATCACGGTTATATTCATACGGTAACTAATAACTCAAATGCGGGATTGAAAGAATTATTAAAAGAACTCATAGATAGAATCAAAAGCTAAGATGAATTAATCGATTAGGAGTGAGCACGTAACCATCATATTTTTGGCCGCTGTACTGTTGCAGTTGTTTTGTAGTAAGCGCTCAGGATATTCTAAATCCAACCTTTGTCCGAACCGCATAATATGGGTTAAAGATATTATACAGATATAGCAGAAGCCGCCAAGCATGATCCCATTGTTTTTTACAACCCTATTACCAAACGGCGTCCCGAAATACCCGATTGTTTAAAGGAGATATGTCAACAAAAATAAATCGGCGAACGATCCTTTTAAATCGCTGTTTTTAATTCGGATTAATTTCACTGTCGGCTTTGACGCTTAATCTTCTGAAAGTAGCTGCAAAGGCAACCATATATCGAAAATTCCAAAAAAACAGCGCAAAATACGATTTGAATCACACGGATAAATTAGCTTATAGTTTTTCCGCATTATTACCTCAAGTATTTTTACCAACGAAAGCTTTCAAGGGATGCCTGCCCCGGGTTCAACCGGGGCAGGATCTACCGTTGTGTCAGGATTTGCTTGCTACACTGCTATCGGACTTGAAAAAACTAAATACCTGCGTGATCAAAGGCACCCCTCCGGTGATTACCGCCAAATATTTCAGAACGTTTGCATATGTTTCTTTCTGGGAAGCAAACAGGAAGACCAAAAGGCAGACAATAAGCAGTATCAACGGTGATTTTAACTTCCCCCAGTTTCCATTATCTTTGATCTCCCGCTGGATCAGCAGCGCTTCTGATGGGCCGATTGCTGTCATGATAAAATCGCGAAAGCCCTGGTTGAAAAGGCGTAGTACGCCATCCTGCCGCACGATGATGCCTTTGGTGATAAGCAGAACCAAGTTATAGTCATCGAAAGGATTTACGAGTCCGTCCTCTGCCAGGTCATAAAGGATAAATTTTTCTTCCTTGGTCAAGGACTGCCAGAGATACATGTAAAAATAATGTGCGGTAATCCCCATCTTGAGGGTAAGCGAATCACCGTTTATCCCTGCTTCGTCCAGGATTGCGGCGTTGTCTAAAACCGGCTGCTTCATGTCTTTCAGCAGTTCGCCGCTTCGGGTTTCATAGGCCAAGATAGATTGCCAGTCCTGCCTGGTTAAATTAACGGGGTAATCGTTATCTAATTTCCTGATCACTATCCTGAAATGCCCCAGCAGTACATGCCAGCGTTCCAGTTCATGTCCGGGTGACTTTTTATCCGGGCTGTCATCGGGGACAGTGCCGGACGGCTGATTAAGGGAATCAAGGAAATTGACCGGGTGTACAGTGGAGATAATAATCACTTTAGCCGTGTTTTTCTGAAGTATATCTTCGAGTAAAGTAAGCTTGGCCCGGTTAGACGCAGGGTTTTTGATATCATATTCGAACTGGTTGATGATAACAAGCTTATAACGCTTATCCATCGCTTTCTTTTTCATGGCCGTCCAATCTGCTTCAGCGACTTCGTTACCTTCGTCATTAGGTGTAAGGATCATGTCGGCGATAAAATAATTGATGTCCCTGCATTCATCTTTTTTGTAGACCAGCGTTGTATTGTCTTTACCAGTAATCTTTCCGCCTTCGATCAGTTGTTTCACATAGGCAAGTTTTCCTGACCCGGGGGCTCCTATAAGAAAAATAAGTTTATTGAGCGGGTCCGTATTGAGCAGCACGTCATCGATAATGGCCCAGCCTTTATCGGTGGGCAGGTTCAATGCGAAGAGGCGTTTAATAACATCGTAAAAAACCAGCAGAAAGCAACCCAATACAAACGGTACAAGTAGCCAGAAAACTATTCCCCTGTACAGAAAAGGACCTTTTTGGGGTTTAGGCATATTGTAATTAAGCCGCTGCGACCATGCCTGAAAATAGCGCTTGTCGGGTAGCCTGGACCAGGTCGTATCGGGGCCTGGTCCAAAAACACGGGTGTACTCCCATGCACTATCTGCAGGGGCCTCATTCATTGCGCCGATACCCGGAATTTTTATATTGTCAATAGCCAGTTGACGGAACATAACACCAGCAATGCTATCACCGAATAAGGCTGGGTGCCCCCCGGGCATCTTCCCGGTAATGGCTATGGACTCGATCCAAACTCCGTCAGCATATGACACAAGTTTATCTAGGCCTGACATGTCATGTACTCCGCGGGCCAGCACACTTTTGATAAAACCCGACTGCCTGTACCGGATAGCCTGTTTCAAATCGTAATTGTAGACAGCGATAAAAAAGAGAATCACGGGCAGGCCGCTGGTAATGATCAGCCTGCTAAAGGTCATAAGGGTAAAACTTAAGGAAAACGTCCTCGCGCCCAGGCAGCTCATTTGGTTCAGCAGCCGTGTATAACAATAAAGTACTAAGATAGTGCCTAGAAAAAAAGTTACTGTAAGCTGAAAGGTGATTAATATTGAGAGGGGAACAATAAAACAGGCAACTGCGTCCAGGAGGGCCAGCATCCCGCTCATGACCACTATCCCCCTGCACTTGAGCCGGAAACGGCTGCTCCCTTCCCTGTAATACCGTACGGCGTATAGGCTATTCTGGAACAGATAGCATAGATTGGCAGATGAAAGAAAGATGAACAACAACTGCAGGAATGACGGATGAAATGACCAGAATAATACTAAAATAAAAATAATGAATATATTACAGTAAAAAGTCAGGTTGTAATCCGTATGGAACCGCTCGTTCGGCCCTATCCAGGATATATCAAAATAATGTTTCTTATAATGCGCCGGTTTAACAGAAACCGCGAAAAGGACCAGCAGTTCAAGGCCAAGGACTATAAAATATCCAAAGAGCATTGTAAAACTAAAAACGAACTGATTGGTTAGCCGGTTCTTGGCAAAAGCATCGCTCTCCATAATAACAATCGAAAAAGGCAGACATCTGACCGGGTGGACGAAGACCCGATAATCCTTACCCGCATAGGCTGCGCTGAATGATTCTGCCAGGTGCGCATGAACTGCAGCTGAAAGCCTTTCCTGTTCAGAACATTCTGTAAATAGGTTTTCATTAAGCTGCTTGGCGGTGTCGGAGTGATAAAGCACCTGTCCATTGTCATCGATGACAGCATATTGAAAGCCAGGAGTCAGGATCGGCTGATCAAGGCTTTTCAAATCAAAGGAAATGACTGTAAAGGTTTTATTGCTGCTAAAAGTGCGGATACACATTACCGTGGTAAATTTACCTGTAATCCTCGAGACCACGGGCTGCAGTACATAGGGCTGCTTCTCGTGATTATCCAGGTAAAAAGGATCGTTCCGTTTCAATTTCTTAAAGTAGTCCCTGTCCGAGTAATCCCCCGGCGGAGCTGCCGGGTCATGCGGCGACCAGTTTTGCCGTTCCTTTCCTTCCGAATCTAACTGGACAATCTGGTTGATTCGGACAGAATCGTTAAGCTGTGCCAACTGTCGCTGAATTATTCCGGAAAAGCCTGGCTTGCCACCCTTAACCGTTTTAAAGGGCCCCCGGAGGTTAATGACACTGTCTGCTTTGCGCAAGATGACATAGGTTTTTCTGGCTTCTTTCGTGATGCTGTCGTCGATTCTCCCAGACATATGCTGTGCGGCAGTTTCAAAGGCATCGACCCCGTTGCGCAACCCCTTCGAGTATTGAAGCAGTATAAAAAACAAGACCGAGGTGAGTAACATAGGGACCGAGAGGCAGAGAACGCCGTCTGTTACTGTCAAGCGGTCCCTGCTGCCCATCTGGTAAAGTTTGATCCAGGGCAGTGCCAGGATCAGGGACAGCACTAACGTGAACAAGGAAAACACAGCCTCGCCGGGCAGGCGGTTCTTTTCAGCATCGTAGCTTTCCTTTGATAACAGTCCGGCTATCGTTAGCTCAGCCCCATGTTGCAGGATAATTTGCTGGGAAAATAACTTGTAGTCCGTACCGCCTAATGAAATATCTTTAATCTGGTTACGGTTAAAAGCGCTTTTGTCACTTTTCAGGGAATCGGAAGCAAGTTGAGCCATACCGCTCGGAAATGTCTGATAAATCACATCCGCATGATGGAGCAACAGGTAATTATCAAAGAGGTCCCGGCGTAAAAGGGGCTCGATAAATTGTTTGAGGGTGTATGTCATTTCTATCATCACGTTTCCCCTGCGAAGTCTGATAGACAATACATTTTCATTTAAGGTCAGCGTCGTGTCCCCTGTCAAAGAAGTTGTCCCACTTTTTGGTGAGGCTAACAGCTTTTTAATATTCAAGCGAAAGTTCTTCTGCCGCAGGTTTTTTTGAGAATAATAATCGATGTACTGGTCCACTTGCTGCGCGCTATATCCGGGTATTGGATGTTGCCTGTCATCCATCATGGTATTGAGAAATTGCAGTGAATTAGCTATCTTATCCCGGATATTCATTTCCAGGCTTTGCAGACATCTAAACTGCTTCTGCTCCAATGCACTTTGCTGCTGCGGTACATACCATAAAAAATAAGCTGCGGCTGGAATTATGAGCAATAAAACAGTAGCGAACACGAGGCTCTGCTTTGGTGAAAATGAAAAACTGGGAACTTTCATGATAGGTTTTATGAATGGTTACAATATTGAAGTCTTGGGAAACCGGTTGTTGTTTCTGATATTGGCTATAAATCCTCAAAGCCTACTACACAAACAACTCATTTACAGATATATGACTACCATTACCTTCGGTTATGGTTAGCCTCCCGGGTTGTACATTAATGTTTGTGGGCCAAATTGACCGCATGTATAAATATACCGGGGACAGGGGTCTTCGGGGCCTTTCCGGGCATAAATACGCGTGTTGCAAAAGCTGTAGAGGTTGCCATAGTGCAGAGTTTAGGATCCGAAATCTAATATAAATATTTCTTTTCCAAATATTTAATAAAAAAAACAATCCACCAGATAATTTCGGTAAACTTTTTGTCGGGCTGAGCCACGCCTGTCCCCCCTTTTTTGTATAGCTATAGTAGTATTGGTATTTGCAGTCTCTTTTGAACGGTTGATATCAAATACAGGGACATCAGCGCAGGTTAGGGTAGGGGATTTTCTGCCGTTTTTTTGTGTAATTCGAAACGGATATTCGGATTCCTGTACAGACTGGGTTAGTTAGGTATTCCCGGAGACCTGCTTGTTAAAACAAAATTTAATCAGGACAAAGACATAAGCAACATCTGCTGCTATCCAAAGACCCCATTATCGTTAAATTTTGGTGCGCAGGTTGGGCCAAACCTGCGTAAGATTAATAATGACACGAGCACCCGGCCGAACAATGATGCCGAACACCGTACTTATTGGCGCTATAGCATGTCGCTGGTAGTAGATATACCGGTGGTGAATTTGTTTTCAGGTAGCGCCGATCGTAAGCCATGGCAACAGGTGGACTTAGGTGTCCCGGCAACCGTTACCGCGCGATAGCTGTCCGGGCTGAAGCATTCAGCGCATGACCCTATACGAGGCCTGACGGTGCTGGCCGCGCTTGTCCTTATATTTTAATATTATTTCCGTAATACTTTCATCTTGGGAGGCAATGCTGATCTTGACGTTTCCTACGAGGACCTCCAGCCTGTTTTTGAGTGCATCATCGAGCGCTGTGACATCGTTAAACCCGTGGTCGAGCGCGAACTTGAGGTATCTGCTTTTGTTTTCATCGCCCGGCACCACGCAGGCATAATGAAAGAACAGCGGACCATAGCTGATGTTGCGGCCCAGGTTGTTCTCATGTTTATTGACTTTAATCATGTTATTCTCCACTCCGGTGAGCAGGTCGAGCGCTCGGTCGTGCGCGCTGTTGAACCGAAAATACTCGTTAGAATACAGCGGGATCGGGCTATACTCGGTGTTGTTGTCGGCTTCAAGGAGGATAACGCGGCCACAAATGGGGGCATCCGAATAAGTGGTGGTTGCATAAACTCCGTTAAAATAGTTTACGACCCCGGTAGGGCGGCCGAAAACGTAGAAGATGTAGAGGGCATCATAATCGATCTGATCGCGTTTATAGATGTTGAGCATGAGGCAGGGGCTGAGGAAGGTGGCTGTCCCAAGGTATTTGCGTTCTCCTTTGGCTACCTGTAGGCTAAAGCTGGCCGTGCCGTCCTGGATACGGACCATGTACCGGTTCACCTGTTCTTTATCAGTGTCGAGCCGGAGCATGAGGTAAGTTTTGTTGAAACGCTTGCTGTCACCGGTACTTTCGATGACCAGGGGATCAAACCATTTGCGAAAAGTGCTGTAATTGGGCTGTAAAAACCTGGAACTTGGGGCATCAGGGGGATTTCCGACAAAAAAATCGAGCAGTTCGCGGCCGATTCCGGGTAAAAGCCGCTCGGCATCATCCAGGCTTACCTTCACGGGCGGTTCGGCCGGCTGTTCGATCGGCAGGCAGTATAAGCGGATCTTGCCCGCAACCAGATGGAAGTCGGCTTGGTGACCGGAATATGCCCCGTCAAGGTACCCGTCCGCCCGGCTCTTCAGGTCGAATACCAGATGGAGGGCGGCAGGCTCATCATCGGGATGAAAGGCGAGGGCGCATTTGAGGACCTGCCTTGACATGTCGATACCTGTGACATACCCGTACATATCCTCGTTTTTCAGGCCCTTGATCCGGCAGCTGCCATCTGCTCCGATTACCATGACCATGCGAACGATGTGGAACTGCCGGGATACCACGAACCAGTAGCCCTGGTAGGTACCTGCTACTTCCTTAACCGCATGAAAAGCCGTGGTCTTACGCAGGCCGATCGTTTCATCAAAAAGCTCGTAGCGGGCCAGCGGGCTGGCCTGTTCGGGACCGCCGTCATTTTTCCGGACAATTACTTTGCACGCCGTCAACCCGCTGTCATCGGTAGGCGCGGCACTGTAGGAACCCGTAAAGGTATTGGCAAACTCCGGCTGCCCGTTACTGCTGTGGAGGTAAAAGAAGGAAAGGAATCCGTTGTCCTGGTTGCTAAGCTGGATGAATAAGTGGCTGCCGATTAGTTTTATATCACCTATTGAACGCTCTTCCGGATCGCCGGGCAGCAGGAGCGCAGCTTGCTTCTTTTTGAAGAACAGTTCCAGTCTTGCAGCAACGGGTGCATTTTTACCGGCGGACAGATAACAGGTATAATACCCGGGTGATTCGCCCCTGTCACTCCGGGCAAGATCGGTCAGCTGGCGTTCCGCGAGCTCATGTGTAAGGATGCCTTTTCGTTCCAGTTGCCTGATCACCTGGTCGGGGCTGACATGATAGGTGTATTTCTGCCGTTTCCCGTACTCGGTTTTAAAGGGTATATGTATACCGAGATAGGTGCAAAGCAAAATAAAGGTATGGTAAGGCTCGCTTTCGCCCATTTTTTTGCGGGAACCGCCAAAACCGTTGAGCATGGTCTTGATCCGTCCTTCCCAACGCAGGTTAAGGTCCGGCTGTTTCGAATTGATCTCTTTGACAGCATCGGGGAACAACGCACGCAGTTTCCTGGTTACCGGCGGATAAACCGTGTATTTTAAATTATCGGGGAATGTATTCCATACGGCGTTCCTGACGGTGGTCACAACATCTTTCAGGATTGTTATTGGTTCCATTGGGTTTTCGACAGTTTAGGTGTTATTTCCATGGAACAGAGAGGTTTCCATGGTTTTTTTGGTAAAAATATCATAAAGAATCAAAATTCCATGAAAAAAGAAATTTTCCGTGCCTGGTCATGTAAGCGATTGTGGACTACCGGGGATACTATTGCCCTGAATTGCCGTTTTAGGCCATATTAACCGATTGAAATTTAGCCAAGTATGAACCCGCAGCTTAGCCTTTACCAACGAAGACACCGTCGACGAGGCGGAGGGACCGGCATTTCACCTGTCCCGACCACCTCCCTGAGTTTAATCCAATCGTTTATCCTAAAATTTAGAAAGATGAAAAAGTTCATTTTATTGATCGTACTGCTCCTCGGATGGAACCTCGCTTGGGCACAAACAGGAACTGATGCAGCCAAGGACAAAACCGGCCTGTTGAGTATAGCTGGTGTAAAAGTTAAAGTTGGTTTTACCGTGACCTATTTTAAGAACTTCAACGGTGATTATGTATATATCTTGCAGCCGGATTCGCATGTGGTGGAACATGTGGAAAACAAATACGGGACGGCGCTCTCGATCGTCACCCTGATCCCCTTTGACAAGGAGGGGGCGTTCAATTTTCTGCTCAACCTTTCACTGAAGGATTACAAAAATTTCGAGACGGACAAGGACGGCGGCTTTTTTAACTCTCAGACACCTTTTGGGGTGGGTTTTGCCGTTTTCCCTTTTCCCGGCGCCCGTTTTTTTGGTTTTACCCTCATGGCCAATTTCGGCAGGCAGAACCGGATGCGTCAGGAAGCGGTAGCCAGCGAGTATTTCCCTATCGCCAGTCACACAGATTATGGCCTCAAAGTCGCCGCACCCGTACCCGATGGCCTGCTGTCTCCTTATTATCTGAAAGAGAACACCTATACCGCGAATATCGGTATCACGATCCGAATTTGAGGCTGGTCCCTGAGGACTCGACAGGAGGGCGCGAAAATGCGCGCTCCTGTCTTTTCGAAAAGTCTTACAGTAAATAAATATCGGACCCGATTTTGCTTAAACTTCTGACAGTTCCTTTAAATGATTCATGAAAATATCATATAACCTATCGGGGATATTTGTTTCATTTTCCCGATTTTTTAATAGCAGGCTCAGGCGGAAGGAGAGCCAATTCCCATGACACCCCTCAGGCATTTTTGTTTACATCCAACATACGGGGATGACAGGTTTTGCGGATGCTTTATTTATCGGAGGTATAGCAGGAGTTCCCTTACAGCGGTCGGCTGTTCCGGCCAATACAGCCGCGCCGGTGAGTAATTTCAATACCAATGCTTTGTTTATGGAGCGCATCGTAGCGCGTAGAATAATCACTGAACCCGGAGCCGTGAATTAAAACTGCCAGTCCCCCCGTGTGGGCGGCTAGTACTTAGGGGCGACGGCCCGCTGGATAATACTATCCCTGCCGGTTACGAAAGCTGCGGCGCCGGTGACCGGGTCGGTTTTGCGGTGGCCGATATTTTCCTTCGCCGGCGGGTCGCTGGCGGACTTATGTACCCGGATAAAGCGTTTTGCTGGGAAAATATCCAGCATCGCCTTGACCGATCTTTTCAATAGTATCTTCCCCGGCTGCGTATAAACGATAGCACAATCTTTCAATCCCAGTATGTAGGTAACATCGATAAATTGCAACCTGATACGCTCAGATCGTCTCGGGACATATTTACAATCTTTTTTCTTTCAAATAGATAACCGTGGCTGTGGTCAGGTAAGTAAAGACTCCCCCCAGGCACATAAATCGGTAATCCGATGCGCCTACAGCAAAAAATACGGCGACACTGGAAATAGCAAGCACGAGATGGATATAAAAGTAAAGTCTTAATTTTCTGTTTTGCTTTTTCCTTAGTTCTGCATAAAACGGGTTTTGGCTTCTAAGTCCGGATTTATACTTATTGAACAATACGTTGACGGGAAACAGCACACAGATATTGCAAAGGGGCAATAGCGATAAGTTTAGCAATAAGGTCATCTTTTTTGAGAATTCCTCTGTCCGTTTCCTTGGGAGTTCATTGAGCTGTTCAATGATACCGTTGAGGTCTTGTACGGCATTCAATAGCTCCTGTCGTTTTTGTATTAAGCAACCCTGGTTTGCAAGAAACAGGAACGCCTTATCGCTTTGTATGGTCTTGTCAGCCGTTAAGGTCAGCAATTCTGTTTGAATAATTGTTTGGACCAATTCTGTAAGGCCGTTTGGCAAGCTGAACGCCTCTTCTATGTGCTTTTGGACGGACTGCAACCAAGGCTTATGCTTATTCATGTATCGCTCCTGATCTTCTTCATCAAAAATGCGGATCGCGAAATACAGGTCTTTGGCGACAGGCTCCAGGATTTTGGTTTTAGTTTGGTTCATTTGTGCCAGCTCAAGCGCGGTTGACCGTTTAACAGCCGCTATCTGCTCAAAGACCGGAGCCTGTTCAGCCGCAAAATCCCGGATAAGCTGGATAGCATTTTCAAGCCGGCCTTTACCGGCAACGACCTTTTCCTGCATTACGTTTATTTCCGCTGGGTCGATGAGGTGTTTATAGGTAAAATCCTGTTTAACAGGCAGTCCCAGCAGCCTCTTGGCCTCCGTTTCATGGTCAAGGCAATGCTGATAGGGAAGCTCGTGTAAAGAGCAGTTGATTTGTTCCAGGTGTAACCTATTGGTGTCGAAGCACGAAAAAAGAAATTTCACCGTAGCGTACAACCCTTCGTCCACCTCCTGTTTATTTTGGGCAAGGATAAGTTCGGTTTCATCACTTATTTTTTTAAAAATATCCGTAGCTGATCGCTGGTTAAATGTGCCGTTTATCCGGTCGTATAAAAACAAGTAGACTTTCTTGGTTAGGTACCCGAGCAGGAATCCGCCGAAAAGGTTATTTTTATTGCTGATATAATCGTAAGCAAGTTGCTGCAGTTTGCCCAGCAGGTTAAGGATATCCTGATCCATCGCCGGTTTCAGTTCCTCCATTTTCTCACGGAGTTGCTCTTCGAGGTCGGCTCTCTTTTCATTGAACTTACTTACGGCATCCTCATGCCGTTCCTTAGCCCGGCTGACCTGGTCTATGATGCGGCGATGCAATTCAAGCTGGTTATTGTACCTGTTAACCTTTTCATTGTGCTGATCCACTGAAGCGGCATCGTTCCGGTTAAGCAGGAACGTGGATGGCGCGCTGCCCGGATCTTCTCGTTTCGACTGCGCGATCAATGAATTGAGTTCGGCCGCGGTCTGATCAACGCGCTCAGCCAAACCAGCAAGGGTTTGTTTGCTACGCGCGTCGAACTCCTGTATGCGCTGCACGGTCCGGCTGTAAACAAGACCTTTAATAATTACGGCAATCTGATTACCATCGTAAGCTGCACCGAAATTGCTTTCCATTAGAAAAAAGTCGATGTCCATTAACGGGGATACCTGGGTCCTAATAAGTTGTAAAGTTTCCATGAGAATTGGTTATTGTAAATTTAAAAATTGATTAACTTCCACTGGCTGACTGAAAAACATGAAATTCGCTTATTAATCAGACTGCGATAAATACATTTGCTTTATTCTCAAAGGATTTTCAATCGTAAGTTCTTCAGCGGTCTTGGAGTAATATTCGGACGTTGCCTGCTCGTAGATAATTGTCGTGGACAGGATATTCAGCAATCTTCTTTTATCGATCATTGCATCATATTCGGTCCTGGGCAGCAAAAGCTTGATCAGCGAGGGAATGGTTTCAAATAGGAGGAACAAGGCAGTGATACCCCAGCCCATGCGGGTGGCGGCACCGGATTTGTCGTTGCCCTTGACCTCATCCAGGGCAATACTTTTGGACAACAGGTCATAGGACTGTTTGTGTTTGCCGGAATGGTATTTGACATCTTCATCGCTTTTGGCTTTATCCAGATCCGCTTTGACCTGCTTGAGATCGGTCTTATATTGATCGATCAGGGTTTGCTGGGCCTTCATATTCTCCCCGGCCTGTTCATAGGCGGGGCCTTTGCCGGGGCGATGGGTTGCGCCGGCTATAGGGCTGCCCACGATCTCCGCTGATTCGAGCTTTTGCCAGGTGTTCCAGTTGTCGACGGCCGCACGCAGGTTGCTGTCAAGGGTATTGTACTGGCGCTGCAGGATTTTAACATTACCGGCCAGCTTATCAGACAGTCCCTTGTTATCCTGGTCACGCAGATCGTCGATGGATAGTTGTTTGATTAAAGCGGCATCAAAGAGTTGCATTTCCATGGGCTTGGAGATGATCAGGCTGACGACGATAGCCAGGGGGATCCGGTAAGCTACGGCGGTTTTGTTAGCGGCGGAAACAATCTCCCTGTCAATGGCCATGATAAAGGTGGCGTAGATCAGGCCGAGTATGACAGAAGCAGGCCAGCCGAAAAAAGGCATGGTGGGCTCGCCGGAGCCCAGGTCTTCGCGGATGAACATATTAGAGATGGCATAGGTGCCCGACAGAAAGGCAATTGTGCCGGTCAGCAGGACAAAGAAGCCGAGCGATGCCTGGATATTCCGGGCCATGGGCGAGCAGCGACTGATGACGGTCCCGTCGGTTTTGGACAGGAAATATAAAAATTGTTCCATGACGCTTAGGATTTATGTTGCGGGTCAGAGGTATCACTGTTGCCGTCCGGCGCTATACGCGGCTGGCTGTGTAAGCTGCTGGTCAGGCTTTCCCTGCCGGTGGTAAGGCCTTGTATTTCGCGGTCAATTTCCTGCTGTAATTCGGCGGCGCGTTCCTTATCATTCCTGGAAGCTTCCAGGTGCTCCTGCAGGAGCTGGGTGAGTTTGGCGTTGCTGTGATTACGGAGGTATTGGCGTAACATTGCTTTCATTTCGTTATCCTTCAGCCGCTCTTCAATGTGAATGCCTGTTTTTTCGCTGATCCGCTCGGTCAGGCTGTGGACCCGGATCTCCAGACCGAATTCCATGATTACCCATTTCCTGGCTTCCCCGAACTCGGCTTCGATGGAGGGCTTGTCGATCAGGCCGCTGCGGTGAAACATCGCGGTGTTCATGATACCCTGTATGCCCCGGCCGATGGCAGCCAGTTCATCCTGGGTATCTGCATAGTTATTGCCGCGGAAGCGGAACCAGCCGTCATCGGCGACCGCACTGACCTGGAAGCCGAGTTCAAAGCCCCGTTCTTTCAGATCTGCATCGAAGCTGATGAAAAAAGGTTTTTCCTGGAGGCGGAAGAACCGGTCGGAGAGGTTGGATTCGAGGGACTGCACGCTGATATTGAGATCGTGGAAGCCATAGATTGCTTCCAGGCTGTTCCGGACATGGTTGATAAGGTCGATTTCGAGCTGACTGAACTGCAGGAAACATTCGTGCGGGGTTTTGCCGATCAGGTAGGCCCGGGCGCTTTCGATCGTTTTTTTCTTCATCGCGTCAATGATGTCAAAATCGGGCTTGATGAAGGCGCTGGTTTTCGGATGGTGCAGGTCGAGTTTCCCGCTGACCACCATATTGACCGATATCCGGAATTTGGTATCCTTAGTGCTGTAGTCCTTCTGGGCATTATGGCTATCGTCGGCAGTTTCAAAAAAGAACTTTTCGTTGTCGAGCCCGGGAACGGAGATCATTTGTTTAAGTTCATAGCCGATCTTCCGGACGGCATCGTTCATAGGAGCCTTGATCAGGGACTGGTCCATATTGGTCAGGATCTGCGCATAGCTCAGCTCAATAACGGCATTGCTGGTATACTGGTCCAGCTTGTTCTGCACCCATTGTTTAATATCCTTAATGCCGGAAAGCGCATATTTGATCCGGTCGGTCAGCGTCAGGGCCAGGTCGTGCCGGATCTCCACGGTTTGCCCATCGTTGGTCTGGGCTTTAACAATGTGCTGGTGGAAGAAAAAATCGCCGATATCTTCGGTTTTCAGCTGGTGTTGGAGCTGGATGTCCAACTCGAGGCCCAGGCGTTCCGCGACGGCTGACAACAATTTGCTGAGAGCTCGCCCATGCTGGCTGAAATTGATGACGAAATCTTTATACTGGAAAATATAATCATCGGCTTCCTGCTGAAGGGCGGTATTCAGCAGTTGTAGCGGTGTGCCTTCACCGTTCATGAACCGGACCAGTTTGAATCCCTGGCCGGGAATGATACGCGCATTAAAGCGGACAGCAACTTTAAAGGGTTTCTCTGCATTTTCGTAAGAAGCGGACAATAGTGGTCCCTGGATGTTGAACAGGGCGCTTTTCATATGCAGTTCGAAATAACGCAGTTTCAGTAGCCGGAAGGGGTCAAAGGGTTGCTCGTAGGCGATCTCTCCGGTCCTGGCGTTGATGATGATCACCTGGATATGGGCTTCCTTGCGTTTGGGCATTGCTGTGATTTCCCGGATGATCCCATCCAGGGTGCTGATGGTTTTATCTGTCGGTTCCATGATCGGTTGAATAAGTTCTTAGTAAACGGATAAGTATTCTGGCGGATGATCTTTTAGCTTCCAGCGGAGCGATGGATGTCTGAATGGCCGGTGGAAGGTTTTTGATGCGCTCGATATTCTTATTGATAATGGTTACCGCCTTGTTGAGCGCCACTTCCATGCGTCCCGGTCGGTGGCTGTTAAGCGCCTGCTGCAGCGCTGGAGCAAGCAGCTTTTCCAGGTCAGCCGGTTCCAGCTTTGCTGAATTACCGGGATTTTGTAACAGGTCATGCCACTGGGTGAGCACGATGGCCCAAATCAGTTGCAGGTCATCTTCGGTATCGGTTTTCAGCAGTTTTTCCTGCAGGTAGTTTTCCTGGTACAGTTTGCTGTAAATGCGTCGGAAGGCAACTGCTGCAGACGGGCCGAAGATAAACTGGCTAAGCAGGGACAGGCTTGCCGCCGAGTCCGGGTGGCTCACTTTTTCCAGCAGCTGTAGGGCAAGGCTTCGTTTACCGCGTTTTTCCAGCCAGCCGTTATAAAAAATAAAAGTACAGGCGATCTTGATGAATGCACAGGATTTGGCGGGCTCGCCTCCCGCAGTGTCGGTCCAGGTATCCACTTCGCTAAAAAAAAGGTGCAGCTGGTCAAGATAGTTCAGGACGATGACCCGGATCATGCGGAAGCAACCGCTCATTTCCCGGCTGCCGGTGTTTTCGAGAAATGTTTTCAGCCGGGCTAAATTGGCCGGTCTTTCCGGTATGCAAATATGGGTTAACAGGGCACCGAGGATCTCCCGCCGTGATTCGGTCTCCATCATTTGCTTGTAGAATAGCCCCAGGTATGACTTGAGTACCTCGTGGTCTTCCCAGGTACGGATGAAACCGACAAGCCACAAAAAATCATTTTGTTTACGGCGGCCGTTGGTGTCGTCCGTGTCATCATCGGCGATCCAGTCGGCCATGTTTAAGCAAAACCCCGCCAGGTAGTGATGGGGATTGATCGCGGCATTTTCAAAATTCAGCGCCAGGCAGCCCGAAATGATCCCCTGAGAGTATACGCTGGCCGCCGAAAACAGACCCCTGCTGATAATTTCGTGCCTGCGCAACAGTACCAGCCGCTGGCTGCTGCTAAAGTATTCTAACAGGGCATCGCGGCGGATGGACTTCTCGAACCGGTAGGCGGGTATCTTTTTTTTTTCGGAGAGGTCGAACTGCAAGCCGCAGTCCGCCAGTAACAGATCCGCGTTTGTCTCCCACTCCCAGAGCAGGTCAAATGCGCCGTTTTTCTGCTGGGTGATCAGGGTTTCGGGCAGCTCGTTTATCAGGAGTTTAACGAGCCGGTCAAAATCGATAACGCTGATATCATCGAAATAAGTGGCGATAAACAGGATCATGCTTTTGATCGGTTCAGCCAGGAGTTTCCTTACAGCCTCCCTTTCTTCGGGGTAGCTGATCTTGCTGCGTTGGTTTTCCAGTGCTGTCTGCAGCGAGCCTGCTTTTAACAGCGAGGTTATTTCGCGGACGATGTCGCTTTCGGTGCCGGAACGAAGCCAGCCGGTCAACCTGGAAGTAGCGGTGACCTCCTGGTAGATGGCCATTGCTTCGTCGTAATCGTTCGTTTCCCGGCTGATACCGAGAATCAGGCTGTTGACCAGGTGATAGGCCGCGTGCAAATCCTGCTGGACAGCGGTTTCGGGCAGGCCGGCTTGCTGGCCTGCGTAGATCAGCCAGATATTTTGCCGGGCCAGCTCCAGGCTCAGGCTGCTGGCCGAGCCGCCTTTTCTGGTGAATGCGCTTAAGAAACTGGCCGCTTCGTTATGTTCCCGGTTTTCAAAAACAACCAGGGCTTGGGCTTCACCGGGCCGGCACAAGGGGCTGGCGCGGAACTCACTGATTAGCCGGCTGACCGGGAACGCGGATTGCAATTGCAGGGTGCAACAAACAGCGTCCGGCCGGCCGGGGCAATGTTGCCGCACGATCTGCGCGATGGCGTCGGCGGCCTCTTCGTCGTGGCTGGGGCTGTGGCTGATCAGCAGCATCCGGCTTTCGCCGAAGCGTTTACTGGCCTGCTGCCCGAATGGCAGTGTGCTTTCTCTACCAGTGCTAACTGGCAGTATACTGAAGTCGATTTTGTCAGATTCCCGCCCGCCGGCACTAAAGTAAACATCCACTTTGTTGACATTATGCTGGTCATAAGCCTCCCGCAGATTTTCAATATGCTGGGTAGCTTCTACGCTGATGTCGGGTTTTTGGTGCGGGGCCTCTTCCGGCTTAGGCTGTTCGGTCGGGTTGATAGTGGATTCGTTATTTTGTTCAGTTTCCATTTCGCAGATTTCCTGTATTGCTGTTCGTATTGATCTGATTGTATGTTATCTGCTGATTGGTAATTGTCTGAATGGCCTGAATGATAAACCGTTTTTGCCTGTCTGGCGCGTTGCCGGGCAGTTTGCGGTCAAACATCCGGGACATCATGGTGGCAACATCTTTTGGATTGTAGTCCCAGGGGATGTAACCGAGGTTTGCAAGCTCAGGGAGAGCCTGTGTGCCAACTCCATCCAGCAGCACCGGGATCAGGTAGATCCGGTCTTTTGCAGATTGCGTTCTTGTAAGGATCGCGGCCAGTTCGATCCGGGTATAGGTTTTGAGGGCGTATGATCCGGACAACAGAACGATGGCGTAACGGGCCTGCTCCGAATAAATGGTGTTCAGGGTACTGTCGAGCGGCAGGCCGACGGTTGCCTCCCGGTTATTCGGGTAATAATATATATGCTCAAAACTTTGCATTTCCAACGCTAGTGCCAGAGCCAGGGCGGCATTGCGGTCCTCCTCGGCAAAGGAAATAGCGATATCGTATTTGAAATCTTGATTTTTAGTTCTGGCTTTTGTGTTTTCAGTTTCCATTTGTCTCTTATTTCATTTGGCGTCAAACAGTGTTTTCAGGTTGTTCCGTTTAAAGACCACCATCTTTTTGGGAACTTCATCTATGTTTGTATCTTGTTTAGATTTTCCCTTCTTTCACCAGCCGCCAGTAATGTTTGCCCAGTGGAGTGAGTTTGCAGGACTGGCTGTCCATGGCGGCGAAATACATAAAAGGAGCATTCTGCGGCGCAACCAGGCCGGCGGCCTGCATTTGCTGTAGCTCCTTGAAAATATTGACCTTGCCAGGTTCGGCCCAGGGTCTCCGTCGCAGGGGTTCAAAATCGGGGCTGTTTGTGTCCTCATAGGCCGGGTCCAGCGGAAATTCGTCGCCGGGCGCCTGGAAGTAATCTGTCAGTTTAACCATGACTTGCTGAGGCAACCTGGGCTTGATCTCGCGCAGGGATACGAACCGGGTGATATGAGTCTTGAATACGGGCCGCTGACCTTTTTCGCCGAGAGCCTGGTCGATATAAGCGTAGACACTCCCGGGACTGATATGACCCCGGATATCGGCTGCGCCACCAGCAAGGGCCTGGGTGAGCAGGTCAGTGAAGAGGCTTTTTCCGCTGTACATCATGGCTGGTTCGTTATGGCGGCTGGCGCTAAGGATGGTCAGGCCGTTCATAACCTGGATGTTCATCCCGGAAGCCGGGTTACCGTCAGCCATGGCACCAGCATGGCAGCAATCGAGTATGATGATCTTGTCGAGTGCGGGTGACTCATTGGCAATCTGGACGATTTGATCCATGGATACGCCTTCATCGAACTCTTTAAAGTCCGGAGTCACCAGAACACCGCCGCGCTTGCTGAAATAGCCGTGGCCGCTGAAATAAAGGAGGGATACTGCCCTAGGGTAACGGAACAGGTCGGTGATGTGGGCGAGCAGCGTCGCCTTGTTGGGGACGTTGGCCTGTACCTCGGTGGTCATGTTCAGGTGACCGTCTTCATTCCGGCCGAGCAGGGCGGCAACCGCTTCCGCGTCTTTGACACAGCCCTGCAGGGCTGCATCGTCCGGGTATTGGTCGATGCCGATGAGCAATGCTTTTTTCATGTGGGGTTTGGTTGATTTTTTCATACAAATGTGCACGATCATTTACTTGGTAAAAACCTGATTTTTAGTAGAAAAATCCCCGGAAATCCCCTGTACTCCAAGAGCCACAGGGGATTTTTCCTGAGTTTGGCTGGGGATTTTCCTGAATATGCGAAACTACCGATCGGGGTGGCATATCATGCCTTACTTTAGCCCTGAGTTTTTTAAACAATTATTTCTTAACGTTTCAAATCCTAACATTATGAACACATCAAACAAACCTCTACCCTTTTTCTTTGTCGGCCAGACCCTGGTAAACCAGCGGTCCGCTGACTTTATCAGCAAAAAAAACAACTTGCTCAGCGAGGCGCTGGGCAAACCGGATACGCGCACGATCTGGTATTCCCGTGAACATATTGCCGGGCTGCTGGATGAGATCGACCATGCGGGGGGCGACGGTCTGCGTGTGGCTTTCGGGATGTATGAGCCGGGGCATCAGTTCGAAGGGCAGTTATGCCTGGTAATGAACCCGACCCGCGCGGTTCCTGTAGGTGATGCCGTGTTACATCAAGTGGTGATCCTGGAAAATGAACCTGATTTTGCCGCTCGCTCGGCAGCGGAAAAAGGAGGTTTGCTTGGTGGGATTCTGGGTAAGAAAAAAGGATTCAACCTGGGCAGTCCCTGCCCGCCGATATGTGACTGATCTAACGGAGATAATGTGGCGGGGCAAGAGTAGCCGCACAAAAAATTAATATTCCGGGGCTTAAAGTCCGGTGGTTACGCTGTATATTAGTCGATGCATAAATTGTTGAGCTATCATTATATATACCTGATTCCTTTGACTTTAAGCGCCCTGGTGAGCCTGAGGGCTTTCCGGGTGGAGTGGCTGAGGCCTTACCGGATTTTTTCTTTATTCCTGATAACAAGCCTGATGATCGAAGCATTTGCAATAAGCTGGAAATGGGGGCTGCACCAAACGGCTTTCTGGAGCTTTCCGGCGTCCAATATCTGGATCTATAATGTATTTATGATGGTGCAGCTGCTGTTCCTTGCTGCCGGTTATGGCCGGCTGCTGGGGGCGGGCAGGTTCCGGAAGCTGATACGTGCCGGGTGGATTCCGGTAATGCTTTTTGGTATCGCCGACTTCTTTTTTTTCCAAGGCCCCTGGGTGCTGAACAATCTGACGATCATTTTGTATTACCTGCTCTTCGTGCTCCTGGCACTGGCTTTTTTCTACCAGGTACTGCACGCAAAAGAGTTGGTATCGCTTGCCTCACATCCGGGAGTTTGGATCTCCCTCGGTATATTTATCTACTACGCGGCAGCCCTTCCCTACTGCATATTTCTTCCCTACCTGATCCGGCAAAATCTTAGCCTGGCTTTCGTGTTGTTCAACATCAATGTGGCGCTCGACACGCTGATGTACGCCCTTTACCTAATCTCATTTTTATGCAAACCTCGATTTCTGAAGTCAGTATCCTGACGATCATTATTTCTACGCTGTTAATCCTGGTACTGGTCGGTATGGTAATCTATTATCTTTTTTTGTACCAGCAGAAGCGGTTTCAACATGAAAAACAGGTCCAGGAGATGCAGGATACTTTTACCCAGACGCTGCTGCAGTCCAAGCTGGAGATCCAGGAGGTGACGCTCGACCATATTGCCAAGGAGTTGCATGCCAATTTCAGCCAGCTGGTTTCGCTGATCAATATCAACCTGTCGACAATCCTTCCGCACAGTTCGGACGAGGGGCGGGAAGGTATCCTGGAAACCAAGTCGCTGGCCAAGCAACTGCTGCTGGAGCTGAAGGCGCTCAGCGCCAGTCTGAATACGGATCATATTATGCAAATTGGCTTTATCGCCGCGTTGAACAACGAGCTGAACCGGATGGCCAAAACGAAAAAATTTAATGTTACCTTTAGCAAGACAGGCGAGGAATACAGGTTGCGGCCGGAGCATGAGATCATCCTGTTCCGGCTGTGCCAGGAGGTATTGAATAATATCATGAATTATTCCAAGGCCGGGGTGGTGTCTGCTGCTTTAAATTACCAGGCGGGCCTTTTCGAGCTGGAGATTTCGGATAACGGGGTTGGCTTCGACGTCAGCGGGGTGATGAAGCCAGAAGCCGGAAAAGCGAGCACCGGGCTGCTGAATATCCACAAACGGGCATCGCTAATCGGCGCTGAAGTGACCATTGAAAGTGCGCCGGGTGCAGGGAGCCGGGTTTCGATCCGTATCCCTTCGGCGGTAACAACCTGGTGATACTTTAATGATGCTTACAGAAAAAAAAACAATAAAGCTGGTGGTCGTCGATGACCATAACCTGTTCCGCAAGGGGCTGATCAAGCTGATCACGCTGGCAGACACGGAGGAAAAATACGAAGTGTTGTTCGAGGCCGAAAGCGGCAATGATCTCAAAAACAAGCTTTCGGCGGAACTCATGCCGGATATCGTGCTCATGGATATTGATATGCCGGAAATGGATGGTTACCAGGCGGTGGAATGGCTGAACCGGTACCACCCGGATATAGCGATTCTGGTCATCTCTATGTTTGAAAAAGAGGAAGGGGTTTTGCGGATGCTCCGGCTGGGGATTAGAGGTTACTTGTCGAAAGATATCGAGGTCGAGGATATCAACCGCGCTCTTGAGGCGATCAGCAACAAAGGGTATTTCTACGCGGATTTTGTTTCGGGTATTATTAACCAGCAGATGCAGGGTAAGCCGGCTGCGGGCAGCCAGGTGGTCGCAAAACCGGCTTTTTCGGAAACGGAGCTGACGCTGATCAGCCTGGTGTGCACCGAGCTGACATATGTGGAGATCGCTGACCGGATGCACGTCAGCCCTAAGACGGTGGATGGGTACCGGGATGCGCTGTTCCGGAAGCTGGGAGTGAAAACTCGGGTAGGGCTCGCGATGTATGCTGTGCAGCAGGGAATTGTCCGGTTCTGATCCTCCTATTGGAGGATTCTGGAGCCAATGATCAATGCGTTTGGGAAAAGAGTTCAGGCTGTTCCCCTACACTTTGATCATGCTAACTTGCTGATTTAAATATTTGAAATTAATATTTATCAACACAATTCATTGGTCTAACGCGCACGGAACAGCATGGTCAAGCATGGCGATGGCGAATGCCTACTCTATGCGTCGATGGTTTTAACATCTTATCTGCTGATGGTTATAGGTCGTTGCAATACCGCTGATAATGGAATTTGTTGTGTTTTTGATTTTTGCCGGGTATAATTCAGCGTGACCGGAACCCACACCGGTCCTCCGGTCACGTTTATGGTCTCGTCCTCACCGGCTTTGACCTGTTTACGATCAAACCAATTGGTGATGTAAAGGGGGATAAGCATCGCTGCTCCCGTATCCATTGTTCCAAGTTTTAACTGCTTTCGGGAAACATCATACAACCTGCGGTCCCCGGGCGTTAGTAATGAGTCTGTGCCAAACTGGATATCTGTGGGGTCATACATTTCATGTGGCTGATTTAAAGTTAACCTATTGTAGTCCAAAGTGACGTTTTCGGCCTTCCCCTTGCCGGTCTGTTTTACAACCAGGCAAATTATCCCTGGTTCACGCTGCTTCATCCGGCGCTTTTTACGTGCCTCCAGATAAGTTTTTAAAAATGCGTTATCACATGTAATGAATGTACAGGTGGTATCCAAATGACCTGATTCCAAAAGCCCGTCGACCTCATTATTGATGGTTGCATAGGCTAAAGAACTGCTGTCTTTGATTCCGGACCTCATTGATTTGTACAGGCTGCTATTGATCTCTCCGTAGCCCACATCGAAACGCGGGCCTGCGGTATCCAGCACACGCAGGAGGCTGTCTGTACGCCGCTGTATTCTGCCTGTCTCCCGTTCCCGGGCTACATACCGGTAGGCATTAAATCCTAACAGTGAAATACCTGAAATTAAAAGCACAATTGCCCATACCGCTTTCCGGGTACCGGCGGGTTTGTTTCCTTCATTGCTATTTTCTTCTTGTTTCATGGGCTATTAGTATATTTTTCAGGATCAGCCACGTACTTCAACCCCCTCTTCCACACGAACAGGTGCCTGCATCTTTCGTACCTTTATGGCTTTTTGGGTAGTGTCCGTGGCATCTTTGTACCTGATATTTTCCGGGAGAAAAATTAATTTGGATGCAATTGTCCATTTCTTGTCGTTTCCGCTATATATTGGCGGATGATAGCTGATAAAGAGCGGCACAAGAATGCCCTGACCTGTTAAAAGGGATTGAGGTAAGCGGATCAACTCTTTTTTTAAAACACGCCGGGTCCTGATCTGATCGTCATAATCCGCCGTCTTATCTTCATCAATTTTCAACGGCAGGTTACTACTGATTTTACTAAGCTCGACGACAATACTGTCCGCATCACCTTTACCTTTGTTTTCGATCATCAGGCAGGTGATAAATTTCGTTTGGCCGGCAAAGGTACTATCTTCATTGAGACCGGCTTGCTGACCATGACTGCTATCATCAATCTCGTTTTTAAGCCTCAGATAATTGAGGTAATATTGTCTTTTCGATACAGAATCGCCGTCTGCCATCGAATAGATATTTCCCGCCATACTGATATAGGATACTTTCAGGTTTGGCAACAAATCTTTATTCACCGGCTCCTTCGTGGCGAATTCGTTTTTTATAAAACTAAAGGCGGTTGTTGCCAGGCCTAATATTGCTGCGATGACGCCAACTCTCAAATTGACCGCTTCCCACCATTTCTTTTTGTTTGTTGCCCTTGAATTAGCCATATTATTGGTGATGATTGAAATCAATAACTATTAATAAAACCGAAATAATCAAAAAGCGAGCAAATTGAATTTATCGTACTGAATGACAGAGCACTAAGTTTCTTAAAGCTAATAAGAATATTCGGATAGGATAAAATTATTTAATATATTCTGCTTAAATTTTTTGATCCATGACAGTACCCGTTCGAGATCGTCACCAACATGTATCGCCATTTTAAATACTAGGGTCGTTGATAAGCAGGCTGTACATGGATCAAACTTAAGGATAATCATTTTACTCAAACAGTTGCTTTAGAAAAGTTTTAAAGTTTAGGGTGTCGTTCATGTAGGCTTGAAAGGCATGGTCCTGGTATTTGCCTAAAATCCGCGGGGTGGAAAATTGGATGGGAATAACCAATTTATCGTAGTCTGCTGCGGGATAGCCAATTTTAATAAGGGAATCACGGACATTATCCAGCTCTCTGTGAAAATTGCAGCCGAGG
The DNA here is from genome assembly GCF_058801545.1 of Mucilaginibacter sp. GW822-FHT03E02. Taxonomy (NCBI): domain Bacteria; kingdom Pseudomonadati; phylum Bacteroidota; class Sphingobacteriia; order Sphingobacteriales; family Sphingobacteriaceae; genus Mucilaginibacter; species Mucilaginibacter sp. GW822-FHT03E02. The sequence goes on along the minus strand of NZ_JBXANJ010000001.1, from coordinate 5,253,463 downwards.
GTGGTTGAACCGTAGATACTCGCATGCTTTAATTTAGAAGTGGCGTAATCCCATATGTTGTAGCCAATAACGACACGGGTAATATTGTTTTTTGCCGGGATGATGTCGGGTGAACGTTTATTGAAATCAATAAATGTGGAACCACCGGGAATCGCGGGTACGATCATGCCTAAACGAATTGGAACGTCGACCGGTGCGGGTATGGCATTGGAGATGCTGTCGACTTCTGCCTTATCTCCGGACGGCCCCCATTTGGTGCTGGTATTAAATAATGCGCCTGTTCCTACGCTCGCGCCTAAGCTGTGGGTGACCACGACGAATTTTAAACGATCTGTTAAATGACGCATGAGATCCCTGACAGCAAGGCAAACCCATTTGGTGTTGTTTTGGGCATGTGGCCAAACGGAAAATATATCCGTTGGAAGTTTGTTGCTGAGGCCGTCCCAATATATTTCGATATAGATGGGTTTTGCTTTAGCGTCATAGCCTTGTGTGGTGACGGCGGTTTCAAAGTATTGATAGTCGCCGGATGGGTCATTGACGTTAAATCCGTGAATGAGGAATACGATTGTTTTGGCACTAATTGTACTTACTAGTTTATGGACCTGGCGGTTGATATTTTGGAGTTCTTTTTCCTGCACCGCATAGTAGTCTTTGCTGAAAAGACCGCTTTTGGTAACATGATAGTAGTTTAAGAGCGCGTCGTTGTCGTTATTATTCCGTCCAAAGTAGGCAAAGAGGTTGGCGCTGCCTATTGTTTTGGCGGTGCTAAGTGGGCTTGGGTGAATGAAATTATGCTCATCAATAGGAACGGCGATATCGGGATAGAAGTATCCGAATTTGTCAAGGTAAACGCGTACAACTTTGTCGCTATCGGATGCTTGTTGGGTTTGCAGGGTTCTCCAGTTGACTTGCCGGTTCGCGAATTGTGCGTTGCTGATTGCCGGGTATAAACAGGTAAACAGGATTGCGATGTACAATTTATGCATGGAGCATGTTGAGTTTATGAGGTGTTTGACTTCCATATTTTGGTAATGCTTAATGTAGGGATAGCTGCGGCGCAGTACTATGGGTGCAGTTCCTTAACGTGAATGGTATTTAAAGATGAAGTCCTGTCAGGCTGTTTAATTCATGGATGTGATTACTCAGGGTATCTAATTTATGCCCTTTGGACGATGGATCGTTGAGCATGATCCAGGCTTGCCAATGGTTGTTGCGAAAGATGGCTTTGTACATGAATTTGGGTATATTTTCTCCGGCTGGCAGGGTTCCGAGGGAGCCAATGCCACCGGCGATGATGTGGAGGTTTTGGGTTTTGGCCCATTTTTGTTCCTGGATTTCGAGTTTTTTCCAGTCGCCCTGGTTGAAGGATTGGTATTGGGGGAGCATGTTGCTGGTGTAATAGCATTCATCGGAAAATGGGCCGTCGCAGGCGGCGTCCAGGGCGTTGAAGAGGTGGCCGAGGTCAATCCATTGAGTGCGGGGTACGACGTGGTTGACGGCATAATCGCCTGGCGGTGGGCTGCCGGGGATGTTGGGGTCTGCCTGAAAGTTGTTGGTCCGTGGTGCTCTGGGGGAACAATTCATCATTGCCGGTGTGAGGTCATAAGCTACGGAGTCGGGTTCTTTGAGTCCGGGGCGGTAATAGGTGGTATAGGAATGATGTTTGACCACCTGCTGCTGCGCATAAAGGGTTCCGGCTGAAAAAAAGGTTACCAATAAGTATATAATTGCTTTCATGCGGGCTTTTTATTCAGTGGTTTCCAAATGCTTTTTCAAGGACGCTGGCAAGGCGGATGGAGGCGTAAACGAGTTGCTGCTGGACGGTCGGAATATTTGCGTCGAGGTAAGCGAGGGTCAGCGGGGTCATTTTGTGTGTGTCGGGCTTGCATTTGTATATATCGGGCAGATAAGCGCGTGCCTGGCTTAGCCAGGCTTTGGTATTACCCTGTTTGGCTGCAGCTATTTTAGTGGCAGACAGGGCATGGTAATAAGCGACGGAGGTTTGGAGGTTGATTTTACCTTCTAAGATGATGATGTCGTCCCAGGTGTGGTGGAGGTTGTTGTCCGGGCTGTTATAAACGGGCGTGCTGACGCTGTCTTTGTTGCCGCCGAGGTCGTATTTGTACCCGACGTGAAGGGGTTGGGTGATGTCTCCCATGAGGTGAAAGAGGATGCGCAGGTTTTGTTTGAGACTGTCTGCGCTATAAGCGTTTGTGTTATTGAGAGCCCCGATGACTCTTTGGAGATTATAAACGACGTCATTTTGGTTGGCCACCTGGGCATAGGTTTGACCGGCTTCCATGTTGACGAAGTGCCAGTTCTTCATATACTTATATTTTGCCACATTTTTAATACGAACGGAGTCCATCCATACGGCGGCGAGGTCGGGGCTGTAGTGTGGGCCTAAAGCGGCTAATACTTTTTGCCGGGCCTGGGCGCTAAGCATGGAGAGGGCGGTTTCTACGATGAGGCGGTGGCCTTGCGCCCCCCAGGCGATGGAGGTCGAGGGTTGGATTAAAAGGCTAAAAAACGCGCTTATGATGATGATTTTTTTCATGTTATTATTTGCTTTGTTTGGGTTAAACAGTCGGATTAACTCTTTCCAGTTTAAGTTCTATTGGTTTGGTACCGCTATTGATTTGGCCGGTTTGGGTGGCGCTAAGGTGGATTTGTTCCGCTCCTGCCCCGATGCTGTAATCTGCGCTGATGTTGTAGTTTCCTGCGGCCAGGTTTTTGAAGGTAAATGTACCTAAGGGATCTATGGCCATTCTGCTTCCGGTGGTGGCGGTTCCGGACACGGTTGACCTGATGATAACGACGGTTTTATTGAGCCAGTCGGGGCCTGCAGCGGAAAGTTCGGCCGGTGTCAGCAGGGCCTGATCTGCTATTACCTTGATAGTCAGTACGGGAATTAACGCATTGGCCCCTGTAGGCGGATTATTGCCTGGGAGGGTGCTGGTACCGCTGTTGGGGAGGAGGACTTCTTTGAGTCTGTCCATGAGGGCGATGAGGCGGCTGCTGTAAAAACCGCAGATAAAAGCGAATACGAGAACGCCTTTGCTGGAGCTGATGTCAACAATGTTTTGGTCGGTAAAGAAGTTGTACCCGAGGATAACGGCGAGGGTGCAAATGGGAGCGTATATGATTTTAGCGACCTGGAAGGGTACTTCGGAGGAGTCGTAATAGGATTGCGGGTTGGCGAGATCGGTGGTGGCGTTTCTGCCGAGTACGCCGAGGTTGAATAATAGGCTGGATAGGACGCCCAAGATAGACCAAAAAATAATTTCAAGATAGACGAATGGACCGGTGAGCCAAAAGTAAGATTCTACTTTGAAACGGGTTTTGCCGAGTATGGTTGGGGCATCCGTGGGTTTAAGTTCGCAAAGGAGCTGTTGTACCCGGTGTTTTTGTTCCGGGTCAAGTTTCCCTTCAAAAAGGTTATCAAGGTAGTCGATGACTTTGGCACATATCAGTTTGTTGCAGCAAGTGGTATCCGTTTTTTTTGCGGTATCTGGTTTGCCGGCCTTAGTAGTGACTTTTAGAGCCACTTTTCCGGCCGCCTTTGAGGTGTCGGCTTTTTTGCCGGTATCTTTCTCGATAGTGGCTGTTGATCCCCCGACTGGTGGTGCGGGTGATGTACTTTTCAGCGTTACATCGGCGTACATTTGGGTGATCTGGAGTACCTGATCCTGGTTGAGCACCGTATATTCGTAACTGTATTGCGGACACCATAAATTAAGTAACACATGACTGACGATGTAAAGTACCGCCGTGATGAGGGTTTTCAAAACGAGGAATTTGAACCATTTTTTTTCATCATAGCTTTTAAAGTCCCAGAAACTATTCTTTTCCATAACAATCTTTTTAACAGTATGCAGTATTGAAGATCACCCTAAGCCAAAGCTAAGGACCTGAAAGGATAGCCCCCTATCGTATTTTCACGGTAAGGGCACGGTGTTTTTACCCTGTTTTTTATTTAGGCGTTTATGGTGTGTTCACCGGGCGCTGTATGATGCAGGGCGTCCGTGACTTCCCGGATGATATTGGCTTTGATGACGTGTTTGCCGGGGCATCCTTTGTGTGTTGTTTTTGGATCTTCTTTGTGCAGGCGGATGGTGCCTGCTATTTGCGGGTCAAATCCAAGCGTGTTGCATAAGAGGCTCATGGCAGCGACGGCGTTTTGCTGTACGGCGAGGCCACGGCCGGTGTCAAAGGCCTCGGTTTCATATTCGCCGAGCATTTCGATGCCTAAGGCTACGCTGTTCCAGGATGGCGAATGGACGCCGGGTGTGGTCAGGGGCGTAAATACCCATATTTGTTTGTCATCTATGAATAAATGCGGGCCCGCGCTCCAATGTTGGTCGTCACGATAATAGGCCTGCAAGTCAAGGATGTGTTGTTTGTTCAGGCCGTTGGGGCGTTGGGCAAGGCTGGGTACGCTGGTGTTATGTAATACGATGAAGGATGGTCTCCAGTTTGTCCAGTGGAGCGATTGGCAATAAGTGGCGAATTCTTCGGGTTGGAAGCTTTGGCCGACAATGGGTTTCCAGTTTGGCATGGGGTGTGGGTTTAGGAGATCATTGGATTTGCTTGTCTAATGTAAGTATTTATATCTTAATATGTTATGAATTTTTTATAATATTTTTTTATGACTTTAGCGATAGGAATTTAACTGATTAGTAAGTGGATTTGCTGTAATGTTGATAGTTATTCGTTTGTATTAAGACGAAGCGAAAATTGTGGCAGGATCTCGGCAGCCACAAAAATTACAAAGTTCCGTAATGGTTAAGTATGAGGAGCCAAATTCCGTTGGACCGAGGCCGTAAGTCCCTTGAAAGGTAGTGGTTTGGAGGCGGAACCGGGTTGGATCTTCGGTAAGTTGGCCTAATTGGGGCATATTTTCCAGGGTAATCGTGATGTTTCACTTTGATCGTGCTAAATAGCTGATTTATAATTTTTGAAACTATTATTCAGCAACACAACTCATGGATCTAATTCGCACGGACCAGCACCGTCAAGCATGCCGGAATGTCCACCGAGCGCCCAATTTTATCCTTTTAAGAATTATGTAACAACACTGACAGATAGTTGGATGTACTGCTTTTGATGACTCAACCACCTTCCAAATGGCAAAGCGTCCTCCCAGTCTTCTTTGCACTATCCAAACTGATGAGAATGATTTCATGCCTGCAATTGCGCAGACCACTGCAATTCTTTCGCAAATGATACCTTTTCGCCCCCTGGCTATCACAGATATAAACCGAACCCGGCGGGGGCGGGTTCGGCCCCGATGTCAGCAAGACCCAGGGGAACGCCAAAGGGATCAGTATAGCATATTTCCACAGCATCGACCACTTTTTCTGATTTGAAGAACTGACTTCAATTTCATCATTATTTATTCTGCCGTCAATTCCTGCCTGCTGACTCCCCTTATCTCCGATTTGGCCCCCATCCCCTCCCTTGGCCGGTCGCGGTAAATCGTCGGGAGCGGTTACCGTTTTTCCGCGTTCAGGCGTTACGATGATATAATGTTGATACGGCCGGGCTTCAAAATCCGTCAGCCAGGCTAACATTTCCACCACCCGGTCTTCCGGTTTTTGCGTTCTACCCCGTAAAAAATTCAGCAACGGTCTGAAATCGTCCGGATCAGCTTTGTTTATCGCGGCAACATAAGCTGACTGATCCTTTTGCGCTTCAAAAAATTCAACTAAAATATGTTCATCCGATCTTTTAAATCTATTTGAACAAACATAAAGCGCCTCATCCTTTAAGTTTGCGGGAGTCGGGTGGACCAGGTTATACCTGAGTCCATTGACTGCTTTACGTTGCTCATAGTCTTGCAGCACTGTCGCCCTGTATTCGTCACCCCGGTATGCCATGGCTGTAACATTTAAACTTTAACCTTTTCCAATCTTTGTATTACCGCGAGCAGTGCATCCAGGTGGGAGTAGATCTCATCCACGGATTGGATCTCGTGCCTGACCTCCTTCTTTAGTTCATCCAGTACGACCAGGAATTTCCTGCCACTTCCAAGGTAAAGCCTGCAGATGGTTTTCCGGTTATTGTCATCCAGCAATATGGCGAAGTATGACAGCGCGTCCCGGTAAGTGATCCGGTTGGCGCCTACATGCTGCCGGAGCATGGATTTAACGATATAGAAGCCTTCAAGCTCTTCTTCCGTCGTAATGATCCCGTTCTGTGGTTCGGCTACAGCTTCTTCCATTTTCACGGCCTCGGCGACTTCGATCTGCTTCTCCTGGTTCAACGCAGACTTCAGCCGCTCGCTGATCGCATCGCTGACCAGCAGGTTGAGCGAACGCTTTACGATCGGCATAAACTGCTCTCTGACCTTGGTCGTGATCACCCCGGAATAAACCTGTTTGGTCAGGAAAGTCACAAAAGCCTCCGACGGCAGGATCATCTCCCTGTTCAGCAGGCCTTTCAGTTCATTCAGGTATTTCAGCTCGCTCGCCGTGTTCGTAATACTCTCCACGTCGAAATAAGACTTATGGAACTTCTTCAGCTCCACGATCTCCGTTTCCTTGATCTCGGTAATATTGAACTCGAAGAAAGGTGATGCATCCATCTTGTTCTTTTCCACCAGGTCTGTATAAAAACGATAGGTCAGTCCATTGGTCAGCAGGCCGAACTTCGCCTTCGTGGTGTGGAAATAACGGAACAATTGCGAATTGTGCGGATCCAGGTCTTCCAGGTGGTGCTTGCACTCGATAAGGATCGCCGGTTCGCCGTCTTTCATGATGGCGTAGTCCACCTTCTCCCCTTTCTTGATTCCGATATCGGCGATAAATTCCGGGTTGACCTCGAAGGGGTTGAATACATCATAGCCCAGTACCTGTATGAAAGGCATGATGAGGCCGTTTTTGGTGGCTTCCTCGGTCTTAAGTTGCGGCAGCATCTTTTCGACACGGGAAGCTAATTGTAATATCTGGTCTTTAAAATCCATGGTCATGTTTGGCTTGTACTGATGTTTGGTTTATTGTATGAAAACTTCAACCCTACGGTTCTTTTTACGTCCCTCTTCGGTATCGTTCGGGGCTACCGGGTTTTCGATTCCTTTACCTTGTGCGGTAACGAGACTGTCCGCGATACCTTTTCGAATGAGGAAATGCTTATAGGCATCTGCCCTGGCCTGCGATATTGCCTGATTAACAGATAAGGGCCCTTCGCTGCTGGCATAGCCTAATACATTGATCTTTAAGCCGGTGCCTCTGATCTTTTTACGGATCCTGACAAAGCCTGCATTTGAGGGAATTTGCGGACTCGCCGATCCGGCCCTGAATGATGCGGCAATAATCGGCTCGTATGGTTCCACGCTTCGAACTGTATCCTGCTTTGCTGCCGCCTGTCCACTAGCGGGAGGGACATCGTCCTGCTTGCGATCTTCTATATTCCGCAATGTCGTTTTATTGTCCACGTCAGGTTTCTGACCGGAAGTATCGGCGACCATCGCTTTGCCACCTTTGCTTAGCGGCACATTTATCGCTTTCAAATCCTGTTCAGGCTGTTTTGTTTCCTGCCGGGTGAAATACCATGTTGCGGCAGCCATAACCGCAATGCCTATGAGGGCGAAAAGCCATAAAGGTGTCTTTTTCTGCTCATGTGTTCCCGAAGCAGGCTCCGTTTTGGACAGATCGAAGCTGGTTTTCTTTGGGGCAGGTTCTTCCCCCTTGTTTAAGTTAAATGCCATAACGATAAGGTTTAGGTGTACATATCTACTAAGGTTTGCAAACTACCGGTATGGGCACGGCCCATGGCCTCGAACTCCCAGGTATTACCCACCCGGAATAACCTGCCAAACTCCACGGCATCCTCGTTGGTATATTGCTCTTTCAGGTCATACCGGATGATCTCTTCCCCTGTACTGTCGTTCACGATACGGATGTAGCAATCCGCTACCTGTCCGAAGTTGAGATTCAGCGTACGCCTGTCCTTTTTATTGTCGTGCGGGTATTTGCATATGGTACAGCAGATAACGATCTGTTCAACCTTGCTGCTGACCTTGCCCAGATCGATGAACATATCTTCATCGTCATCCCCATCGCTCCGTCTGCCGTCCGGGTCATCTATGGCTCCCGTGATCGCGCCATCTTCGGTAAATGGCCTGAACAACCCTTTTTCGATACTGTCCTCAACCTTGTTGCCCATCCTCACCTGGTTATAGAACACGAAGAATGAGTCCGAAGGAATCTTAAAATCCGGGCCGATGGCAAAAGCGGATACGTCCAGATCGAATTCGGGTCCGCCCGGCTGATCGTTTGGGTCCCAGCCCATCCCGATCTTAACGAGGGACAGTCCCGGCGCTGCTTTGGAGAGGGAAAAACGTTCCCCCTTGTTCAAGTTGAAAGTTGTCATATGCTTATGTTTAAATTATTGATATAGTTCTACCAGGGCATTAAGTCCGCCGGCAAATGCCTGCCCCACGGCTTCCAGGTCCCAGGATCCACCGTTGCGGGCGATAGTCGCAATGAGCAGGGAATCTTCTTCACTAAAATGTTCATTCAGCCGGTAGTCGCACATCAACGAAGCGTTCTTCGTATTCAGGATGCGGATATAGGCATTACGGACATGTCCGAAATGGTGCCCGCGTTCACCGGCCTGGTCAATCGTTACCGAGAAGTACAAAAATTCCACGCGTTCATCGACCTTATCGAGAGCTATCCGGATAATCTCATCGTCACCCTCGCCCTCACCGGAGCGGTTATCCCGTGGATAAAAAGTGGAACCATCCGGACTTGCAGGATTGTTATAGAACACCAAAAACTCATCCTGTACCAGCTTACCGTTTGCGCCCATCATGAACAGAGAGAGGTCAAGATCAACAGCATGTCCGTTGACGACGGCAGGTTCCCAGCCCAGGCTGGCAGTAATCTCTTTGATGCCGTGTTCAATCTGATCCAGCGAAACCGGTATTTTCTTTTGTATTTGAATAGCCATTGTTATTAAGATTTTTTTGATGGAGGAAGCGGTGGAGGTACGATATTCCAATCGGGGACCTGTGTTTTCCGTTCCGGTAATGGTGGCATCTCCGCAGCCTTCACCTGCGGTTTGGCGGCAGGTAGCGGCGGGGCGGTCGGTTTAACGGGCAGCACCGGCGGCCTTATCGGAGGCGGTGCGGCAGGGCTGACCGGGTGCTTGATGGCGGTGCCGTCCGTGAAGCCGGAAAACACCCCTTGTTCAACCCCGCCCCATGGCTGATCAAAGATCAATTGCATAGCCCCATCTGCGTGTATCTGTTCGACACCCCTTATATTGGGATAGGCCCTGAGTATACGACCGGAAAAATAAGGCGTCCTGACCTCCTCGGTGCCAAGAAGGACCAATAGTTCCTCCGGGCGGACCTCGTGGTTTTGAAGCAGGTCACTGATAGACGCGGAAACCATCATATCACCGGTGTAATACTGCAGGCGGTCTTCGACGCTTTTGAGTTTAATACTGAACCAGAACTTCCCTCCTTTGCTGAGTTCAGCCTCTCCTGAAAGAATAGGTCCCGCCATGGCAAGCAATCCGGCGCAAAAGGACAGTAATCCCGCGGTCTCTATAGTCGTGTCCAGGTTCAGGTAATGGTTTTGCGCTGCTATATACTCGACGATCATTTCCGCCAGTATCCGGGTCCGGGGATCAGCACCCTGGCCTGCAAGGGAAACCGCTGCTTCCGGTGTATCGCCGCCGTTCTTATATAATTCGATGTATAAAGTATCATCCAGGCCGCTCAGGTAGAGTACCGGCTGCAACTTTCCTGCAAGACCTGCGGACCGGAGATAACCGAGCAATACGTCGTGATAATTCAGAATGGAGACGTTGCGGTAACCAGCTTCCGTGAACAGGGATTTGATCAAACGACGCTCCGGTTCGCCCAGATCGGGTTGAAAAATAAATCTCAGCGGAAAATCGGAACGGCGCGACTCTATCGAGTTATTGTCATACAAAACCGTATTCAGGAAATGAGACAGGTACTGCTCTATGCCGTAGTAAAGTAATTGCTTGATCCTTTTCGGGCTGCCATGCAACATAAAGTGTTTGCTCGGGTCTTTGATGAGCTCGAAATAGTGTCCGTAAGCATTAGGGTCATGGGCGTAATACCTTTCCCTGGCCTGCGTACCAAAGCTGAAACCACTATTATCCACGCAGAAATACAACGGCACGGCATTGGATTCCCGCATGGTCAGCGCGCTAAACCGCTGATCATCGGCCCGGTACCAGAACGTTACCGACCGCACAGAAACGCTAATCACTACGCAAAATTTCATTTTATTGCTTTTGTATGCCGCTTAACAGATGTTTCTCAAAAAACTTCATGCCCTCCAGGATAATGACCGGCGCCACATAATCAAACTTCTTCTGTTCACGCTGCTTGCGTCTCTGCGCTTCACTAAACTCGGGGATCGCCTTGATATAATTTTCAATATTCATATCCTGAAACCCGGCCATGAAATCCGCGGGTGTCATTTTAAGGCCGAACATGGAAGAAGTCACGCGATAAAACAAATCGGCGAAATCCATGAACCGCGGGCATGGAGTCTTACCCTGTTCAACAATGTACAGGAAATGGGAGCCGATATGCTCCAGCATCTCCGGGGTAATCGAATTGGTAGCCTCCAAATTCTCTACTTTCCCGCCTGGCCGGACCACGCAGAAGTTTTCTTCTCCAAGGATCTCGATAGCCTGTTTATTTTTAGGTACCAGAATCCGGGTCTGACTGGTCGGAATTGCAAGCCCCTTTGACACCTCGTACTTCACATCTGCATTGTCCTTTCCACGCTGAGAATTGATGTCAATGATCTTCAGCGGGTTCAGCGATACCGGTATAATCGTTTGTCTGGCAACCATCTCCCCTCCAATACCGCGCAGGAACATTTGCGTATAATAATCGTCCGCGGCCTGTTCATTTACCGCGGTGAACCAGTCAAAGATCCTCGCACCTTTGCCGGCAAATGCGATCCGGATTCTTGGCGGTGTATTTTTAACAAGCGCTGTCGCATCGACGGAGCGCTTGATCTCCTCTCTGATTTTATAGACCAGTTGCCCGGCATAAAACATGATCAATCCGGTTATATACAAATTTACACTCATCATCTCTTTGCATTCTGCAGCGATCAGACGGTAGAACGCTTCGAAATCGCCCGCATCGAGCCGATCCACGACCTGCTCAAAATAATATGGGGCGGTGCTCGCGGAGAATTTGTTCTCACCGGTATTCAGCCCCTGAATGAACAAGCTTTTTTGTTCACATATTCTAAGCAGCACCCTTTTGAAATTTGGTGAAAACCGGGTCGCTTGTGCGAGCCGTTCAGCAGCGAACCTGATCGAATTCTGCTTGATCATGGCTTTTCCCCTGCCCAGATCGGATAGTACGGTGATATCCGTTGTACTCCCGCCGATATCAAAACAAAGCAGCAGTTCTCCCTGGCTGACGGCATATCCGTTTGGCCGGAGCATGTAGTTAGCCACAGCACAGGCCTCGGACAATGATTCATCATCTTTCAACACCTCGAAATCAAAGCAGATGGGACCGTTATCAATTACAATATTTACTTCTGCAGGCGTTGTGGCGGATGTAGCGCCCCAGCCGGGAGCGGCGGAAGATGCCGGTGTTACTGACCAGGTATCATCTGCGGCAGGCGCAACCCAGGAACCGGCGGGTGCTGTTGCGGGGACCGAGCCCCAGCCCTCTGCCTGCGTTGTCATACCGCTCCAGCCGCCGCCTTCCGTCGGACCGATATCGGAAAGGTCTGAAGGATGGTGTGTCTTTAGTTTCACCGTACTGTTTAAGGGATTCATAGCGCTTAGTGAATCCCAGACCGCACGATATTCGTTCAGCATGGCTTTGCCCATAGATGAAGGATAAGACCATTTCAGGGTATGGGGCTCATGGTTCTCTATGAACAGCTGCGCGTAAACATGCAATAAAAGTGAACTCAGGTAAGCAGTTTTATAGCTTTTATCGAGCGGCTGCGTCGACCATTTCATGTTATAAACCAACTCAGCGGCGCCGACGCGGTTATAACTCAGGAAATACCGGTTCTCCTGCGCCGTGTCAATGGGCAGGTTCTTCTCGAAACAGGGGAACCCTCCCCGGACGGCCTGAGCCAGTAATGAGTCCAGCGGCACACCTGCTTCATTGACAATCCGCCTGGTATCATGCAAGGTCAGTACTGATTTGATGGAATTGGTGAGGATCTCGTCGTTCTGAAAGAAAAATATCTCGTCTTCAACAGCAGGCCGCTGATCATTGTTCTTATTATCGTCGCCAAGCAGAGATACGCGTTTGTTGCTTAATTTCAACTGCTCGCAGACCCTGCCATTACCTTCAGACCAATAGGCGACTGAGGTGTTGGTACTACCGAAATCAACGCCTAAGAACGCGGGCGTAAGTGTCCTGACGGAGCTGAGCATATTCACAGGCAGGTTCTTACTGCCGGTCATACCTGAATAACGGATAATGCCAAAGCCCGCGTCAGCACCGGCATGCGAGAATTTTAGTCCTTTAAAGGGTTGACTGCTTTCGTAGATCTCGTATTTGTATTTATTGTCGGCCACCGCGTTATTGAAGGCGACATGTAACCTTGCCGTGATCGCACTTCCGTTCGCGAACGTTGTCGCCCTGCCCCTGGCGGCAAGGTATAGCGGTATACCGCTTTCATTCATCGCTATGCGGAAAAAGTCATCATTGGCGTTGCCGATGAAAGGAACCGACTGGAATTTGGCATCATTATGGGGGATCTCCGAGAACAGGAAGTAACGTCCCCATTGTTTGGAAATAAAGTTGGGCCATAGCAGGATGTCCCGTCCCATGATCGTCTCGCTGATGACGCTGTAGACCACCTGTTTAATAATCTCGTTACCGGTATCCGTAATGAGCTTTAATTGGACAATCAGTTTTTCGCCATCCTGCGGGTTAGGGTCATAGAGAGCCGTGATCCTGGATTTCACATTGGAGGTATCAGCGAGGCCGGCAAGCGAATCAAGATTGGCCCCGAATACATTTAAAGCCAGCGGGGTCAGCGGCAGAGAAAAATAAGCATATTGATGAGGCTGCCCTTTGGTTTCCGCGCTGAGCAGCAGGATCGGTTTATCACGCAGGTAATCCCTGGAAGTGATGCCTGTCCTGCCGAAATCAAACTGAACGATCTCGGTGGCATCCGGCAAAAGCAGGTCTTTGGGGTCAAATGCAACACCGGTTTCAGAAGTCCTTTCTGTTGAAATGACCCCTTCCGATCCGTAAAGGATCGTGGAATAGTTGAACAACCGGCCAAAAGGCTCTTCGAAAAGTGTACCAACTTCAGGCGGCGTCTGCTGCTCCAGCTTGCTGAAGTTCTTCGCCTGCTGATAACTGACCATATCTTCCAACCAGGCACTGATCGCCGCAGTGATATTGCTGTAATCGGGGCGGATGCTACTTTCCAGCATGGCGAAACGGTTCCTGAATGGTTCTGTCTGTTTTAAAATATGATTGGCATAGCCGTAAATCTTGAACAGTTCCCCAGGTCTCAGATCAGACTTCAGCGGATCGATGAACCGTCCGTTGCTGATATTTACAAACGGAAGCGGATCACTGATCCTGTAGGATACGGAGGTAAAAAGGAAGCTATCCGGTGAAGTTCCTCCGACTACCTGTCCTTTATAGGATATCACGTCAATAAAAGGTATCTGAGCGGTATTATCCGAGACGGACTGGTTACACCATAAAGGCTTCCTTTCAAAGAGGGCGTTGCCAAAAGCGCCTTTGGCTTCATAGATATTTTCAGTATCGGCGATTGTCTTACCATCGGAGTAAGCCAGCTGAATTCGCTCGATGCTGATATCCTTATAGTTCAACGCCAGGCAGGCGATGAAACCTTTCCATTCACTGATGAGGGACTTATAAAATAACATCAGACCAGATGCTGCGGCGTCCTGATCCAGTACATTGTTGAAAGCGTTATCGAACAGGTTGGCCCTGGCAAAAACGGTCGGTACGCCCGAAACGATGGAACCAATATTCACAGCGGATCCCCCCTGCCGATCGACTGCGATTTCGGGGATCTGTATGCTTTTCGTGAATACTTCCAGCGCCGGGATTTTATCCCAGGCAAATTCAACACCGGGAGGCTCCGCAGCGGACCGGACTTTGATGGTCAACGATTTGATTTGGTCTGGCATAACGGTTTAATTGATTTGAAAACCCTGGGATATGGTGATTGCGTTGTACAAATGCGCAAGGAATTTTTCCTTGGTGGTATTGACCTTCTGGCGGTCAGCCGGTCCCGATTCGATGAGTTTGGTTACAAATGTGCTGTATCGGCTACTGATCAGGCTTCTGGGCCAGTGATGTTTATCATCTGTAAAAATGGCTCCTACGTCCAGCTTACTGAGCTCCGCCTGGTTATCAGGAAAAGCCTTGTTGCCAAAGATAAAATTGCCGGGCGCAATGGAGTTCCTGATCTGATAGATCCATCCCGGAACAAACCTGCCTCCGTCGAAGCTGTAACCAAAGCACTTAAAATAGTTATCGATATCTGCACATTCCGCGTCGTTGATTGTCCCGTATTGTTCGATCCTTTGTTTTTGTAGCAGGTTAATAAAAGCTTTTATGCCCAGGTCCCCTCTCGCACCGCCATTGGCCGTCAGCGAAATATGTGCTAGAGAAAAGAAGGCGCCCAGCCTGTTTGAAAAATCATCAGCCTTTCCGTTGCTGTTGCCCACCAGGTCTTCTGCAGCAAAACTGAAGGCATTGTTCTTAAACGAGACCCCTTTATATAAATAACCTGCTTCGGTAAGTTCCTGCAGCGATCCCCTGTTAAAAAAGTCATAAGCCGCACAGGCAGAAACCAATTCTGTGATATGGCAAGCATTCTTTTGTTCCGCCCCGCCGGTAATCGTCCTTCCTTGTTCCTGGCCTTCGTCCGCTTTCCGGCTCTCCACGGGCCAGCCGATATGGTAGAGTAGTTTATATGATTTCTTGACGGTTGGATCTGTCTGATAAAATTGCAAGGCAGCCTGGCTGTTCAGTGGAAAAAAGGACGAATCAGCGATCACGCTGTCTTCTTTCGCAGCACGCTGGCGCTCGTCCGGTTTCCGGAAAGTAAAGTATTCTGTGAGCAGCGTAGCTCCGAATTTCGTTTTGCTTAAGTCAAGGCTTGATTTGCCCGCGGAACGAACGTATACAAAATCTTTCAGGGCTTTGGGGATAATTGGGATTGACGACGCACCGGTGCCGCCGAAGACAGAACCGAAAACGAATACACGGGCGTTTTCACCGGCTTTTCCAAGTCTGGCGACAAACTCATCCAGTTCCCGTTCCTGCTGCTGAACCTGTGTCCCCGCAGCGATATTTCTTGCCGCCTCCGTAAAAGCGTGATACATCAACAGGGAACCAAGATGAGTTTGGGAACGGTATCCGTGCGCCAGGTTAAATTCCTGCACGGTCTGGTTATCCAGGAAAAGATCAGACAGGAGTTTATTGTCACGCTGCTGAACAGGTGAACCTGTGGAAAGCCTGGCCATGTTTTTATAGTTCTCCCGGCCTTTTCCCGAATAATTAGTAAAAAAGCGGTAAAGGTTCAGCTTCGCGGAAAAAAAAGTGTCAGCATTCGGTGTACCGCCTTCGCTGGTATCAGAAGATTTTACCCGGTTGTAAAGGCGCAGCAGTTCTTCCGCCCTTCCCTTATTACCATTGGCCTGGTCGGTATCAAGTGTCAGGACTTCGATCTCCTGGCCGTCAAACATCCCGATAGCACAAAGGTGAACAAATGATTCCAGGCAACGCATGCCGGTGCCGCCTACGGCGATTACAAATAATTTATCCATGACTTCAGCGTTTAAAACCAATGGCCAATCTTGCCATTTTTGTAAATTTTACTTAATACAAAACCCAGAACGATGTAGGTAACAAAACCGGTAATGGTCCCCACGGTTAGCGCGTGGATATACCGCTTAACGATCATAATATTAGCATTCGGCCGGAAAACGAAATAACCCAATAAAAATATAAGTGCAGGGTTGAGAACGCCGATTATCCAAAACCAGGTACGCCTTTTTACCGGATCCTTCGGCCGGGGACCACCCTCGAAATTAATAGCTGTCGAAATAAGTGCAGCGGTAAGCAACAGTAAAAGTGTGGCGATGCCTGATACCACATAAGCAATTGTAGATTCCATATTTTATTGTTCAGTAGTTTTAATGTAATAGGTGTAGATTGTCTTGTCCGCCGGCTTAAGTTCATCGAGCGTACTTTTCACGGATTCGTAAAGGGCCACATTGGGCACGCCGTTCTTATTGGTCCATTTGAATTTTTCAAGCACCGGGTTACCGGTATTTGCAACGGCCTGCCGGATATTAAGAACAATTTTCATTAAACCGCCAGGATTGGTGATTTTATCTGTGGCGAACCCGGGGGCGAAGGCTATGCCGATCTCGGTCTTACTTTTATCTGTCTTAAACGTATTGTCAAACAGTGCTTTGTTCAACACAAAAAGATCGTTCAGGGTGGGTGTATTTTCGGGTTGATATAAATACTCGGGCTTCACAGTACCGTCGGACTTATAGCAGGTCAGAGCGATGGCATCGTCTTCCTGATCGGAGATCTCGTCCTCACCGTTCTTACCTCTAACGATCCTTGGACGGTGTTTTCTGAGCTCCAAGGATTTGGCATAGCGCTCAAAGTCATTGGTAACATCATAGACCTTCACATCAAAATCCCCGTAGGTGTAGCTGTCCATATTGTGCAGGTCAACATAAAGCATTCGGAACAGGTCGCTGAACTTGAAATCTTTTCTGGTCTCCGCGATGGTCGCCCAGTTTACGCCGAGCGGGTAATATTCAAAGGGCTTATGTTGTAAAAGACCATTAATATAACCAGATTGGAGGTCCAGTATATTCTGGCTTTTATCGCCCTTTCCTGCAGCATCATGGAATATCCCCCCGCTGCTCGCTCCCGCATAACTTGTACTCAGGAGGTAAGCGTCAGTGCTCAGGTCGAAACGGACTGGTAAAACGTTCAACCTTTGGCAAAGCCTGTCAATCAGGCTATCACCATAAGCTTTGCCATAAGTAAAGACCGTAAAGTAAATATGCTTTGCGACGGTCCCTTCCTGATAATCAGCGATGAAGAACGATATAGAGTTTCCGGCCTTCAGCCATTTGGAGAAAGCGATCTTCAAATAAGCCGTCGACGTCACTTCTGCGTTCTGCTGCCATTCTTCGAAATCCGTTATCAGGAGGGCGTCGTTTTTGGCGGCTACGATCTTCTCCACTGCGGCCTGAATCGGCGCACGGACATCCAGGTATTGCTTCGGGTCACCAACGAGCTGGCCCAGTTGTGTGCTGTTACTGACAGGAAGCCGGCTTACCTTTCCTTCGGACAACCTGTAAACATCAAACTGTTGCGCCAGCACGGTATTAAAACACTGCGACATCAGTTCCCTGATCACAGGAGTACCGAAAGCAGTGAACATGCCCGCAGAAAAATCCACATACATGGCCGGCGCGCCTTGTTTATGCAGGTGGTCAAGCCCGGTCGGCAGATTATTGTAAGCAGTCAAAGTGGTCGGCAGATCTTTCCCGTAAAGGTCCACCCCTTCTTGTTCGAATGGATCCTTGTCCATTCCACAACTCCATAGAGCCAGGCTTAAACTACTAAAAAGTAAAAATTTGTAAAAACGATTCATGGTATCATTTGATTAAAAAGCATCTCAAATCTGTTGTTCATAAGGATATTGATCACATTCCCGCTACTTTTTCACCAGTAACGTCCGCTTCGGATCTCGATCTGCCATGTCCCGGAAAATTAAAAAGCCAAGAGCTCAATAAGGGCAGCATAAACGCGGCGACTGTAAAACCGGAAACGATCATATCCGTATTCCTGCTTTCAAGTAATTCGTTCAAGAAGGAACCGGGATAGAAATGTCCATACAGTGATGCGAACAGCTTTATGCCAAGCATGCCAATAACCATAAAAGCGACAGTCTCCAGGAATGCAAACCGCTCCATAAGCCTGACGAACCCCTGTGCTACGAAACGCATCGCCAGGATGCCTACAGAAACACCGATGTAGATCAGGCATAGCCGATTGGTAAATGCCACGACAGCGAACACGTTATCCATCGAAAAAGCGAGGTCCATGATCTCCACCAAAGCTACCGTAGCCCAAAATTTTCCGGCAAGTCGCGCGACGACATTAAAAAAGCGGCTTTCCTCTTTATTCATTTGATCCTGCCCATCGTCAGCGTCGCCCTTTTTAAAAAAATATCCGCATGCCAGGTATATCAGGTAAAGCCCGCCCATAGGTTTGAGCCACCATATTTTAACCATCCATGCAGCAAGGAACAGGCATATGCCGCGCATGACATAGGCACCCACTATCCCATAACGAAGTGCCTTGCTGCGTTGCGCTTTGGGCAGGTCAATCACCATCGTCGCCAAAACAGCGGCATTATCGACCGACAACAGGCTTTCTACAACAATCAGATTCAGGATAATCAACAGGCCGGCCCGTATGTCATTGCCTATTATTTCACGTAAGATATTCATATGATAAGGTTTAGACTGTATAATTTAAAACCAAAGGCAAAACGTTTTTAAATAAAAAGCGTGACGTTAATAACGATTCCAATTTGCGTGTATCCATTCCTTAACATGGACCTGGCTCCTTAGGTTTACGGGATGTTCTCTGATCATTTTTTCGATCTTGTGTCCTCCCGCAACGTTTTTTAATTCCCAGCCAGCCATCAGCTTTTTGATCATATAAAGTACCTCATAGCCTTCGCTTCGGTTAAGCAGGTTGTGGTCCGGCTCTCCTTTTAATTTAGGGTCATCTTCTCTGGTATGCACCCAGTTGTATTTGTACTGCAAATCACTTTTTGTAAATAACATTTTCCTTGAGTTTATTGATTAATAATTCTATTTCATTACCGGTCATAAGAATCGCATAGCCATCTCAGTTTCCGGGATTTCCTGCCCCGTGCACAGCACCATCGTTTTACTGCCCTGAATAGGGTTTTCGATGATGTGAGGTTTTCTTCGCCCCAGCAACCGCTCCCTTAAAGGAAGCGAAAACGCCAAGGGCTTTCCGATTCTGAAAAGCTGGCAGGAACCGGCAATCATCCTGATGAACCTCATGGTCCCCATTAGCCTGGGCCTTAGTATTTACATAATAAGTTTTCATAATCATGTTTGTTAATTAGTTGCCGATTCAAAATTAACTCCGGGGAGAGTCTCTTTTTTTGCGGGAAACCGCACGGGGTTCGAGTTTTACACCATCCGGTGTATATAAGTTTACATGGGTAACCGGAAAGGTCTAACAGGAAGGAAAAAAATGCAGCGTGCCGATACGTCAGAAAATAACAAACCCGAATACCGGAAAGTATCGCGGATGCCCCGGGAGGCTTTCAATACTAAGCTGTCTCGCTGCGGGAAGGTAAAAGGTTTTATTTACTCATAAAATTGCTCACGTCAGCAACAAAAAGGGCCTTCCGGCCCGATTTGTGACAAGGTTTAGGTTGCAAGGGACGGGCGCGATACTGATTCCTTGTTATTTTGAATCCCTTATCCTGGGTTTGTATAAATTGCGTACGTATAGGCCCGTTTCAGATGATCCCCATATCCCTGCAAAAAATCACCAGCTGCTCGTTCTTTGAAAAGTTCAGCGCGTCCCGCATCTGCTTCAGTCGCTTTTCGACACTTCGCAAAGCCGATGCCTCCATGTTCTTCTGCTGCAGATAATCTGGGATATTTTTCTGGAGCACGCCCTGGGACAACAATGTAATGATCATCACGTCCAATTCGCTGAAATCATAGGCATTCTTGCGGCCCGCCAGCTCCCGCAAGCGCGTGGGATAATGTACTTTTCCGGAAAAAATGGTTTCCATTGCCGTCCGTAGTTCCTGCGCGTCATGGCGCGCCTTCCGCACATAGCCGTCGATCTTCAGTTTGTCAAATAGTGGTTCGATCACCCCGGCCCTGTGTTCCGCGGAAAAGACCAACACCTTCAGATCCGGCTGCACCTGCCGCACCGCCGCGATCAGCGCTTCGCCATCC
This sequence comes from Mucilaginibacter sp. GW822-FHT03E02, assembly GCF_058801545.1. Classification (NCBI taxonomy): domain Bacteria; kingdom Pseudomonadati; phylum Bacteroidota; class Sphingobacteriia; order Sphingobacteriales; family Sphingobacteriaceae; genus Mucilaginibacter; species Mucilaginibacter sp. GW822-FHT03E02. The sequence continues at coordinate 5,233,426 of NZ_JBXANJ010000001.1, read as the reverse complement.
ACCAGCCGCTGCGGGTTATCATCCGGTTCAAAGGACAGGTCCGTAATCAACAGCGTGTAGGGACGTTTGTTCCTCAGTTCAATCGTTACCCTTTTCAGTGCCTCGTCACAATAATAAGCGAAATCAGGGCCGGGGACTCCAAGGTCCTCCAGGGTTTTCCGCACCGAAATGCTTGCGCTTTCATGATCTTCAGCGATCAATACATGTTTAAACATAATTCAGACATTAGACAGCCGGAAAGGAAATCTGGATCTTCAGGCCTTTCTCCTGGCTGGTGTCAAAGATAAGCTCCCCGCCCATACTCCTGATACGGTTTCCCGTATTCCGCAACCCGTTCTTTTTTTTCAGCCCATCCCGGATGCCCAGACCGTCGTCCGTGTATTGAATATGCATCCTGCCGCCTTCCAAGCTAAACCGCAGGGCCACATTCGCCGCGCCGCTGTGCTTGCGCATATTAACCAGCAGCTCCTGTAGGATATGCCAGAGTTCGTCCTGCTGTTCCGAATTGGTATGTTCCCAAAGGTTCTCAGCGTTACCTGCGGAAAGCACCCGAATATCGTCCGTGGCAAATGCGTTCAGCAAGATGGCGACGCGTTCATGGAATGGTATCGCCTCGGGTGTCTGATCCTCATAGGAGATATCCCTCGATTTCTCGTACAGGTTGTCGATACTGTCCAGCAGGGTGGCCTTATCAATTTCCGGTTCGTTCTCGACTTCCGTCATGATCCGGTAAAGACCATTCGCCACCACATCGTGTACCTTTTTAGAGGTTTTCAGCTTGCTTTCCCTTATAGCCTGCTGCGCCTTCATTTCCGACTGCTGTTTTCGTTTCCGGAACCAGAAACGGATAAAAAATAATCCGAAAAGGATCACGAACAGGAACCCGGTAATGATCCCCCTTTGCCGGTCGATCTGGTACTTTTTTTCCGTATTCTCTTTTTGCAGTTTGAGTCTATCCGCCCGCTCTTTCTGTACATTGTATCGGATTAGGGCGAACTGGTTCTTGGCCGCATTGCGGGCGGTCTGTATACTATCCCCCAGCTCCCGGTATTCTACGAAATAGCCCCGGCTTTCTCCCGGCGCTGCCAGCCTGACCAGTTTCTCCAGGGCGTCCAGGCGGTTGTCCGGGCTTTGGAGCCGCTGTGCCGTAAGGTACAGCCTGCGGGCATAGCCCAATGCCGAATCCGGGCGGCTGCCGGCATAATAATCCGCCAGGTGGGCAAAGCTCGAGTTCTGCCCCCATTCATCCTTTTCCTTCACCCGGATGGCAAGCGCCTTTAACAGTTCCGGTGCCGCATCATAGCGCGGGTCGCTCAGCCATCGCGTGGCCGCCATATTGGTCAGTGCCCTTGCATAAGCGGCGTTGTCCTTCCCTGTTTTCCCTGTAATAGTTTTATATATTTTCAGCGCTGGTCTATACTCTTTCAGCTCCCGGTAAGCATTGGCCTTGTTATTCAGGATCACCAGCTTGAGCTGTTCATCGGTAGTGGCGCTGAGCGCCCGGTCATAAAAGCTGATGGCAGCATCGTAGTTCTTCAGATTGAAGCTGGTCATACCCAGCTCATTGTAGTCATTGACCAGGCTGCTGTGGTCCTTGCCGTCCTTTTCATCCAGGAACTTCAGCGAAAGCAGCAGGCTTTCCTGCGCGCCAAAATCATCTCCCGCTTCCGACTGGATCATGCCCATATTGGTATAGGCCATGGCGACCTGCTGGCTGTCTTTGGAAGCCGATGCGACTTCATTGAAATAGTAAAAAGCAGAATCAGGCTTGCCGAAAAGGAAAGCATAGGCTTTCCGGTAAGTGTCCCAGTTCGCCTTCGGTACCGGCCGTTTGGCCTCCCGGCAGGAAAACAGGACCAGCGGGCAGAGGCCCATGCATAAAGACAGCTTTCCCGATGTGATCATTTGAGATAAATGTAGGAAAAAGCGGTGAAGTAATGCAGGATGCCAACAAAAAAGGCAGACCCGAAGGCCTGCCTTGACAACAGTATTTAAAAACCACCGGGTGGCGGAGGTGGCGGAGGTGGCAGGTGCCCGTTATCACCGCCGCTGTCGGCATTAATGGTTACTGTACCGGTACTGCTTCCGGTGTGAGTGTTATGTGCAGGGCATGCGAATGCCATAAATATTGCAAAGAATAAATTAAACATTTTCCTAAAAAATTTAAATAAGTGAGCTAATAGCCGGCACCCGGGGGGATCGGTCCCGGGCCTGGCAAACTGCGTAAGAAGCGCTTCTTACTTTTTTTTGGGAAGGGTGAGCAACGGCCGCGGAAGCCGGGTTACCGCTTCCCAAACCGGTTAGCGGCCGCCGCTTTCGCTGCTCTTTTTTTGAAACCTGCCGGGTAGGTTTTCCCTTAGCTGTAGGGCCGCCCGTCTGATTACGAAAGCAAATGTATAGCGACATAAACCGCTTTGCAGCAAGGAATTCCGGCAATTCCGCTTATTCCGGCAGGATTCCATAAATGCTGCCGGAATTCCGAAAATTCCGTTAGTTTTACTTTAAATTTTTTTGGAAAATGTTTGCTGAATATCAAAAGCAAGTCCTGCTGACCTATCACGAAAAGAAAGCGGCGAATCTACTTTCGCTTAATTTGATCAATATGACGCCCGGCAAATTGCGGGAGGAATGTATTGCAGTTTTTACCGCGCGCTATGACCACCATCTCGATGAAAAAACGCTCCGGTTATTTTTCGGGCAACGGGAAGGCGCCGCCGATTACCTGAGAGCGATCAGGAACATAAAAGCAGAGAAATTCAAACCCCTCGATAATTTTTTAAAGGAGGAAACCTACATAACTCAGGAAAAAAATATCGAACTACTGGCTTGGCTGATCGACTTCAAACCCCGGCCCTACCAATGGGACCGATCCTATGCCGGACCGGAAAAGGCACGTCAACCCGAAGCCGGGCAAATGAATTTCCCGGGAAGTGCCTTAGAAGAGGAAAATTCGGCGGCGGAAACAGAAGGTTCAACCTTCATGACTACGCCCGGTGTACCTGCAGAGACAAAAAATCAGCTGCCTGGTCATGCTGCTGAAACGGTGCGCAAACAGGCGGTTCGTCCCTACACGGCTCACCTATCCCGAAACCCCGGGTTAAGAAATACGGTTATTTTGCTGCTATTGCTTTGCGCTTCAGGCGGAGGTGTCTTTTGGGTCTGGAATGCGAAGAAAAGCAGGGAACAGTGTATGTGCTGGGCAGGGGACCATTACCGATCCATCTCCTGCAGGGAAAAATTAACCGGTTTGGATATTTTCGGGATGGACAGCCTGCAAATGATCCATTTCAAAAAAATCACCAGGCCGGACACGCTCAGCCAGCGAGCACTGGGTCACGTCTGGTATTCCAAAATCGACGGAGACGTCGAATTTTATACCGCAGGCGGTTTTCACCCGGTTCACCGGGAACGAAAGCTGAAGCCATTGACAATGTACATCCTGAATAAATATGCCAACCATGCTGTGCCGGCAACTGCAGCAAAAGATTAATGGAGGAGTTTAATAAGCATGGAAGGCGGTTTGCTTCCAGCATACCCGCAATCGCCATAAGTGCCCAAACCTGTTTGGGTATGTCCAATGCCGCTACCTTAAAGCGGAATGGCCTAGTGATAAATTCCTGGAGATCGCGGGCAAACCCAAACAGGCCATCATCCGCAAATGGTACTGAGAGCCTCTCACGGAAGCGGGCTTATGAAACCTCGTTAAAAAATGTCGCCAAAACCGGCGGGGCTTTTCATTCCGATGAACCAGAACTATCAACCACGGCAGGGAATAACGATTTTTTACGCTGAGCTTTATCTACGCTTAAACAGGAAGTATAAAAAATAAAATCAGGCCATATATCCAAGAAAAACGCTTGGAAGCTTAAGGTAACTATGAGGTTCATCTGGTTTACTTCTTACAAACGCCACATGTCAAACCATCTTTGGCACAACGTTTACAGTATTTACAGTTCTTGCAGGCTCTGCACGGGCTGTCGCCTTTACAGGTTGCGTAAGTTTTAGTTGACGATATGACGCTGTTTGCACTTACCAATGATCCGGCAGCAACGATTAAAATGAGCAGGTATTTTTTCATGACTGGTTTGGCTGGTTGCGTAAATATAGCTGATTTACAACGATGTTCATTACCAATCATTCATTTTTCTTGATAACGATTCCATCGTCTTTGGATCAGTGTGTTCACCAACATAGCAGGTATGCCAATAACTTACTGCTGATACCTTGTTGCGAACGACAATCGTTATGCTGATCTCCTCCTTGCCAACGCGTTTGAGGGTGGTACACATGACGGTAATAGCCTTCCTTACAAAGTCTGTAATCAGTTCCTGTTTATCTTCCGGTGGATAGAATGTAGCTTGATAATAATCCATGTCGAACCGTGCAAGGTCGATGGAAAGGCCATTTCTTTTGTGGAACTCGAACAGATAATTCAGGTTGTGACTGGTGATCTTGCGCTTTACTTTGGGATTACCGGCAATCCATGAAACCAGGTCTTGCTTCAATAATTCATAGAGTCTTGTTACAGCATAATCATTCATCTTTTTATTTATCTCGAATGTAAAATTGCTAAATAATTTAGTAAAACAACAAATAAAGATTTCAAATGCCAATGTGTTTCCTACTTTTGCTTTATGAGAAAACAGTTAACAGTTGTGGCCGTAATCGGCCTTTCATTAGGGTTGATTTCATGGGGATTTAAAGGACACCGGGCCGTTGCGACCATTGTGGAGAAACATTAATGTGGTCAAAGCTTATTCATAGATTTATTAACTGTTGAGCAATTATCATCAGATGTCTGAAAAACAGTCAACAATCAATATTCCGCATTACCAGAATAAGCAACCGGGCGATATCGATGGCGAAATATGGAAAGATATTCCGGGACTGGAAGGCTATGGCATGATGTCTAATTTGGGCCGCGTCAAAAGACTAGCCTTTGAATCCGTTAATGAATTGGGGCGGGTAACCGTCTTGGAAGAACGGATACAGACGCAAAAGGTCCAGCAGTATTTTAATGCCTTCAAGCAGGATTACAAAGTGAACCTTCAAACACGAATCCAGGTGGAGAAAGTAGCTCATTCCATCTCCGTGGGGCGGATAGTTTATTATTGTTTCGTCGAGAAATTTGATCTTTCGGACCGGTCTTTGTACGTATCCTACAAAGATGGAAACGGCCTTAATGTGTTACCCGACAATCTTTTCCTGACAGACCTCTCTGGCCTGCAGCAACATATTATGAAGGCCGGACGGAAAGATCTCCACTTCGGGCACAGCGAGGAAAACCAAAAAGTGTTTACCCTATTGAGCCGGGAAGTAAACATTAAACGGGTGAGCCAGTATGATATGGACGGGAAGTTTGTAGCTACCTATGAAAGTATGGCAGCAGCGGCAAAAGCTCTGGGTATTACCATCTCCGCCATCAGCTCTGTGATTCGCAGAAACCAAGGCTTGCTTACAGCCGGGGGATTTATATGGCGCCTGGGCAGCGGCAAAAGCACGATCCCGGTAAAAAGAATACACCAGGCCATCAGGGCGACGAAAGGAGCGCCTGTCAGCCAGTACGACCTCGCTGGTAACAAAATAAACACTTATTACAATATTGCACAGGCAGCAAAGGCTGTTTCCATGGATCGAAAAGCAATCAGCGATGCCGTCAATGGCCATATCCTGGTGACGGCAGGATCGGTCTGGCGGAAAGGAGAAGCAGAGCAGATTGATGTAAATAAAGAACGGACCTCTCTTTCTTTACGAAAGGGATATACGATCAGCCGTTACGATACGGATGGCGTAAAACAAGCCACCTATACCAGCAGCAAAGAAGCCGGTGCCTCCATAGGAGTACCGGTAGAAAGGGTCAATGCCATGGCTATACGGTATGACCTGTTGCTGGATGGGTCAATATGGCGGTATGGCGATGCGCCACATCTGCCACAGGCAGAAGTGTACCTGATAAGGGAAAATCTAAAAAAGGAAAGGACCAAAGAAGTTAGCCAATATGATTTAAAGGGGCAACGGGTTGGGTATTTTGCATCTGCAACAGAGGCATCCCGCTCGACGAAAATCGCTCTAAATACCATTACCGGCTGCGTCAATGGGCATAAGGCAACCGGAGGGGGATACCTCTGGAGACGGGGCATGGGAGATGCCCGGTTGGTGTTGCCCGATACGCCTCGCCCATTAGGCAGCAAACTAAGAAAGGAAATTAGTCAACTTGATCAAAATGGTAAACTGATCTGCAACTTTAAAAGTATTAAAGAGGCTTCCCGAAGCCTGGGCATCCATTATACGAGTATCTCAGCAGTATTGAGGGGGGAAAGCATAACAGCAGGCGGTTTTAAATGGAAGATAAAACATTGAACAAAACGGTGGGCTCCAATCATCTCCGCTAAATTAATTTATTTGGAAATCAAAAAAAAGCTGTACGTTTGCATTAACAAATTTGTTAAACAATTTAGAAGAATGGAAGTTTTAGCGACAGATACGGAACAGTTGATAAAAGATACCGCAAAAAAGGTATTTTTTGTTGACGGTAACATTCACGCCACCACACAGGATATTGCCGATGCCGCGGGTATAAACAGGGCATCCATACACTATTATTACCGAAGCAGAAAGATATTATTTGATAAAGTGTTTGAGGAGGCCTTAATTGAAATGAGAAGTAAATTAGAAAGCATAGCCTCGGCAAGTGTACCTATAAAAGAGAAAACGGAAAAATTTGTCGACTTTTTTATGGAGCGATCCATGCAGCACCCTTACCTGGAGTTATTTATTATAACGGAGCACAATTCAGACCCCTCACTACCCCTGAAAATTATGCCTAAGGAAGGACACGCAGACAAAATGAAATATCTTGAAGCCGAAATAGCCAGGGAAGTAAAGGCCGGAAATATGAAACCGATTAAGCCCGAGCACTTTGTTGTTACCATGATGTCATTATGCTCATTTCCTTTTTTAGGGAAATCCATTATTGAAAGCATTTTTGACCTGGACCAGGAAGCGTACGCCAAATTCATCAAAGAAAGAAAACAGGTGGTTATGCAATTGCTTTTTTTAGATGCTTAAAGCATCTATTTTTTTAATACTATACCAACAAAAATGTTAAACAATAATATTAATACAAATTTTCAGCTGTGTAGCCCTATTCCGGAGCGTCCATCCTTCTTACGTGAAAGCCTGTAGCTAACCCGGTTAATTTTTTTATATAAAATTAACAAAAAAGTTAAACATAAATATCAAATAAAAATGAAAACCCCAAAAACCATATTGCTTACTTTGCTTATCATTCCTATAAGCAATCATTTGCAAGCCCAAAGCCGGTATACCTTAAAACAGTGCATTGACAGCGCGCTCAAAAACAACTTGAATATCCAATCGGCAGTTTTCGATCTTAAAAAGGCCGAGGAACAAAAAAAGGAAGCCGTGGCGAGTTTTCTGCCGCAAGTAAGCGCTACCGGTCAATACCAGTATTATACCAAAGTGCCCGGGCAATTGATACCTTCTTCGTTATTCGGCGGAGGTGCCAACTCTCCTAAATATATTACCGGGTCATTTACCTTACCCCAAAGTACGCAGGCAAGCGCCAAGCTGGAGCAAACCCTGTATAACGGGCAGTTTTTGATTGCCTTAAAAGCAGCAAAGGCAAACAGCAATATTTACGCGGTGCAGGTTAAAAGCAGTAAAGAAGATATAGCCTACAACGTGGGCGCAACGTATTACAATATACAGTCGCTTACTAAAAAAGTTGAACTGCTCACCGATAACCTGGCCAACAGCGATAAGCTGATCAATGCCACGAAATTAAAGCTAGATAACGGCATAGCGACCAAAACAGATTATAACCGCCTGTTAGTAAGCCGGGAAAGCACCAATGCCAGTTTAATTTCAGCCAAAGGGCAATTGCAACAGCAACTGGTACAGCTAAAGTATTTAATGGCTAAACCGCTAACCGATTCCTTAACTGTAGAAGTTGATGCCGGGCAAAACTCACTTCCGGCTTTGCTGTCGAACGAATCAGGAAACCCGTCAAAACGCACGGACGTACAGTTACTACAGGCACAAAAGGCCTACGGCGAGGTAGAAAAGTCAAATATCAAAGCAGGCTACCAGCCCACGCTTTCCTTTACCACCAGTTACGGTACCAGCGGCTATAACGATAAATTTCAGCCATTCAGCAACATTAACGGCAAGTGGTTTAACAGCAGCAGTATCGGCCTTAATTTGAATATCCCCATCTATGACGGAGGTAAAAAGCGTTCGCAGATCCGTCAGAAAAACATCGAACTACAACAGTACGATACGAATATACAGCTTTATAAACAACAGGCCGATAAGGAAATAGCCACCGCGGTTATCAGTTATAATACAAATGTAGTAACCCTGGAAGCGCAATATTCAAATGTACAGTTGGCCAGTAAAATATACATAGACAGGCAGCTGCAGTTCCAGAATGGTATTGTAAGTCTGAAAGACGTATTGGATGCAAAAAATGACCTCATAGACGCGCAGAACACTTTTATATCCGCTTTAGTGAATACCCGTACCGCCGAGCTTGATTTGAAAAAAGCCAAAGGTGAGCTACTCGATGGTGCTAACAACTAAAAATTACAAATCCAATCACAGACTTATCATACTTTAAATCATAAAAAATGAAAAAGACAGGCAAATCAGTTTTAACTATATTAATAATAACTGGGGTAGTTACACTAATTGTTGTGAAGCTTTTTGGTAATAAGAAAGCAGTGGCAGCAAAGATATACCAAAAAGATCCCAACACCGCGATAATAGTTAATGTGGACACCGCAGCCAACCGTCCTTTAAACGTAGTTAAAGAATATCTTGGGTCGTTTGAAGCCAACCGCGATGTTACCATCAGCGCCGAAACCCAGGGAAGGGTGATCGCAGGCAATATCAAAGAAGGCGACCTGATTGGTACCGGAGCGCTGATAGCGCAGATAGATAATGAGGGCTTAAGGGCGCAGCGCTTTTCGGCCCTGGCCAGCTATAACAACGCGAAGGCCAACCTGGAACGTTATCAGAACGCCTCGGTTGGTGAAGGCGTATCGCAAATGCAGGTAGATGAGCAAAACCTGACCTTGAAAAGTGCCCAGGCACAATTGCAGCAAATAGATAAACAGGTTTCCCAGAGCCGTATTGTTGCCCCATTCAGTGGTACTGTTACTTCTAAAAGTTTTGAACTCGGCACCTTCGTAGCGGCGGGAACCAAGCTGCTGGAAATTGCTGATATCTCGAAAGTAAAACTGGCTATTAATGTACCCGAAGATGAAGTTGCCATTTTTGCCAAAGGGAAAAAAATAAAGGTACATACCGATGTATATCCAGGGGCAGAATTTAACGGCGTTGTTGATGAGCTGATATCAAAAGCCGATGCTACACATAATTACCCTGTTAAAATAACAGTGACTAATAATCAACCCAGTCGTCTTTTGCCCGGCATGTATGGAAAAGTTAATAAGGACGACCGGTTAAACAAGTCTACATTGGCCATTAACCGTTCAGCCCTGCTCGGCTCTGCAAAAAAACCACAGGTTTTTGTTATCAAAAATGGAGTGGTTCAGTTGGTAGGTATTTCAACAGGGCGCAGCAATGATAAACTGATAGAAGTAACCAGCGGCATTGCTGCAGGAGATATTGTCGTGACCAGCGGACAGGTAAATCTCAGCAATGGCACCAGGGCAACCGCAATTAAATAACAGGACGATTTTTAATTAAATAAGAATAAAAAAATGTCACTTACCGAAATAGCAATCAAGCGCCCGTCACTCATTATCGTAGTGTTCAGCGTGTTAATATTAGGCGGATTATTTTGTTACTCGAAGTTGAGTTATGAATTACTGCCCGATTTTTCTGAACCCTCATTAACCATAAAAACCATTTATGAGGGCGCTTCACCAAATGATGTAGAACAAACCGTAACCAAAAAGATCGAGGATGTGGTATCGGGCCTCGACGGCATTAAAAATATCACTTCGCAATCATCCGAAGGGCTGTCTACCATAACCGCCGAATTTAATGCAAATGTTAAAATTGACGAAAAACAACAGGATGCGCAGCGTAAGGTCAATAATATACTGAGCGACTTGCCGGCCGATGTTAAAACGCCAAGTATTTCAAAAGTCAGCCCCAGCGACAGACCCATTATACAGTTGAATGCAACAAGCAACCTGAGCGATGCCGACTTTTATGACCTGGTGAACAACCGGATCCAGCCACTGTTACAACAGGTGCAGGGCATTGGCGAAATATCATTGCTTGGCGCGCAGCCACGGGAGATACAGGTAAACGTGAATAAGAATAAACTGAACTTTTATGGTTTATCGCTGACTCAGGTTACACAGGTTATAAAAAATGCCAACTCCGATTTTCCAACCGGTAATGTAAAAACCCGTTCTGAACAGCTGACCGTTCGCCTTGGAGGCAAATTTACTTCGGTAGATCAGATTAGGGACCTGGTAATTGCGGTTCCTGCTACTGGCAGTTCGGTAAAAATAAGGGACATTGCAGATGTTGCAGATATAACTAAAGAGCAAACCTCTATAAACCGGCTGAACGGAAAGAACGGTATTGGCATCCTGATCAAAAAACAGAATGACGCTAATGCCGTAGCCATAAGTAAAGAAGTAAAAGCCCGTATTGCACAATTGCAGCAAAAGTATGCAAGTGAGAATCTTAAACTGGTAATTGCCGATGATACCAGCGATTTTACCATAGAAGCTGCAGATGCGGTAACCGATGACCTTATTATTGCTGTCGTGCTGGTAGCAGTTATCATGCTACTCTTTCTGCACAGCCTGCGCGACTCCTTTATTGTGCTGGTGGCCATCCCCGCCTCGCTTATTTCCACGTTTATCGTGATGTACCTATTTGGTTACAGCCTTAACCTGATGACGCTGCTGGCCATGAGCCTGGTGATCGGCATCCTGGTAGATGATTCTATCGTCGTGCTGGAAAATATTCACCGGCACCTAAACATGGGCAAGGATAAACGCACTGCTGCGCTTGATGGGCGTAACGAGATCGGGTTTTCGGCCATTGCCATTACCATGGTAGATGTGGTGGTATTTTTACCGATAGCACTCATCAATACTACCATTGGCGATCTTTTACGCCAGTACGCGGTAACTATTGTAACGGCCACCTTAATGAGCTTAATTGTTTGTTTTACGTTAACGCCGTGGCTGGCTTCCCGGTTTGGAAAAGTGACTATACTAAAAAAGGGAAATATATTTCACCGGGTGCTTATCGCTTTTGAAAGTAGGTTACATCGGCTCACCGCCTGGTATGGCCGCCGGCTGGAGTGGACGTTAAAGCATAAGCTGCTTTCATCTGCCATTGTGCTGGTAACTTTCATTGCTGCAATGGCAACCTTAAGCATGGGCATATTGGGCCAGGAGCTGGTTGCATCGGGCGATCAGGGAAAATTTCAATACAACCTGGAGTACGATAAAAGCGCCACGCTCACCCAGAATAACCTGCGTACCAAAAAGATTGAAGATTACCTTTTACAACAAGGCGAAGTAGTCAAAGTGTTTTCTAACGTTGCGGGCGCTGATCCGTCGGCCCCGGGGGGATTAGCGGCAGCCTATAAATCAATTCTGACAGTAAAGCTGGTGGATGCTAAGGAAAGAAATATTACAACTGAGCAATTCATGCTAAAAATGAAAGCTAACCTGGTTAAACAATTCCCGGGAATAAAAATGGAGCCTACGCTGGTTGCGCTGGCCGGGGGGGATGATCCTATACAGATTGTATTAAACGGAGATAACCAGGATCTGTTAACGCAGGCTGCGCAAAAACTTAAAAAATTAATCATGGGCCTGCCCGGCTCTAATAAAGTTTCGGTTACGGTGGAAGAAGGCAACCCGGAAGTTAACGTGCAGATAGACCGCGAAAAAATGGCGCAGTTCGGTTTAAATATCTATACCGTTGGCGCCACCATGCAAAATGCCTACACCGGTAATACCGATACCAAATACCAGGTTGGTACCGATGACTATGATATCAATATCAGGCTCGATGAGTTCGACCGCCGGAATCCCCGCGACGTGGCCGATATCAGTTTTGTTAATAATAACAGCCAACTTATCAAGCTATCCCAGTTCGCAACCATCAAACAAAGCAGCGGCCCATCATTACTGGAACGAACGAACAGGCGGTCATCTGTAACCGTAAGAAGTAACGTTTTAGGGATTACATCGGGTGTGCTGTCTGATAATATCAATAAAGCTTTATTGGCTGATCCCTTGCCTAAGGGTGTTGAATTGACTTATACCGGCGATATTCAGCGCCAGGCGGAATCATTCGGAGCGCTGATTACCGCACTGCTTTCTGCCTTTATACTGGTTTACCTGGTTATGGTAGCCTTATATGATAATTTTGTTTACCCGTTGGTGGTGTTATTTACCATACCGTTGTCTTTGATAGGAGCAATTCTTGCCCTCAACCTGTCGCAGGGCAATTTCAGTATTTTTACCATGCTGGGCCTCATCATGCTGTTCGGGTTGGTCATGAAGAACGGTATTCTGATAGTTGATTTTGCCAATCACTTAAAAGAGCACGGTGCCAATACCTACGATGCGGTCGTCGAGGCCGGAAAGGAACGATTACGTCCTATATTAATGACGACCATTGCCATGGTGGTTGGGATGCTTCCGATTGCACTGGATAAAGGTGCGGGATCTGAGTGGAAAAATGGCTTGGGCATTGTAATGATCGGCGGTTTATTATCCTCCCTGATGCTTACCATATTTATTATTCCGATGCTTTATTATATTGTGGATGCCATAAAACTGCGGATCAGCAACTGGAGAAGCAAAAGAAATCAGCAAGGCACTCCTGCCAAACTTGCCGTCAATCACACTGAAGCATACTAATCAAAAACCATGCTGGTCATTAATAGCAAGCGACAAAATTTATGGTTTGCTAATGGTCTCTTAAAGGCCATTAGCGCCATAAGTCAAGTGCGGCATTACCCTTTTTGCAGCGTTTCCATTATTAGAGATAAAATAATCCTAACTTATTTAAGCAGAACCAATGACCACACTGAAGTGAACTGGCCTGAACAGATTTATGCTGCCGGAAAAACGATCATTAGCCCAGCTTTTTACGATAAGTTGATTAAACAATCTTTCTATAGCCGGTTTATTATAGTCTCTGCCATTTCATTTATTTTCACAGTACCTCCAGGTGACATGCGAATTGCGGACATCTATTCGATTTTTTCCGCCATCCTTTTTTTAATATTTCTGACCGCCTTTTCAATTTTTCTGATCTAAATCTCAATTAAAATGAAAGAACAAACTTTTTTAACATCTGAGGAAGGACAAAATTTTATTGACCTGTCTGAAAAGTTACGCAGTTGTCTTGAATCCAAACTTGATGAACTTTTCCAAAAGCACAAGTTTCGTTTATACTTTAACAAAAACTATAGTCTTTTCGCGCTCTCTAACACTGATGAGCAACTTATACAAAGTATTATAGGAACTAAAAACGACAATAAAGTGTTTGCGTATTCGGCCTGTATGGCCGTCAAAACCTGGTATAGTATGTATTATGACGACAGGATCTCGATCCTCGAAAAGTTTTACAGTTACAGTAAGCGGTTATCGTATAAAAGTGATTTATTGCCAACGGTAGATATTTCCTTTGTTTTCAGTCAGGTGCTTTTTATCGAATTGGCCTGCATATTAAACGAAATACGCTGGAGACCAATCCTCTATTACTATCGGCAGGCTTATATGTCAATATCTAACGGTATTGAGTACCCCCCATTTAATTGTGCATGATTGATGGATATTAAAAAACTAAAAGCTTCAACCATGAAAACTTCAGAAAAAATAGCCAACAGAGCGCATGCCCTTTTTATCCGTTATGGCATTCGTGGCACTAGTATGGATGATATTGCATCTGACTTAGGCATCAGTAAAAAAACCGTTTATCAATTTTATCCCAATAAAGATTCATTAGTAGAGTCATTGGTGGATAAAGCAATAGATGAGCAAGTATGTCGCTGTAAATTTCTTACTGCAAATAGTGACAATGCCATTATGGAGTTGTATTTTTTGCTGGTATGCACAAAGGAGCTTTACAATATTTTAAACCCCGCCATCATTTACGATCTTGAAAAAAGCCACGAATTGGCTTATAAAAAATTTGGAGATCATAAAGCTCTGTTCATTCATCAAATTCTTAAAACAAATTTAGAACGTGGCATTAAGACAGGTTTATACCGCGATGATTTTGATATCGATGTGATAACAAGATTCTTCCTTGAAAACTTAAGCATCATATCAGATCCAGGAATATTCCCCCCAAAACACTATAGTAAAATTCAACCAACCGAGGTGCTATTTGCCTGCCTTATAAGCGGAATAGTGACCACAACAGGAATGGACGTTGTTAGTACGTATCTGAGATTATGATGAATGAGACCACACCATTTCGGGGCAAACTCCTCAGTAACCCCATTTTTATCCCTTACGGAGTATTTTTCTGACTAGTCGTCCCTAAAAAGTCGTTTTTAATTTTTGAGGCAAAAGGATTCTAAGCACAAACGAATATACGATTTCGATGAGTTTCGGACAGCTATTTTCCCCTGTACGCCAGAGGTTCATGACTCGTTTAAAGTTCATTGCCGCCGCAGCGAGGATCACATTCATCAGATCACCTAGTATCCCTTTGAAGAAATTATGGCATAAACGGTAATCCGCATTTAAAATTACCTGAAGCATACACGTTAGTACCTCATGGTGAAGGCAATACCATACTAAATAAATTAGCAACCTACCAAATAAAGCGTTCAACTATTAATTTGCTTTCCTACTTTTGCTTTATGAGAAAACAGTTGACAGTTGTGGCCCTGACCGGCCTATCATTAGGGTTGATTTCATGGGGATTCAAAGGACACAGAGCCATTGCAACCATAGCGGAAAAACATCTGACCACCAATACAGCCAATGTGGTCAAAGCTTATTTAAAAGGAGAAACGATCACCAATGTAAGCACCTGGGCCGACGAAAACCGGGACAAAGCTACTGCGCCCTGGCATTACCTTAATTTACCCTTGGGATTAAATCATGAGCAGTTTGTCGATGCGGTCAGTAAGCAAGGGAATGATAATGTTTACGCTGCGATCCTGAAAGTTGAGGCTATATTGAAAGATAAAACCGCTACGCCCGATCAAAAGAATGAAGCGGTAAAATACCTTATTCATTTGGTTGGTGACGCCCACCAGCCCATGCATGTAAGCCGTAAGGAGGATAAAGGCGGTAATACCATTCAGCTTCAATTTGACGGCAAGGGAACCAACCTGCATGCGCTATGGGATAGCCGGCTGATAGAGCATGAGGGCTTAAGCGAGGCTGATATCGTGAAACAATACGACTGGGCCAATGACACCCAGATCAAGAAATGGCAGGCGGACAGCCCGATGGAATGGCTCTGGGAAAGTTACCAGATCAGTACAGAACTATATGCCGATGTTAAATCGGGCCAAACCATCGATGAAGCCTACTACAAGAAATACATTAAAACGATTCACTTACGGATCGACCAGGCCGGTATTCGCTTAGCCGGCGAGTTGAATAAATTGTTTAATGACGAGAAGATTAAAATAACCAGTGTTACGCTCCTTCCGCCTCCTAATGCCGTCATTTGGGGCGCGAATTATAAAAAGATCGACATCAAAGATGTAAATAAACATATTGGTGATACCGTTAAGGTAACGGATCAAGTATTTGGGTTAAAGGATATAGGCAGTATGACGCTAATAAACCTTGGTGCACTTTATCCAAATCAACTGTTAACGATCGTGATGAAAGGTGGCGCAAAAGAATACCTAGACGCACAAGAGCAACAAGAAACAAAACACGCTGTCGGCAGTCTATTTACTGCGATTGGCGTAATTGCAATTTATAAAGGAAAGCCGCAGATAGTGATATCTGATCCTAATAAGTTCTATGTGAATCGGCAATGATCTGTTGCTGACTATTGTTTTAAAAGGTAACAGTTCAGCAATAATCCCCAAAGATTTTACCGGTCAAGCCAAACGCCAGGCTGAACAGTCTGGCGTTTGTGTTTTATCCTTTGGCCTTGCCTTTGTTTGCCACCACCCCTATCAACCACCCGGGCAATCGTAATTGTCATGATCGGCTTGCTGATACCCCCCGCCACTTGCACATGTCATAGCCGGCGAGCATTGTAGTTGTGCATTCATGCCACCCACATATTTGTGTACAGTATCCTGGATATTCTTTTTACGCGCTACTTCTTTGATTAGCATTTCAGATCATTTTAAATTCATTCCTCATTCACCGCCAGCGTATCATACACTACGATCCCCAACGCATCGCAGCCCAGTTCCAGGTTCCGCGTGAACTGGTATTCCAGCCGGCTGAAATGCAGCCAGCCGTTGCGAACCAGTCGCACCCGTTTGGCGCCGGATTCCGTGGCTAAACGTAAAGCAGGCGAAAGGTCGGGCAGTACACTACCCAGCTCGCAGATGGCGAGTAATTCGCGGTCCGCGGTCACTAAATAACAATTGGTAACTTAAACCGTCGCTGGCCGCCAGGCCGGGCCTGGCATGGGCGGCTGCGGCTTCATCGTCGGCCAATCGGAGCAGTGGCGTGCTCGTTAACCGTTTGGCGATCTCTACCACGGCCAGAGGCATCAGCGCTTTGGCCTCGCCGATGCCCCTGGTGGTGCAAAGTGGTTTCACGTCAGCCTCCGGCAGGTCTTTTAAGCTGGCCTGATCCAGATCAATTAATGATGCTCAGAATACTGCATTTTATATTCATGTTTTTTGGCAGCTTCTATCGAATCAAATGTGCCGATATTTTGCGCTGATGTGTTTCCGTGGCGACTTTCCTGAAGTAAATGCGGTATTCGCCTGATTTTAATTTCCTGATCATAATCGTTAATATTGATAACTCTTCTGTCTCCATTTAAACAAGGAGGATGGATAGATGGTGTTAACCATAATCTCGTTACTGAAAATCGTTAACCACTAATTCAGGAACCTGTATTCGCTGGGTGATTTCCCGGTTTTTGATTTAAATATTTTGGTGAAATGCGAAGGGTGCTCAAAACCAAGTCCGTAGGCAATTTCGCTGATAGAGTTGTTGGTACCCCATAACAAAGTTTTCGCTTTATCTATTAATTCCAGGTGGATATGTTCCTGCGTGGTTTTGCCTGTAAATTTGTTTAAAAGGTCGGACAAATAGTTAGGCGACAGGTTGAGCCGCGAGGCGAAATATTTAACATTTGGCAGCCCCGTTTCGATCAGGGTACTTTGCGAAAAATAACCCTTTAACATTTTTTCAAATTGCTGCACCACGTCTGAATTCACTTTTGCCCTGGTATAAAATTGACGGTCGTAAAAGCGGTTACAGTAATTCAGTAATAGCTCGATATTGCTGACGATAAGACCCTGCGAATGCTTATCTATGTTTTGTGAATACTCTTTTTCGATCTTGTCCACACAATCTTTAATCACCAGCTTTTCTTCTTCCGAAATATGCAGCGCCTCGTTGGCCTCATAATTAAAAAAGGAATATTGGTGTATCTTTTTGCCCAGATCGGTACCATGGATCAGGTCGGGATGGATAAACAGCGCCCAGCCTTCATCAACCTTAACATCCGGGCCGGGTGTGATGGTTTGCCCGGGTGCGGTAAATAACAGGGAACCTTCGCTAAAATCGTAATACCCTTTGCCATATTTTAAAAGCCCTTCAAATTTTTTGCACGAGATGGTATAAAAACCAAAGCGGTAAATGGCACCCTCATCTTTAGGACGACAGGCATAAAAATCAGTATGGTCTATCACACTGATCAGCGGGTGTTTCGGCGGGGAGTACTGTACCAGCCTGTGCAGGTCGCTGATAGACTGGAGATCAATGTATTTATCAGGCATCATTTGAATAGGTTTAAAGTTACGATAAAATTGGCTGCCCTCACGGGCAGCCAATCCATTTTTAAATGCCCATTTGCGCGGCTATCATCTTTTTAAAATCAGCATCGCCCATATCATGCCTGGCTTGTATAATCGGCGCAGCATCGTGGCCCACAGGATAACGTAATTTTTCGGTACCGTCAGTCGCGGCTTCATAAATGGCTTCGGCTACTTCACCAATCTTTTCAGACATCGGCCACGCTTCGATCATGGCCATAAATTTATCGAAACCAGCCTGATAATCGGCCACGCCATTAACACCAAAAAGCGACATGGACCTGCCGGCAAATTCGGTTTTATAACCGCCCGGTTCAACGATCTTTAAACTGATACCCAACGGGTTTAATTCGTATTGCAGGGATTCTGTCAAACCTTCTACTGCGAACTTCGTAGCGTGATAAAGGGAGCAAAACGGAAAAGTAACCCTGCCGCCTATGGAAGAAACGTTAATGATCGTACCTGATCTTTGCCGGCGCATGCCCGGCAAAACAGCCTGTGTTACGGCGATCAGCCCAAAAAAGTTAACATCAAATTGCTTTTTTATTTCCTCTTCGCCGGCAGCTTCTAAAGCGCCCATGGCACCATAGCCCGCGTTGTTCACCAATACATCGACCTGGCCAAATTTTTCTATTCCGGCGGCTACGGCGTTTTGTATGCTTAGTTTATCGGTGACATCCAGCCGGGTAATAAATATGTTGTCCAGCGCCGCCAGTTCTGTTTCCTTTTCGGGCGAACGCATAGTGGCTATTACGTTCCAACCTTGAGTATGAAATAATTTGGCGGTCTCTCTTCCAAATCCTGAAGAAGCGCCGGTTATTAATACTGTTTTTTTCATTGCTTTAAATTTTAATTTCTAAAGCAAAGGTCAGGTTACGGCGGCAGCCTCATTTATACCTTTCAACTGATCACTTATACATTTAAAGGATTTTCGGAATGACCGTTCAAGTCATGTAGCCCTGGTATGGCGCAGATCTAATGGAAAAGATTCACATCATGATTTCGCTGTACAGCGAAAATCCCACGGAGCCTGCTTTTAGTCTGCTCTGCGGGCTTTTCCAGGTTTGTACGCTTTGCTCTGCGCCTGGCTTGACGGTATTACAACCAGCGCCGGGTATCGTTATACAATTGGTCAGTCAGGCTGTGCAGCCGCCGGCCTATTTGCGCACCGGGCCGGTCATCAGCTACGGTGCAAGCGATCTGCCGGATGCGAGGAAATTACCGATAATCGCGCCGGCTTCTCTTTTTGCTACCTGCAGTTTCCCACTGGCTTGCCCTTCGGGCTGTTTATCAGCGAATGATACGCCTTGGTCAACCAGCCGTTTCGTGCATCGTTATGGAATAACGGTCAGTGTCCGCTATAACCAGCACTTTTCCAAACAGCTTTCGATACCATTTTGGCTGCTCACAATAACATGTACACCGGCAAGGTTATCGGGTTGCGAGCCTGGCGTGTATTGCAACCAGGCCACTGCGCTGGCGAACTTACTTGTGGTTAAGCTATTGTCGGTAGGCGTAGCCTGGTCCCAGCCGTTCCAGGTAATATTATAGTCGGTGCGGCGGTTGTTCCAAATAGCGGTTGCGTTTTGGACCATCCATGGGTAATAGGTGCTCCACATTTGGTTATCGCGTACAAAATGGCCAAGTCCGCGGGCAAATTCATCGCCCCAGGTATTCAGGTAGCCGGCGTTATTGGTGATAATGCCATTGGTGGTCATATTGCTTTTCACGTAGTCGATAGATCGTTTGGCATCATTGTAATAATTAATATTGCCGGTTATCTGGTACAGCAGGTTGGCAAAATCAACAAACGTGCCCTGGTTATAAACGGCCGCCCCATGGTCTACTACGTTATTACGATCTATCCCTGTGTAAACCTGCCCGGTACTTGAATTGTAAATATGATTCCAAACCCAGTCATATATCTGGGTAGCTTTGGTCAGGTATGCCTGGTCATGCGTGCTTTCCATTGCGCGGTCGGTAAAGGCCACATTGCCTCAAAAATTGAAAAATTGGAAAAACTGTTACAAGTGCAATGCATAAAAGTATGCTAACGATCAAAGGACTGGGATGTTGTATTACTCGGACAATTACTGATTCGATAACGTAGACTATTGCAATAGGTTACAACATTTTAAGGCAAAAAAAACTTTTAATAGGAAGTCTCTGCACTTGGTTGTTCGGCTGATAGCAACCTTATAATGCGTCATTAACGCCATCTTAATCCATTCGGCGATTTTAAACAATAAAAGGTAATTTTTCGAATTGGCACACAAAAGAATGGCTATTGAGTATGCAACATTTTCTGAACAGCTGATTATCGCACTCGGGTAAGAAGTTGTTATAAAATCGTTGGACCATAGGTTGTCTTTACCTTATCCATCACAACGTGAGTATAGAAATGTTTTAGGTAGGGATTGTCCATCAGCTTGTTTTTTTGGAATTGTTCAAAGTGGTCCATGTCTTTTGTGTTTACGATCAGCACAAAATCATAGGAACCCGTGACGTAATAGCACAATGAGACCTCGGAACATTTCGTCATTTCTGCCTTAAATGAATCGATCGCCTTTGAATTTCCTTCGTAAAGTATAACATCAACCACACATGTGATACCCAGGCCCAATGCTTTTTGCGAAATTATCGAAACATCAGCTTCTATGATCCTTTCATTTCTCAATTTGGTGATGCGCCTTTGCACTGCACTCTGACTCAGGTTTACTTCGAAGCTAAGTTCCTCAGTTGTTAACCTATTATTTTTTTGAAGCTTCAAATCGTACTCGTCCATGATATGCATTATTTACCCATTGCCTGCAAAAATAGAGTAAATAAACCCAGCAGCTTCCAAATACGCAAAAATTAGTCGAAAAGGTGACGTTATTGTTGCGTAAACTCTTAAACGGATATAATTGATGGATTTACAGAAACCATTTAATTTGCGAAAGGGAAGCATTTTTCGCCATCAGGAAATAGAAACTTTTAGAAATGAAGCGCTGGGCTTTCAGAATGTAGTCCATTTGAATAATGCCCGGGGCAGCTCTAATGTCAGATTTCGTTATAAAGGCGCAAGTAGATCATTTTATGTCCGGAGCAGAAAAAGGAGGTTATGAAGCATTGGCATTGAAGTAGGATGCGATAAGGGACTTTTACGATCAGGCGGCGCTCTTGCTTAACTGCACTCCGTCGAACATTGCTTTTACTTCCAGTACTCCCGAACGTACGGTAGAGCATTATCTTCTATTCCTTTTAAGGCCGGGCACATAATACTGACCGACAACAATGATTTTGTTTCGAAGCAGATACAGTTCTTGTCATTGCAAAGAAGACTGGGCATTAAGATCATTCATATTAACAGCGTCGAAGAAGGTGGGATAGACTTAGATGATCTGCAATAAAAGCTAAGACATTATCGGCCTAAGTCATTGGCGACTACTTATATTCGGACCTATTCGGGATTAATTCAGCCGATTGACAATATAGCAAAGATATACCGCGACTATTCGCAGTGTGCCTACGATAAGACATGGTATATTCTGGACGCCAGTCAGGCGCCAGGGCAGATGAAAATGGACGTTCTAAAACCATACTGTGCCTAGTTAAGTTTTACTGGGCGGAAGTTCTTACGTGGCCCACATGGTACAGGCGTTTTGTATATATCAGAGGATACACTTAAAACAGGCCTTGAACCCATGTTTATCAGTATGCGCGGTACCGAATGGACGGGCAGGGACGCGTACAAACAACAGCCTGATACCAAACGATTCGAAGATTGGGAGTTTGCATATTCGACGGTTATCAGTACAATGGAGGCTATAAAATATCGTCGTAATATTAGGGAGGAAAAAATATGGCAGCGGGTAAAACTGCTTTCTATTCTGCTGAGGAAAGAATTGGCCGGAATAGATAACGTTAAAGTTTTTGATTACGGATCAATGCAGGGCGGATTAGTAACCTTCAATATGGAGGATTCAAATCCGGATCATATTGTGACTGAATTTGCCAAACGCAAAATAAATGTGGTTGCCAGTTACAGGGCTTACGGCCTTTTAGATTTTGACGAAAAAGGAGTGAAATAGGTAATTCGAGCATCTCCTCACTATAACAATACCCTTGACGAGATCGAATATTTTATAGTTGCTTTGAAAGAAATCATAAAAACGAAATAACAGCTTTGAATTAAGATCTCTTTGTAAAAAGAGCGATAATCTGTAGCTGTGAATGTGCTTGCTATCGGCTGCTTAGAAAATGTTTTGTATATTGTTTTTACAGTTAATCTGACATTCTTTATTGTAATACCATGTAAGTGGCTCATGCACTATGCTCATAAAGCTACCGAGGATAAGAGTAAGAGTTAATAATAAAATACCTGAATATTTCAGGCTCATTCTTAAATGTTTCAATGCATGGGATATTTGGTTTTCAACGGTACGTTTGGATATATGGAGTTTTTCCGCAATCTCGTTATTGGACAACTGGTTTACACGGCTTAATATAAAAATCTCCCTGCACCTGTTGGGCAGCACGTCAAGACAGATTCCTACATCCTGCAACAGTTCAAACGCCGACAGATTCTGTTCACCATCATTATGCGTATATCCATTTTCGACTATCTCTAAAGGTGCACAATAGTCGATCGGTGACAACCTGGCCAACTTTAATTGTTTATAAACACCATATCGGGCCGAAGCATTCAGATATTTTTCAAACGATCCGATGTTAAGCTGTTTTCGATTCTCCCAAAGGTAAACGAAAATATCTTGCACTACTGACTCGCACGCTTCATTGTCCTTCAAATGAGCGTGGGCGGTGACATACAACTGTTTCCAGTATCGCTTAAAAAGAATTGCGAACGCATCGCTATTATCGTCAACAATAGCAACCCATAAGTCCTCATCGTTTGAGTGTTTGGTCAACATATAACTGGCACCTAAATTATGTATCAAAAACAAGACTTTATTTTTCTCAATAGCGTTAATTGATGTTATATCTTGTTACAATGATTATAACAGACCTTATACGACAAAGCTTTTTGTCATTTAAAAAGGATGAATAATTGGTTAAGGCAAGTTAACAAAAATGATTTTAGTTAACTATCTCCTACTGTCCTGTTATTTAAGATGAAAAATTATCTAAAAATTATTCAGGAGATTAGCACATTTCAAGCCTTGCGTTTCATTTCTAAAAGCTTCTATCCTGCAGGGGTGCTGCCCTTTTGCAAAATAAGTGGTTTCTATAAATCCATCGTGTATATTCGTTTAAGAGTGTACGCAAAAATACCTTTAGCCTATTGACTAATTTCTGCGTATTTCAAAGCTGCTGGGTTTATTTACTTTATTTATTGGTAAAAAACGGGTAAATAATGCGTATCAATTTTAATTGTTTATAAAAATAATTTGCACCACTGACTTGTATACTTCATGGTCCTTCAAGTGAGCGTGGGCGGTGACATACAACTGTTTAAAATATCTTTTAAAAAAGCATTGCGAATGTATTGCTATGATCGTCAACAATGGCTACCCTAAGTCCTCATTGCCATATAACTAATGCCTTAAATTATGGGTTAACATAATATATCAATAAAATAAAAAAATTATTTTATTGATATATAGATACTTATAAAAAAAATACAAAATAAACAATAAAACACTGTGCGTGAAATGATAAAAAAGTCCCAATGTATATGTAAACCACTTTTAAAACAAAGCCACTTAATAAACCATGACTACGCAAGAGTATATCGAGCTATATGAGAAATTGTGCGCAGGTAAATGTACTTCGGAGGAGAAAAACCTACTAGATCAATATAGTAAAAAGTTTTTAATAGACGAACCATGGCTTCCGGCTATGGGCAATGAAGCTGAAACAGAAGCACGTATCACAAACCAGATTAACCAATCAATCCATCAATTAAAAGTAAAGAAGTTACATAGAACATGGAGGGTAGCAGCTGCAGCCGTTATTTTATTAGGTATCGGTACTGCAGTATGGTATCAGCAAAATTCGGCAATGAAAAAGCCTCAAATGTCAATTGCCATACATCAACTGATCAAACATAAGATTGTCCCAGGAGGAACAAAAGCGGTATTAACACTGGCCAATGGTGTGAATGTTATTTTAGATAGCGTTAAAAATGGGGTAATTACTACACAGGGAAGTACCCAAATTGTAAAGCTGAACAACGGTGAACTTGCTTATCGTTCAACTGACGCAGGCAACTCAGCGGCTACCAATAATACGATGACAACCCCTAAGGGAGGAAGATATGATTTGACTTTATCTGATGGTACCAGGGTATTCCTAAATGCGGCATCCTCTATTACCTATCCAACAAGGTTCAGTGGCAAAAACCGCAGAGTGAGCATCACAGGCGAAGCCTATTTCGAAGTCGCCAAAAACCACAAAATGCCGTTTATTGTATCGGCTAATGGCACAGAAACAAAGGTATTAGGTACTCATTTTGATATTATGGCTTATCAGGACGAACCTTTTATCAAAGCTACGCTGCTAGAGGGATCCATAAATTTTACGACATCAAAATCAGAAGTACATTTAAATCCCGGCCAGCAGGCTGTATTGCCAGAATTTTCTGACCACATTACCGTGCAGGATGCCAATATAGAAACAACCTTATCGTGGAAAAATGGCTATTTTGTTTTTCAGGATGAAGACCTTACCAGCATTATGAGAAAAGTAGCCAGATGGTATGATGTGGAAGTGGTATACGATGTAGGCTGGAAAAATCTATCTTATGGAGGATCAATTTCCCAGTATAAAAACATCACTGATTTGCTAAAGGTGCTCCAATCAACCGGAACTGTTCATTTCAGGATTGAAGAAAGGAGGATTACCGTTATGAAATAATTTGTACAATCTTAAAGCGACGGTTAATTAAATTTAACCAGGAGCGTTCGTTGCGCCCCTGGTTATAAGAATAGCCAAAGCTATGTCAGGTAAGAAAAAACCTATCGTTTCCAAACAACCAGTCATTAACCAACCTAACAATCAAATGTATAAAATTTGTATCGTATATCTATGCCCCACCCAAAGAGGCATACAATCTAAACTATTGTTAACTATGAAACTCACCTTCATTTTAATGATATCCGGTCTGTTGCAATTAAGTGCTGCCACTTATGCCCAAAAGATAACCCTCAAGAAAGAGAAGGCCCCTTTACCGGAGATATTTAACGCCATCCGGCAGCAAAGCAGCTACAATGTGTTTTACAACTCCGAAATGTTAAAGAAAGCAGGGCTCGTTTCCATCAATGTTAAAGATGCCACCATTAAACAAGTAATGGATGAATGCATGGCCAGCCAGCCTTTTACCTACGATATTATTGATAATAATATCGTAATTAAGGAAAAATCATATCCTGGCGTCCCTTTAGCCCCGGACATTACCGTAAATGGCAAGGTTACCGATAGCAAGGGCATTCCGTTGCCGGGAGTAACCGTAAAAATAAAAGGCACAGTCACGGCTACCGCTACCAATATTGAGGGTGTGTACACCATCAAAGCACCCAATAGTTCGGCCATATTGATCTTTACGAATATTGGCTTTGTAGCCAGAGAGGTACGGATTGGTGATCGCACAACAATCGATGTCCAATTAACGGAGGAGGCAAAGACATTACAGGATGTAGTAGTAATTGCTTATGGTACAGTAAAGCGCAAAGATTTCACTGGTGCTGTATCATCAGTAAAAATGGAAAATTCACCCCTTGCCCTCTTGCCTAATATGAATGCACTTGAGGCGTTAAAGGGAAATGTAACCGGACTAAATGTT
Source organism: Mucilaginibacter sp. GW822-FHT03E02 (assembly GCF_058801545.1). Lineage (NCBI taxonomy): Bacteria > Pseudomonadati > Bacteroidota > Sphingobacteriia > Sphingobacteriales > Sphingobacteriaceae > Mucilaginibacter > Mucilaginibacter sp. GW822-FHT03E02. The sequence goes on along the minus strand of NZ_JBXANJ010000001.1, from coordinate 5,207,675 downwards.
GGGGCCGTTAATTCAGCCGGCGGACAACCCTCCATATTGATTCGCGGCCAACGATCTATCAGTGGCTCAAATGATCCGTTGATATTATTGGATGGTGTTATCTACCTGGGCTCAATCAGTGATATCAATCCTAATGACATAGCAAGTTATGATGTTCTAAAAGACGCTGTCTCGGCAGCCGCCTATGGTTCAAGATCAGCCAATGGTATCATCGCCATCACTACAAAAAAAGGGAAAATAGGAAAACCGGTCGTATCCTTCAGGACTGAAACCGGTATTCAAGACTGGCAAAACAGACCGGTGATGCTTAAAGGGGCAGACTGGATAAATGTTGTAAATGACCGGAATAAATACGCATCAGGTAGTACAAACTGGTTGCAGGCTGGCGAACTGGCCAATTTAAAAGCCGGTAGCGAAACCGTATGGCTTGATAAAGTTATCCAAAGGGGGGTTACCAATAACCAGCAGGTGTCTATATCCGGAGCAGCGCAAAACGTGAATTATTATTTATCTTCTTCTTTTGATGATAACAAAGGAATTGTGGTAGGCGACAAGTACAAGCATATCAATGCATTAGGCAAGGTTGATACCAAAGTTACCTCATGGTTTGAGCTGGGTGTTGATGGAGCCTATTCCAGGAGAGATTATTCAGGGGTGGCCGCCAATGTGGGTAGCGCAGAAACAATGTCGCCTTATGGAGTATTATACCGCGATAACACAGGTGACCTTGAAAAATATCCCTACACCCAATCGCAAATCAACCCGTTATGGGGTGTTAATGACGGAACCATTAAGAATATTGATATTTATAATACATTTCGTTTAAATTCCTTTGCGGTGGTAAAAGCACCATGGATTAATAGTTTAAGCTACCGTGTAAATTTTTCAACTAACTTTGAAAAGCATCAAAGCGGCAATTTCTTTTTCGAAAACTATTTTATTAAAGAAGGTGCAGGTATTGCCGGGCGGTATGACCCTGCCAGCGTACAGAGTCTGTTGAGTAACGCAAACGGAAACATTGATAATACCAGTACCACAAATTACGTGTTAGATAATATACTTGCGTACGACCATCGGTTTGGTAAACATCAAATTGATGCTACTGCCGTTGCTACCAGAGATAAATTGAGAATTGAAGACCTTAACGCCACTGGCAGCGATTTCGCAGCAAATGGAAATACTGCACTTGGCATTTATGGTTTGTCTAAAGCCACGGTTCAAAAGGTCATTCTAAACAACAGTGAACGCTCTAATGTAGGTTACCTTGCCCGTTTTAACTATTCTTACGACGATAAGTATTACTTCACCTCATCCTTTCGGCGTGACGGCGCGTCTGTATTCGGTGCCGATAAAAGGTATGCAAATTTCGCCGCCGCCGGCGTAGCCTGGAAAATTTCAGAAGAAACGTTCTTGAAAGATTTCAAACCGCTTAACTATATGAAGCTTAAAGTATCCTGGGGGCAAAACGGCAATCAGGGTTTGAGTCCTTACGCCACTTTATCACAGGTACTCAATAGCGCCGCTGCCGATGCCCGGTATGAGTTTTCAGATGCTCAGGGAAAAGTAGTTTATGGTTTGGTCCAAACGTCATTGGGTAATCCAAGTCTCGGCTGGGAAAAAACAACCGCAACAAATGCAGGCTTTGAGTCAGCCTGGTTAGGTAATCGGCTTTTTATCGATCTGGACCTGTACTCTTCCAAAACTACCGATCAGATATTTGTACGCACTATCCCTATAATGACCGGGTTCAGCACCCAACTGGCTTCCCTGGGCGAAGTTGATAACAAGGGGATTGAAATTTCTGTGCGTACAGAAAACATACATTCTACTAATTTTACGTGGTCATCAGCAATCACTTTCTGGAAAAATTCAAACAAGCTAAAACATCTTTATGGTGTAGATAATAATGGCGACGGGAAGGAAGATGATGATATAGCAAATAACCTTTTTGTAGGTAAGTCATTAGGGGCAATTTACGGCTATAAACAAATTGGAATTGTCCAAACCGGCGATGCGGCTTATATTGCCCTTACCGGAGCCGCACCTGGTGCGCCTAAATACGGAGATATAAATAATGATGGGAAAATTGACGCGAATGACCGGACCATTTTAGGGTATTCAAAAGAAAACTTCAGGTTAAACTTTAGTAACACCGTGAGGTATAAAAATCTGCAACTGTATGTAATGGTAGCAGGCACTTTCGGTGGCAACGGTGACTATTTAAAAAGTAATACAGGTGCCTTTATGACCTCAGGTACCGGCCTTTTCAATAGTAATACGATTGCCAAACCTTATTGGACGCCAACCAACCCAAGCAATATTTATCCATCAGCCTATTTCTCTGGCGACAGTCGTTTTCTTGGCCTTCAATCACAAACCTTTGTACGTATACAAGATGTCGCTTTGTCTTATAACATTAATGCTCCGCTTCTGGCAAGGAACCATATTACCGGTGCAAGGATATTTTTAGCTGCCAAAAATCTGGCAACCTTCACCAAATGGGTTGGAGGCGATCCGGAAACGGGCACTACCGTCTTGTCCAATACCTTCCCCGTAGCCAGCAGTTATTCATTAGGCGCAAGCGTTAGTTTTTAAATATTTAAATCAAAACGGAAATGAAAATCATTCAATCCATCATAAAAATTTGTTTTTTAGCGCTCCTGTTTGATGTAACGAGCTGCAAAAAAATAGACGATAAGTTCCTGAACAAAACACCCGAAACTTTTTACACAACCAGTAACACTTTCACTTCATCAGCTCAAATTGATCAAGCGGTCGTGTCTATTTACTCTCAGTTAAGAGATATGTGGGCTAACCCTACAGAGCAGGCCTGGACTTTTGTTTTTAGAGGAAACGGAACTGATATGTTTGATGTACCGAGCATACGCAGAGCCAATAGCTTTAATAATTATGGCACTATCAATGCCAACAACACTATTTTTTACCAGAATTATAGTGCCTGGTATCAAATTATAGCGAAGGCCAATTTAGCCATTTACAGTGCCGATCTTCCTAATATAAGCTGGGCAACACCGGCAGATAAAGCCTATACCGTGGCGCAGGCAAAGTTTTTCAGGGCTTTTGCTTATCGCAACCTGGCCGAACTTTTTGGTGGCGTTCCTATTGTAAAAGACGTTGCTACGGCTGCCCGGTTTGATTATAAACGTGCAAGCAGAGTAGAAACATACCAGTTTGCGATTGATGAGCTTTTATCTATTGAAAACGATTTACCTTTAACAACAGCTTCTGGAGGCCGCCTTGTTAAAGGTGCCGCACAGCACAACCTTTGTGAATTGTATTTGGCAATGGGTACACAATTGGCTGCCAATGGCGATGCTGCCGGTGCAAGTAAAGCATTTTCAAACTCCATTGCCTATGGTAATAAAGTAATTGATGGCGGCCCATACGCGCTGATGACAAACCGCTTCGGCGCCCGCAAAACGGAAACCCAAGGTAATGTATATTGGGATCTTTTTCAGGAAAACAATGTCAACTATCAGAACGGGAATACCGAATGTATTTGGGCAATAGAAATTGATTACGCGGCCTACCGGGCAGAAGATACCAGATCGAAATTACCTTATTCCAGAATATACGGCCCCGTTTTTCGCAATGGCTCACCTGCAAATTTAGGGGGTACATTAGAAGATGTCGGTGGAAGGGGGATTTCGCAGGTAACGCCCACCTTATACACAAGGGATAATATCTACCAAGGTACTTACGCTAATGATATGAGAAACTCAGAAGTCGTTTTCCGCCGCACATTTATAGGGAATGTACAGGGCTCGCCCTATTTTGGCATCCCGGTGCCATGGACGGTTCTTTATGACAATAAAGATGATCAAAGTCTTGATTATCCGGTATCTTGTAAAATAGCTACCGACAAATACACCGGCCTTGCCGATGGGGAAAACAGGAGTAACCTGTTCCGCGACGATTACTTCATCCGCCTTCCTGAAACTATTCTGCTGCGCGCAGAAGCCAAGCAGCGTAACGGCGATAAGGCAGGCGCTGCAGCCGATGTAAATTTGTTACGTAGCCGTGCAAATTGCGGTTACCTGGTAACTGCGAGCGACATGGATGACAAATTCAATACCATTCTTGATGAACGTGCACGAGAATTAGTATATGAGGAATGCCGTTGGAATACGCTGCTGCGTATGGGTGGGACGATTGCTACTGACCGCATCAAAAAATATGCGTTTTGGCCCGAAGCTCAGTCTACATTGACTTTTAATTATAACTTATGGCCTATTCCGCAATTGGTAATTGATGCTAATAAAGATGTTAAGCTGGCCCAAAACCCAGGTTGGTAGCAAAAAATGTTTTAAAATAGACATAAGAACACGGACAAATTTATCAACATTAGGTAGTAGTTTTGGCTACTCCTAATGTTGTTTTGCAAATTTAATTAGATTCGGCCATTGCCCACATCTGCATTTTCATAAAAAGAGGACATCATTTATTTTACTTCAAGGTTCAAAATATTGAAATCAAATCTCACCGTTATGTTGCTTGCCTGTAGTTTTGTGGCGGCGGCGCAAAATATTGATTATTCGTTAACTGCATCGCCTATAATCAACTATACGCAATTAGGCTTGGGCTTTAAAAGCCCCCCACGCGAAACCAGGTTAAGATGCTATTGGTGGTGGCTGAATAGTATGGCTACGAAAGAATCCATTACCCGCGACTTGGAACAGATGAAAGCTAAGGGTTACGGTGGCGCCTCACTTGTAGATGCAGGTAGCTCCAACTATTTGGTTGCCCATAAAACGCCGGCAGGACCTGTTTTTATGAGCCCCAGGTGGATGGAATTGTACAAACATGCGGTAAGGGAAGCACAGCGACTGGGCTTGGAGCTAAGTGTGAATGTTCAAAGCGGCTGGAACCCGGGCGGCCCTACCATTACTCCCGAACTTGCTTTAAAAAAGGTGGTATATGCCGAAGTACAAGTTACAGGTGGAAAAGAGGTTACCATAAAGTTACCGCAGCCAGACTCGCTCTTAATGTACCAGGATATTAAGGTACAGGCATTCAAAAAGAATATAAATGATACTTTACCAATAGAAAGCTTAATTCAAAATTGGAAACTTAAAACGTTCAACAGTAGTTTTGGGGCGATGGGGGTCTATCCTCTGAGTAAATTGCGTGATGAATATACCATTAGGCCTGTTTTTCGTGGCATACCAAAAGAATCTGTAATAGATCTTACCGATCAATACCAACACGGAATTTTAAAATGGAACGTTCCGCCGGGCGAATGGACAATTATAAGATATGGCTGGACTTGTACCGGCGCCAGAACCTCCACCAATAGTGATGGATGGGAAGGGTTTTCCTTAGACCACCTCAACCCAAATGCCTTTAAAAAGTTTAGTAAGGATGTAATTGAGCCACTGATCAATACCGCACAAGCTGCAGGGAATAGTGTTCACTTTTTGCAAACTGACAGTTGGGAAATGGGTAATGTGGGCTGGACAAATAACTTTGCTGCCGAATTTAAAAAATTCCGTGGGTATGATATTTTCCCCTACCTACCGGTACTGGCAGGCCACGTGATTGGCAGCGTAAAAGAATCTGATCGGTTTTTGTATGATTATCGGCAAACCATCGGCGATTGCATTGCTGCCTATCATTACCAGCTTTTTGCCGATCTTGCTCATGCACATGGTATGGGTATTCACCCCGAATCTGGCGGGCCCCATTCTGCACCTGTCGATGCTTTGAAAGTAATGGCCATCAGCGATTTTCCGCAAGGTGAGTTTTGGGCTATGGCTAATACCCACAGGGTAAGTGACGCAGAAAGACTATCTGTTAAACAAAGTGCTTGTGTTGCACATACTAATGGTAAAAGATTCGTGGCTGCTGAAGGTCCAACCTCTATTGGCCCGCAATGGGAAGAAGCACCAAAAGACTTGAAGAGTAATATTGACAGGGTTTTCTGCTCTGGGGTAAATAGGATTGTGTGGCACACCTTTACCAGTTCCCCAAAAGAATTTGGCTCTCCTGGTAATGAATACTTTGCCGGCACACACCTTAATCCCAATGTCACCTGGTGGAAACATGCAAGGGATTTTATCACATATCTTGATCGTTGTACTTATATGCTTTCACAAGGTTTATTTTCTGCGGATGTACTTTATTATTATGGAGACGACGTTCCAAATTTTGTATTCCTAAAAGAAGATGTTAAAGACCTTGCCTTTGGGCATGATTGGGATAAGTGTTCAAAAGATGCTATTCTAAACCGGATGTCGGTTAAAGATCATAAAATATTCTTCCCTGATGGAATGAGTTATCAAGTTTTAGTGCTACCGTCGGAAAATTCAATAGACCTTAAGGTACTACGCAAAATTGAATCGCTGGTAAAACAAGGCTTAATAGTAATCGGGCCAAGGCCACTAGTTGCTACGGGTTTAACGCTGTATCCGCAAAGCGACAAGGAAATAGAATCTATAGCATCGGCCATGTGGGGGCCAATAGATGGTGTAAACAGAACTGAAAACAATTACGGTAAAGGGAAAGTGATTTTTGGAAAAGATATTAACACCGTATTGGAGGAATTAAAAGTCGGTCCTGATTTTGCATTTACCAGTACCAAAGCCAATACCGCATTGGATTACCTCCACCGTACCGGGGAACAAACTGATATTTATTTTGTAGTGAACCGTTTTACCAGAACCGGCATAGATGATTTTAAATACCGCTATCTGACCACATTACCCGACAGGTATGAACAGACAGAATGTAGGTTTCACGTTTCCGGAAAAATACCTGAAATATGGGACCCGATGACCGGTACAACCGAAGAGGTGATAACTTATCGGGAAGAAAATGGCTACACTATCCTTCCACTGCACTTAGAACCTGGTGGATCACGTTTTATCGTTTTTAGGAAATCTAAACCAGCACCACATATTGTCAGCATTGAAAAAGATGGAAAGATATTCTTCCCCGGCAATCAGTTTAAAGCTGATGCAGGGAAATATATAGAGCTGCAAAAGAAAGGTAGTAGTATTTTAACTACCATATTCAAACCAGGTAAATACAAGATGATCTGGAGCGATCTGCACGCCAGTACTATTTATGCTGAACATCCGCTTAAAACAACTTTAATTTCCGGCGGATGGGATATTCATTTTGATACTTCCTGGGGTGGGCCCAACTTTATACATACCGATACTTTAAAATCTTGGACTGCCTTTAAAGACGAGGGGATTAAGTATTACTCGGGCAACGCAGTATACACAAAAAAAATATTCGTGAAAGCAGGTGACCTGAACAAAACCAAGTTGATGCTCGATTTGGGCAATGTGTTAGAAATGGCACATATAAAAGTCAATGGCCATACCCTAGGGTTAGGATGGGTAGCTCCATTTCAATTTGATATCACCCAATATGTAAAACCCGGTAATAACCAACTGGAAGTCGAAGTGACGAATCTCTGGCCTAATCGCTTGATCGGCGACGGGAAATTTGCGGCAGGAAAACGCCTTACGAAAACCAACATTGTTAAATTTGATGGCCCAAATGCAGAAAGCCTCCTTCGTGAATCCGGCTTATTAGGTCCCGTAAAATTGGTTTTTGTGCCGCAACTTCTGACCGCTTATAGATAACCCAGACTGCTGTTGATTCTATCAAAAGCCATCAATTATATTATTAAAACGCATTGCTTATCCATTAAACGCAATCAACTAACAACAAAAGTATATGATTTTCCCCCAAAAAAAATACCAGTCCTTTATTCTCATGACCCTGACGATTTTAACTATTTGCAATAAGATTTTTGCCCAGAAAATCAGCGAATACAATATCGTTCAGTACGGCGCAATCGGTGACGGAAAAAATCTTAACACTGAAATTATCCAAAAGGTCATTGACATGGCGCATGAAAAAGGGGGAGGTAAAGTAATCATACCTGACGGGCGGTTTCTAACAGGCACATTGCAAATAAAAAGCAATGTCGAATTAAACTTAGAAAAAAAAGCGGTGTTGCTGGGGAGTACAAATCCCTTTGATTATAAAAAGATCCCGATGCCCGGACTTCCCCAAAGCCCCAAAACAGACGATTTTCCACAAATGGCCTTGCTGGTTGCCTACAATGCTATGAATATTTCTATTACGGGGAAGGGCTTAGTAGATGGACAGGGAAGAGATCTCGCATTAAATATCGATAGCCTCCATCTAAATGGTATTGTCATTGACCCCTACTACTCTGTAGGAGCAAACAGACCCAACGAGAAAATGCGTCCGAAATTGATTGGTTTTGCTCAATGCAAGAATCTAAAGCTAACAGGAGTAAGCTTTAAGAACTCAAGTTGCTGGGGTCTGACATTTGAATTATGTGCCGATATGATATTAGACGGAATTAAGGTAACTAACCGTGCTTATTGGAACAATGATGGGTTGGATATTACTGATTGTAAAAATGTAAAAATTAACAATTGCCATATCGATGCCGCTGATGATGGTATTTGTTTAAAATCCTACTATCCCAGACATTTTAACGATTCTATCTATGTGACAAAATGTACTGTGATTTCCGGTGCGAGCGCAGTGAAATTTGGGACAGCATCATATGGAGGATTTAAAAATGTCACTATCGAAAATATTAAGATTTACGATACTTTTCGGTCCGCAATCGCAATAGAATCTGTCGACGGTGGTACCATAGAAAATATAAAGGTTGATCATCTTACGGCTAAAAATACTGGAAATGCAATATTTATTCGTCTTGGGCATCGTGGTGGAGTCGCACCAGGATCTGTCAAAAACATATATATGCACGATATCAGCGTGCAGATACCATTTCAGCGTGCCGATATGAACTATGATATAAGAGCCGATGAACCTGGTTATCACAACCCTTTTCCGTCGTCGGTAACAGGCATTCCAGGGTACAAGGTTCAAAATATTGTTCTTGATGATATCAAGATAACTTACCCTGGAAGGTCAACAAAGGGACAGGCTTATTTTGCTTTAAACCGGCTTAACAAACTCCCCGAAAAAATTCCGAATTATCCTGAATTTTCCATGTTCGGGGAACTTCCCGCCTGGGCATTTTACATACGCCATGTACAAGGTATCATTATGCGCAATATAAATCTGAAACTAAATAAAGATGATTTTAGGCCTGCTTTGGTATTGGATGACGTTAATGGGGTTATCCTAAATGAAGTGAAGTTACCGGGCCGTTCCGAAAAGGAAATCTTTTTGAAGGACGTGGATAATGCAAAAATCGATAGTACCTTAAATATTAAAAAATGACTCTTTTAGAAAGAATAGTCCTTATACTTTTTCATCCCGTACCACACCAGTAGGGATAAAGTGGTCAATATCGTCCAACATGGCTCTTAACATATTTCTCAAGGCGCGGGCGACACCTGTAGTGGGTGCCTTGTAGCTATTATATTACGCTGCATCCTCTGCTGAGTGGCCATTTAAGGGGAATTATCGGTACAAAGGAACTGGCATTAATGAAACCATCTGCCTATTTGATCAACAGCTCGCGCGGACCGTTGGATATAAGCCTGCCCTGATACAAGCGCTGAGCGAACAGAAAATTGCCGGCGCAGCTTTGGATGTATATAAAACTGAACCTTTGCCGACTGAGCACCCTTTACGGTCCCTATCAACTGTGATGGCAACGCCACATGTAGGTCATGTTGTCGAGCATACCTGCCTTGTGTCTTACCGGGATACTGTATTGCAGATAGAAGATTGGCTGAAGGATAATTTCCAGATAGCAAACGGCGTCATTTTGAAAAAATCAAAACAATAAATACAGGATTATGTCTATAAAGTTGATGTGGCCATATGTTTCGCTTTAGGTTGCTAACCCCGAAAATACTATAGTCAAACCGTACTATCCTTTAATTTTCGGATTTTCGAAAGGACTTGACCAGCCAATTTGATGCGATCTTGAACGATGATTTTTGTTGACGGCAAGGAGAAATCAAACGATCCATGAATTTGTTGGAATGGTAAAATATGATGGAACTGCCTGCGTGACATTTCAGAATAGCATGGTTATGCGCTTGCTTTTATTGTGCAACCACTATTCCAAAACATTACCGGTATTTTTTTAGGCCCGTCAGCGTTGTATACCGTACCTATTTTAGCTGGCTTGTTGCTAACCTGGTTTTTGGTAACGATTTTCGCAGGAAGTTATCCGGCATTTTCCATGTCGCGCACTTCTCCGCTTGTTTTAATGAACAAGCTAAGTTAAAACACTCCTTTGCCGACATTATCCGCAAATCGTTGGTAGTGTTCCAGTTTACATCTTCCATTATCCTGATCATTGCGGTGGTTGTAATTCTTCAGCAAGTATATTATATCAGGAATAAAGACCTGGGCTATAATCCAAACGGAGTTGTTGCCATATCCATTAAAGCTGCTCAAAATAAGCAGCAACTTGCTGCTTTAGTAAACGATTTAAAAAGCATGAACCAGGTGGAAAGTGTTTCGGCTGTTCAATCCATTCCCGACGATCGTGAAAGCGGCAGAAGTGTTAGAAAATTATCAACGGACAAAGAAGGTTATCCTACAAAAACCTGTCATAGCGATGGCTCTATTGTGAAAACAATGCAGTTAAAACTCCTGGCAGGAAGTTCATTGCCGCAAACCCTTGCTCACGGAGATACCAATTGTTATGTATTAATCAATGAGGCTGTGATGAAATATCTTGGGTTAAAAACACCCCAGGAGGCCGTTGGTCAATTTATCAACACCGAAATGCTGAACAGATCCATCGTTATGGGGGTAGTTAAAGATTTCAATTATCAGTCGCTCAAAAATGAAGTTGGCGGCTATGTTTATTATACCATGAATAAAGCGCCTGAATCGCTAAGTACCTTATTGGTAAGGTATCATACAAGGGATTTGTCGCGGCTTATACAGCAAGTACAGGGTAAATTTAAAACCGACCTGCCCAATTCCAGTTTCGACTATGAGTTTTTGGATACGCATATTCAAAACCTGTATACAGCTGAACAGCATACAGGCGGTATCGCAACCGTATTTTCGCTGTTGGCTATTTTTGTTGCATGCCTGGGGCTGTTTGGATTAGCCGCATTTATTGCAGAACAACGAACAAAAGAAATAGGTATCCGTAAAGTGCTTGGTGCAAGTGTGCCAGGCATCACCAAATTACTGACAGGCGACTTTTTGAAGCTGGTCATGATAGCTATCTTGATCGCATCGCCCGTTGCATGGTATATGATGAATAAATGGTTAATGGCATTCAGCTACAGAATAAATATCAACGCCTGGGCTTTTGTCATTTCAGGCCTCACAGCGCTTATAATTGCATTGCTTACTATTAGCGCTCATGCTATAAAAGCTGCTTTGGCCAACCCGGTAAAGAGTTTAAGAAGTGAATAAACCTGCCTTCAACTTCTTAAAAATCGGTTAAAGCAGCTTGGTTAAAATGATGCCCCGTAACACTACTACCTTAGATATCACTCCGGTGATCATCGGCATCGAATAAGATCCGGCCGATAGTGGTCTCCCGGAGTACATCTCAGAGGTGATGGCCGTCGCCTTTGTCGGCCGCCCATTTTTCTTGGCTTCTTTTGGTCGTTTTTTGCTTTTCTTCGGATAGCCTGCTGCTCATGGGAACAAATTGGAGAAAAAATGTAAAGACAATGGAATAATGCTAAAAATATGAGCATAACTTTATGGTCTTTAAATTTGACAGGCATGGTACCATTTCATTTACAATCCGGAAGCAATGCGCGGCTGCAGGCGACAAAAGAGGAGATCATCAGTAAGCGTCGCGGGGACATGATCCGCTGGGAGGGCTTCCGCCCTCCCCTGCCGGGTTCGAACAACGACCTGGGGCTTGGCGCGGTGGCGGAGGCGTTCCCGGGCGGGATATTTCCGGCCGGGGCCATCCATGAGTTTATCAGCAGCGGCCCGGAGGCGGCCGCGGCCTGCGGTGGGTTTATCGCGGGGCTGGTTCAGAAATTATTGGGCGGTGGCGGTGCTTGTCTTTGGGTCAGTTATACGCGGCGGATTTATCCGCCGGCGTTGAAGCTGTTTGGGGTGGATCCGGACCGCGTTATTTTCGTGGATGTGCCGCTGCAAAAGGATGCGCTCTGGGTGACTTTTACTACGGGTTCGCTTGCAAATACTGCCAGCCGTTTCGGGTAAAATTCAGGTACAAAGCCTGCAGTATCCGAAAGTCTTTGATTGGTGACCCTCGTTTGAGCGCTGCCAAGAAGAGGGGCAAGCGCAGCGATTAATAAAGCGATTTTTCTAAGTTTCATAATTGAAAGTTTTGGTCTTTTGTTCGGTTTTAACAGGACCCGGAAGGAATCTTTATTAGGGGGATGCGACATTTTACACTACACATTTTCCAAGCCATATCGCACAAGCACTTCGTGCGGCACACCCTTCCATTGATTTGGGGAATTCCCCTTATATCCCAGGTCATCAATGCCCATTTTACTGGTAAAAAACCCAATTGCGGTTAAATCTCTTAGTTTATTGAAGAACGCTACACCGGGTCGCATTTCAGCAGTGGCCATTGAAGGAAAGGCAATGGCTGTTATCATTGCTGTTTGCTGTCCATGGGAACACGATTTGAATCCGCTGCCGTATTTGTTAAGGCATTTCAGGTCGAGCCATTTTAATCCGCCGCGCAATGGCAGCTGATGCTCCGGTTCATCTTTCGCAATAAATTCGATAAACTCCGGAACCTTCGCATCGGTTGCACTCCCGCTTCTCTCGTCTCTTGGAATTATAATATCTACCAATACGGTGATGGTGGCCATTTCATGGGCATCAAAAAAACTTTCATTTTGTAGTCTTTTATCCCGCTCCGCCTCAAATGATTGCCGTCCGGTTGTATCGGGCACAATCTGGATATCCGGCTTCACCGATGGTTTACATGCATTCAGTATTGCAGTGGATGCCGCTGCAATGCTCATGACTTTTAAACTTTCTCGCCTGTTCATATTTAAATGTTTTGTTTCTTCTTCTGATCAAGAATAAATTCAGCTGAACGCATTGCAAGGGCAAGGATCGTCCAGGTGGGATTTTTTTCTGATTGCTGTGTGAATATTGAACCATCTGTTACGAATAAATTTTTGCAGTCATGTGACTGGCCATATCCGTTTACGGCAGAACTTTTTGGATCCTTACCCATTCTTACAGTACCCACCTCATGGATGCCTTTGCCGGGATTTGAAAGCCCCCAGTTGTTGGCCTCATTTGCAGCGCCGACCAGGGGAATTCCGTCCATTTGTTTGAACACGGAACTCATTGTTTCATGCATGTGTTTTGCCTGTTTAATTTCATCGGTGCCCCATTTATAATTGAATCGTAAAACAGGTATGCCAAACTTGTCGACTACACCGGGATCAATTTCACAGTAATTCGTTTCTTTCGCTACGTCGACGCCATGGCAGCCAAAGCCCGCAAGCGTTCCGTAAAAACTTCTGTAGTCATCTTTCAGGGATTTGCCAAAGCCCCCGCCTGGTTTTGTCTTTCCTGCCGCATCCGGTACATAACCATTGATCATCGGGACAATCGAACCCTCAAAACCGAAATACCCGCCATGGCTTGGCATCATCAGCCCGCCAAAGATCTCCAGGTGGTAACCCCGGGGAAAATCAAGTTTTTGTTTATCTGCCCACCAGGGCGCGTACAAATGCAGACTGCCAACCCCATCTTCATTAAATTTTGGCCTGTTCATTAATTTAGGAAGCACTACTAATCCGCCTGTTTGTGTTGAATCATGTAAATACTTTCCAATAACATTACTGCTGTTACCTAAACCATTCGGATGCTGTGCCGATTTTGAATTGAGCAAGATGCGCGCACTTTCACAGGTACCGGCAGCAAGAACGACTGTTTTGGCATTCACCTGATATTCCTGCATATCACCTTTACTCACATAAGATACACCGGTTGCCAGACCATTCTTATCGGTTATGATCTCTCTGACAACTGCATTTGTAATAACTTTAAGATTCCCCGTATTTATCGCGGGAATTACTAAACACGATGATGCAGAAAAATCACCATACACCTTACATGACCTTGCGCATTGACCACAATAAAAACACTGACCACGATCTTTATTGCCGGGAAGCGGCGTGGTTAATACTGAGCCCCGTCCGGGGATAACATTGATACCGGAACTTTTCAGAGCCTTCTTTACGAACAATTCGTTCAGTCGCGGTGCAGGTGCAGGAAGAAATATCCCGTCAGGATCATTTTCCAGACCCTCGTTCGTGCCGTACACGCCAATCAAACGGTCAATTTTATCATAATAAGGTTTGAGCTCTTCATAAGTGATCGGCCAGTTATCGCCAACGCCATAGGCGTCCCGGCATTTGAAATCTTTTGGCCCCATACGCAGCGAAATCCGCCCCCAGTGATTTGTCCTGCCCCCCAGCATTTTTGCACGAAACCAATCGAATTTCGTGTCGCCAACCTGAGTATATGGTTCACCTTCAATTTCCCACCCGCCATAGGCAGCATCGAAATCGCCGAGCGCACGCGTCGCATTACCGCCCCTTCTGAGGGATTCATATGGCCATTTTAGCTGCATTGAATCTTTCCTCGGGTCGAAAAACGGCCCTGCTTCCAGCATCAGTACTTTCAACCCTGCATTTGCTAAAACATAAGCCATCATACCACCTCCCGCGCCCGAGCCAATCACCACAACGTCGTGTACCTCTCCTGATTTCTTTATTTGGATCTCTCCCATAATATCTGAAAATTAGTTGGTGTTTATCAGTAACAACCCCGCACTGTTATCCGCTGACCTGCTTGTGGCTTTATCGGAATCGTCGTGGTCATTGACATCATTGTTTTAATATGCTATTTGTTTACAACTTTCTCAATCAGCCGTTTGGTGGCAAGTACGCCGGCATCATCGCCTAAATATTTATCGTCTTTTCCGTACATTTTATATAAACCACCTTCATATTCAATGCTGACCCAGCCATTGAAGCCGGAATCGATGATGATCTTAAACATCCTCGCAAAATCGGTTTCAGTATCATTTCCGTCTGCATCGAACAAATGTGTTTTCGCGTGGACGCCTTTCGCAAAAGGCATCAGCTCGCCGATGCCTTTATAGCGATCATACTCATCGATGCATTTTGTATTCATCCATCCTGAAAGGTCATTTGTTGTTGGCATTGTTCTTTTTATACAGAAATTTCCAAAATCCGCAAGTGTGCCGCAATGCGGGTTATTGATCTCCTTCATTAAGTCCGCAAGCCAGCCTCCGTTACAGGTCAAACCGACGTGATTTTCAACGATCACATCTATATTGGATTTCCTGCCGTAATCAATCAGGCCGTGCAGGCTTTCGATGGCGGCCTTTTTTACTTCAGCCGGGTCCCCGTCGCCTTCAGCATTAACACGAATCATCGGACACCCAATGATTGCAGCCGCATCAATCCATTTATAGTGGCTTTCCACTGCTTTCTTTCTTACTTCTTTATCCAGGCTGCCTAAAAGCCCTTCGCCGTCAACCATAATGCGAAGATTGTAGCAGCCATTATCCGCCGAACGCTTTTTTAGCTCGTTCAGGTAATTGAAGTCTCTTGCTTTGTCCTGAAAAAAAACCGCACAATAATCCAAACCTGTTATGCCAAATGAGGAAGCGGATTTCTGTGCAAAATCAAGAGGATCTATTTTTTTCGACCAATACTGGCTTGCCAGAGAAAACTGCGATAAAGCCAGCTTAAAGGGCATCTCCTTTTTTATTTCTCCCGCTGTGAGAAAGGAGGGCAATGCCGAGGCCATTCCCATGGCGGCGAGCCCCATCGATGTAGTCTTTAAAAATGCTCTTCTTGATGTTTTCATAATTCAAATTTTCTATTTACTAAAATTTAGACAATAGTAAATATTAATTTCTATTTTCCAAAATTTAGTAAATAGAAATTAATATTTATCTTTGCAGATATGGAAAACTGGGAAGAAACAGCGCTTAAAGATTTTGTTGAGAATGGATATAAGACATATATTCCCCATGTGTCTGTTGATTGCGTGATTTTCGGTTACCATGATCACCAATTAAAAATTTTGCTCTCTGATATAGAAGGGATGGATGGCTATTGCCTGCCCGGAGGATATATTAAACGCATCGAATCATTAGATGCTGCCGCTAACAGAATTGTCGAAGAAAAGACATCGATCACGGGCTTGTATTTGCAGCAGTTCAAAGCGTTCGGTGACCCGGAGCGCATTAAATGGGGCGAATATGATTTAGATCAGATCTCAAAAAAACGACCTTTTAAGAAAATAAAATCAAGCTGGTTAAAGGACCAGACAATTTCCATCGGCTATTATGCAATTACAGATTTTTCTTTAGTGGAGCCCCGTCCGGGGTTTATGTCAACTTTATGTGAGTGGTATGATATTGATAAAATTCCTCCGCTTATGTTTGATCATGACCAAATGGTCAGGGATGCATTGCAGACGCTGCGGTCTCAATTGTATTATCATCCTATTGTGGAAAAATTGCTGCCGGAAAAATTTGCGTTGACCGAAATACATGCCGTTTATGAAACTATTCTCGGCAGAGAGCTTCATATAAGGAACTTTCCTCAAAAGCTGCTTTTTCTGGAACTCATCACTAAATTAAATGAAAAGAGAAACATAGGTCCTCACAGAGCGCCGTTTCTCTATAAATTCAATAAGGACAAATATACCGAAGCACTAAAGGCCGGCGTTACACTGGTCTGACGAATCATTGAAGAAATCCGGGTGCCCGTGGTCAGGCTCCCGGAAAAACCTATGTCGCTGATCCGTCTTCGCTTGTTTACTTCATTGACTAAAAGCCTGAAGATAAGCATTGAAACTGGTCTTTTATAAAGTCGGTCAGACGGGGCCCAATCTTATTGGGGTATCCGTCAATTGCATTGACTATCGGTTTAGTATCGGGCCAGATCGCTTTTAGTGTTGTGCCCTTATCCTAAGGATACTGGATCAGGGCACGCGCCTCCGGGTTATCCGATAAACTGATGTTTCTGAACATCAGACACTTTTCGAAAGAGTGATCCATCAGCGCAGCGGTTCATTTTAACTGCTCGTCGTTCTGGTGAACAATATAAGTTAGGGCTGGTCTGGCATCGGATGAGTGGCATCTGTGCAGAGGCCTGTTCGTGCCGGATAATCTGACTTTTCAACAAAGCCCTATGTAAAATTATCTGTAATTAATAATGTATTAAACATTACTTTGCATATGTTTGGTCTGATTTTTCCTGAATTAATTAATTTATTGATCCCAATAACTGACAAATGGCTGAGTATTCGCGCTTACCCGATCTGGAATTGCTTCAGTTGATGAAATGGGATGACTGGTCTGCGTTTGGTGAATTATACGAAAGACACTGGCTCACTTTGTACAATATAGCCTATAAGCGCTTAAAAGATACCGAAACCAGCAAGGACCTAGTTCAGGACGTATTTGCAGACTTTTGGCAGAAACGTGATGTACATGTTATAGAAAAGCTCCAGCCATACCTGCATACTGCTATCCGCTATAAGATTTATACCCTGCTTTCAAAGGGGCACGCTACAGCCCATTTTGTAGAGCCGTTTGAAAATATGGCCTATTCTCCCCTCACCGCCGAAAGCCGCTTTGACGAAAAGGAGCTGCTCAGGCTTTTGGAATCGTTTATGCTTACCCTGCCGGAAAAACGCAGGGAGATCTTCCGCCTGAGATTTATCGAAAATATTTCCACCAGGGAGATCAGCCAGCAATTAAACATTTCCCAGAAAACGGTGCAGAATCAATCGTTATTTGCATTGCAAAGCCTCCGGACCTATATGAACAATGTTTTGAAGATTGCAATTATCGTGCATTTTCTTAGCCGCTGACCTGTTATTTTTTCTCTTTTTTTCGCTTAAGTCGATTTTTTAGGGAATTTCTTTTAAAATAATCTTTGGTTTCCATGAATAATGGTCTTTAAAATAGAGCTTCTATCCCTTTTTCTTAATGAATCTTAAAAAATCTCAAAAAATTATCAATTGACATGGGAGATTTTGATTTTTTTCAGACTATGTATATAAAGACCCCATTCAATGGCTCAGGAATACGACAAAAAATATTTAGAGAAGATTGCAAAGAAGGTTCTGAAAGGAAAAGCTTCGGAAGAAGAGGCGTTGTTTTTAAACGAATACTATGACGCTTTTGACCGGGAGCCCGATATTACGGATAGCCTGCAGGCCGGGGAGCGGCAATTAATAAGGGAAGAGATCAAAGCATCGCTGTTGATGCGTTTGCAAGGCCGGCCTGTTAAAGTCGTTCCGCTTTATCAGCGTGGATTTTTCAAAATGGCGGCTGCAGCTGCAGTACTGCTTTTTATTTTAGTTGGTGCATATATAGTATTAACAAAGCCCGCTCAGCAGCAGGTTGCTCACAATCAACTAAAAAAAGATATTTTGCCAGGCGGCAACAAAGCGATTTTAACCTTAGCCAACGGCTCACGAATTATTTTGAATAACGCCGGCAATGGCGTTATAGCTACTCAAGGCAATGTAAACGTAAAGAAAGTAGCGGGCGCCCAATTAACCTACATTAATACAGGCCCCGCCACCGGTACCACTGTATCATATAATACCATGACTACGCCAAGAGGCGGGCAATTTAAGCTGATATTGCCAGATGGAACACAGGTATGGCTCAACTCGGCATCATCCATTACTTATCCGGTTGCATTTTTAGGTAACGAGCGTAATGTAACAATTACAGGCGAGGCGTATTTTGAAGTGGCCAAGGATAAAGCGAAACCTTTTCATGTAAAATCAGGAGAGCAGAATATTGAAGTTTTAGGAACCCATTTTAACATCAATGCTTACCCTGACGAAGAGGCCATTAAAACAACTTTATTGGAAGGTTCAATCGCTGTATCCCGCGCAGGGAGCGCAGAAGCCAAACGCGTAAGCCCCGGACAGCAATCTGTTATCAGGCCGTTTGAACATGCAATTACCATACAACAGGCAAATGTAGAAGAAGCCGTGGCATGGAAAAACGGCAGCTTTTATTTTAATGGTGCCGATTTGCAAAGTATTATGCGGCAAGTGGCAAGATGGTATGATGTGGAAGTTGTGTATGAAGGAAAGATCCCTGAGGGGCATTATAAAGGAAAGCCATCCCGTAATTTAACTGCGGCCCAAATGCTGAAGGTGCTGGAGTATAGCGGTGTGAAATTTAAGATAGAAGATAAAAAAATTATTTTAATACCCTAAATAAAAATAAATAACTATTAATTAAACTAAAAAGAAGGGAGCCAAACGGAAAAAACTTTACAAAAGGAAAGCTGAATGCAGCAGGTTGACCAATAAGAGAGCACAGAAGCGTTTGCCCCGCTCCTGTGCATATTATTCGGGTTAACCCTTTCGCCGCCATGCTTGCCGGCGAATAAATAATTGGACAATCACTCTTACGTATCAACCCAAACATTGCAAAAGTAATGAAATTTAACTTTGTTGCAGCAGCTATGCTCAAATCATGGCTGCCTCCTAAATTCTTATTGGTTATGAAGCTGATAATGCTCCTTACTACCATAGCCTTCCTGCAGGCCAGCGCTAAAAGCTTTAGCCAAACGGTCTCTGTTTCAGAAAAAAATGCGCCGCTCGAAAAAGTGTTTGGCATTATCGAAAAGCAAACCGGCTATACCTTTTATTATAAAATTGAACTCCTGAAGCGTTCAAAAAATGTAGACCTTTCGCTTAAAAATGCTCCGCTGGAAAAAGCATTGCAAATAGTATTTAAAGACCAGCCTTTAACATATAACATTGTCGAAAAAAACATTGTTGTAATGTCAAAGGAGCCGGCGGCAATTGGTATAAAGGATGCCGATACTCCACCCTCTCCGCCGCCAGGACAAATCAAAGGTAAGGTTTTCGGAGAGAGTGGCCCGCTTTCTGGGGCATCGGTACAGAGTAAAAAAACACGTAAAGGAACAAATACCGATGTGCAAGGTAACTTTATGCTGTCCGGGATTCCGGATGCCGATACGCTGCTGGTTAACTTTATTGGATATGAAGAATATAAAATCCCTGTAAAGGGTGCTGTGAACGGCACTCTGGTTGTAGTTTTGAAAGTTAGCACCATAGCGCTGGATGAATTACAGGTTATCGCCTATGGTACGTCTACCAGGCGTTACTCGATTGGTTCGATGGCTACCGTCAGTTCCAAAGAGATTGAGCAACAGCAGGTGAGTAACCCGCTGGAGACACTTACAGGAAGGGTGGCCGGATTGCAGGTAACAAGTACCAGCGGTGCCCCCGGCTCAATGGTGTTAGCGCAGATTCGTGGGCAGAATACGCTCGCTACTTACGCAATTGGAGGCCTCAGTACCACATTGCGCGATTATAATCAGCCGCTTTACGTTATTGACGGCGTACCGTTTGCAGCGCAGAACAACAGTCTGTCGGGAAGCCAGTCAAGTTTGTCTGCCGGGCCCAACTCAGCTTTTTATAACAACCCATTAGGCGGTGTCAGCCCATTAAATTCTATCAACCCGCTGGATATTGAAAGCATTGCGGTGTTAAAGGACGCAGATGCTACAGCCATTTACGGATCAAGGGGCGCCAATGGCGTAATTCTTATCAATACCAAAAAAGGAAAACCCGGCAGAACTGCCGTGAATGTAGCTATTCGTACGGGCCCAACTACAGCTGCACGGCACGTGGCCATGATGAATACGCAGCAATATTTGCAAATGCGTAAAGAGGCATTAAAAAACGACGGTAAGGTGCCATCCATTATCAATGGAGATTATGACCTGCTCCTTTTGGACAGCACTAAGAATAACGATTGGTATAAGCAATTATTGGGAAAAACTGCGCAAAATACCGATGTGCATGTCGGCTTATCGGGCGGCTCCAACCTCGTTTCCTATTCGCTCGGGGCGGGATTCACTAAAAATGAGTTCAATTATCCTGGCAACTTTGCCGACCACCGCTACTCGTTTAACAACAACGTCACTACCCGGTCGGCCAATAATAAACTAACCCTTTCTCTTTCTTCCATGATAAGTTACGACGATAACAAGAACAGCAGCGGCGTAAACACCTTTGGCCTGGTGAGTCTGCCACCCAATTTTCCGGATCTTGTGGATAAAGCCGGCAACCTGGTATGGTCGTACGGAGGCTATGCCTTGACTAGCATGACAAAGAACAGACTCCCGAATTATTACGCCGGGCTGCGGCAGCCACACCGCGACCAGAGTTATGCATTAAATGAATCATTGCATTTTAGTTATTCGTTATTAAAAGGCCTCAACATGGAAGCGAACATCGGTTATAGCCGCGTACAAGCCGATGGTTATAGCGCCATGCCAATTTCCAGCCAGGCGCCTGCATCATACGCTGTGTACGGTAATGCCAGCTTCCAGACAAATACAAGTCAATCATTTGATATCGACCCGCAACTTTCCTATAATAGTACGTTTGGCCGCGCCAGGTTAAGTGTGCTTGTTGGGGGGACTTACCAAAAAAATGCAAATGCAAAGGGGTATATAACCGGGAGCAACTATTTGAACGATGCTTTACTGAATTCATTGGCAGGTACATCTACAATTTCGGCAACCTCATCTAATGTTGTAGACAAGTATGTGGCCATGTTTGGCAGGGCTACTCTGGCATGGGATAACCGTTACATCCTAAACCTCACCGGAAATATCAACGGTTCGTCCCTATTTGGACCCGATCATCGCTTTGGCAATTTTGGTTCGGTGGGTGCTGGTTGGATTTTCAGTGAAACACAATGGGAAAAAAATGTAACGCCTTGGCTGAGCTTTGGAAAAATAACGGCCAGCTATGGTGTTACCGGCAGCAGCGGTGGAATATCGCCCTACCAATACCAGCCCAATTGGGCGGCATCGGGGTCAGCCACTACATACCAGGGCTCACTAACCTATTATCCGCGTAACCTGCTTTCTCCCGACTTTCATTGGGCCAGCACAACCAATTATAATGCCGGTTTATCGCTTGGTTTTTTTAACGACTGGCTGTTAATAGATCTGGGTGGCTACCTGAACCAGACTGCCGACCAGTTGATGACCATTCAATTACCTTCTCAAACGGGGGATGTTGGCATAACAGCAAATGCGCCCTTTACCGTTCAAAACAAAGGATGGGAAATATCTATATCTCCTGGCCATACCGGCCCGCACGGCGGCAACCCCGACAAGTTTACCTGGTTTGCCCCCAGTTTTAACATAAGCCATAACTATAACAAAATCACAAAAGTTGATCCCAATTCGCCGTATGCCTCCTATTTCCTAAAGGGGTACCCAAGCTCGGCAACCGTGCTGGTAAAATATGCGGGGGTTGATCCTGCTACCGGTTTGTTCCAATACTATAAAGCAGATGGCCATACGCTTACAAATACACCTGTCCCATATTCGATGTATCAAATTAGTACTGGTGATGGCAATCAGATAGTAGATTTTACACCATCTGTCAATTTTGGATTTGGGGACGGCTTTTCATGGAAAGGCATAATGGTAAATTTTCACGGATCTTTTGTTAAACAAAAGGGATTGAGCTATTTATACTCCGTATACGGCGCATTCAATGGAAGCCCGGGCGTACCCTCTACAAATATGCCGGCCATCATAGCTGGCAAAGAATGGCAGAAACCAGGCGATGTAGCTACCTTTCCGCGTTATTCTACCACCTATTCGGGAAGCGCCTTTACCAGATCTACCGGTATTGTAACGGATGCCTCCTACTTGCGCATCAACAACGTCAACATCAGTTATCAGCTTCCCAGCCAGTTGCTACATAGGCTGAACCTGACGAACGGTAGTATAAATATCGGTTGCCAAAATGCGCTGACCATTACGCCTTACAAAGTAGGCGACCCAGCTACACAAAATATTTACAGTATTCCACCGCAACGGGTTTTTACCTGCGGGGTTAACCTAACTCTTTAATTGATAAGCGCCATGAGAAAGAATTTTATATTTACGTTTGCGGTGATAGCCGGTATTGCAATGCTCTCGTTGCAAGCTTGTAAAAAGCTGATTGAAGTCCCGGACAACGTGGCCGGGCAAATTGTTACTTCCCAGGTGTTTACAGATAGCGCCAATGCTACTCAGGGTGTTATCGGTATGTATACCACCTCGGCACTGACCGGTTGGTACCCGGATATTTATATGGGTCTGGGGGCCGACGAACTATTGATAAACGGTGCAGGGGATATATATACCCTACCCGTTTACCAGAATGCGCTTACAGCCGGCAGTGCCGATGTTCCACCCTCCAGCGCTAATTTCTGGAGCCCGTATTATAGCAATGCTGCTATTTATCGGGCCAATGCGGCGCTCGAAGCATTGGACGCCGATAAACTGCTGTCAACATCGGCACGTAACCAACTGGTAGGCGAGTGCAAATTTATCCGGGCATTTTATTATTTCTACCTGGTAAATTTGTTTGGCGATGTACCTTATGTAACGTCAACCGACTACCGTGTAAGCGGGCGTATGCCCCGTACTGCCGTAAATACCGTTTACAACAACCTGGAACAGGATCTGCTGCAAGCAAGCAAGATACTGCGGCCAACTTATCCGTCTGCAGGTCGGCAACGCCCCAACCGTTATACCGCCGATGCCTTGCTGGCCCGGCTGTACCTGTACCGGCAGCAATGGAGCAACGCCCAGGCGCAGGCCGACTCTATCCTGAACAGCGGCTTATATTCGCTGGTGCCTAATCTTGATAATGTTTTCCTCGACAAAAGCAACGAGGCCATTTGGCAGGTGGGAAGCAATTCACCCTCCCGACCAAAAGTTGCTCCAGGCAGTGGGTCGCCTTTCGTATCCTCGTACAGTTTTATCGTGCCCCCGTATTCTATTTCACCATTTGTGTTAAATGCATTTGAACCCGGCGATTTGCGCCGGGCACGTTGGGTAACCAGTTCTAAAGTAGGTACCGTTACATACACCTATCCATACAAGTATAAAAACACTATTTCTGTTAATCCGTTGAACACCACCGAAGATTTGATGGTGTTCCGCCTGGCAGAAATTTACCTGATCAGGGCCGAGGCCCGGGCGCAGCAGGGCAATATTGCAGGGGCCATGCAGGATGTAAACCTTATCCGCAGCCGGGCCGGGCTTGGCGCTGCAACAGCCGGTAGCCTTGCTGAAGCAATGACGGTGATACTGCACGAGAGGCAAACGGAGCTCTTTACAGAATGGGGCCACCGCTGGCTCGATTTGAAGCGGACAGGCACCATCAATGCCGTGCTGGGAAGCGAAAAACCATCGTGGCCTGCGGATGGGCACCAGGCGTTATACCCCATCCCTTATAACGAATTGATCTATAATCCTACGCTAACACAAAACCCAGGTTACTGATGTCGGGTCAATCGTGAAATAACGGATAGTGTTTAATCGGCAGTCTTAAGTTCTAAGTCAGAAATAACAAATCAGACCTGGAACTTAAGACTAAAGACTATGCACTTATAACTTAACACGTATCAGCGACATAATTTATTCATCATGAGATATTTGGTTTTTATTCTCTTGGGCATTGCCTGTGGCAACGCCTGGGGGCAAGCTGCGCCTGTGGCTTCACACAAAGGCCGGCGACCGTACGAAAAAGTGATTACAAAGGATGCTATTGCCTGGCGTGGCCTTTTTACTGTATACCAGGTGAATGATTCATTCTTTTTTGAGATCCCCGATACGCTGCTTAACCGCGATATGGCATTGATTAACCGCTATGTGCAAACGCCGTACTCAAAAAACGAAGGTTTTATAACGCGTAAGTATCCCGGCGAGGAAACAGGTTTGCTTCCCTCGGGCCCGAGCGAGGTTTATTATTTTACACAGGGAAGGGATTCTTCCATCAACCTGTGTAAGGATGATCAAACAACACAAGCGGCCCCGGGGAACCGCCTGGCCGCGGCTGTGGAGCAATCAGAGGCGGGCCACGTTGTTGCCAGTTTCCCGGTTGCGGCTATCGGCCGGTCTGGTAAAAGTTATGTGATAGATGCCGGCGATTTTCTGAAAACGTCCCCTGTTGTCAGTTCTGTCCCGGATCCGTCTGGCAAAAGACCTTTTCATCTGGATTATGTACATACATATCCGATGAATGTGGAGATTGGTATTTACAGGGAGGATAAGGATGGGCATACGGTTATCAATACTTCCTTTATAGCACTGCCAAAAGTACCCATGCAGCAGCGGCTGTTTGACCGCCGCATTGGCTTTTTTACCGAAAAAGCCAACTATTTTTCCGACAGTCAGCAGTCTGTTGAGAAGAGGGAATATATACAGCACTGGCGGCTGGAGCCCCGGCCCGAAGACAGGGAACGGTACCTGCGCGGCGAACTGGTGGAACCGCAAAAACCGATAGTCATCTACATCGATCCGAATACGCCCAAACAGTGGGTAAAATACCTGATTTTGGGCATCAACGACTGGCAAAAGGCTTTTGAAGAGGCCGGGTTTAAAAATGCCATTACGGGCAGGGAGTGGCCATACGCCGACAGTGTGAGTCTTAACGATGCGCGATACTCCCTCGTCTGTTACCTGCCCTCCGAAAAAGCCAATGCCTATGGCCCCAATATACATGACCCGCGCAGCGGCGAGATTATACAAACGCATATTGGCTGGTATCATAACGTGATGTCGCTGGTGGATGCCTGGTACCGGACACAGGCAGGTGCCACTGACCATAATGTGCGCCGCCCTGTGTTAGATGATGAACTGATGGGCCAGCTTATCCGTTTTGTTTCTTCTCACGAGGTGGGGCACACGCTGGGGCTGCGGCACAATTTTGGTTCCAGCAGTCAAACCCCGGTCGAAAAAATGCGCGATAAGGCATGGCTGCAACAGCATGGCCATACTGCATCTATCATGGACTATGCCCGTTTTAACTATGTAGCACAACCCGAAGACAGCATTGCGCAGGAACGCCTTTGGCCGCATATTGGCGAGTATGACCGCTGGGCAATCAAATGGGGATATAAGTATACCGGTTTGAGCGCGGAAGAAGACAAAAAAGTTTTAAGCCACCTGGCTACCGACAGCCTTGCAGCCAACCCGAGGCTTTGGTTTGGCAGCCAGGAAGCCGAGAAGCAGGACCCGAGGGCGTCATCGGATGACCCGCGTTGCCAAAGTGAAGACCTGGGCGACAATAACATGACTGCCAACGCTTATGGTATCAAAAACCTGAAGCGCGTTTTGCCTAACCTGGCCGCATGGACCAAAGAGCAGGGAGGTTTGTATGATAACCTCGGCGTTGCATACGGGGCGTTGCTTGACGAATTTACTCGTTTCGTGAAGCATGTACTGAACAACATAGGGGGAGTGGAACGCACCTATCGCTGCGAGGACACGGGTGGCGACGTATATGCCCCTGTTTCCCGGGTACAGCAGCAGCAGGCCCTGGCTTTCATCAATGAGCAGGTTTTTACCACGCCGGTTTGGTTGCTCAATAACAGTGTAACCAATAAAGTGGCAGATTTGGAGAGTACAGACGCGGTTAGCAAACTTCAGCGAAATACGCTGGAGAAACTGCTGAGCCCTGAGATTTTTAGCCATCTGCGGGCCGGTAGCAGCCAGTTTGGAGATAGCCTGTTCTACCCGCCACAACAATACCTGGCCGACCTGCACCGCTATATCTGGGCCGGGCTGCAAACCGGAAAGCCAATGGATGCGTACCGGCGCAACCTGCAAAAATGCTATATCCATGCACTGGGCCAGCTGATGACAATCCCCGATCCGGCTATAAAGGGAACCGACATCTGGTCGGTTGCAAAGGCCGACCTGGATCAAATTTCCAGGGAGGTAAGGACCACTTTACCAAAATATCGCCCCGGAGCAGATCAGGATCACCTGAAAAGTGTATTGTACCGGATTCGCAGCATCAATAATTTCCATTAAACAATCTTTTTTAATTAATAAACATGCAAAACAAACAATCCCACTTTTTTATTACAGCCAAAATTGCAATGCTTTTGTTGCTGTGCAGCGGCCTGGTTACCGGTTGCATGCCCTCGGCTCCCGGGGGTAAGCAACGCCCCGAGCGAAAAAAAATGTTTACGCTCGATGGAGCAGATGGCAGCTGGGAAGGTTACAGTCTCTCCGCATCCAGCGGCCAAAGCGGTGCCGGCAATCCCGGCGCGGCTAACGTTCCGCAATTGCCCTTTTCGGTTGGCGATACTGTGATGCGTGCCGGGCTGCGGCCTTATATGTTAGTGCGCCTGCCTTCGGCCGATTATGATTTTTTATTGCCCGGAGCAAAAAACTACGAAGCCTTGTTTCCCGGCTGGTTAAAAAACCTGCCGCAAACAGGCAGGGAGGGCCTGGTAATCGATTTGTCGTCTGGTAAGGCTTCCAACCAGAGCGTTTTTCAACTCGGGGCGCCCGGCCTTGGTAATCCGGTTCCGTTGATACTGCTTTGGGATGCCGCCGCAGAAAAGCGCGTTGGCTTTTATAAGCAATTACTGCAAAGCTTCACAACCATACGGTGCGAAAATATCCAATCCGGGAAATACCATTAATTCATTTAAATAAATGCTCAATAAAGCAATGAAGAAGTTATTTTTAATAGTCTTTTTATTAACTGCCTCGTATACGTTGCGGGCGCAGCTGCCGATACCTTTGCCCGGTCAGGACACGAAGAAGCAACAAGAGCAAGCAAACAAGATAGATTCGCTGCAATCGCTGTTGAATAAGAAAAAGAACAAAATACGGCCCTTTAAATCGGTTATTACCAAAAACGCGGAGGCACATATAGGCCTGTTTTCAGTGTATATGGTACGCGACTCTGTGTTTCTTGAAATCCCGGATACCTTACTGAACCGGGATATGCAAATGGTTACGCGTATAGTTCAGGGAAAAATAAGCGCCACCCCGTTAACCGGTGCCAAATACCCTGGCGAGAGCCTTGATGAAACGGCCGTTTATTTCAGGACAGCACCCGACTCCACCATCAACCTGTTGTCTGATCTCCAGGTTAACCAGGCCGCAGCGGGAAGCCGCATTGCAGCCTCGGTTGCAAATGCCAATACAGATCCCATTGTTCAAACATTCCGGATTGTGGCATTGGGAAAAAACAAGTCTTCTTTTGTGGTAGATGCAACAGCTTTTTTTAAAAACCCCGGCCCGATTACCAATATCGGAAAGGCAGTTGCCAAATCTGTTAATGTGGAGTATGTGCATGCATACCCGATCAACGTGGAGATAGGCCTTTACAGGATCTCGGGTGAGATGCCAATGACTACCAACACCTCATTTATTTTGCTGCCTAAAGTACCTATGCAGCAGCGGTTGTTTGACCGTCGCGTGGGTTTCTTTGCCGATTATGTGAATTACTTTTCCGACGATCAGCAAAAAGTAGAAAAGCGTGAGTTTATCCTGCGCTGGCGACTGGAACCCCGGCCTGAGGATGTTGAGCGCTGGAAACGCGGCGAACTGGTGGAGCCGGCAAAGCCTATTGTTATTTATGTTGATCCGCATACGCCGAAGCAATGGGTAAAATACCTTATTTTGGGCATCAACGACTGGCAGAAGGCTTTTGAGCAGGCGGGCTTTAAAAATGCTATTACCGGCAAAGAGTGGACATACCCCGACAGCGTTAATTTAGACGATGCCCGTTACTCGTTTGTACGCTATTTGCCCTCTGAAGAGATGAACGCTTACGGTCCCAATGTGCATGACCTGCGCAGCGGCGAAATTATACAAACCCATGTTGGCTGGTATCATAATGTAATGGCCTTGCTTCATAACTGGTACATGATCCAGGCAGGTGCAACAGACCCACGGGCCCGCAAAGCCAGATTTGACGATGAACTAATGGGGCAGCTTATCCGTTTTGTTTCCTCGCACGAAATTGGACACACGCTGGGCCTGCGGCATAACTTCGGCTCCAGCAGCATGACCCCTGTAGAAAAGCTTCGTGATAAAAACTGGCTGAAAGAGCACGGCCATACCGCCTCTATCATGGATTATGCCCGCTTCAACTACGTAGCACAGCCGGAAGACAATATCCCCGAAGAACAACTTTGGCCGCATATTGGCGAGTATGACCGCTGGGCCATTGAGTGGGGATATAAATATTCGGACGCACAATCGGCAGAAGCGGACCGGAAAATATCCCGAAAGCTGACCACGCAAAGGCTGGCAGCCAACCCACGGCTTTGGTTTGGAAGCCAGGAACAGGAAAAAAGAGGTAAATCGGCACGTATGGATGATCCACGCTGCCAGACGGAAGACCTGGGCGACAACAACATGACGGCTAACGCCTATGGTATCAGGAACTTAAAACGTATTTTACCCAACCTGCCGGCCTGGAGCAAGGAAGAAGGCGGTTTTTATACCAGCCTTGGGGATGCCTATCGGGCGCTTACAGTTCAGTTCAAGGGCTATATGAGCCAGGTGATCACCAATATCGGCGGGGTAAAACGAACATATCAGAACGAGGAGACGAACCTTGACGTATATGCGCCGGTACAGCGCGCCAAACAGAAGCAGGCGCTTGCCTTCCTTAACCAGCAACTCTTTACAACGCCGCTATGGCTGCTTAACCCTTTAGTGACAAGTAAGGTTGTAAACCCGCTGGGCCAGAATTTTGTAAGCGATCTGCAGGTCAGGACATTGAATACTTTGCTGGACACCGGTACGTTTGCGAAACTGGCAGCAAACACCGCCCGGTTCGGACGGACCGCTTCCTATCCCGCCGAAGAATTTCTCTCTGATCTGCACCGCGATATCTGGGGTGATCTGGCTGCCGGCAAGCCCATGGATACTTACCGGCGCGATCTTCAAAAAACGTATATAGGAGCGCTCGCAGATGTAATGGCCTCCCTGGACGCAAATGTTACGGAAACGGAATTCTACGGACTGGCCAGGACTGACCTGGAGCGTGTGCTCAGTAATATGACAACATCCCTGCATAAATTTTCAGGGCTTGACAGGGTGCATTTAAAAAGCCAGATAGCGGTTGTTCGCAAGATACTGACCGCCAGACAGGAATAATTATGCTGAACTTTTGGGCAAATATGATTGCAAAAGCAATGAAATCAAATCA
This sequence comes from Mucilaginibacter sp. GW822-FHT03E02, assembly GCF_058801545.1. Taxonomy (NCBI): domain Bacteria; kingdom Pseudomonadati; phylum Bacteroidota; class Sphingobacteriia; order Sphingobacteriales; family Sphingobacteriaceae; genus Mucilaginibacter; species Mucilaginibacter sp. GW822-FHT03E02. The sequence goes on along the minus strand of NZ_JBXANJ010000001.1, from coordinate 5,177,654 downwards.
GGATATGGAAGCGCCAAACGTTTGGTTTCCATCGCGCTGAATGCAAAAGCTTCTGCCGGACAATGGTCAGAAGCTTTTGTATTGTAAGTTAGCCCTGCTTTTTTTATTTACAAGGTTTCAAGCCGGTCGTTGGGTTTTTCAATACAATAACCGGCTTTAAGTCCCGTCCAATGGCTGATTATACAAATTCCGGAATTAACCGCAAGCGCCCGCCCGATTCTGATACATCAAAATACCGTATCAATCTTAATTTTCGGCACAAACTGATTAGGGTCCTAAAGTCTTACTTTTATATGACCGCGATCCTGTGCTTTTTTAAGTTACTTAGAACCTGATGGAAGAACTGATCATTGAATTTAAACAAATAATTGGTCTTACTGATTTTGAAGAAAATCTTATCAGATCGGCATTCATACGGCGAAAATTACGCAAGCGGCAATATTTACTACAGGCAGGTGATGTATGCAGATATTTAGCCTTTGCTACCAGGGGCTGCTCACAGGAGAATGGCGTATTCGTGTAGCAGGCTTTGACACGAATTGCTTGCTGGCGTTTGTCCAGATCGAGTAAAGTAAAATAGATATGCCCGACTTGTATGGCATAGCCCTTCTTGAACCATTGTACAGGATAAAAAGTGGCGGCTGATTCTACAGGCTTGTCAGGCACCAGATCTATCCGTTGTTTGACGATACCACTGATACCCGCGCTGGCGTCGGAAGCGGCCTGCAGGGGTGACGGGGCATTTTTCAGCAGGCCGTCCGTTTGCTTGCTGATGGCCAGGGCTTCTTTGCGGCCGGCAGCTGTTTTTGCGTAAGCATCATTTTGTAACCTGGCCTCTTGCTGATCACTTTGGTCCAATGCGGCCAAACGGTTTTTTACCTCTACGCGTGTGGTATCGATTGTTTTGAAATTGCGTTGTGCAGTGGCGCTCTTCTTTTCAATCTGGTCCTGGAACTTTTTGCTGTCTTCACATTTTTTTTCGTAACCCGCTACTGCATTGATAAAGGAAGTGTCGGCTTCTGCCAGCACTTTCAACCGGCTGATCTTGCAGATGATTCCATACTTGGCTTGCTGGGTGATCGAATTATCTTCGAGGGAAAGAACAAGTTTTGCAGCATACTTTCCTGGTCGTCGACTTTTTTTAACCTGCGTTCCGTATTCTTCTGAACGTATGTGCTGCCGAAGGTGATAAATCCGGACAAAACGGCGATGATGAACAGGCGGAGCGTTTCCTGCCGGTAACGTACGCGGTCGCTCTTTTGTTTTTCTTTAAAACCGGCGATATCGAGGATGACCTTTAATTTATCTAATTCGGCTTTATCTTTCGCGAGCAGTTCGTTATCTGAAGGAATTTCCATATGGTTTGGTTATTTCGGCATTACCGGTAAGGATAAATGGCCGATGGTTAACAAAAATCAGGGGGAGCTGACTTGTATTTATTGAGTTGCAAACGGAGAATTTTAGATTTGCCCCCAACTGAAGCTTTTTTATCAGGGAACAGTGGCATGCAACAAAGCACGGGGCTGACTAAGCCCCTGTCCGGCGTACTCCGGCCGTGAAAATGCCCGTTCTGATAAAATATTAAACGTGGTCCAGCGCCTGCAGGAGCGCGATCAGTTCAGGCTGGGGATGGCAGTCCTGCTTATCGCCGGGAATGCGGTAAGAGGTATGTGTCCATATCCCTTTGACGCCGCCTATGGCATCTTTGCTTACATCCCACATACCGGGGTGGTAGGTTTTAGGAATGCCGTATTTACCACAAAGGTATATCAGGAGTTCCTTTACAGCGGTCAGCTGTTCCGGGGAATACTTTTCAAAGGCCGCATATCCCCTGAAGGGCGGATTATATAGCTGTACGTTAGCATCCGGGATGGCACCGCCCAGGTAATTTACCCAGGTACCGTTCTTTTTGGTCAGGCCGCCCCAGCAGGTTATTTCAATGCCGATGCTTTGTTTATGGAGCGTATCGCAACGCGTTGCATAGTCATTGAACCCAAGGCCGTGAATTAGCGCTGCCGGTACCCCGAGGTGGGCAGCATAATACCTGGAGTCGAACGCGTTCTGGATAATACCATCTTTCCCGATAACGAAAGCTGTGGCGACGGCGACGGCGTCAGTTTTCCAATAGTCGATGTTGCCCTTCGCTGATGGGCCGCTGGCGGTATGATGGATGACGATTTGACTCTTGGGGAATACCAGTTTATGGTACTGGTTTTCAGGTAGCGGGTACTGTTGGATGTCCATGATTAGATTTTTTTTATATGTATGATTTTAATTACCTCGTACTCAAAGTGACCATATTGATAATAAGTAACTTTCGTGCTATAAAAAAAGATAATCAGTATTCACTGCTCCGTTGGTTATCATGACCGCACAGGCCTTTCATATTTTAAGCGATACAGGGGCCTTACGCCTGTCGCGTACTTTTTCATTGCCTGCTTTTTGAGCCGGGCTTTTGGATTACCTGTATTCCACCGGCTTACGAGGCCGCTGGTCTTACTTCTTTTTCCGTTTTATCCCGAATTGCTGAAAGACGGGGTCCAAAGCGGAGGGACTAAGCTCGGCGCTGTGTGCCATGGCTTCGAGGGCCACGTCTGAAATTTGCCACCCCAGGGGAAGCACGGGCCAGAATTTTCTGTTGCTGAGTTTATATGGCCGGGGCTCGAACCGGACATAGTTGTAGCCGGCAGCCTTCAGGCGGCTGTTGACCAGGTCGGCCCGTTTGGCGTTGGCACCGCCCAGGTTCAGGGCTCCCAAAGGCGGGCCCAGCGGCTCATAAAAACTTTTGTCATAAACCGGGGTTGCTATTTCCGGGATACTGTTGGGCAGTGACAGGATATTGATGCTGATGTTGGCCAGCGCCGGGTGGCCTGCCAGGAGTTTTTGCCGTACCTTTTCAAATACCCGGATGACCTGCAGGGAGGTTTCCCCGCCGGAGTTTTCAATCGTACCGCCGTCTGTAAAATGCCGGTTATGATTCAATTTGGCGGTCGGGCTGACATAGGGAAACCGGGCGCTCAGGAAACCGGCAGTGCTCAGGCGCATGCCGCCCCTGCCCGGGATTTCCTGTTCCGGGAATATCGCCGACGGAAAATCAAGGCTGTCCAGTAATACCGGTGCAACAATCCCCTTGTTGCCGGAAGTGATGTCATAGGTATTTGAAAACAACAGCGGAAGTTCCGTATGGCTGCCCTTCCACATATCGGCGATTTTATTTTTCAGGTTAACATCATGATCCCCAGCATTCTTTTCCCAATCCATTTCCATTAACCTTGCCCTGTCCGGTATGCCGGACAGCCCGAAACTGGAGTAAACGAGGTCCCGCCCTAACAAGGCGATAATATCTGACGTCAGGTTATCCGTGCTATAAAGACGGAAGGATGCCTGGGGATAGAAGGCGCTGTCCCTGCCGGTATCATCGAGGTGGCGGTAGCGGGTGCCGGATAGTAACATCAGCCCTACTGTACCGCCCGACGCCCCTGAATAGGAAAATGCATAATGCTGAAAACCCAGTTTACTTGCTTTAGCGGTGTCAGCCCTCATTTCTTTGTCCAATTGCCCGATGGCCATGGTCGCCCATATGGAAGCCCTTATGCCTCCGCCGTAAGCGTTGACAAAATAAACCGGGTATTTCCGTTTTCCCGACCCGGCGTAGGCGGCGATCTCCTTTTCCCGACCGAGCAACCATTTTTCGGTGTACGTACGGAGCGAATCCTGGGTCCTGGCACAGGAGGTGTCCCTGCCCGATGCTGTTTTACACCGTGAGGTGTCTGTCAGAACTGCGACGCCATGGTAATTGGTAATGCTGCCGGCCGCGCCCAGGAAGGCAACGGTTAACAGCAGGCTTATCCAGGTAATGCCTGTCTTTTTCCCGATAAACATCAGATAAGAAAAAAAGAGGAGGTAGCCGGCTACCGCGAAGAACACGAAAGGCATTGTATAAAACCGGGACTTATAAATAAACAGGTGCAAAAAGGACGGCCAGTTACAGGCGATAAAAAAGATGAGGCACGCCAGCCCTGTCAGGGTGATGAAGGGCGCAACGGGCCACCGGGCAATGGCGGCGCTGCAGGTCCTTAAGGTAGTGGTGATCAAAAATATAACCGAAAGGATGAACAGGTCCAAAGCGAGATGGATAATGGCATAGGGCTGCGTATTTTCTTTGTCCATACCCCATATGGCGATCGGGACGAGCAGGACTGTGATGGTGATGGCATATCTGGCGATATGGATGCCGCCGCCCGGTTTTTTAAAAAAATGATCTATCCAGTGGTGCTCCAGGATGATCTTGTACAGGATGAGGATGACGGCCATAACGGCGATTGGCGGGATACCGCTAAGCCAATAATCCATGTGGTAATTATCCATTACCTTTAGGATGCCGGTGGCAGGAACGAGAAACCCGGCGGCGCCCAGCAGACGGCTGAGATCTACTTCCGCCTTTTTCCGGTTACCGGTGGCGGGGTCAACCTCGAAATCGACCGACCTGAAAAAAAACTGGGCGTAATTCAGCGCGCCTTTGTATTCCAGTACCTTTGGCAGGTACCAACACAAAAGCGCGATGACCGTCGTGGAAAAAAGAAAAAGGGATACCCCCGTCTTGCTGGCGTTTAGCGATAGCAGCAGGTCCTGCCCCTGGTCGCTGACATACAATACGGCAAAGACGATGAGCAGTGTAAGCAGCATGACGCGGAAGCGCCAGAATAACTGCACGCCTTTACGTAGAAAACCGGTGGCCAGTTCCAGCCACCATAATGCGAGATTGGTTACGATAAACTGCCATAACAATGCACCTGCGACAATAAACAGGACAAGCCATTTCAGACGGCCGGGATAGCCGACGATGGCCGCATCCGGTAAGTTCAGACGATGGTACTGCTCCCAGAGGTTTAATATTTTCGATGTGCCCAAATCTTCTATTACGTCGAGCAGGCCGGCGAGGATCGTCAAAACGGCTGCGACACGATAAAATATGTCCCATTTGGCATTGTAGCCCGCATTCCTAACCAGGCGGGAGATCAGCAGCAACAAAAATGCGACGTAAAATGCGATAAAAGCGTAATCGGCACGATTCTCATCCAGAACGGCCTGTGTTCCCTTAACCCGAACAATATCGGGCTGGTCGTTGTCGCCGTACATAATAAGGTTCTTATACGTAGCGTCCCAGTCCCGTAACATGGCGTTCCTGGCCGTATTATCTATATTCACTTCCCAGTTCAGAATCCCTTTCGGCGCATTCAAAGTGGTGACCAGGAATTTATCTTTCTGGGTCAGCGTCCCGGATATCAGGAGTCCTGCCGTTACCAGTAAAAATACCGGGCGAAAATTAGGGGTCAGCCAGCTGCTGATTTTTTGATAGATCGTTTTCATAAAATGGGGGCTGAATTCAGTTTTTAGCGAATGCTTTTTCAAGGACGCCGGCTAACCTGATGGAGGCGCAGACCAGCTGTTGCCGGACTACGGACACGTTGGTGTCAAGGTAAGCGATGGTTAGCGGGGTTGTTTGGTGCAGGCTGGGATGGCAGGCGTATACTGCAGGCAGGCAGCTGCGTGCCTGGGCAAGCCATGCCTTGGTATCACCCCGGGCAATCATTTGCCGAGCCGGAACGGATAGGGTTTTATAGTAGGCGGTGCAGGTTTGCAGGTTGATTTTTCCTTCCTGTATGATGACGTCATCCCAAACGTGGTGAAGGTTGTTACCGGCAACGTTGAACTTTGGGGTGGTGACGGCATCTGAATTGCCGCCAAGGTCATAACCGTAGCCCACGTGGAGGGGCTGGGTGATATCGCCCATCAGGTGGAACAGGATTCTGAGGTTTTGTTTAAGGCTGTCCGCGCTGTAGGCGTGGATATTGCTGAAGGCCCCGATCACCCGTTTGAGGTTATAGACCGCATCGTTCCTGCCGGCGACCTGGGCATAGGTTTGGTTGGCTTCCATGTTCACAAAATGCCATTTTTTCATATACTTATATTTCAGCACATAGTTAATCCGGACGGAATCCATCCAGACCGCGGCGAGGTCTGCTGTATAGTGAGGGCCTAAGGCGTTTAATACTTTTTGCCTGGCCTGGGGGCTGAGGATGGAGAGGGCGGTTTCTACGACGAGGCGGTGGCCCTGGGCACCCCAGGCGATGGAAGCTGCGGGTTTGATTAAAGTCGAAAGCAATGCGAGGATGACGATGAACTTTTTCATAGCTACTGTTTAGTTTGGTTGAACCGGAGGATTAACGTTTTCCAGTTTCCGGACAAGGAACTGAAACCAATTTTTTCGTCCTAACTTTTAAAGTCCCGGCAAACATTATTTTCCATAATATTTGCCGGTTGAGGGGTTAGCAACTTGTTCTTCATCAAATTTAAGGCATAGCCTGGATCCCCCCTACCGTATTTTTACGGTAATACGTAAGTATTTTTAACTTATTTATACTTCCGCATTGACGGCATGTTCACCGGGTTCTATATGGTGCAGGGCCTCTGTGACTTCCAGGATGACCGCAGCTTTGACGACGTGTTTTCCAGGGCATCCTTTGTGGGTTGTTTTTGGGTCTTCCTTGTGCAGGCGGATGGTCCCGGGGTCAAACCCGAGCGTCCGGCACAGGATGCTCATGGCAGCTACGGCATTCTGCCGTACGGCAAGGCCCCGGCCACTGTCGAAGGCTTCGGTTTCATATTCACCTAACATTTCAATACCGAATGCCATGCTGTTCCAGGAGGGCGAGTGGACGCCGGGTGTCGTCAGGGGCGTAAAGGCCCATATTTGTTTGTCGTCTATAAACAGGTGCGGGCCGGCACTCCAGTGCTGGTCGTCGCGGTAATACGATTGCAGGCCGAGTATGTTGGCTTTGCTAAGGCCGTTCGGGCGCTGGGCAAGGCTTGGCACGCTGGTGTTGTGCAGCACGATGAAGGAAGGTCTCCAGGTGGTCCAGTGGAGTGATTGGCAATAAGTGGCGAATTCTTCCGGTTGGAAGCTTTGTCCTACAATGGGTTTCCAGTTTGGCATAATTGGTAAGGATCAGGAGGTTAATGGTTTGTCTAATTTAACTATTTAAATATTAATAAGTTAAGTATTTTTAATAATTATTTTTCAATATTTATCAGCGATAATTATTTAACTGGGCACGGATTAATTTTTCCGGAGCATCGGGAAATTATTCGTTATTGTTAAAGCGAGCAGAATTTTTGAGGTGGACCCCATGGCCACAGCGGCTGCGGAGCTTGGTGATCGTTAGGTATCAAACCTGCCGGTACCCCGTTTAGCAAGCTGCGGCAAAAGCTTCCTGCCCCGCGCCCCGGGAAGAAATGCCCCTGCCGGCTGTTGGGTTTTGACCACCATTAGCATTTAACATCAAGCTGTTAACTGCCAATAAAACCGGCGAAGCGTGGCCGGCCAGATTATTTTCTCCACCTGACTGCAAAAATCTGGGGCTGTATTGTTTTATTTTTACATGGAACAGGATAATTTCATAGCTTTATTAACAGTGGACCAATTACCGCCAGATGTCTGAAAAACAGTTAACAATCAATATCCCGCATTACCAGAATAAGCAACTGGAAAATATCGGCGGCGAAATATGGAAAGATATTCCGGGACTGGAAGGCTATGGCATGATCTCTGATTTGGGCCGCGTCAAAAGACTGGCCTATGAATCCGTCGATGAATCGGGGCGGCTGATGGTGTATGAAGAACGGATACAGGCCCAAAAGGTCCAGCGAACTTTTAATAACTTCAAGGAGGATTACAAAGTGCGCCTTCAATCGCGGATCCAGGTGGAGAAAGTATCCCATTCCATCTCCGTGGGCCGGATAGTTTATTATTGTTTCGTAGCGGAATTTGATCTTTCAGACCAGGCTATGTACGTATCCTACAAAGATGGTAACGGCCTTAATGTGTTACCGGGCAATCTTTTCCTGACAGACCTCTCCGGCCTTCAGCAGCGGATCATGAAGGCAGAACGGAAAGACCTCCACTTCGGGCACAGCGAGGAAAACCAAAAAGTGTTTACCCAATTGGGCCGGGAGGTTAATATTAAACGGGTGAGCCAGTATGATATGGACGGGAAGTTTGTAGCTGCCCATGAAAGCATGGCAGCTGCGGCAAAAGCTACAGGTATTACTATCTCTGCCATCAGCAACGTGGTTCGCAGGAGAGGAGGCTTGCTTACAGCGGGGGGATTTATATGGCGCCTGGGCAGCAGTAAAAAAATGATCCCGGTAAAAAGAATACACCAGGCGATCAGGGCGGCAAAAGGGTCCCCTGTCAGTCAGTATGACCTCGATGGAAAGAAAATAAACACGTATGACAATATTACACAGGCTGCAAAAGCTGTTTCCATGGATCGGAAAGCGATTAGTGATGCCATCAATGGCGGTGTTCTGGTTACGGCAGGATCGGTCTGGCGGAAAGGAGAAGCGGAGCAGATTGATACCCATAAAGAACGTACCTCTCTTTCTTTACGAAAGGGATATACCATCAGCCGTTACGATCAGGATGGAGCCAAACAGGCTACCTATACCAGCAGTAAGGAAGCCGGTGCTTCCATAGGAGTACCGGTAGAAAGGATCAACGCTATGGCCATACGGGATGACCTGTTGCTGGATGGTTCCATATGGCGGTATGGAGATGCGCCGCATCTGCCACAGGCAGAGGTAGACCAGGTAAGGAAAAATCTCCGGGAGGAAAAGGCCAAAGAAATTACCCAATATGATTTGGAGGGGAAACGGCTTGCTTGTTTTGCCTCTGTAACAGAGGCCTCCCGGTTGACAGCCATTGCTGTATCTGCCATTACCGGCTGCACCAACGGATATAAGGCAACAGGAGCTGGATATCTCTGGAGGAGAGGCTTGGGAGATGTCCGGCTGGTGTTGCCCGGTATGCCCCGCCCCTTAGGCAGTAAACAAAGAAAGGCAATAAGTCAATTTGATCAAAAAGGTATACTGATCCGCCACTTTAAAAGCATTAAGGAGGCTTCCGAAAGCCTGGGTATCCATCATACGACGATCTCATCAGTATTGAGAGGAGATAACAGGACAGCAGGCGGCTTCATATGGAAGAGAAAGCGTTGAGCAAAACAGCGGGCTTGTATACGCCAAAAGGCGCTTTATCAACCTGCCCGGCATAATCGTTTACGTACAAAATCCGCAAATTAAAATTTTGTTCCGCAGCAGGCGATCCCTCGTTAATGGATATCCCGGGAGGCTGTCCATGCCATTCCGTACCAGACAAGTAACGCTTTTGTAGGATGAAATGATGTATCGGCTGTTCCCGGCTTAAGTCCTGAATGTAAAAAAACTGTTACCGTTCTGCTCCCGGGAAATGAAGCCGGCAGAACAGGTACAAATAAAGCATAGAAACCCTATATTTGATCTTCATTGCAGGCATCTGCCTGTAATTGTGATAAGGTTTAGGTTTAAATCCCCGGGCAGCGAGTGCGAGGGGATTTTTCATTTTTGAGCGGGTTTACCTGAATTTTGCTTTCAGCTTTAAGAACCTCAGCTCGAAGTAGTAATAGGATAAAAAGGCCGTCAGGAATAAGGCGGGAACGTTGAACCACGGGGAATCACTGTACTTAAACGTGTTGGCCCAAGGCTGACGGTACAGGAAAATCTGCTGCCAGATATACAGGCTGTACGACAAAACACCCAGCCGGGTCAGTATTTTCGTGTTCAGGATTTTGCACAGGAGGTCGTCCGGGTTACTGACCACCAGGTAAATAGCGGCAGCGATCAGCAGGGCGGAAAGCAGGGACATCGCGTAACCCGTGTCCCCGGCTATCCAGCCGGAGAGCCTGAGGGCTGTGGCGGCGGCCAGCAACGGTAAACTGGCATAACGGTTTAATTTCGCGGACAGCTGCCCTTTAAGCACCAGGATCGACAACACCGAGCCCGCCAGGATGGATGTCGTGCCGTTTTCCAGCAAACCGCGCAGGAAATAAGCGGATTCAAAAAGCAAATGATGAGCCGACAACCCGCGGCCCTGCCGTATCGTCAGGTATTGCAATGCGGGTACAAGCAGGATAACCGCCACGACCAGCCAGGTGTACGTCCGCACATCACGGACAAGCACAAGGGGAAAGATCAGGTAGAACTGCTCTTCAACCGACAGGGTCCAGAAGTGCCCGCTGAACCAGTTGGCAGTATAATGGAAGCGGATATTCCCGATGTACAATGCCGCCGCTGCAAAGGAACCGGCCGAAAGCCGCAGGTCAAACAGGAAATTGCACAAAAGCAATACCGCCAGGAACAGGTAGGCCACCGGCATGATCCGCAGCGCTCGCCTGATATAAAACCGGCGGAGGGAAACGCGCCCGTTTTTTTGCTTTTCCCGGAGCAGGAGCGTCGTGATCAGGAAGCCGCTCAAAACAAAAAAGATATCGACGCCCGCGCTGCCCAGGGCAGGCAATGCCATCCGGGTGTTTAACAGCAGGTGGCCGGCCAATACCATCAGGATCGCTAAACCCCGCAGGCCGTCGAGCCCGGGAATATGAGGCTGGTCCAAAACTCCGGGGACAGCTGTTCGGTCTTTTACAGGAAGCATTTCCAATGATACGCATTTCCGGCTGTTCCGCTATGGACATGGCCGGAGAATAGCTAAAACCAGGCATTTTTTTAGGTGCAGGGCCGGAAATCTTCGCATCAATGAAGCCCGGACCATCCCCGGCAGTGCTCTCTTTTAGTTGAGCAGGTGGCTGTTCAAGAACTAGCCGGCCTGCCAAATCCCCCCCATGCTGTGTACAGGGCATGCTGCTTTACTTGCTATCCGGCCCTATCTTTTGATAAACTTTTTTGTACCGACCAGGTTCCTGGTCGCTTTATCGGTAATTTCTACAATATAACTTCCGGGTACCAGGCCGGTAACCGGTTGCTGTATATTATTTCCATCGGATTCCCTGAAAATTACTGTTTGGCCTATAGCATTAGTTACGCGCAATAAAACTTTGGCCGGTATACCTGTATTTATCTTGATGGTAAATTGCGTTGATACCGGGTTGGGGTACAGGGTAAGCGGATCGCTGTAGCTGTTATTGGACTGGGTATTTATCGCTATCACCTTACTGTAGGTAACAGCGCCGAAAGGATCGGCTTGCTGCAAACGGTAATAGTTGATACCGGCGGCGGGCGACCTGTCCAGATAGGTATACACGCCGCTCCCGTTGCTTTGCATCGATTGTAACGAAACAAAGGCGCCCGAACCGTCCTTTCGTTCGATGTTAAACCCGGTCAGGTTTCCTTCGTTTTCCGTTTTCCAGGTTAGCAGTACCCCTTCTTTTACGATCCTGGCCGAGAATCCAAGCAGGCGGTAGTTATAGGATGCCTTTTTATGAAACACCAGTTCAAACCTGTTCGCGCCAAAACTTGTAGTATCGGTTTTATCAATATTAAACAAATACTGGCGGTACTTGCTGAAAAAGAGCGAATCTTTTTTGTAGTGGTCAATCAGGTAAACATCGTAGCGGGGATCAAGGGAGTCAAAGCCTGTTGCCGACAGGGTATCGGCGTTTTTGGAATTGGTTACGTTCACGTACAGCTTAATCCGCGTTGCCGAATCAACCGCATGCATGCGGTTAATGGAAAGCATAGTTGAACTTAAGCTACCATAACTGGCCAGGGTAGATATATTCCCGATACCTTTTAAACGGTCTACGTCATGAAACGGCTCATATTCATTTTTCGAATCGGGGTCGAAAAGGATCATGATATCGTCGGTATTCACCTGGTCGGCAGCTAGTTTCACCCGCAGGAGCTGTGTTTTGGTTTCCTTAGGGAGCCCCATCAGTAAATACAAGGTGTTGCCCAGCGAATTAGGCTGTACGGTAGTTTTGGCGACTTCGTTAAAGGTTAATGCAGCGCCTGATCCGGTGGCCTGCACAAAAAAGCCCTGGCCGCTGGCGATGTAGCGCGTGGCGTTGTTGGTGCCGATCCCGCCGGATGTTAACGCCGTGTAAGCACCGAAGTTTTTACTGGTATAATTAAACACATACATGGTGGCGGAAACTGATGGACCGTAAATACCATTGGTTGAACTGCTCTGCGAAAACGTATCCCAGTCAATCGATGAGGCGTAAGGGTTGCCAACCAGGTTGTACCCGGTCTGGACTTTGCTCAGGGTGGTGCTGCTGTTCCACCATAGTTTTACGGGTATGCTGCCCTGGTTAAGGGTGCCAACCGCGACTGACGTAGAGGCATCCGGGTCGATAAAGTTGCCGCCGTAGGGATATTGTTTATTCAGTGCGGTGACAGAGCTCACATTACTGACATTGTTCCCAATGTAATATAACAGGTAGCCGTTACCTACCGGGAGGGTTGTGGTCGCGGTCGTGGTGCCGGTTCCGGTGTAATAGGAAAGGGTATTGCCCAGGATATTGGTCAGCCCCTTGTAATTTCCCGAATTGAAGGTCGAATTGCTGGCAGGCAGATCTTCCCGGTATAAATAAACCGAGGGGTTGGTATTGGTCACGGTAAACCCGCCGCCTGTTCCGGTGGGCCCACCGGTCATGACGCCCGAGAATACCCCCGAATTGGTATTCAGGTAAGCCAGGTTATAAACTCCGGTTGCCGTATTGACGGGCGAGGACAAAATCCGGTAGTTCCGGGTATTGGCGGCGATGGTACCTGCCTTAAAATATCGTTCGGCGTAGACGTTGCCGGTAATACTGTAGCCGCTGGGTATCGCATCAACAGACGCGGTTTTCGAGCTGCCGCTTTTAAGTACCATGATGGCCCCGGACGCCACCGCGAGGTTTCCTTTGGTGATTTTGAGCTCGCTGTAAATATCCAGGGTATCGCTGTTGATCGTTACTGTCCCGCCCGCCGAATTATTCAGTTCCATCGTGCCTACGTGGGCGTAACCGGTAGAGGTTGCACCATTATAGCTTTGCGCGGTGCTGCTTCCGTTCCAGGTTATTTTTGAGGTGTTTAAATTATTCCAGTCTATTTTCCCGGTGCCCTGGTTATAAATATTACAGGCAACACTTAAATTGGCGCTCAGGCTTACGGTAGCTGTGCCGCTTAGGGTAAGCCCGTAAACAGCAGCATCGGAATTAATGGCAATGTTCATTCCTGTAGGTATGACCAGGGTAGCTGTACCATCAAAGGCCGGCGCCTGGTTGGTTGTTCCGGCAGTCGTATTATCCCAGTTGCTGGCATCAGTATAGGTACTTGTAACCCCTTTATAGGTATAAGTCAGCGCACCCGGTATCGCCGCGGCGTTGGTGGTATTGGTGATGGTGGTGCCAACCGTCGTAAATGTTGCCGGGCTGTTTTGATTGCCGTATTCCGCTTTCAGCCAGTCGGCGGTTTTGGCCACATTGCATACCCGCGGCTCGTCGATGATACCATTAAAATAAAAGCCGGTCCCCCCTTCGCCAACGCCGATGTACATGTTGGTGTTCCCGGTCGGGTTGGTACTGGTTGTTAAAATTTTATATTGCGTTCCGTCGACATAAGTACTCAGGGTGGAACCGGTATAGACGCTCTGGATATAATGCCACACCCCGGTGGTAAAGGGCGTTGGATTGGGCGTGCTGCTCCTGTTGGCCGCGACGCCCCCTTCAGATTCCGGGATATTCGTTGTAAAAACAGACATCTTGTACCCCCCGCTGGAATAACCGCTGGCATCCTGGTTGGTCATGACTTTCTGATCCAGGCCAGTCGCGCCCAATTTGACCCAGGCCGATAGTGTAAATGGCCCGGTAACCGAAACGGCATTGGTGGTGATTTTTTTACTGGAGCCGTTAAAACTGTAAGCGGTACCGATTTTGCCGGTAACCAGGTCGGCAGAAGTCATCCCGCTGGTCGTGCCGGTATGCCCGCCCGCGGTGCCGTCGGCCACCGAACCGGTATAGCTTGCCTCGTTAAAATGAAATACGGCCAGGTAGTTACTCGCCCAGGTATTGGCAAAGAACGCGGTATTATGGGTAACCGTGGGCGATTTGGACCCGTAATAAAATGTGATGGTATTGTTTGCCGCATAAGTTAAAGAGGGTATCTGTACCCAAACCAGCAGGGTGCCGGTCGTCTGGTTATAACTTTCGACCTGGTAATACAGTTCGCTGCCGCCGCTTACAAAGGCAAAATCATAATTGGGGCCGTTGGGATTTTGAACTTTGTCGGTACAGGTATTGGCAATGATCAGGTTGTTATCCTGGATGCTCAGCAGGGCCGGGAAATTGCTCAGATTGGAGGTAATCCCGAGGGAAGTGGTGTTTAACGTGACGGTTTCCCCGAAAGCGTAATTGCCGTAAGTGGCCAGGCCGACGGTCACATTTTGCGTGGAGGAGGATGTACATCCCGCCGCATTGGTGATATTGAGGGTGACTGTTTTGGTGCCGGTTGTCGTCCATTGTACCGAAAACGGGCCCTGCCCCGTGCCGGTGGAGGGGCTGCCGCCATTGAAATCCCAGCTGTACGTAGAGGTAGAAGGGTCTGTTCCGGTATAGGTAATGGTGGCATTCGAATTCGTATTCACCGACGCCGTTGCCGTAAATGTGGCCGAAGGCAGACTGCTCAATGTTGCGGTTACGTTTAATTGTGATGTGCAGCCATTGGAGCCGGTTACCGTCAGTACATAGGTACCGGCGTTGACTGCGGCGGCATTGGCGATGGTGGGATTTTGCAGGGCTGATGTAAAACTGTTGGGGCCTGTCCAGGCGTAGGTGGCCCCGCTTACCGTGTTGGCCTGAAAAGTCAGCGTGCTGCCGGGGCATACCGGGGCGCAGCCGGCGCCGTATAACGTATACACCTGCGCGGCGGTCAGCTCGGTTTTGTAAACAGCGATATCATCCAGAGAGCCGTTAAAAAAATAACTGGCCGGGGCGCCTGGCCAGCTTGCTAAGTTATCATAAGCAACCCTCCAGTAACCAACATATGATCCGGCTGATGTCATGGTGGCATCGCTTGCTTGTAACGCGCCATCGACATACAGGTTGGCCCCGTTCGTGGACGACAGCGTGACTACGGCATGGTGCCAGGCGCCGTCAGCGTAGGACGCTGTTGTATTGATCGTTTTATAAGTAGTGGAAGGCTTGACGCCAAAGTAGAGCTGCCCGCTGTTGTTCATATAAATATGCCGGTCGTAGGCGGTAACGCTGGAGCCCACCTGCGACGAGCCAAAACCGACCAGCTTCCCCCCTGCCGAGCTGGTTTTGAACCAGACACTGATGGAGAACAGCTGCGGATTCGTGGCGATGGGCAACGATGTGGCGATATACTGGCTGGAGCCGTTAAAAGTATAGGCGCCGCTTGCGGCCGCATACCGGTCAGCAGCCAGCACGGGGGCGTTCTGAAGCACGCCATTGTTAAGGTTACCCGAGATATCATTGGCATTCCCGCTAAAGGAATAGGAAAGGAACAGGTTGGCCGTCGGGCCGGTTGGTGCAGTCGCCATGACCGGCGCGGCATTGACCGTAGCCGTTACCGCCGTACGCGGCGTGCTGGTCGCGCCGTTTTGGGTATAACTGACGTAATAGGTGGTGGTGGCGGTTAGTGTTGGCGTAGTAAACGTGGCAGTCGCCGCCAGTGATGAGCCCCCGGTGAGGGCGGCATACCAGTTATACGTCCCGCCGGAAGGTGAACTTCCTGAAGCGGAAAGCAGTACCGTACCCGTGCCGCAGGTGGAGCCGCCGGCCCCTGTGGGGGCAGTGGGATTCACCGTAATGGTCACCGTCGTGCTGACCACCGTGGCGCCATTATAAGCGGTGACCGTATAGGTCGTTGCCGCCATGGCCGCCACCGGCGTACCGCTGATACTGCCCGTACTGCTGTTAAAACTCAAACCGGCGGGCAAAGCGGCGCTCAGAAAGTAGCCGCCGGTTGGGGTGGTTTTATTCATCACGTTGCTAAAATAGGCCGAGGTAAACAGCACGCCCTTGCTGTCTACGGCCATCCCCTGAGGGTCGTTGATCGCTTTGCTGGTCAGCAGGGTGCCGCCCGGATTATAAACGTAGACGGTATTGGTCGTTGCATTGTCGCTAATGTAGAAATTCCCGGCGCCGTCAATGGTAATGGCCTGCGCGGAAGTATAGCCGCTCAGGAAAGTAGATTGAAATGTCCCAGCAGCGTTGTATTTGGTGACGTTCCCGGAACCGTTGTTTAACACATAAATATTACCCGATGCATCCACCGCTACACCAAGCGGAGTGCTTAAATTAGTAGTAGGTAACGATAGTAAAAGCGCACCGCCGGTGCTGTACTTTTTTACCGTGACAGCGCCCTGATCGGCAACGTAAAGGTTATCTGAATTGTCCATAGTAAGCCCTAAAGCATAATTCAAGCCGCTGAGTATCGTAGACTGGTATGCACCCGCCGAATTGTATTTAAACACGCTGCCGGTACCAGGTGTTGCACCCAAGTTCAACACGTAAGCATTGCCCGAGGAATCAAAAACCAGGTCTTTGGGAAAAGACAGGGTTGCGCCCGTCCCAAAGGTGCCCAGGTAGGTGCCGCCGGCATTGTATTTACTGATGGTATTATTACCGCTGTTGGTTACATAAATATTGCCAGAAGCGTCGATGGCTATACCCCGCGGGTTGTTTAACGTAGCGCCGCTAAGTGCGGCGGCTGTTCCAAAGCTAACGGCGGCAACCGTCCCGCCGGAAACCGTTGGTGTCAGGGTCGTAATCGTCGTACCCGTCGTGTACACATTGGTTGAGGGCGAATAAGAAATAGAAAGGGCCGCGAGAACACGGTTATTCTGCAGCGCCAGGGCAAGTGATAAATAAAGACAAATGAAACGGGCGCTCATAGACTCTGGGTATAAGGTAAGAGGTGGCTTTACATCATAAAGTCTTTATACGAATACCCGCAGTAAAAGGTTTAATTATTATGTATTATTAAGCCATTTTCAGCAACACTGTTTAAACCCGGAGTTAAACAGCACCAGCTGGCTCCCAGCGGGCAGGAGCCGGATAAGCCGGCCCGGAGCCCCGGGGTAAAATCACGCTGTTGAACCGCCCCCTGCCGGCACCGGTATCAGGCCCGGGAGCACAGTTGGTGGCAGGGATGTGAAAAAAAATGACGATACCTGTGGTTTCGCAGGCCGGCCTTTGAACCCGCAGGTCAACGTGAAAATTGGTTTTACCGGCCGGTGGCTGTGTTTGAAGAAGCCGTGGACTTTTGATGCTGCCGGGCTTAAAGCGCCCCGGTAACAGCGGGTGCTGGCTGGGACTGGTCCTGCCCATACAGGCTGGACGCCTTGGGCACCGAAGCCAGGTAGTATTCGGTATCGAGCACCGACCGGAAAAAGAAGCCGATGGCTGCCCTGAAGTCCCCGGCGGAAACCCGGCTGACGGGCCGGTTATCCCGTCCGAGCGCTTCAAACAGGTAGCGGCAATGCTCGACGAACAAGCCTTCCTCCCGGTAAAGCACGGCCTCCATCAAAGCCGTACCCGTTCCGGGCGCGGCCTTCATACCCTTGATGACGCTCATTTTAAACGGCGGTTCAATTACCTCCACGGTCGTGAACCCGATTTCTATATGTACCCTGTATGCTTCCATTCCTGTTTGATCCAGGCATAAAATTACTAATATTATTAGCAAATAAAAATGATTTTTGTTAATTTTGAAAAAATCAACAGCGATGGCAGATTCCCGTACACTTATCGAAGTCAGCGCGTTTTCCGGACTGGCGGGCGCCTTGCTGACGCAAATCATCACGGGGACTTTTGCGTTTTTCACCGACAGGAGAAAGTACCGCAACGAGGCCAGGAGCCTTTACCGTGCAAAAAAGACCGAGATCGGCGAAAACTTCTTTTACATGACCGGTGAGAAAATGGCGGTGATCAAGAAGAATATCGATCACTGGAAGAACTGGAACGATTCGAGGTCGGAATCGAGCCTGGAGTTTCTGAATAAAGAACTGGCCCGGCTGAACGCTTATATTGCAAAGCTGGACGCGGAAAACTGGAAATTTAACCTCATCGGCCTCTACTTCGATGTTACGCTCAGCCATAACGAGGTGATCGAAGCGAATGCCCGTTCACAGCAGCGGTACCTGAAATTTCTGGATATTGCTCACCAGATCAAAAATGCGGCTGAAACCGAAAAGGAAGCCTTATACGGGGATTATGCGCTGGCGCTTTTTGACATGTGCGCGCAGTATGAAGACCTCTATGCCAAAATGGGTAAAGACATGCAGATGGTCAGGACGGCCCTGCTCAGAGATATGGCCTGAGGCGATGGAGCCGGGCTGTTTATACCGTTAAAAATGCGCCCGCCATGAGTTCCTTTTCTTCCTGCGGGATGCCGTACTTATGGGCGGCCTGCCGCCAGGTTTTAACGGCTGCCCGGACCTGCCCGTGGATGGCGTTTGCTTTTTTGGCGGTCAGGCGGTACAGGCCGGCGGTTCGCAGGGCCAGTTCGGGGTCCGGGGTGTTATCATCCCCGGTAATATTCAGGTGCAGTCCCTGACCGCCGCTTTCGGCGTTCAGGTCATAGGCCGGGGACAGGTGCCAACCAAAGGCGTCCAGCAGGAAGCCGTGGTTACCAGGGTGGTCATTGGTATTGCTGATGTAAATACTGAACATGATCCGCCGCCAGAGTTCTTCGAGGTCCCGGTCGGTGCTTCCCCCGTTCCTGGCCAGGAATTCGGCGAGTGCGAGGTAGCTCAGGCGGTCGGTACCACCGGGGAGGCTTCCCGCATAACCGAGCAGTGTCCGGGCGGAGGAAAAATGGAGGCGGCGGCCGACAGGGTTCCGGTCAAAACGTTTGGTCAGAAAAATATGTTTGCCGGAAGCGCAGCACAGGGCCCGCGATTCGGACATCCGGAGGCCCGAGGCGATAGCGAGCTCATAGGCCACCATTTCCCAGGCGCCGATATCCCGCCGGTCGTCCAGGGCCGGGAATTTCGCGATCCAGAGTGCGCCCTTTTCATCGGCAAAACCGGCCTTGGGGCGGGTGCCGCCCAGGGACATGCCGGCTGACAGCAGCAGTTCCGGGGGGGTCCTGCTGCCTTTCTCCAGCAGCAGGCTGGCTTCAGCGAGTACGCTTACCTGGGCAAGGGTAGGAACGGTAGCGCCCTGCATATCATTACAGAACGGTTCTTCGGAACCGGGTTTAAACCGCAGGCCACCGGCGCGTGCGTGGTCGCTCACCCCGAGTAAATAATCAATATCGGTCAGCTGCCGGGCTTGCCGGTCTTCCTTTCCGGCCTGCAGCGCCTCCCTCCTGTCCATCAGGAGCCTGCCCCAGCTCCCCGGGACGGAATCCAGCAACAGGCCGGGGCCCTGGCTGTCCCTGCCGGGCACATGCAGTGCGGCCTGGCAAAGGCGCAGCTCGGGGTCCAGGATTTGGGCAAACAGAACCGGCAGCCAGGTACTGGCATAGGCGAAGGTCAGGCTTTCCAGCCCGGACTCGTTAGCAATGTCCATGGTGCCTACCAGTGCCGGCTTCCGGATTTTCGGCCAGTCAGCGTAGACAAAAACCTTTCGGTTCCGTGTTTCTCCGTCCATATTATCGTTTGATACTGTGTTGCGGAGCCCTTTCTTTCACTTCCATCCCGAGTTCCTGCAGTTGCTGTTCCAGGGTCTCATCCCGCCCGACCAGCAGCAGGTCATTCTCGAGGTTAAGGACGGCGAGCACCTTCAGGTAATTACCGATCGACACGGTGTATTCGCCCTGTTCGATCCGGTAAACAGTGGGGCGGCTGACCCCGGCCCGGTCGGCGACCTGCTCGGAAGTTAATTTCCGCCGGAGCCTGGCCATCTGGACATTTTCGCCGAGTTCAGTGATAATTTTTTCCCAGGAAGGAAATAGCTTGGATGAGGCTGACATAAGGGTTACTCTTTTTTACAATGATAGTATTATTTACTATAAAAACCATAAAGCAGGCAGCCCTGCCCCTTTCGGTTATATGGGGAAAATTCCGCAAATAATGTTAATTTCGTTCATGAATTCAACAGCCGCGATATGGGCAAAGTCAAAATAGCCGCTATACCTGTTATTCTTCTTTTCCTGGTTTTCCTGGGCTGGGATAGTTGTAATAACTACATTAAACGCGGGAACAGTGTTTACTATGTGTACGAAGAGGAACTGACCGGCAGGCGCGACCGTGCTGTTAAAGGTGCAGACCCGCAGAGCTTCCGGGAGCTGAAAGGTAATTCCTACGGTAAGGACCGGCGCCAGGCCTATTTCCAGGGCGTACCGGTCCCCGGCGCTGACGCGGCTTCTTTCGAATCCCTGGGTAATTTTTATGCGCGTGACAAGTTCCGGGGTTACTACGAAGACACGCCCGTTAAAACGGCCAACGGGCGGAATTTCCGGGTCATCTCCACCTATTATACCACGGATGGCAGGGACGTATTTTATAAAACGAATCCACTGCATGTCGCATCCGTTAAAAATTTTCGTTTCGTTTACCCCTCGGGTGAAGATGACTGGGACAGGTGGACAACCGACGGCGTATCCTATTTTAACCAGGATCGCAGAATCCCTTCCAATGACTACCGGCACCTGGTGTTATATCCCAGCAGCGGGGGTATTGCCCGGGACAGCCGCTGGGCCTATTACGGGGACCATAAGCTCAACGATGACGAACAGGGGCGAAAGGTAATCGATACCATTGATATCGCCAGCTTCCGGGTATTGTACGGGGACAGGTGCCAGGACAAATACGGTGTTTTTGAGGCTGGCCTGGGCAGGCTGGCGGCTGACAGCCCGGCAAAGTGAGGGGTACTGTCTATTTAGTATAGCGTACCGCGCTGTCCTCCTGGTGACTTAGGCGAAAAATCACTTTCGTCCGGACAGGCTAAATTCAAAAAAACGGATTTGCGTTCCGGCATATTTTATTATCTTCAAAAAATATGTTGCCGAGGCCAGTCACAACCATCTTATGGGTTATCGTATTCGTTATCACTGCGTTGAAGGCCGGTGCCGATTGCGGTAATGCACGGCTTTTGAGCGAGGTCAGCTCCTATTGTTCCGGCAGTACGGAATTCAGCAATGATAATACCGAAAAAACAAGCTGGTTTAAATTTGTGGCCATTGCCGCGGATATTAACATCAATGTGAGCGGAAAGGGCTCCGGCGGGACGCTGTTAGCCCCGGTTATCCGGATCTACAGCGACTGTAACGGTACGGAACTGGTGGGTACGGGTATATCCGAGAATAACGTGACCAGTCTCTACAAGGGCGGCCTGGTCACCGGGGCCACGTATTTTATCGCCGTTAGCGGGGAGAACAAAACAACGGGCAGTTTCCAGCTCTGCCTCAACAACTATAACCCGGTGCTCAAGGCCGGGCAGGACTGCGCGACGGCCTCCTACCTCTGCTCGACCCAGGCCATTTCGCAAAGTAATGTCAGCGGTGCAGGGACGAACAGTAACGAAGCCGCGGGCACCTGTCTCAACGCCGACGGGCTCACTTCCGAATCCAACAGTGTCTGGTACAAATGGCAGGCGGCCAACAACGGCACGCTGGTCTTTACGATCACCCCCAACAGCATCCATGATGATATCGACTGGGTGCTTTTTGACCTGGGTACCACCGGGGACTGCGCCAATGTGAAAGCGGTCAACGCCATCCGCTGCAAAGCGGGCTATGGGGTTGACAATATCGACTGCCCCGGGGACAGCATTTATTTTAAAACGGGGCTGGATTTCAAAGAGACGGACCTGTCTGAGCCGCCAGGCTGCGGCAAGGGGCAAAACGGTAAAGTAAAATTTATCACGATGCAGGCGGGCCATGTGTATGGCCTGCTGGTCAATAATTTTTCGAGCGGGAACAATGGTTTTACGCTCGCCTTTACAGACCAGGCGGGTAAAGCGGGCACGGGGGAATTCGTGGGCCCGAGGCCGGTGATCGCCTATAGCGGCAGCAATGATTGTACGGCTGCGCAGGCGTATACTTTTAGCAGTCTGTCCACGGGTTACGAAACGCTCCAGTGGTCCTTCGGCGAGGGGGCCAGCATGGCATCGGCCAGCACGCCGGGGCCGCATAGGCTTACTTACGCTACGCCGGGTGTTAAGACGATTACGCTTACGGCGCAGTCCGCAGGCGGCTGCCAGGTTATCGCCACCAAACAGATCACGGTTGGCTTTACCCCTTCTTTGCCGCAGATCCAATTGAGCAAGCCTGCTTATTGCCTGAACGACACCGCGAGGTTAAGCGCCCAACAACCCGCAGGTACAGGCTATCACTGGACGGGGCCCAATAATTTCCGGTCGGATTCGACGGTGGCGGTTATACCGGTTACGGGCAGTGAAGTGGCCGGCACCTATAACCTGTCGGTCACTTACAACCAGTGCAGCAGCGCGGCAGCCAGCATTGAACTTCCCGCTCCCCTACCCAGCCCTGTTGCCGCCTTTGATACCGATCCGTCGAACACGACGGCGCTTTACGGCCCGCTGGCTATACAGTTCAAAAACCGGTCGGTCAATGCAGATAGCTATCTTTGGGATTTCGGTGACGGCAGCACTTCCACGGAAAGCGAGCCGGGGCATACGTACAACAACAAGGGGGAATACACGGTGAAGCTGACTGCAACCAAGAACAATTCCTGCTTTTCTTCGGTCAGCAAAGCGAACCTGGCCATCATCCAGCAGGACAACTATATCTTCATCCCGAACGCCTTCAGCCCAAACGGCGACGGCATTAACGACACCTTTAAAGTGACGATCACGAATATCAAAAGTTATCATATCCGGATCTTCAACCGCTGGGGCCAGGAGTTGTTTGAATCAAATGATATTAATCAAAGCTGGGATGGGATGTATCAGGGGCGGGCGGTGCCGTTTGGTGTATTTTATTATGAAGTTAAAGCCACAAGCACCGTCGGAAAAAAAATTAATCAAGGGGGATACGTCATTATAATAAAGAACTGAGCAATAAAGATATAGATTGACTGAAAATCTATGGATATCTTTATCTCGTTTAATAAATTGTTTTTGTTTTATATAATTAATCATCAAATAAATAAACCACATCTTTGTTTTGTTGTGCGGATTAAGTTTAATATTTGTTTAGTACTGCGCGTTTTTTATCCAGATTTTGATCGGGAATCAATTTTACTTTTTCTTAAACAATTTCATCTTTGAAAATCCCATCACTTATCCATAAATATTTTTGAAATTTTCTATTTTATATTTGTAAGCACAAATAATAACTTCCATTTAATTACTTATCATTCTATCGTATGAAAAACACTTTATCAATAATCATAGCTATCCTATTATTTAGTTGCAATAACATCAACTGGGTTTCTGACGAAAAATTTTACGGAGAATGGGAAATAGATAAAGTTTATTACACTAAGGGCACTAATATTTCCCAACGCTTAATTTTACCGGCATTGCTATTAAACAAGGACCATTCCTGTTTTTTACCCGTTTCGCGACCTATGCTCGAAGATTCGATATACAACAAAGGTATTTGGTCCATTTATATAAAAGAAAATTTTATGTACATAAAGATCGAATCGAAAAATTATATTTTTAATAAAAGCTTCCAAATCATAAACTACGAAGGTGCTCATGAAACATCACATGGTCAGCAAAGTAAAATGACTTTGTTATCCGATAGCCTTAAAATAGACTTTACCAAGAATACTTTTTAATGCTATTCTTTATTCACTAGCAGCAGCTGGTTTGCTTGAAACTTTTTTCTCTGTGTAAGTATGATCTCTCTTTGGTAACGCTGATCGTTTATGTGCACCGTTATATGTTCTTAAATTTTTTGAAACTTGTTTCACAATTTTCATTCCGGTATCATAGATACCTTGGTCATCTGTTAAATTTATACCAGTAAGTACGACATTTGCAATATCGCCGAGACTACTATTATTTTGGTATTTGGATGGTACTAATCCTTTGTTGATTGCTATTCCAATATCACGATACACTTTATTCAGCAATAGTGACTTGTGTTCCTCTATCAATTGGCGGTCTTCGCCCGTTTTATAGTTTGCAAACTGTTCTAGTCCCCAGTTAATTACATCAAATGCTAAAAACCCTTTGGCCGTAGCACGTGACCCTTTCCCGCTTGAAAGCCCGATTGGATCACGCTTAACCGTGTATCTCTGATCTTCCACCCCATAGGAATTAATCGGGTTCTCTATTTTGAATTGTGAGGGATTTACCCATGCATCGATTCCGTAGCTATTTGTAGTCCTATCCATATGTATATAGCCATCTGGGCTAGTCTGAAAAAGTGGAAAAAAGTCCAATTCACCTACATCCTTCGAGAGTCCAACCGTATAGTCCGACCAATTCTTCTGATCTTGAGCAGCAAGGTTCCAAATGTTTTGTGTGACTTGATTAAAATTCGCAAGATTTAGCGAAACCCTGTAACCGTCTATCCTTATCCGAGACTCGTTTAGCCCCAAATATTCCTTTCCATCCAAATCGATACCATCGATCGGCCTATTGGAAGCAAACTGATATGGTGTTAGTTCAGGATAAGATTTTGCAATAGGATCTACACTCAAAAATCTAGCTACTCTCGGATCATATATCCGCATTCCATAATCCTGCTCACCGCCCGTACCCTTTCCTATATCATTATCATTTTCCTTCCCATTAAAGCCATATCGATATACTTTTCCTAAATCGTAGTTTCTGTTTGGTATCAGCGCACCAAAAGCGAAATACTCCTGCGCGGTGGTAACTTCCGGTTCATAATAATCAATGGTGGTTCCGTTGGTGCTATGGGCTAACCGTTTATCGGTTATTGTGGCCAGCACATTCCCCAGGTGATTGGATAGCTCGTACTGTTTGTGCCCGATGGTATCCCAAACGGTTGCAGCGTTGTTGTTGTTGCTGAGGTTCACATTGGGTTCCCAGGTTCCCAGGCGGCTGCTGCCGTACAGGTTCTGTTCGCGCCAGTTGACCTGGCTTTGTTTATTGTCATAAACGGCCATGGCATTACCCTGGGCGTCCCTAACGTACCAGGTGGTGATCCCGTTGACTATTTTGCTGGCGCGCTGGCCGGCAGGGTCGTAGTTATAGGCGATGTTTGGACCCTCGGTTTTGGTGATGGCTTTGATCTTGCCGTAAACGGTCCAGTCTATGTTAGAGATACTGGCCTGCTGGTCTTTGGTCAGGTTGCCGATGAGGTCGTACTGGTAGTTATCGGTGACCTGGTCGTGGAGGTCCTGCGGGTTACCGGCACTGTTGTAAGGTACGGCGTCGCTGACATGCCTTAATTTATTATTGACCAGGTTGCCGTTGCCGTCGCGGTTATAGTTATAGGACAGGTCGTCCATGGCTTTCGGGGCGGCAAAAACGTCGCCCTGGCGGAAGGCGGTTTTGATATTGCCGTTGCCGTCATAGCTGAACCGTTCGTTCATGCCGTCGTAGGCGGTCAGGGTACCCGGCAGCGTGTTCTGGTGCGGGGTATTGGCCGTGATCCTGTTCAGCTGGTCATACCGATAGGTATTCAGCATCGGCGGCTGTCCGATGGCGGGCAGGCTTTGGGCGATACCGGCGATATTGCCGTTATACAGCGGGTAAAAATCGGGCTGGGTCTCCAGTACCTTGTCAAAAGGGTTGACCCCGCCGATGGGTTTGTAATCGTTCGGGTAATAATACAGGTTATAGCTGAAGGCGTCCTGGCCGACGCCGTTGGCCCCATCGTTGCCGATGTCGGTGGTCAGGGCGGGCTGCGCGCCGTTCACGGTCCGGTTTACCCCTTTGACCCAGCCCTGCAGGGTATAAGCATGGTCGATACCCTGCACCTTGTTATTGATATCGCCGAGCTCATACCTGGCCAGCGGACCGTGCAGGTAATACTGATAGGAGGCGTCCATCCGTTTTTTGTCAGGATCGAGCTGGCTGCCCCTGCCGGTGGCGTTGATATCGGCCAGCGGGCTGGTCCAGGCTTCGGTGAGGCGGTTTTCGGCATCGTACCGGTAATCATAATAAAACTGGTCGGGCTGGTTCTTTTGGTAGCTGACAAAATTCACTTTGCCGCTTACCAGGTCGTATTCATAGTCGATCCGTTTAAGTTCGAGGCCGGCAATTTGCTGGTACAGCGTTTTGACGTTACCGTCCAGGTCATAGTTATAATAGGTCGCCTGCTGTACGGGTCCGGCCTGGGTATCCCGGTAGGCGGACGCGGCGACGCGTTTGCGGAGGTTATCCTGGCTGACGGACTGGATGCCGTTGCCCGTTGGGGCAGGCACGTCGTAATAGGTATTGGTGATCTGCACATTGGTACCGGCGGCCAGGAAGGCGTTATAGGTGCTGTCGCTGAGGTAATCCGGGTTCCCCATGTTGACGGCAGTTTGCTTTTTCTGCCCGACCTCGGTGATCTTGCCCAATGGTTCGTAAACGGTATAGCTGTAGTCGTTATTCGGCAGCTGTTTGTCGTTCTGCGAGGTGACCAGGCGGCTGAGCAGGTCGTACCAATAGCGGTTGATGCCGCCATCGGGGCTTTGCTGCTTGTTGACCTGGTTAGTGCTGTTGTAGGCATAGGTCGTCGGCATCCGGTGGTTCGGGAATACCGGGGCATAGGCGAACTCGTCCGTATTCAGGTTATCGATGGAAGTGACGGAGTTCGGGTCCGGGATATTGGCCCGGTACCAGTACATGGCCGTGTCATTGGTCGGCAGGAAGTAGGGGTTGGTTGCATTATGGTAAACCTCTGCCGAATCCATGATCCGGTTATACATTCGCAGGTGCTTCAGCGTGCCGAAATTATCCGGCACATTGGCCGCCAGGCCGCCGGGGCCGATATTCAGACCGCAGCCCGCATAAGGCGCACCGGACACCGCCGGCATCAGCTTACCGTTATAATAGGCTTTAATCGTATCTGTTAAAAAATTGCCACTGGTCAGCACAACATGCTGCCAGTTGGTAAAGGGTGTTTGTTTGGCCACGCTCACGGTATAATGGCTGGCCGCCAAAACAGACACTGAATTGGTAGCGGCTGAATCCAGCTTATACACATCCACGCTCATCAGCGTGTCATGGACGCAGGTCTGGAACAGGATCTTGTGGTCGGGCGTGGTGGCCACCAACTGGTTGCCATTTTGGTGATTATTATAGAACCACATTTCGATACTGCGGCCTGCGGTATCTCTGGCGGCCAGCATGTTGGACAGGGAATCCAGCGCGGCCGGTTTGTCGGTGTGGACCATCGCATGGTCGTACACGTCATAGTCTGCCGCGACGGCGAATTGCTGCCGGTAATTGTCAACCGCCGGAAAAGCGGATTCATCCAGTAAAGAAACGCCTTCGGGCGGTACGGTCCGCACGAGGTTATCCGCCTGGTCGTAGTAATACAGCGTATAGTGGTATACTTTCTGGGCGGCGAACAGGTTCAGGTTGGCCCGGGCCGCGGAGCAGGTACTGATATAGCTGGCCCGGAACAGGTTTTTTTGTTCCTCGATATAGGCCAGGTAATCCCGTTTACCGTTGGCGACTTCGGCGGCCATCTGCCCGGCGATGCAGTCAAAGGTATTGACCGGCTGCGCTGCCGCGGCTCCCACCTGGTTACAAAGCGTTTTGCCGGGATTGGCAGCAAGGGAAGTTTCGTAATCCATGTACTGGTCATAGGTCAACACGAAACCCCAGCGCTGGTTCATAAAATTGGCAAAGATCAGCCGGTAATTGGCGTCGGTTGTGTCCAGCCCGCCTGCAAACCGGGTTTGCAGGTCGGCCTTGGCCGCCGTGTAATCGGTTGACATTACGCAACCGCTGGTACCCGGCTGCATAAACACCGGCAGCGTCATATCGTAGGCCAATAAAAACCGGCATTGCGTACAGGAGTTTTGCAGGGTAGCGAGGTCTGCTGCCGATAAGTTCATGGCTGCGCCATACAGCTGGCTCAGGTAATCAAACAGCGACAGGGAACTACTGTGTGCGGTATTATACGCGTCTTTTTGTCCCTGCAACTGCTGCAGGCGGTCGCAGATATCGCTGCTGCTGGCCGAAATGCTCATCGGGCTGCTTTGCTGTTTCGCGGCATACGGGTAGGGCGAACCGATCAGCCAGGGGTTGAGCCGGCTGCTGAAGCTGCCGATGTGCAGCGTCCCTTTGATCGCATCGCCGAAGCTGGCGTAGCCGGAGGCGGACAGCCGGCCCGGGGGCAGTGTACTGGCGCCGAAAGGATGGTCGAGGTCGCCGCCCGCGGCGCAGATCTCGATCAGTTTCGCCCGAAGGGCGGTGGTATCCGCGGTGGCGTAACCGGTCAGGCCGGGCCGCAAGGCGGCCATCCAGCCGTCGGCATTGGCTTCGCAGGAGCTTTGCACCTGCTGCACCGCCTGGTCTTTGTTCTGCTGTACCTCGCTGGTTACATCGCCGGTAATCATATTACGGTTTATTTCGTTAAACCGGGATTCTTTGACAAGCAGTACCGCAGGACAGCTGTTCGGCGCCGCGTCGTAGACCATGTCGAACAGCCAGACATTCTGCCGGTTGACGGTGGTATTATTGGCCTGGTGGATGCTCAG
This sequence comes from Mucilaginibacter sp. GW822-FHT03E02, assembly GCF_058801545.1. NCBI lineage: Bacteria > Pseudomonadati > Bacteroidota > Sphingobacteriia > Sphingobacteriales > Sphingobacteriaceae > Mucilaginibacter > Mucilaginibacter sp. GW822-FHT03E02. The sequence continues at coordinate 5,149,279 of NZ_JBXANJ010000001.1, read as the reverse complement.
GCAGGTATAGAACGTGGCGGTCGCGGCGACAGCCTGGCCAAGGGCGTTGGTACCGTTAAAAACAGGCTGGCTGCCTGCAGTTCCCGGTGCCACGGTCAGCAAATGCCGCTGGGGGAAGGTGCCGCTGAAGTACGTGTTATTACCTGCTACCGATACGGCCTCCACCACGACGGGGTTACTGCAGCTGGTCAGGTCCGCCGTGCCGTCGAAATACCAGGTTTCCTCGGTATTACCCTCGCGGTGGCCGAGCACCAGCTGATGATCGGTCACGCTGTACAGCGTATATTTTACGCCGTTGCTGTAGAGGGCGAAACTGCAGTGCGGGTCCATTTCCCAGTTGGCGGAATAGTTATGGATGTTACCGGCTACGTCGTAGGTATTGTCCGGCTTAATCGTGAGCGTACCATAGAAATAGGAGCCGCTGCCTGGCTGCAGGGTCGTGGTCCCGGTCAGCTGGTTATTGCTGTCGTAGGTTTTTTGTACAATATGCGCGTTGTTCCAGGAATTGAACAGCAGCGGGTTGGCCAGGCAGTCCGGGCAAACGATCGACTGGATGCTCAAACCCTGCACAGGGATATGTTCCGGGATACAGAAGGTCTGCTGACCTTGTCCGGCCGCGAACTGGAACACGGTCTGCAGGCCGGAAATATCCGTTCCCGCGGGATAGGCGATGGTTACCGTAACCGCAGTACCGAGTTTGCCGGGTACATAAGACAGGGAAATCGTCTGCTGCGGTGCCGGGCACTGGCTGGTTGGCGGGCCGTCCACGGCGGAATAGGTAGCTATAGTAAAATCAGACGGTACCGGGCAGGGGTTATTCGGCGGCATGGCCAATGGGGTACCGACCGGGCAGGCGCCGGCACAGGTGGTTGTCGCCCGGAGCCTTTCATAATAAACCTCTTTCAGGGAAAAATAAAGTTCTTTATAGCTGCTCCACTCCCGGTCCGGAACGCGGCAGGAGCTCACCGGCGAACAATTGTCCCAGCTGTTGCTGGGGTCGTTCAGCGTGTTGGTGCTGACCTGGCTGCCGCTGCAATACAGGAGGTAGTCGATAAATGCGGTAAGCCCTTTTGTCGTCGAGGCCTGGTTACCGGCTACATTCAGCGAATAGTTCAGCAGGTCGGCCTGCATCGCATTTTTGAGTGCTGCCCCGGGCCCGTCCGCCTGGAAAAAAGGGTCGGCATTCAGCAGCCAGGCCGCGTTGGCATGGTCATATTGAAAATTCGCAGGTGCGCCGGGGATCGTGCTGATGTCGGCCGTTTTGGCGATATTGTCCTGCACCTGCTGGTCCCAGCTTTTATAGGCCGAGTTGGCGATACAAAACTGTAGTTTACAATATTCGGGGTGGTATTGCAGGAACCTGGCCGCCCAGCTGTCTTTCCAGTAGTGTACCAGTTGCGGCAGGGTAAAGGACGCATCGTACGGCGAAGTGACCGTGCCGTCGGGCAGGGTGATCAGTTCATCCTGGTAGCGGCTGTCTGTACCGGCCAGCACGGGGAACTGGGTCCTCCAGTTGGTATAGAGCACATTAGTAACCTGCTCCAGCGCCACGCCGTTTTTATCAAACAACGCATATTGACCGCCGGGCGAAACATCGGCCAGCATCAGGGTCTCGTACTGTTCGCAGGGGGAAACGCTCGGATGCAGGTTACAGGTGGCCGCCAGGGAATCACAATACAACTTCAGGTAATCGTATTTGGCGTTTACCCAGGTTTGAAAAACGGAACCTGCCACGTCGGCCGAATCCACGTCCAGCGCCTTCAAACGGGCGGCAAACAGCCCGGTAAAATCAGTTTTGGCGCCCAGGGTTTGCACACAGGTTTTACAGTCACTCAGGCAGCCTTTAAAATCGATGCTGTCCAGGTAGGGCAGGATAAAGCCGAATTCCTTTTTCAGCGCGCCGTTCTGTTGTCCTTTGATCACAAACTGGTCGACATAATCCTCCATTACGGTCTTACTGAAGGCCAGTTCGAAACTGACATAATACTCGCCGATCGCGGGGAAAGTAACATGCATGGAATCCGTAGCCATGCCCTGCCCGTTACAGTCGGCGGTCTTGGAGCCGATCTGTATAGGCGTGGTGTTGGCATAGATCACGGTATTGCAGTCATTGACGATTTTGATACGGAGATCATAATAGCAATTGCTGCAGATGGCTTTCGCTCCGCCGGGATACTGGTCAACCAGCTTTTGTATGTTGTAATTCAATATTACAGGTCCGTTAACCGGGGCCAGGTAGGTCGTGTTCGCCGAAATTTTAAGCGCCGAATTATCAAACGTGAATTTACTTTGGTCAAGCAGGTTGATCGCCTTGTACTGCGCCGGAACGATAGAGCTCAGCGAATCCATACCGGCAGGCGCCGGGCCGGTCAGGGCGGTGGCGATGGTCTTGCCGCTGGCGTTGACATAACTGATACTGGTCTGCCCGTTCGGGTCGACGGTCATATTCTTGAGGTAATGGCTGGCAAAGCCTACATCGTTGCCAAACAGCTGGTCCAGCTCCCATTGCTCGGGCTTCCCGTAATAGAATTTCGTGGTCTTGCTCGGGTATAAATTGCCCGGCTGGAAGATTTTTCCTACGCCGCCCTGTATCTTGAGCCGGCCGGTATTATCCGCGGTGTATTCATTGACGGACAATGGAAAACCTTCGGCGTCGGGGATATACTTATTATAGTTCTTATCGCCCATAAAAGGGTTCTGGGGCGAATAATACAGCGAAGCGCCGGAGGAGGTCTTCAGCGGGTCGGGGTTGAACTCGCAGGAAGCCGCCGGGACCGCGCCCTTAATATTGGCCGCGTTATACGACGAATCGTTCGCGTTCAGGTTGAAATCTTTGAAATAATGCAGGTAAGGATTGCCGGTCCCGCTCTCTTTGACGGGCGCGGGCAGGATGCTGGCCGCCGGACGGCCGAACTCGTCGTAAATATTCTCCTGTACGACCGCGACATTATCGGAATTGTTGATCGTTACCGTCTGCCGACCGCGGAGCGAGCCGTCGAAATAGCTGACCACTTCTTTTTTCTTGCCTTCCTCGGCAAAACTGGCCGAATACTGCCAGTTCAGGCTATTTTGATACCAGTTGAGCGCCCATGCTGCGTAGCTGTTGTTATCCTGGCGGTAATCCCAGTCACCGAGCAGCCGCGTGCCGTCCGCGGCGTATTGCACCTGCCGCATGCGCACGAGGATATAATCGTCGTTATAAACCAGGGAAAGCAGGTAAGCCTGGTCATGGGTGGTGATCCTGGAGGCATTGTGCAGGAAAAGCTTGCCGAGGATACCCGGGCTGACATTGCCCGCCGTACCGGCGGCCATCTGCTGTACCGTGCTGAAATAAGGGTTGCCGTTATTGACTGTAGTCCATTCGATATCGTATTCCTCTGCACCCGTAATGACGGCCCAGGTCAGCTGCAGCTGGTTACCTCCATTGACTAATCCGGTACCGGTACCTGCTGTAAGCGCGTTCGTTTTCAGGCTCATCAGCAGCTTTGATTTCATGGCAGATGAAAAGCCCGGTGAGGACGAAGCTGAGGAGGTGGATTGGGTTGTATTATCCGCACCGCTAACCAAAACGGCGCTTGGTTTAATAACCTGGTGCGGTTTAAACAGGTACTGGCGGTCAATCACGATATGGCTGCTCAGCAGGAAGGCTGCGGGCAGGTCGTTCCCGTATTCCGGGCTGTAGATATTTTCCACAATCACCCGTACCCAATAAGCATTGGCAAATGAATAGGAATCGGTTATTTTATAATTGCTTCCTTTTTTTACCGAATAATTGACATTTAGCCCGATATTTTTAACCTCGGGTACCAGCTGGTCCGGGGAGCTCAGGTATTCCACCTTCAGTTTAAGCTGGCAGCTGAAATCTTTGGTCAGTAAAGCCTCGTCGGTAATGCGCAGGGCGATAAAGTCCTTCACCGAAATATTGGTGATATCGTTCCAGTTGTATTTGGCATTCTTGAACTTTTCGTCCTTAACGATCAGCGTATCGTTGCGTTTGATCTTGCCCTTGATAAAATTTTCATAGGGCTCGGTACCCGCGGAGGCCGCCAGCCGGAGCAAAAAAATACAAATAAACGTAGCGGTAATAAATTTCAGCGTTCTGGTCATCGGTTCAGGTTTACAGGATGATCAATTCATAATTGGCGTACTTTTCGCGGAGCGCCCATTTTCCGTTTTCTTTCCGCACGATATCACCGGGCAGGGGGTACAGGCCGGATTCCGCCCGGTCCTCCTGCCGGTCAACCCGGATCAACACCTTTTTTTCAGTGGCCTTATTGGGGATATCGGTAATATCCGTAAACCGGCTGTAGATCTGCTGCAGCTTATTGGACAGGGTATCATAGGTCACGGACAACTCCTTGCAGGTCACGTGCCTTTCGTTCCGGATGGAAATCTTTTTTGTACTGCCCTGCGGTACGGCCTGGAGGCTGTAATTTTCCGAACGCAGCTGGGAAATGATCAGCCTGGTACTTTTTACCGGCGGGGCGGCCTCAAACTGCCCGGCGGACAGGGCGATCTTTTTGTTGTCATGATCAATAAAAATGTTCAGGCCGTCCTGGTTGACGGTCTCTGTTCTGCCGAGCAGGTAATAAATGCTTTTGCCCCGTTTGTTAAACAGGAATTTCAGGTCGCGGATATTATTAGCCGAGTCTTTGCCGTCCGTCACATTGATGCTGCCGGCGTACAGGCAGTTGACTTTACTAAAATCCATAGACCGCAGCAGGCTGTTGAACTTTCCGACCGCCAGGGTATCATATACCAGGACGGGCAGGGTACCGGACTGTGCTGTTTTTCGCGGCGCGGCCGACCGGCCGCTGACAGCAAGGCCGACGGCGCGGCCCAGCAGGGCAAGCCCGGTTAAAGCGATGGCAATCAATAGGGTAATTTTAACTTTAGCTATTTTTTTCATAACAAACTCGGAATAAATCAGGAACCGCTTTTTTTATAGGAGGAGCGGGTCTCCTTAATCGTCATGATCCCCCGCTCGGTTTCTTTCTTGACCCGGATCAGCAGGCCTTCATCGTCATACTCGTAAAAGGTCGCGAAGCCGTTTTCATCCAGCTCAGCCATCAGCCGCATCGTTTGATCATCGTAGACATAAGTCTTCATATGCGAATCAAAAGGGTGCATCCGGATATCATCAATGTACACGGTTGCGTCAACGGGACTGATCAGTACATGAAAGCCGTTATCTGCACCAAGGGTTGGTGTGGTAATGGTCCCTTCAACCAGCTTCCAGTCTTCAACCAGTGCTTTACAGGTCAGCGGCACATTCGTTCCGTTTACGGACAAGGTCAGGTTAACCGACTTGTCGGCGGGATGGGTATCCTTCACCCAGGCATTGAAAATATATTTTTTGGAGGGCGCCGGCTCAAATCCATTTGGGTAAATGCCGACATCCTTCCGGGTATTGTATTCGCCATATGCATTGATGGTGAGCAGGCTGTCTATCCCGAGGTTTTTATCATGCACCCGGCTGTTCAGCTGTATCCCGGCTGCGGGCAGCAGCAGGCTGTAATTCCCCGAGTGCGCGGTATCGGCGACGATCAGCGGCTTGATAGAAGCCATCGTGCCAGCCTGCACGAATTCGAAGGACTTCGTACTATCCGGCACGGTGCCCGGGGTAAAGAAACTATCCTCGAAAGCGCCGGCATAGATCTCCCGGTTCATCGCGTTGGAGGCCACCGCCGCGGGCTGCTCGCCGTTAAATACGAATTTCGCCGCGCTGTACCGGTTCAGGGCATCTTTATTTTCGAGCTGCTGGCTGAATTTGTCATACGAGGTAACGGTATTGGCCGTCACCCAGCGGGCCCGGTTCCCAATCTGGTTGCTTTGCCAGCCGGGTGTCTCTCCTTTCGTGATATCCCCGTAGAACCAGTAAGAAGCAAAATTATTGATGTAACCGCCGGACTTGACGTCCACCCCTTTTTCGGGTAAATTGGAACTATACCGGGACTGCTGGAAAACCTTGCTTTGGTAGGTACGCCAGTTGCCCAGGTAACCGCCGATATAGGGGTTGGTGAACCGGCGGTAGGTAAAGCGGTAGGTTTTGACACCGTTAACCGTCCGGAAGCTCTGCAGGTCGGGGTCATTCACGAGGTTTCGGGTAGTAAACAACACCTGGATGCCCGAACCGTCGGCAGGCGCGTTTTCGAGCTGGCTGAGCGTATTGTGGTACAGCTCGATACCGATCCCGCCAGGGTTGGTGGATGGATTATCCGGGTGGCCCGCAGGCAAGGGCTGATTGGTACACTCGGCCGTTAAATAATGCTTCCCTGCGGTCAGGTGCAGCGGCAGTACCGTCCAGTACAGCGAGCTTTGGGCGGGGTTGGGCAGGGGTATGTTGTCCAGGGAATAGTGGAAATCATCATCGCCCGAATAGCCAAGGGTATACATGCCCTCAGTGGCTACGCTGAAGGTAGTTTCAAACCCTAAGCTGACGTTCAGGTATTGGGTATTCGGCGGATTAAGCCAGATACCGGAGCGGTCGAGCCCGCCCTTTAAAAAGGCGTTCTGTACGACCCTGGTGACCGGGGTATCCAGCAGCATGGCGCCGTCCTGGCCATGATTGGAATTGCCTGTCGAAGCGGTAAAGGTAAATACCGCGGAGGTATTTTCCACCCGGGTACTGTCGGAGGGGTTATTGCTCAGTTCCACCGGCCAGTTCTGGTTAAACGTGGCAGCAGATGCATTGATCACCCCCAGGCCTGTCATATCTTCGTTGGCGGTAATACGGAGCTTCCCGTTCTGGATCGGGTTATTGAGCGAAACGATCGCTGCTGCCTCCGCGTCCAGCAGGTTCCGGAAGCCCGAACGTACCAGCTTGACCAGGCCCGCAGCGTTGAAATAGGAAACGAGCTGGCCTTTGCGGTTGATGAGCTTTTTGGAACTACCGGTTGACTGGCCGGCCCGGTTATCGATGACCCAGTACCGGGTACCGGTCGTGAGATCCGCGATCTCGTCGCCCGCCTGTAAAAACCCGCTGTAACCGGCCGGCTCCCCGTTGGCGTTGGTGCTGAAATTTTTCAGCACGATGCCCATATTCTGGTAAGCAGCCCCCATGCCTTTGTAAGCCCAGTAGGCCGGCATGTTCAGCGAATAAATGTTTTTATTGAACTCGTTCTGGGTTTTGGTGACCAGGGCTTTACCGGTCAGCCCGTCATAGGCCAGGTTCTGGGTGGTAATGGCTGACCCGTTCTGGGTCTTCACTACCCGGTCTACGATGCCGTAATAGGTGCTGACCTTGACCGCGCAGACCGAGCGGAACAGCTTGTAGTCGGAATTATCCGCGTTCGGAAAGTGCGGCAAAGGGAAGATGAACCAGCCCAGGCCGACCATGTCAAAACCGAGGTTATAGGAATGGCCCGCGTTCCGGGATTCGTTTTCCCGGAAGTCGGTAAAAAACTCGATATCGCGGCCGATCACCTGGTTGGGAGAAACCGTACCGTCGGGGTTGACGATATTGACCAGGTTTTTCAGCCGCAGCTCCGAGGCTCCTTTTGGCTCCGCATTGTAATAATAAATGGTCGAGGCGATCTCGGAACGGGCCGAATTGTAGGTCTTAACGGCCTTGGCCTTGCCGTGCATATCGTTGAGCTCCACGGCATAACCCTGCGACATGCACAGCTCGTCTATGCTCGTTGCCCCGATGAAGGACAGGTAGTTGACGGGCTTGTTATGTTTGGCTGCGATCGGCAAAACGGTAACCTGTACCGGGAAGTCCTTCGCCGTGTAGAACTCGTTAACGGTATAACCAGTGCGCAGGCCGGGGTCCGGGTCGCCGTAGCGGTCCAGGTCGGTCACCGTGACCTTGCTGTACCCGACCGTCGGGGCCGGGAAGAAGGATTCGCCGAAAGGCTCCTCGAGGTCGAAGAAATTATCGATGGCGCCCTTGATCTTCTGGATATAGGGCACGGGCTGTTTCAGCGGATTCTCATCATTGCCGATGGAAGGCTCATAAGCGGCCACGCCGCTGCTGACCGTGCCGGTGTTATCGGTGGTGGTATAGTCATAGGCCTGGCCGTAGCTGGCGGTAAACCCTTTGGTATTGCCCGACATCTCCTGCCAGTCGTCGCTGATCTGCACTTTTTTGACCCGGACACCGCCGCCCAGCTTAAAGCCATCCTGTTTGACCAGTTTGACGAATGACCTGTCCAAGTGTACCCGGGCGCCGAAATTCCGCTTGAATGATTTCTGGTAAAAATTCTGGGCCAGCTCGCTGAGGTTCCCGAAGGCACTGAAAATGGCCGAAACCGCCTTCGTGACCGAGGACTGCGCGGCTTCGCTGCCCGCCCGTTTATCAAAGCCCGGGTAAGCGAACCTGGGGTACTCGTTCTTCAGGGTCTGCCAGGCGGAAAAGATCATCGGGTTGGCGGTCACCCCTCCGTCGCTCCTGTCCTCCAGCATGACCTTGGCGTACCCGCCGGAAACCGTTACCGAGGCCACCTTCGAGTAACAGGGCACGAAGTCGTAATCCGTTTCCGGCGTACTGAAGCTGTAGGGGGTCGACATTTTGGTAAACACCTTGGTATAAATATAGTCTGCACCGTTCAGGTAGTTCTTTTTGAACCACTGGGTCTGGTTTTCCGTACTGCCCGGGGCCGTCGAAACGCTGACCTTGAACCCTTTGGCATCTTTCAAACAGCTGACGGAGGCGGAGTCCAGGTCGTTGCCTTGTGCGTTAATGAAGGACTGGATGCCCGACATGGCCATCGCCCGCTTGTTTTGCACATAGGCATAATCATCGGATTCGTAATTCACACTGATCGCCCCGCCTGTGGGCAGTTTAATCGTATTCAAATGCCATAAAGCGGCATTCTGGTCCACCCGGTCCTTCACCGAATGACTGCCCGGCTGGTCCTGGTTGGTGTAGGGATATTCGTCGTTTTTGAGGGGCAGGTTATTTTCGTCAGCGGATTTATATACCCCCCAGCGGTCGGTCAGCATATCGCCGTAGCCGATTTCCTGGCCGTTAACCGATTTGTTGTAGGTAAAAACATAAGGGTGGTTCACGCCCCTGGTGCTGTTGCCATATTCGAAATAAACCCGTTTCAGGGTCAGTTTTCCTCCTTTGGCCGGGTCGGCCGACAGGCCTGACTGGTTATCCGCCGAATTGGGCACCCCCCGGCAGAGTTCATAGCTATAGTCAAATTTCACGACCTTGATGGGCCGGCTCCGGTCCGCCTTGGAATACAGCCGGATCTCCCTCAGGCATTTCTGGCGGGTCCCCAGGTCGGTATTCGCCCCAGTATAGTTGGTCACGCCGAGTGCGTCGCTCCGGTCCTGGGTAATAAAATAAGCGATCTTGGTCTTGGTTTCGATGGTATGAATATACCAGAGTTCCTTCTCCCCGTACACGATACTGACTTTATCGTCATCCGGGTCGGCGAGCAGGCCGCGGTTGAGGGTGGCATTATGAAAGGGGGTCCGCCATTTGAAAAGGCCGGGCACCTTGGAGTAATTGAATTTAATGGCTGTTCCCATGTCGTCATCACTGATGCCGTCACCGGTACGGTCGGTATAATCGGGGGAGAGTATCGAGGTCAGCAGGAAACTGGAAGCATAGGCCGGGCTGGTCCTTTTCTGGTAATAGTTATCGATGCCCTTGGTATGGTTGATGCCGGAACCGTCGAGCTGTACAGGCACCTGGTTGTTGGTACCTGCAGCGATCTGGTAAACTTTCCCGTGCGCGCCAACGGCATAGCTGTATTCCGCTTGCGTCGCGTTGTAAACCGGCAGGCCGTACACCAGCCGCTTGCCTTCCGGACTGGTCACCGTAATCTCCGAGAGGTGGTGTTTCCGGTGGTAGTCATTGTCTACCCGCGGCAGGCGCGAGGCCGGAACGGGGTGATGGTTAACCGCCGGCCCGAACCCGGAAATATCATTAAACGCGTAATTGCTGATGTCCTTATCCAGGCCCGTTTTAGCGGCCTCTTCAGCGGTCAGGTAAGAGATCACATCGCTGCTTTTCTGGCGGCTGTGTTTCTGCAGGGGACTCAGCGAGGCATTGGTAAAGGCCGCGTTGGCGGTTTTGCCGCTGATACTGACTTCCAGGGGCTGGGTCCCGTGCAGCTTCGACACCATGTCGTTATCTTCCGCAGTCTTTTCGCCGACCACTTTAAAATAGGCATGCTGTGCATTCGGGTCGGTCAGTGAAGCGTCCTGGAAATCGGCCTTGGCCAGGTAATTGTTATTGTCCACCCATTTGCGCGTGGTGTTTTTCGTGTGTTGCTTAAAGTAGGTCACCCCGGCATGGAAATTCTCGCCGTAGCCGACATCCCCGCCGATCGTGGTCACCCCGTCATCATCCGTGACCTCGTTGTCAAAAAAAGCACCCGAGCCGCCGCGGTACAGCCGGAACTGGCCCGAGCCGCCCTGGCTGGTATAGGAAAAAAGATCGGGTGTGTGCACCGGCAGGGCCAGGTTCGGGATATCCGGGATCACCGGGTTTTCTTTTTCCCGGATAAAATCCATCATCGCGTCTTTCTGGTTCTTGCCGCGTTCGGCGTATAAAAAGCCGTAAGCGGGGTTAAAGAGCTGCTGCTGGGCGATCTCCCGGACGCTTTTATAGCCAGAGCCGCCGAAGCCGACAAAAAACACTTCGGCGGCCGGCCCCAGGTCGATACTGAAGGAACCGTACCTCGATTTATACGGGAACTGGATATTCGGGCTGATCGGCTCGGTATTGAAGGACATAAAGGAACCGGAGGAACTCGTGGAACCGGACAAACCGCCACTCTTCGTTTCCACGTTGGTCACGGATAAAGTGTTGTCAACAGTAACAGTCGTCTGCATCTTGGTTGTTTCCGACACGCTGAAACTGGAGCCTAAGGTCAAACTTTTCATGCCGGACCTGCTGTTAAAGCCCAGCGAAGCACTGAGGCCGGCCCGCTCCGTTACCTTGGTATCGGTGCCCTCCTTAATACCCAGGCTCAGGTAGGGGGTCACGTCAACCCCGCTCGCTGTGCTGGAAGTGATCCCAACGCCCAGGCCGGCGGACATCGGCCCGCTGTTGGGGCCGCCGAAGGAGATCCCGGCGTTGACGCCCACGGTGGCCCCGATCCCGGTATAATTGTCGCTGAAAACGCCCAGGCTAAGGGAGCCTGAACCCGTCAGGTTCTTGCCCAGGCCGACCAGTTCGGCTTTGATGGAAACGCTGCCGCCTACGGTTACCTTCGGCTTGGTATAATGATCGGTTTCCACCTGGTCGCCCGACATGTCGTCCGGTATGCCGCGTACCTGGCGGTTAATCGCGCCAACATTAACATTCCAGCCTAAGCCGGTCCAACTGGCCTCGTCATCCATGCCGCTGCCGGAATCATAGTTCAGGTTAAGGGGATAGCCGTCCACGTCCATCAGCGGGATATTGTATTTAAAATCCCCGGTGAACAGGTCCACCATATCGGAGGTACTGGCGGGGGTAAATGCCGTCGTTTCGGGCTGCGTCGGCCCGGAGGTCAGCGCATAGCTCAGGCAGGGCGTCAGGATATTGGTCACCATCAGGCAAAGCAGGCCTGCCGCGATTTTCTTTTGATATCTTCTGTTCATATTCATCCGGCCGTATGTCATGGCCTGTTTAAATTCATTTCGTATTGTTTCCCGTCAATAAACCGGTCCTGGTACAGGATACTGACCGTTTTCATTTGAATCCGGGGCGTGACGGCGATAGTCACCATATATTCAAAACAGGTTGACATGCCGTTCGCAACGGGCTGCACAAGTTGCGGCTGCATGGTCCGGTTGCCGTATTTGATACTGAACGCGCTGTCCATATGGTAATAGAAATCGGCTGCGCGGCCATTACGGTTATTCTCCGCCAGCCAGGCCTTCGAGGGATAGATCCTGATTTTATAGTTCAGCTCGGCCGTATCGCCCGCGGCCTCCTTCATCCGCATGGCCTGCAGGCTGAGCGTGGCGGAGCGGACCTCCCTGAAATCTTCCATGCCCGCTAACCACCGTTCCCCCGGTGTTTTACAGGCTGCCAGGGACAGCAGCGATAAAAATAAATACAGCTTTCTCATCAGTCTTTATATATAAACCTTAAATTCTTAACCGTTCCGTCGGGCAGCCATACCTTCATGATATAGGAATTGCCGTCGGTAAAGGCATCGGTGTTGGCCAGGTCGATCAGTACCTTATTTTTTCCTTTCAGCAATTTGATCCCGGGCAGGCCTTTGATCTTTTTCCCGGGATTGTTCAGGTTCTCTACCTGGTATTTGAGCGCCTGCGCGTTATAGGGGTTCTGCAGGGCGAACTTGATGGTCTCCACGGCCACATAATAATTGCCCCGGGCCAGGTCCTCGATGTCCCGGTAGCCGCCTTCCTCGGGGACGGGCGCTTTTTTTGTCTCCCTGCAGCCCACGTGGAACGACCATATTTCAGAACGGTTCAATACCGTCTGGTCTTTATAGGCGGTCACCTGCCAGGCATAGTTTTTACCTTCCTCCAGTTCCCGCGCGATAGACGGGTAAGGCAGTACCGGTGAACTGATCATCGACTGGTTCACCACCGGCAGGTTATAGTTCAGCGCTTCCACGGCATTCTGCCCGCTTTTGATTTCGGAGATCACCAGCTGGTAAGCGGAACCGGAGATGCCGGGCAGCAGGGGCTGCCAGCTCGTCAGCGGCCGTTTTTCACAAATGGTGTCCCGGTCGTAGGGCTCCGAAAGGTGCAGCTCCGAAAAAGGGATCAGCTCATAATTGAAACATTGCTCAACGGGGAGATCGGCGCCGCTGCCGGAAAAGCTCAGCGTAAAGCAGTATTCGTAATCGCCGGCCGGGAAATTATGATCATGCCGGGTAATGACCGAAACGGTGTTGTTATAAAACTGGATATTGGAACTCTTCAGGGAGCTCCCCGGTATCGAATTAAGGCCTGGCGACAGGTTAAAATTGGTCGTGGTCAGCGTCACGACACTACCGCTTTTGCGTTCGTTTACCGATACGGTCAGGGTAGCGGACCTGTTGCCCGAGGCATTTAATATCCTGCAGTTCAGCAGGCCGTCGACGCTTCTGCCGTAAATATCCGGCGCGAACTGGAAGGTGACCTGGCCCATGGCCGGTACCGAAAAAAGCAGTGCGATGAGGATAAAGATTTTTTTCATGGCCTAATTGGTTTTCAAATAATACCGGAATAAAAGCTCGCCCCGGGTCGAAGCATACAACGCCGGGTTCTGTGGCGTGACCAGGTTTTTCCGCAGGTCGACTGCCGCGTTCACGTCAAAGTTTTTCCCGGCCAGTAGTTGGAGGCTTTGCCTGATACCCAGCTGCCTGGCGATATCGACATTGTTCAGGTAGGTGACACCGGACGATAACTGGAACTTTTTGAACAGCTGGTACTGGTAGGCGATATCGGTGGTCAGCAGGTTACCGATCAATTTAAACCCGGACAATTCCTTATTGTAAAACAACGTCCCGGTAACCGAGCTGCTTTTGAAGGCTATGCTTTGAATATAGCTGACATTTAACAGGTTACTCCTGAAATCGGAAACATAACTGTTATTCAGGCTCTGGTTACCGATACTGAGGTGGCTGGTGGTATAATATTTACCGATCTTATAAGTGTCGTTGGCATCCAGCTCAAACTTTTGGGTGCTGTATACGGGTACGGAGACACCGTCTGAAACCTTGCCGGTACCGCCGGAAAGGTATTTCAGGCTAAAATTCAGTTTATTGCTGACCTGGTAGCGGCCCGTGAACTGCAGCTGGTAGTTCTTCCATTTGTCATTGGAAATATAACTCAGGGGCATCTGCCTGAAATCGCTGCGCAGGATGAACTGGAGCTTGTTGCGGTACATCGCTTTCCGGACACTGCCGCCGAATTTGATGGTCGAACCCGAATTACCGTTATTGGACGGATTCTGGTACCCCAATCCACCATAATTGAAATAAACATGCTCGGTGGCGTTCAGGCTTGTACTGTTCAGGTCATGGGTAAAACCGACCGCCATGGATTGAAAAAGGTCATTGTTCAGGGTATTGGTAACGCCCGCCTTTTGCTGCAGGATGGCCTCGCTGCCTACCTGGTAATTGTTATTGTATAAAGTCGAAGACTTGGATACATTGACCGCGAGATTTCCCAGGTCGCCGAAATTCAAAAATTTGGTCAGCGTGAACGCTACGGCATTGGACGGAATGGACGGGTTACTGTAACTATAAGCGCTCTGGCCGCTGAACGAGCTGACCACCGAAAATTTAACTCTGCCAAAAACGCTGCGCCTGATCTCGCCGCCGATATAGGTAACATCTTTTGTCGCCGAATAGACCGAGTGCTGGTAGCCGGCATCTTTCAGCGAGCTGATATCGTCCAGTTTACCGTAGCCGAAGGTTAAGGGATAGCCGCTGACCTTGATACCGAGGTTGGCGCCATTGACCAGCCGGCCTTCGTTGTCGGTGGCGCCGGGCAGCTGGCTGCCAAAGGACCCGATCCTGAAATCCCTGATACCGGTCAGCAGGGATTGCAGACCGTTGACGGGCCTTTTATCCATCAGCGCGGTCAGCTGTTCCGAACTGTTAAACGCAGCGCTGCTTTTCCCGCCGAGGTAATTTTCCTCCTGCAGGAGCCGGACCGGGTCTATCCCTTTTTTCTGCAGCTGGGTTTTGATCTCGGTGATGACCAGGGCGATACTATCGGCCTTCCGCTGGTTCTGTTCCCGCAGCGTATTGGCCAGCGCGGTGTCCCCATGGGCCATCCGGCTGGTCTGCCGGTCGGCGACGGCGGCAAGCTTACTGCGCAGCTCCCCCCTGGATGACTGGATCAGTCCCTGGAGGTTAGCGGCATCGCCGAGGTACTGGTGAAAATCGGCGTTCTGCAGTCCCTCCCGCTCGCTGACCGAGCGGACCTGTTCGGAAAGCGTCTGGTGTACATATTCCGTAAAATCAAAGCCGTGAAAGGCGGTGTTCTTCAGATCGGTATATTGCTGGAGCTGGTTCTTGAGCAGGCCGGAAAACATGTCCGGGTTAAGCCCCACCTTATAAAGGTTTGCCGCGGAACGGTTGTCGCCGTTAAAAACAGCCTGGTTATTCGATATACTGATACTGACCGGGAAACCGAAGGCGACCACATTCCCGCGGACGCCGACCACATTTTCTATTTTATTCTGGGTATAAAGACCGGGTACCGGATGGTACCGGAAATCGTTTTCGAGGGACAGCCCTGCGCTGACTGAAGGCATTTTTACATCTCCGAGTTTTTTGGCGATATTGTCGTTTATTGTGGCGGCGTTGACGGGTCCCGTATTTTTAACAGCAGTCATGGCCGCTGCCGGCTGTGCAGTACTGCCCTTCAATATGGCGAGCGGCTTTTGAAAGTTACTTTTGATCAGATTAGTGTCGGGCCGGGGAGTGTTGAGCGCAAAACCGGTCCGGGGAGCACGTATGACCGGGAACGACGGCAGACCCGCGTTATTTCCGGGTACCTGCGCTCCAGAAGACGGCACCGGAAATAACGAACGCAGTATGTTTTTCAAAAAAACCGAATCCGCCTTCCGGTGACGGACGTCCGCCGTGTCCCGGCTGGCCGCACCTGCCGTCCTGCAAAAAAGTACCGCGGGCCTGGCACTCGTTTCGAGGGTGCCACAGGCGAGCAGGATGACGCTAAGAATACCTATACTAAACTTTCTCATTAAAGCACCTGTTTTGCGGGTCAATTATATTTTTAGCGGGAGATTAAGCCCGGTTCTGCATTATTTTACCTTCCGGACAGCTGGTTTGAGCTGGCGGGCCGTTCCTTTCCGTCCTGAAGTACCCACCCGGATGGGAAGACGCCTGCCCTGCGCCGGCGGGACGGCATTGACCTTGATACCGCCGGGCCGCCGGACGGTCTCAATTCCGGGCCTGCTGTTCTGCCCGGAAAATACCAGGCTGGACTGGGCGCCGGCGTCCGAGCGGAGCAGCAGCTCAGCCCCCGGGGAAATGCCGACCATGGTGGAATTGTCGACCGCCCGCCATTCTCCTCCAGGCGGGATAATAAATCCCCCGCTGGCGATCGTTTTGGTCCCGGAAATCAGCCGCACGTTTTTCAGGGCAGTACCGTCTGCCGTCGTATCGCTCAGTACCTGGTCCCCGCCGCGAAAACGGATCGTATCCTCACCGCTGCTTATCATGGCCGTATTACTGAATTTGCCGCCGGTGAAAAGCGCCCTGTTCAAACGGACGGTCCCGGCATTGCTGAAATTGCCGCCGACGCTCAGGTAAGCGTTATTGGTCTGCAGATCGAGGGTACCGGTGTGTACGGTCAGGTAGCCGTCTACATTCAGGCTGTCCCCGCTTAGGGCAGCCGTCTTTTTTAGCCCGCTGCCTGAAATAACCAGGTTCTGGTAGGGTTTGGGCTGGAGATCAAGGCCAGCCAGCGAACGGGTGGCCACAATCTGGTCGCCACCGCCGTATTCCACTACGCCGATGCCGGTACCCACCAGGTTATAAAGGTCCACGGTATCGAAGGCCGGGTTGGCGATGACAAAAGAAATATTACCGAAGAGCTTCAGTCTCGGGTGTTGCCCGGCTGTGATATCGATGTGGAACATCGCCGCAGGCCCGGAGTCCGCAAGCAGGCCCGATAGGAATACAGGGACGGAATTTGTTAGCCTGACCTGTCCGTAGATGTTCATTTGCCCGGCCGCCAGGGAAAAATAGCCGTCGTTATGGGACAACCCGCCGGACAGCAGGAAAGAGGTCACCGAATTAACCAGCAGGTCGCCCGAGACCGTCAGACTGGCGATCATGGAAATGAGTCGGGTAGTTTTAACGGCGACAATTTTGCCCGGAATGCCGTCTCCAACGATCAGCGAGCCGCAGGTCAGGCTCCCGCCACCAGTAAAAATCGTGTAACCGCTGGCATCGTCCCCGCCGTGTCCCTGTTTGATAAAACCGCTCACCGTCATGACGGCGCCGGGGCTGACGGTCAGGGTTACGGGCTGCCGGTTGCCCAGCAGCATACTGGTGCATTGCACTGCCGTGCTGACCAGGGGCTGGTAGCCGAAAGCGCTGATGCCGACCTCCACCTCGTCTGTGGCTCCGGGGACCTGGGCCGGGCTCCAGTTGCCGGCGTTATTCCAGTCGGTACTGAGCGCACCGGTCCAGGTCAGCGTCGTTTTCGCCGTACATGTCCGTACGGAGACCAGTAAAAGAAGCAGGTAAACTGCCAGCCTGCCGCATGCCTGCGCCGCCCGGAACAGTAACCCGGGCCGGGAAATAGCCTCAGGAGCTGCTATTAATATTATTTCCTGGTTCATGATAACCGGTTTAAGGAATGGTTACATAGGCGTTGTTGTCACTATCAAAAGTGACCGTCGCATTGTCGACAAGACGGGAACCGTCATCGCCGACATGTACATACTTCCAGCTGCCGTTTGGTGTCTTAAATATCTCTTTACCATCCGCGGT
The DNA here is from genome assembly GCF_058801545.1 of Mucilaginibacter sp. GW822-FHT03E02. Taxonomy (NCBI): domain Bacteria; kingdom Pseudomonadati; phylum Bacteroidota; class Sphingobacteriia; order Sphingobacteriales; family Sphingobacteriaceae; genus Mucilaginibacter; species Mucilaginibacter sp. GW822-FHT03E02. The sequence continues at coordinate 5,131,898 of NZ_JBXANJ010000001.1, read as the reverse complement.
CATCACCTTGTTGGCGGTAACAATGCAGCCGTTGCCGTCTGCGACTACGATGGTGCCCGAACGGTCGGGAAATACCACGTTCCGCTGCTTGGTGAAATTCGGGGCCTGGATAATGAAATCATGACCACCGTTATTCCAGTTAATGGCAGCTTTGCCATACCTTGAATAACCACCATCCACGTTGGTGTTGTAAACAACATAACCGTTGTAGGTATTATCAGTAAACATCGTACCGTCAAAATTCTTCACCCCCACTGACCCGACACCGGTTATTGTCAGATTTGTTGCAGCTATCCCTCCTGTAATCATCCCAACATCAGCCCTGATCATGCCGCTGACCCAGGCATTCCCTGTCTGTGGCCCCCCGTATTGGTTTTGGATCCCTGCCGGCGGGATAGTACCGTTACTCAGGTCGCTGGTAGTGAGTATCCTCTCCCATTCGCGCCCGGTCTTAACGGTATACAGGCCCTTCCCCCTGTCTCCCGGGTCCTGCTGGTAGACCATCAGACCTGTATTGCCATCATAATTATCCAGGTTGATCGCGTTACGCTGTGCATAGCTCATGCTCGAGGTCTGGAAGCCCTTGGTGGTCGACATCAGCTGTATGCCGGCATTTGCACTCGGTGTTCCGGTGTACGAGTCGGCTATAAGGAGGTTACTACTACCCGTAATCGCGCTGGAAAAGGTTTTCGCACCGGTAATGGTTTCGGTGCCAGCCAGGTGGACGACCAACCCGTCAGCCGCCGGGCTCGCGCCACCCAGGCCGCCCAGGTCGGCAGTGGTCAGTATCCTGTCCCATAGCCGTCCCGACATAACGGTGTACAGGCCCTTACCCTTATCGCCGTCGTCCTGCTGGTAAACCGTCATCCCGGTATTGCCATCGGAATAATCCAGGTAGATCGCGTTACGCTGTGCATAGGTCATGCTGGAGGTCTGGATACCTTTCGTGGTCGATAGCAGCTGGATGCCGGCATTTGGGCTGGGCCAGCCGGTGTACCAATCGGAGATAAGCAGGCTGTTCTTCATCTTCACGACGGTAGAAAAACTTTTCATACCAGTAATCGTCTCCGTACCATCCAGATGGACTACCGTATTGTCGGCGGCAGGTGCCGAGGCGCCGCCGCCGGCCAGGTCTGCGGTGGTCAGTATCCTGTCCCAGACACTTCCCGAAAGCACGGTGTACAATCCTTTCCCTTTATCGCCGGCGTCCTTTTGAAAGACCAATAGGCCGGTATTCGCGTCGTAGGATTCCAGGCCGATGGCGGTACGCTGCGCGTAGGTCATATTGGAGGTTTGGATACCTTTCGTGGTTGAAAACAGCTGGATACCCGCGTTGATGCTCGGCACACCGGTAAAGTCATCTGATACGGCGAAGCCGGACTTTACTTTCGTATATCCCCAGGATGTTAAAAAATGTGCGTCGGATATATTGGCGGAGCCTACACCGAACGCGGCGTAAGCACCGGTTGATACAAAAACCGCGTTACCGATCGGGCCCATACCGCTCAGTCCCGTCAGGTAGTTCAGCCCGGCCACATCGGTATTCAGGCGAAGGCCGCTGGTAAAGGTTGCCTGGCTGGTAAAAGTTTTCGCGCCGGTGATCGTTTCGGTCCCGGCCAGGTGGACGAACAGGCCCTCGTTCGGGACCTGCCCGGTGCTTGATTTTAAGAAATAATTTCCCAGGTTGTCCCGGATATCATTCCCGATGATATTGATCCCCTGCCCGTCTTTGGATATGGACAGCCGGTCGATCATGTTTTTAAAGACAAAGTCCTGGGCAGACGCGCCGCTGAAAATAATGGTCAGTGTAAACAGCAGTAATAATTTTTTCATAATTATTCAAAAAGGGTTTGATCTTGCTTTTATATACGGTATACGCAGCGATGCTGCGGGCAACGTTAGGGCAGCCCTGCAATCCGTTCCTTACCCGTTCCGGTACCGCAAAAAAACGGCAACAGTCCCCGCATGTTCAGCAAACTCGTATTGACGGTGCGCAAATACGGCATAGCGCCTCAGGCGGGTATCCGGGAAATAAGTGGTGTGGGCTTTATAGCGGCTTACCGTTCCGCCAGGGGAATCATCAACCACGGCGAAATCCCCGTTAATGATAACCGGGCGGCCAATGGCACCATAAACGCACTACAGAAAGTCACGCGGCGCAAAAGCCGGAAAAATCCAAAGGGGGTAATAAAGTAAAATTGCTTCATATGGAAAGTGATATTGTTAGATTGATTACAATAATAACACATGCTTTTGAATAATACAAATACTTAATCAAATTAATAATCAACAATTATTGGCTTTTGATTCACATCATGTTAATAATAATTAACCGTAAATGACCCGGCAGGTACCAGCGAAGCGGGATGCCGGGCCGGACAGGTGCTGACCAGGTGCAAAATGATTTGCCGATAAAATCCCGGTTTAATTATATTTGCCCTGCATGGCCAGTATCAAATCTTTGGATTCGGGGAGGAATAATAATTTCGATCTTATCAGGTTCCTTGCAGCCACGATGGTCATCTTCTCCCATTCCTTCTGGCTGACCGGGCATCTGTCGGCTGAGCCGCTGCGGAAGTTTTGCGGGCTGGTTGACTTTGGCAGCCTGGCGCTCAAAATATTTTTTGCCGTCAGCGGTTACCTGATTACCAGAAGCCTGTTCCGGCAGCCGACGCTGAACCGCTTCGTGCTGGCGCGGGCGCTCCGTATATTCCCGGGATTAATCCCGGCCGCTGTCTTTTGCGCCCTGGTAATCGGCCCGCTTTGCACCACGCTGCCCTTACGCCGGTACCTGGCCCACCCTGATGTGCTTCTTTTTGTGTGGCGGATGAGTACCTTACAAGGTAATTTTTACGAATTGCCCGGTGTATTCACATCCAACCCGGGGTCAGGTAGTGTCAATGTGCCGCTCTGGACGTTACCCGCGGAGCTGTTCATGTATTTTTGCATACTGTTGATTGGCGCGGTATTATTGCTGCTGAAAAAGCAGTTCAAAAGCCTGGGTTTGCTGCCGCTGACGGTCATTATTTATGCGGCCTGCTGGGGTATCCCGTATTTGCCACATGTCGGCACTTACCTTTCCAGCTGGGGGGTGTTGTTTTTTGGCGGAATGTGCTGTTATGTATGCAGGGATAAAATCCGGCCCAGTATCCCGCTGCTGGCTGTGATGACGGGCTGTTTCCTGGTTTTATTTCATTACAGGTGCCCTTTTATCGAATCCATCTTTGACCTCGTGCTGCTATACGGCGTGCTGGTGTTCGCCTACCATCCCCGGTTGCAGCTCAAGGGTTTTCATCAGCTGGGGGATTTTTCGTATGGGCTTTATATTTACGCCTTCCCGGTGCAGCAGCTGCTGGCCCTGAAATTTCCGGGGCTGTCGGTCGCCGGGCATTTTTGTTGTTCATTTGCCGTCACCCTGGTATTGGCCGCATTGTCCTGGCATTTTGTGGAAAAGCCGGCGCTTGCCCTGCAATCCGGGAAGCAGGATCCGGCAGGTATACGGCCCGGCGGCACGGTGGGGAAAGAATTGACCGGCTGAATTGCCGGCCGGGCACTTCCAGCAGCCGTCCTGTCAGGCAATAAAGTTCCGGAGACTCAGGTGTTCCCGCTCCTTTGACCGCAGGCTGAAAGTAATAACCCAGTTGGCAATTACCGAAACTGCGAGAATAAGCACGATCAGTAAGGAATTACTCAGGCCGTTAAACAGGAATACCATGCCGATGGACAATAAATTGATTGCAGATAAACACAAGGTGGCCTGCAGGTGATTAAGCCCTAACCGCAATATCCGGTGATGGATATGGTTCCTGTCGGCCTCGAAAGGTGATTTACCGCCCGCTATCCGCAGGGTAAAAACCCGCAGGGTATCAAATACCGGGCCTATCAGTATGGCAATGGTCAATGCGGGGGCGCAGCCGATAGCCGGTACACTGATCCGCGCAATTTTGGTAACCTCTATAAATTTCACGGCCATGACCGCCGATATCAAGCCAATGAGCAGGGCGCCGGTATCGCCCATGAATATTTTGGCAGGCGTAATATTATATTTCAAAAATCCGATAATAGCACCCACCATGGCCAGCGAAACAGCAGCGAGTTCATACTGCCGGATATACATAAATAAAAAAGCAAATGTGCTGTTGACAATGATGCCCGTCGTCGCGGCCAAACCGTCTATTCCGTCAATCAAATTAAAGGAATTGACAATGAGCATGATCAGCAATACGGAGAGGGCGGCGCTGGGTATATAAGGCAATTGCGTAATACCAAATACACCATACATGCTGGTTATGCGGATATCGCCCAGCAATACCAGGATCAGGGCCACCACAAACTGGATAAAAAACTTAGTACTTGAATTGACGCCGGAAAGATCGTCCTTCAGCCCCATGGCAAAAAGAATGATGCAGGAAATCAGCAGGTAACTGACAGGCAGTGCCTTATCAATGATACTAAACAACAGGGTCGTGATGGTAAAGCTTACAAAAATAGCTACGCCGCCCAACCGGGGAATTCCATGATCATGTTGCTTCCTGAAATGGCCAACATCGTCATACAAATGCCTGGACCGGGCTACATGTAAAATGGACGGAATACATAACAGGGTGATCAGTCCTGCAAACACAAGAATTAAAATATCGTAAAGAACATGTGAAGAATGTAAAAATTCAAGCATTGTGTTGGGGCATTTTGATTATTATTATCATTATTAAGCTGTTATACGCAAGCGAAAAAAAAAAGTTTAATTGCAAATTAAAAAAATTGGCCAATTTTCCGCAATGGTTTTAACATAAGGGCAAGCAGGGGAATTAAAATATGATTTTGATGCATTGCTTTTAAATCAAAGGCCCAGGCCTTCAGTCTGTTTTTGAAGCTGCGGTTACTGACGCCGCCATCCTGCATCACCACCAGCACTTTATTTAAATAAGCATTTCTTACCTGGTGGTAGTGCATAAACCTGACCATTAATTCATAATCTGCGGCAGAACCGTACGCAAGATTGTAAAAACCTAATTTGGCAAACAATTCGCGCCTGCAATAAAAGGTGGGATGCGGGGGCATAAAACCCCGGTTAAAGGAATTTACGCCACATGGTTTCGACTGCCATCTGCGTTTAATTCTCCCGTCCGGATGCACATAGATCAGGTTCCCGTATACAGCCTCCGCATCGCTTTCTGTAAATACCTGGGCTACTGCCGATAAAACATCCGCTGCGGCCAAACGGTCGTCGGCATTCAGGGTTCCTATGATTTGCCCGGTAGCGAGCCTGATCCCTTTATTCATGGCATCATATATGCCTTTATCCGGTTCGGAGACCAGGATATCGATGGAAGAACGGTATTGAGTGATTATCTGCAGGGTGTTATCCGTTGATCCGCCATCGATGATGATATATTCAATTCCGGGGTATTTTTGGCTGATGACGGATTCGATACATCTCGCAATGGTATCCTGGGCATTATAAACAACAGTAATCAATGATATTCTCAAACCCTGAAACTGAAAAAATACACTGCGGTTATACCCGCAAATTGTGTAATTTTGAAATTATATACAATTATAACACATTAAATATAAGTTATCGTCGCGATGCGTATAATAATCTATTTTTTTTCTTTCTTTTTAATAACGCTTGTTTTAACCTCCTGTTCGGGTAAACAATACCAGTCCCTTTTCGAACAGAAAAGAGCGGTTATGGATACATCACAAATTACCGCTAAAGATTTACGAAGTTACCAGATCAAACAGCAGGACCTGCTCCAGATCCGGAACCTGCAGAATATCAGGTATGTAGTAGATGAAGCGCCTTCGGCTTCAGGCAGCGGCGGCAGCGGAGGCGGCGGAGCAGCACAAATCTACCAGGTGGAGGAAGACGGAACGGTGGCCCTGCCGGTCATCGGTCATGTTGCCGTATCGGGCCTGACCCGCTCCCAGGCGGCTAAACTTATTGAAGACCTTTACCGTAAAAACCTGTTAAAAGATCCCATCATCGAGTTGAAAATTACAAATCTCAAGGTCACGCTCCTTGGCGAAGTCAGGGGGCAGGGCAGTTTCCCGCTGGTCAAGGACAGGACCACACTGGTTGAAATGATCGGCCAGGCAGGTGGCCTCACCGACCGGGCCAATGAAACCAATATTAAAATTATACGGGGCGACCAGTTAAATCCGCAGGTGACCTATATCAACCTGAGAGATATACAATCGATCAATGATCCCAGGGCCATACTTCAGAATGGCGATATTGTCTATGTATCCCAGAACAAACGCGCGGTACGGAACGATAACCTACAAAATGTATCCACCCTGGTTCAGCCGATATTACTTTTATTTAATACGGCCCTGGTCATTTTATCCCTATCCCGCCACTGATGGAAGAGACAGAAAAAAATCAACGAAAACTACCCAGCCAGGAAATTGATTATATTAAGATCGGCAAGATCATATTAAGCCGCTGGTACTGGATAGCCGCATCAGTGGGCATCGCCGTGTTAATATCCTATACTTATTTATGGTATACGCCAAAAACCTATGCGACATCAGGTACCTTGAAAATCGAAGAAAAGAAATCGGAAGTCTCTGATATTATTGCGGTAATGACCGTTCCTGACCGGGGACCCTCAAAAATACAAAGCATTACCTCCGTGCTGCAAAGCCGCGGCGTGATCCTCAGCGCGGTCAAAGATATGGATTACCGGGTCGGTTTTTATTTGTCCGGGCGGGTACGTACCACCGAAATCTATCCTTCAAAGCCGTTAAACATACTACTGATCAAGTTTGACAGCCTGAATTTTTTCCATGGACTAATGAGTTTCCGCCCGGTAGACAGGAAAACGTTCAGCCTGTCCTATAAGTCCGGCAAGAAAGAAATTAAAAACAATTACACGTATAATGCCCCTGTAACCATCGGCAATACCAGCTTTAGCATCAGGTATCCCGGGATGATTGATAACAATACCATCTATATGTTCAACTTCAACATCCCTGAAGACTATGTGGGCAGGGTCCAGGGAGGTTTAAGAGCAGGCGAAACCGGAAAAAATACCAATATCATTTCTTTACAGGAAACGGACTCCAATCCCCAGTTTGCAGCAGATGTGCTGAACAACATTATGAAGGAATATGTGATCTTCGACCGCAACCAGAAAGCGCAGTCGGCATCGCAAATGATCGAATTTATCGACAGCCAGCTGTCCTTCCTGTCCAACGAGGTTAAAGGATCGGAAACCTCGATCGAGAAATATAAAAACAAGACCAAAATACTTGATGTCAGCGCCGCCTCGACCACCTCGGCTACCAAGGCCGCCGAAATAGAAACGAGCAGGTCCTTACTGAAAATCCAGCTGATTGCGCTTGACCAGCTGAAAGAGCAGATCACCAGGGAAAAGGATAATGTTACCGTCAACTTCAGCGCGGGCGGGACAGATTTACCTGCGTTAAATGCACTGATCAGCAAGCTGGACGCACTGATATCGGAAAGATCGGGCTTGTTAAAAACTTTCACCGCAAACTCACAGCCTTTACAGGAAGTCAACCAGCAGATCCTGCAAACGAAACTTACCGCACTTAACAACATCAAGGGCATCCGCAGCGGCCTGGAAAAAAACCTCTCGTATTTGGACAGCCAGCTGGCACAGGTTAACCAGACGATCATGGCGCTGCCCGCCGCCCAGCGCGACATGGTAAGCTTACAAAGGGATTTTGAAATTAATGACAAAGTTTACTCTTTCTTATCTGAGAAAAAGCTGGAGGCCCAGATCAGCCGCGCCGGAATTTTGCCCGGAGCCACCGTTATAGAATTTGCACAGCCCAATTTTAACGCGGTATCGCCCAATGAGCATGACATCCACCGTTCCGCTATTATTTTCGGCCTGGCTATCGGACTGGGGCTGATCATCCTGATTCGCGTGTTAAACCCCTATATCTATGATAAGGAAACTATTGAAAGCCTGACAGCGATACCCATATTGGGAGTGATCAGGAAATACCCCGAAGCCATTGACGAAAACAGCAGGCAAATTTTAGCGCTCAGCAAACCCCGGTCAATTTTTGCCGAATCTGTGCGCTCGGTACGCACCAACCTGAGTTTCCTGGCTTCCGAAAAATCGAGCAAAATTATCTGCATAACCTCTGAAGTGGCGGGTGAAGGCAAATCGTTTGTGGCGGTTAACTTATCAAGCACCTTATCGCTTATCGACAAAAAAGTAGTCCTTATCGGGGCAGATTTAAGACGCTCCAGGTTGCACAAAACATTCCATGTGCCCAATGACCAGGGTTTAAGTAATTATCTTGCCCACCAGACCGGGATGGAAGAAATTATATTGCATTCCGACCAGTCTAACCTGGATTTTATCGTTTCGGGACCTGTTCCACCTAACCCTTCCGAATTACTGCACAGTGACCGCATGGTCGCGCTGATCGGCCAGCTGAAACTCCGGTATGATATCATTATGATCGACACCGCCCCTATCGGGCTGGTCTCCGATGCCATCCCGCTCATCCGGATCAGCGATATCAATGTTTTTGTAATCCGCTCGGGCAAGTCGAGGTATTATGCAGCCTCGGTACCGCAAAGGGTAGCCCAGGAGTATCACCTGGATAATACGGTCATTGTATTGAATGCTTATGAAGAAGACCTTTTACATTCCAGATATTATACCACCAAATTTACCGGAGACAGCGCCGGGTCCAGGTATTACTACTACTCCGATTACAGCGGTTACTCGGGATCCGGATATTACCTGGATGATAATAAAGAAAAATGGTGGGATATCAGGAAATGGTTTAAATAAAAACACTGTTTAATTAAAAGGATGGATTTGAATGCAGGCTTAACAAAAAAATGGTATCCTGTTTATACGCAGCCACGGGCCGAAAAAAAAGCGTACCAGGCATTGACTGACAAGGGAATTGAAGCCTACCTCCCCCTGCACCGCCAGCTCAGACAATGGAGCGACCGTAAAAAATGGGTAGAAGAACCCTTTCTTAAGTCATACATATTTGTTAACATTGCCCAACATGAGCAGGCTGATATATTGATGACAAAAGGTATATCAAGGTTTTTATATTTCATGGGGGGGCCTGCGTCAATGCCCGGCCGCCAGATAACGGAGTTAAAGTTACTTATGGCCAGCCCCTTTGAATTAGAGGTAACCGAAGAGAACCTTCAACCCGGGGAAAAAATCATCATCAAAGCAGGACCGTTAAAAGGCATGACCGGTGAGATCATCGCACAACGGTCTCAGAAGCAATTGATATTGAGGCTCGAAAGTATCGGATGCTCCATCATCGTACATGTTGCGGCATCATACATTGAACGATTTTAACTGAAATTATTTATTTTTAAACAAAAAGTATATACCGGCCATTACAGGCCGGTATATATATAAGATAACAGAGGCTGATATTTAAAAAAAACAAGCAGCTGTTTTACAATAAGTTACAGACAAACCCTGTGACTTACGGGGCGAAGCTATGAACAGACAAGATTCTATATGTGCCGGATCGCAGGCGTAATTAACACGGGTGCCCCAGCAGCGGTAATTAGCAAACAGGTTAAGGCCATGTGCCGGGTCCTGCAGCACGGCGGCCCTGATGATGAGGGTATTTTTGCTGACGAAGAGCACCACCTTGCTTTTGGCCACCGGCGGCTATCAATTATCGACCTGAGCGCAAACGGACACCAACCCATGTCCGATGTAAGGCAGAAAACATGGATAACTTTTAACGGGGAAATTTATAACTACCTCGAACTTAGGAATGAGCTTATAAAACTTGGGGCGGTATTTACCTCTGTTACGGATACGGAAGTTATCATCGCCGCCTACCTGCAATGGGGGACTGATGCCTTCGCCAGGTTTAGGGGGATGTTTGCCTTTGCCTTATTTGATAGCCTTAAAAAACTCACTTATCTTGTGCGCGATACTGCCGGCATAAAGCCTTTGTATTATTTTACCCGGTCCGGCCAGTTGAGTTTTGCATCAGAAACGAGGGCTTTCCCTGCGGCCGGCATAGCTACGGAGCAGGATGCTGCGTGGCCGGTACGTTTTTTAGCTTTTGGTCATGTACCAGAACCTTATACTACCCTGAAAAATGTTTTCAGTCTTCCCAAAAGCCATTATTTATGCTGGGACCACGTCTCTTCCACCCACATTATAAACGCTTATAAAATAAAAGGGCAACCTAAAGATCAGATAACCGATGCTGAAGAAGCAAAGTACCTGATAAAAGAGGCTTTGACAAAGGGAGTACACTGCCAGCTTATAGCTGATGCACCCTTAGGTGTATTTTTAAGTGGCGGCACGGATTCCAGCCTGATCACCCTCCTGGCCGATAAAGAAAAAAAGGAGCAGCTTAAAACGATATCCATTTTTTTTAATGAAAAAAGCTACGACGAACAAGCCTATCAGCGCCTGGTACTGGATAAAGTAAGTGGTCAGAATTTCCCCCACCTGGTACGGCAACAGGATTTTGAAAACCACCTGCCGCAAATTATCAGCGCGATGGATATGCCAACTACAGATGGCATTAATAGTTGGTTTATCAGTAAATACGCGCATGAGGACGGCTTAAAAGCAGTGCTGTCGGGCGTTGGGGCCGATGAATACTTCGGCGGCTATCCTTCATTCAACCGGATCAGGTACATCAGGCATTTAAAAAGAATTCCGCCACTCCTTTTTTCCGCCGCTCATGATTTACTGCCAGATCCGTACAAAAAACTTACCTTTCTGGCTAATGAGCACCCCATAGCCGATTACCTGCTGTTGCGGGGATTATTTTCGCCGGGCGACATCGCCCGCGCGCTTGATATCAGCGAAAACGAAGTGAGAGATATCCTTTTCAACGGCATCGAAGTACCCCAAAATTATAATTACGATGCCAAACAAGCATCATGGTTTGAAGCAAACATTTATATGCAAAATCAGTTACTAAGGGACACTGATGTAATGAGCATGAACCACGGTCTGGAAGTAAGGGTGCCCTTTTTAGATGAAGATTTTACAAATCTGGCTGAACACATTTCTCCTTCAATACGCTTCAGTCAGCAGCAAGCTAAAAAGGTACTTATAGATAGCTTTAGCGATTTACTGCCGCAAGCAGTTTGGAACAGGCCCAAAATGGGGTTTAGCTTTCCTTTACAACGCTGGATGGGCGAATACAGCCCCATAAGCGACAGCGCCCTGTATAAAGGCAAGCTGGCACAAAACACGATTAAAAAGTTTAAGAACAACCAAATCCACTGGTCTAAAGCTTTTGCACTTTACCAGATACAACCTTATGTCTAAAAAAGTAATCTTATTTACCTTGCAGACGTTTAGCAGTACAGGTGGTATCCAAAAAATGACCCGCACACTGGGGCATTCTTTATATCAGCTGTCACTGAATATTAACTGGCACTTTGAGTTATGGTCGGCATACGATAAACCGGACGACCTGATGCCTCAATACCTGCCAGCCAGTGCGTTTAAAGGCTTTGGTGTAAACCGTATAGGCTTTGTTTTAAAAGCCATAGGCAGGTCTGTAAAACCCGACATCATTATTTTAAGCCATATCAACCTTGCGGTTATCGGCTTATTTATAAAATTAGTTAACCCCCAATGCAAAGTATGGGTAATTGCACATGGCATTGAGGTTTGGCGGCCGCTTTCGCTGGTTAAGGAATATTTGCTGAAACGTTGCGACAAGGTGATATGCGTAAGTAATTTTACCCGTGGGCAAATGATCGTGAGGCATAACCTTAATCCCGCAATTTGCGATGTACTAAATAACGCCATCGATCCTTTTATGAAATTGCCCGCCAGTTTTCAAAAACCGGACTATTTATTGCGGCGCTATAAACTAGATCAAATCCAACCGGTGATTTTTACTTTAACCCGCCTGGCATTCACCGAGCAATACAAGGGTTACGAGCATGTGATACAGTCCGTAAGTAAAATCAAAAGCAGCTATCCCGACATTAAATATATTCTGGCAGGAAAATACGATGACGAGGAGGAGGATCGGATAAAAAAGCTGATAACGCAACATGATGTAGCCGGACAGGTCATATTGACCGGTTTTATTGATGAGCATGAGCTTTCCGACCATTTTTTACTGGCCGATATGTTTGTACTGCCAAGTAAAAAAGAGGGGTTTGGCATTGTGTTTATTGAAGCCCTGGCCTGCGGCTTGCCTGTTATTTGCGGCAATGCCGATGGCAGTATTGACGCCATCAGGAACGGCGAGCTGGGCAAAGCCATTAATCCCGATGACCCGGACCAGTTGTTCGACTGCATTACCGGATATTTAGAGAGCCCCCTGACGCCGGCAATACGTGAGAACCTCCAAAAAAAATGCCTGCTGTATTTTAACGAAACCGATTATATGCAAAAACTACACCTGCTGCTAAACGAATGAGTATGCATGACGACGAAAAGTGGGACATCGAATTGACCCCGCACAGCAGTTTGCTCGACTTAAAGCTGAATGACGTCTGGCATTACCGCGACCTGCTGATACTGCTGGTGCGGCGAGATTTTGTTTCATTTTATAAGCAAACGATCCTCGGGCCACTCTGGTTTTTTATCCAGCCCTTGTTTACCACCATCATTTACACTTTTATTTTTGGCAACCTGGCCAATATATCGGCCGATAACCTGGACAAGCCCCTCTTCTACATGGCCGGTATTACGGCCTGGAATTACTTTGCCGATTGCCTCACCAAAACCTCGACCGTTTTTACAGCGAATGCCGGGCTTTTTGGCAAGGTTTACTTTCCCAGGCTAATTGTTCCGCTCAGTATCGTGGTTTCTAACCTGATCCGTTTTGCGGTGCAGATGGCCCTTTTTTTTATGACGATGGGGTTCTACGCCATCAAGGGATCCAATGTACACCCCAACATTTACCTGTTGTTGTTCCCTTTTTTACTGATCCTGATGGCGATGCTTGGCCTTGGACTTGGCATGATCATTTCTGCAATGACCACCAAATACCGCGATCTGAGCTTCCTGATTACGTTTGGTATCCAGCTGATGATGTATTTAACAACGGTTATCTACCCCTTATCCACGGTAAAGGAGAAATACCCGAAATACGAATGGCTGGTGGAATATAACCCGATGACCCCGATCATCGAGGCCTTCAGGTATGGTTTCCTGGGCAAAGGCACCTTTACGATGCTCTCCTTAGGGGTGACCGCGGTGATCACCACCATCATCCTTTTAGCCGGCATCATCATTTTTAACCGTGTTGAACGCACATTTATTGATACTGTATAATGGCCACGGTAATTAAAGTAGAAAAACTTTCCAAAGCCTACCAACTGGGAGAAATCGGAACGGGGACTATTTCCCGGGACCTGGAGCGCTACTGGGCCAGGGTCCGGGGCAAAGAAGATCCTTTTTTGAAGATCGGCGAGGTTAATGACCGTTCTAAAAAAGGTGAAAGCGATATCGTATGGAGTTTAAAGGATATCAGTTTTGAAATTGGCCAGGGGGACGCTGTTGGCGTTATCGGCCGGAATGGTGCCGGAAAGAGCACCCTGCTCAAAATTTTAAGCCGGGTGACGGCACCGACTTCGGGATCTGTCAAGATACGGGGCCGGATAGCCAGCCTGCTGGAGGTCGGCACAGGCTTTCATCCTGAGCTAAGCGGCAGAGAAAACATTTACCTGAATGGTGCTATCCTGGGTATGAGAAAAGCCGAAATCAAACGAAATTTCGACGAGATCGTCGATTTTTCGGGCGTGGAGAGATATATTGACACCCCGGTAAAACGTTATTCATCCGGCATGTATGTCCGGCTGGCCTTCGCCGTAGCCGCCCACCTTGAAGCCGAGATCCTGATCGTTGATGAAGTTCTGGCCGTCGGTGACGCCGACTTTCAAAAAAAATGCATTGGAAAAATGGGTGAAGTGAGCAAGGGGAAAGGCCGGACCGTGTTGTTCGTCAGTCATAACATGGCCAGTATCAGCCAGCTCTGCCAGCAGGCGATTTTACTGAACAACGGCCAGCTTGAGCGGCTGGGGCCTGCAGCTCCGGTCATCAATGAATATCTGAAAACGGACAACAGCCAGCCAGGTGCCTTATTCAAAGTGAATAAAGGTTTATCCATATCGCTCCTGGCGGCGGATATCATCAATGAGGCCGGCAACCGTACCAATGAGATCAGCATGCAAAGCAATTTCACGATCAAAGTAACCTACCATGTACGTGTACCTCAAAAAGATATCATATGCGCGGTGGGCATTATGCACCAAAGTATCCCGGTCACTACCACCTGGACAACGCCCGCCAGCCTTTCCGAAGGCAGCTACCACAGTTTTTTTCATATGGACACCCTGCGCCTGGCGGTCGGCACCTATACGATCGGGATCGGCCTGTCCATCGCCAAAAACACGATACAATATGTCGGTGACGCCCTGGTATTTACCATCGGGCTGGATCAGTCTTCGAACCCGGAGATCATCAGCTACGAGGTCAATACCGGTATAATTATCAATCAGATGAAATTTGAAACAATCAAGGCCCATGAAGCGCATTTTTAGAACTGCCCGATCGTATTTTCGTGCATTGCTGCGCAAAAAACCGGATACTTTTCAGCGGACTTATGCGCAGTGCGGCGAAGACCGGATACTGCTGGCCATTTTCCAGGCGCTGGGCATTGAAAAACCGTCCTATATTGACGTCGGCGCCAATCACCCGACCAACCTGAGCAATACTTACCTGTTTTACCTCCAGGGATCAACCGGCATCAATGTGGAAGCAGACCCGGATTTAATAGCCGAATTCAACAGATGGCGGCCCGGCGATGTGAACCTCAATGTCGGCGTCGGCCTGGAAGCAGCAGAGACACTGGATTTTTACGTGATGTCCAACAGGGTGCTCAATACGTTTTCAAAAGAAGAAGCCGACCGGATAGCCGCTTACGGAACCTATTCGGTCCAGTCAATCAGAAAAATCAAAGTGATACCGTTACAGGCCATCGTTGAAACCTATTTCACCGGGGCAAACGGGCCGGATTTTATTTCGATCGATGTCGAGGGCCTGGATTACCAGATCCTGAAGACCTTAAATTTAGCGCAATATACCCGAACCGTTTTCTGCGTGGAAACGCTCAGTTACACGGAAGACCTTTCGGCACCAAAAAATGAAGCGATTTTTACGTATTTCGAGGCCAACGGCTTCTTCGTATATGCCGATACCTATATCAACACGATTTTTATCAACAGCACGTATTGGGGCAACAGGGGAAAATAACAGGCGCTTCCAAAACAAAACAGTGCCGGCATTCGTTAAACACTTATGGCCGCTTTCCTGTGTTCCGTCAAAAGCTTCGCTTCAATAAAACCAATCCAGACACCCGAGATCCCAATAAATGATTAGCATGACCATTGTCCTCGACCGGCTGAGGGGTTTTTACCACGCGAAAAAAGACAAAACCGATAAATGGAAGTCCTTTAAAAAAGAGTTTGCCCTGCTGAAGAGTCTCGATAAATCCGGGCGTTTTAAGCAGGACTGGGCGGATATTTACCCTTGCCTTAATGATAAGACGGATTTAACCTATTTTGAAGGCCATTATACCTATCATCCGGCCTGGGCTGCCCGGGTGGTCAAAAAAATCGGGCCGGCAGTACATGTTGATATATCGTCGACGCTGCATTTCTGTACGATGGTTTCGGCCTATCAGCAGGTAGAATTTTATGACTACCGTCCCGCCCCTTTACAGCTGGAAGGCTTGACAACGGGAAAAACGGACCTGACCAACCTCCAGTTTGAGACCGGCAGTATCCATTCGTTGTCCTGTATGCACACGATCGAGCACATCGGACTGGGCAGGTATGGCGAAAAAATTGATCCGGATGCCGATTTGAAGGCGATCAGGGAACTAAAAAGGGTAGTATCCCCCGGCGGAAACCTGATCATCGTCGTGCCGACAGGCATTCCGAAACTGGCTTTCAACGCACACCGGATCTATTCGTACCAGCAGATTTGCAGCTATTTTGATTCATTTACGCTAAAAGAGTTCTCGCTCGTCCCGGATAATTACCTGGAAACGGGCATGATCCTGCATGCATCGCCCGAAGATGCCGATAAACAGCACTGGGGCTGCGGGTGTTTTTGGTTTGTTAAACCATGATAGGGATAAAGATACAAGGTAGGTTAGGGAATCAATTGTTTCAGTATGCCTTCGCCTACGCGGCGGCGAAAAGATTAAGAACCGCTTTCTTTATGGACCAGCGTGAACAGGAACTGATGATACAGGATTATTTTGATATTCCATTCAGTTTCAGTGTTTTTTTCGAAAGCCGGGTATTCCGTATCAGGGGGTACCGCAATTTTTTTTCTGTCTTTCTGCAGCAGCAATTTTACCTGCTGCTGCAACGCTATATGACGTATGGCAAGGCCTCCTTTCCTGCGGATGCCGAAAAATCCGGGGTCATTTCCGGTATACAGAACAAAACCCTGTTCGAAGGCTATTTTCTTTCCGAGGATTACTTCCTGGAGTATAGCGATGACCTGCGAAAATTATTCCAGGTAAAACGGCAGTTCAGTGCCGCATATCATGAACATTACGGGCAGCTATTCAGCGGTAAAAAGATCATTACGGTCCATATCCGCAAATCTGATTACCTGCATCTAGGCCATCTGAATCTCGGCGGCAATGACCTGTCTTTACCAATGAGCTATTATCATCATATCCTTGGGCCACTACGAACTAAAGACGCCCTTTTTGTTTTCGTCAGCGACGACACCACGGACATCGCCCTCGAATTCAGCTATATCCAAAACAAATTAATTTCCGACGGCGATATGATCAGCGATTTTCAACACCTGCTGAACGCCGACGTCTGCGTGATTGCCAACAGTACCTTTAGCTGGTGGGGAGCATGGCTGAACACCCGGCCGCATAAAAAAATTTTCGCCCCCGAACATTTCATGGGGCATATCATCGACAAGCCATGGCCGGACGGTATCTACCCCCCGGACTGGGAACTGGTCAATGTGAACAAAACGATTAAACCATGCTAAATTATCCGCGTTTTACAGATCCGCCAGGGAGCCGCGCCAAATGAAAATTAACTATATCCACACCGAAGCTATCCACAACTCAGCCGCAGCGGCTGAGGTACTGCCCTACCTATTCCAAATATTAAAGCCACGTTCCGTCGCTGATATCGGTTGCGGCACCGGGAGCTGGCTCAAGGTTGCGCGGGAATTAGGCGCCGCGAAAATCCGGGGGATTGACGGGATCCATGTGGACCGCGGGATGCTTTGCATACCCGAAGATACATTTGTACAGCATAACCTGACACTCCCGATACAGGCCGATATGAAATACGACCTTGCGATTTGCCTCGAGGTGGCCGAGCATCTCCCGGAAAAAGACGCGGACCATATCGTCCGTATGCTGACAGACTTCAGCGACATTATTTTGTTCTCCGCCGGCATACCCGGCCAGGGTGGGCAGTTCCATATCAACGAGCAGTGGCCTGCCTACTGGCAGGCTAAATTTAGAGCCATTGATTTTTTACCGGTTGACAACCTGCGGCCCGTTTTTTGGAACAACCCCCGGGTGGACTGGTGGTACAGGCAAAATATGCTCCTGTATGTAAAAAAAGAGCTTATACCGCAGCTGGGTTTCCCGGTTTCAGAACTTGTACCCGCCTATGTCCACCCGGAATTACTCCAGTTAAAGCTGGACGTGCAACTGGAAAGTCAGCGGCACATCTCCTACCTGGAGGACATAATCAACAGGGAACTGAACCATCCCCGGGTGCTGCCGGCACTCCGGCGGCTGATCAAGTCCATTATCAGATGAAAACGGAGGAAGACGGTATTTCTGTCATTGTTTGTTGTTACAACAGCGCTTTGCGCCTGCCGCAAACGTTAAAACACCTGGCCTTGCAGGAAATTCCGCCCCAGGTACCATGGGAGGTTATCCTGGTAGACAATGCCTCAGCTGATCTTACCGCGACGGTGGCCATCCGGGAATGGCAACAATATCAAGTCCCCCGGGTCCGGTTTGAAATCGTCACTGAAACCAGGCCAGGCCTTAGCCATGCAAGGGATAAAGGTATTCAGTCTTCCCGCTTCCCGTACGTTGTCTTTTGCGATGATGACAACTGGCTGGATGCCGCCTATTTAAAAACCGCCTATGCTGCTATGCGCATCTATCCCGGAGTAGCCGCGCTGGGCGGCAGGAGCACTGCGGTGGCAGACATCCCCTTACCCGGGTGGTTTAACGGCTCCGCGAATAATTATGCAGTCGGTCAGCAGGCGGACATTTCGGGAGACGTATCCCGGCGGAAGTATTTATGGGGCAGTGGCCTGGTGGTCAGGAAAGCCTTATATGATAAAGCATTCGAAGAATTCCCTTCGCTGCTGACCGGTCGCAAGGCGGATGAGCTTAGCTCCGGCGAGGATTCCGAAATGTGCATGCGTTTTCTGTTAATGGGCTACCGGCTATACTACCTCGATACGCTCCTTTTTAAACATTTCATCACCGCAGAACGCCTAACGGCGGAATACAATCAAAAACTCATGGAGGGCTTTATCCGGGCACATGATGTATTGAAAACCTACGCTAAAGTCATTGATTTTGGAAACCTGCCTTTTACCCGGAAATTCAGCATCCTGACAAAATCGGCCATCCGGTTATGCATCAAAGCGGCCACGGGGGCAAAACGGTGGAACTCCGCTGAGGAAAAGGAAAACATCTTCCTTACCAGCGGTTACCGGTTTAAATCAATAGCGCCGGGCATTGTCCGCATCAAAGCCCTGACGAGCCGGCGATACCGTTAAACTGCATTTAAAACTACATTTGGCCGGCGATATCTTTTTTTCGATCATTATCCCGACCTATAATTCCGGGCGGACACTCAACCGCTGCCTGGACAGTATCGTCAGCCAGGATTATGGCCGCTTTGAAATATACCTGATAGACGGTGTTTCTACTGATGACACGCTGGAGATTATCGCCGGTTACCGGCAACGATATCCCTTCATTCATTACCGGTCCGAACCGGACCGGGGAATTTATGACGCAATGAACAAGGGCATCGATGAAGCCGGGGGCGACTGGCTGTATTTTTTAGGCAGTGACGATACCCTGTATCATAACGGGGTGCTGGCTGCTGTCGCCGCCAGGATTCGTGAAGGGCATGCAGACGTGATATACGGCAACGTGGTCATGCGTGGCCGGAATAAATGGAACCTGGACAATGTTGTTTTTGACGGAGAGTACACGATGCCGAAATTCATCGACAGGAATATCTGCCACCAGGCCATTTTCTACAAAAAGACACTGGTAAAAGCGGTAGGTTATTTCAGTTTAAAATACGTCACTAACGCTGATTTTGACTACAATCTCCGCTGTTATGCCAGGTCAGCCTTCGTGTATGCCGATTTGATCATGGCCAATTTCCATGTCGGCGGTCAAAGTTCGCATACCGAGGATCATCTTTTTCACATGGACCGCGGAGCGCTGCTGATGAGGTACTTTGGCGGCAGGATCTACAGCGCTGTGTTTGCCGGGGCGAGGTTATACCTGAAGCGGGCAGCGTTGTCCCCCTCCTCTCCCCTGAGCTTTCCGGGACGCATTTATTGCCTGGGGGCTTACCTGGTGCTGAAGCTCCGATCCATGTTTCGCCCCGGCTAGCCTGCTTTTGTTATGCATAAAATCCGACATTTCTACCTGTATTATTTTTTAACCAAGCTTGAAAAAATCATTGCCGCCGGCCTGGGGAAGGGTTACGGCGCGGTAAGTATAATGCAGGAAACCCGGCTGCTCCGGAATTTCCTGGCCAGTCCGGGCCTGGCGATCGATGTCGGTGCCAATATCGGCGAATACACTGCGCAACTCAGGTCACTTTTCCCGGGGACGGAGATACATCTTTTCGAACCTTCGGCACTCAACCAGGAAAAGCTGCGGAATCGTTTTGAGAAAGACGGCAACATCATCCTGAATCGGGTGGCCTTGTCTGATCATCAAGGCGATGCAAGGCTTTATTACGACATCCCGGGCTCCGGCTTAAGCAGTTTGAGCAAAAGAGACCTCAGCCATTTCAATATTCCCTTTGATTTATCCGAACCGGTGCAAACCATACGATTTGAAGATTACTGGACCGTTCAGCTCATGTCCAGGGACATTGACCTGGTGAAAATAGACGTGGAAGGACATGAACTGTCCGTACTGGCGGGCTTTGGCGCTGCTATTCGCCAAACCCGGGTGATCCAGTTTGAATTTGGCGGCTGTAATTTAGACACCCGTACTTTTTTCAGGGACTTCTGGTATTTTTTTAAAAATCATGCATTTAAAATATACCGGGTTACCCCCTTCGGGCTGCAATACCTCGCCAACTATGCGGAAAGCGAGGAAACATTCCTGACAACCAACTACTTATGCATTAACGAGTTTTTAAAATAAGCCCCTTCATTTTAGCAGAAAGCCCATTGAAAACTACGCCTGTACTCCTGCTCATCTTTAACCGCCCGGACACCACCCAGCGGGTATTTGAGGAAATCCGCAAGCAGCAGCCGAAATATTTGTTTATCGCTGCTGACGGCCCGCGGGCGGATAAAGCCGGTGACGTCCTGCTTTGCGCGGAAACGAGAAAGGTTGTTTCAACAATCGACTGGGATTGCGAGGTAAAGACTTTATTCAGGACTGAAAACCTGGGCTGCGGCGCAGCGCCGGCAAACGCCATCAGCTGGTTTTTTGAACAGGTAGAAGAAGGGATCATTTTAGAGGATGACTGCATTCCCAACGCCAGTTTTTTCGGATTTTGCGGGACCCTGCTGGAGCAGTACCGGACCGACCCGCGCATCATGATGATATGCGGCACAAGTTACCAGGTAAAGACGCTGAATTCCGATACCTATTATTTCTCCAGATACCCTCATGCCTGGGGATGGGCCACCTGGAGAAGGGCCTGGGCACATTACAACTTCAAACTTGACGGGGAAAGTGAAACGACAAGGGCTGCGGTCATCAGGCAAACTTTTTCACACTGGCGGGAGCGTAAGCTCTGGATCCATAACCTGGAACATATTATCAACGGGCTTGATGCATGGGATTACCAGTGGATGTACTGGATGTGGAAGAACGGTGGCCTTTGTATAACACCATGGAAAAATATGGTTTCGAATATCGGTTTTGGTCCCCAGGCGACACATACCTATGATGCGGGCTCGGCACAGGCGGGCATGAAGCAGCATGTTATTGCCGCCATCACGCATCCGAAAACCATCCATGTCCACAACGCAGCAGAACGGTACGAGCGGTTTCATATCCTGATCAATTCCGACGGGCAGTACTTCAGGCGGCGCTTTTCAGCGGCAGTTACACGGGTTCTGCGGATGATGTTTAAACGAGATGGGAAATAAGCCGGCCGCCATTATCATACCAGTCTACAAACCGGAGCCCGATGGGAACGAAATGCGCTCTTTAAGGCAGTGCCTCAGCATCCTGAAAGCACACCCCATCATTTTTGTTGCGCCGGAAAGTTTAAATATGGCAGCCTATAACCAGATATGTACCCGTTACCAGGTACCCTTTAAACAGGTCCGTTTCGGCGACCGGTTCTTTGCCGGGATTGCCGGTTATAATCAACTTATGCTTTCCCCCTTTTTTTATAAAACATTTATCGGTTACCCCTTCCTGCTGATCCACCAGCTCGATGCTTTCGTGTTTAAGGACGAACTGGCCTACTGGTGCCGGCAAAACTATGACTTTATCGGGGCCCCGCATCTGCCCCACGAAAACGCACCGGAGGAGATCCGTTTCCTGCAGGGCTATTCCCGGATACTCGGTCGCCTGAACAGGCTCTTCCACACGAACCACCGGATCAGTAATGTCGGTAACGGCGGCTTTTCACTCAGAAAGACCAGGTCCTGCTACTGGCTGCTCCGGATGCTGCCGGGGAAAGTGAAGCGCTGGGGGACCAATAACGAGGATGGCTTTTTTAAATACTGGGGAAACCTGTTGTATCCGCTTTTCAGGCTACCCGCCGACGAGGTCGCCCTGCATTTTTCGGTAGAGGTATCCCCGCTGGAATCACTGAAAAAGCTCCATTTTGTACTCCCCTTCGGCTGTCATGCTTTTGAAAAGCATGAGCCTGAAACCTGGCGGCCTTATATCACTGTTGAGCCATGATTTCCCTCACCACAAACAACATACAATCCATTGAAAATTAAACTGCCGGACCTCGTTGTTTACCGGGCTGAATTTATACAAAAAGGTATCGCTTACCCGCTGCCGGCTGCAGGATACCGCCCGGAAGGGTTACTGCCGCACTTACCCGAACCGGGACTGGGCAAATCAGGCTGGCCCTGGACAGAAGAGGTCAGCCCCGCACAATACAGTAAGGAATTACACTGGCCCAAACTGACCATTGTGACGCCGTCCTACAACCAGGTCGGTTTCCTTGAACAAACCATCCGGGCCGTCCTGTTACAAAATTATCCTAACCTCGAATATATTGTGATAGACGGCGGCAGCACTGATGCGTCTGCCGGTATCATTAAAAAATATGCACCCTGGCTGAGTTACTGGCAAAGCGAAAAAGACGGGGGGCAGGGCAACGCCATCAACCTGGGATTTAGCCTGGCCTCCGGCGATTACCATGCCTGGATCAACAGTGATGATTATTATTTGAAAGGGACCTTTACCAAAGTCATCCGGCGTTTCCGGGCAACCGGGGCCCAGTTTGTCTATGGCTATACCTTAGACCTGGACTCCGCATCGCAGCAATTTAAAAAACTGGCCAAAGTACTCCCTTTTTCAGACTATTTTAACCGGCTCCCGGGGCTTCCGCAACCCTCGTGTTTCTGGGCTGCCGATATCCACCAGCCCATCTGGGAGGAGCTGCATTGCGCGCTGGATTACGAGCTCTGGTTACGTTTGGTCAGGGGCAGGAAAAGAAGTCTGATCAAAGAGCCCTTATCCGTGGCGAATTCGCACGCTGATGCGAAGACCTCTGATCCGAAAATGAAAGAAAAATGGCTGCACGACCATGAGCTGATCTGCAGTCCGGAGGCGCATGGGCCGGTACCGGACTGGAACAGAATTGTATTTATCAACCGCATACGCGTAAAACTATACCAATGGCTGGGTTTAAACTGAGCGCCGAGGCCCGGACCAAATGAAGAACGTTTCAAACCCTAAGATAAGCAGATGATAGGTATCACCATCGATTGCCGGCTGGGCAACCAATTGTTTCAATATGCATTTATTAAAGGCCTGTCGCGGCAGCTGAACGCTTCGTTCTTTGTCAACGAGGCCATGGTGGAATTTACTGCAGCCGGGTACTTTGAGCTCGACGGCTATCACCCGGCCGCGAACTTTTGCAAAAAATGTTATTTCAAGCTGCGGTACGGCAGCCCGTTTACCAGCCTGCAGAGCATACCTGTGGACAATTACTCGGAAGAAGGACCGGATGCATTGCCCGATGGCCGTATCTACCGCGGTTATTTCCAGTCGGAATTGTTTTTTAAAAATATCCGGGCCTCCATTCCGGATTATATCAGGATCAAAACGCAATATGCCGCGCGCTTTAAAAATAAGTACGCCCGGCTATTCAAAGAGGGACCGGTCATAGCGGTACATATCAGGAGGGGCGACTATTTAAGCCTGAATAGCTGGTGGGAGGAAAATCTTGGCAGTAAGGACCTGACGCTGCCCGTCAATTATTACCGGCAGTGCCTGAACCTGATCAGCGACGCCGGCAAATACCGCGTTATCTTTGTCAGCGATGACATCGAATTTGTACGTTTGAATTTTGGAGATATCCCCAATGCGGTATTCGCAGGGGACGACCTGATGACGGATTTTCAGGTCCTGATGAATGCCGATATTTGTATCATCGCCAACAGTTCTTTCGCCTGGTGGGCGGCCTATTTAAACCCAGGGGAACACAAAAGGATTTATTGCCCGCGGTACTGGCTGGGCTTTAAAATCGGTAAAGAATACCCTGCCGATATCATTCCTCCGGAATGGATCCAGGTCGGCGTGACCACGGATCAAACAGCTTACCATGCAGGAGGTACCGAAAAATGATTGTATTCACCTTCATACTACGGATAAACAAATGGGATTTATAAGATTTTTACTGGCCTGTGCTGTGGTTCTCTGCCATACCAGTACGATCATGGGCTATTCGCCGGTATCCGGTAACCTGGCGGTACAGTGTTTCTATATTATTTCGGGCTTTTATATTGCCATGGTACTGACCGAAAAATATGACCGGCCCGGCGGCAATTACCAGTTTTACGTCAACCGTGCGTTGAAGATCTATCCGGCATACTGGCTCATCCTCATATTGCTGATTGGCTGGAGTGTCGCCGTTTACTATTTTCATTACCCGAGCACGCTCGATTTTTATACCCGGTATGCCCACCCTGCGCCGCTGACCCTGTTGTATCTCGTACTGGCCAACCTGCTGATCATCGGGCTCGACTGGACATTCTTTTTCGGGATCCGTCAAAACGGCCAATTGTATTTTACCAATGACTTTAACAAAACACGGCCCTCAGTTTATAATTTCGGTTTCAACAGCATCGCCTGGACCGTCGGTGTGGAGCTGGCCTTTTACCTGTTCGCGCCCTGGCTCAGTAAACGCAAATACCCGATCCTGCTGGTGTTATTTTTGGCGAGTTTGGGGCTGAGGTGCTTACTGGCCTGGCAGTACACAGACCGTATGCCCTGGAACTATATGTTTTTTCCAACCCAGCTGATGTTTTTTATTGCGGGTATCTTCTCTTACCGCTTTTACACCACCTATGTTAAAAACAAAGCGGGTCTTTTGATGCAATTTGGACTGTACGGGCTTTTGATAGCCGTCGTATTATTTTATTACCAGTTTTTCCAGGAAACTTACCTGAAACAATCGCTGTTATTCCTCAGCGTGGCCGTGTTCATGCCATTTGCCTTTGAAGCCACCAGGAAAAGCCGCGCAGACCGTTTTTTAGGGAACCTGTCGTACCCGATTTATATCAGTCAAAGTTTCGTAATCAAATTTGTTTTTGCCCGACGGTTTCCGAAGGTTATCGACCTGGGGTTTACTTCCCTGCTAACCGTGGTCCTGCTGGCCCTGTTGATCAATATTTTGCTGATGGAGCCAATTGAAAAGCTCAAGGCAAAAAGACTAAACCGTTTGCATGCCCCTGCTGCCTAGCCCCAACAACGTTCCGGAACAACTGCCATGCGCCCTGCTCGTGCCCTGCTTTAATGCAGCGCGTTATGTCGACCGGTTCTTACAAGACCTTTCGGCATTGCATACCCCTTTTGATGAAGTTATTTTTTTTGACGATGCCAGTACGGACGACACCGCGGCGTTATTAACAGCCCGGGGCTTCCGTGTCATCGCCGGTAAAGAGAACCGGGGCCCGGGGTATGCCCGTAACCGGCTTGCCGAAGCGGCCTCCTGCCCCTATATTCACTTTCACGATATCGATGACGAATTCAACCCGTCCTTTTTATCACTGACCGGCGGTAAAATGGCAGCGGCCGATGTTGTTTTGGGGTACGCAGACTGGATCGACGCGGTGAGCAGGCAGCCCGTTATTCAATGGCGGTATGATGAGGGCGGGATCTCAGCCGCTCCGCTGGCTTATTTTATAAGCCACCCGCTGGGCGTTATCAATACCGTCTATAAGAAATCGGCGTTCCTGGAAGTGCAGGGTTTCAGCGAACACATCAACTGCTGGGAAGACGCGGATCTGCATATCCGCCTGGCGGCTTCCGGGGCAAGGTTCGCGCTGGTCAGTGAAGTTCTGGCCTATTCCCTGCGACATGAACAGGGCATCAGCCGGGACCAGTCCCGCTGCTGGCATTGCCGGATGCTGTTCCTGGACAGGTACCTGGCCGCTTACCGCAACCAGGTCAGTGACGATATTTTTAACGATGAACTTCAAAGAGCCAAAAACGGTTTGCTGCACAACGGGGCGTACCGGTATCTTGGTGAACTGATCGCCTTAAAAAAACGGTATAACCTGGCCTTAAAAACGGCTAACATCTCGTTCATTTACCTTTTGAGCAGGTGCCTGCCGGCTGCTGCCCTTACGGCGCTGATCCAATCTTCCGTTTACCTGAAAAAAAAGTTCCGGCCTTGATACGCAACATTTTTTATTGGAGCAAAAGGTGGCTGATCGCCTGCCTGACCCGCAATCCTTACCGTGTTGCCGCTTTTAAGCAATTGTATGCCGCAAAACCGGGTACACAGCTGGACCTTCCGGAAACCAGCAACGGCATTTTACTGACCCAACCGGGAGGTCTTACCTGCTATTACCGGGAGCCCAGGTGCCTCAATGGGGAAATCCTTTTACGGTACATAGGCAAAAATCCAAGGTACCTGTCCACAGGCATTTTCAGGGAGCCCGACCGTTATGTTTACAGCCTGGCAGGTGCGGGCATTATCGGGCAGCTGGGATTGGTCTATGACGGGGAAAAAAGGAGTTTTATTGATGAATCTGCACGGGAATGGCTGGACAATATCCGGTTGTCTCCCTATGTAAATGCCTTTCGTTTACCGGTTAAAACGTACCTTGACGGCATAACACTTTCTTTCCTGACCATCGGCGCCGACGGCGGGTTTTATCATTTCCTGCTGGAATCCATGGTGAAAGCAGGCCTGTACGGCTCCCTGCTGGCGCAGGCCGATCACCTGCTGTTCAACGGACCGGCTGTAGATTGGAAACTAAAATGGTTAAAGAGGGCCGGGATCGATACAGCGAAGATCATCTGGATGGATGGCCGCAGTCATTATGAATGCCGGCAGCTCCTGTTTACGAACCGGCTGATCGCCGACCAGCAGATCGGCCGGTGGTGCCTGGATACCTTGAAAAAGCTATTTGACATTCCCGAAGGACATGCCTCCGGGCCGCAGGGACAAAAAATAATCATGATCAGCAGGAAAGGACTGAAAGCCCGGGAACTAGCCTGGGAAAATGAGATCATTACCCGGTTCCCGGGAATCGAAAGTGTTGATTTCTCACGGCTTGATCCTGCTGAAACAATCGCGGTAATGCAAAATGCCACCCATGTGATCGGCCCCCACGGGGCTGGTCTGTGCAATATCTATCTTTGCAGGCCCGGCACAAAAATCCTGGAGATTTATCCCGATGACGTAAGCTATCAGCCTTGCTATCACCGGATCGCCACGATCTGCGGTCTGGACTATGTGCTGATGTACCTCGATTTCAACAATAAACACAACCCGGTAAAGGGATTGACCGCCTTTGCAGAACAGTTTTTAAAATTCACATGCTAAAGCTCCTGTCACAATTGCGCGTAATGGTCCTGAGAAACTTCGGGATCATCATTAAAAAAGAGACGACGCTTTGGCCCCATACCTTTATCAGCAAAGGTTTCGCAAACGGGAAGAAAGGCTGCGTCAGCATCGGCGACCGGTGCGAACTGTCCCAGGGAACGGTCTTAAAAGCTTACGGGGGAAAGATCGAAATAGGTAGCAATACCTTCCTGGGCGAATATGTCATCATTTATGGCCATGGCGGGGTGGAAATCGGGGACAATACGCTGATCGCCATGCATACCTGTATTGTCAGTGCCAACCATACTATTCCGGACAGGAAGACCCTGATCCGTTCGGAAAAGGATATTTTATTGCCCGTAAAAATCGGGAATGATGTGTGGATCGGCGCGGGCGCCAGGATCCTGGGGGGCGTGACGATCGGAGATGGCTGCGTCATCGCTGCCGGCTGCGTTGTATCGAAAAGCTTACCCCCTTACGCTATTGCCGCAGGCGTCCCGGCCAGGATAATCCGTTTCAGAAATGACTGATTTTATCTCGGTAATTCTCCCGACCTATAAACCCGAACCCGACCGGCTCCGGCAAACCATCGCGGGCCTCCGGGAGCAAAGCCTTCCACCCGGGGAATGGGAGCTGATCATCGTGGATAACAATTCACCGGTGCCCGTAACGGCTGATCTGAGCTGGCATCCGCAAAGCATGATCATCAGGGAAAAAAAACAAGGTCTCGCTCATGCCCGGCTGAAAGGGTTTGACCAGGCCAGGGGCAATATCATTATCATGGTGGATGACGACAATATTCTTAACCGGGACTACCTCAGCAATACCCTGGCCATATTCCGGGAAAACAGCGACCTGGGTGCCATCGGGGGAAGAACATTGCCACATTTTGAAGCCCGGCCGCCCCACTGGATCGGTGAATTTTACGGAAATCTTGCCCTCCGGGACCTGGGAACAGCTCCTTTGATCAGCGGCTGGGACTATACCTACCCGGCTTCGGCACCTATCGGTGCCGGGATGGGTATCAGAAAAGCCGCGCTGGGCACCTACCTCAATAACCTACATGCAGGCAGGGATGTTATCCAGGACAGGACCGGTAACGCGCTCAGCTCCGGGGGGGACAATGACCTGGTGCTGGAAATCTTAAAATCGGGCTGGCAGGTTGGTTATTTTCCGTCCCTGTCCCTGGTCCATATCATTCCGCAGCAGCGGGTTCAGGCCGCCTACCTGGCGCGGCTGCTTAACGATACCAACCGGTCCTGGATAGAAGTACTGGAGAAACACCGGATCAATCCCTGGGAAAGCATAATCCCCTGGACGCTGCCTTTCCGGAAAATCAAGGCATGGTTCAGCTACAGGGCCTGGCAGAGCCCGTCCACCTATATCAAATGGCGGGGAGCATGCGGGTTATTTGACGGATTAGCTATCATAAAAAAAAATGCCCAGACATAACCAGGCGATAGACATGCTCAGGTTTTTTGCCGCTTTAGGTGTAGCCCTGTTTCACCTGAACCAGGCGATAGCAACGCAGGACAACTGGTACCGGAACACCGTCAGGCACGGCTCCCTCGGTGTTCCCGTTTTTTTCGTCGTCAGCGGTTATTGTATCATCCTGTCCGCTCAAAACGCCGGTAATACCCGGGATTTCCTTTGCAGGAGATTTTTCCGCATTTACCCGGCTTACTGGGTCAGCCTGGCCGTTGTATTGGCGGCTGCTTTTTTTCAAAAGCTTTATATCGGTGCAAACGCTGTTCATTTCCTGCCCAGAAACCTGGCCGGGGTTGTAGCCGCGATCACGCTGACAACAGCGCCGCTTTCTCCCATCCCGACGATCAACTGGGTCTACTGGTCCTTAAGCTGCGAGCTGCTTTTTTATCTTGTCGTTTCCCTGATTATCCCCTTTGATAAAAAAAGGATGATTTATTTCCTGGCCGGTATTTCCCTATTATCAGCCGTACTGCCCGAACAGCATACCGGGCTGCTGTTTTTTTTAGATCACTGGCCCGCATTCGGGATGGGCATCAGCATTTATTATTTGACCGGTTCTGCAAATTTATTGTCCTGGTCCCAGGCCATCGGGTTAACCCTGATCAGCCTCTTCGGATTATGGAGCAAGTTTGGCCCGCAACCTGAATATATCGCGGTAGCCTTGTTCACTTTTGGCCTGATCATCCTCAGCAATAAAATCCATATCCCCGGGAACCGGTTTGCAGCCTGGGGGCGGTATTCCTATTCGGTATATTTAATCCATGTACCCGTGGGGGTATTCCTTTTAGGACTCTTCGAAGCGAAAGCTATTCAACAAAATCCTTTTTATAACCTGGTGTATGACCTTTCGGTCTTCACCCTGATTACGATCCTGGCCAGGGTCATGTTTAACCGGGTTGAAATGCCCGCGATAGCCTTCGGCAAAAAAACAGTTCAAAAAAAATAAAACGCGCTTGATTCAATCCGTTATTGACACCCTCTACCGCCATCCCCTGTCCGCATTAAAACGATTGGCAAAATTCGGTGGGTACTTCAGCTACAGGCGAATGATGTACAACCGAAGTCTAATGGAAAAAGCAGCGATGTTGTTACCTCCCGTCCATTCGGTAGCGGATGGTTTGCCGGTTTACTTTCTCACCGGCAAAAAGTACCTTTACCAGACTTTGTTTTGTATCCGGTCATTATCCAGCAACAGCACCGAGCATTTCCATTTTATCTTAGTCGATGACGGAAGTTTTGACGCCCCTTTCATCCACCTGATCAACAGGCAGCTTCCGGGCGTAACGGTCATTTCCAGGGATAGCGTCGAACAAAACCTGGAACAATACCTGCCGGAGAGCCGTTATCCCGCCCTGAGAAATAAGCGGGCGGAGTACCCGCATATCAAGAAGCTCACCGATATCCATACGCTGCCCGGCGGAAGCTGGAAACTGGTGATCGATTCTGATATGCTGTTCCTGGACGAACCTGCAGCCATGATCGGCTGGCTGAAAAATCCCGGTATACCCATACACATGCAGGACTGTAAAGAGTCCTATGGTTATTCGCAGGAGCTTATGGAACAATTGACCGGCGCCAGGATACCCCCATTGCTGAATGTAGGGATCATTGGCCTGAACAGCGCACAGGTCAATTGGGACAAGCTGGAGACCTGGGTCAGCATACTGGAAGAAAAAGAAGGAAAAACGTATTACCTGGAGCAGGCGCTGTCCGCGATGCTGGTCAGTGCCGGCCCCGCAGTCATCTTACCTGCGGACCGTTATATCGTTAACCCCGGAACCCCGGAAATCATCCATGGTTCCGGCATTTTACATCATTACGTCGACCTTTCGAAAAAAGGTTATTATAACCTGGCCTGGAGGAGGTTTATGCCGTGAACGAGCGCTTAATCTCTATCTGCATGCCCGCTTATAATGCCGGGGACTACATCCTGCAATCGGTCGGCTCGGTCCTCGGCCAGTCCTACTCCAACTGGGAGCTCATTATTGTCAACGACGGCTCCACGGATCAAACGGCAAAGGTCCTGGAGGGTATTTCAGATCCGCGGGTAAAGGTTTATCACCAGGAAAACCGGGGACAATGCGCAGCGGCAAACCGGGCATTCCGTCTTTCAGGCGGCCAGCTGATCAAGTTCATGGATGCCGATGACCTGCTCTCGCCGGATTTCCTGCATGCGCAAGTGGCAGTTCTGCACAATGCCGACAGCGATATTGCCTATGCCTGCTGGGGCAGGTTTTATCAGGACGACCTGTCAACGTTTAAACCGGATACCGGGACTGTCCGGGGGAATATGCAACCTTTCGCCTGGCTGACGGCATCGATGGCCGGCCGGGAAGTCATGCTGCAATGTGCCCTGTGGCTTATTCCCAGGTCCTTGCTGGACAAAGCCGGGCTGTGGAATGAGGAGCTTTCCCTGATCAATGATTTCGAATTCTTTATCCGCGTACTGCTCAGCGCAAATAAACTGAAGTATGCCGGGACGGCCATATTGTATTACCGCAGCGGCGTATCCGGCTCCTTGTCATCCGGAAATTCGGCCAAAGCAGCCTGCTCTGCTTTCCGGTCTATTGACCTGGGCACAAGCCACCTCCTGCGCTACTCCGGTGCCCCGGAAGTCAAACAAATAGCGGCCGACTGTTTCCGGCGCTTCACTTTTGCTTTTTACCCGGATTACCCGGAACTCATCAACCGGGCGGAGCAGCGGATAAAAGAGCTCGGCGGTTCGGACATCCTTTTTCCCGCGGGCGGCGTTACCTGGGTGCTGGCTGCGCTGCTGGGCTGGAAAAATGCAAAAAAAATCAAAAAACTACTTCAGCAAAAATTTTCCTGATGGCTGCCTGCAGGATATATCTTTTCACTTATAAAAGAAATCATTTGCTGCCCCGTGCGGTAAGCAGTCTGCGCAACCAGACTTTTACAGACTGGGTTTGCGAGCTGCACAATGACGACCCGGCCGACCGGTTCCCCGCGGAGTATATCAGGTCCCTGCAAGACGACAGGTTCATGGTGCACGACCACGCGGTCAATATGGGCGCTGTCCGAAGCTTTAACCTCGCGTTTGCAGGCTGCCGGGAATCTTACGCCAGCATACTGGAAGATGACAACTGGTGGGAACCGGCGTTTTTATCCGTAATGATTGCTTTACTGGACAAAGAATCTGGTATAAATGTCGCCTGGAGCAATATGCGCCTGTGGCGGGAAAAGAGCGGTAACCGCTGGGAAGATCTTAAGCAGACGATCTGGCCCGCCGGAGATCAAACCAGCCTGATTTTATGGCCCTCAGAAAAGCAGGCCATGGCGGCGCTTCATTCCAACAGCGGCCTGCTGTACCGGGGGGCCGGTGCCGCAGCTTATATTGTACCGGAAAATGTGCTGCTAAACGCCGTAGAACTGGTACGGGAACGGTCATTCGAACACCCCCTATGCCTTTGTCACCAGCCGCTGGCAAATTTCGCAGTTACTCTTGAGACCAACCGGACAAATGACCCGTATACCTGGATAGCGACGCAGGTCATGCTGCTGGCCAGTTTTATCGAAGCCGCCGGTGACAGAACGGCGGCATTTCAGGAAAGCTTAAAGTTCCACCGCCGGCTAAAACCAAGCCCGGTAGCTAACTTTTTTTTGGCGAATACGCTTATTATCCGTGATAAAAAACTAAACCGGCTACTGACTTTCTCCGACTGGTTACGAACCGGCAAATGGCTGTTAAGAAATGGGCACCGGTTATCCTATATTAAAAA
Source organism: Mucilaginibacter sp. GW822-FHT03E02 (assembly GCF_058801545.1). Lineage (NCBI taxonomy): Bacteria > Pseudomonadati > Bacteroidota > Sphingobacteriia > Sphingobacteriales > Sphingobacteriaceae > Mucilaginibacter > Mucilaginibacter sp. GW822-FHT03E02. The sequence goes on along the minus strand of NZ_JBXANJ010000001.1, from coordinate 5,099,426 downwards.
TTACCTCAGCTCCCAGGCAGGCACCTATGATTTTCTTTTGCAGAAAACCAGGATGCGGTACCGGGAATCAAAACCAAAATAATCGCATTGAAAATTGCCATCATCGTTAATCCACTTATTCCTGTTCCCCCGGAGCAATATGGCGGGATAGAGCGTATCGTCTATATGCTGATACAGGAACTGACAAAAAAAGGCCATGCCATTACCCTCTATGCCCACGAAGATTCCAGGCCCAATTGCCGGCTCGTCGGCTACCGGGAGTCTGCGGCCTATGGTATAAAAGATTTCATCCGGGTCAACAGCCTGACAGCTGGAATTGCGCTTCAGCGGTTCGACCTGGTGCACACTTTCGGCCGGATGAGCAATATTGCTTTACTGATGCTGTTCGGGCTGCCCAAAGTGGTATCCTACCAGCTCCCGCCGACGATTGCACAGGTCAAAAAGGCAAATCAGATAGCCCGGAAAAACTCGCTTTATTTTACCGCCTGCAGTAATCATATTGCCCGGCAGCTTGAGGGCATCGCCCACGTGACGACCATCTACAATGGGGTCGGGATGAAAGACTATGCTTTTAACGGCCAGGTTCCCCCGGATGCACCGCTTGTATTTCTGGGCAGGATACAACAGGAAAAAGGAACGGATATTGCCATTCAGGTTGCCTTAAAAACGGGGCGGCAATTAATTATCGCGGGTAATATCCCTGCAGAGCCGCATCACCGGCTGTATTTTGAGGAACAGGTGGCCCCCTTTATTGACCAGCAACAGATCCGGTATATCGGCCCTGTCAATAATGCCCAGAAAAACGATTTGCTCCGGAACGCAGGGGCGATGCTGATGCCGGTGACCTGGGATGAACCTTTTGGCATCGTCATGGCCGAAGCGCTGGCCTGCGGCACGCCGGTTATCGGTTTCAACCGTGGGGCGATACCGGAAGTCATTACCGATGGCATCAACGGTTTTGTATGCGAAACCCTGGAAGAAATGATTGCGGCGGTTGAATGTTCGGGCGAAATAGACCGGCGGAATTGCAGGGCTGTTGCCGAAGAAAGGTTCAGTTCAGGTGTATTGGCCGGGCAGTATCAACAGCTTTACCGCGAAATTACAGCCAGGCATTGACACATATCACCTTAATTACGACAGGCCAGCCAACAACTAACCCCAGGCTGGTTAAGGAAGCTGAAACCTTGCGCGGACTTGGCTACCAGGTAAAAGTCATCTATTGTTTTTACCAGGCCTGGGCACAAAAATTCGACGGGGAAATAACTGCACGCGAACCGGGCATGTACATTTGCTGCGGCGGTGACCCTGTGGAGCAAAAATGGCTTTATTTTAAAACCCGGCTTCGTCAGAAACTTTGCACCTTGCTTTTTAAATACAAAAAGAAAACTTGGATAGCCGAAAACGCGATCAGCCGTACACACGCGGAAGCACTTGCCGAAGCAAAAAAAACCAGGTCTGCTATTTATATAGCACATAACCTGGGCGCCTTGCCGGCTGCCATCCGGGCGGCAACATACTGGCAAGCAAAAGCTGGATATGATGCAGAAGATATGCACTCCGGGCAGTTTAGTTCCATGAAGGATAACCTGTATCTGCTCAATAAATATATTGAAGAAAAATACTTCCCGCAGACAGTCTATTTCAGCGCGGCTAGTCCGCTCATCGCCCGTAATTATTTGCGTTTGTATCCCTACCTGAAGCCAGTCGTTATCAATAATGTATTCCCGAAAACAAAACTTGCTATCCGGGAAAATTATAAGAACGGCGGGCCGCTTAAACTATTTTGGTTTTCGCAAACCATCGGCGGAGACCGGGGCATTGAACTTATCATTAAAGCCATCAGTCAAACCGGAGACTTTGTTGAGTTACATTTATTGGGGAACTGCGCTCCAGCTGACCGGAATTTGCTGCTCATCTTCGCCGGGGAACAGGGCCTCGGTGACAACCAGTTGCACTTTCATGAGCCCGTCGCTGCCGATGAACTTTTTACCTTCGCCGCTCAGTTCGATATCGGAATGGCCAGTGAAACCGGTTCAACGCTGAACCGGGACATTTGTCTTACCAATAAAATATTCACCTACCTGCAATCCGGACTGGCCATCCTGGCGAGCGACACCCAGGGTCAGCAGCTTTTTATGCAGCAACACCCGGCATCAGGTCACATATACGACAAAAACGACGCAGCTGCCTTAACGGGGCTGCTAAAGCATTATGCGGAAAACCCGGCTTTGTTATACCACACGAGGCTGGAGAATTACCGCTTAGGGCAAACGGCATTAAACTGGGAGACCGAAAGCCGGATATTTATCCACCAGATCCGGAACAGCTAGCATATTGAAAAAACGCCTCCTCATCGTCTCCCCATACTTCCCCCCTGTAAATGCAGCGGATATGCAGCGGGTACGTATGAGCCTGCCCTATTTTGAAGCCAGCGGCTGGGAAGCCGAAGTCATCACCGTGGATGATCGGCACAGCGACCTGCCCGCGGATGAATTGCTTTTACAAAGTATCCCAACGGAGGTCGGCATCCATAAAGTTAAAGCGCTGAAAAAAAACCTGACATCCAAACTAGGGCTGGGCAGCATTGCTTTGCGGTCGTTATGGTTTTACAGGCAAAAAATAAAGGAACTTTTAAAAACACAAGCCTACGACCTGATCTATTTTTCGACTACCCAATTCCCGGTTTGCATTTTGGGCGCTTATTTTAAAAAACGCTATGGTATCCCCTACGTCATTGACATGCAGGACCCCTGGTTTTCCGATTATTATGAGGATAAACCCAAAGCTCAAAGGCCACCCAAATACTGGTTCTCCTATCGCCTGAACAAATACCTGGAGCCTGTAGCGATGAAGCATGTGGACGGCCTGATCAGCGTGTCTGATGATTATATCAGCGACCTGAAAAAACGCTACCCGGTAATTAAGGCCATTCCGTCAGCAACCATAACTTTCGGGGCGTTTGAGCCAGATATACAGATAGCAGAACAGAACAGGAATGCCTTCCCCAATCTGCTCGACTCCAAATACACCAATGTCGTATACATCGGTCGCGGCGGTGTCGATATGCATCGCGCAATTATTCCGCTGTTTAAAGCCATCAGATCAGAATTGGATAAAGGCAACGAAGCTTTAAAATTATTACAGTTATATTTTATAGGTACAAGTTATGCCCCCAACGGACAGGGCAAGCCAAGCATTTTACCACTTGCCCGGCAACTGGGCGTTGCAGACAATGTAATTGAAATTACAGACAGGATAAGCTACTATCATACACTGATCACCCTGCAACAGGCCGATGGCTTGTTTATTCCAGGCTCGGACGACCCTAAATACACGGCCTCAAAAATTTATCCGTATCTGCTTACCAAAAAGCCTTTACTGGCTATCTTTAACAAGGCAAGTTCGGCTGTAAATATTATGAAGGAGTACGGTGTTAAATCGGTTTATGACTATGATACCGTTAGCGATGCCAATATCAACCTATTCCTGCTATCTTTAATCAGCGGCCACGTTGAACCGCCTCCATATCATCCCGAAGTTGTAAATAAATATTCGGCAAGGCAAATGACCATACACCAGTGCAAACTTTTTGACAGCGTTATCAGTGGGAAAAATTAAAAGAACATTCGGTTTTATATTAAACCATCCTTTAGGTAAAAGGCATCCGCTTAAAACGTTTATCCGCTTTTTAACCTGGCAGGTTCAAAGCAGTATACAACCGGCTAAGTTTATGGTAAAGCCTTTTATTGCCGGTATCCGTTTTTATGCGCGCAAGGGTTTAACAGGTATTACCGGCAATATTTACACCGGCCTGCACGAGTTTGATGACATGGCGTTTCTGTTGCATTTATTACAGCCCGGCGATGTTTTTTTTGATATTGGCGCCAATGCCGGCTCGTATACTTTATTGGCTTCGGGCGTTTGCAAAGCCAAAACCATTGCCATTGAGGCCTCTGCAAATACGGCAGCGATAACTGCCAAAAACATCAGCCTGAATAAACTGGAGGATAAAGTTACTTTGATAAACGCTGCAGCAGGCGCAACAGCAGGCTTGTTAAACTTCTCCAGAAACGAAGATACGACCAACCACATTATCAGCCCCGGCGAAAGCGCAGAAACCGATGTGGAAACGGTAAATGTCATCAGTATTGATTCCCTGATCTTTGCTGATAAACCCGCCCTCCTGAAAATTGATGTGGAAGGCTTCGAAACTGAAGTGTTAAAAGGGATGATTGACACCTTAAAGCTGCCGATACTTAAAGCCATTATTATTGAACTGAATGGCAGTGGTTTACGCTACGGTTTTAATGAAGATGATATCCACCAAACACTTTTGTCGATCGGTTTTAAGCCATACCAATATGATCCTTTTAAACGGGAACTGCAGTTGATGGATTCATTTGGCAGTTATAATACCATTTATTGCCGCGATGAAGCATTTATAAAATCGCGTGTAAAAGCATCCAAAGGATTTAAAATTATGGGCGAAATTATTTAAGATGCGTTTAGCGATCATTACTACCCATCCCATCCAGTATTATGCCCCGGTATTCAAATTATTGGCCGGGCGAATAGACGTTAAAGTGTTTTATACCTGGGGCAATGGGGCGCAGAAAAAATTTGATCCGGGCTTTGGCAAAACCGTTACCTGGGATATCCCGCTGCTGGATGGCTATACATACGAGTGGGTTAAAAACACAGCCCCGAATCCGGGTTCGCATCATTTTAAGGGGATAATCAATCCAGGCCTTATCCATCAAATACAAGCCTGGCAGGCCGATGCTATTTTGGTTTACGGCTGGGCATATGATAGCCATTTAAAGGCCATCAGGCATTTTAAAAACAAAATACCGGTTTATTTTCGTGGCGACTCGACACTGCTGGATATGAAGACCGGCGCTAGACAGTTATTGCGAGCTGTTTTTTTAAGATGGGTTTACAGCCATGTTGATCATGCTTTTTATGTAGGCAGCAATAATTGCGCTTACTTTAAAAAATATGGGTTGAAGGCCAGCCAGCTTAGCTTTGCGCCACACGCCATTGATAACGACCGGTTTACGGCGAAAAAAAGTGAGGAGGCTTCCAAAATCAGGCCGGGTTTGGGGGTTAAGCCCACTGATGTTTTAATATTGTTTGCCGGTAAATTCGAAGACAAAAAATCACCCCTTTTATTGCTGAATGCTTTTTTAACTTTGAACATGCCAAATACGCATTTATTATTTGTTGGTGACGGTATTTTGGAGGGGGCTTTAAAAACAGCCGCAGGTAAAAACAAGCATGTTCATTTTATACCCTTTCAAAATCAATCAGCAATGCCCGCTTTATACCAGGCCTGTAACCTGTTTTGCCTGCCTTCGAAAGGACCGGGCGAAACCTGGGGGCTTGTTGTAAACGAAGCTATGGCGGCTGGTAAACCGGTGTTGGTATCTGATAGATGCGGCTGCGCAGCGGACCTGGTAATCCCGGGTGTTACGGGCGATATATTCGAAGCGGGTAATATATCATCTCTAACAAAAAAACTAAATTTACTCTTGGCGGATAAAAGCAAGCTGACGATTTTAGGGCACCAAGCAGAAGAGGAAATAGCTAACTGGAGTTTTAGCAAACAGGCAGGTGCGATGCTCAGTGTAATCAAGCATACCCATGCAAACTAACCAGGCCCCTTTAGAACGCATTCTTGTATTGTATATCCCCTGGGCATTGGCTGCTATGCTAAGCAGTGATGCCCAACTGTCGTACATGATCGCCTGGCTTGGGTCGTTCCTTATATTTTTCCTGACCTTAACCGGCTGGGTAAGGGCCATACCGGATGACAGGAGCGTGGCTGAACAGTTGATGCGCCCGGTCTTTTTGGTGCAGATCATTTTTGCCGGTTACATGGCCTGTACTTCCATATTTTATTTTATGGATGTACTGGGCTACCAAAATTTTGAAAAAGTGGGAACGACACTCGTTGACCAGAACCGCCTGCAGTACACCGCACAATGCCAGCGCTATTATTGTTTGGCCCATGCCGCATTCGTATCCGGAATTTTAATGTTTATGGATTATAGCACCAAATCCAAGTACTATATGCCCAAAGATAAGCTGGCCAATTTACTGATGATGTTTGCGGTTGTCAGCTTTCCGGCTTCGATATTGTTTACCACGATACCGGGACTATCGCAGTTTTCAAACCAATTCAGCTCGCTTAGCTTTATTTCCGGAACACTGGCACTGGCATTTGCCATCCCACTTAAAAAAATTGGAAACACGATTATCTGTATCGCCTTTTATTTTTTCAATTTTTACACTGCTTTAACCTCGGGTTTTAAAGAACCTATTATCATCAGTGTACTGGTTTTGGGTGTATTCCTCTATCCGAGTTATAAAAAGCTGGTAGCAGGCATCTTTATCCCGCTGCTGCTGCTTTTATTCATGTTCCTGCCCACCTACAACCGTATTTTCAGGCAAAATGCGTGGTCGGGCGATGCCTCGGCTGACGAAGCAACACAATTGGCGCTTGATGCCGCATTAAACAGCGATTCGGGCGATCAGGACGATTCCAACTGGGGTTTTCTCGCTTACCGTCTGAGCGAAATCGATATGTTTATCAAATTCACCCAGTCGACCCCGAAAAATATCGATTTTTATGGCACAAAACTGCTTAAACAATCGGGAATGGCCATTGTTCCGCGCATTTTCTGGCCGGAAAAACCGAGCACCGAAGACCTGATCATGGAGCGGGTTTATGATGCAGGGGTAGTTAACAGGGCCTCAAGCGTGTCCGCAAAGCCCGCCTTTATTGTCGATGCCTATCTTACCGGAGGAGGCCTGGCTATTTTCGTTATCATGCTGATTTACGGAGCCCTGGCGCAAATTATCTCTGTTAAGGCCGAGCGGCTTTTTGGCGGATATATCCTGGGAACCGCGCTGGTGTTCAGCGGCCTGTTTCAGATTATGTGGCGCGGCTTGAGTTTTGAATTCCTGGTTAATAATATTTTCTGGAGTTACATCAGCATGCTGGTGATCCATAAAATACTTATTGCATCTCATATTTTAAAAGAGGTTTGAAAATTCTGCAAATTTCGGCATCGTACAAACCTGCCTACATTTATGGCGGGCCAACCATGTCGGTAGCCATGTTAAGCGAGCAACTGGTCAATGCAGGCTGTGAAGTGAATGTATTTGCCACCACAGCCAACGGTATTTCCGAACTTGGTGTAACGCCAAACCAAGCTATAACGGTTGACGGCGTAAGCGTTACCTATTTTAAACGCGTTACAAAAGACCATAGCCACTTATCGCCGGCATTATTAACAGCTGTTTGGAGGAATGTTAAAACTTATGATGCTATACATATCCACGCCTGGTGGAACCTTGTTTCGGTACTATCCTGCCTTATCGCCGTTGTGCGTGGCGTGCCTGTAGTCGTATCGGCGAGGGGGACATTAAGCCCCTATTCTTTTCAAAATAAAAACAGGTTTATAAAATTACTCGTCCATAACTTGCTAAGTAAACCTGTTTTAAAACGCTGCCATATCCACGCCACTTCGCTACGGGAAAGTGAAGCCGTCAGTAGCATCATCACGCCTAAAAGCTCAACTACGATACCTAATTTTGTAAAGCTCCCGGTTTACCAACCCTTCGCAAAAAACTCAGTAGCGGCTCCAATTAAACTGTTGTTTTTTTCAAGGATCGAAGAAAAAAAAGGTCTCGATTTGTTGATCAATGCCTTACCATTAATCAAAACTAACTATCATCTCACCATTGCTGGTAGCGGCAGCCAAACCTATGTTGATAGCCTGAAACAGTTAGCTGCCGGTAATGGCGTTAGCGACAAAATAACCTGGGCTGGCTTTATTAATGAGGAGAAATTTGAGGTGCTGCAAAAACACGACCTTTTTGTCTTGCCATCCTATGATGAAAACTTTGGCAATGCAGTAATTGAAAGCCTGAGCGTTGGTACCGCAGTACTCATTAGTAAAGAAGTTGGCCTCGCCGGTTATGTTAGTAAAAACCAGCTTGGCTGGTTATGCGAAACAAGCGCAGTATCTGTTGCTGAAATGATTGACCAGGTATCAGCCCTTCCACTCGAAATGGAACACATCAGGCTACAAGCGCCTGGTATAATCGACATAGATTTTAGTGCCAGCCGCCTGGTTGAAAAATATTTAGGTTTGTATACAAAAATCAGCAAAAAGCATTGATGCCGCCGTATTCATTTATTATTCTTACCTATAACGAAGAACAGCACCTGCCCCGCCTGCTGGAATCTATTGCCGGGTTAAATGCGCCTGTTTTTATTTTAGACTCGGGCAGCGAGGATGATACGATCTCGATAGCACAAAAAGTTGGGGCTACTATTTTGCAGCACGCTTTCGAAAATCACCCTAAACAGTGGGACTTCGCGCTAAAGAACTTTGATATCAAAACTCCCTGGGTTATTTGTTTAGATGCCGACCAGGTAGTTACCCCCGAACTGAAAGAGAAACTGATTGCATTTAAAGTTGAAGACTACGAGGATATCAATGGTATTTACTTTAACCGAAAGAATTTTTTTAAAGGCAGCTGGATAAAACATGGCGGGTATTATCCTTTTTACCTGCTTAAAATGATCCGTTTTGGTGTGGGTTACTCCGATCTGAATGAAAATATGGACCACCGCTTCATCGTACCCGGCAAAACCGAGATTTGGAAAGATAGCCATATCCTGGAGGAAAACCTGAAAGAAAACAACATTAGTTTCTGGATAGCCAAGCACAACCGGTACAGCGATTTGCTGGCACAGGAGGAGGTAGAACGTATGCAGAAAATGCGGCAACAAACCCTCAAGCCTTCATTGTTTGGCTCGCCCGATGAGCGTACGGCCTGGCTTAAGCAGTTGTGGTGGCAATTGCCCCGCTACGTAAGGCCATTGCTTTACTTTACTTACCGGATGATATTCCAATTGGGCATATTAGAAGGGCGTATAGGCGTCATATTCCATTTTTTGCAGGGTTTCTGGTTCAGGCTGATCGTGGATGTTAAAATTGACGAGATCCTTAAAAACAAACAGCCAAACACACCTGCAAACCCGGGTCTACTCTCGCCCGGCAAATTTGTATTCAAGTTCCTGTTTCTGTTCCTGCTTTTCTATTATTTTAACATTTTATTTTTCGGGATAACCAACCCGGGCAGCCATTATTACCCGTTTTTGGCTAATCATTTAAATTACATACAGGGCCTGCGTTGGTTATTATTGAGTATGAGCGCCCAGGTACTCAACTGGCTTGGCTTTGCGGCTATTCATAATGGTAGCGAATTGCTGGTTGCCGGCAAAGGGGCTATTATCCTGGTGTACTCGTGCCTTGGCCTTGGGCTGATGAGCTTTTTTGCGGCATTTGTAATTGCCTATCCTAAAAAAACAAAACAAAAATTGATCTTTTTAACTTCGGGGATTGTAGCCATCCAGCTTTTAAACATTCTGCGTTTTGTACTACTGGCCCTGTTCTGGAATAAAAATGCAAGCCGTATAATTGACCACCACACCATATTTAATATCATTTTGTACACCATTATTATGATAAGCCTGTATTTTTGGGTAAAACAAAATGATAACTGCCCAGATAAACATGCATAAAACCGACCTGTCGACTTATAATAACCACCCTTTTCACCCGGGTGGCAACGCTTTAAAAAGGCTGATATGGTTTTATGTGAATGCTGCTTTTTTCAAAACCAGTTTTATACCTTCAAGTAGTTTCAAAGTATTTTTATTGCGGATGTTTGGCGCCAGGATAGGAAAAAAAGTAACTATAAAACCTTGCGTAAATATCAAGTATCCCTGGTTTTTACAAATTGGCGATAACACCTGGATTGGCGAAAACGTTTGGATAGACAGCCTGGTGATGATTAGCATTGGCGCCAACGTATGTTTATCGCAGGGGGCCGTGTTGCTTACCGGCAGCCACAACTATAAAACGACATCATTTGATTTGATAACCAAAAGCGTAATTTTAGAAGACGGTGTTTGGATAGGCGCTGCTGCAATAGTAAACCTGGGCATAACCGCAGGCAGCCATGCTGTACTTACCGCCGGCTCCATAGCCACAAAAAACCTGGAACCATACAGCATTTACCAGGGTAACCCTGCAGTAAAAATCCGCGACCGCGAAATCGGCCTATAAATAATAAGACTTATATTATGACCGTAAAGCAATCACATACCCACAAAATTACATTAATAGCTTTAAGCCTGCTCACTGTCGTTTTGGGCTTAATGATATTTATAGCCCCCTCAGCCATGTTTCCAGATCCGAGCTGGGGTTTCCAGGTGATGCACAAGATGCAGGCTGGTGGAGCCTTTAACATTACAAACAAGCCAGATCCTGCCGACATTAGTAAAAACTATAGCGAATTTTTGTCATGGTGGTCGCCGGGGCAATATTTGGTTCCTTACTTTTTTAAATCGTTGTTCGGCGTTAATGATGGGCGTGCAGCAGCCCTTACTACCATGGTATGCGGATTATTGGGCATAACCGGGCTGTATACTTTCTTTAAAAAGGCCGGCTTTGCAAAGCATTTGGTTGCTATAAGTGTATTGACTATTGCTATTCAGCAAGCCTTTATCATACCCTACATATTTTATAATGGCGGCGAGGTTTTACTCTTTGGCTTCTTGGGTTGGTTTTTATACGGCTGTATCAGCTTTGATAGAGCTGACTGGAAGCTTGCCTTATTTTTGCTGCTATCCGGGTGGATAGGCTTCTTCTGCAAATCATCCTTTTTATGGATGTACGGGGCTGGCTGCTTGTACCTGTGGCTCAGCCTGTCTCAAAAGAAAACAGCATTGATTGACTGGGTTAAAAATGGTATCTGGATTGGCGCCCCGGCCGCGCTATCATTGGCTGTAGTTTATTTTCAATACATAGCTAAAGGCGCCAACCCGGCAGGCACTTCATTCGGCTTTAAATTTAGCTGGGAAGCATTAAGCTTTCCTTTGGCGTCGCCCATATTAACGGGCTTTTCATTGGATGATATGTTAAACGGCCTTATAACGCATAGTAATGCTCCTATACTTAATCCGGGGTGGTCGTTAATTGTACTGTCATTAACGGCTATATTGAGCGTATTATTAGTAATACGCATTGTTCGTGTTATTCCAGATAAACGTTATGCACTGCTATTGAGTGTTTTTTATTTGCTTTCCATATTGTTTTTTGGATATAGTTTTTTAAAACAGGCCAACATCTCCTACGAGGGAAGGCATTTGCGTATAATCGGCTTACTGATCACACCGGGCGTCGTTTATCTGGTAAGCTTAAGTAAGTTGCCCGTTAAGATTGGTTTTGGCTTAATATGCCTGTTTATTACGGCTTTAACTATCAGGTATTTTGCCCCCAGCTATTATCAAAATGCAACCAAAAATGCCAGGGGAATATCTGGTATAGCACAGCTGTTTATTGATCAGCCGTCCCTATACCAGATTATGGAACTCGACCGCAAAAATACCAATGCTATTTTTGTATTCATCAGCCCCGACCTGGGTTTGGAGATAAACCATAACCGGTATGTGATATTAGACCCCATTGGTCCCGACGTAAAAATTGAGTTTGATGACTACGTGCACTACGGACATGCCGGGCCCATCTTTATCATGTTGCCGGCAAGTTATATGGGGCCAAAATCAAACATTATCCGTAAATGTTTCCCGGGTTATAAGGGTTTTCATATGGATATGCTGAGTGACAAATATGTGCTGTATTCGGCTAAGTAAAAACCACGGCAGGAGCTCAGTTCGGCCCCTTGGGAAACGCTTACTCCCGCTGCGGCTTCGATCTCTGCGTAAAAAGGCCTGATTTATTTTCACGTTTTACAAAAAATACTTATTTTAGAATGCTTTCAATCATATGAAGATGACCATTACCTGGTGTACATTCGGCTTTCATAAATGGGTTTACAACGAGCAGGAAGATAAAAGGCATTGCATTAAATGTCTCAAAAGAATGTTTCTTGATACTGATGAGTACTCTCAGGCACTTTATGAGCATTTCTGGCGGGTCGATGAAGAAGAAAATGACGATAAGGACGCCAATTAACAGCCGGAATTGCTAAAATGACGCATGTCCAATGTGCTCCCGTCAAACCAGCCCAGTCATCGCCTGATCTTCTCGGGGCGAATTTTCAGCACTGGCTTTGTCAACCGAATCAATGCAGCTAACCGGCTGCAGGAACCCCTTTAAATGAACTATGTATTGTTATGGCAGATGTCCTTTGGGCTAATTTACCGGTTGTAACAGGCAGAGCGCAGCTAACCAAAAAAGCATTTATTAATAGCCGGACCAATACTTGAAACTGGTAAAGCAAAGTTAATCCCGGTCCTTTTATAGGTAAGCATCCGCAAATGTCAAAGGCGGTCTATGCGAAGTCCGGCTATATCGATTGTTTATTGATCTCGGCCCAAAGCAGGTCTTTTAAACCTGTCAGGTTTTTTTGAGCAACTGACGAGATGAATATAGATGGTACGCCCTCCGGCAGTTCCTGTTTCATTTCGGCCTGAAGTTCCTCGTCCAGCAGGTCCATTTTTGTTACCGCCAGTACACGCGGTTTGTGCATGAGTTCGGCGTTGTATTCCTGCAGTTCGTTCAGCAATATTTCATATTCTTCTTTGATGGTTCGCGTAGTATCGGCCGGTACCATAAACAGCAGTACCGAGTTACGCTCGATATGCCTCAGGAACCTAAAACCTAATCCCTTGCCCTGCGACGCACCCTCAATGATGCCCGGGATATCGGCCATGACAAAGGAGCGGTTATCACGGTACGATACGATACCCAGGTTGGGTACCAGGGTGGTAAAAGCATAATCGGCAATCTCGGGCTTGGCGGCAGATACTACCGAAAGCAAGGTAGATTTACCCGCATTAGGGAAACCTACCAAACCAACATCGGCCAGGATCTTTAGCTCCAGTATATTCCAGTCTTCCTTACCATCTTCGCCGGGTTGGGCAAAGCGGGGAGTTTGCTGGGTTGGGGTTTTAAAGTGCCAGTTGCCCAGGCCGCCACGGCCGCCGGGGGTCAAAATACGGGTTTCGCCATCCTGGGTTATCTCGAAGATCACCTCGCCGGTTTCGGCATTTTTAACGGTGGTGCCCAGGGGAACCTCCAAAATCTCATCTCTTCCGGTTTTGCCGCTGCGTAACGAGCTGCCGCCCGAATCGCCATCGCCGGCAATAACGTGCTTGCGGTATTTAAGGTGCAGCATGGTCCATAACTGGGCATTGCCTTTCACAATAACATGGCCGCCACGACCGCCGTCGCCACCATCGGGGCCTCCTTTTGAGGTTAATATATCACGGTGTAGATGCGCAGAGCCCGCCCCTCCGTGGCCGCTGCGGCAACAGATTTTCACATAATCAACAAAATTGGAACCTTGCGACATAATTTTTTCTTTTTTTCTTGGAGACGGAAAGTCTGAAAGTCAGTAAAGTCCGAAAGTTTAAGAGTTTTAGCCTTCCTAACTTTCGGACTTTACCGACTTCCCGTCTTCCGGACTTGTATTAAGTTCAGGAATTTGACACTCCCAACTTTCGGACTTTATCAGCTTCCCGTCTTCCGGACTTATATTTATTATTAATCTTTTAACCAGGCTTCAATAATGGCATGTACCTGGCCAAAGATCTCATCTACGGAGCCTATGCCGTTAATGCTTTTAAACTTACCCTGGTTTTTATAAAAACCAGCCACAGGTGCCGTTTTATCATTGTATTCATGGATGCGTTTGCTGATCACTTCCGGGTTGGCATCATCGGGCCTGCCTGAATCTTTACCGCGAAGTAATAAACGGCGCAATAATTCATCATCGTCAACCTCAAGGGCTATCATGCCGGTTATGGCCGAATGCTTGCTGGTTAACAGGCTATCCAGCGCTTCTGCCTGTGCAACTGTACGGGGGAAGCCATCAAAAATGAAGCCTTTACCATCTTTATTGCTGTCCAGCTTATTACTGATCATGCCAATAACAACCGCGTCAGGAACCAGTTTGCCATGATCCATTAGCTTTTTAGCCTCTAACCCAAGTGTTGTTCCTTGCGCAATTTCGCCACGTAAAAGATCGCCGGTTGATAAATGGATCAATCCATATTGTTCAATAAGCTTTTGCGACTGAGTCCCTTTCCCGGCTCCGGGAGGACCAAACAATACCAGGTTTAGCATGCTCGTTATAAATTAAAAGCCTTTCGGTACAACACAGAAAGGCTTAGGATTAAATTGTACCTGTATGGATTAAACCATTTAAAGGCATATTTTATGTGCACTCGAAGGGAGTCGAACCCCTAACCTTCTGATCCGTAGTCAGACGCTCTATCCAATTGAGCTACGAGTGCTTTTCGAAACGGAACGCAAAGATAGGATTTATATTTTTGTTGCAAAGTTTTTTTTCAAAACAACCGAAAATAAATTTAAAAGGTCTCATATTCCGTTCATTTTTTAAGAAAAGACCACAGGCAACTACATCTCTATGTAAGCCTGAAAACTTTGCGTCTGACCTGGTTCGCCTGCAGTCTTTTCAGTTGATTATTCTGATCATTGCGCCTGGGAGCCATTAAATCCCTTACCATTCCCCAAATATCTAAAAAAACAGGCAACTACATCAATCAATAGGTCTCTAAACCTGAGGCATAGATCAGTTCACCTGCTTGATATCTCCCGGCTATATTTACTGTTTTTATCCGGCTCCATTTCTAAATGATTTTAAAAACAGGCAACTACGTCGATCAATAGGTCTCTAAACCTGAGGAATCGATCAGTTCACCTGCTTTATTTCTTCCGGCTATATTTACTGTTTTTATCCGGCTCCATTTCTAAATGATTTTAAAAACAGGCAACACCGTCGATCAATTGGTCTCCAAAACCGAGGAATCGATCAGTTCAGCTGCTAAAATATTATCGCGGTGATAGTCTTTAACAAACGATCTCCCCTGCCGGACACAGGCAAATACCCGCTGGATCAGTTTATACCGGATGGCATTGATCACCACCATCCCATTTTTTCCTTCGCCTGCCGTTTTCCGTACATAATATGACTGCATTTCCTTATCATACCTTAATGACCCCATCGCGCAAATATGTAAAAGCGATTTCATTTTTTTATTGGCGACATGAGAAACCTTCGCCCTTGCTGCAAAACCACCGGATTCATTCTTAAAAGGTGCCACCCCGGCATAGCAAGCGAACTTTTTGGGGTCGGAAATATCCTTGAATTCATTGGTACAAATGATAATCTGTAGAGCGGTAACCGGGCCGATACTGGGCACTGAGCAAATAATTTCCATCAGCACTTTTAAATAACTGTCCTGCTCGATCAGCGACGCAATTTTGAGGTCGATCTGGGCCAGGTCCACAGCGATGGCCTTTAAACTATTCCCGCAGGATTGCCTGTTTTCCAGCTGGGTACCTTTTTTGATGAACTTCTGCTCTTCTTTTAACGGCACCTTTAGGGCTACTGAAACGCCTAATAGCCTGTTCCGTATAGAAAATAAATTAACGAGGCGCAACATTACCGGACGCCTGGGTACCCATAGCCGGAGTTCATCCCGATGCCTTTGCGCATACTGGGCGATCCTTATGGCATCCACCTTATCATTTTTTCCCCGGAGCACACCCAGCGAGCTTTTGATCTGCACTGGATTTGCCACTACAAATGTTGCCTTTAACTTTTGCAGCGCTTCCACTAGCGGGTTGCAGTAATAACCGGTCTGCTCCATACAAAATAAAGCATTCCGGATTCCGAAATTGTCCAGCTTCCCCAATTCCTCCATAAACACAGTTATACCTTCCTGATTATTTTCTGTCGTCCGGTGTAAAAGGAATTGCCTGTCCATCAATACAGCGAAATCAAGCTTGTTTTTGGAAACATCGACCCCGATGAAATAACTGATCTTTTTTTCGGCACTTGTTATTGATGCTTTCATTAGTTAGTTGTCAAATACTTACAAAGGCAATAATACAAAATATTTACACATTGTCAATATTTTATATCAAATTGTATCAAATAGATACATTTCGTCTATATTAACTACATTATGTCAACATTAAATACACATTGTAAAATTTACATACATAGTGTAAATATTACATACACATCGTCAATATATACGACAAAAACACATGAATTATTGACATTTAGTATTACTTTCATACACTATGTCCAATTGGGAGTCCCGCAGAACTATCGACACTGAAGCTTTTCAAACCCTAAAACTGTTTTTGGAAAGCAAATCCGTAAGGAGGCTTTATGATTTAAAGGATATCCATGCCGGGAAAATGGCTTTAGCTTTGGGAATAAATTACAGCAGGTACATAGAGAAGCTCGCTAACCCGGAAAAATTCAACACCTTTGAAATATTGAGGTTTGCTTACCTCACCGATGTGGATCCGGGCATTATCATGGGAATCATCCAAAATGAAAAGGCAGTTTTAGAGCTGGTGCAGGCCAGGGTAAAAACCGATCTGGACAAGTTGAACCCGGGAATTATTTAAATGTTGATGCCCTGGAGTTGTTCGGGTCTACCAGACAGGGATTAATCCATGACAAAAGCTGCAGAACATTATTTTTTAACGGTACAATAGCAAACAGTGAACCCTGGCCGATGCTATACCTATTCTTTAATGATAAGAATGAGCCGGATTTAGCGGTGCTAAAAGTAACTCATTGCTCTTTGCAAGTACACCTCACCACCAATAATTTAAACTTTTCAAAATTCCGGCCAAAGTATATGACCGATTGTAAAGAGACGTTAAGCCCTGTCATTTACCTGCCGGCGGGCTGGTCATCCCTCATTTCACGCGCTATCAAGCACCCCATCAGCTCACCAGCTTTACCGGCAGATGCAACAACCTCCGTCTTCATTACGCCTCGCCAGCGCAGGCGGCAAGGCCGACCCTGCGCTGAGCAAAACCGCGGCAGTTACTGTCTTGCCGGCTCAGCAAATTGCTTTGTCAGCAATCACCGGAACTGTCCGGGGTAGTCCATTCCACAGCTCGATAACATAAAATTTGAAGATTCCAGGGTACCTCCGTTTAAATTCTCTATCCCGGACATACAAACTTTAGTTCAACCGGGATTCATGAGCGGGTCCATTTCCGGGCTTTCGTTAACGGGTCACGAATCACAACAGGTTGCCGGGCTTCAAGCCACCGGCAACTTTACCCGAGTGCCTTCGCGCCTGAGCATTACGGGCTTTGTTTTTTATCATTTGATATTTTTGCCTCGAAATCTCCAAGAGCTTACAAACTATAAATCCCGGCATAGCTGTGGGTTGCCGATTCAAACGCTAATCGTCGTCTTCCTCCAATGATGGCAGC
The DNA here is from genome assembly GCF_058801545.1 of Mucilaginibacter sp. GW822-FHT03E02. Taxonomy (NCBI): domain Bacteria; kingdom Pseudomonadati; phylum Bacteroidota; class Sphingobacteriia; order Sphingobacteriales; family Sphingobacteriaceae; genus Mucilaginibacter; species Mucilaginibacter sp. GW822-FHT03E02. The sequence goes on along the minus strand of NZ_JBXANJ010000001.1, from coordinate 5,082,102 downwards.
GTTGTACAGGAGGCTTCCAGAGGAGTTTTTTTAGTTTGCGACCGTTTTGTCCCCAATTTATTTTCCAGTATCCGATGTGATTTTTAAGAAAAAAACTCATAAAATTCAATCAAACAGATCATGTAATTCTTTCATTACCAGCAGACTTCAAGAGGTGCAACAAGGGTGCAGTCTAAAGTTGAAGTTTTCCTGTGTTGCTAAACCCGCTTGCTTTGTATCAACAAACGGCAGAAGACCTGCCCATTCAAGAACAACAAAAGCAATGAAAACAATGACCCATCTTCTTCACCAAATCAGCTGGCAACAGTATATAATTGGCGTACTCGCAATCGCCGCTATATACTACATTATCGTGATCCTGCGCTGCTATCGCCCCGAACTAGAAAACCTGCAGCAACGTATAATGAGCAATAAATCAACCAACGGATCAGAGGCCCCGCAATACGAGCACAGAGAAGAAGAGGACTTACCTCCGGTATCTGCCGAGATTCAAAGCGAATACCCAAATCAGGAGCAAACCATCAGCGATACTGATATACTCGCCGGAAAGCTTAAAGCCTGTATTACCGGGGCTGCCGATAAACCCTTTGCTCCGGCCATTTTGCTCCCCCAACTGAAACAGATCCTCCAGGATCATCAAAATAGTACTGCTGAGCGACCCGTGATCAGCCACCTGATTGTCAACGAATGTGAAAAGACCGGCACCGCCCTGCTCACCGAAGAAGAGGTAGATCAGTGGTGGAGCGTGTAGCAGGAGTGCCCATTCCGCCCCGGCTCCCCCGGCATAACCGGGGGGGCCACCAGGCGGAACCCCCAACAAATTTTTGCTGACCGAACGTCCCGGCGCGCCGCGCCCGGCCATAGCCAGGAGGGTAAACGGCGGCAGCAATTTTTCAGTCCCTCCGTCGGTGCGGGCGGAGCGGATATGGAAAAAGTCATACCCAAAGAATTAAATAAGATAAGTGAACATGAAAACGTGGAAAAGAAAATTCAAGGGAATCCCCCCTAAAGCGGGCGCGCTTTGCGCCTCATTAGCCATCACCGGCCTTTATGCCCTCGCCCAGGACGGCAATGCCGGCATCCAGCAGGCCAATACCCAGGTACGCGGGTATTTTGAAAGCGGCACCAATTTAATGTATGCCATCGGCGCGCTCGTCGGGCTGATCGGCGCCGTCAAGGTATATCAGAAATGGAATTCCGGCGACCAGGATACCTCCAAAGTCGCCGCCGCCTGGTTCGGTTCCTGTATCTTCCTGGTCGTGGTAGCCACGATTATCAAGTCATTCTTCGGCCTGTAAAGAGCCCGGTTAGGAAAAAAAATTCAGGTCAGGCCACCACTTTATTTTCTCCCTCACCAGCCCTAATTCATAACTCAAGAAAAACCAAGCTCATGAAAGAACTACTCATCAGCAAACTCTACAGCTACCTGCTGGACAATCACCTTGACCTGCTCATCGCGCTGCAGGAAGACCACCGCCTGACACCCTACCTGGAAACCAAGGTAGGCTCTGTCCGGGAACTCTGGGAAGGGTTGGAATCAGAATGCCGCCCGGCCTACGTAGTCGAGGCCCTGTGCCTGGAAGAACTCACCCGCGACCTGCGGCCCTCGCGCTTCAACTATATGCGCGACTTGCTGGAAACAGAATTCGATACAGCCTACCGCCGCTGGAATAAAAGCGGCATCCTCGCCTACGAGGTCATTAACCTGATCGGCGCCTGCGAGCCGATTTTCGAAATCTTCGGCTTCGGCGGGGAAAGCGAAGACAGCCGCCAGTTGAAATACGCCGTCATGGGCATGGTGGAGGAATACCTGGAACGATAAACAAGATTGAAAACGATTAGTGCGGAACCATGGCTTATAACCAGCTACAACATTTAAGGGACAATATAGCGGCGATCAAAATCGCGCTGGCGCACCGGAACGGGCAAACTACCCGGCCGGAAGACCAGGCGGCTTTGCAGGCTTATTCCGGTTTCGGCGGGTTGAAAGCGGTCTTGTACCCGGCCGGTGAAAAGCAAAGCTGGGTCGACCGCAATGCCTCGCAAAATGACCTGAAACTCTATCCATCCATGATGGAATTGCACGAAGTATTGAAAAACGGGTTGAACGAAGCGGATTATAAAACGGCCGTTCTGTCGATCCGCGACAGTATCCTCACTGCCTATTATACACCTCAGGTCGTTCCTCAAACACTTTATGCCGTTTTAAAGGAACAGGGTATCCACCCCAAACGCCCTTACGAACCCAGCAGCGGGGCGGGAATTTTCATCACCGAACTCATCAAAGCCTTCCCGGAGACCGAACAGGTCACCGCCATTGAAAAAGACCTGGTTACCGGGATGGTCTTGCAGGCCCTGGCGGCCACTTTACCGGTGCCTGTCGAAGTCCAGGTCAAAGGGTTGGAGGAAACCCCGGCCACCGAAAATGGCCTTCATGATCTCATCGTCAGCAATATCCCCTTTGGCAATTTCCAGGTCTTCGACCCGGCTTTCCCCGACAAGGACATCAGTGGTAAGGTCCATAATTACTTTTTTGCCAAGGGGCTGGACAAGCTGGCCGATGGCGGCCTCCTCACCTTTATCACCACGGATGCTTTTTTAAACAGTCCTTCAAACAAAGAGGCCAGGCGTTATTTATTTAACCGCGCAGATTTTATCAGTGTAAGCGTCATGCCCGATAACTTGATGAAGGACACCGGCAATACCGAAGCGCCGAGCCATTTGATCCTTGTGCAAAAGAACAGCGGCAAAACCGACCTGAGCCCCGATGAAGCCCTGCTGCTGGAAACAATGCTACAGGTTAATGAATTTGGCCATTACCACGTCAATGAGTTTATCGTGAGCGAACGCGAGCGGATCACCGCAGCCGACACTACTAAAGTCGGGAAGAACCAATACGGCCTGGCCCACGAAGTCTACTGGCAACAGGGCGATATCAAGGCCATCGAAGTTAAAATCAGGGAGAACATCAGCGACGGTCTACAATCTTTCTTCGATAGGCAGGCCTTTTATCGGGCGCAGCAATTCGCAAGCGAAGAAGAAAGTATAGCGCAGAAACCCAGCCTGAACTATCTGCTTATGCCGGAAAGATCGGCTGTGCAGGTCAGTGTACAATTAGGCTTGTTCGATAGTGCCCCTGCCGAAAACGGCAACAGGGCGATGGACTACATTAGTGTGGATGACGAACATACAGTCCTAAAGAATACTGCCCGGCACATTGGAACGATCCGGACGAAGGACAGGCCTGAACACGAGAACGTCGTCCTCATTACCGCCCGCCATGCCAACCAGAAACACTACCTATACAAACTGTATGTCAATGTTGAAAACGTATCCGTTGCCAATGGCTGGATCAATGGCAACCAGTTGAGCCAGGAACTGACCAGGCTGGTGCCCGAACTGCAGGCATTCAATCATGACTTCTACTTCGAGGGCGACCAAAGCCTGAAGGAGTATTTTAATTTCGGGGAGAATGCTGAAATCTATTACCGGGCGCTGAATGCATTCCACCGGGAAGACAGCCTGGTCAGCCTGAACGGTCAAACCGGTACGATCCACCAGATCAATGAAAGCCGGACACAGGCGATTTTCCAGCCGCTGGCAGACCAGAAGGATGCCTTATTTTATGAGCGCTACACCCGCGTCAGGGACACTTACCTGGCGCTGTTCGAAACCGAGGCTGCGGCGCAAAGTGAATATCCGGCGTTCCGCCGCGAGCTGAACGAAGCTTATGTAAAATTCACCAGCCATTATGGTCAACTCAACCGCCCGGCTAACCGCCGGCTGATCCTGGCCGACGAACAGGAAGGGTTTAAGTTATTATCTTCCATCGAGGTCAAGGACGGCAATAACTTCAAACCTGCTGATATTCTGAGCGGCCCTGTCTTCAGCAACCGGGAGGAATTTAAAACCGATGACCCTTCGAATGCCCTTGCCCGCTGCCTGAATGAAAAAGGCGCCGTCGACCTGGGTTTTATCGGTGCGGCCACCGGGCTGTCGGCTGAGGAAACCATCATCAGCCTGCGCAGCCACATCTGCCTGAACCCGCAAAACCGGCAATGGGAAACGGTTGATCAGTACCTATCCGGGAATGTAGTGCAGAAACTGGCAACCGCGCAGCGGATAGCCGCCCAAAACCCGGGCAACCGGAACCTGCAGTATAGCCTGCAGGAGATCAGCCGGGTGCAACCGGTACAGATCCCCTTTGAACTGCTGGATTTTAACCTCGGTGAACGCTGGTTCCCGCTGGCTTATTACGAGCGCTTTGCGACGGACTTCTTCGAGCTGCCGGTCACCATTGCCTACATGCATTCGGGGGACAGCTTTAAAGTAGCCACTAAGGGCAGCAACCTGAAGATCAGCCGGGAATTTGCGATCACGCCCAAGGAAAGCAACCGGAGAACCTATGGCTATACGTTGCTGGAACATGCACTGGAAAACACCAGCCCCTATTTCAGCTACGAAGTGAACCTGGGCCACGGACATACCAAACGCTACCCGGACAATGAGGCCATCCAGCTGGCCCACCAGAAGATCGAGCAGATCCGCAACGGCTTTACTAACTGGCTATCCGATCTCCCAATAGAAGAAAAGAAAACCATAGAAAAACTGTATAACGATACGTTCAATTGTTACCGCCTGCGCGAATACGACGGCAGCCACCTGAGCTTCCCCGGCCTGAATAAACAGGCATTGGGCATTGAAGACCTATACAGCTCGCAAAAGAATGCCGCCTGGCGCATTATGCAAAACCGCGGTGCGCTGATCGATCACGAAGTCGGCCTGGGCAAAACCCTGACTATGATCGTAGCCGCGCAGGAAATGAAACGGCTGGGCATTGTCCATAAACCGATGATCCTGGCGTTGAAGGCAAACGTAAACCAGATCGCGGAAACCTACCGAAAAGCCTATCCCGCTGCGCGTGTACTCGCGCCATGTGAAAATGACTTTACGCCGGATAAACGTTTACGGCTTTTCCACGAGATCAAGAACAACAACTGGGATTGTATCATCCTGACGCACGACCAATTCGGCAAGATCCCGCAATCGGCGGAGATCCAGCAACGGATATTTCAAACCGAACTGGACAACACCGAGCGCGACCTCGATACCCTGCAAATGGAGGGCGGGGATATTTCCCGCCGGGTGCTCAAGGGGCTTGAGGTACGTAAAAAGAACCTGACTGTTAAGCTCAAAACCCTGCAGCAGGAGATCACCGGCAAAAAGGACAAGGGCATCGATTTTGCGGCCATGGAGATCGACCATCTGTTCGTGGACGAATCCCATAAATTCAAGAACCTGACCTTTACCACCCGCCATGACCGCGTGGCCGGGCTGGGCAATACCGAAGGCAGCCAGAAGGCATTGAATATGCTGTTCGCGGTGCGCACACTCCAGGAGAAATTCGACAGCGACCTTTGTGTCACCTTTCTGAGCGGTACGCCGATCTCCAACAGCCTGACGGAGATGTATTTGATCTTCAAATATCTCCGGCCAAAGGAGATGGCGCGCCAAAGCATCGAAAACTTCGACGGCTGGGCGGCGGTATTCGCCAAGAAAACTACCGACTTCGAGTTTTCGGTCACCAACGAGATTATTGCCAAGGAACGTTTTCGTCATTTTATCAAGGTACCGGAACTGGCGCTATTCTACAACGAGATCACCGATTACAAGACCGCCCGGCATATCGCGCTGGACAAACCCGCGCTGGACGAAAAGTTAGTGAATATCCCGCCGACACCGGAACAGGCGGAATTTATCAAACGCCTGATGCAATTCGCCAAGAACGGCGACGCTACCCTGATCGGGCGTCCACCCCTGACCGAGGACGAGGACAAGGGCCGGATGCTGATCGCCACTAATTACGCCAAGAAGATGGCGGCGGATATGCGGCTGATCGATCCCTACAAATACGAAGATCACCCGGACTTTAAGGTGAATGTCTGCGCGCGCAAACTGGCGGAATTGTACCAGGGCAGCCAGGCGCAGCGTGGAACCCAAATCGTCTTCTGTGATATCGGCACGCCCAAACCGGACAGCTTTAATATTTATGGTGCGCTGAAAGACAAACTGGTACGGGATATGGGTATCCCCGCTGCGCAGATCACTTTTATCCACGACTGGACGGATAAGCAAAAGCCGGAACTCTTTAAAAAAATGAACCGGGGCGAGATCCGTATCCTGATCGGCAGTACGGAGAAAGCCGGCACTGGCCTGAATGTACAGGAGCGGGTGATCGCGATGCATCACCTCGATATTCCCTGGAAACCCAGCGAGCTGGAACGTGCGCCCGTAAAGGCTGCATAATAAATCTACCTATGGCAAGGTAGTAGACGTGTGTTTATAAGTCTATCGTCAGTCATTTGACCTGTGAGGGAAACCAAATATCAGGGAACATAGCACAATGACAAACCCATAAGTCAGCGAGTTACCAACGCTGCGACTGAATGGTGAGACGAAAAGACAGGTATAAGGATAAAATCCATACTGATTGAACGATAGCCTAAGTGGTCTGTCTCGGGACTATGACGTAAGGTAACTGAAATCGTCATACTGTGGTACTGTTGTTCCGCTGTTCAGGAGCATCAGCATAAACAAACCACAGCGCAAGTGCAATAAGCATTAAAAGGTAGAAGTCGTATCCGAGAACCTGTCGCGCCAATAGTTAGTATGCAGCTAAACGGGGATTACCTAAGTCGGAATGCCACTGGCGTGGCTATAAAGCGCAGGCTTTTGAATATCCGATATGGTAACGGAGTCCTCGTAGTAGTCCGAGCAAGGGAAAGCCTTGTACATGGCGAAGGAGGACAGCTAATATTTTTAATACAATTAATGGAAAATGTGAGAGACATTATGAGAAATCCAGAAAGAGTGTTAAACAGTCTGACAGAACACAGTGCTTTAAAAGAGTACAAGTTTGAGAGACTTTACAGGATTATGTTCAACAAAGAGATGTTCTTTATTGCCTATCAAAACATTTATGCGAAAGAAGGCAACATGACAAAAGGGGTCAATGAAGAAACCATTGACCAAATGAGTATCGACAGAATTGAACAGCTTATTGATATGCTGAAAAATGAAGCGTATCAGCCAATGCCCTCGAGGAGAACGTACATTCCCAAAAAAAATGGGAAAAGACGTCCTCTTGGAATTCCGGCTTTCAATGACAAACTGGTACAAGAGGTAATCAGGATGATTTTAGAGGCTATTTATGAAGGCTACTTTGAGAAAACATCTCATGGGTTCAGACCCGAAAGAAGCTGCCATACAGCCTTAAAGATAATCCAAACCACTTTTACCGGCGTGAAATGGTTTGTTGAAGGAGATATAAAAGGCTTTTTTGATAATATCAATCATGAAACCATGATTAGCATACTTCAGGAAAGAATCTCTGACGATAGATTTATACGCCTTATCAGAAAGTTTTTGAACGCTGGGTATGTTGAAGAATGGGTATATCATGGAACCAACAGCGGAACCCCGCAAGGTGGTATCATCAGCCCCATACTGGCAAACATTTATCTGGATAAACTGGATAAACATATGTCCGAATACAAGAAAAAATTCGACAAAGGAGAAGCAAGGCAGAGAAATCCTGTTTACCGAAAACTTGAAGTCCAAAGAGGCAATGCGGTTCGAAAACTTAAAACAGAAACGAATGAGATTAAGAGAGAGGAACTGATTAAAACTATTAGGGACATAGAAAAAGAACGCCCCAATATCCCATTCACGTTAGCGCAAGATAACGAATATAGGAGGATTGTTTACCAGAGATATGCAGATGACTTTCTGATTGGCATAATCGGCAGTAAAGAAGATAGCCAACTTATCAAAAACGAGATAGGCAAGTTCCTGTCAACGGAATTGAAGTTAGAGCTTTCAGAAGAAAAGACGCTGATTACCCATGCCAATAAGCCTGCAAAATTCTTGGGATATGACATCTATGTAAGGAAATCGAACCTGACAAAAAGGGATAAAGCAGGAAAATTAGTAAGGAATTACGGTGGAAGAATTGTTCTCGAAATAACAAACGAGACTATTAAGAAAAAGCTACTGGACTACCGGGTACTGAAAATCGTTAATCATAACGGACATGAAGTATGGAAACCCAAAGGCAGATATTCTTTAAAAGACAATGACGACCTCGAAATCCTGGAACAATACAATGCTGAAATCAGAGGGTTCTATAACTACTACTCAATTGCCAACAACAGTTCTTTAATCAACTCATTCTATTACATCATGAAGTACAGTATGTATAAAACATACGGTACTAAATACCGAACCTCCGTCCACAATGTCATAGAGAAATTTAGACAGGATAAGGACTTTGTGGTGAAATACCGCAATAAAAAAGGTGAAACAAAGACAAGGGTGTTTTATAATGATGGTTTTAAGCGAATAAAAAATTCATGGTACGATAAATCAATTGACATCATCCCTAACTCGGTCATTTATAGAAGCTCAACGAGCCTTATTGACAGGCTTGCCGCCAATAAATGCGAGTTATGTGGAAAGGAAGACTGTAAGTTGGAAATGCATCATGTGCGAAAACTAAAAGATCTCAAAGGCAAAAGCTATTGGGAAACACTAATGATCGCCCGTAATCGCAAAACGATGGCAGTATGCCTTGATTGTCACGGTAAAATTCATCATGGAGGATAGACTGATAATATTAGTGGAGAGCCGTATACATGGAGACATGTACGTACGGTTCGGGGGCGAGTACTTGAAAACCTACCGTAGTAATACGGCAAGGCGTTGGGTGCTTAGCCTACAGCGCAACGGACGCGGCGCGCGCCAGGGTAACATGCTGGCCAAATCCGGTTACGGCAATAAGGTGATGAATTTTATTTATGCCGTCGAGCAGTCGCTGGATAACTACAAATTCAACCTGCTCAAGAACAAGCAAACCTTTATTGCGCAGATGAAAAATTGCGAGTTGAATGTGCGTACCATCGACGAAGGCTCCATCGATGAAAAAAGCGGCATGAACTTCTCGGAATACATCGCCATCCTTTCCGGTGATACGACCTTGCTCGAAAAAACCAAGCTGGAGAAAAAGATCGCGGTCACCGAAAGCCTGAAGACCGCGCATTTCAGGGAGATCGTGCGGGTGCGCTACCAACTGGAGAACCTCGAAAAGGAACAGGCAGATAACAGCCGGACGCTCCGGGCACTGGAGGCCGACCAGTCGCTGTACCATAGCTACCTCAAATTGGAAAAGGACGGCAGCAAATCCAACCCGATCCAGTTGAAGGAGCTGCCGAGCGCTGATACCAAAGCCATCGGCAATTACCTGATCAGGCTATACCGCGCCTGGAAACCTAAAAGCAATGCGGAGAACCCCAAAGACCTGGGCGAACTGTATGGTTTTAAACTCTATATCCGCCATGAAAAGGAATTGGGCAGCCTTGACGGCAAGCTGTTCAATAACGAATACAACAGCCTGTATGCCGAAAGGCCGGACGGCAGTGTCCGCTATACTTTCAGTTCCGGCGCGCCAAATACCGATAACCCGAAGCTGGCCGCGCGCTATTTCCTGAATGCTATTGACAAGGTGGACGGGCTGGTGGAGAAATACCTGAACGAGCTGCGTGACATGGACGAGCAGGTACCGCAGCTCAAAGCCCTGTTGGACAAGCCATTTGAAAAAGAGGCCGAGCTCCAGCAAATGAAATCCGAACTCAGCCGCCTTGAGCGGGAAATTGCGCGGCAAATACTGGAAAAACAGCAGGCACAGCAACAACCGGATGGCGAACAGCTGGCAATCAACCAGCAGACTGGTGAGGAAAAAAACACAACAGTAGGGACAGAGGCGAGAGTGGTCAGCCTGCAGGAACCAGGTCATCAACCGCTTGAGCGCCTGGCCGCTAATGCAGGTGAAGCCGTTTTCCCCCATCTCCAGGAAATCAGTCAGGTACTCAAAAAAGCAAAGGGGGTACGGCTATGAAAACGATCATCATCGAGCATTTCCGCTGCCCGCTGCACCGCTATACCTTTTCCGTCAAAGCGATCCGTGTGTGGGTGGAACAAAGCTGTGAAGGCTGGGTACTGAACCTCTTCGCCGGGCAAACCAAACTGGCCGTCAGCGAAGTGCGCAATGACCTTGATCCCGCTATGCCGGCCGATCATCACCTGGACGCATTGGAATTCCTGCGTGGCCGGACCGGTGAGAAATTCCGCACCATCCTGCTGGACCCGCCCTATGCCTACCGCAAAAGCATGCAGCTCTACAAGGACATGGTGTGCAGTCCCTTCCGGCAATTGAAGGATGCTATCCCGCCCTGCCTTGAACCCGGCGGCCTGTTCATCACCTTCGGCTATCATTCTGTCAGCATGGGCAGGAACCGGGATTTTCACCTGGAACGGCTGGCCATATTCAGCCACGGCGGTGCTATTTATGATACCCTGGCCAGTCTGGAGCGGTATAAACCCACGAACACCTCCTGATTTTTCCTCTCATCAATTGAAATTTCTGCTGGCGACAAAAAAAGCAAGGTCAGCGAACGGTTATCAATAGCTCCTAAAAGCAAGCATCATGAACAACAGCATTTATAACATCAACAAAGGCATTAACAAAAGCATCGAGTTCCGGGGCTTACGCGCACAGTACATCTGGTATTTCGGCGGCCTGGTCATCAGCCTTATGATCCTGTTCGCTGCCCTGTATATCCTAGGCGTGAATACCTGGATCTGCCTGGCGCTGATCGGCGGCGCTGCAGCGGGCGGCACCTTCAAAATATTCGCGCTCAGCCACGAGTACGGGGAGCACGGGCTGATGAAGGCCTTGGCGAAAAAGCGGCTGCCCCGAGTCCTCAAATCTTATACCCGCAGGAATTTCCAGCAATTCAGTGAAAGGAATAAACCATGAAGCAATCAGGTAACCCGGCTATTTTCACCATTGAAGGCACCCCCTTCCTGGTGGATATTGAAAAACAGGTATTACGTCAAACCAATAACCCGGCCAATGAAATATCCTTTATCCATGATATGCAGGATCAGGGCGCTTTTTATCACCTGCTTTACGACCTGGACGAGCAGCACGTTGCAAAGGACTTGTTTGATGAAAAGAGGGTCAAGGTCGTCGAAGTCCCGCAGATGACCGACCTTGACAGGGATGGTATGGCTGCCAAATATGGCCTCCCTCCGGAACAGGTCATGGGCAAGTCCGACTTCGTGCTGATTGTTGACCAGGCTGCGCTCGACAAGCGGCTGAAAGGGGTGCTTCCCCTTATCGATATTGCCGGTGAATCCTTTATAGTCGACCTGCGGCTGCATGAACTGCGGCATCAGCAACATTTCTTTCCGGTGATCAGCCTGAAAAGCTTTGAGCTGACCAATGACGGCTGGAACTATGAAGCATTTTATCACCCGGTCATCAAACAGGTCGTGGAGATCGACCCCAGGCTGACCGAGTTCCCGGAAGGAGTGATCAAGATTCGTATCCCGAACGAGATCGGGCTTGATCCCGTTGCGACTGCCAGGCAATACGGCATGGACGAAAGGGGAATGCTACGGCGCTACCCCATCCAGGCGGCTTTGAAAGCAGAGGTCATCCTGCTCAGCGAAACCAATATCCCGGCGCTGATCCAGCGCAACCGGGAACAGTTGCAGCAGGAACACCAGGAAATCACCAGGCGCATCAAGCCTCGTATGCGACCGAAATTTTAACGCCTGCCGGGGAGGAAAAAAAGAGACTTGAGTTTCTTTTTCCTAACCGGCCCCGACTGAAAATAATAACAGCAAGAGAGATCTGTGAGATGGAAAAAGAACTGAAAAACATACTGCCCATCATGGGCATCGAACACGACTGTATCCTGTCCAAACAGGGCGACGTAACGGTAGTGTTTAAAGTGAGCCTGCCGGAGATATTCACCCTGTCGGATGAGGATTATGAAACCCTGCACCAGGCCTGGGTGAAAGCCATCCGGGTTTTGCCAAAGGAGACCATCCTGCACAAACAGGATTGGTTTATGGAAAAACAATACCGGCCGGAAAACGGGAAGACAGTCCGCGGGTTTTTAAAACAGGCTGCCGACCGTTATTTCAGCGGACGCCCTTACCGCCAGCATGAAGCTTATATCCTGCTGACCAAGAAGCCTGCCGGGCGCAAACCATCCAGTTCGCTGCTCTCCAACCTGCTGCGGTCCACCCTCGCGCCGCAGGACACACTGAAGCCACAGTCCTTACGGAATTTTCTTGACCTGGCGGGGCAGTTCAAACGCCTGCTGGAGGACAGTCGCCTGATCAAGTTGCATCGCCTTAAGGCCAATGACCTGCAAAGCCAGGTCGGCAAAAGTGGCTTGATCGAACGCTACTGCTACCTGTCGGAAAAGGAAGAGCAACTGCTTTACCGCGACATACGATTCGAGGAGGGCGTACAAATCGGCGAGCACAAAGCGACTATCTATACCCTGGGCGATGCCGAAAACCTGCCCGGCCTGTGCGGTTCACGGATTACTTATGATGCCTATTCTACCGACAAAACCAAATTCCCGGTCAGCTTCGCGGCCAACCTGGGCCTGCTCTTACCCTGCAACCATATCTATAACCAGTATATCCTGGTCGGTGATGCACAGGCCACGCTCAAGCAACTGGAGAAGAAAAGGCTGCGCCTGCAATCCTTATCGGCCTATTCCCGTGAAAACGCCATCTCGTTGTCAGCAACCAACGATTTCCTGAACGAGGCCATCAGCCAGGGGCGTTTGCCGGTCAAGGCGCATTTCAATGTCATGGCCTGGTCGGCTGATGCCGAAGAACTGAAAGACATCAAAAACCAGGTCGCCTCGGCGCTGGCCGGAATGGACGCCGCCGCCAAACCCGAAACAACCGGCGCCGCGCAGATCTGGTGGGCGGGTATCCCCGGCAATGCAGCCGACTTTCCCATTAACGATACCTTCGACACCTTCGCCGAACAGGCCTGCTGCTTTCTGAACCTGGAAAGCAATTATAAAAGCGCAGGACCCGACGAAGGGATCCGCTTCTGCGACCGTGCCGGCACCCCGGTATTCGTCGACCTGTTTGACGGGCCGCGCAGCCAGGGTATTGCCTCGAATATGGGCGTACTCGTCTGCGGCACTTCCGGCGGTGGTAAATCCATGACGGTTAACCATATCCTGCGTTCGCTGTACGACCAGGGCGCGCATTGCGTGACCGTAGATATCGGCGGTAGCTATCTCGGTTTGTGCGAACTGGTCAAAGGTTATTACTTTACCTATACCGAAGAAAAACCGATCCGCTTTAACCCATTTTATATCAAAGCCGGGGAAAGTCTCGATACCGAGAAAAAGGAAAGCCTCAAGGCTTTACTAGTCGCGCTCTGGAAACAGGAAGACGAAGCCTATAATCGCAGCGAATACGTCGCGCTATCCAACGCCCTGCAAGGCTATTACCGGCAGCTGGCGGAAGATGCGGCGATATTTCCCTGCTTCAATACTTTTTATGATTACCTGCAAAATCATTACGGGGAGATACTGAAAGACCAGCGGGTAAAGGACCGCGACTTCGACCTGGACAATTTCCTGTATGTGCTGGGGCCGTTCTACCGGGGCGGTGAGTTTGACTACCTGCTCAACGCCACCGAAAACCTCGACCTGCTCGACCAGCCTTTCATTGTGATTGAGTTAGACAATATCAAAGACCACCCGATCCTGTTCCCGGTAGTAACACTCATCATCATGGAGCTGTTTATCTCCAAAATGCGCAAGCTACAGGGCGTCCGCAAAGTGCTGACCATCGACGAAGCCTGGAAAGCTATTGCCAAATCCGGCATGGCTGAGTTCCTGAAATACGCCTTTAAGACCATCCGGAAATTCAACGGGATACCCATCGTCATCACCCAGGAGCTGGAAGATTTGATTTCCTCGCCTATCATCAAGGACGCGATTATCAATAACGCGGATATCAAGATACTGATGGATATGCGCAAGTTCCAGGGCAAGATCGGAAAGCTGCAGGACGTACTCGGGATGAACGAAAAAGGCAAAACCATTCTGCTTTCCGTGAACAAGGATAACCGCGAGATCTTCATCGATATCGGCGGGCAGCTCCATAAGGTCTTTAAAAACGAGCTCTGCCCCGAAGAATATTATGCCTATACCACGGAAGGCAAGGAACGGGTAAAAGTCAGGCAGCTGGCTGAACAATACGGCAGCCTGGAAAAAGGCATTGAAATGCTGGTGAAAGAAAACCAATTGGAAAACATTAAACCATAACCAGTCATGATGACCAGTACAAGGTAACCGAAAGCTGGATGCCCACTTATGGCTGGCATTCGGGCGGCCACCTGATCGGTATCGGTTGCCACCGTTACCTGATCTGCGACCCACTCCGGCAATTAATGTACCTGGAAAACTGGCCGGAGAACGGCGACTGTACCGTAGAAATTTACCATTTAAACTAAAAGCCATGAGTCCAAAAATCAAGATCCTCATCTGCACCCTTGCCACCCTGCTTTTTTCCCTCACCGGGAACCTGGCCTCCGCGCAGATCCCGGTGGTCAATATCGTCTCCGCAATTATCAAAAAGGTGATCATCGCTATTGACCTGAAAGTGCAGCAATTGCAAAATCAGACCATCGCCCTGCAAAATGCAGAGCAAAACCTGGAAAACAGCCTGCACCTGTCCAGCCTCAATGATATCAACAGCTGGCTCGGCAAAGAGCGCAAGCTATACTCGGATTATTACCAGGAACTGGCAACGGTTAAAACGATCATCTCCGATAATGTTGAAGTCAGGACCATTATCAGCCGGCAAAAAAAATTGCTGGCCGAATACCAGTCGGCCAGCAGCCTCTTCCACCAGGACCGGCATTTTTCTCCGTCGGAGCTCCAGGCCATGGAGAATATCTACAGCGGCATTTTACAGGAAAGCTTGCGCAATCTCAATGAAGCGCTGCTGGCCATCAGTTCCTTCAGTACGCAGATGGATGATGCCGAAAGATTTCAGCTCGTGCATCATGCCTCCGCCGCGATGCAGACCAACCTCGACCATTTGCGCCAATACAATAGCCAGAACGTGACCCTCAGCCTTGAACGCGCCAAGGATAACAACGACCGGCAGCAAGTCCGGCAGCTGTACGGACTACCCTGAACCGGCGGTTGATCTTTTTCCCTCACCGAAAATGTGACTGGTTAGGAAAAAAAGCAAAAGGCATGAGAGAGCGGGTAGAACCGCGGAGTGGATTTAACACTTCGTTTTCCCCTCACCTGCAAAGATTTGAAAAATGAAAAATAGTAAAAATCAACGAAATATGAAAAAGTATCTCTTAATTTTTTCCCTCACCGGCCTACTTTCCGGGCAAAGCCGGGCGCAGGGCACTGGTGGTTTTTTTAACCAGCAATCTTCCAAGATCAAAATCATGCTGGTGCAGATCGCGGGTTATGAAACCTACCTGCATGCGATCAAAAGCGGTTATGGTATTGTCAGCAACGGCCTGAACACCGCCCATGAAATGAAGGGTGGCACCTTTGGGCTGCATACCGCTTATTTCAATTCCCTGCAGCAGGTCAACCCGGCGATTACCGGCAATCCAAAAGGCAAGGCGATTAGCGGCCTGCGTAGGCAGATCAATACCCTGTTCGCAGCTGAACTGAGCTGGCAACAGCAGCAAAAAATTTTATCCGGCGATGAGATCGCTTATATCCAAAAGGTTTACCAAAACCTTGATAAAAAATGCCAGGCGGATATGGATGAACTTTTACAAGTGCTGACGCCGGACAAACTGCAACTGACCGATCACCAACGGCTGGAACGGCTCGATAATCTTTATGCAGCCATGCAGGATAAGCAGGCATTTGCCGCATCCTTCATTACCAAATGCCGGAAGCTGGCCACCGACCGTCAGCATGCCCGCCAGCAGAACGACCAGCTCAAAAAACTTTACGGTATCCAGTAAGATGAAAAAGATCATTTCCATTACCCTGATCGTCCTGGCCGTGGGCCTGACGATCCCGAAAGCAGGTAAAGCACAATCCATCGCCGACTGCATCGAACAACTCGCACTGGATTACCAGAAGTTGAGCGGCCTGAAAAGGATTTTATCGCAAATGTACCAGGGTTACGAAATCGTGAGCAAGGGTTACCATGCGGTACAGGACGTGTCTAAGGGCAATTTTACCCTGCATGAAGCCTTTCTTAACGGCTTAATGATCGTCAGCCCGGCCGTGCGGCAATACCCGCGCGTGGCGGATATTATCAATGACCAGGCGACCATACTCAGCGAATACCGTTCCGCCTGGGCGATGTTCCGGGGGAACGGACATTTCAAACCGGATGAGACCGGCTATATGATGGATGTTTACAATAACCTCATTTCGGCCAGCCTCAAAAACATTAACGACCTCACCATGATCCTGACCGACAGCCGGCTGCGGATGAGCGATGCCGAACGGCTGACGGCGATTGACCATATCTACACCGCCGGCCACGGGCAACTCCGTTTCCTGCGCGGCTTTAACGACCGCACGTATCGCCTGGCGGTACAGTTGGCACGGGATGCCAATGACCAGCAAACCCTGAAATCTTTATATGGCATTAACTAACGAAAAACCGATGAAAAGAAAAACAACAACGGGGATTATAGCTGCCCTTGCCTTCCTTTTTGTACCCGCGCTCACTTATGCGCAGGGCGTGACCAGCGACCTGCACAGCTTGCAGGGTATGCTCAATGACCTCTACAATCAAATGATGCCCTTGTGTGCAGGCCTGATCGGTGTGGCGCGCGCGATTGCCGGTTTTGCTACCTTATGGTATATCGGCGCCAGGGTCTGGAAGCACCTGGCGGCTGCTGAACAGGTGGATATTTACCCGCTGCTACGGCCTTTTGCCATCGGCTTTTGCATCCTGGTTTTCCCATCGGTGCTGACGCTGATGAACGGCGTATTGCAGCCCGTCGTGGATGCAACGCATGGCATGGTCACCAATACCAACCAGGCCATTGAAACGATGCTCGCCAACCAGCAAACGCAAAGCACCGCGCAACCAGGTAGTTCGGGGCTGAACAATGACCCGGACAAATGGTACCAGTACAGTCATCCCGATGGTACAGACGGTTCCAGTGGAACTGCTCCCGCGACCAACCTGTCCGACCAGTTTTCCGGCTGGGGCTGGAAGAATATGGTCAAAAAGGCTATTGCCGAGCTGCTCAATGTGCTGTTCGAAGCAGCCGCGCTCTGCATTGACACCATCCGGACCTTTAAGCTCATCGTCCTGGCTATCCTCGGCCCGCTCTGTTTCGGGCTGGGTGTTTTTGACGGATTCCAGCATACGATCAAGCAATGGATCGCACGCTATGTCAATGTCTTTATGTGGCTGCCGGTAGCCAATATCTTCGGGGCGATCATTGCCAGGATACAGGAGAACATGCTCCTGGCGCAGCAGAACGGCACACTCGGCGGCAACGCGTTCGGCAATGAAAACACGGCTTACCTGATCTTTTTGGTCATTGGCATCGTCGGGTATTTCACCGTGCCCAGCATCGCCAACTATATCATGAATGTTGGCGGGCATGCTTTATTCAGCCGCACCAGTGCGCTCGCCTCGATGGCCGTGTCCTATGTCAGCGGCAACCTGATGCAGGGCTTTTTTAACCCGTCACCGCCACCGCCGCAAGCCCCTCAAAATAGCCAGCGCAATGCCCATAACGGCCAATCCGCCGCCCGTGACAAGCTTTCCGGCTCGGGCAAAACCTGATGGCCGGAAATAAATGGTTCGTGAAAATGAAATGTGATAAAGAAGAAAACCATGTTTAAAAAAATGAAAAATATCGAGACCGCTTTCCAGCATGTGCGCGGTTTCACCATCGCCGTAGTTATTACCGCTGCAACGATCAGCTGCTATACCGTTTACCAGTGTAAAACGCTGATCGCCGCGGTTCAAAGCCGGATCTATATCCTTTATAATGGTAAAGTGCTCGAAGCCATGGCGGCAGACCGGAAGGATAATGTCGCCGTAGAAGCGCGCGATCATGTAAAAACTTTCCATGAACTGTTCTTTACGCTCGACCCCGATGATAAAGTCATCCAGGCCAACCTCACCAAAGCGCTTTACCTCGCCGACGAATCCGCCAAAAAGGAATACGATAACCTGAGCGAGAACGGCTACTACGCCAACGTGATCGCCGGTAATATCAGCCAGCAGATCAAAGTCGACAGCGTATCGGTTGACCTCCGCAATTATCCCTACGCTTTTAAGTGCTATGCCACCCAAAGCATCATCCGGACAACCAGCACCGTTGCCCGCAGCCTGGTCACGGAAGGGGAACTCCGGAACGTTTCGCGCAGTGACAATAACCCGCACGGGTTCCTGATCCAGCGCTGGGAGACGATAGAGAACAAGGATATCAAGGTCATTAACCATTAGCGATATTAACCTGACTTACCCCTTTGTTTTTTCCCCTCACTGGGAACCATTTCGAAGCGGAACAACAAGCTCAAAATCAATAACAACCCATAAATGAATATCAAACAGAATACCATGAAACAGCAAACATTGACACCCCAATTGCAGCGCCAGCGCAAAATGCTACTGGCGCTCCCGGTTATCATCCTGCTATTCCTCACACTATTCTTCTGGGCGCTTGGCGGGGGCAAAGGCAACCCGGCGCTGGCACAAACCACCGGGCAGCGGGGATTGAATACCAAACTGCCTGACGCCAAACTCAAGGATAACCGCGCACTGAACAAGATGAGCTACTATGAACAGGCCACACTTGATTCCAACAAGCTGCGCCAGCAGATGAAAAGTGACCCGTATTACCGGAATCCCAGCCGTGGCGATACCTCCGGTCTGCATTTTCCTTTAACGGTCAAAGGCAATAGTGGAGGTAAAAGGAATTTTTACCAACCCCAGCAATCCAATGGTACTTCCGGCGAGAATGCCGATAGGGTGTACCAAAAACTGGCACTACTGCAATCGACGATCAATAAACCGCCGGTTGAACCTAAGCCAGCGATAACCCCGCCAGCCACCGGCACGGAAAGCCCTTTAAAAAATGCGGTGGCGCCTGAAGATCCCCAGCTCAGCCAGATGAACGGCCTGTTAGAAAAGATCCTGGATATCCAGCACCCGGAACGGGTTAAATCCACAGCGGCGCAAAGCGGGAATATAACCCCGGTTAAGAAATTCCGCGCCATCCCGGCCGTGATCGAAGGCACGCAAAAGATAGTCCAGGGTACGGTGATCCGGATGAAGATTTTGGATACGGTGACCATCAGCGGAACATTGTTCAGCAAGGGGCAACTGATCTTTGGCAACGGCACATTGGCCAGCCAGCGCTATACGGTCAATATCAAAAGTATCCATGTGGGTTATAATTTTTACCCAGTTGACCTGACGGTTTTTGATATGACCGATGGCTTGGAAGGGATCAACGTGCCGGAAGCGGTCACCGGCGATGCGCTCCGGGATGGGGCAAACAGCGGCGTGCAAAATATGGATGTCATGAGCTTTGACCCCTCGATGACGGCACAATTGACCACCGCTGGTATCAATACCGCGAAAGGGCTTTTTGGTAAAAAGATCAGGCGGGTCAAAGCTAAGCTCAAAGACGGGCATCAGCTACTCCTGCGGGATAACCTGGAAGTAAAGAACAATCATTAAGGCCATGATCATTCTAAGCTTTGACAGCGAATTGACGCGGAACGCATTGGAGAACGCCCTTCAGGAAAAAAAGCCCTGGGTAGCATTCGATGACCAGCCCGACCAGGAACTGGATCCTAACAGGCTGCATTTCTTTATTTCAGCCGGCGAGGCTGAAAAGTTCTGCGAAGAAGCAAACGGGCCGGATATTTTTTTGGGGCAGGTCTTCAACCAGGCTCACTATACTTACCTGTCGGTGGCCTCTTTAAAGGCCAGCCTGGAGCAAGCCCCTACTGAGCTCATCAAGATCGATATCATGACCATTGCCCGGGAGATGGCAGCGCAAAACCTGTATTTGCCGGCGGGTTATCATATTGAAGACCTGGAATCAAACCTTGCTGCGGGGCTATATCATCCCGTTTTCTGGCAGCGTGAGATCGATCCGCTCAAAGAGATCGCCGATTACCAGGTCGTTGCCCACCGGCATGATGGCGGGCAGATCTACGAGATCGGGCATAGTCACCGGGTACTGGAAACATTTGGCAGCTATAAGGATGCCCGCAGCTTTATGGAGCATGCCGTGCTGTACAACGAATTGTCAGACAAAGGAACAGATTATTTGCTGGCTGGCCGTTTTCACGGGCAACGGCTCGAACTGGATTTGGAGGGTTATACCTTGCCGCACGCCGGTTTGACACTAACAGCGGCGCATCACGACGATCAGCATGGCCACGATTATGACGAGATACATTCGCTTTCCGAGCCAGTTACGCTCAGCCAGTATTTCTTTGCAGGCCTGCGCGACGGGAAACTGGCGCTTTTCAACGATAAACTGGAGCCGACTGCCATCGGCAGTCCCCAGCACCTCCTTTACCTGGCCTATTTTAACCACGATTATTTAACCATTAAAAATTCAAGCATTATGAATGAGCAAAGTTTCGATTATGTAAAGAACCAGTTGTTTTACCTGGGTTTCGGTGAAGAGATCGCCAAACCTTTACGTGAACAAATGGAAAAGAACCTCACCGAGTTTACGATTCCGCATAGCCGCAAATTCGGTCAGGATGAAACCAGTTCCATCCTCCATTTTTCCAAAGGGGATCAAAAGGATAAGGACATGACTTTCTTTAACCGCGCGGATGTAACGCTGAAGCAACCGGGCAAGGACGATTTGACGCAGACGTTCTTCTTCGGAAAGGACTATAACTACACGCTCCAGGAGCGCTACAACATGATGGATGGGCGTGCAGCCTACCGCGAGCAGCCCAAAGTGGCGCCCGTAGAGGAAAACGGCGAGGTGAGGATGAAGCCGACCGGTGAAACTTACTTCGGCTGGCGGGGGCTGGATTTTAAGAACGCTGATCAGTATGGGAACTTCAACCCGAAAGTGATGTTTTGGAACCACCAGAAGGAGGTGAGTAAATACCCGATCAAGGGGATCGAGGAAAACTACGATAAGCAGCGCTTAATCGCCAAACTGGAAAAAGGCAACAAGGTGGATGTGATTTTGCTGCGTGACGGACAGGAAGTGCCGGCTAAAATGGTGGCCAATCCGCGTATGGCGCGTTTGGATTTCTACGATAGCAACGGGCAAACCCTAATGGTTCGTAAAGTAGAAAAACAGGCCATTGATCAAACGCAGCAAGTGGAAATGACCCCGCAGGAAGTGCAGCGGGCTGCGATTTCACACGCAGAGGAACAAAAGCAGGGTCAAAAAACGGGGACTGCTGAAGAACAAAAAAACAACGCGACCCAGCGAAAAAAAAATGGTGTACACATCTAACCAATAGGCGTTTCGCGTGGAAAACTTTAAGCCATTATCGGAATTTTTTGAAGCCGCCAAAAAGGACGGACGCATCACCATCAGCCATATCGGGCTGTATGCCGTGCTGCTCCAGGCCTGGCAGGATAACCAGTTTCAGAATCCGGTAATGGCTTTTAGTCATGAGATCATGGCGCTGGCTAAAATGTCGGCCAGGGCAACCTATTTTAAATGCCTGAATGACTTGAATGACCGGGGATATATCCGTTACGAGCGGTCTTTTAAGCGCAATGTCCGCAGTAAAGTATACCTGCTCTATTGAAAAAAAAATGAATAAATAAATCGTAAAGGGATGGGATTGGAAGTATTAACAGCAAACGATTTAGAAACGTTTCGTGCTAAATTATTAGGCGATATTGAGACGCTGATAAATAGAAAACAGCCCAAAAAGTGGCTCAAAACAAATGAAGTGATGGAGCTGCTGGGTATGTCCGAAGTAACGTTGCAAACCTTGCGTAACCGCAAACAGATACCCTTTAAAAAATTGGGAGGCATCTGTTATTATAATGCAGAAGAATTGGATGATTTCCTGACGAAACTTTGAAAAATGACAAATATTGTCGTGGCAGCTGTTTAAATAAGCGCTTATTCTGAAAGTATCCTGTATAATTCCAGGTTTAAGTAATAAGCGCTACCGGAAATGATCCTTTTTTCCAGGATGTGCATGTCCGTCAATTGATCCAGGTATTTTCTGGCGGTGTTCTCGGCATAAGCGTCCTCGAGATGCTTCACCCTGGTAAATGGTTGGGTAAACAGGGCGTTGACTAAAAGCTCAGGCCTGACGATGTCTGTTTCGGCCGCGATGAATTTCAGGATGGCATCTTTTGCACCAATAATATCATTAATCTTATTATAAGTGATATTAGCGGTTACCTCTACCGTTTTCAACATAAATAACAACCAGTTTTCCCAACTGCCCCGCTGGGTAATACCTGCCAGGCCGGCATAATAATCATCTTTATGTTCCAGGATATAACGGCTTAAAAAAAGGATGGGGTAATCAAGCAAACCTTTGTTAGTCAAATAATGGATATTAAATATACGACCGGTACGTCCATTACCGTCCCGGAAAGGATGGATGGCTTCAAATTGAAAATGCCCGATGGCCATTTTCAGCAGAGGGTCCAAAGGATACCGCTCATCATCATTCAAAAAATCGATCAGGTTGTTCATTTTGGCTTCTACAATACCCGGTCCTCTGGGTGGTGTATAAAAAGCCCTGCCTGCGTTCGGGCCTGTACCTCCTTCTTTAATATTTATCTGGGCGACCGGCGGCCTGATACCATCGCCGAACTCGGTAATTACACGATAGGTTTTTACAAAATAGGCTTCATCAAATCGCCGGCCGCCTTGTAAATGCTGGTAACCTTCCCAAAGGGCTTCCCGGTAATTTAGGATTTCTTTCGCAGGGCTGTTAGCCTGTTGTGTCTGATCCTGGCTATAGGCCTTGTAGAGTTCATCATCTGTAGTAAAGATATTCTCGATGGCGCTGGAAGCTTTTGCTTCCTGTAGACTAATCGAGTTGATCAGCAAGCCTTGATTCGGTATAACGATGCTACGTCCCTGTAGTCGGCCTAGTGCAGCTTTAGCATTACCAAGTTGCTCATAAATGATGACCGACTGGTAAAGCCCGGGATCAATGGGAAGTTCCGGTAGATTATTCCAGGGTATGTTGCGGTCGGGGTAAGCCATATGCAAATATAGAAAAAACAGGCAAACTCGCCTTAAAACACAACACATTTTAAGGCGAGTTAAATATCTCACCTTAAAATATGTTCGTTTCTACGCGCTCACCTTAAAATCAATACATTTTTAAGGTGAGTGTAGGATCTCACCTTAAATTGGCGGTCAATGTATCTTTCCACCTTAACATCTACTCTATTTTAAGGTAAGTTATTGAATAAATGGGCTATATCAAAGCCTCATTGATAGCTTGGGTAATAATGCTATCTTCAATATCATCAAGATAGGTACGTGTTTGTAATTGTGTCTCGTGACCGAGCGCTTCCTGGATAATCCTGGTGTCAACCCCGGCTTCATTTAAATGACTTGCAAAACCGTGACGCAGTGCGTTTGAGGTGAAAGTCTTATTCCAACCGATAGCCTTTGCCATCGCCTTGCTGTCCTCGTTGAAATCTTTTAAAGCGGAATCAATTCGTGCATCCACCTTCATGGCATTATCGTGTTCCTTCATCAGGAAAGGGAAAATATAGCCGGCATCGGATTGAACAGGGTAGTCTTTGAACACGTCCAGCACCTTTGCTGCTTTGGGGTGCAATTCAAAATCATAGGCTCGTTTGTTCTTTGAACGCTTATAAGCAACGCCCCTGTTCTCAATTTGCTCCCACTTTAATTTCAACATATCATTAAAATTCATACCCCTGGCATAGTACATAAATTGCATCATCAGGTGTGACCGGTAAACGCGGGTGTCTTTGGCTGGCTTTAAATTCAAAATACGTTTCCAATACTCCGTTTTGATTGACCGCTTTTTGGTACGTATCCTTTTATAAGCTTTGAACTTGATATACTGTTTTGGATGATGGTCTTTGGTAACCAGCCCATCTGTTATCGCAAGGTTCCATACCCGGTAGTAAGTTCGCAAGTAGGTGCTTTTTGTAGATTCCGAATTCCCGGCCATTTGCTTTTCATAAGCTTCGTGATCGGCCCGGGTAAATGCCAGGAACATTTTATCCTTATTTTTCAATAACTTTTTTAGCGTGAGATTGCAATTATGAAAAATGTTGGCGTAACCGGGGTTTTCATCTGCACGAAGCCCGTCAATGATCGTTTGGGTATAGGCCATAATCTTGTTCGGTTTATCCGGCAGCATATTGATTTTAATATGAGCAGTCAGATTCGTTTTAACTTCTGTCGTAGTGATCATCCTTCCAGCTTTTTCCGCAAACTTGATTTCGAAGTTGATATCCTCAGTAAGTTTTTTAATACGTGCAACCAGGTCGATGTATTTAGGATGGGTGGATAGCGGACAGCCATCCTCACTGTTCCAGTTTTCGACCAAGCTGCTAAAACCGGTGGCCATATATTTAGGAACGCGGTTTTGGATCATTCTGATCCTGACTTCATGCTCGCCGATAACTAATTGTTTTTCATTTTCGCGGACAGTTTGGTATGTCCACAGGATGGGTTTTATTGATATTTCCATGGTCACTTTTCCTTTCACAAGTAAAACACAAGTAAAACAAATTTAGGTAAAAGTGATTAAAAATGCCAAGATTTTGAGCAAAATATTTTACATAAAATACTGATATTTAGATATTTGAATGAAATTTATAACCAATTGAAATTTGCTAAAAAGCCGATGGCATGCAAGAGGTCATCGGTTCGACTCCGATATTCTCCACTCAGACACTTAATGCACCTGGTAATCAGCTATTTAGCTACTCACCAGGTGCTTACTCTGACAAAACTCTGCCACAGCCCCTCAATTTCGGGGCCATGAAAACGGCAGAAATCACCTACACAACCCCCAAATTATTCAAGGGAAAAAAGATTGATCAGGTTCCGAAAGGCTCTACAAAAGCCCGCGAGGAAGCCAAACAAAGCTGGTACATTGAATTTTTCTTTTATGATCCGGCTACCCGTAACATGGAACGGTTCAGGTTCAGTAAAAATCTGAACAGGGTAAAAGACCCTAAAGAAAAACTTACCCTTTTCACTGAACTGTTAGAAACCTACAGCGAAGCTTTAGACGGCGGCTGGAGTCCGATTGACGAAAGGAGTAACGAAAAACTAAAGCGGCAGGTCGTTTCTTTATCTCTCGAAGAAGGCAAAGTTCTTTTTGAAGCCTACCACGAAGCTAAGGGCACCCGGAAAAAATCCATTCAATCCTATCTTTCTAAAGTTAAAATGTTCATTGCCTATTACGGGGAACATAAAAAAGCTACCGAGATCAGCGATTATGAGATCACCCACTTTTTAGACCACCACGAGCGATCCGAAAAATGGATGGGTGTTACCTACAATAACGCCCGGATATCGCTTAATAATTATTTCCGCTATCTTAAAAAGAACAAGTACATCGAAATTAACCCGGTAACGGATACAGAAACAAGGAGAAAGTTAGCGACTGAATCCCACCAGGTATTTTCCGACGACGATTTTAAATTAATTATAGACTGGCTGCAAGTCAATGATCCTTATTGTTTATTATTCGTTAGGATGATCTATTACACCTGTATCCGGCCCAAAGAATTACGATACCTGCAATTAAAGTTCATCAGCTTAGAAAATGATACGATCACTATACCTGCATCTATCGCCAAGAACAAAAAATCATTGCCGGTACATATTGATGTGAGTTTAAGAAAAGAGCTGGATAAACTTAAAATTCCGAAATACCCCAGGGATTATTACCTGTTAGGTTCGCCGGATACTATTATAGCCGAACAGAAAATCGGTGAAAACACACCTTACGAGCGTTTTCAAAAGTGTCTGAAAGCTTTAAACCTCAAAGACAAAAATTACACGCTCTATTCCTTCAAGCACTTTTCCAATGTCAAAAAGTTTAAAGCAGGCTGGACACTCGCAGAAATATGCTCTGCAAACCGGCATAGCAGTTTAGTTGAAACGGAAACTTACCTAAAAGATTTATTAAAATTTGTTCAATCCGATAAGCTGATACCTGCTATATAACAGCTATTTCTTTTTTCTGACTGATCCCAAAAGGATTTCGGCCATAAACCGTTCCTTTTGGGATTTCATTTTTAAGTGCTTTGCCGGGAAGTGCAGCGTATGTATTTCGCTTATCTTTTTGGTAATATCAGAAAGCATAGGAAGCGACTTAATCAAACTGTCTAATTGCTTTTCTTTTTCGTTGAGTTTGATAATAACCTCAATTAACCGTTGAACGATTAATGCTAATGGTATTTCCCCCAACTCTATTTGATTTAGCAACTCTGTGATGTCTAAATCATTTGATTGTGTTTTTTCAGGCAACATAGTTATCGATTAAACTATAAAGTTGCCACTCAAACATAGGAATTTTTGGCAGTCCTGAAAAAAGGCGAAAGATTAACGGTAATCAAAATAAAACGGCCTGCTGAGGTCGTTTACATCACCTCTTTTTTTCAAATAAATTTGAGGGTCGTCTTCAGAAATCCATTTATCCCCATCCCAGGAGTAATGCTGCTGAAAACAATCTTCTTCATTGGTTAGGAATAACGATAGTCGGGTTAAGCTGACAGTCCAATTCCCGCGCATATCCATCGTGTCAATGCCATCATTGCCAACCTCGATTATTGCCCATTCGACCAACAAATCTGGCCCCAATTCAAATGCTTCCGTATGTGTAAGATCGCCCGGAAGACTTTTAACATATACACCGGAATGTTTTATAATCAGCGGATTCGGATACATAGGTAAATGATTAAATAGCTCAAATATACGCCTGTCCGAATTGAATTAACGGTGATATTCTGATATAACATTATACGTGTTTTATAAAACCACTGATAGTCAGCCGGTTATTTTATAATTCTCTCCACATCTGCACACTCCCATTTAACCAATCCCCATCCCCTCACTTTTGGCTTAACAAAAACAACAAGCCATGATACGAAACACAGTCATCCGAAAATTAGCCTATCAAAAGTTTACCCCACGGGTAAACCAAACAACCGTACATAACCGCCGAAAGGTGGGCGCAGCAATGCGCCCGTTTGCACCGTTAGGTGCAAACCCAATGGCCAAAAATCCGAAGGATTAAAGGCGGCCCGAAGGGCAGCAGACAAAAACAGAAAACGAAGTTTTACCGACGACCGTAAGGGAGCAGACCAAACACACCAGTGTTTGGCAAGATGTACGTTTGTCTACACAAACGGATCTTGCCCGCTCCTTTCAGTCGGGGATGACCGCCGCGGAACTTGGCGGTCATGGAATTTAAAGGGATGATTATGGCCAGGCCAAAGACGGAAAACAGGGAGCAACTTTATACGAAGGTGGTGCGGACAAGGGTAACCAAAGCTACCTATGACAGAATGGAAAAACTATTGACCGGCAGCAATTGCAGGTCTATCGGTGAAGTAGCGCGAAAGATCCTTTCCAAAGAAAAGATACTATGCTTATATAAAGATATAACCATGAGCGGGACAATGGAAGAATTGACCCGCATCCGAAAGGAACTCAAAGCCATCGGCATTAATATCAACCAGCTCACCAGGGGATTTAACAGTTCCAGAAATGAACCCGGCAGAGTTTTCTATGCACAGAAAGCCATTGAACGCTCAAAGGATATTGATGCAAAGATCGACCACCTGATGATTTTGGTTACCTCACTCACTCAAAAATGGTTGCAAGAATAAAAAGCGGTAAAAGCATCCGGGGATTGCTGAACTATAACGAGAACAAAGTTACAGCGGGATCGGCGCAACTCATCATGGCCAGCCTGTTTGGTACCGAATTAGAAAAGTTGAATTTTTCTGACAAGCTTAACCGTTTCCAGCACTTGACCGAACTCAACGACCGGGTTAAAACCAATTCGGTACACATCATGCTTAACTTTGATGAAAGCGAAAAGCCGGATACCCTGACCATGCAACAGATCGCGGCGGCTTACATGGACAGGATCGGTTTTGGCGACCAGCCTTATTTAGTTTACAATCATAATGATGCCAAGCATGCACATCTGCATATCGTTACTACGAATATAGAAACGGATGGCAATCGGATCAGTTTGCACAACATTGGTAAAACCCTTTCGGAAACCGCTCGGAAAGAACTGGAGATAGAATTTGGATTGGTTAAAGCTGAAAGCAAAGCCCTCAACCAGGCTAACCGTATCAAACCCATCACACCCGAAAAGGCGGTTTATGGCAAGACACCCACAAAACGGGCAATTACCAATGTGGTGAGCGCAGTGGTCAGCCAATATAAATTCACTTCATTCCCTGAACTAAATGCCGTCCTAAAACAATTTAATGTCATAGCCGACCGTGGCAAAGAGGGTACATTAATGTTTGAAAAGAAAGGGCTGATCTATTCGATACTGGATGAAAAAGGCAACAAAATCGGGATACCATTTAAAGCAAGCAGCTTAAATGATAAACCCACCTTAAAGAATTTGGAAGCCAGGTTTGCACAGAATGAAGAAAAACGCAAACCATTTAAGGAGAACCTGAAAGGCAGGATTGAAAAAGTATTCGGAAACTATATGGGGATCACTAAAGATACCTTTATTAAGGAGCTGCAAAAACAAAATATCCAGGCTATATTCCGGCAGAATGAACAAGGAATAACTTACGGGGTAACATTTATAGACAACTATAATAAAACCGTTTTCAACGGCAGCGACTTGGGCAAAGCGTACACTGCCAAAGGATTAAATGAAAAATTTGGCACTATTGATCAGCCTGTCAAACAAAAGCAGGATAGCTATAGCAGAACAGCGCAACCGAAACCAACCTATCTGCCAAACACACCAAAGACGGATTACCTAAAATCTGATGAACCAACCGAACAATACCTGCAACCGTCGGCATTTGACAAACTGCTTAATAACCTTATGGGCAAAGGTGGTGACGGCGGCGCACCACTCGTTACCCGCAAAAAGAAGAAGAAACAGGAACGGGGCAAGGGTTTATGACACCATAACAATTTTAAAGGAGGATATTATTATGAATACCGGGGAAGATACACAAGGACTACGCAAGATCATTGATTTTACAAGGCTGATCAGCATTTTCATATTAGCAATACATTTTTACATCGCTTGCTTTGCTGCATTTCAACAATGGCATTTCACCGCAGATATTACTACACGCATCGTTAGCAATATTGCCAAGACAGGTTTATTCAATAATATCTGGAAACCTAAACTGACAGCCTTATTAATGCTATTCGTTTCCTTAGTTGGTGCCAAAGGCAGAAAGGACGAGAAGATAGACAAACGGGCGATTGTCGCTTATTCACTTAGCGGGCTGCTGTTCTATTTCGTTAGCCACCTTGCTTTCTACCTGTCCGCGCCGGTAAGTGTTATAACGTTTACCTATATAGCGGTTACGGCTATCGGATACCTGTTGATACTTACCGGCGGTACATTATTGTCGCGACTCATCAAAGTGGCACTAACGAATGACATATTCAATACCGACAACGAAACCTTTCCCCAGGAAGAAAGGCTGCTGGAAAACGAATATTCGGTTAACCTGCCTGCTATTTATAACCTGAAAGGTAAGCAACATAAAAGCTGGGTGAACTTTATAAACCCGTTCAGGGGGCTATTAGTAATCGGCACACCAGGAGCCGGTAAGTCCTACTTTGTGATCCGGCATGTAATTACCCAGCATATCAAAAAGGGTTTTACCATGTTCCTGTATGATTTTAAGTTTGACGACCTGACTAAAATCGCATACAATACGCTTATCAATAATCCCGGCGCTTATAAGGTTAAGCCCAAATTCTACGTCATTAATTTTGACGATCTCAGCCGTACACACCGATGTAACCCGCTCGATCCGCAAAGTATGAACGACATTACGGATGCGACCGAAGCGGCGAGGACTATCATGTTAGGTTTAAACCGGGACTGGATCAAAAAGCAGGGCGATTTCTTTGTTGAAAGCCCGATCAACTTTTTAACAGGCATCATTTGGTATTTACGGAGGTATAAAGATGGCAGGTATTGTACGCTGCCGCATGTGATCGAACTGATGCAGGCAGATTACGACCCCTTATTTGCGGTATTGCAAGAGGAAGAAGAAATCAAGGTATTGATCAACCCGTTTGTATCGGCATTTAAGAACGGGGCAAAAGAACAGTTGGAAGGACAGATTGCCAGTGCGAAGATCAGCCTGGCCCGTTTGTCATCACCGCAGCTTTATTATGTGCTGTCGGGCAATGATTTTACTTTGGATATTAATAATCCCAAGGAGCCGAAAATTGTGTGCATGGGTAATAACCCGCAGAAGACGCAGATCTATGGTGCGATATTATCCTTGTATGTAAACCGGCTGCTGAAACTTACCAATAAAAAACACATGCTGAAAAGCAGTTTAGTGTTTGATGAATTTTCATCGATTTTCGTAAACGGCATTGATTCCCATATTGCCGTAGCGCGTGGTTATCGGTCGGCAACCACTTTGGGTTTACAGGATTTAAGCCAGCTAAAGAAAGATTATGGGCATGATCAGGCCGAGGTGATTATGAATATTGTCGGTAATGTGATCAGCGGTCAGGTGAGCGGTGATACAGCCAAGCAGTTATCCGAACGTTTTGGTAAGATCATGCAGGACAGGACGAGTATAAGTATCACCAGCGAGGATACCTCCACCAGTAAGTCCAAACAGTTGGATTACGCCATACCAGTTTCAAAGATCGCTACATTATCATCGGGTGCTTTTGTGGGCATGGTAGCCGATGACCCAGACAACAAGATCAATTTTAAAATTTTTCACAATGAGATACAGAACGATCATGAGGCGATTAAAAAGGAAGAGGCTAGTTATAAGCCTATTCCGGTGATCAAAAATGTATCGGCAACGGAAATACAGGAAACGTATTCCAGGATTAAGGAGGATATTAATAACCTGTTTTTTGTGGAACTGGCTATGATTAAGGCAAGGAACGAGGCAGCAAATGATGAAGCTGGGGCTTCGATTGTGAAGCAAATAGATGAGTGTACGAATCTTAGTGAAGTAGACGGGCGTTTAGGTAATGAGCGGTCAATGTCAATGTGATTGAATAGATTTACCAATTGATGTTACGAATTAAAATGCCGCAGCCTGTCTAATAATATCGATCAAAAAACGAACTCTAATTTTGACGATGTACATCTATTTTTGTAATTTGAAGGTCTAATTAGAAATATTTAATCAATGGCTAGTATATTGCAAGCTCGTGATTTTTAAACAATAATCATATTAATATTATGGAAAACATAAATTGTTATATTGTTAGTAATCAGCGGCATTTACAAGAACATATTAGGCGTTTTATCGAAATAACAAACGGGCTAAAATTGGAGGGATTATTTGAAGAGGCTTCGATCGCTGTGCATTCAATCGATAATGCGCTTTTGCAAACACTTGTATTAATAGATATCGATATGGGTGGTTTGGAATTTTCACCAATGGATTTATATAAATCAGTGTCGCATTTCGCAAAAGTGATATTTACAACTATACTCCTAAAAGAAGAAGTGGAAGACTATGTCAAATTAGGAGATGATTTAATTTTCGCACCAATCTCATACGAGAGATTTTTGAAATCTATTCAAAATCTATTCCCTGAAACATTTGTCTAATGCCGCCTATTTGCTTAGCTGCTTGTTTCTCTATTTCAATAGCTAGCTTGCTGTCTGTCGGCCCTGCCTAATATTATAACTTTGATCTTTATGACGGCCTCTGCAATCGACTATCTTTTTATATTGACCGGAGGTGCAATTCAAGTGTATTAAATTATATTTAACACTTTCTACCTCCTTATTTACAACCAATTATTTACTTTGCGCTAACTTTTTGTTAAATTCGTTTTAACGAAACACGCATTTGGCCAAGCAAAGCACCCTTTCAGATTCGGAATTGGTTGACTTTTTAAAGTCGGGCGACCATGCTGCGTTCACCGAACTCTATAACCGTTACTGGGGCGTTTTATTCCACCATGCCCGCAAAATGTTGCAGGATGACGATACCGCCGTCGATATCGTTCAGGATGTATTCACTACCATCTGGATCAAAAACACCGAAATAAACATCACCACTTCCATCAAGGCTTACCTTTATGCTGCCGTGCGCAACAGCATTGTCAGCGCCATCCGTCATAGCAAGGTGCATGAGAGTTATCTTGATTCACTGGTAACCATTATCGAAAAAGGCGAAATGGTGACCGACGAGCAGGTGCGTTACCGCGAGTTCTCCGCGCAGGTCGAAATGGAGATCAGCAAACTACCGCCTAAAATGCGCGAGGTGTTTGAACTAAGCCGGAAAGAAGGTTTATCTCACAGCCAGATCGCCCAGGAATTGAACATTGCAGACGAAACGGTAAAAAAGCAAATCTACAAGGCCATGAAGACGCTTCGCCTGAAGCTGGATGCCTTTCTATTTACGTTGCTGCTCTGATTTCCAGACGCAAACTTCCTATTGTAAATTCCACCTTAAATTTTTATTAATTTTTTTTCTAAAGCGCGTACCACTTTGGGCTCAGCTCTGCGTCATCACACAAAAGGGGATAGCTAATACCGAAAATGGATCAAAAAATCGCAAAATCGCTGATCGACAAATATCTGGCAGGGCAATGTACACCCGAGGAACAGGCGCAGGTAGAAACCTGGTATAACCAATTGGCTGCCCAGCAAAAGGATAAGCCGGAGCTGCCCGATTACGAAGCTCGTAATGCGCAGATCAAAGCCGGTTTACCGCCTGATCCTGCGGTTCCGCCTAAAGTTGTTCGTCTTTGGCCGCGTATCGCTGCTGCCGCGTCGATCCTGTTGTGCCTGGGATTAGGACTATACTATTATAATCAAAAGGGACAGCCAAAACCGGCAGCACAAATGGCACATAACGATATTAAGCCGGGTAGTAATAAAGCCGTCCTAATATTGGCAAATGGGCAGCGGATTATTTTGACAGGTGCCAGGAATGGAACTTTAGCGGCGCAGGGTAACACGGCTATTATGAAAAAGGCCGATGGTGAGGTGATCTATGATGCCCAAGCTGGTACAAGTAAAACTTCTGCTGAACTGGTGTACAATACTATTAGTACCCCGCGAGGCGGTCAATACCAGGTGGTTTTGCCTGATGGTAGCCATGTGTGGCTAAATGCGGCTTCTTCGATCCGTTTTCCAACTGCCTTTACGGGTAAAGATCGCGAAGTAGCGATCACAGGAGAAGCTTATTTTGAGGTGGCGCATAATAAGGCCAAGCCATTCCGGGTGAGTTCCAACGGGCAAACCGTGGAAGTATTGGGTACGCATTTCAATATCAATGCTTACAGCGATGAACCTGCCATGAAAACAACACTACTGGAAGGAAGTGTGAGGGTAACCAAAGATAACCGGGCAGCATTGTTAAAACCGGGTGAGCAGGCGACGATTGCAGATGCGAGCAACATTGGTGTAAAGAATGTAGATACAGAAGAAGTAGTAGCCTGGAAGGATGGTTTGTTCCAGTTCAAGGATACGGATTTACCGGTTGTAATGCGCCAGTTATCGCGTTGGTATGATGTACAGGTGGAATACGAAGGTAAACTGCCGCAAACAGTATTCAATGGTAAGCTGCACCGGAATGTGAATGCTTCGCAGGTGCTGGATATTTTGAAATACTTTAATGTGAATTTCAGGATAGAAGGTACAGGCGCTCAAAAGAAAATTATTGTAACACCCTGATAGATTGTTAACCCTTAACAAAAACTTGCCTATGGCTTAAGCTTACAAACGACAAAAGAGACAATCGGTTACAAAAGAAAAAACCGCAGAAGTGGTCGAAGACTTCTGCGGAAATATCCGGGTTAACCCTTCCCGACGGATCGGGATAAAAAACAATTGCTGAACTATTTTTCTGTATTAACCCAAACTGTACAAAAGTAATGAATTTAAACGCTATTACGATGGCAAAGCCGGGGGTATGGCCCCCTCCTAAGCATCCACTGCCAGTTGGCCATGTTTCTACCCGGATCAGTCCGGCTTTAAAAAGCATCCTTATGCGGATCAACTTAATTACCCTTCTTTTAATTATAGGCTTATTTCAGGCCAGTGCGTCGGTGGTTTATGGCCAAGTAACGCTGAAGGAGAGCCATGCACCTTTAGAAAAAGTTTTGCATGCCATTGAAAAACAAACCGGTTATGTTTTCCTCTACACAGGTAAGGATGTGCAGAGTTTAACCGTTAGTGTCGAAGTGAATAATGTGCCGGTTACCGAGGCCTTGGATAAATGTCTGAAGTACCTGCCGCTGAGTTATAAGGTGGTGGATAAGAATATTTTGTTGAAGCGAAAGGTGGTTGCGCCTGTGGCGGTTAAGCCTGCTGCTCCGGTGAAGGTTTCGGGGCGGGTGGTTGATACTTTAAGCAAGCCTTTGGTTGGCGCTACGGTACTGGATAAGAATAGTCAAAAGGCGGTTTTGACGAATGATAATGGTGAGTTTACACTGATCGCAAATACCGGGGATCAGATCGCTGTAAGTTTTATTGGTTATAATCTTTATACGTTTTCAGTTACGGAAGGGATGACTTTTCAGAATGTGATATTGCGTGAGCAGGTTAGTAAATTGAATGAGGTGTTGGTATCTAATGGTTACCAGTCCCTGCCTTTAGAGAAGGCAACAGGCTCTTACGAGCAGGTGGGAAAGGATTTATTAAACAGGTCGGTTAGTACAAATGTACTTGGTCGGCTGGAGGGCGTCAGCAGTATCCTCTTTGACAAAAGAATTGGGCATGATGGCGAACTGGCAATCCGCGGTAGAAGTACGTTTTTCGCCAATGCCGCGCCTTTGGTAATCCTTGATAATTTCCCCTATAACGGAGATCTGGCCAATTTAAATCCCAATGATGTGGAAAGCATAACCATTCTTAAAGATGCTTCCGCTGCGGCAATCTGGGGTGTGAGGGCTAGTAACGGGGTGATTGTAATCGCCACGAAAAAGGGGGCGAGGAACAAGTCGCTCGCAATCGGTTTTAATGCGAATGTGACCGTTGCTGCTAAACCTGATGCCTTTTACTTGCCGCAAATGTCTTCCGCCGATTTTATCAGCGTAGAAAAGCAATTGTTTGCACAGGGTTTTTATAACAGCGATGAACAATCGGTGACAAATACAAATTTATCACCGGCAGTCGAGCTAATGATTAAAGGACGCGACGGACTTTTGAGCACAACCGAGGTGGACCGGCAACTGACGTTATTGGGCACTCAGGACGCGCGGAACGATATTCAAAAATACTGGTACCATAACGCTATCAACCAGCAATACGCTCTAAACCTTAGTGGTGGTTCAGAAAAGGCTACTTATTATTTCTCAGGTGGCTATGACCATAACTTAGACGCCCTTCAGGCTGGCTACCGCAGGTTAAACTTGCATTCAGAGAATAGCTATTCCCTTGGGGAAAGGTTAAAACTTGATGCAGGTGTATATTTTACGGAGAGTAAAACAACAGCCGGGCGTAACGATCCTTCCTCGCTGGTCAGCGCTGATGGCAAGCAGTTGTATCCCTACGCTCGGCTGGCGGATGACAAGGGCAATCCCCTGCCAGTAGCGCTGGATTATCGGCAGTCATTTACCGATGCAGCCAAAGCGAGGGGTTTTTTGGATTGGAACTTCACTCCGCTAAATGATTATCAAAATATTGATAATCATACCGGTAAAATGGATCTGTTGCTGAATACCGCGCTCCGTTATCAGCTGTTGCCGGGCTTGGATGCTGAATTTCGCTACCAGCTGGAAGCCGCGCAAAGCAACGGTACGCTACTCTATGGTAAGGATAGCTATTACGCGAGGAATGTGGTAAACCGGTATACACAGACCGCTGCCAACGGCAGCCTGACACTGCCGGTACCGGCAGGTGGGATCATGAACAGCTCGGATAGTCGCTTTAGCTCGAACAGCATCCGGGCGCAGCTGAATTACCGGAAGGCCTGGGGGCAGCAAGAGCTGACCGCCCTCGCCGGTTACGAGTACCGGAACGATCATACCAGCACCCGCAGCTTCCAGGATTATGGCTTCAATGCCAATATCGGGCAGGGCCAGCCCGTCGACTATGCCACCACCTTCCTCTTAGCCGACCAGTCCTACCTGGGCAGCAGCCGCATCCCTTACGGTAACAGTAACGGCAGTCGGGACAATTATAATCTGTCTTGGTACGGCAACCTGGCTTATGCCTATGCTAACCGGTACAGCCTGTCGGCCAGCGCGCGCAAAGACGAATCGAACTTGTTTGGGGTAGATGCCAACCACAAGGGCGTGCCGCTGTATTCGGTAGGTGCTGCCTGGACGGTAAATAACGAAGCTTTTTATCACCTGGGCTGGCTGCCTTACCTGAAAGTACGGCTCACCTACGGCTACAGCGGGAACGTGGACAATACCCTGTCGGCACTGGCTGCGATCCGTTACTCCTCCGGTACGAGTGGGATCGGCCATCTGACTTATGCAATGGTGGCCAACCCGCCGAACCCGGACCTGGGTTGGGAGAAAACAGGGATACTGAACGCGGGGATTGATTTTGGTACCGCTGGCGGCCTATTGTCCGGTTCACTGGAGGTTTACAGCAAGCGGGGGCACGACCTGATTGGCTACCGGCAGCTGGACCAGACGACAGGAGTGCTGAACCCCGCAACGAATTTATTTCAGTATAAAGGCAATGTAGCTTCGATGAAAGGCAGCGGTCTGGAGGTGAACCTGCACGCGAATTTCATTGGCGGAACGGCCACCAATACATTGGGCTGGCAGACGGACATGCTGTTCAACTATGCCCGGAATACAGTGACCGCTTACGACCAGACCAGCGACCGGGGCTACAACTACGCGGCTAATGGACTTGGCGTATCGCCGTTGGTGGGCAAGCCCTTATATTCCATCCTAACCTATAAATGGGCCGGGCTGGACCCGCAAACAGGAGACCCAAGGGGCTACCTGCATGGCGTGGTGAGCAGTGACGCGGCTACGATCATTGATGAAACTACGATCGGTGAACTGCAATACAGCGGGCCGGCGGTGCCGCCATTTTACGGCAACCTGCGCAATACATTTAGCTACAAAGGATGGTCGGTATCGGCCAGCCTGGCTTACCGTTTCGGGTATTACTGGATGCGTTACGGCATCGCCTACGACGCGCTGGCATTTAACCGCGCCAACGAAAGTGACGATTATGCCAGGCGCTGGCAAAAGCCTGGGGACGAGCAGCATACCAATGTGCCGTCCTTTACTTATCCCACAGACAGTTCACGCGACCAGTTTTACAATCAGTCTTCCGTGAACGTGGAGAAAGGGGACAATATTCGCCTACAGGATGCCCGGCTCGCTTATGACCTTGGTGCTCGGCAGCTAAAGCGCCTGGCGCTTAAACATGTGCAGGTGTATGTATACGCGGCAAACCTAGGCCTAATCTGGAAGGCCACCAAAACGCCCCTCGATCCGGACTATCCCTACAGTATCAAGCCGGCCAGGACTGTTGCCATGGGTTTAAGCGCCAATTTTTAAACGATTTGATGATGAAAAAAATGACAATCAATATACAAACAAAGTTGCGGAACGGTTTATCGCAAAGCGTACTGCTGGGATTTGCCTGCCTGTGCCTGCTTTTATTTTCGTGTAAAAAGCAGCTGGAAGTTAAACCCTCGCTCAGCTTACAGGTCCCGGTGACGCTGGCGGATTTCCAGGCTCTAATGGACAATAACAATGTCATGACGCAAACCTGGCCATACGCAGGTACAGATGGCGCGGATGATGGTTTTATTACGGACGCAACCTGGGCGTCGGTATCGGTAACCAACAGGAACGCCTATACCTGGGACCGGGAGGTGTTTAACGATCTGCCGAGGAACGATTGGTCATATCCCTATACCGTCGTGTTTTATGCCAACATCGTGCTGGAAGGAACGGCCAAATACGGCGATGGCAGCGCAGCCTGGCGGAATGTGCAGGGCCAGGCAGAATTTTTTCGTGGTTATGCCTATTACGCGCTGGCGCAGGAGTTTTGTAAAGCCTACGACCCGGCGACAGCGGATAAGGACCCGGGACTGGTTTTGCGGGCTTCATCAGATTTGAACGCGAAGTCGGTCCGGTCCACGGTGGCACAGACTTACGGGCAGATGCTAAGCGATTTTACGCTGGCGGCGGCGGCTTTACCGGTTGACGTGGTGGCGAAAACCCGGCCAGGGAAGGCAGCCGCATTCGCTATGCTGGCCCGGACGTACCTGGCGGCAGGAGATTACACGAAAGCTTACACCTATGCCGATTCGTGCCTTAGGCTGAACGGGAAGCTGATGGATTACAACCAGCTAACGGCGGGGAGCACGGTCGCGTTTAAACGTTTTAACGACGAAGTGATCTTTCATACTGTACTGTCCTCCGCGCCCGTCTTACTTGCACCCCGGTATTTGATAGATACCGTACTCTATACTTCCTATGATGCAAATGACCTGCGCAAAGCACTCTTTTTTAAAAAGGCCGCAACAAAACCATACTATAATTTTAACGGGAGTTATGACGGAACGACGGCTTTGTTTAACGGACCTACAGTGGATGAGTTGTATTTGATCCGTGCTGAATCGGCGGCTAGGACTGGTAAGGTGGAAACTGCCCTGGCTGACCTGAACTTATTACGCAAGAACCGATACTCGGCGGCTACTTATGTGCCGTTAGTTTCAGCGAACGGGTCGGAGGTGCTGGCTTGGACGCTGCAAGAGCGACGGAAGGAGCTGGTTTTACGGGGTCAGCGCTGGACGGATCTCAGGAGGTTGAATAAAGAGGATGCATTTAAGAAAACGGTGGTAAAAATAGTGAACGGTCAGCGGTACGAGTTGCAGCCGGGAGATGCGAGGTATGTTTTCCCGATCCCGCAGGCGGTGATTACGGAAACGGGAGTTGCGCAAAACTAATTAATGTTTCGAAACCATTTACAAAACATCTGCAATATGAATCGTGTAAAAAATAAAATTCTTTACTTTTTACCTATACTGGTATTAGGCAATGTCGTATTTGCTCAAAATTTTCTACCAATAAAATCAAAAACCGTTCAATCCCCATCAACAACAAAACTACTTGTTGGCGAAAAATTACCTAATGTTTATCTAAATCATATTATCAATTATAGAAAAGGGGAATGCCTGTTGGATGATTTAAAAGGTAAACTTACCATATTGGATTTTTGGTCGTCATCATGCAGTTCATGTATTGACCTATTTCCACATATGCAACAATTGCAAGATCTATTTAAAGGACAGCTAAAGATTATTCTTGTTAACGGAAACAGCAAGAAATATAATGATGACAAAGTTAAGATAACGGGTATTCTTTCAAAAGTTAAAGATAGGACTAATGTCGACATCGATTTGCCTGTAGTTTATAATTGCGATGCTTTAGATAGTTATTTTCCCCATAGAGTTTTACCTCATGAAGTATGGATAAATGATAAAGGGATAATAATAGGGATCACAGGAGGGGCTGAGGTAAATTCGGCCAATATTGAGGTTGCTTTGAATGGGAAGGATGTACGGATGCATTATAAAACAGATCATTACCTCGATTTAGGAAAACATTCCCTAAATGAATTATTGTATAGCAATGATAGGATAGCAAATAAACCCTTGCTTACGTCTACCTTAGTGAAGGGCATGATCGACGGTTTGAATTCATCGGGAATCAAGCAAGATGAAAATGGCAACATTTACGGTTTATTTGTCATAAATCAGCCATTGAGAGCACTTTATCGCTCGGCCTATAGAAATTTGATCCATTTCCCAGATAATCAAATTTCGTTTGAAAATAAAGATACAGCATTGTTCAATAGGCTCGATTTGTCAGACCCTAGCTCCTTTTCAGAATTATACTCCTATGATTTAAATACCGCTCCGGGAAAGATCGACGATTTGATTAAGTATATGCAATCTGACCTTGAAAAGTTTTTTCACCTTTCAGTAACAAGCGAGAAAAGAGAGTTGATTTGTTATATCATAAAAGCACCTATTGACTCCAACAGGCTAATGACTTCCGGTAAAGAAACTGATTGGGTAAATAAAAATCACTTCATAAATATAATCAACTCTCGGACCGACGAGGTTTTGGCCGAATTGAATAGACTATCTCCGGTTCCATTTATTGATGGGACTGGTATGACGAAAAGTATCGATATGAAGTTACCAGAAAAATTGGATGACACTGCTGGGATTGTTAGAGCGCTGACGGAAACAGGGTTTGAGGTAAAAAAGGAAAAACGTTTAATGGAAATCGTAGTCATCAAAGATAAAAATTAATGAAATCAACAATGAAGGCCTTTTTTATAATTATTATGATTTGTTGTTTAAATGCAAATCTACACGCCCAAATTTTGACACCGGTAAAATGGAGTTATGCCTCAAAAGTGATAGACAAAACTTCAGCAATCTTATATTTTAAAGCAGACATAGAAGATGGCTGGCACATTTACTCAGTAAACCAAAGTAGCGGAGGTCCTATTAAAACATCTTTTACCTATGTGAAATCTAAGGCCTATACTTTAATCGGTACTCCGCAAGAGGGTACCCCATTAACCCATTTCGACCAAACATTCGGGATGAATGTATCGTATTTCACCAATACAGTAACATTTCGGCAAAAGGTAAAAATCATTAATAAAAATGCAATTATTAAGGGAACGTTGAAATATATGGCATGTAATGACCATCAATGTTTAGCACCCGACGATCTTGCTTTCAATATTGAATTAAGATAAATAGAGATGAATATTTTGGAAGTATTAATGTGTAATCGAAATGATCAATACGATGCAACATGCGGTTGCAGACTTAATTATCGAACACAACGATACATATATAGATGTGGTTGCATCTGTTTATCTGCTAATAGTCCTATTGCTTTTGTACATAATAATACGCATGTTTTATAATCGTCTCAAAGGTCGTGATGAATTAGATGGACTGTTTTGAATATCCATCGTTCTCAGCATTTAGTGATTGTAAAATTGGTCGTTTCATCGTTAAAGGGCAGCTAATTAAGTGTGTGTGTTTAATAAATCACTTTAAAAAAATTCTATTTTTCAAATGGATCATAGTGTAAAATACCAATTCCTGCCGGAACTATTTTTAAGGACACCATTTTATAGTTTTGACGATTATAGCTTAAAAAAGCTGCCTGAAGTCCTGAAAAATGAAAAGTTTAGGAATGCTATCTATTTGGCAAGTCCTGATTTTTACAATCACCTGGAAAAAAAAGCATTTGATTTTGACAAGTTGGATGAAAAAGAAAAGTTCAGTATTTCAAAATACTATAATCGTATGTCGTTTAGGCCTACTCCATTTGGCAGTTTCTCATCAATCACCAATTTAGAATGGACGAAAGATGCAACTGTTGACTTGGTAGGTGAAGATGAAGCAATTCTTAATTTATTACCTGATCAGAAATTGCGTGTTAAATTCTTAACCTGCTTGCAGAAAAGCAGCGATGATTATGAATTAATAACAAATCCAACATTATATCGTCTGGCGAATGAGTTTCGTTTTATCCGTTCTATTGAAGATGATGAAGGTAATTATACATATACCTTGAATTCGATTTCCACTGAAAATTTAAATATCAAAATTATAAATTTTTTAAAAAGGGGGGCAACTGCCGTCAAAACGTTGCTTTCTTGGGTAATTAATAAAGCAGAATGTTCTGAAAATGACGCGAAGGATTACCTGAATTTCTTAATAGCTGAGCAAGTGCTATATACCGAATTCGCCGGAAATATCATTGAGACAAATGTTCAGAACGGGCACTATAATGCCAAGGGTGATCAAATTGAAACGATTCCGCACCTCGAAAATTTTTGGAATGATTGGAAAGCGAAACCTTTAAAGGAAGTCCACAAAATAAAACCTTTTTCAGAATTTGTTGAGAGCTTAATACCTGAAATTTGCGAAGGAGCCAAGAGTCAATATTTCTATTCTAACGTTGAACGCCCAGTAAGAGATGGCGGACTAAACAACGACTGTCAACAGCAACTTTCTGACGTTGTTATTGCATTGCAAAAATTAGCATTGCCAACTAAATCGGAAAACCTGGAAAACTTTGTCAAAGAATTTCAGCAACGATTTGACAGAGAAAAAGTGCCATTATTGCTGGCGTTAGATCCAGATTCCGGGATACCTTATGGTAACTTGCAAAGGGACAATCAAGATAATGGAATCTTCGAGAATATATATTTTCTGCAAAAAAAACAGGAAAATAAACAGTTAAACTGGACATCAGTTCACCAACTAATATTTAAATTATGGGTAATGAATTCTGACAGGCAACTCCATAGCCCAATTGTAATTAAATCAAGTGACCTGCAGGCTTTTAGTGAACCCGAAAATAAATCTTTTCCATCTACATTGTCTGTATTATTTCGTAAGGCCGAGGGAAAACTTTTTATTGAAAGTATTGGCGGGGCTACTGCTGCCTCCCTAATAGGACGCTTTTCAGTATTTAACAAAGATTGTGCTGATTTATGCAGAAAACTAGTAATTGCAGAATCCACTGCCCAGCCAGAAGTGCTGTTCGCAGATATTGGCCAGCTTTCTGATACACATGTGGATAATATTAATCGCAGGCTACAGGTCTATGATTATGAAATACCGCTGAATGTGTATTCGGAATTACCCTTAAAAAACCAGATCAGGCCTGATGATATTTTAATTTATGTTGAAAACGGTAAATTGATACTGGAGTCAATAAAAATGAAGAAGAGAGTCATCCCCAGATTATCTACAGTTTATAATTATAATAACAATGACCTGGCTATCTTCCGTTTGCTTTGCGATGTGCAGCATCAAGGTTTGAAATCTGTTTTATCGCTTGATCTGGATAGACTTTTTCCGGATATGGATTTTTACCCAAGGGTTGAATTTGACAATACTATAATTAGTCCAGCTATTTGGCGTATTACTGGTGAGGACCTAGAAATGCTAAAAAATTGTCCCAGTAGTCAGATTGCTGAAACATTGTTTTTTTTACGTGAAAGGCATTGTATTCCATCTAAAATTACGATTGGTACAACCGATCAACAATTGATTTTTGATCTCGACCAGGAAGAAGATAGATCTTTTTTTTTGCAGTGTGTAGAAGAATCGAAAAGAAATGCAAAAAACAACCCCCGAAAAAAATTTTCAAGGTTAACAATAAAAGAATTCATCGCATCCGATCAATCTGTAATAACTAACGATAAACCGTTGATTGGACAATTTGTCGCTTTTTTATCCCACAATGATAATGTTTACGAGAAGCTGATGACAAATAAGATAAATGTAAAAGTGAACGAAACCCGAAATTTCATACTTGGAAGTAAATGGCTCTACGTTAAAATTTACTGTACCCCTAAAACTTCGGATAGCCTCCTAATCAATGTGGTTGCACCAATATTGCAAAAGAACAGGAAAAGAATTGCCTGTTGGTTTTTCATACGCTATAAAGACGAAAAAGGGTATCATCTGCGATTAAGAATACAAGTAGATGAGATAGATTTAGGCTTTGTAATAAGGGCTTTACAGCAACAAATACTAATTAATAAACAACATCAATTGATCAAAGATTATGAAGGAGGAGTTTATAACCGGGAATTGGAAAGATACGGGGCAGATATTATCAATGAGGTAGAGGATTTCTTTTGTTTAGGAAGTGATCTGGCCCTGGCGTTTATTAAAATTATTAAATCAGGATGTTTTGTCATATCCGCCTTTCAATTTGCAATTTGCAATGTGTATCTAATGGTGAGCAATGCTCTGCATGACGCAAATACCCAATTAGCATTTCTAAAACACAATTCAGAAAGTTTCTTAAAAGAATTTGTTGCAGATAAACAGCTAAAAGTCGATCTAGATAAAAAGTATAGGGGGTTGTTACCAGATATAAATAGAGTGTTGGGTAGTGAGGGTTTGACAATAGCGCGCGCAACCAATTTACAACCAAGCATTGATCAATTGTTGGATAAATGGACTTTAATTACTGATGTAGTGGAAGATAAAGATAGGCTTATTGTTCTGCTTACGGACGTTATCCATATGCAAGTTAACCGTTTGTTTACTTCAGATCAGCGGAAGTATGAAATGTTAATCTACTATAGCCTGTATAAATATATATCGTCTCAGGTAGCCAGAGCCAAGAAGCAAGCGGTGTCGGATTTATATATAGATAAAGCGATTAAATTTTAAAAGTGACTTTAACAAATAATAAAAACCCACTATTACAGCAACACATGTCATTATTAATTAAATGTTAAACAATAAATAAAAAAATCATGAAAACTTCAAAAATTAAATTACCACAAAAGAACAAAACGACTTTGTATTATTTTGGAAAAAAAGGGATGTATGGACCAAGCTCAGATAGCACTGACAATACTACCACTTGCACTACTGTAGTTACAACTACTCATATTTTTTAAACTTAATA
The DNA here is from genome assembly GCF_058801545.1 of Mucilaginibacter sp. GW822-FHT03E02. Lineage (NCBI taxonomy): Bacteria > Pseudomonadati > Bacteroidota > Sphingobacteriia > Sphingobacteriales > Sphingobacteriaceae > Mucilaginibacter > Mucilaginibacter sp. GW822-FHT03E02. The sequence continues at coordinate 5,037,629 of NZ_JBXANJ010000001.1, read as the reverse complement.
CAGAAACTTAAGCAACAAAGGCACATCTCACGCCTTTGTTGCTTCTTGTATAATTACGACAACGCGCGTCTTTTATTAACTATAATAATCAACAAAAATATGAAAACTTCAAAAATCAAATTGCCATTAAAACAAACACAAACGATGTATTATTACAAAAAGGCAGGCTTCCAATCGCTACAGTCCTATAGTACAGATCCCACCGGAACGTGTACATTAACTACGACAACCACACATATTATCATAAACTAAATAATCAACAAATCGTGAAAACTTCAAAAATTAAATTACCTGTAAAGCAAACTCAAACATTGTATCACTACAAAAAGACAGGCTCCTCAAAAATTCAATCCAATGGAACGGATGTAACAACGACATGTACAACTGTCGTTACTACCACTCATATTTAAATCAATTTTAAACTGCAAATCCTTTTGAAGGCCCATTTTTTATGGGCCTTTTAGATTATTTAGCTGTGCTTGCCATTAAACATTTCTTATGTTTTGCATTTTTAACTACAAATGTAAAACCTGAAGATTCTGATGAATTAGACCATCTGATCTGGTGCAGAATAGAGTTAATAGTCAAAGATTCTGTCGATGAAGGGGTTGACAATCTGGTCTAAGTAAAATGAATTTCAGTTAATTGTTTTACCCCCTTAAACTGCTGTGCCTATGTGTGATGTTTACCCATTTTAAATTATATCTATATACTGGCCGTTGCCTATGAGTGACGTCCCAAAAACTACGCTTATGAAATACGAATTAGAAACACTGGAAACATTGGTGAATAGTGCCGTTACCGGGGAATTAACTGTGGAGAAAGAAGGTGCCACTTTGTTAAAGAAGGAGGCCTGGCGAACGGAAAAAGCAATTATTCATAATTTGCTTTTGCAACGGAATACTAATTTGCTGCGGACCTATTTTACCATTCATGTGCAGAAGCTAGTTGATCTTTGCGACCGGCTGTTTGACGCGCCGGATGTGATGGTGAACCATCCCGGCATTACTGCGATCCTGGAATTATTGGGCGCTTTGAAAAAGGCAGTACCTAACCTGATTGACAGGGATATTGCATTGCCAAAAGCTTTTCGGGTAATCCAACGCGAAGCTATGTACTCCGATTGGAAATCTTTGTTGCCTACTTTCAAGGAGTTGGGTTTTTCAGATGAACTGTTGGAAATTGCGTCTTTACCTTTTGAGGAGTTCGGCTCATTGAACCGCAAGCTGTCGTGGTTTCATTTTATTTGGCTGAAGCAATACTTGTCTGAATTGCGGGACACCAACTTTAATAGTTTTGACCCATACCCTTCTGCGGATCATTTGCTGACGGAGCTCCTGATCCGAATGGATTTCAATCACCCGCGCTTGGTTGTGTATAGCAGCCGGGTGGTCAAAGAAAGCGCGGATAGTTTTGAAAGCGTTAAAGAACAGTTGCTGGTATTTAGTAAAGCAAAGAAGATTGTTAAGCAGTTTACGATGCTGTCTGCGGAGCCTTTTTACCAAAAACAACTTAGTATAGTTAGCGGCTTGTGTAATTGGATAGATCAGGAAGCCGATTTTGTTAACGAATATGACCAGGGCGTATTCGCAGCTATCGGTCAGAAGGTGCCGGTTAATCCTTATAAATTCATTTATGATATGAATATCGAACAACTGGCTTTCTGGAAGAAACTGCAATATGACCACCGGGTTTATATGGAAAAGGATTTGGACAGTTTCAGTATCAAGATCGCCTATAATTCTTCGACAAAGAATAAGGCCGAATTATCGGTAGGCAGCATCACTTCCAAAATGTACACTAAAGATTACCGGGTGATTAGTCCGGTGTACGAGATGGTCATGTCGATGATGGCGACCATTCGACCCATTTTAGAATTGTTACAGAAGATGTCTGATGACCTCCGGCCTTTTATGGCTTAACGTAATGACCCAGCTTCACTTTTTCAAGGAAGCTGATATATTCATGCCACAACCGGTGATCAAAGCCGGGTAGCTTTAATAGGTCATAAGCGGACTGATCCACGAGGTCAGCCAGTTTATGAAAACCGAGCTGCCCGGTTTTTTCTTTAAATGCAGGTGTCAGTTCAAGGTCGTCAATTGGCTGGTTTAATACGGGTTCAATGTAAGCTGTCATGCTAAGTAATAATATACTGCTATCCCGATTGCAGTAGCCTTAAAACAATATAGCGCGGGAAACGACCATATCCGTCTTAGAGGCACCGCAAAGAGCCCAGTAAACAAGATAAGCCGCACCCGCGCTATAGCGCGGGCGAGCAGCCTATTTTTCCTTGTTTACTTTGAAGTTTTGCGGTTTTCTAAGACAAGTAAAATAGCAGTCGCTATAATATTTTATACGTTGTAAATATAGTAAAATCCTCCCTTTGAGGAGTAGCCTAATTGCTTGCTTTTAGGCCTGCCTTTTGACTTCCCACCCTTTTCCCACTTGACACCTATGGGAGATAATCCTTTTTTTGAAAAAATATTTACCAATAATTAAGCCTATGAAAAGATGATACCCATCGTTGCTTTGTTGAAACTACCGCTCGTTGCGGAAGGCAAAGCGCAATTATCTAAATGTGTTTGTTTATGTTTAAATCGTATGCAAAGCAGGAACTCCTGCTAATGGAAGATGAATTAACAACAATTGTAACCGTAAACCCTGAACCCTTAGACCGGATGAAAGCCGCGCTGGTCTGTATCAGGAAATTCCTGCAACGCCAGTTGCAGTATATTACCAATAATCCTTTCAAGGATACTAAAGAAGAAGCTTCATTCTTCAAAACCATCAAACCCCAATTTTACTGTCAATACATTTTTGAAGTGGCTTTGTACAACCTGGTTACTTGCTTGCCTTGTGGTGACGATGAACTGAAACGCGCTTACTACCTGGATGAGTTGCGCTTTACACAAAGAGTATTTAAAGAGCATCCTTTTTTGTACCAGTATTACCGGCTGGGTGGTGATGAACTGGATGAACTATATTTTGTGCGTGGTGTCGCTGTCCAAAGCATGCTGATTCCCGAGGTGCCGGAACTGGATAGTTCATTTTCGACGAGTGGTGATTACCTCTTTGCCAAATTCAAAGCTTATGAAATGTTGCAGGAATATATCGCTCATGAACTTTCCAATGTCGGTAAAGCTAACAGGGTGGCTTTTGCCCGTCCCGGCAAAATGAATGAGCCTTTAAAATGGACAGGCGACCAGGTGAATGCGATTGAGTTGGGTTATGGTATCTGGTTGTCGGGCCAGTTGAATAAAGGTGATGCTTCCTTAGCTGATATTATGTATTGGTTAGGCCAGAGTTTGGATATTGATTTGGCCCGGCATACCCGGCGGTTTGATGAGATCAAGGCAAGAAAGCTGGTCAGCCAGACTCGTTTCACCGACAATATGCGGGATGCGATCCGGCAGCATATAGACAATGCCAACGCCTTTAGGCCGAATGTGCTACGTAAGGCTAATAGAACCGGCTCAAAATCAGACCGATAATCGGAAACTTTCGCCACTTTTTTGGACTGCCCGATTAGGGTTCGCCATCCCAACAATTTTGCTGTAACAAAAGCCTGCCGCAATGGAGCGGCAGGCTTAAACAAACCATTTTATGTTACATCAAATCACCTGGCAGCAGTACACGGTATTTATTGTTGCGTTTTTATTGATCTGGTATGCGGTCGTCTGGCTGAAGTATTTTAAGAAACCGGCTGACGATGGGGTTCAGCATCAAGAGCCTTTGGCGGACCGGAATTTCGAGGACGATGAACCGGACGACCTATTGGGCAGGCCTGCCGAAGAATACGGGGTAAGCACCGTAAGCAGTGAAGATTTAGGCTTTCACCCGGATGCGGACGTTGACTTTGAGGCTGAAACAGCGAGGGTTGACGAAACGGAAGAACTGCAAGGTTTGGTGCCGGATGTTCTGGAAGAGATCAAAACGGTTATCCAAACGGTAGAATCCGGCGAAGGAACTAAGGAGGATTTTATCAGCTTGTTTAAACTGGTTTCCTCGAAGTACCCGCAGATCGCAGAAAGCCGTCACCTGGAGGCTATTAATGAATGGATCACCAGCAATGTGCCTTTTGAATTAACTGAAGAAGAATTGTACCAACTCTGGATCAGCTAAAGCAAGCTTATCCCCACAAGAAAACGGTAATCAATTAAATCAGTGAACTCAAAAAAGCAACAATGAAGAACCAATTCATCAGTCCAAAAAAACAAAATGCGGCGAAATTATTACTGGCATTATTTGTCGCCAATGCCTTAGACCTGTTCTTTAACGCGACAAAAGCGCTGGCCCAGGATGGTAATGCCGGTATCTCACAAGCGACCACGATGGTCAAGGGATACTTTGATACCGGCTGCAATTTGATGTATGCCATCGGTGCCGTTGTTGGTATCATCGGTGCCATCAAAGTCTATTCAAAATGGAACGCCGGAGAGCCGGATACCAACCGTGTGGCAGCGGCCTGGTTCGGCTCCTGTATCTTCTTAGTGGTCGTGGCAACGGTGATCAAATCGTTCTTCGGCTTATAGGCCATGGGGCAATGTAAACATAAATAATAACCCAATAAAAGGCATTTCAGTATCCTTCCCCCGTTGGGGAAGGTGCCGAAGGCCATGGTTAAATAAGGAGGCAAATATGAGTTCAGTATATGAAATTAATAAAGGGATAAACAAACCTTTAATGTTCAAGGGGCTGAAAGCGCAGTATATCGGCTATTTGGGAGGCGGCTTGCTTTGCCTGCTTATCCTGTATGCGGTGCTGTATATCAGCGGCGTGAACAACTATATCTGCCTGGTGATTATCGGTGGTTTAGGAACAGGTTTGATGATGACCATATTCCGGTTTAGCCACAAATATGGTCAGTACGGATTACTGAAGAAAAGCGCCAAACGGAGCATCCCCACCTACCTGAAGTTCAGGACAAGGAAATCATTTATTAATCTTAAAAAAGGAAATTAATGGTCAATATTGAAAACATATTACCGGTGTATAAAGTGGAGAACGGCTGTATCGTATCGGTACAGGGTGACATTACCGTTGTTTTTAAAGTAACCCACAAGGATATTTTTACGGCCTCCGCTGATGATTATGAAGGCGCGCACCATGTCATTGTAAAAGGGCTTAAAGTATTGCCTAAAAATACGGTCTTTCATAAGCAGGATATTTTCCTCAAAGCAAAACACCGGGCCAAATCTGATGCGGATGCAGGTTATCTGGCCCAAACAGGCGAAGCTCATTTTGAGGGCCGTCCTTACCTGGAGCATACCTGTTATATCATGCTGACTAAAAAGCCGGACGACCGCAAGGCGGCCAGCAGCGGTTATTCCGGTCTGATGCGTAGAAGGGTTGTTCCCAAGCAAACCATCGATGAAAAACTGTTCCTGGACTTTATGGAAAAGGTCGGTGCCTTTGAACAGATCCTTTCAGATAGCGGTTACCTCAACTTAAAACGCCTGACCGATGATGAACTGGCCGGAACGAGAACCAAAGCCGGGATCATTGAATCTTATTGTTTCCTGCTTTCACAGGATGAGAAACCGATGCTGAAGGATGTACACCTGAAAGACGAGATCAGGATCGGTGATAACCATTGCCAATTATTTACATTATCAGATGTTGAGGATTTGCCATCACTTTGCGGCAGCCGGGTCAATTATGACAAGTACAGTACGGACAAAAGTAATTTCAGTATCGGCTTTGCCTCTCCTATCGGTTTACTATTGGACTGCAACCATTTATACAATCAATACATTTTTATAGGTGATGCGCAGGCCACGCTAAAAGGAATGGAGAAAAAGCGCTTGCGTTTACAATCCTTATCTGCTTACAGCCGGGAGAATGCAATCGCCAGGGATGCGACATCGGACTTTCTGAATGAGGCGATCAGCGAACAAAGGCTGCCGGTAAAGGCGCACTTTAATGTGATGGCCTGGACGGATGATGTCAGCCAGTTACAGCCGATCAGGAATAAGGTTGGTTCAGCAATGGCGCAAATGGATGCGGTTGCCCGGCAGGAAACGGACGGAGCCGCGCAGATCTGGTGGGCAGGCTTACCGGGGAACGCGGCGGACTTTCCGATGAATGACACGTTTGATACGTTCGTGGAACAAGCTACCTGTTTTATGAACATGGAGGGCAATTGCAGTTCCGATGGCAAGGGTATCCGTTTTGGTGAACGCAGCCACGGTAGGCCGGTATACGTTGATCTGTTCGACAAGCCTATGAAAACAGGTTTGATCACCAACCGTAATATGTTTATATGCGGTGGTTCAGGTGGTGGTAAATCCATGACCATGAACCACATATTACGAACGCTTTACGATGAGGGTACGCATTGTGTAACGATTGATATAGGTGGCAGCTACAAAGGTTTATGTACACTGGTTAAGGGCTATTACTTTACTTATACTGAAGAAAACCCGATCAAATTCAATCCTTTCTATATCGGTAAAGGCGAGGTATTGGATATTGAAAAAAAGGAAAGCCTGAAAACGCTGTTGCTTGCATTGTGGAAGCGGGAGGATGAGCGTTATAACCGTTCGGAATATGTAGCCATATCCGGTGCCATTACCCTATATTATGAACACCTGAAAAAGAACCCGCTACTATTTCCCTGCTTTAACACCTTTTATGACTTCCTGATGCTGGAATACCTCGAAGTCATGAAGCATGGCAAGGTGAAGGAAAAGGACGTTGATATCAGTAACCTGCTGTATGTACTTAATCCCTACTACAAAGGTGGTGAATTTGACTATCTGTTAAACGCTACTGAAAACCTCGACCTGCTGAATGAGCGCTTTATTGTATTTGAACTGGACGCGATTAAGGGGCACGAGGTTTTGTTCCCAGTTGTTACGATCATAGTTATGGAGATGTTCATCTCGAAGATGCGGAAGCTGAAAGGCAAGCGTAAGATTCTGGCCATCGATGAGGCATGGATCGCGATAGCGAAGTCGGGTATGGCCAGTTTTATAAAGTATCTTTTTAAGACCATCCGTAAGTTCAACGGGATAGCCGCGCTCATCACACAGGAGGTGGACGACCTGTTAAGTTCACCTATTATCAAAGAAACGGTGATCAATATGTCCGATACCAAACTGTTGCTGGATATGCGCAAGTTCATGAACAAGTTTGACAAGCTACAGGATGCTTTAGGTTTATCGGGAAAAGCCAAAACGCTTTTATTGTCAGTCAACAAAGCCAACGAAAAAGGCCGGATGTACCGCGAGGTATTTATTGACCAGGGCGGGCAGGAACTGAAAGTGTACCGTAATGAGCTATCCGTTGCTGAATATCTGGCCTACACGACCGAAGAATCCGAAAAAATGCTGGTCGAGGAATATACCGCGCGTTGCAACGGTGATATGGAGCAGGGAATCGCCCTGCTGATCCGGGAAAAGTACAGTAAATCAATTAAACATTAACATTTACCAATTAACAAAAATCATGAAAAGGATTATTTTATTAATCAGTATAGCTATTGGCTTAACCGCCTGCAACAATGGCAATAACAACAATGTAATAACCGGGTTTATCCCAGGTACTTATGTGAACCAGGCGCAGAGCGGTTACAGTGTGGCCAATGATACGCTAATTATTGACAAGGCTAAAAACACGGATAATATTTACCTCATTACCCGCAAGACGGGTTATCGCCGGATAACCGACGGCAAGCTGCAACCCTTGCAGCACCAGGTCAAACGCTGGTCGGGGACATGGGATAACCAAAAACAGATCCTGGAGGTGATGCAAACCCATACTTTCCTCCTATTTCAGCCGGACAAACGGAACCTGCTTAACGGGGTAAGCGAATACTGGAAACTTTAGTCACTATCTAATCAACAAATTCTTTAACTATTTAAACGCCCCTTCAGGGGGGTAAGGGGGGCTTATGAAGAAATTTATGGTGATTCTGCCATTATCCGCAATGACACTATTCGTGGCATTGCCCAAGGGTGCAGATGCACAATTTATTATTGCCGATGTGATTAAAGCGGCCATTACTAAAGTGATCAAAGCGATTGACCTGAAAGTACAGCGGCTGCAAAATCAAACGATCTGGCTGCAAAATGCCCAAAAGACGGTAGAAAACCAGTTGCACAAACTGAAGCTCAATGAAATTTCTGAATGGTCACAGAAGCAAAAAGACCTGTATGGCAAGTACTATAAGGAGTTGCAAACGGTGAAATCCGTGATCGCTTATTACGAGCGCATCAAAGATATGACGAACAAGCAAACCAACTTATTGAACGAGTATAACCATGCCTGGGGTCTGCTGCGGAACGACAAACATTTTAGCGGGGATGAACTGACTTATATGCAAAAAGTTTACCGTGGTATTCTGGAAGAAAGCGTGGAGAATTTAGATGAACTCATGCTGGTCATCAAGTCCTTTCAAACAGAAATGAGCGATGCCAAAAGGCTGGAACTGATCAACGCCGCCGCTGACCGTATGGATACCAATTACAGCGACCTGCACCAGTTCAACAACCAAAACTATATGCTCAGTATCCAGCGGGCACGAAGCGAAAACGAAACACTCACCTTAAAACGCTACTATGGAATTCAATAAAATAGTTTTTAGCTCCCCCTTCAGGGGGCTGGGGGGCTTCTGCTTTTTGCTTTGTGCTTTCGGCTTTCAGCCGGTTAAAGCGCAGACGTTTTCCGAGTGGTGGTCACAGAAAAGCACCCAGATCAGTTACCTGGAGCAGCAGATCGTTGCCTCACAGGTTTACAGCGTGTATCTGAAAAACGGTTATAATATTTCACAACACGGTTTGGGTGTCATCGGTGGCTGGAAAGACGGCGAACTGACTTTGCATAAGGATTATTATAATTCCTTAAAAACGGTCAACCCTGTTATCAGAAATAATCCCAAGCTAAACGCTATTGCTGAATATGCTGGGGCCATTCCGGGCCAGTTTGACCACCTGCAAAACTTATCCGGTTTAACCACTGGTAACCGAACCTATATTAATGCAGTACGGCAAAAGGTATTAACCGAATGTAACCGGGATTTGCAGGAACTGGAATTGGTAGTGGTGAACGGCAAGGCCGAAATGACCGATGATGAGCGGATCAAAAGGCTGGATCAGCTATACGACAGCATGAAGGATAAGTTTGCTTTTACGGTATCCTATTGCAACCAGGTCAAAACGCTATTGCTGCAAAAGCAGCAGCAATTACAACAAAACAACACAGAAAGGAGGTTTTATGAGATCAATTAAAGTTATGGTGGCGGGCGCTTTTTGCTTTCTGCTTTCAGCATTAAGCTTTACACCTGCCAAAGCGCAATCTTACGAGATACAGCAACTTTTACTGGATGTGGCTAAACTGGCGCAGTTCAAAAGTATTTTGAAAGAAATGTACGATGGCTATACCATCCTGACCAAAGGCTACGGTACGGTTAAAAACCTGACCCAAGGCAATTTCAATCTGCACGAGGTGTTTTTAGATGGTTTATTGCAGGTTAGCCCGGAAGTAAGAAAGTATGCGCGGGTTGCCGATATTATAGCCGATGAAAGCAGTATCCTATCGGAATACAAAAAGGCATACAGCCGTTTTCAGAATAGTGGCAGGTTCAGTGTCAATGAACTGGATTACATCAGTAATATCTACGAACGGCTGACCAGTGCCGCTTTGCACAATGCCGCTGACCTGGCTGATGTGCTGACCGAATCGAAATTTCGCATGTCGGATGATGAACGGTTAAGCGCGATTGACCGCATTTATTTGGACACCAACGACAAACTGCAATTCCTCCGCAGCTTCAACAACCGGACAAGTATTTTACAGGCCCAGCGGCAAAAACAAACCAACGAAACGCAAACCCTTCAAAATTTGTACAAGCCATGAAAAAACTAAAAATGTTATCGGGCCTTGTGCTCCTATTGTTAATACCCTGTTTATCCCATGCCGAAGGCATCAACGATACCCTGACAGGTATGCAGCCGGTATTGGATCATGTGTATCAGCAAATGCTGCCTTTATGTGCGAAATTAATTGATGTTGCCCAGGGTATTGCAGGTTTTGCGGCTTTATGGTATATCGGTTCAAGGGTTTGGAAGCAGATCGCCCAGGCGGAACCCATAGAGTTTTATCCCCTTATGCGCCCGTTCGCTTTGGGTATTGCGATTGCACTTTTTCAAACTTTGGTGATCCCTGTGATGAACGGCGTTTTACAGCCGGTAGTAGCGGTTACCAACGGAATGGTGAAGGATAGCAATTCTGCCATCACTCAATTGCTGAAGCAAAAGCAGGATGCCGTAAAGAACAGTACATTATATCAAATTTATGTAGGGGATGATGGTAACGGTTCCCAGGAAAAATGGTACAAATACACCCACCCGGATGATCCTAATGGTAACAATGAGGGGATTATTGACGGTTTGGGTAATGATGTGAAATTCTTTTTAGATAAACAGAGTTATAATTTCCGCAACAGTATCAAGCAATGGCTATCTGAAGTGTTGGAGGTTGTTTATGCAGCATCATCCTTATGTATCAATACCTTGCGGGTTTTCTTTTTGATCGTACTGGCCATATTGGGGCCGCTTGTGTTTGGCCTATCGGTTTTCGATGGGTTTCAGCACAGTTTAACGCAATGGTTCGCGCGGTATATCAATATATTCCTATGGCTGCCTATCGCCAATATCTTCGGCAGTATCATTGGGCAGATCCAACAGGAAATGTTGAAGATGGACATTGCCCAGATCCAAAGCGCGGGGGATACTTTCTTTAACCAGACCGATACGGCGTATTTGCTATTTCTTTTGATTGGTATCGTCGGTTATTTCTCGGTACCGACCGTAGCCAACTTTGTGGTACATGCCCATGGTCATAACGGGATGCTGCAAAGGGTCAGTTCCGTAGCCAGTACGACGGTAAGCACATCTGCTGCTATGGCCGGAAGCGGTGGCGGCGCAGCCGGTTCACGAATGGCAAACGGAGCGGGTAATATCCTTAAAACGCCGGGTTACATCAAAGAAGGGTATCAAAGCGGTGGAAAGGACAGCTACCAAAAACACAAACTATCCGGTAAGTAATTAACAGATTTTTTAACCATTTAAAATTCTCCCTTTAGGGGGTTAGGGGGCCTTATGTTTACACAACTCAGAAATATTGACAGTGCTTTTAAGCACATTAAACTCTTCAGCTACCTGCTGATCGGCGCTTGTATCCTTATATCCTGCTTTGCGATCTTTAAAAGCTACCAGAGTTCAGATAATTACAAGAACCATATTTATATCCTGGCTAACGGTAAGGCTTTAGAAGCGTTCGCGGCAGATCGTAAGGACAACATACCTGTGGAGATCCGGGATCATATTAAAATGTTCCACCATAACTTTTTTACGCTTGACCCTGACGACAAGGTGATCGAGGCCAATATCACCAAAGCTTTGTATATGGCTGACGGTTCGGCAAAGACAGCTTACAGCAATTTGAAAGAAAACGGCTATTACGCCAATTTGATTTCCGGTAACATCAGCCAGCAGGTCGAAGTGGACAGTATCGCGCTGGACATCAATCAGTATCCCTATTACTTCAAATGCTTTGCCACGGAAAAGCTGATCCGTTCCACTTCAACGGTCAACCGTAGCTTGGTCACGCAGGGTTACTTGCGGAATGTATCGCGGAGCGATAATAATCCGCATGGCTTCCTGATCGAAAAATGGGAAACGCTGGAAAATAAAGACCTGTCCATTCAAAGTAAATAGCGATGAAAGTATTGCGAAAAAACAGGCAGGCCGTGTCGGACATGCGGCAAAGGGCGGGGTGGCAACTCAATAAAGTGATTGTCAAGCGGCAAAAGCAATTTGCAGATTATCTCAACCGTAAAACACAGCACTGGAATACGGCATCAAAATATTTGTTCCTTTTACTCGTATGCCTGCTTTTGGGAGCCATCAGCCTTAGCCTCATCATCGGGGCATTTTATTAATAGATTTTTTAACCGCTGCCATGCAGCACAAAACAAAACCAATGAAACAAACAACGGAAGTAAACACAGCGCAACAGGCAAAACAGCGGAAATTCCTGCTGGTATTGCCCCTATTGATCCTGCCATTCTTAACCCTGGGCTTTTATGCTTTAGGCGGCGGCAAGGGAGAAGTAAGTGGGTCGATTCACGAGCAAGGTATCAACACCCAATTACCCGAAGCACAGTTTAAGAACGAAAAGCAGCAGACCAAAATGGGCCTGTATGACCAGGCGGCAAGGGATTCTGTATCGGCATCCAATAACACGGCTAGCCCATCTTTTGGGTTTAAGGATGAAAAGACCAACCAGTCATCAACTGTGAGCCAATCAGGATTAACAACAGACGACCACGAGCAGGCGATAAAACAAAAACTGGCTCAGATCAGGCAGGAGGTCAACAGGCCGGAGCCGGTGGTTAAGCCCATAGCCGTTCAGCAGGGAACAGACCCTAATACCGAAAAGCTGGAAAAATTACTAAAATCTGTACAGCAGGGTAAAACTGAAGATCCGGAAATGCAGCAATTGGGGGCTTTACTGGACAAAATACAGGCTATCCAAAATCCAGGCATGGCGTTGAATAATCTGAAAGCCGTTTTACCACCGGTTAAGGATACCGCATTCAAGGCAATTCCGGCAGTGATTGACGGATCACAAAAAGTATTGCAAGGTGGTGTCGTCAAATTGCGCTTAACGGATACGATGCACCTTAAAGGTATGGTATTCAATAAAGGGCAATTGCTTTTTGGTAACTGTACCATTGTTAACCAGCGTTTATTGCTGGACATTAAAAACATCAGGATAGGCACCGCTATCGTACCCGTTGACCTAACCGTGTATTCGCTCGATGGTATCATCGGCCTGAACGCGCCGGAAGCGGAATTTGCGGAAGCCGCAGGCAGCGGAACGGATGATGCTTTACAAAGTATGCAGTTTCTTTCGATGGATCAATCGCTGGCCACACAAGCCGCTGGGGCGGGTATCAGTGCCGCTAAATCTTTGCTCGGTAAAAAGGTCAAGCGGGTAAAAGTAAAGCTGGAAGCTGACCGGCAGGTATTGCTACGTAAAAACAAATCATAACAGCATGAACCTGGAAACAAAATACGCGCCGGAGATCATTCAGATACTCGAAAAAGAACAAGAGAACGGGTCGCAGTATGTAGTATTTGAAATGCGCCCGATGGATATGGCTTTGCAACCACATCAGCTGGATTTTTTCAAAACGCTCGACGGAGCATTAGACCACTTGGATGCCAAAGCTGGTTATGGCTATCTGCCGGGAGGCGAGGAAAATCCCGTTTTTTACCGTCCGGTTGAACAATTGCTACAGGAAATAAAACAAGCCAATCCGGTGACACCGGACTTGATGGTCACAAAATTAAGCGAGGCCGAATACGCAATTAAACAAGGTATTAATCAAAATAACAACACGATGAACTTAAATAATTTGCAGGATCTCCAACAGGAGGTCAGAAAGCTGGGGTTTAACCCCAAAATAGCCGATGAACTGGAAAAGAACATGAAACCATTACCGGGCTATTTCACATTGAAAGACCAGTTTCCCGGCGATAAAGGCACGGTTGACATGACCCTGCACTTTAAAAAGTCGGGCCAGTCGGATAATTATTCCTTTAACAAGTTTGAGGTGACTGCCGGTAAAGTACCTCCAACTGTAGAAAACCAGCATTATATGGTTATCTCTGCCGATAAAGACAAACCCGATAAGTTTTTGGTTAAAAACTTTGACAGTCCGAATGAGGCGCTGGATTTCTTTAAAAAGCAAAAAGGCACCAGCGAATTGGCCGTAGGTGAAAGCATTGATGCTAAACAGAATTTAGCTTCCATGAAAGATGGCAAGGTGAATTTTATCAATCCCGATTTCAGGCAGGCGTATTTCAGCCCGGCGGTAAGCCAAACCTTTTACATCAAAGATGATAAAAGCTTCTCCGCAAGCCAGGCCGCTAATTTAGTGCAGGACAGGACGGTGCTGCGAAATGACTTGGTTACCAGGGACAGCCAGCCCTATCAGGCATGGATCAGGTTGGACTTTGATCAAAAAAAAGATGATTACGGCAACCATAAGTTTAAACAGTTCCATCACCCCACTTATGGCTTTGACTTGGATAAAACGCTGGGCAATTACAAAATAAAAGAACTATCCGACCCGGAAAAGAAAGCCGAGATCATCAAAGCCATGAGCAACGGCGACCGTGTGGTGGTAACCGCTACCGGTAAAGACGGCAAAGAGGCAAAAGTCATGGCTGAGGCCGTTCCCCGCTATGGTAAACTTGATTTTTTCAGCGAAAAAGGCGCTGGCCTGAAAAGGGAGCAGTTTACCAAACCCGCAGCAGTTATCAATACGCAAAGCCAAAGTAAAAGCCAATCGCAGGATAAAACACAGCAGCAAAGCCAAAGCAGGGGTATCCGATAAACGGTATGCCTTTTTACTTTTTGAATTAATAACAGATTAAATAACCTTTTAAATTTAACACCATGAAAAAGTTCCAGGAATTAAAAAGCATCATTGCCAACGCAGAAATTGATGCCATCAAATTTTATGAAAAAGGCAACAACGCTGCGGGGGTTCGGCTCCGCAAAGCATTTCAAAAAATTAAAGGGGTTGCTCAAGAAGGGCGTTTAGAGGTTACAAAACTAAAAGTAGTGAGGTAACCTAAATTTATATTTGATTAGTAGCCCGGCTGTAATAAGTTTGGGCTACTTTTAAAAACGATTTCAAATTACTAATTTTATTAGTAATTTTGTAGTGTAAAAGAACACTCAACTTTTATTTTTAATAAGTTGTTTATTTTGAATTGACCTGTGACTAAATTGTATAAATTTATAGGACGGTTTAAGAGAGAACAACAATTTCGGCTTTTAATCATTAACCTATTATGAAAACCTTGTTAAAATATGTCAGTAATTCCAAAAAGGGCCTCAAAAGGGACAGGAACCAGGACAAGATTTTAATTGTAGACAAAGATCAATACTACCTTTTTTTTGTTTTTGACGGCGTTAGTTCACTTTCGACAAGTCACATATTCATTAGCCAATACACAAAGAAACTGAAATCAAAACTCGATGATTTAAGCCCTACGGGCAATAATCTTGGACAAGTTTTATTTGAAACGCATAGCCAGGTTTTATCCGACGGCGGAAATTCGGGTATGAGTACGCTATCGGCACTGTTTTATGATAAGATTTTAAATAAGGCCCAATATGTAAATATTGGTGATTCACGGATTTATCAGTTCACCAATCAATTCATTGAAAAGATAACAGATGATGATTCGCTATCCGAAAGGTCAAATATTTTGACTAAGTGTTTGGGTTTAGCCGACTTATCGCTTGATGATTTTATGCCAACAGAAATCGTTAGTGAATATAATTATTTAATATGCACTGATGGGTTTTATAAGTTAATGATGGATAACCTTAAAGTATATTTTGAAGCGTACAATTTCAAAAACTTTCGAAATATTGAAAAGAAATTGTCACTTTTACAGCGAAGGAAGAATAATGATGATTCATCATATATCTTGATAAAAAATGAAATTTCAAGCGGAAGTTGATCTTGTGGAGGCTTTGAAGACTTCAATACGAAGTTTTTATAACCGAAACTACGTTCAGATTTTTGAAGAGGTGTCATTAGGCTACGGTATCGCTGATATAGTTATCAGCGACCTGAAAAACGCCGCTTATCAGCAAACAAGCTCTGAGGATTCGCTCGATCTTCTGGATATTAATATTTACTCACTTCTTCTAAAATCTGGCAGCCTCACAGTAAATGATATTATTAGTATAACCCGTTGTTCAAAATCTACGATTTCAAAATCATTGATTAAGCTTTTAAGCAACGGGTATATACTAAATACAGACGATAAATTTATAACGAATAAATCTTATGAGTTACCTTTTCGCAATAATTATGCGATAGAGGCTAAGTTAAAGGATTGGAAAAGAGCATTAAAACAAGCTTACCGATACAGGTGGTTTGCAGAATATTCTTTTGTGGTTTTAGACACCCATCACTGCAAGGCGGCATTAAAAAACCTCGATGCCTTTATGAAATATAATGTTGGTTTGGCATCAATCTCTCCTGATGGCATCTTACAACGACATTTTAATCCTACCCGGCAGGTGCCATTTGATCCGAAAATGCAAATCCTTTTTTCCGAAAAGGTAAAAAGTCAGGCATTACGCAAATAGGTTTTCCAGCTATTCAAATGATAATTGCTGCTTTCATTATCTAAATAAATATGATTCTTTTCCAGGTTATTGTATCGTTTAATAGCCTCTTCTATTAAATTAAGCACGTATTCCTTTCGCTCTGCTAAATCATTTATACTGCTAACTTTTTTTAGTAAACGTTCAATTGACAGCAAGTAGTTTTTGTTAACGTCAGGCTTATGTATATTCCATAAAAACGCTGGCTGTAATATTATATCCGAGAATATGTTCCTATCGTTCTCCACAAAAGGCAGGTTTCCTGTATCCCTTATAATAGTCATATCATCCGCGCGGATCATATTTAACAGTTTCTCTGAAAAGTAATAACCTTTTGAACCACCACCTGACTGATCTTCTGTAAAGCGCCTTATATCGAATTTTCTTAAATTTTCGTAGGTGCCTATTGTTATGTAATCAATATCGGTTTGAGCAAGTATCACCAGTGCATCCCAATTAGCGTAAGCATAAATTGTCTCAAATTCCTGCTGTTTCAAGGTTTTAAAAACTTTTGATAAGTTTTTTAGAACCTTTATATCAGTAGTCAACTTCCTTTTAAATTCAGGTTTGTTTTCGCAAGTCACGAAATAGCCATCAAATGCGATGTCCATATCTGTACAGGCAAAAAGTATTTCCTCAACTTTCGTTTTGTCAATGATAACGTGGTTTGCAAAGGCAAGGGTCATGAAATATTTTACGCCATCTACCTTATTTTTCACAACGTATTTATTGATTTTTTTTATGGTTTCAATGATGTCTTTAACCTCTTCATTTTCGTAAAAATGGGGGATGATTACATTCTTAAATCCTTTATCTATCTGAAATTTAATTGCTTGCTTTAAACAATTATCAAAGTAAATATTAGTAACCTCATCATCACCGCAGTTCGCCGGGTGAAAAGGAAACTCAGATAACTTTCCGGCAGTTATATCACCACTGCTTTTCTTTCCATAAAATTGCAGATCGATCATGGATTTATCTAAAATGCCTTTAAGCGATTTTTTCTTATCAAAGTCGATACCATGTGTAAATGCTGTAATTAAAAAATAGTCACCAATGTTTTGTTGTAAATGACTTTCAATGCTCCAGTTAGAGTTGTGGCCTAGTACGTGGGTTATTTTCATATTTGTGCAAGCTTTAGGAAAGTTTCTATTTTACGAGGACGATCAGATGGCGAAGTGTAAAACACACCGTTACAAAGCCCATTAATATGTTTATTACCTGAATCTATTTGTATAGTAGGGTTGGCAAAAGCTTGGGCAATTAAATCTTTAGTATTGCCAAAGGGTAACTGGTTTGTGTAAAGGTAATAAGCTACTATCCCAAGGCAAAAAAAATCGGTTCTATAAGAAATTAAGTTTTTTTGACCCGCGTACTGTTCCGGACTGGCGTAATACCATGATAAAGGTTGGCCTCCGGTTGCAGTGATGCTTTCTTCATCTAAGGCTCTGGCAATCCCAAAATCCAATACTACAGGTTCTCCATTTGCTCTTATCCTAATATTCTGTGGCTTTAAGTCACGATGAACATATTTATCGTCCCAAACCGGGGTTAAAATTGTTCCAACTTTAAAAATCAAATCCATGATTTTTTTATCGTCGCCTTTATATTGATCTAAAATATCAGATAAATCATTGCCTTCAATGTATTCCTCCAATATGATCGTATCGTTCAAGTACTTTTCAATCCTTAAAATGGATGGTATCCCGGCGATATGATTATACTTTTGACAAATCTTGACCTCTCTTTCAAAACGCTCGTCCGCAATGTGGATTATTTTTAGGGCATATTGAACACCTTCAATTTTTACTATAAAAACTGTTTTTTGCCCACTTGGGGTAGTTGCTTGTCTATATTCTGATATTTTAAAATGGTTGACTAAGCCTTGTGATAATGCAATTGAGGTCATGGTTTAAATTGTAGCACAAATATATTTAATTCATATATATAAGCCTGATAATATTTTATGGATACCAGTTTATTATATTAATCGTCAGCATGTTCCGCCCCAACATAAGGATACCATTGAAAATCCTTTTGCTCTTCACCAAGATCGGTGGCGACTTGTATGCTATCTATTGGTATATACAATCCGTTCTTTTTTTCAAATTTAAACATTCCAACACCTTCAAGCCTCAAACTTTTTTCGACAACTTCAGGTAAAAGAGCAACATTTTGCCCTAAATAACCGGTTTGTACACTTGGAAAAGTTATTCCTTTTAAATGGGACTTTTCCCAAATGTAGTTGATATAAGCCGACGAAATTTTATACTTATAATCTTCTCCTTTTCCGATATCGTTTCTTGAGAACTCATTGCTAAAAAAGCGAGCTTGTTCTTCCATTTCGGCAGCTTGTGGTAAGTGCTGATAGTTTTTTCTCTGATTGTCCAAGGATGCCTGAACATACTCGCTTTGATGTATTGCATCATCACTGAATATCATTTCAAGTACCTCAATATCTTCTAAAATTCTCCATCGGCTTAGCGTAAAGACTTCATCGATATTTGGCAATGTTCCTCTGATTTTATAATTGTAAGAGGTTTCCTTAAAAGCAACCTCACGGGGACGTTGCATTTTTTCAGAAATAATCGAACCATAAAAAACTGCTTGCCCTGGTACGTTGGCTCTTCCGTACCCAACATGTTTTTCTAATATAGTCTTGTCATGTATATATGAAACATCATCAATACTTCTGAAAATTTCTTTTGGTTGATTAATTCTTACTCGATCAATAAAATGCCCTTTTTTCAACCTCGCGGATGGCAACATTTTATTACGTATTGCAGCTATTTGCTTATAAATAACTTCATAAGACGTAATTTGAAGATTGTTACGAACTTCTTCTAAAAAATTTAGTGGTGTCATGGAATTGGCTCTTATACAATATAAGAAAAATAATTGATTTAAAATACTTTAAGTCAGCACCTCCAGCCGCTTCATTTCGTTCCTCAATTCAGCCGCTTCGCTGGTTTTAAAGACCTGGCTTTGTACCTGCGCCAGCCCTTTTTTCTTTTTACGGCTTCGCTTTTTTAGGTTTTTCTAAACTGATTTTTTAGGCGCTTACCCGACATTTTATTAAACAAATTTCTGGAAAGCCTGCTGCACATCAAGACCGAGCCTCCGGTTTTGTAAAAAAAATCTTCCTCGCTTTTTTTCATCGGTTGCCTCCGGCGGGTTTGTTTCCGAGCGTATTTTTTTTCCAAAAGTCTTGCCTTTGCAGCCGGCTTATTCAGGTGAGGTGCTTAATAAAAAGCGAGCGAGCGTAGCGAGCCACTTTAAAAACGAACATAAAAAGCACCTGTATGAAAAACTTTAAAGGAAGAGCGCCACCGGACGGCAACACAGCAACCACAGACCTGTCACGCCAACAATTTAAAATCATAAA
The DNA here is from genome assembly GCF_058801545.1 of Mucilaginibacter sp. GW822-FHT03E02. Taxonomy (NCBI): domain Bacteria; kingdom Pseudomonadati; phylum Bacteroidota; class Sphingobacteriia; order Sphingobacteriales; family Sphingobacteriaceae; genus Mucilaginibacter; species Mucilaginibacter sp. GW822-FHT03E02. Next base: position 5,018,038 of record NZ_JBXANJ010000001.1, on the reverse strand, counting down.
CATTAAAAATAGAAATCATGAAAATCAACGAAGCAAAAAACAATAACAGTGCATCAAATAACGGAGCAGCAAACACCGCTAACCCTGTAACCGCCGATAAAAACAAAGTGGCTTTTGTAAACAGTAATCCTGTTAATAAGGACAGCACAGAGGTAAAACCCAAAGAGGAAAAGGTTGCACCGCAAGCAGAACAGCCAAAGGGCGAAGCCCCTCAAACGGAAGCCCCAAAAGCAGAGCAGGAGCCCACAGCGGCTAAACCACAACCCGTTAAACCAGTAATGAATTTAGACAGCACGGTAAAGGTAGTTTTAGACCTTAATCGCAAAATTCAACACCGCAACAGGATGCAAACCATTGTTGCCAATCTGGACGAGTTTGTAGTAAAACAGGAAGAAGTTGGCGAGGAAACAGGCGCAAACAGTTTACAAGGTTGCGAACTGATTATAAGAGACGACCAGGGGCGTACTTTCAGCACCAAGAACGCAAACCTTATTCAGCAATCAGCACAATTCATTAACAGTTTGTGTGTCGGGAAAATTGCGGAGATAGAAGCCGAAATTATCATACCCGCTTAAAAAATAGTAAAGCCCCCTTTCCCAAAACACTAAAGGGGGCTTACTTAAAATTCACCTACAGTAAATCCAAAGCAAATGTACGAACTATTTATAGAGCTGACCGACCAACTTTTTTGGGTTGGGTACGCCGAAGATTTGGCAATCAGCAATCCCGCAGTTTTTACGTCCGAGTATAATAACTTCTTAAACAGCTATAGCCATGCAGGATAAAATATTGCTGATTGTACGGCTGATTGTAGAAACCAGCCACACACAAATTAACGATGCGATAAAGGAGATTGAAAAGAACACGGTTTTAAATATCCCAAGCACGGCAAATGTAAAAGTGCTGAAAACCGAAATCCTTAAAACTCATAACGACAACTAAAATCAAGCTTATGAAATGGTTTAACGATTGTAAGACAATAGAGGAAGTCAAAGCCGAATATAAAAGGCTTGCCAAACAGTATCACCCCGATTTACGAGGCGATACGGCGACTATGCAACAGGTGAATACCGCTTACGCTTTTGCCTCTGCCAAAGCGATCAAAGGGGCTAACCTTTCCGAAGAAGAAACAGAAAACGAAATTCTGTCATCGGAAGCCTACCGCAAAGCGATTGAAGCAATCATTCACATAGACGGCATATTGATAGAGTTGGTGGGTGCGTGGATATGGGTAACGGGTAACACCCGACCCAATAAAGAAACCCTGAAAACCGCAGGATTTTTATTTGCATCTAAAAAAGTAGCGTGGTATTTCCGCACAGCAGAGTACAAAGTGAGTAAAGGCGGTAAAAAAAGCCTTGATGAAATTCGGGACAAGTACGGTAGCGAGGTATTAAACGGTAATAACACCTATCGCCCCAAGCATCAATTTTTAAGAAACTAATTAAAGCGGAGGCGCAACCGTTCAAAGGGCGCATCTTTTATGAAAACATTAAGCCAAAATAGCACCGCCATATTTTGCCGTCTTATCGAAATGATGAACGGTAACGAACACCTGAAAATTACCAATGAACCCTTTATGCCCCTGACCATTGAAAAAATTGGCGAGGATATGATTACCCCGATGGGCGTAGGTTGTACTTTTAGCCTTTGCCACTATTACGAGCAGAACGGCGACCTCATGCAAGACCCTGAAATGTGTTTTTTAATTTTGGATAACCGAATAGATGATGCTGCCGATTTTACAAAGATTAAAATAGCACCCTTTATGTTCCAACAAGCCAATTTGGGTATCTATCAGGAAAGCATAGCGTTTTATAACCAGGTTATGGGCGAAGTACACACCGACCTGCAAGCAGACCACGCAGAGTTTGCGGATATGTGGTTAGGCAATATTAACCTACAAGGTTTCTTAAAATAAAATTGATAGTATATTAAAAAATAATAGCCCGGCGTTTACTCAAACACCGGGCATTCTTAAAAATTTTTTTTTAATGTGAAGTAAGGTAAGCTAAATCATCTTAAAGCACTTTTCACACCTTATATAATAGTCCAGTTTAATAAATTCGCTTAAAGGCGTTGTAACGGCGGGCCTCCTTATACCACCTCTTAAATTAGTTTGCCTGCATAATGGATAAATACTATTGTCAGTAGCAGGTAAATGAATTTTAATATTTCCTGTTTTAAATTTTACCATAACCTACATTTAAAAGATTTAACGGACATATACAGGGAAACTTAAATTAATATTCGGTTGGTGTTCTCTTATAATTTTACAGCTTACGTAATGATGACCCAAGTAACCTGCATCGGCTATACACACGGTTTGATCTTTATAATAACCTAAAAAATCATGGTGTAGCTGGTTATGGTTTTTGGCTTCATTACCTCTATTGACAGCCTCCCAGGTGATGTGTTCAAAGGATTGTTTATTATACGGCTGGTTCCTGTAATACAAGGTGAATTTTATTTTTTTGAATTTTTCGATTGACCTTGAATTTTGATGGTAATCTTCGATGTTTTGACCATCGGCATCATAGATTACACATTTAATCTTAAAGTCTTTTTCTACTATATCCAGCGTCTTTCCATCACTTGAACGGGTAATAAAATCGTAAGATTGCAGGTATTTCTTCCACAAGAAATCTTGTTGACGGTAGGAAATATCCCTGATAATATACCGCTCCGGTTCATCAATGTTATTTTGATTAGCTCTATATACCCAGTCGTAATATTCATCCGGCAGATCAAGTTCGTCAATAACGTTTCCACCAATAATAATGGAATTTGATTTCGCTTTGGCTTGCAATTTGGCCGCTAAATCTGTGTGTAAACTGGTGGTGGTTAATTCGGCACAGCCTGGTACACCGTAATGCGACCAAAGCACTTCCTCATCCTTACCGAAGTCTATACCAATACGAATCTTGATTGGGTTTAATCCATTACGTGTAAACACTTCACTCAGGTCTTTTTCCACGAATTGGCAAAGTACAGAAGCCGCATTTAGGGCGTTTATAATTGCATCGTTTTTGTAATTATTCCGTCTAACAAATTGTACAAAAACCGCATCACCTTGCAGTCTATGTATGTGGCCGCCAAAGAAGTTGGCAACATGAATACATAGGGTTAACATTGAATCTTTAATAAGACGAACTTTTTCCAAAGAATGATTTAATCCTAGGCGGGTTGACCCTTTAATATCTACAAACATAGAAACACAATGATGATAACAGCACCCGTCATGTGGCACGTCATTAAAATCAGGATGTGATCCAATAACTATATTTTGAAACGATGATTTATTAGGGCCGAATAATCTTTCAAGACCACTTTTATCGAAGTCCAGAAGTACCTTATCGCCGGTAAGCTGTAAGTGAGAATTTTGGGCCGCAAATAGTTTAACAGATGCGTTTCCTTTAAGTATGTCTGACGACAATGCCCTTTTATGCGTTGCGCCAGTAAAATTGCTGATTTGGCCCTCCGTTAAAATACTCTCAATATCTTGGGCGTAATTTCCAAATAATTTCATAAGCTGTGAATGATAATAAGGGCAATACTGTAAACTACTACTGCCAGTTGAAAAAATATGATTTTGGTTGCCCATTCCAGTTGCCTGTATTTTTTACGCAAGGCTTTGGATAACTGATGTATCTGCTTGGATAAATCAGCGTAAACGTCTGCTTCTTCCTGTTTTTTCAGCGCTTCAATGTATTTCTCGGATGTGTCAAATGCAGACACTGAACCGAAATAGATCAGTGAGTGGTATTGTTCTGTTGAGGAATTTCCGGATTTTAGAAAGGGATAGACGGCTAAAAGTACAATCACTAAACTGGCTATACCAGCAGCTATTAGCAGAAATATACCAACCTTAAGGTAGGTAGCCAAGCATAGTCCAACTAAGCCTGTAAGTGTTGCGTAATTAGTAAGTAAACCTCCACATAAAAATGTGTTAAAGGCCAAGAGGAAAGCTCCTTTAGTGTTCGCACCGCTAATGTAAGTGTCGAACCGTTGCATGATGAATTTTAATTGTTCCTGACTGACTGCCATAAAATATCTGTTATTTAAAAACTTTGTTAATTATTTTCTACCGGAAAGAATGATGTCTGAGATGATATAGCGTAGTTTATCTTTCAAATCATAATCAATCTCCAACTCCTCTGCCTTATTGCACATTTCGAGTAATTTGGCAAACGCTTTAATTTCATTGTCAATTTTCATTTTGAAAATATCTCTTAGCTCATGAATATCTTTGAATGCGCTGCGAGGGTTGCTAAGTTTGTTAACAATACGTGCGCGTAATTCATCAGGGGCTTTAATTCCGTTAACTTCATGAAGATCTTTGATGTATTCATCGGTATCATTTAGCAAAGTATAAACTTCGTTCAGGTTACTTAGCGCTCTTTTAGGCCCGGTTGAATGTGAGATTATAAGCTTGTTTTGTTTGGCTTCTTCTGTGGCCGGAAATAGGTAGATGCCATGATGCAACCTTCCACCCACCCGGATAATCTTTGTGAAATTTAAAGAACCCTGGCCCAGATCGTTGGTGGTGACTATCATTGCTGAACTTACCTTGCCAAACTCTTTCGCATCTTTCAATTGCTTTTCCGATATAATCAGTTCCAGTTTGGATTCCGAAACAGCTGCGCTTGTTATGGCATATTGATTGCCTTTATTAGCCTTCATGTCTTTGTGAAGCGAAAGCATGGCAACTACAAACGTGAAATCTATGCCGTATTCAAAATAACGGTCAGTAGAAGTGATACCTCGCAGGAACAGTTCATTGTTGTTAGCGACGAGCCTGTAGCTTCGATGCTTGTTAAATCTTTTGTCTGTTGTAGCCAGCGTTTTGAAGAAATCGATATTATATTCTGCCAGTCCACCCAAGCCGTTTTTGTATAAACGATTGGCGTACTTTGCCATATCATATTCATCGAAGAATGTGTTTTTGGAATCATAAATGGCGTAACAATCCAAACCTGTTTTTACCTCATCAATTTCCACATATTCTCCAAAATTGAATATCAGCGGGTGATGTCCTGTTACATCTGCCACTGGCTTAGCACCCTCCCGTATGGTGATATCCTTGCTATGAGCTAAAATTGAAAAACGCTCGAACTGGTTAATGATGAGTTTTATCTTGTTGTGAACGGTATCAATATGATCAACCACGATAAATTCATCTTTGATATCATCCGTTTTGAATGACTCAATTACATCCTTTTGGTAGGGATGCTCGTTTAATAATGCTAATAGCGTACTTACTTTTAGTTTTCCGCTGCTCAACGCATCATCGAATACGATGCGCTTTTGGGTAAATCTCTCTCCCATAATTAATCCTCCTTTTTTAATGATTTTTTATAATTACAGCCGGTACTTAGTTAGACCGGTGGCACATCACAAGGAGAAAAGAAAAGAATTTGCGGATTTACTTGCGCTAAAAGTAACTTTTTTTACTTTTGTGCGTTGAAAACAAATCCGAGGACGCGAAACCTCATTCATTCGTATCGATTCAACTTGTGCGAGTGATCTATTAAATCTTAAAGGCTCAGACGTCACCACACGTTCTGGGCTTTTTAAGCTTTTAGACCACACCTAATATTTTTATTGCTCTGTTGTCATATATCGTATTTTTTCTAATCGTTAACCTGTTTTAACTCTTCAAAAAAGCTGATTAAGTCCTGAACCGTAAAGTAAGGGTTGCGTTCATGTATAGGCGCTTCACCGTTACCTTGATTCCTATTAATCAGATTTGCCCGTTCTATAGCCGTAGCTAAACGGTCTTTTAGTGCTGCAAAGGCATTTATTTTAGTTTTATGATATTGAGGCCATAACCTGTTTAAATACCGAATAGCTTCCTCCCCGTTGTTAAACGCCCGTCCACAATGCTCAAAATGTAAAATGAACCAATGCTCAATACAAATTGAAGTATAGGCGATACGGAAGCCGTATTTGTTGACGAGAGCAAAAGCCTCACCTAATTGCGGCCAGTTATCGTTATCAAAAAAGAGCCAAACAGTATCGTAAGCATTTCGCTCTTTGTTAGCATTCCGTTCTCTTTTATGGGCCTCCTGAACCAGGCTTTTAGGATCATTTTGGGTTTGATAAAATATTTCAATAGCAACAGACCGCTGCAATTCACGCGGCAGTTCCATTTGAAGTGATTTGGCGTAGATATATTCTGTGGCCCCTTCACATAAGATTAAAATCCTTTTATTAATCCTCAGTTTCGCCATTCGCCTGCATTTCAATTAAAAAATCTACATCGTTAATGATCGGCGTCGCGCCGAACCTTCCACTGGCATACCATTTATCCAATGGTGTACCTAAGCGAATACCTTGAATGTCTGAACACCTGTATAAGGATGTAGCACCGTACTCATTTTTTTCAGTGAACCAAACCTGGTCACGTCTAAAGTGATCATTAGATAACTGCGTAATATCGTGTGTTGCAAAGATCAATTGCGCATTGTTTTGGTTAACCACAGGATTATGAAAAAGCTGTATCAAAAACTGTGTAATGCTGGGATGCAGGTTTTTTTCAAATTCATCTACGACCAGTACTCTGCCATTATCCAGCGCATCTAAAATAATACCACCGATAACAAATAGACTTTTGGTTCCCGCTGATTCATCACTTACGTCAAACGAAGCAAAACCCGCAGCTTTTCCTCCATCAAATACCGGATGCTGCGTTTTAATATCATATTTATAGTCTTCCTGGACTTGTTTTTTCAGGTCTTCCGGGAGATTGCCGGGAAATTTATAGCCATCCCAGTCCACTTCCTCGGCAGCAACCGCACAAATTCCGGTATCCAATGCGCAGATCAAAGCATTGAAACGTTTTGAAAATCTCGAATCTTTATCTTCTGCTAAACGTTTAGCATAAAGCCTGGCCAAATTATTTTCATGGTAATCTTCCATCATCGGATACACGGTTAGCCCTTTTGTGAAGAACCGGTATGCATCTAATAGCGCATCCACATTATTTTCGGCTGCCTTAGACAGAAATAGTTGGTTGGGGAGCAATAATTTTTCAAGCGTTTTTTTTGGCCCTTTGTAATAATCCCCAAACTTCATTTCCTTACCGGCAGTCCTCGAATAAAGCAGAGTTCTAGTACTTGTTGGATAATAATAAAGTTCCTCTGATTCAATATCCTTAGACTTAATAGACACGATATAATCGTACTGAACTTTTTTAGCAATAAAACTTACTTCAAAAGTCACAGGTAATCCGGCACACGCTTTTTCCAGGCGATGAGGTTCAAAAGGGGCAATACTATCATCAGGTCTAAGGCTCGCTGATTTTTTTACCAGATATTCCAGCGCTTTGATCGCCCTTAAAAACCCACTCTTACCGGAGGCGTTAGGTCCGTAAATTACCGCTGATTTCAGTAATTGCTTTTTATTATTCCCTTTAAAATAGTTCGATGAAAGCCCCTTTAATCCTGTTTTTAACATGCTTAATTCCACACGGTCACGAACTGATCTGAAGTTGGTTGTTGCAAATGATAATAACATGGTTTTGCTTTAAATACGAAGGCAAAGTTAAACATTTATCCGAAATAAAATAATTATTTGCATAAAAATAGTAAATTATGTCAATATATCGGAAATTTTAGCGATTTTATGCATTTAAATCGATTTTAAGCGGCTTGCTTTTTTAAGAACTCTATTAATGAATAGCAACTTTTGCAACTCAGCAAAGTGGAGAATATTCCGTTCACTTCTTATTAATATATTGAATATCAATTATTTACTAACGCACTTTTCTTGGATTTAAGCGCAATTTGAGGGATGGAAAAACTCTGCCAAAACTCTGCCAAAATAAAAAAAATAGAGAGTGGTGGTGTAACTTTTGGAGATGGTTGAAACGAAATCTGGAACTACTATTGGGAGTGGAGAACACATAATTTAACCATAAAAAAGGTTGTGGAGAATAATTAAAAAAGTAGCAAAAATCGGGAAAAAGTCGCTATTTTTACGATAAGCAATTTTTGGAAAGAGTTTAAAAACCGCATTTCCGATATCTTAAACAAAGATTTTAACCACGATTTTCGGTCGAAAACTCTGTCAAAACTCTGCCAAAACCACTAAAAAACTGCAAAATGAAAAATCAAAAACCGCTCTCAGAGCATCAAAAACGCAGTTTGAGTAATGCAATAACGGCGCTTTCCACTCCGATATTCTCCACATTGATAAAACAGGGCTTTATGAATTCTCATAAAGCCCTGTTTTATTTCAGTCAACACACTTTATTGCTGATTATTATCGTTGAGTGGATTCTCTTACGATGAGTTTTGTTGGCAAAATCACCTCTTCGGCAATAAAATATTTTTTAAAAATATGCTTCATCAGTAGCTCACAACTTCTTCTTCCTATTTCCTTTGCCGGTTCTTCTACTGTAGTTAGGGTAGGAGAAATAATTTCAGACATCGGATCATTTGTAAACCCCACAATTCCTATTTGCTTCCCTATTTTTATGTTCTTTTTTTTGAGGGTGAGCATTGCTCCAATCGCTTTTCTGTCGTTAACGGCGAAAACGGCATCTGGTTTTTCTTTGCACTTTAGTAACTGCATCATATCTGCGGTGCCGCAATCCTGGGTAAAGCCAGAATGAATGATCCATTCTTTTTTAACGGGGAAGTTATGCTCTTTTAGCGCCAAAAGGTAGCCTTCCATCCGTCTTTCTGTAAACAACAGCCCGGGCGGCCCTGTAATATGTGCAATTTTTTTATAGCCATTTGTTATTAAATGATCTACTGCCGCATATGCACCATTGAAATCATCCTGCATTACTTTTGAAGTATCTATATTGGATGCTACCCTGTCAAAAAAAACGATGGGTATTCCCATATTTATGATTTTGGTAAAGTGTTCGTCCTGGTCCGATTCGGATGATACGCAAAGTAAGAGTCCGTCAATATTCCCTGGCGAAATATCATATAAAATATCCCTTTCGCGTTCGGCGGAATCATTAGTTACATAAAGCACAATGTTATATCCGTTTTTGTACGCCACTTCCTGAATACCGGAAATAACAGTAGAGAAATAATAATTTACAACTGCCGGTAAAACAATACCAATGTTGTGAGAGCTGTTTGTTACCAGGCCAATCGCATTATAATTAGGCTTATAATTCATCTCGAGGGCTTTATTCAGCACCTGCCGCCTTGTTTCCTGATTTACATCATAAGTATCTCTTAACGCCCTTGAAACAGTAGCAACCGATATATTTAACTCTTTTGCGATATCTTTTATAGTAACAGCATGCGGCTTCATTGTTAAAAGTGATTAAAGAGATACAATTTAATCTTTTAAAACACTAATATTCAATTTTAGTGGGAAATGATTTGAATTATATTATTAACCCTACTGACCCTCAGCCTATTGGTATTTTACAATGAATTACAAGTAATGAACATCGGCAGCTACTTTTTTGACACCACAAAATGATAAATACCCGAACCCAAAGTAAGTGCCACATAACCACCTTCAGTTTCAATTTTGGTAGATGATGTTAACGCTGCACCACTTTCTGTCACTTCATCGGGATTGTTTGCAGGAACAAAAACTGTTGCTGTGGTATTTGCAGGAATTTCAACATCCATCAAAACCTTGCCATTCTCAAGCATCCAACTGCTGCTCAGTTTGCCATAATAGGTTTCTAAAGCAGCCGAAACGTTGGTAAATCCTCCACCAATATGAGGCTGTATTTTAATGTGCTTATATCCCGGCCCGTCATCATAATTATCCAGCCCGGCCATAACCCGGTACATCCAGTCGCCTATAGCGCCATAGGAATAATGGTTAAATGAATTCATGGCAGGCGACTCAAAAGTACTATCCGGTTTTATACCATCCCATCTTTCCCAAACGGTAGTTGCCCCCATTTTTACCGGGTACAACCACGACGGATAATCTTGCTGCAATAAAAGCTTATAAGCTATATCTGTATAACCAAACCGGCTTAAAACATGGCACAGATAAGGCGTCCCTAAAAAACCGGTAGTGAGGTGGTTACCGTAACTTTTGATGTTTTCAACCAGGCGCACGGCGGCTTGCTGCCTGAGTTCTTCAGGAAGCATATCAAAATTCAAGGTAAGTACGTATGCCGTTTGCGTACCGGATACCAGCCGCCCGTTGGCGGTTACATATTCCTTTACAAATGCCTGTTTTACTTTTGCCAGCAAGGCCTCATAAACAGGAACATCTTCAGTGTTTCCTAAAACCCTGGCGGCATTTGTTAGCAATTGGACGGAATTGGCGTAAAAGCATTGCGCAATCAGGAACTTATCCGTTACGGCCGCTTTTCCGTCCCTATCATCATCCGGGCTGTAAAATAGCCAATCGCCATAATGAATACCGGTATTCCATAAATAATTGCGGCTGCTATTCCGGATAAATTCAACCCATTTTTTCATACCGGGATATTGCTGTTCAAGGACTCTTTTGTCGCTGTAAGCCACGTATAAATCCCAGGGCACAATACAGGCGGCATCGTCCCAGCCGGCCGATCCGGATCTGCGCTGGCCCAACACATCCGGTATAACAAAAGGAACGCTGCCATTGGGCAATTGGTCTGCGCTAACATCTTTTAGCCACTTGGTAAAGAAATTATCGACATTCATGTTAAAGGCGGCGGTTCGGAAAAAAACCTGGGTGTCGCCGGTCCAGCCCAAACGCTCGTCGCGTTGCGGGCAATCGGTAGGTACATCTATAAAGTTACTTTTTTGCCCCCACTGAATATTATGCTGCAACTGGTTAATCAAAGCGTTTGACGAACTGAAAGTGCCTGTAGGTGGTATATCTGAATATAAGGCAGTTGCCGTAAAGTTTTCCGGCCGCAACTCACCAGTATAGCCTTCAACTTTGATATACCGAAAACCGTGCCACGTGAAATGTGGTTTAAATACCTCTTCTTCGCCCCCTTTTAAAATATATGTATCCTGTGCTTTTGCCGCGCGCAGGTTAGCGGTGTAAAAATTCCCGTCCTTGTCCAAAACTTCGGCATGCGATACGACAATCTTATCTCCTTTTTTGCCATTTACTTTAAGCGTTACCCAACCCGCCAGGTTCTGGCCAAAGTCAATTACGTGCTCACCGGCAGGGGTTGTGAATATTTTTGCGGGCTTAAAGCGTTCTTTCTCTCTTATCGGTTCATTAATGGTGGCAACCAATATATTCATAGGATGATGGGTAACCTTTACACTGTCCCAGCGGGTATCATCATATCCAGGTAACATCCACCCTTTTTTCTCACGTCCTGCGTCAATTGTTTCGCCGTTGTAAATCTGCGCGTAAAGAATTGCGCCGGTAGATGATTTCCAGCTATCATCAGAGGTAATGGTTGAGGTAGTTCCGTCGGCATACGTAATTTCCAATTGAAAAAGCAGGGCAATGTCTTTTCCATACATGTTCTCTTTATTCTTAAAACCAATAATGCCACGGTACCAGCCATTGCCAAGTGTTGCCGTTATAGCATTATTACCCTTTGTTATCATATTGGTTACATCATACGCCTGGTACTGCAACCGTTTATTGTATGATGTCCATCCGGGCGTAAAATAAGCATCGCCAATTTTAACGCCGTTTATTTGGGCTTCATATAACCCATGGGCTGTTATATAAGCTATGGCAGACAAGATCTTTTTATTGGCAGAAAATACTTTTCTGAATAGTGGGCTGGGGCGCATTATGTTATCTTCTGTAAAGCCAGGTTCTATCCATTTAGCTTTCCAATCGCTTGAGTTCAAAAACGCCATCCGGAAGAATGCCGTGTCGCTAACCGCAGGTTTCTTGTTATAGTTATCCCAAACCTTTACTACCCAAAAGTATTGCTTACCGCTTTGAAGCGGACTGCCCGCGTACGGCACAAATACAGATTCGGCGGCGCGTACTTTACCCGAATCCCAAAAAGCTTTCCCTTTTGCCGAAGTGAATACCTGTATCTGATAAGCTGCCTGGAAAACATTCCTTTTGCTGCTTGCCAGTTGCCAGCTAAAACGTGGCACCATCTCACCTAACCCAATTGGATTGATTCGATTTTCTGTCAGGAGCTTATGAACCGACACTTGTGCAAACGAACAGGTAACTATAAGCAGCATATTTATAAGCAGGCATACAATCTTTTTCATGGGGGGCATCATTCTATTAAAAAGAATTTTAGGAGGCTAAAGGACTGCTTTTTGCATTTTGGGTATTATAAAATGAATAATTACCCAGGCCATCATAAACGAGCTTCCACATACGATAAAGATAATATTGTATCCGGCCACAATGTTGCCTGCATTTTTATAGAAATCAAGAATATAACCAATAAACAATGGAAAAAGCACGCTACCTATGGCTCCGGCCATGCCGCCTAAACCAACAACCGAACTAATGGCTTTTTTGGGGAACATATCCGGAACTATGGCAAAAATATTGGCACTCCACGCCTGGTTTGCTGCAACTGAAATACTTATCAATGTTACCACAACCCACATATTGGTTGTATACCTTGAAAATATGATGAGAATAACACAGATTGCCGATATAAACAGCGCAATTTTCCGGGCCTTGTAAACGGGATACCCTTTTTTTATCAGCCAGGATGAAAGATAGCCCCCGCCAAGGCTGCCTAACATAGCCCCGGAATAAATGATGGCCAACGGCAAACTTGGCTTTTTAAGATCGAGATGAAAATAGGAGCTAAAGTAAGATGGAAGCCAGAACAGGAAAAAAAACCAGATAGGATCGGTAAAAAACTTGCCCGCTATAAACGCCCACGTTTGCTTCAATTTAAGCAGCCCGCCCCAGGTTACGTTGCCGGTTGTAACATCTGTATTATATTCGTCGTCGCTGTGGATATAGTCAAATTCGGGCTTTGTAAGGCGCTTTTGTTTTGAGGGTATTTCATAAAAGATGAGCCATAAAGCAAGCCAGATAAAACCCAATGATCCGGTTATCAGAAAAGCCGCCTGCCAGCCGTAAACTGCCAATAACCACGGCACCAAAATAGGACCAACACAGGCCCCGATATTAGAGCCTGAATCAAGTATACCAATTGCCAGCGCACTTTCTTTTTTGGGAAACCACTCTGCAGTAGTTTTAACCCCCGCCGGGTAATTTCCGGATTCACCTAAACCAAGAAAGCCTCTCACCAGTCCAAATCCAAGGGTGCTTTTAACCACGGTATGCAGCATTGCAGCAATACTCCATAGGGTTATAGATATGGTGTACCCCATTTTTGTACCAATTCTATCAATTATCCGCCCGTAAACTAATTGGCCAAACGCATAACAAGCGGTAAATGCCATCACAATCCGGCTGTAGTCCATTTCAGTCCAGCTGAATACTTTCTCCAGCTCCGGTTTTAGCAATCCGAATATTTGCCTGTCGATATAGTTTATTGTGGTAGCCGCAAAAAGAAAGACACATACAATCCACCGGTAATTCTTGATCTTTGATCCTGACATTATTATTGATTTATAGTTAATTGTATTCTTTTACGCTATCCTTAATTCAAGATAGCTTGTTATTCAATTCCCAATATATATCCCTCCCCCTCAGCGCAAATGCATCTAATTGGGTTAACATAACTTAACACATTTCAGATAAAACATTCATAACGTATTAACATTCAATATTTTATATTTTATCATGGTTAACACTAAACTGACGGCGCAATTTAATCGCATCCGATATTTATGCCTTATTCCGTTAGCTATTATTAAATAACATCTTTTCGCCGTTAACTATTTAAATGCGCTTGCACTGGCTTATCACTTTGGAATTCCGGGAATCCATTTTTGAGCATTTTTATAATATATTTTATCAACCACGCTGCGCGGGAGTTTTAAACCATAAAACTCTCCCTCAACTTTAGGCACCCGCATTTTTTGGTTGGTTGTAAAAAATCGCCAGTGCCTTAGCCAAACTTCATGCACGTGTTTTCTTAACCCTTCGGGCGTTTTTATATGTTCATTTACAATATCCATTGCATCATGCCGCATATCTGTGCCGTATAGTATTCTGTCCTGGTATTTGATAAAAAAGTCGTGCACGCCCTGCCAGTTCGTTTTTGCCTGGTATTGCAAATGCGATACCCGCTCGGCCATATCCACTGCCATATTGGGATATTTATCCAGTGTTTTGCCAAGTTCGGCCACGCTCCATTCCAAAGCCCCTAAATGCGCCCCGATAAACTGCAGCTTTGGATTTTTATCCAGCATATGGTCCCTTACCTTCAGGTAATACTCATACGATGGACGGTCGGGGTGTAAGTACATATACTCCTCGCTATGTGCTGCAGCATAGTCGCGGTTACCTTTTACCGTCATTTTATCCAGCGGAAGCCATGAATTCTTATGTTCGCCTAAATGGCCGATAAGCGGAATGTGATTAATAGCAAGGTAGTTAAATATGGTATCGAACCTTGCATTATCAACAAAAACCAGTTTATTATTTTTATCCCTCAGCTGCATGCCCACATTTTTCCACACTTTAACAGCAACGGCACCTTTGGCAAATGAATTCTTTAAATAGGCGATAACTTCACTTTGCCAGCCCGGTTCATTATAGTTTTTTAAAGAGAAGGTAGTAGCATAGGCAACAAGCCGGGGATGGGCCTTTACCAGCTTGATGGCATAATCCTGCTGCTCTTCAATGGGTGTACCAGATGAGCTATATACGTTTATAGTCAGCATCCTAAAATTGTCGGTCTCCGCCTGGTTAATAAATGCGGTATCTATATCCGCCGTTAAGTGCACATGCGAGTCGATCTTTTTAACCTTTTTAAAATCATAAAGGGTATAGTACTGCCCGCGCGAAATCTCATTTGCTGGTTTGACCATTTTTTTCTGCGGATAATTTTGAGACGACATTAAAATTACCGGCAAACCCAGGCAGGTAAGCCTTGTGATCATTTTAAGCATTGATGTACCTTTAATCATATGTTAAACTTGTTTTATTAAATACGACGCCGTTAAACCTATATTTTGATAAATACCTTTTTCCTGAACATGTACCAGCACAAAAACCACTCAAGCAAAAAGGTGAGTGCAGACGCAATTATCCCGATGAGCAATACCGGCAGATGGGTTGGGTTGAGGAAAGCCGCTGTTATACCATTAACATATTCGTTAATTCCGCCGGAAATGGTTTCGATAAAAAGGTAAATGAACAACGAATTCATTCCAACTACAGTAACAATCCACGCATATCGGGTATGCCCTTTAATATCATTCCACCAGTACAAGACGGCCAAAGCAAGCAGGCACCATCCACCCGAAACCAGTACAAATGAACTTGTGGCAATTCTTTTAATAATAGGGGAAAAAGTGGCTCCTTCGATGTATCCGGCAGCCAGCAAAATTATTCCGGCCACCATTAACCACTTTAATTTTAAACCGGCTGGTTTATTTGACAACAAGAGCGACCCGGCCATCATCCCCCAAATGGTATGGCACGCCGTTGGAATAAAACTGATAGTAACCCAGCCCCCTTTGCTGATCTTATGCACCAATAAAAGGTCGACATAGTTCCCGAAGTTATGCTGATTGATAAAGGGCTGATTAAAGCCGCTTACGTTGGTAAAGCGATATAGAATTTCGGTTAAAACCAGTAAAAAGAGACTAAAAAGAACCTGGTTTTTAATTGACCAGCGAAAAACAAGAAAGGCTATCAGCGTTGTAAATGAAAGCTGAGCTAAAACATTCCACAGCTCAAAATTAAGGCCTTCGGGCTTTACAATCCTTGTCCACACCCCCCAAAACAACAAAAGAGCCGACCGTTTCAATGTTTTTATAAACGATTGCCTCCAGGGCACAGCCTGCTCCTGCTGCCGGTGCAATGAATAGGACATTGCTGCACCGGCGATAAACATAAAGCCGGGCTGAATAAGATCCCAAAACCGGAGCCCATTCCAGGGATGATGGAAAAATTGCTGCACAACAGCATTGAAACCTGTGCCGGCTGTAACAGCGTCTAATTTTTCAAATAATCCCGTACCCTCCAATATCAGCAAAATCATGATAAACCCGCGCATAAAATCGAGGGATAGCAACCGTTGCCGGGGCTCAACAAAATGAGTTGGATTAGCCATGATTTTTTTCGATTTGATACTTTTAAATCTTGATGAATATTTTTCGCTTGTACAGAAAATAGCAGATATACCACATCATGCCAGATACAACAAGTATTGTGGCGGTAGTAATTGCGTCAGGACTTATCCAGCCAAAAAGCCTGTTGGTAACCGGTTTAGCAAGGTTCATGAGCACAAGCCTGCCTCCTGAATGCCAGAACAGGTAAATAAATAGGGGGTTCATGCCCACAATTGCAAAAAAAGTAGCCCCCTTTTTTAAATGAAGCACATCAATCAGCAAGTAGCAAACGGCAAGGCCGACAAATGCATATCCCCCGCTTATTATGATAAATGAGCTTGTGCAAGTACGTTTGATAACAGGAATATACATACCAAGGGCATACCCCGCTATAATACCGGCAATACCTATGGCAAGCAGTATCCCCACTTTTTTTGGGGGCGTATAATCTTTCATTAGTATCATCCCGGCAATTACTCCCCAAATGGTGTGGGCCGTTGTAGGGATAGCGTTAAAAGCAACCCATCTATCTTCGCTTAGCCCCCCGGTTAGGAAGACATCGAACCATGAGCCGAAATTATGGTCGGCAATAAAGGGCTGATTGAAGCCCTGAACAGGCCAGGCCCGGTAGATTACATCCGTTAAAACAATCAATATAACCGAAACCAACACCTGCCATTTGATAGCTTTGCGCATTACCAAAAAGGCAATAAGATAGGTAAATGATAACTGAGCGAGAACATTGGTAAAAGATGATTTTGTTTCGGAAGATAAAAGCCAGCCAAGGAAGAGCAATAAAAGCGAACGTTGTAAAACGCCCCGTAACGACTTATTCCAGCGCTCGCCTTTAGCCCATTTTCTTGAAAACGAAAATGGCATTGCAACGCCGACTATAAACATAAAAAAAGGCTGAATGAGGTCCCAAGCGGTAAGCCCCTGCCAGTTGGCGTGGTCCATTTGCCGGCCCAGGAGCGAAACAAACGGGTTACTGCTGGCAGGATTAAACAACTGCCCATAACCCGATACCAGCATAAACATGGTAAAGCCACGAAAAAAATCAACAGAAAGAATGCGGTCCTGCCCGGGGTTCAGTTTATCCTGTTTTATCATTTTTTACTGATTTCCTTTTTTTAAAACAGACTTAATAACGGGTAACATTTGTTCAGAAAACCTTACCATACCAACATCGTTAGGGTGCACTCCATCTGCAGTCCCTTCATGGTCATATCCAATTAAGCCATCTCCTGTTTTGTAGTACAGTCCCTTAACGCCCGATTCCTTAAGCAAACTAAAGGCCCGCCTTAATTCACTTCGTTTAGCGTCAATGTTAGCCCGGCCTTCCTTATTAAAATAACTATCCTCATAATAAAACGTTTCTACCAGCAAAATCGGGATCAATGGCCTTTTCGCTTTTAATAGCCTCACTACCTTTATAGCACTGTCACAGATAATCTCCTTTTTTGAATTGGGGGTACAATCAATAATATATAAAGCCGCATCAACCTCACTCATTGCCAACGCCACCGACAGATCAAATTTCCCCTCGCCGCTAAACCCAAAATTGATAAATGGCATATCTAATTTTCGCGAAAGGATGTTGGTAAAAGCCATGCCCGGCCGGGAGGCTGCGGCGCCCTGGGCAATGCTGCTGCCATAGTATATAACCGGCTTTTTTTCAAGCAGGTATTTTTCAACCGGCTTCGAAATTTCTGCGCCCACATTTACCCCGATGGCAAGTGAATCTACCCCATTATACAAAGGGAGGTTTAGCAAGTACTCTTTGTATGCTCCCTCGCCACTACGCAGCAGTATAAACTCATTTGTTTTGTGTTTGGGTTTTCCGGTATTTACATATTGCCAGCCGGCGCCTGTATTGCAATACAAATCAACCCCATCGGTTCCGATAGATCCTGCTTCTTTCGATAGCGGGTCAACTTCCCTTAAAGACCATCTTACTGCTATACGTGTTGCATTTGTCCGAAACCGGATAGCAATACCTGCCGAACTCAAACTCTCTTCCCATACCGCGGCCCTCAAAATCTGTTCATACCGGCCAGGAAAACGCCGGTAGCTTTCTTCATTATGAAACCTGCCTATCACGGTGAACCGGCGGGCATCATAAAAAGACAGCGAATCTGCGGCAATATGATTTCCGGGCAAACACCATGCATCGAACGCAAACAAGGTTATTACTAAAATTGGCAATACAAGTTTTAAATAAACAAGGTGTATTTTTTTCATCATCTCCGGTGTGTTATAAGTACCACTTTTTATACCTTATCAAAGCCTCAACAAAATAGTAATCGGCATAGGTCAATGGCATATCCACTTCGGCATTAAAAGGGATAGCTCCAACACTATGCTTAAGCAAAAAGCCGCCGTTTGTGCCCGGTTTAGCCCGGTATAAAGGCGAGGAGAGCGTTTTAATTATTTTTTCTGCCGCGGTTACATACAATATTTTGCTGTGCCCCCTGGCATACCTGCTTAATTCAAGAAAGGCCGACGCCATTACTGCCGCCGCCGAGGCATCGCGATAGGCGTTAGGGATACCTGGTGCATCAAAATCCCAATAGGGCATCATATCGGCCGGGAGGTGCGGGTTGGTCAATATAAACCGGGCAATATGTTTTGCCTGTGCCAGGTACCGGCTATCGTTGGTAAACCGGTACATCATGGTATAACCATATAAGCCCCATGCCTGTCCCCGGCTCCATGCAGATGAATCGGCGGCACCCTGCCTGGTAATTTTACGCATTACCTTACTTGTTGATAAGTCATAATCAATTAAATGATAGGAACTGTAATCGGGCCGAAAATGATTTTTTAAAGTTGTGTTGGCATGGTTTACGGCAATATCGTCAAATTGCTTGTCCCCGCCGTTTTTACTGCTCCATTCCAACAATTCAAGGTTCATTAAATTATCAATAATTACAGGGCACTTATACATTGCAGATGAGTCCCAGGATTGAATTGACTTAATGGAAGGGCGATACCGCGTTGCTAATGATTTTGCAGCCGTTAATACAAGTTGTTTATATTCCTGTTGCCCTGTTACGCGGTATGCATTACCAAAACTGCAAAATATTTTAAACCCAAGATCATGATTGCCCGCATTAAAAACCTCTTGCTTTATGATTGCCATCCGCTGCTCTGCTTCTCGTTTTAATACGGTATCGGCCGAATATTCATATAAATACCATAGCGTACCCGGGTAAAATCCGCTACACCACCAGTCCGAATCGCTTGTAAGCAGTTTATCTGTTGCTGCATCATAAGTTTTAGGCATTTTACCAGCTGGTAAAATGTTCATCAGCGATTTATATTGCTGTACGGAAAACACCAAATCACTGGTCACTAACTTCCGCATGGATTCCCGGGGTGTTCTTTTTTGTGCAAACAGCACAGCGCAAAAAGATATTAATATCCCGGATAGTATAATTTTTTTCATTTGAGCTTTTTGCCAAACAATTAGACTGATGTCCCTTACGCCGACCTTATTAATTTAATTTATGAAAATTTATCATTACCGCGCAAACAATCCACCATAATAAATTAATAGCCAGGATTTTGCGTAAGCAATGGATCTACCTGGATATCATTTGTGGGGATAGGCCAAAGGTAATCGTCGTTGCTAAAATTGATTTGTACATCCGGAAGGCTTTCTTGTTTAAGTATATGCTTTCTTATCAAATCAAACCATCTGTCTATTTCAAAACATAGTTCATAATTTCTTTCCTGTATCACTTTGGTATCAAATGCTGCCATCGTGAGGCTGGTAGTGGCCAATGGGTCCTCGTTATTTATTACATAGCCATTTGCGCGGTTTATAACCTTGTTAATAGCATCAACTGCATTTTGTGTGGGCCCTCCTTTTGACATATTCTCGGCCTCGGCAAAAATCAATAGTACATCGGCAAAACGGATAACAGGCATATTTATAATAGAACGGCCGGCAGCAAAATCTGCAGGTGAGTCATATTGAAACTTTTTAACCCCCGGCCAGTAATCGCCAAGATCGTAGTAGAGTACCCCATTTAATGTTGTTTCAATAAAGGCATCCTTCCTTGGTTGTTTTGGATAGGCTTGCTCCCAGGTAGGTTCGGCGCAAATATCGCCGAAGCCCCTCATATCAGACCATATACGGGGATCAGGGCCCAGGTTTTGGTAATTTGAATTCAGGCTCCACATCACTTCCGGTCCGTATTGGGTGGCAACACTAAACAAATCCTTAATGTTGGGTACCAATGAATAGCGGGCGCTGTCAATTACTTCTTTGGCCATTGCTGCAGCTTTCGCATAGTTAGCAGGTAAATTCAAGGGGTAAGTGGCCATTGTAAGATAGGCTTTTGCCAATAAACCCTTTGCTGCATCCCTCGTTGGCAATCCGCGCATATCAGTCGAACGGGTTGCCGGAAGTTTGGCAATGGCATCGGTAAAATCGCTTACAATCTGATCATACACCTGCTGTACCGATGCACGTGCTAATTTAGTAGTAACCGGATCGGGCGTAGTTTCAACTATGAGCGGCACCCCACCAAATATCCTGACAAGCATAAAGTAATTATAGGCTCTTAAAAACTTGCCCTCGCCTATTAAAACATCTGTCTGAGACTTGTCTACACCCGGTAATCCTTTTTTTAATGCTTTAATTGCCGTGTTGATGTTTAACAGCGCATTATAGTGGGCGGCCCATAATTCGGCGCCATAATTCTCGGGTATATTCAAATCTCCCCGTACTATCTGATCATCCTGGTTAAACTCATCCATATACCCCTGGTAGCCTATGTTATGTCCCCATAAAGCATTTAAAGATGCCGTATAGGCCGACTGTACCTGGGTTACCGTAGTGTAAAAATTATCAGGAACGATAACGCTTGAAGGCTTTTCCACTAATTTTTTACACGATGATAAAAGTATGAGGGCAGCTACTAACTGGTAGCGTGTGGTCCTGGTAAATAATTTAAAATTTTTCATTGCCATGATTGTTTATAATGAAACATTTAATCCAATGTTGTATATTTTAGATTGCGGGTAGGTGCCAAAATCCGACCCGAACTGGGCATCGTTTCCTGTATATGAACTTACTTCCGGATCGCTGCCTTTATATTTTGTGATGGTTATTAAGTTGGTACCGCTTACATATATCCTCAGGTTGCTTACATGGATGCGTTGCGCTATGCCTGCCGGCAAATTATAACCCAGGGTGATATTTTTTAAGCGCACATACGAGCCATCTTCAACCCAACGGGAATTTCTGTTGGCCGAAGCCCCTGGTATCTTTACCTTGTTTACTAAACCTGCGCTGGCCCGTGTTGCCTGGTCAATAATGGCGGGGATAGAGGAGTTTTCATTACCTGGCGACCACCTGTTTAACAGATCGGCACTGGTTCCGCCCGGCGATTCGAGAGCGATTCTTGATATATCAAAAATATTGTTGCCATGCGCTCCTTGTACCAGGAAATTCAAATCGAAATGGGCATAGCTGAACTTGTTAGTCCATCCAAAAATAAATTTCGGCATCGAGTTGCCTATTACCTTTTCGTCGCTTGCATTGATAACACCATCGCTGTTTACATCGTCATAATGCGGATCGCCCGGCAATTGGCCATATTTGGCTGCTGCTGCCGCTTCAGTTGTTTTCCATACGCCTTTGTATCCGTAGCCAATCATTTCGCCGTAAGGCTGGCCTTTTACCAAATACATAAATGAACTGCCAACCCCTTGGCCGCCTGATCCCCCCGAAGCAAAGGCGATGCGGCTAATACCTCCAAGATCTACTACCGTAGCCCGGTTGGCCGAGAATGTAACGCCCGTATTCCAGGAGAACTTCCCTACAAACGGATCGCCCGAAATTCCAAATTCAATACCGCGGTTGCGGATAGAGCCCACGTTATCCAGAATGGTAGATAGTCCTGAATAAGTTGGCAGTACCCTTGGCAGCAATAGGTCTGTTGTGAGTTTGTTATAGTAATCAAAAGTAAGCTCCAACCTTCGGTTTAATATGGCTATATCCACACCCGCATCGGTTTGGGCTGTTTTTTCCCATTTAAGCTTTGGGTTGGCAGTTGAAGTAATGGAATACCCCAGGTTGTTTACATCGGTACCAAAGTAAGGGTAATTATAGCCCGATGTAATGTGTGCCAACGTTTGGTAAGGATTTATGGCCTGATTACCCGTAACGCCATAACTAACCCTGAATTTGAGGTCAGAAAAAATATTAAGATTCTTGATAAACTGCTCTTCGGATGCCTTCCAGGCGACGGATCCCGAGGGGAAATACCCCCATTTATTATCGTTCCCAAAAACTGATGAACCATCGGCCCTTACACTGGCGGTTAAGAGGTACTTATTGTCAAAAATATAATTTACCCTGGCAAGGTATGAGTTGATAACCCTTTCATAAGTGTTTGAGGCAGTAGTTACCGTTTTTGCACCGCCCACGTCAAAAATACCGGTCTGCTGTACTGCAAAATCGTTGGCATTAATAGTCGAGTTAAGGTCTTTGGTATATTTTTGTTCGGCTACCGCGGTAATTGTAAAATGGCTTTTGTGTATGGTTTTATCATAGGTAAGTATATTGGAGTTTTGGAAATAGCTGTTATTATCAGTAAAAATATTTCCGCTTCCGTTCAGCAAAAAGCCGCTGAAGGTTTTGTTATTATAAAAGCTGTAATTGTTTACGTTGGTTAGTATAGCGCCACCGGTAACTTTGAGCGTTAAACCTTCCAGCAGCTTAAATTCCAGGAAGGCATTAATATTGTTGCGGATAACACCGTTGTTAATAATAGGCTCTTTGGCGCTGGCAACGGGGTTCCAAAGCGTTGGATTGGCATACCTTAAAGCCGCCGCGCTGTAGTTACCACTGGCATCATATACAGGTATGGTAGGCGAAAACCTTGGCGCTGCAATTACAGGATTTGCCGGGTAATTAATGCTCCCGCCAAACAGCGCCGAGTTTGATTTTTCTTTGGATGTAGATAAATTTACCCCAAAACCAACCCATTTAGTAATATCGCCTTTAAAGTTTGCCCTTATGGAATAGCGGTCATAAGCGGAGTTGATGAGGATGCCCTGCTGGTTTAAATAAGCGCCCGATAATAAATAACTAATCTTCTCGCCGGCGCCGCTAACAGATATCTGGTGATTTTGGGTATACGCTGTTCTGTACACCTGGTCAACCCAGTCTGTTCCGCCATTTTTTTGGAATGCCTGGATTTCTGTGTCCGAAAAAATTGGCTGGGGTTGTGCCCCGTTACCATTTTGCGCTAAACGCACCTTGTTTATTTCCCTTGCATAATCGGCTGCGTTTAACAGTTTGGGTTTGTTATTAAGGTTGGCAACGCTGCCATCAAACGTGTAATTGATAATTGCCTTGCCGGGCTTGCCCAGTTTGGTGGTTACCAATATAACACCATTGGCACCCTGCGACCCGTATATGGCAGTAGCCGAAGCATCCTTGAGGATCTCGATAGACGCAATGTCATTAGGGTTTAATGAGTTAAGATTGCCCCCCTGTAATCCATCTATCACAACCAGGGCACTGTTATCCCCATTTATAGAGTTTGATCCCCTGATACGTATCACGGTGTTGCCGCCCGGAGAGCCATCCGTGTTTTGTACAGATACACCTGGTGCGCGCCCCTGCAAAGCCTGGTCAACCCGCTGTGTGGGCAATAGTTTAAGGTCTTCGCCTTTTACACGACTTACCGATCCGGTAAGATCACTCTTTTTCTGGGTGCCATAGCCAACCACCATCACTTCGCCCAGTTGGCCCGTCAGCGAGTTAAGCACAATAACGTACTGGTTTTTTGAACCGATGGTAACCTGGTTTTTTTCATAACCAACAGCCGAAAAAACAAGCACCGAACCGGGTGCCACAGCTATTGAAAACCTGCCCGACGAATCTGTCTGGGTTGCCTGGCCGCCACCTTTCAATGTTACAGTAGCGTATGCCAAATTATGCCCGCTTTCGTCTTTTACAATGCCCGAAATGGGTTTCGTTTGCGCAAAGAGCAGGATAGGTGCTATAACAAGCAATATACTTGCTATAATTTTCCATTGCAAAGTGCCTTTTTTTAATGGAGGATAAGTAAAGTGTTGCATAGTCAAAAGTTTACAGTTAAATACTAAAGTTGATTTGTAGTATAAGTTATTGGGGTACCGTTTTCTTCATTCAAAATTTTATTGTTCAACGCTGTCGGACTTCACCCAATCCGACACTTTCCTGTTCATGGCCAGTTCATACCAATACATCCAATCGGTATTATAGGTGCTGCTTGCCAAATGGGCGTGAAGGTTTGAGTCTAATTTGTAGCCGGCAGGCCTGGTCATGATGCGGGTTACCGAAAACACTTTTTCCAGCCGCGAGCGTATCACCGCAAATTGACTTTCATAATCATCAATTTTGTGGAGTACCAGCTTCTTGTTAGCCAATGACCGGGCATCATCGTATTGCTTAAGCAGGATCAATAATTTTGACGAATAGGCCTGTAGCTCATTTATCTGCCTTAATACCTCCAGGCTGTACCTGTTTCTTCTCGCCAGTATCATGGCTTCTGCTATCCTGCTTTTCACGGTATCGTACATAGACACCGCTTTGGCGGCTTGTTTTAACCGGTCTTTATACAATGCGCTCCACTGCCCGCTTCTGGATTTGTCGGGCATATCAACCAGCTTAAAAGCCTGGTGATAATTTTCCCTGTCGCCATTAACTATAAAGGCTGTATCCCAAACGCTTACCGCTCTTTCTAAAATATCCTGGAACTCATACTGTTCACCGGCCAATTTGGCCGAATAAAACCGGTGCCTGAACGTGGCATGAACAACCTTTTCGCTACAATCTTTATCATTCCAGCTAAACCATGCAAAATCGTGAATGCCGCGCCAGGTGGTCTCGAAATGAGGCGAACTATCGTCCCATACCGTGCATAGTATCCCTTTTAATTTTTTACGGGCAGTAAGCCGGCAAAAATCTTTAATTGACTGAAAGTTTGATTGGTTGCGCTGCAGCATGGCATAAGACATTTGTGCCGATGTTGCAGCCATTACATCCAGGTTGTGCGCCTTATACCAATCAAGCGCCAATATGTTGCCGGCAGCGGCCGGTGCCTCATAATTCCAACGCATGTAAATGCAATTTCGGGGGAACAAGGGGATGTTTTTATCCAGTGTGCTCTTGTTTTTGTCCCAAAGCTTATTAACCTCTTTTGCACTTAAGGTTGAATCCCAGGTTGTTTGGTACAAATTGCCCAATTTGAAAACCATATCGTCCCAAAAAATAGGGATGCGGTGATGCTCAACAGCAAAATCGGTCACTTTTTTGAGCCAGTACATTTGCAGCTCCAATGGAGTTTTCCCCGACGCTTTGGATAGTTCCGATTTGCCCAGGGCGCCAACCTCGTCTCCGCCTATATGCAGGTATTTTCCATAGGGTGTAGCTTCTATGGCATCTTCGTACATTGAAAATTGCAGGTCGTACGTTTTTGGGTTAAGCGGATCAAATGCCCAATCCGATGCGGGGTTATCGCGTAACTCCTTATAAGCATCGTGTTTTAAAATAAAGGATGCATGCCCCAGCCCCTGAACAAGAGGGCTTATTTCGATAAAACGATCTTTTGCATATTTGCTTAGGGCAGCAAATTCACCTATGGATATTGCATCGGCCGCGCCTACATCCCTGGCCTTTTTGTACCGCAGCTTATCTTCAAATTCAAAAATGATATTGTTTACCTTGATTGCTGCTAAACGGTCTATAGTTCTGTAGTAGTAATTGCCTGCATCCAGGTGATTTTTCAGATCGATATGAACAGCCCTCACCGGGATAGCCGGATAGTCGGTTATCCTGCAGGCCGGAATCAGCACATTTTGATCGTGTGCATCCTCCAACAATTGATTAAGCGTTTGCATGCCGTAAAATAACCCGCTGTTGCTTGCTGCTTCAATAATAACCCTTTTGTTTTTTATTAATAGAATGTAGCCTTCATCTGATGGCAGCGCCAGGTCTTTTTTAAGTATCAGCAAAAGGGAACCCTTTGTTTGAGTACTTAAGTGTGGAAGTGTGTTTAGCAAACCCGGAATAACCAGGCTCGCATCAACATTATTCAAACAAATGCTATGTAAATCTGTAAATAACAACCCTTCGCCGTTCAACGGCTGAACATTTTGAGGTCTGGGCAGAAGCTTAAAGTAACGATCGAAAGTACCGGTATCTTTCGCTGCGCATGCAGAACACAACAATACAAACATTGTCAATATCATGATGTAGCGGGCATGTTTTACTTTTTTGAGCATGTTACTTACGTTTATAAAGCCGGGATTAAAATTTTTATGCTGAAATCAGCCTTCATAGTTTGCCGTCATTTTGTAATGAGAGGCATCGTTTGAAAGCAATGAGGCAGAGAGCGTTTCCAGGAACAAATCGCAACTTTGGTGCGAGGATAAAATACTGGCCGGGTACAAATTGCTTATGGGTTCTTCCAGGCAATTTTTAACTGCTTTTGCTTTTCGCAAATCCGGGACAGAACAAATAATGTGTTTGGATTTCATGATTTGCTGAACCGACATACTGATTGCCTGTGTAGGAACTTCATCCAAAGACAAGAACCAGCCTTCATTCATTTGTTGTTTTTTACAATCCTCATCTAATTTATCAATAATGATGTAAGGTGCAGTGGTTTCAAAATCAGCAGGAGGGTCATTGAATGCCAAATGGCTGTTTTCGCCAATACCAATTAAGGCAACATCTATCGGATGCTCTTCGATAAGCTTATTCAGCCGTTCACATTCTGCCTTGGGGTCGGCTTCGCCGTTAATAAGGTGCGCAGCTTTTAACGGGGGTAATTTGTCAAGGAACAACTCTGTCAGGTATTTCCGAAAGCTTGCTTTATGCGATATAGAGATATTAATATATTCATCTAAATGAAACATAACCACCTTGTCCCATGCTATTCCGGGCGCCTTAACCAACTGCTTTAACGTTTCGAATTGACTTGTGCCTGTTGCCAGGATGATGTTGGCTGTGCCCTGCCCTGCTATTGCTTCGCGAATGTGTTGTGCAGCTGCATCGCCAGCAATAGCGCCTAAATCCTGTGCGTTTTTTTCGATGTAAATTCTCATAAAGGTGACTCGTGTTTTTTTATTTATAAACTGTTATGCATAACCCTGCCGGTAGCCTGGTTTTTAGCCTGCTTTACCTGTGATGGTATTAAGTCTTCGGTGCCTTTTCAGGCGCCATTAATACCACCTGTATTAACGCTGTTTTAGTTGTCAGACATTCCGGTTGGTTTACGAAATGTTGAAAGGTGTATTATTTTGCCATGCCCCGCGTGTAAAATCCGGAACCTCTATCGGTTTTGAGCCATTGGCAACAGACCACTCACTCAAAGGGGCTATCGAACTCCAAAGAGCGGCATCGTAAACATCATGATCAACCGGAAGACCGTTACGTAAACAATCAATTAACCGCCAGTCTGTTAAAAAATCCATACCTCCGTGTCCGCCAACTTTTTTTGCCAGTTCGCCTACTTTTGCAATGAATGGCAGCGTGTATTTTGCCTCTATTTCTGCAAAAACTTCCGGCGAAACCCACCCATCATGACTGGTAGAAATTTTGGCCGGTCCGGCATCGCACTGAATAGTTGCTTTTGTGCCACTAATGAGGTACCTGGATGACTTAGGCCGGGGTGAAGAAGTATCATGCTGCAGCATAATAGTTCTTCCTTTTGTTGTGCGTATGGTTGATGTATTCATATTACCCCTAAAATGCTTGTCGAGATACTTGGAATACATAGCATCTTTGGCAGCCAGTTCTACGGCTATATCATGTAAAGTGAAATCATTGGTACTTACTGAGGTTAAAAAATCCATTTTATCGCCGCAATTGATATTCATGATCTGGCAAATTGGGCCCAGGCCATGTGTTGGATACAAGTTACCATTGCGATGGGCGTTTTCATCAAGCCGCCATAAGCCCGGCCGCTGTATCGGGTCAAAAAGCGACCGGCCGATACTATGAATGTAAGCGCCTTCTCCATGAAGTACTTCGCCGAAAAAGCCCTGGCGTGCCATATTAAGTGTCAGCAATTCAAAAAAATCGTAACATTCGTTTTCCAGCATTACGCAATGCAGCTTTGTTTTTTCCGAAGTCTCAACCATTTGCCAGCATTCGTCTATGGTTTGCGCGGCCGGCACTTCAACGGCGACATGCTTGCCATGCTCCATTGCGTAAACGGCCATTTGCGCATGCCAATTCCACGGGGTGCAGATGTAAACCAAATCAATATCGCTGCGCTCGCATAACTTTTTCCATTCGTAGTCATTGCCCGAATATAAAGCCGGGTTGTTTGGCGTTCCCTTAAGACTTTCCTTTGCTAACTCCACCTGCTTTGGTTTAGTGTCGCACAGGGCCCTCACCTCTACTCCTTCGATATTAAGGATACGCGGAACTGCTTCTGATCCCCTGCTTCCTAACCCGATATACCCTATCCTTACTTTATCAATTTTTGGGGCAGCATAACCATGCATATTAAAACGCTGGCTGCCCTTAATCGTGTTAAACGGTTTACTATTGGCATCATCGGCAACTGCAAGTAGTGGCAATGCTGCACCCACCAATGCCGAGGCAGCGATGCCGGTATACTTTATAAAATCTCTCCGGTTATTTTTCATGTATTAGTTATATGTTGTATTTGAAAAAGCCTTAAAATAGTGTGTACTTCTATTAATTTATTGCTGCTTTTATGGTCAATAAAAACAGCTGCATGTTAGTTTAATAATTGGCCAATAAGGTGTTGTTTAATACTATCTTAACACTTGCCTGAAGTAAAACTAACGAAAACAGAAGCACTTAGAGAGGGTTTGCCCGAATAAATCAGCGAGAACGTTATCGAAAATAATGTATCCGGTTGCCCGTTATTTCAGGACCGTTAAATACTGTAATATAAACCGTTAGCTGTTACAATACAGCCATTTTTTTCTCCTTCCATTTATAACAAAAACAGCCCCGCAGCCCGGAGTATTTTGTTCCGTATCGGCTACAGGGCTGTTTTTTTATGAATATGTGCTATTGTATGCTGTACAATGCTTAACCACCTGTTGAATTAGTATCCTTTAAAATCCGCTATCGTCCAGGGCGAAGTTATTCTTTCGCTCTTTCCATTTGCCTTTTGTAAAATCAGGAAAATCCTGTAATGCATTTCCTGATTTTAGGGAATTTACGGATAGCGGAGCTATCACACTCATCGTAACAGAATCATAAACATCTATCGGGGTTTGTCTCTTGTGTTTAACCGATTCGATAAATGCATTAAATACAAACCAATCCATACCTCCATGGCCGGCACCTTCGGCCAGTTTTTCATATTTTTTCCAAAGCGGATGATCATACTTGTCAAACCATAACTTTGCCGGATCCCATGCATCATCTTCTTTTGCCTGGTGGTCGATATATATGCTGTCGGCCACATCCATCCAAATCCCTTTTGTGCCCTGAACACGGAAACCCAACGAGTAGGGCCTTGGTAAGTGCGTATCGTGACTTAGCACTACTGTTTCGCCGTTTGCGCAATTAATCATTGTTGTTGTTACATCGCCGTTTTTATAATTGATCTTTGAATTTTTATGCCCGGGCGATAATTCCTGTACATAAGCCGCTAAACCACGCGATTTGGAGCTGAATGATACCAAATTGGTAAAGCGGTTGCCCGCATTAATATTTGCATAATGCATACAAGGGCCGGCCCCGTGGGTTGGATAAATATCGCCGTCTACATCTATATTAAACTGGGTGCGCCACTGGGCTTCACTTATAGCGTTGGGCCCAAATTCAACCCCGCCGCCATGAAATTGCTTACCATTATTGAACAGCACCGCCCTTAAGTTATGTTGGTAACCGCCCTCTACGTGAATCAACTCACCAAAAAGGCCCTGCCTTACCATGTTTAGTGCAGCCATTACATCACGGCGATAGCATACGTTTTCGAGGGTCATATAAGGCATACCTGTTAACTCCGAGGTTTTTACGATATCCCAATGCTCCTCAACCGTTAGCCCTGCTATAACTTCGCAGCCAACATATTTGCCTGCTTTCATGGCATCTACCGATTGTTGGTAATGGAATTGCCAGGGGGTAGCAATAATTACGGCATCTATATCTTTATCATCAAGTAACCGCTTATAGGCATCCAGGCCGCCGGTATATTCTTTTACCTTAGGGTGCCCATTTTTAGCTATAAATTCCCTGCAAATTTTTAACGAACGTTCTTGCGTATCGCATATGGCAACAATTTCCACATCGTCCCGAAGCAGCCCTTCGCCGATATGGCTCATTCCGCGTACCCCAACTCCAATATATCCTAATTTTACTTTTTGGGGTGCAGCGGCAAACAGGCTACTGGTAGGCAGCATGGCTATACCGGCAGCGGCAACTGCACTTTGCCTTATAAATGTTCTTCTTTTCATGTTGTTTAATAAGTGTTAAATCGGTTATCCGTTTATCTTGGAGTGGCGCTGTTTTTTATCAAAATTTAAATCTCACAAAAGCTTCTATAGCCTCATATTCTGCAAGGCCCAGTTGGTTATATATCCTGGCGGTTTCGCCGGTACGGTGTTCTGCCCGCACCCAAAATTCCCGGGCATCATCACCCGGAAAAACCGGGATGTCTTTTTGTGATTGATGTTTAAAAATTGCCAAACGTTTTCGCATAACCTCGTCGGGCGAAAGCGGGACCGCCATTTCTATTTCATGAATTTCAAACTCATGCCATGCACCCCTGTATAACCACAGCCAACAATCTTTTATCCACTCTTCGGTACCTTTTAAACGAATTAAGGCCTGAAGAATAATATCGAAACATATTTGATGGGTGCCATGCGGGTCGGCAAAGTCACCGGCCGCAAATACCTGTTGAGGTTTAATTGCCTTTAACAATGCCATCGTTTGTAAAATATCATCTTCATAGCTTACAAGCTTTTGATTTTTAGCCCTGTCATAAAACGGGAGATTCATAAATTGGATACAAAACTCCGGCAAGCCAACAAAACGGACGCCTGCTGTCGCCTCGCCTTTTCTAATTAATCCCTTTATCGTCCGTATTTCGGGCAAATCTGCCTGGTTAGGTTGTTTTGTTTGAAAAAACTGCCACATTTTTTCGTAAAGCGTCTCAAG
Organism: Mucilaginibacter sp. GW822-FHT03E02; assembly: GCF_058801545.1. NCBI lineage: Bacteria > Pseudomonadati > Bacteroidota > Sphingobacteriia > Sphingobacteriales > Sphingobacteriaceae > Mucilaginibacter > Mucilaginibacter sp. GW822-FHT03E02. Next base: position 4,986,793 of record NZ_JBXANJ010000001.1, on the reverse strand, counting down.
CTGATATGTGCTATGACTCTGGCTTTTAGCAAAATCAATAGCAAACTCCATATAACGTAGGGTATCATCGTCCCACACAGCGGTATTGCCAGATGTTTGATAAGCCACATGTACATCATGGTTTTGATCGGCTAATCGTATAAATGTGCCACCCATCGAGATTACATCATCGTCCGGGTGAGGCGAGAAGATGATAACGCTTTTTTTAACGGGCAATGCACGCTCCGGCCGTTTGCTATCGTCTGCACCTGGCTTACCACCGGGCCATCCGGTTATGGTATGCTGCAGCTTATTAAAAACCTGTATGTTGATGTCATATACCGGGCCTTTTGCTGTTGCCAGTTGTGCCATGCCATGGTTATTATAATCATCTTCGGTAAGTTTCAATATTGGTTTATGGAGCAACTGCGCCAGCCATATTACCGCTTTCCTGATCAATGGCTCGTCCCAGTTACAGTCTTTTACCAGCCAGGGCGTGTTATAGCGCGTAAGTAACGATGCGGCATCATTGTCCAGAACAAATTCTACATTATTTGAAAGCTGAAGGTATGTCGCCGGTATCTCGGCAGAGATTTCGCCCTCAATGGCTTTTCTGACTATTTCTGCCTTTTTTTCACTCCAGGCCATTAAAATTATTTTGCGCGCCGCCAATATTGTCCCAATACCCATGGTAATTGCTTTTAATGGCACGTTTGCTTTGCCACCAAAGTCACGTGCGGCATCGCTCCGGGTAAGTTCATCCAAAGAAACCAAACGGGTGCCCGAATTAGGGGCCGACCCCGGTTCATTAAACCCGATATGCCCGGTACGCCCTATGCCTAATATTTGCAAATCAAGACCACCACTGGCAATTATTTTTCTTTCATAATCAATGGAAAACAAGGCAACATCTTCCTTTCTAATCGTGCCGTCGGGTATGTGAACGTTATTGACATCGATATCTACATGATCAAACAAGTGCTTTTGCATAAACACTTTATAGCTTTGAACAGAAGATGCTTCTATTGGAAAATACTCATCAAGATTGAAGGTGATCACATTTTTAAAACTCAGGCCTTCTTCTTTATGCAGGCGCACCAACTCCTGGTAAACCATAATTGGCGTTGCCCCGGTAGCCAAACCCAATACCGCTTTTTTCCCTTCGGCCGCTTTTTGTCGTATCAAGGCTTCAATACGTTTAGCTACTTCTTTTGAAGCAGCCGGCATACCCGGAAAAACTGAAACGGGAACTTTCTCAAATCTTGTTTCTTCTAAAAGATTTAAACGTCGCATACTTTATGTAATATGTATTTATTGGATTGCTGACAACCCGCCGGGATAAGTACTAATTTGTTTCTTGTATAACTTGCACTTGCTTGAGGTAAAACTAATTAAAAACGAAGCTCTTGTATCGGATATTGGGGTATAAATCAACGAGAACGTTATCGAAAAAAAAGTGATTTATTACTTTTAATTAAGGAGTTATGGTTATGCGAATTGTAAGTTTACCTTCTGGTAAAATTAAACGGACGAGGGTTTCGTATGCAGTTGACAAGGGTATTCGCATTTGTTATACCTATTCCAAAACAAATACCTTTTTTATTCCCCCACAAGAATTCTGCTTGATCCTGAACTACTGCTTTTTTACAAAAAAAACTCCCGATTCAAAATTAAATAACAATTTAATCCAAAACCCACTAAAACAAGTAAAGCCCCTGATGGGCAGGGGCCTTTACTAACCAATTATAAACCTAAATTATGAGAAGACTTTTTTGTGTTTGTATTACGGTGTAAAAGTAACACTAAGTTTTTATATTCTTTTAAATTATTTTGTAATTTTATTGTAACTTTTATCAAAACAAGTATATCCTGCTGTTTGATTATCAAAAATACAAATATTTCGTTATTAATGTGATAATTTTTTAAAAAATTAATTAGTGCGTCTTACAAAACTAATAAGACAAAAATAATACGATACTTTTCTTCATTTTTTTTCATTAAAAATTAAAATAAGGCAAAATAAACAGCATAAAAAGCCATAATTCAATGAAAAATTATCTTAAAAATAATTTTTCATTGAATTCATGTCAAATTTTATTCCAAAAAATCATTTTTAAATAAAAAAAGAACATAAAATTTATCTTTTCAATCTCGCCCATCAAAAAAATCAGATTTTTTATTGATAAACTAAACTCCCTACATTTGAAGATATTGTGAACAAGGGGATAAAATTTACTTTAAATAAGCACAATTTAAAAACTGCTTCTTCATTTTTGCAGCGCGTTTTACCGTTTTTTTATTTATGACAGTTACCCCGCCTACAAAAACACACCCGCAATTAACGTCTTTCACTTTATGGATCATGACCATTGCCACTTGCCTGGTAGTGGCCAATATTTACTACAACCAGCCCCTGCTGGCTGATATTGCACACACTTTTAAAATATCTGATAAAAAAGCCCAGCAGGTTTCACTATTTACCCAAATTGGATATGCCACCGGCTTATTGTTTATTATACCGCTGGCCGATATGCTTAAACGCAAACGATTAATACTGATAGATTTTGCCCTTGTCATTATCTCGCTATTAATAAGCGCCGCGGCGCCGTCGGTGCTTGTGTTAACCGTAGCCGGTTTTTTACTGGGTGTTTCTTCGGTAATACCGCAGTTACTGATACCTATGGCCGCACACCTGGCTAAACCGGCAGAGCGCGGTAAAAAAATAGGCTTTGTAATGAGCGGCTTGTTGATAGGCATACTACTATCGCGTACGCTGAGCGGTTTTATTGGCGAACATTTTGGCTGGCGTACCATGTACTATATAGCTACAGGATTAATGCTGGCCATGTGGCTAATGATATTTTTCTTTTTGCCCGAAGTTGAGCCCGACTACAAAGGCAGCTATAAAAACCTGATGAAATCGCTTATCCACCTGGTTAAAACCCAGCCAAAACTCAGGATGGCCGCCTTTAGGGGCGCCTTATGCTTTGCCTGTTTTAGTGCTTTTTGGACAACGCTTGTGTTTTTACTAAGACAGCCTCAGTTTAATGCAGGCAGTTCTGTGACCGGTCTGTTTGGATTAGTGGGCGCGTTTGGCGCATTGGCAGCCGGCTTAATGGGCAGGTTAAGCGACAAAATGGACTCGTACAAGCTATCAGGGTATACGTTATTATTAGTACTCATTTCTTTTATCATCTTTTACTTCTCAAACAGCAGCCTTATTGGTTTGGTTATAGGGGTAATTGTGCTGGATATGGGTGTGCAGGCTACGCACATTTCAAACCAATCTATCATATTCGGTTTGATACCCGAGGCACGTAACAGGTTAAATACGGTATATATGGTGTCTTATTTTATAGGCGGCGCATCGGGTACATTTTTAGCCAGCCTGGTTTGGAAAAGCTACCAGTGGACCGGCGTATGTGCTATCGGCATTACATTAGCTGTCATCGCGCTTGTTGCGCACTTCATCAACTACAAAAAAAACGTTCGGAATCAAAGCAAGTGTTCGGTTATTGAATACTAAGCGAACACTTGCTTTGATGTGATTACTCCACCAACAGAAAAAACAAAAAATATTTTCAAACTAAAAACCACTTAAAAACAACCTTTTACACAGCATTTCACAAAAAACCATGAGATTAAGATAACTTTTTTTCGTGATAATGATTTTTTGGCACAGGATTGGAACTGTACCTACCAAACATAACTGTTATGGCAACCAAAAAGAAAACGGTTAAGGAAGAAGAGAAGGAATGGGCTAACCCTGTAGAGCCTACAAAAATAACAGACGCACGCGATGAAGAGCAAATTTTAAGGCAATACAAAGAAGCAAAACGCCGCAAAGACAACCTTACCGAAAATCAGGAAACTGAAAAGAAAGATTAAACTAAAAACATTTTAAACATAAAAAGCTAAAAAACTATGAAGGCTAACAGAAAACTATCAACCAACAAATTAGTAACGCGCTTTGATAATGAATTGAAAACATTGTTGATGAATGACCTGAAATCAATTAAAACTAAAGCAGCCAGGTTGGCAAAAGCAGCTTAACTTATACTGTCACATACTTAACTATAAAAATATCTAACTATGAAAGCCACTAAAACAACCCCGAACATAAATGAATTGGTTGCCCGTTTTGAAGACGAATTGCTAAATATTTTATTGGATGATTTTAGGAATTTCAGAATGAGAAGTCAATTCATAAACAACAACAAGAAGGTAGCAGCACCATCAACACGTAAAGCTGCCTGATCATCATATATCTACATCTACCTATTAAAGTACAACATCACACCTATGAAAACGATAGAGCTCTGCTAAAACAGGGCTTTATTTTTTTGCGGCATATTTAACAATCAGGCTTGCGGTTTTGGCCGATGCGCCGGGTTGGCCCATTCTTTGATCAAGCGTATCATAATCTGCCAGCATCTGTTCCCGGCAGGTACCTTCGTTAGCAATAGCGCTGAGTTCGGCAGCTATTTTCAGCTCATTGCAGTCTTCCTGGATAAGCTCCCTTACTATCCCCTTATCTACAATGAGGTTAACCAACGATATAAATTTAATTTTTACCAGCATGCGGGCTATGGCGATGGTTAACGCATTGCCCTTATATACCACCACCTGTGGGATGTTGAACAAAGCAGTCTCTAAAGTTGCGGTTCCGGAGGCAACAATGGCGGCATGCGCGTTGGTTAACAAATCGTATGTTGCATTAAATATTACAGGAATATTGGTATCCTTCACAAACTGGCTGTAAAACTCAGGCTTAAATGAAGGCGCACCTGCTATAACAAACTGGTAGTCTTTAAACTGCCCGGCAACGGCAATCATATCCGGTAATAAATAATTTATTTCCTGTTTGCGGCTTCCCGGCAACAGCGCTATGATCTTTTTACCGGATACATTATTTTGCTTCAAAAATTCGGGATTAGGCTCAAATGCAGTTATTGCATCCAGCAACGGATTGCCTACATAATCAACATCCATTCCCCAGCTTTTATAAAAATCAACTTCAAAAGGCAATATGCAAAACAAGTGATCAACTATCCGCTTGATTTTTAACACCCGTTTTTGGTTCCAGGCCCATACTTTGGGCGAAATGTAGTAGTTAACCCGCAGGCCAATGGATTTAGCGTATTCTGCTATTTTTAAATTAAAGCCCGGAAAATCAATCAACACCAAAACATCGGGTTGGTATGCCGCAATATCATCTTTACAGGCTTTCATGTTTTTCAAGATAGCGCGCAAATTAATTACAACCTCTACAAAACCCATAAAGGCCATATCGGCATAGTGCTTCACCAGGGCTCCGCCCTCGGCCTGCATCAGGTCGCCACCAAAAAAACGAAATTCAGCCGCCGGGTCAAGTTCCTTTAAAGCTTTCATCAGGTTAGCTCCGTGCAAATCGCCCGAAGCTTCGCCGGCTACCAGGTAATACTTCATCTGATGGGTTGTAGTTTGAGTAAAAACACCGCTGCAGTAAATACGAAGGTGATCAATATCATTCCCGTACCTATATTGTCTTTTCCCTCCTTAAAACAATACCTTATGACAAAAAGATTCAGCGCTATCGCAATCAGATAAGGGATACCTGGCTTATTAAATATCAAAAAGTTGCCCTTAAGCAGATACAAAAAGATGAACAGGCTAATGCCCGGCAGTACAGAACCGTAAAGAAAGCCTGTTAATATGTTATTGTTTTTAAGCATGTATTTTATTTAGCACAGCAATTTACACATTAAATTTCCAGCCATTCAAAAGCGGGATGGCGTGATGCGCCGTCATATCAAACTGAACAGGCACTACCGATGCGTAATTGTGCTCCAAGGCCCAAACATCGGTATCCTCGCCACCATCGTTTAACTGAAAAACCCCGGTGAGCCAGTAATAAGGCCGTTTATGCGGATCAACCCTTTCATCAAACTCTTCGGCCCATTTGGCGTTAGCCTGGCGGCAAATTTTTATCCCTTTGATATCGTGAGTATTTGGAAAATTTACATTGAGTAAGGTATTTGCCGGCAAACCATTGGCTAAAACCTGCTTTGCAAGTTCCTTAACATATTTAACACAATGGCTAAAGTTGGCATCCAGGTTATAATCATCTAAAGAAAAACCAATAGATGGAATACTTTCAATAGCCCCCTCAACTGCTGCCGACATGGTGCCGGAGTACAATACGTTAATGGAATTATTTAAGCCATGGTTAATGCCCGATACGCATAAATCGGGCTTAAGCCCTTTAAATACTTTATTTACGGCAAGCTTCACACAATCAACCGGCGTACCAGAACAGCGGTACATTTCGATACCTTCATAAATATCCACCTTATCTAAACGCAAGGGTTTGCCTATCGTAATGGCATGCCCCATGCCCGATTGCGGGCTATCAGGCGCAACAACCACTACCCTGCCTATCTCGCTCATGGCCTCAATTAAAACTTTGATGCCGGGGGCGGTTATGCCATCATCGTTAACAACAAGAATATTAGGTTGAGTAGATTTCATCATGCGAAATTAATTATATTTGATTTATGCTGACGACTGAAAAGAAATTAACTCTTGATGAATATATGCAGATGCCCATTGGTGCACCTTACCAATACATCAACGGGTGCTTGATTGATTGGCCATCCCGAACAGTAAATCATCACCTTACCCTTGCAGCGGTAGCTACAGCGTTTATAACTTATGAAGACAGGGTTAAAAACAAAGGCACTTATTTAATGGGGCCAATTGAAGTAATACTCGACAATCAAAACTCCTTTCAGCCAGATTTTGTTTACGTTGCCGAAGAAAGGCGCGATATCATTAGGGATTATATTTATGGTCCGCCCGATTTGGTTGTCGAGGTTCTATGGGAAAAGAACGCCTATTATGACCTTCGCCCTAAAAAAGACACCTACGAAAAATACGGCGTAAAGGAATATATAATTATCGACCCCATAGCGCAGAACGCAGACCTTTATGCGTTAACAGATGGTGCATATTACCTTCATCAAAAATCGCAGAAAAATGAGACACTCCATTCTTTAATCTTGCCTGGCTTTGCAATTGACCTTGCAAAGGTTTTCAAATAAAAAGGCCCCGTTCCCGGAGCCTTTTTCCTTATTATAAACTGTTTATCCATTTCACCAGTTCATCGCGCGTTTTACCCGTTTTTTGCTGGAGTTTTCCTAATGTTTCATCGTCCTTACCTTCCTCGTAAGTTAAATCATCGTCGGTAAGATCGCCGTAGGCTTGTTTAATTTTACCCTTCAATTCATTCCAGCCGCCTTTAATTTGTAATTTATCCATGATGTTTTTTAGTTAGATGTATTTGTATAACACCCGGTAAACGATATGGTTTTTGAGGAAAAGAATCAAGAGATTAGAATTAAGACAAAAGCGCACATGGCTGGTTAAAAATCAGCAAACAGAAAAAATCTTGACTCTCGATTCTTGCATCTTGACTCTATTGTTCAACAAACTGCTTTAGCACTTTACGCTCAAAATTGCTGGAGGGCCATAGCTCTATTTTGTAATGATCTGTACCCTCATCCGCTTCAGGATCATTGTTGGCCAAATCGTACGAATAAACCCTGATGCGGTAGTAACCCGGCGTCACGATGGCCTTCAGTTGAATTTTGCTATCCGGATAATCAAGCACTTCCAGTATTCCCGAGCTTATCCTTACTCCGGCCTCAACCACATGGTCGTATTTTTTAAAATCTTTTTCCCTGCTTGCAGCATCCAGTATATCAAGCTGTGCCTTTACATGGCCAAAACTTTCAATGCTGATGCCAACTATATCCCTGTCTTTTGCCGTCGCCATTCTATCGTTATAAGCCGAGGATGTCCAAAAACCGGGATCGCCGGTTTCGCCGGTAAACGCCGAATCGCAGAGGTAAAACTGGTTTTCTTTGGTAAAAAAATCGAGCCGGTATCGTGCAGATGGATTTGGGCGGCTTTTAAATGAAAACAGGGAAAGTAAGACCGCAAAACAGGTAAATAATATTAAACGACATAAATTTCGTTTATGCATACAGTTAGATATGTGCTGCAAGTTACAAAAAAAGAGGCAAGACCTTGTTTGTCTTGCCTCTTGATTCATAATTCTTGATTCTTACCCTACAACGCTCCTGCTTTAATTTCTTCAACCACGGCCGGGTCAAGCAAGGTAGATGTATCGCCTAAGTTGGATGTTTCCCCCTCGGCTATTTTGCGCAAAATACGGCGCATAATTTTGCCCGACCTGGTTTTTGGCAACCCGGTCACAAACTGGATTTTATCCGGCTTGGCTATAGCACCTATAATACGGGCAACAGTCATGGTGATATCCTTACGCGCAAGCTCCGCATCGCCATGCTGGTTAGGGCATACCACAAAGGCATAAACGCCCTGCCCTTTAATATCATGCGGATAACCAACAACCGCCGATTCAACCACACTGCTATGCATGTTGATAGCATTTTCTACTTCGGCGGTGCCAATGCGGTGGCCGGAAACGTTCAATACATCATCAACCCGGCCTGTAATGCGGTAGTAGCCATCGTCGTCGCGTAAACATCCGTCGCCGGTAAAGTACATGTTTTCGTAAGTGGCAAAATATGTTGTGCGGCAGCGCTCGTGGTCGCCATAAGTAGTGCGCAGCATACCCGGCCACGGGAATTTAATACAAAGGTTGCCGCTTACGCCATTACCTTCTATTACTTTGCCATTTTCATCAACCAAAACCGGTTGTACACCTGGCAACGGCAGGGTTGCATACCCTGGTTTAGTTGGGGTAACGTTACAAATTGGCGATATCATTAACCCGCCATTTTCTGTTTGCCACCAGGTATCGGCAATAGGGCATTTGCCGTGGCCAATCTTTTCATCGTACCAGTGCCATGCTTCTTCGTTTATCGGCTCCCCTACCGAACCCAATTTGGTTAACGAACTTAGGTCTTTACCTTTCAAAGGCTCCTCGCCAAAGCTCATTAATGAACGGATAGCGGTTGGTGCGGTATATAATATATTTACTTTAAACTTATCTACAATATCCCAAAAACGGCCGGCATCGGGATAGGTTGGCACACCTTCAAACATCAAGGTTGTTGCACCCTGCGATAAGGGGCCATAAACAATGTACGAGTGCCCGGTTATCCAGCCGATATCAGCGGTACAAAAATAAACCTCGCCTTTGTTGTACTGAAATACATTGGCAAAAGTATAGCCTGTATAAACCATGTAGCCGCCTGTGGTATGCACCACACCTTTGGGCTTACCTGTTGAACCGGAGGTATACAAAATGAACAGCATATCCTCGGCATCCATTACCTCGGCAGGGCAATCGGGGTTACCCTGGGTTTCTACTTTTTTAACTTCATCTTCCCACCAAACATCGCGGCCTTTTATCATAGATACCGGTGTACGGCTACGGGTTAATACAATTACTCTTTTAACCGACCGGCATTGCACCAACGCATCGTCAATAACGCTTTTTAATGGTATGGCTTTATTGCCGCGGAAACCACCATCGGCAGTAATAACAACATTACACTCGGCATCGTTTATCCTATCGGCAATAGATTGCGCCGAAAACCCACCGAATACTACCGAATGGATAGCTCCAATACGGGCACAGGCCAAAACGGCTATAGCCAGTTCGGGAATCATCGGCATGTAAATACAAATACGGTCGCCTTTTTTTGCGCCATTGTTTTTTAAAACATTGGCAAACTGGCAAACTTTATCGTGCAGCTGGCGATAGGTTAATATCCGGTGATCTTCCTGCGGATCATTAGGCTCCCAGATAATGGCCGGCTTATCGCCAATAGTATCGAGGTGACGGTCGAGGCAGTTTTCGGTTATATTGAGCTTAGCACCCTGGAACCATTTTATTTTAGGCTCTTTAAAGTTCCAATCCAGCACTTTATCCCACTTTTTTTGCCACAAAAAGTTTTCGGCTATACCGGCCCAAAATTCTTCGGGCTGCTCAATACTTTGTTGGTATACCTGCTTGTATTCGTCAAATGATGTAATCTTCATAGTGTTTATAATGGAGGGCCTAATTTAATAATTTATATATGATGTAAATATTAATTCTGTTACTTTTTAAAATTATTTAAAAAGTACATAAAAGATCAACCTCTATATTTTTCTGTATTCAATAAAAAGGCTATTTTTATAAGCGCAGCTGACTACACAAAACGAAGTATTAAAGAATTTCTTTCGTTTTAGATAATGCTTAACAAACCTGAATCATGACATCCAAAATAACACTACCAATAATAGCAGTTAGCCTACTAATATTTGCTTGCAAAAAACCAGCACCAACACAAGTAAAGATTTACAGCAGCAGCGGGATAGAGACTTTGAACGGCCACGTGAAAGTAATATATTCCTCATCGTCATATTCAAAACACAATTTCTCCAGGTTAACTTTTGATAGAAAAGGCCAAATGGTTGCTTTGACATATAGTTGGTTAAATATTAATACCACGGCCGACAAAACTGATTCAATTGTTAATGAAGAAAGCACTGTTTATAGTTACAAGTACGAAAAAGAGAAATTGACATCGATAATTTGTGAATTAGGTTCCACGGGGTCGAATTTTTCATCAACATTGAAAATCGATGCATTGGGCCGGTTAATGAATAACAAGGGAGATACAACAGCAGAGAGTTATGACGTTAACAGTTACAAATATGATAAGAAAAATAATCTAACAGAGTATGCAAACTATCAATCAGGAATAAAAGTTGAACCTACTATATTTAGATTTAAGTATGACAACCAGGGTCGCGTTATTGAAGAGAGCTTATGCCCATCTAACGGAGGCATTTATCAAAAAAGAACTTATGAATTTAAAGCGACAGACCCGAAGGGAAACTGGATTAAGGCAATAGTTCGCTTTAAAAACTACATGACCTCAGAAGCTGATTCAAGAACGGATACCATAACCCGCAAAATCAGCTATTATTGAGGTGTTTAAGCTATCTAAAATCTTTTTGAATTATTTTTAATACCGCTATTGAATATTTGATTAAAAAGTCTGATATTTGCAAACTCTTTTTGAATAAAGGGTTGATAATTAAAAATATTTGTCATGTCAAGAATTTGTGATCTAACAGGAAAAGCATCTATAGTTGGTAACAACGTTTCTAACTCAAACGTTAAAACTAAACGCAGATTTCATCCTAACTTAAAACTTAAAAAGTTTTATATCCCTGAAGAGGATAAATGGATTACCTTAAAGGTATCTACTTCGGCTGTAAAAACCATCACTAAAAATGGTATTACTGCATGTATCAATAAATTTGTAAAAAAAGGATACATTTAGTAGTTGTACGTTAACGGTTTTACAAATTGTAAAATTGAAAGCGTACAAAGTATAATTTGAAAAATTACGTAAGCCGTGACGGTGATGCGTACAACATAAAAAGAAAATGGCAAAAAAAGGCAACAGGGTTCAGGTTATATTAGAGTGTACTGAACACAAAACAAGCGGTATGCCAGGCATGTCTCGCTATATTACCACCAAGAACAAAAAAAATACCACTGAAAGACTGGAAATGAAAAAATTCAACCCGGTTTTAAGGAAAGTAACTGTTCATAAAGAGATTAAGTAATTGGTTGATTAAGTTGATTGGTTGATTAGGTTTAGATCCCTGACCATCAGTTAACTCACTAATTCAATGATTCACTAATTCAATAATTAAAAGAAATGGCAAAGAAAGTAGTTGCAACACTGAAAGTAGCAGGTAAAGGCAAAGAATATTCAAAAGTTATCACAATGAACAAATCACCAAAAACAGGTGCTTATTCATTCAAAGAGCAAATTGTTCCTAACGACGCTGTTAAGGACATCATTGCAGGCAAATAATATTTGCTTAAACTTTTGATCAAAATATCGAAGCCGTCTTGTTTTTACGAGAGGGCTTTTTTGTTTTGATATGCAAATTATACAGATGTGCAAATTTCAAATGTGCAAATATGCAGATGAGAAAAACATATCACTTATTACAGCGTAGTGATTAATCTGCACATCTAAAATCTGCACATTTGCATATCAATTATCTGCACATCTGTAATCTAAAATCTGCACATCTAAAATGGGATTATTTGATTTTTTTAAGAAAAAGGAAAATACACAGCAGGAGCAGCAAGCCCTTGATACCGGTTTAGAAAAAACCAAGGATAATTTTTTTTCAAAGATAACCAAGGCCGTCGCAGGTAAATCAACCGTTGATGATGATGTGCTGGATGATTTGGAAGAGATCCTGGTAACATCAGACGTAGGTGTAAAAACCACGCTCAAGATCATCGAACGCATTCAGGAACGTGTAGCCCGCGATAAATACATTGGCACAGGCGAGTTGAATGTGTTGCTGAAAGACGAAATTCAAAAACTCCTGGCCGAAAATAACAGTAACGATTTCCGCAATTTTGAATACGGCGATCATAAGCCCTATGTAATTATGGTGGTTGGCGTTAACGGCGTGGGTAAAACTACTACTATTGGCAAATTGGCCCACAAGCTAAAGCAGGCCGGCAATAAAGTAGTGCTTGGCGCTGCCGATACCTTCCGCGCCGCAGCTGTTGATCAGTTGCAGCTTTGGGGCAAACGGGTTGATGTAAAAGTGGTGGCCCAGCCAATGGGTTCAGATCCTGCCTCTGTAGCTTATGATACCCTACGCTCGGCTGTCGCCAACGGTGATGACGTAGCGATAATAGATACTGCCGGCCGCCTGCACAATAAAGTAGGCCTGATGAACGAGCTTACCAAAATTAAAAATGTGATGCAAAAGGTAATTCCCGGCGCACCACACGAAATATTATTGATACTGGATGCATCAACAGGCCAAAATGCTATTGAGCAATGCAAGCAGTTTACCGAGGCCACCAACGTAAATGCCCTGGCTTTAACCAAGCTTGATGGCACGGCCAAAGGTGGTGTGGTGATAGGAATATCAGATCAGTTTAAAATCCCGGTAAAATATATAGGCGTAGGTGAAGGGGTAGAACATTTGCAGCTATTTGACAGGCAGGCATTTGTAGATTCCTTATTCAAGCAATAAATAATTAAAAATACCGTCATTGCGAGGAACGAAGCAATCTCCCGACATGCAAATCCCCTTAGCAAATCGGGACATTGTTTCTTACTTACCTATGATGTATTAAAAAATACTGTCATTCTGAGGAACGAAGAATCTACTCGTCGACATGCATAGCAGACAGACAAGTTTGCGAATAGATGCTTCGTTCCTCAGCATGACAGGGTCTATTTGACGTCATTTCCTCCTTTTCAGAGGCCGTGGCTTGTAACACTGGCAATGATGCTTTCATATTATGAAAACTAAAGAAGTAATTCGAGAACCCAAAATAGCTAAACCCCGTGTTAACGTGGTTACTTTAGGCTGTTCAAAAAACATATACGATTCTGAGATATTGATGGGCCAGCTGAAAGGCAATCATTTTGATGTGGTGCACGAGGCCGAAAAAGTAGGTAAAAACGACATCATCGTTATCAATACCTGCGGCTTTATCGATAACGCTAAACAGGAATCTATTGATACCATCCTCCAATATAGTGAACTTAAGGAGCAAGGCAAAGTTGGCAAAGTAATAGTTACCGGTTGCTTAAGCGAGCGTTACAAACCTGAGCTGGAAGCCGAGATAACTAACGTTGACGCCTATTTTGGAACCAATGACCTGCAAAACCTGCTGGCTTCTGTAGGGGCCAACTACAAACACGAACTGATTGGCGAACGTTTATTAACCACTCCGTCGCATTTTGCTTATTTTAAAATAGCCGAAGGTTGTAACCGCCCTTGCTCTTTTTGCGCCATTCCGTTGATGCGCGGCAAGCATTTGAGCACACCTATTGACCAATTGGTTAAGGACGCTCAAAACCTGGTTAAAAACGGCACCAAAGAATTAATACTCATTGCCCAGGATTTAACTTATTACGGTTTAGATTTGTACGGCAAACGTAACCTGGACGAATTATTACGCCGCCTGAGCGATGTTAACGGTGTAGAGTGGATCAGGCTGCAATACGCTTACCCATCCGGCTTCCCGATGGAGGTTTTGGATGTGATGAACGAGCGTGACAACATTTGCAAGTACATGGATATGCCATTACAGCACATCAGCGATGATATGCTTAAATCTATGCGCCGTGGCATCACCAAACAAAAAACAATCGACCTGGTAAACCAGATTCGTGATAAGGTACCCGGCATTGCCATGCGTACCACCCTCATCACCGGCTACCCGGGCGAAACCCAACAAGATTTTGAAGAAATGGCTCAATGGGTTGAGGATACCAAATTTGATCGCCTTGGCTGCTTCACCTACTCGCACGAAGAAAAAACACATGCCCACTCATTGGTTGATGATGTACCCGACGAAGTAAAACAAGAACGTGCTGACGCCATTATGGAGATTCAGCAGGGAATTTCTTTTGATAAGAACCAGGAAAAAATTGGCCACGCATTTAAGGTTTTGGTTGATAAAAAAGACGGCAATTACTTTGTTGGCCGCACAGAATTTGATTCGCCCGAGGTTGACAACGAGGTTTTAATTGATGCCAGCATTGATTATGCAACCGTTGGCAGCTTTGTTAACGTGAAGATAGACAGCGCCGAAGACTTTGACCTTTATGGACAAATTGTAAAATAATATTAATTTGCGGCTTGCTGTTGAGTGAATTGAGATTAAAAATCTAATTTCGACACCAGCATTTAATATTTTGATGCCAGCGATGTTATATATCTGATTAAAAAATCCGAAATCGAACATCCGAAATCCCAAATCGAAATGGAAGCCTCCTGTATAAGTTATAAAGAAACCGGATTTTTTTCGCCCACCGTTATTGACTACATCGAAAACCGGGCCGACTTGCAACCTTTTTACGGCTACCGCCCGGATATGGACGGATTTGCCGAACTGCTGAAAAACAAAATAGTTGTTGCCGATCGTGAAATTCTGCACCGCGTTTTATCCAAACAATACGCGGAGAAGTCCGAAGGTCAGGAAGTCCGGAAGTCGGGAAGTCCGGAAGTCGGGAAGTCTGAAGGTGAAGCTAACGTAAAACGTATAACCTATAACGTACAACCACTTACGGCGCAAAACTTAGAACTCTTAAAGCTCGAGAACACCTATACCATTACAACCGGGCATCAACTTAATATTTTTGCCGGTCCGCTGTATTTTCTTTATAAAATAGCTACAGCTATTAAATTAGCCCAACAATTAAAAACTGCTCATCCCGATAAAAACTTTGTACCTGTTTATTGGATGGCCAGCGAAGACCACGATTTTGCCGAGATCAACTATACCAACATCGGCGGCAAAAAAGTGCATTGGTGGTATGAAGCTTCGGGAGCAACCGGCCGTATCAATCCCGATACTATGCGGCAGGCGCTAAACCAGTATAAAGGTGTGTTAGGGATGGAGGGCCACGCCGTAGAGGTTGCCGAAATTGTAGAAACCGCCTATACCAAATTTGATAAGCTGGCCGATGCTACCCGCTACCTGGTGAACGCGCTGTTTGGCCAATATGGTTTAGTAATCATCGATGCCGACGACCATGAGTTTAAAAAGCAGTTTGCCCCAATTATGGAGCAGGATATCATCAATCAAAACAGCTTTAAAAACATCACGGCCACTAACGAGCAATTGCACAAACTGGGTGTGCACATCCAGGTTAATCCCCGCGAGATAAACTTTTTTTACCTGAAGGATAGCCTGCGCGACCGCATAATATTTGAGCACGACAGTTACCAGGTAATGAATACCGAAATTCGTTTTACTGAGGCGGAATTGAAGGAGGAAATAGCCACTTATCCCGAACGCTTTAGCCCTAACGTAGTAATGCGCCCGCTGTACCAGGAATGCATTTTACCCAATATAGCCTACATTGGCGGCGGCGCCGAGGTGGTTTACTGGCTGGAACTGAAAGCTAACTTTGATTTTTATAAGGTTGATTTTCCCATACTCATCCTGCGTAACTCGGCACTGGTTGTAAAGAAGGACCAGGCGGCAAAAGTTAAACACATGGACCTTACAGCTGCCGATTTGTTTAAACCAAACGATACGCTTAAAACCGACTGGGTAAAAAATCATAGCAACCACAACCTGAGCCTGGAAGGTGAATGGCGCGAAATGAGTGCTCTGTTCGAAAAGATAAAACTGCGTTCCTATAAAATAGACCCTACCCTATCGCCTTCAGCATCTGCTGTACAGGCAAGGTTAAAACACGCTATAGATAACCTCGAGAAAAAACTGATCAAAGCAGAAAAACGCAACTATGCTACCAGGCTTGAACAATTAGCTGTAGTTAAAGCCGAGCTTTTCCCTAAAGACAGCCTGCAGGAACGCACCGAAAATTTCGGTTTAATGTATGTACGCTGGGGCCAAACGTTTATTGACGAATTGGTTCGTCATTTTGAACCGCTTGCGTTTGAGTTTACGGTGCTGACGGAGGAATAAATACTAAAGCATAAAATTTAAATGTCATTGCGAGTATCCACCAGGTGAAACCTGAAAAAAGTCGTTATGACGTGCAACGAAATATAGTTAAACCAATGTCCTAAACTACCGTCATTGCGAGGTGCGAAGCAATCCCGAACTATTTGGGACTTAGCATGTAGGGGATTGCTTCGTACCTCGCAATGACGGACATTATATACTGACAATCAATAACTTACAAAAATTTCATTATAAGCGTAGCGCGGCAATGACATAGTTTTCAAACAAAAAACCCGGCGTAAACCGGGTTTTTGTGTTTTTATTTCTTTGTCCAAACGTTATTGTCGGGGTTGTAATCCGGTAATACTTTGTCAGGGTCGTAGGTAACAGATTCAATTTCTTCTGTTGATGGATATTTAAATGTCCAGGTGGCGTTGCGCTCCCAAACTTCAACAGGTAGTTTCAGCCTGTCCACTTTGCCGCTTTTGGTTTTAATTTCCAGGGTAACCGGCATAGCCAATTTACCCAGATTATCAATGGTGATCATGGCGCCTTTAGTAGCATCATTATCAACATATTTAACATCGCTTACGGCAACATCCAAACGCCAGTTGTTCAGGAACCAACCTCTCCAGAACCATTGCAGGCTTTCGCCGGATGCATTTTCCATGGTGCGGAAAAAGTCATCAGGTGTTGGGTGTTTAAATGCCCAGCGCTTGATATAGGTCTGGAATGCAAAATCAAAACGCTCGGGGCCTAAAATTTGCTCACGCAGCAAAGTAAGGCCAACGCCAGGTTTAAAGTATAAAAGAATACCGGTATTCCTTTCTTTAAGGTTGGCTGGCTGACTCAATACCGGCTCTAAATCGGATCTTGTAAGCGTTAACGCCGTTTTATGCATGTCACCGGGCTTGCGATCGTATTCTCCATGATTAAAATCGGCGGTTGACAGCGTGTTGATAAAAGTATTAAAACCTTCGTCCATCCAGCCGTATAAACGCTCGTTTGAACCTACGATCATCGGGAACCAGGTGTGGCCAAATTCATGGTCATTAACACCCCAAAGACCGCCTTTTTTTGCAGTGTATCCGCAAAAAACTATGCCTGGATATTCCATACCACCCACAATACCGGCAACGGCAGTAGCAGCAGGGTAAGGGAATTCAAACCATTTTGCCGAGTTGTACTCGATAGATTTTTTCACATACTCAGTTGAACGCGACCAGGCATCCTGTCCGTCACTTTCAACCGGATAGGCCGAAATTGCGATAGATTTTTTTCCGCTTGGCAAGTCCATTTTAGCTGCATCGATAATAAACGCCGCAGACGAAGCCCATGAAGCATCACGCGCGTTCTTTATTTTAAAGCGCCAGGTAAGTGTAGCTTTACCAGCCGGGCGCGATTTAGGATCGGTAACCTCGGCAGCCGAACGGATAACTACCGTTTTTTCACTTGTGGCAGCCTGTGCCCAGCGTTTTTGCTGCTCAGGCGTATATACTTCGGTTGGATTCAATAATTCGCCAGATGCCACTACAATGTGGTTTGCAGGAGCAGTAATGCTCAGGTCAAAATCGCCATACTCCAGGTAAAACTCACCCGGGCCGGTGTAAGGTTGGGTATTCCATCCCATTACATCGTCATATACACACATGCGTGGGTACCACTGGGCCACGGTATATATTTTTCCGTTTTTCGATTTTTTATCATCCAGGTATCCCATACGGTCTGATCCGTAATTGGGCGATACAAATGAATATTCTATCTTCAGCTTAACGTTACCGCCATTGGCAGTTACCTGTTTTGGCAAAAATACCTGCATGCGGGTATCGCTAATCAGGAATTTAACATCGGTAGTGCCGCCTTTTGCATCAACCGCCTTAACCGATTTTATTTTGTAACCCGCATCAAATGCTTCGCCGCGGCCCCAGTTACGGCTGCCGGTTGGCGGAACAATTGCTGTACCGCGGGAGTCTAACTTAAATAAATTCTGATCCAGCTGCATCCATAAAAAACTCAGGTTTTGCGGGCTGTTATTGGTATAGGTTAAAACTTCCGACCCTGTAATCAGGTTGCTTTTATCGTCAAGGGTTGCGGCCAGGCTATAGTCGGCGCGGTTTTGCCAGTATTTTGCGCCTGGCTGCCCGTCGGCTGCACGAAACTCGGTACCATTTTTAGTATAAAACGGCGGGCCAAAAGCTTCATGATAACTGTAATCAGATGCCGGTGCGGCGGCTGGAGGAGGGGTTGGTGCCTGTTGCGCGTTAACAGCAGCAATAGCCATCATAAAGGCCGTACTTAAACCGGCCATTAGTTTTAAATTCATTTCAGTCAATTTTGAGAATACAAAGCAAGTATACACAAAAAAGCTTTTTTAAATAGCCCGTAAAATGATTGTTACGCGTTTGTTAATTAGTGAATGCCTGAATTAGTGAATTATTGATTTGTTTTGTATTTTGCTACTAATCAGGTTAATTGAGTTAATTCCTTAATATCATCGACATTTGCTTTCAAAAAACTTTTTCTTTATTTTTGAGTGTGGACAATATCAAACCCGACACCGCTCCAAAGAAGCAAAAGGCATCATCTATAAACCCTTTCATTAAAATGATTGAGGATAAGAAAAATATTGCACAGGCTATTGAAGAGGGAAAACCACTTTCTACTCTTAAAGATATTAAGTTTGTCAAACCTTTATGATTTAACTCCCGTATCCGAGGGGTATCAATTCATCAACAATTCCGGCGATCAGTATTATGTTTATTTAACAGCATATAGCCTATTAGATCCTTTACTTCAGGGTGAAGAGGCTTACGTTAATGTTTATATGCTTGGTTTTAATTGCAAAAGGGCAAAACCTGAAGATTCATTTAGTTACGATGCCAATACAAAGCATACCATCATTTCGATATTTAAAAGTTTATTGGACCAATTCAATGAAGAAGCATTTCTGTATATCTGCGATAACAAGGATGGCCGGGCCCGTAATCGCAGAATAACTTTTGGGCGATGGTTTAATGAAGCGAATGATGGATATGAGCACCATCATTCGCACTTTAAATATGGAAGCGAAGATTGGTACAGTGCTATGATAGTCAAAAAGGATAAGCCGGATAAGCAATTTTATATTGATGCTTACCATTTTACTTTAGCGCAAATATTGAACGGTAATGATGAATAACAAAGCTTTAGCGCCGCATAAACTTACAGGAGTAATATTACTTCCTCAAAAAATGATCGGCATATACCTTTTCGTCAAAACCAAAAAACAGGAAACCGCCGTCTTCAATAACCGGGCGTTTTATCATGCTGGTTTTTTGCTGCAGCAATTGCAGGGCATCTGTATTTGTTTTTACGCTTTCTTTAACCGCCGGGTCAAGCTGTTTCCAGGTTAGGCCCTGCTTGTTCATGAATTTTTCGTATCCGGCTTTTGTGTCCCACTCCTGTAGCTTTTCGGCGCTAACACCCAGTTTTTTAAAATCCTGGAAATCGTAATCTACTTTGTTTGCTTTAAGCCAGTCGAGGGCTTTTTTTACTGTATTGCAATTGGTAATTCCGTAAACTTTCATACCGCAAAGCTATTGATTTCCGCCTCCACTTTTACTACCGCCGCCCTTGGTATCATCATTATTGATACCACGCTGGTTCTTTTTAATATCACTGTTAAGCTTGCCAAATTTATAATTAAGCCTTATGGCAAAGTTGCGGTACGGGTTGGTGCCGCTGTAAGTATTATAAAAATCATTAGTGCGGGTATAGCCATGGTAAGTACGGTATTTACTGTAGGGGTTATTGGCAACCAGCGATACCGTAAATGTTTTCTTGAAAAACTCCTTTGAGGCTACGTACGAGTTAAATATAAAACTGCTTGATTTTCCCTGCAGCGTTACATCGCCGCTAAAGAAACCTGCATCCAGCGCCAGGCGGTAGCCGCCGTCAAACTTATAGGCCAGGTTTCCAAAAGCACGGCCGGTGTAGCCGTCGTTGGTATAAAAGCTCCCGTTATAAGTTCCCTTGAGCCAAATGTGCGAAATTCCGCCATTGATGCTAACGGTAAACTTTTTGGTAATAGTTAAATTGGTATTCAGGTTTAAACCAAGGGTGCGGTTGCTGCCCAAATTTTGATACGTGGTGTAAGTAACGGTATCAATCAGCGTGCTCACATTCTGGATAGAGTTATTGGAGAAGGCGTAGCTTAACCCGGCGTTGATAGAACCCTTTTTAAAATTGCTGTACGTAAGCTCAAATGTATTGTTAAGCTCGGGCCGCAACTGCGGGTTACCGGTGGTTACAAACTTAGGGTTTGAATTATCAACAAATGGATTTAGCTGGTATATACCTGGGCGCTGAATACGCTGGGTGAAGCCAAAATTAAAGCTGCTTGTTTTAAAGCTTCGCTGTATGGATATTGACGGGATTAAGTTATTGTATCCCCTATCCAGCGGTGTACCGGCAAAATCGGCGTTTACCTGGGTATGTTCCAGGCGTAAGCCGCCCTTGGCTGTCCATTTGGTGAATTTTACCTGGTACGAATTATAGGCGCTGTATACATCCTGGTGATAATCAAACGTATTGGTCTGGTTGGCATCTACCATATAATCGCCGGTATTGGCGTCCTGGTTTTCGCGCCTGTAATCGCTAAAATTATTGCGCAGTATCACCTTACCGCCCATTTCAAGGTTTACTTTCTTAAATGGGTACACATAATCTAACTGAAAGGTATGCGCCTTGTCGCCTGCCTTATTATACTGCCTGAAATTGGGATTGTTAACTTCATCAAAATTCACCCTATCGGTAAAATTATTGCTGTTATACTGGTTACCTGGCGAATAGCTGTATTTATAGGATGCGGTAAGCAATTCATCCTTTTTATTTTTGAACCCAAGCTGGTAATTAACAGAAATATCAGTTCCCTTATCGTGGTTTGTCCCATCGTTCAGGCTCCGGTAAGCCTCGGCAATGGTACCGTCTTTTTTTATCTGTGTTGATGTTTGGTCGCTGTTCTGGTTAAAATTTCCCTGGAAAAGCTCGAACGAACCGGTTACCAGGTTTAAACTATCCAACTCGTAACTTAACTCGGCGTTGGCGTATTTGTACTTTCCCTCAAACCAGCCATTACCATTTTGATTTAATACCGACTGCGAAACATTTTGTGTTTGCGAACTTTGGTTACTGTTGTTAACCCTGTTTTGATTACCAAAACCGGCGTAGCCCGACAGACCAAATTTACCTTGCTTTACCGTAGCGTTTAAATTGTAGCCCGGCCCCCAAATGCTGTTAAAACGCGAGTTGATACTGCCGTTGTAGCCCTGGTCGGCATTTTTTTTGGTAACGATATTGATAATGCCCGATAAACCCTCCGCATCATACTTTGCGGGTGGTGTGGTAATTACCTCTATCCTTTCAATATTGGTTGCCGGCATGGCCTTCAGCACATCCGACGGATTTTTGGCCATCAGGGCCGATTCTTTACCGTTTACCAGTATCTTATAATTGCCGCTTCCTTTCAGCCTTATTTTATCGTCGCCATCTACCGATAGCAAGGGTACCTTACGCATCATATCCAGGGCCGATATCGCTTTACTTTCCGGGTCGGCCTGTACATCATAAGTAAGCCTGTCAACCTCCTGTTTCATTACCGGCCTTACGGCGGTAACACTCACCTCGCCCAGTTGCTTGCTGGCGGCCGACATGTATATTTTACCGGCATCAACTGCAGATGCGGCAACTTTAACAGGAAATGTTTTTGATGCAAAGCCAACAAATGCAACAGCCAGCCGGTAAGTTTTACCTTCGGGCGCTTTAAGCTCAAAGCTGCCATCGTCTTTGGTAAGGGTACTTTTTACCGATGCCTTTGTACCCGCATCCTGCAAAACAACGGTAACATAGCCCAAAGGCTTATTTGCCGCCGAATCAATAACTACGCCTTTAACGGTAATATTTGAAGGGCTGGGGTTTTGCGCTATCGCCAGTATGGAGAAACAACAGCAAATTACTGTTAGTACAAATTTTTGCATAAGGAATTTAGGTGATATGACGCAGCAAGATACCTATGTGTTGCAACATGGGGCAACTATTTAACACTTTTTAACTAATTAGTTAGTTATCAGCCGGTAAATTTTTTATTTGTTAAACCTGGTCATGGTTAGTTCGGTGCCGATGGTGCAAAAACTCTTCACCATTTCTATCGACCGATCAATCAGCGCGGGCAGTTCGGGTTTCTCATCATCATCAAAACCACTCAACACATAATCAACCTGGCGGCCTTTAGGGAAGTTATCCCCCACTCCAAAGCGCAGGCGCGCGTAATTGTTATGGCCAAGTGTAGCTTCAATATGTTTTAAACCGTTATGCCCGGCGGCACTGCCTTTAGGTTTTAGGCGCAGGGTACCCAGGGGCAGTGCAATGTCATCAACAATAACCAGTACATTTTCCAGCGGAATCTTTAAATCTTTCATCCAATGGTTAAGCGCTTTACCGCTCAGGTTCATAAAAGTGGTAGGTTTGATAAGGCAAAGCGTGCGCCCTTTAACAGATACTTCGGTATAATAAGCCAGGCGCATATTGTAAAATTTGGCGCCATCCTGTTTAGCCAGTTCATCCAAAACCATAAAGCCTATATTATGCCGGGTATCAGCATATTCGGGGCCTATATTCCCAAGTCCTACTATTAGATATTTCATTTAGGGAAGCAAAGATAAAAGTTTTTTGGATTAAGGATTTTAAGACCATAACTGCTTTTAAAATTGATAAGATTTTTTTCGCGCTAAGACGCCAAGGTGCAAAGCGATTTGCTCAACAATATTTGACGAGAATGATAAACTCCGCAAAATTTACTGCACAGCTTTTCTGTCGGCTATAACCTGGTGTGCCTGTTTAGGCAGGTTTACATTACCGCTCTGGCTTTCAAAATCAATTTTATGGTAAGTAATAAGCCAGGTATCTTCATGCTTTGCCAGTTTGGTATGATAATTTGCTGTAACAACCCAAACCTGGTCGCCCAGGAAATGACTGGCAACCGCACTGTAAAAAACATCGGCCATTTTACCGTTAAGCTGTACCTTAAATGCCGAAACACAATGGTCTGTTTTATCAAAACCCGGTAAAAACGAAGCCCAGTTATCTGCTATCTGCGCCGGGCTAAGTTCTGCCGGCCCAAAGCCATTCATTGAAGAGTAATCAAGTGTAACCACCGGTGCCAGTATACTTTCTATAAGGGGCCAGTCGCGGTCGTCGGCGCCCCTAAATAAATTAGTAACTGTGTTAATTATTTTATTGCCTTCCATGGTATTTAGATGTAAAGCTATTGAATTTGTTTCAAACCAACATATAAATCGGTAATTGCGCTGAAAACAAACTGCATAAGATGATTTTCTATCGGTCATGCACAGCCCATAGATGCTTCGTACTAAAGATGGCAAGTCGAACAACGAAAGTCATCCCGAACTTGTTTCGGGATCTCACAGGATAGGTGACCCGCATGAAGTACACTTAGCATGTGGGGTGCCGAAACAAGTTCGGCATGACATTGGCGATTAAATCGTTGTCATTTTCCCTTCAGAATTTCGCGAAATTTTACCACTCAGCATGACAACGCTCTTACCCATTACTTCCCTTTTTCAAAATGCTATGGCCAGGTACAAAACAACGCCGGTTTGTTTTTCAGTAAGTTTTACGTCAAAACAAAAAACTCCACTTTATACTTACAACTTAGTACTGTTGACTTAACACTACCTCCCGTATTGCTTCACCAGTTTATCAACTATCTGCGCGGTTTCATCCGGGAAATCAACAATAATTTTTTTATCGTCATTAATCCATTTAGTTAAATGGCCGCCGAAGGAGTCGTTAATCTCGGGCACTACAGGCACACCCAGTTTTGAGGCCGACAGGGCGTTGCATTGCTGCTCATATTGGCCTTTCATGGGTATCATCATCACCTTCTTTTTAAGGAACAATGCCTCGGCAGGGCCTTCAAATCCACCGCCGGTTAGCAGCCCCTCGCAACTGGCCAGGCTTTTATTAAAGGCTTCGTTATTTACGGGGAATATCTGCACGTTACCTGTTTGCATAGGTGTTTTTTGGCGTTTTGAAAATACCTGCCATTGTACATCTTTTACCGCGCCTAAGTGTTTCAATAGTGTTTTATCATCATATGCAGGCAGGTAAACGCTGTAATGCCCCAGGTTGCTGGTTTCCATCTGCCGTATTTCGCTGCGGATAACAGGTGTATTTATAAAAGTATCGTAACGTTCAAAATGAAAGCCCACATGATAGGTGGTAGGCGAATAATTTTTTAATAAGCACTGCGCAAAAGGATCTTTTTTTTCGGGCCGGGGTGTATTGGGCGATACAAAGGAGCACTGATGACTTAGCGATACCGAGGGCACACGCTGAAACTTACAGGCCCAGGCACTTACCGGCTCAAAATCGTTAATTACCAAATCGTACTGTTTTAAGGGAAGGTGCCGCAAATCGTGCTGAAACCGGCGCAGGTTCATGATTTTCCAGGTGGCCCAGTTATCAACCCCGCCATCGGTTCCAAAAACGAAACTAACGCCATGGAACTTATACTTCAGAGGCTGTGATAAAGTCACCTCGGCTTCGGTGCCGCTCACCAGCAGGTCAACTTCGCCATACTGTTGTAATAAAGGAACAATTTCGCGGGCCCGGCTTATATGCCCGTTGCCGGTTCCCTGTATGGCAAACAAAATTTTCATGTATATAGAATTGGGGGCAATTTAGCAAAAGGAAATGTTTTGGTGATATTTAAATAGCTAAAGATTGTTATTGAGCATGGGTACATCGAAGGAGATTGATGAGGAGGCGGTAAATTGAACCGATAACCTGATGTAAATTCGCCAACCTGTGTAACTTAAACCTGTAACATGCATCTTACAGGGCATAAAAAGCACACCGATGTCCTTAGTCATAAAAAATCTGACCAAACAATATAACCAGCATAAAAGCGGCCTTACCGATTACTCCATCACCATTGAAAAAGGCGTATTGGGGCTGCTTGGCCCAAACGGCGCGGGCAAATCAACACTGATGAAAATTATTGCCACCATCAGCAAACCAACAAAGGGTACGTTATTTTTAGATGGTGAGGATATTGTTGCCAATCCTGATAAAATCCGTAAAATATTGGGTTACCTGCCGCAGGATTTTGGGGTTTATCCCAACCTTAATGCATATGAGTTTTTAGAATACATAGCCGCCATGAAAGGCGTGGGCGGCAGCGGCTTACGCAAGCGGATAGACCTGCTGTTAGAAGGCGTTAATTTAACCGCCGATGTCAAACGCCCTATTGGCACCTACTCCGGCGGAATGAAACAACGTATTGGCATAGCACAAGCGTTGTTGAATGATCCCAAAGTGTTGATATTTGATGAACCCACCGTCGGCCTTGATCCTGAAGAACGGGTAAGGTTTCGGCAGCTGATATCTGACCTGGCCGACGATTGCATCATCATCCTGTCATCGCACATCGTTTCGGATATTGAAACCATAGCCGATGAAGTTGCTATCATGAAAAACGGCATGCTGCTTAATAAAGCTACCCAGCCGGATATTATAAAACTGGTTGATGGTAAAGTATTTGAAGTACTGGTGAGTAATGATGAAATTGCCGGCATCCGTGCCAAACACCAGGTTATTGATACCAGCAGGCAAAAGGATAAAACCAGGGTCAGGTTTATTAACAGGACCGGGCAGCCCGAAATGGGGGCAATAGCTGTAAATGCCGGTTTAGAAGATGCTTATTTGTTTTTAACGCAAAATAACAACTAAGCGCCGTGAAATACATTTACAGCATTATTAAAGCCGACTACCTGCAGCGCACGCGCAGCTACGCTTTCCTGATTACCCTGGCTATTACTTTTTATGCGGCTTATTCATTTGTGCCTCCGCCTACGGCATCATATACCACCTTAAATGTTGTGGGTTTTAAAGGTGTTTATAATTCGGCCTGGGTAGGTTATGTTTCGGGGATGATGACCGCCATTATGCTGTCGCTTTATGGCTTCTTTTTGGTAAATGGCGGCATTAAAAAAGATATTAATACCGAGGTTGGCTTAATTATAGCTACCACACCCATTACCAATTTTGGTTACCTGCTTAGCAAAATGCTTAGTAATTTACTGGTGTTGCTCACTATTGCCGGCTGCACTTTTGTGGTTAGCATTATTATGTTTTTTGTGCGCACCAATGGCTCACCGTTTATTATCAACAATTTTATTATCCCTTATTTATTGTTTGTAGTGCCTGCCATGGTTTTTATATCATCGCTGGCGGTAGTGGCCGAAGTGTTTTTGGGCCGAAAAAGCATCCTGCAATACATCGCGTTCTTTTTCTTTTTTGGCGCGTTGATGGCCAACGTTAACGGCCAAAAAAACGAAACACTTGCTGTTATTATTGATCCGTATGGTGTACGCACCATGACAACCAGTATCAAAAACCAGGTAAATACTCAATATCACCAGCATATTGAAGGGGTTAACCTCGGTTTCACATTTGGCGGTAAACGCAGCTTCCGGATATTTGAGTGGAATGGCATAACTATAACCAGCCTGTTTTTAGTAAGCCGCTTATTATGGCTTATGATATCCATAGGCCTGGTTTACCTGTCGTCATTCTTTTTTCACCGGTTTGATTTTAAGCAAGCCATAAGTAAAAAGAAAAAAGTGGCTGCTGACGGGCAGAAACCTACAACGCCGGCATTTGCCGCAACCGGCATCAACCGCGCGCTTATGCCACCCCTGGTTACCGATTACGGTATCTTCCCCTTCATCAAAACCGAGTTGCTTTTACTGTTACGCAAAGGATCGAAATGGTTATGGCTTATTATCGGCGCTGCATCTTTAAGTATGTTATTTGCTCCTTTAGCTATTTCGCACCTGTATATATTGCCTGTACTTTGGTTTTTCCAGGTAACGCGCCTATCGGAACTGGCTACCAAGGAAGAAACCTATCGCCTGCATTATTTTACTTATGCATCCTACAAGCCTTTACAACGTATGCTGCCAGCCCAAATGCTGGCGGGAGTGATATTGGGTATCGTTTTAGCATTTCCGTTGATATTCCGTTATGTAATTGCCGGCAACGGTTACGCCATCTTCAATATCATCAGCGGGGCAATTTGCATTGTTTTATTAGCTGTTTGCATTGGAATTATAAGTAAGGGTAAAAAGCTGTTCGAGATCATCTTTTTTTTACTTACTTACGCCCTTACCCAGGCCATACCCGTTGTTGACTACCTGGGTGCCATACCGCATGATAGCCACATCATTTATATAGCTGTTATTTTGGGATTGAACGTATTTTTGGCGGTGGTTAGTTTCGTGGTGAGGGGATATCAGTCGAGGCATTTGTAAGACCCTTTTACAAATCTTGCCACGCTAAATTTTCTTCAGGAGTTAACCAGTCTTTTGACAGCACTTTTTCGCTTGCAAAATGAGTTGTAATCTCGTCTGTTATTTCAGTCTCCTTATGTGCCTCTTTAATACTAAATGCAATTACTTCTACTTGCTTACCAACAAATTCGTCTGGTAAGCTGATAGAAATATTTCTATTGGAGGGTTTTATGACTTTTCTGATCATCTTTAACAGGCACAAAAATTTGGATACGTTAATTGCGTAAAACATCAATTTAGTGTTAATCATGAAAAAATACAATTCATTGATTATTAACTATTTATAAACAAAACGCCTGAAATGTGTTAAGTTATGTTAACCCAGTTTAGATGCATTTACCCTATTTTTAATGCGCCTTATAGCTTGCTAAATCATTATACATGCTTCTGAACGAACTGCGGATACCAAAACTCAGCATAGCGGTTTTGTCATGAAACTGATCATTTTTCTCAGTGCGGTAAAGGCCACCAAGCTCGATGCGCAGGTTATATTTGGGGTTTAGTAAATAAGCTATTTTCCCCTCCAGGAAAACCATGTTGGTGGTTAAGCCCTGGCCGGTGTAGTTGCCAAACTCTTTTGCGGGGGCAATATATCCTTTGTAAAAATCTTTTCCATAGTTAAGCCCGTTAATATCTAAACCATAGTGCCCGTAGTCGGCCTCGCCACTAAAATCAAATCTTTTGTACGTGTAATTAAGCAAGCCAACAACTTCGCGAAGATTTGCGCCCCAGGGATGCGCCAACGATTCGCCATTATCGGCGTAGTTTATCACCGAACTACGTTCTGAGTAAGTATATGGCTTAACATTATTGGTTTCAAGCAAATAATTCAGGCCTTTAATGTTAAACAAGTTTGCTCCCCTGAAGCCGACTTGCCAGGCATATTTGTTACGGGAGCTACCGTTACTGGAGAAGAAATTTTTACCTTCAAATTCATCCAACGCAAACTGGCCATAAGCCGTGATACCATCGGTAATTTTATACCTGCCGGTAAAGCCCAATAAAGCATTATCCGGCGATCCGTTGGAGGCCTCCACCGGCCTCAGGAATATTAATGGATTAATGTAGGTAAAATCAAACCCGCGCTGGTGGCCGGCATCGTCTTTGGCACCCCATATAATCGAATCAAAAAATCCGAAAGCTAAGCGGTCACTTACATTCCAGTCTAAATAGTGAAATACAGCAAACTTCTTACGGTCATTGTTATCAACCCTTGCCGACAAAGGATCGTCCATATAAGTCCACATGGCCATATACCTAACATCGCCCAATGTGGCCGTTACTTTAAAAAACGGGTAAGGCGACGCATAATCAGATAAAAGTACCGAACGGTAACCATCGCCTATAAAATTTTTATCGCGCCCCAGGCTAACATTTAAATATTTACTTGGGGTGTAAGATACCAGCCCCGTAATGTACGACCAGCGGTACTCGCTGCCGTAAAGGCTGCCGTATGCCTGGCCGCGCACTATGCCCACCTGGTTGGTGTAAGTAGCCAGGTACTCCGGCAACTGCGCCCGGTTTTCGTAACCTGTTATGTTATAAGATAGCTGGCTGCCCAGGGTACCACCAATTTGTAGGCCCAATGAGCCAAAGCTTGTATTTTTTTTACCCGAAAAATCGCGGCTCAAATTAAAATCGGGCAGCAGGTCGGCGTAAAAGGTGGCGTTATTGCTTTTTACATCTATCTGATGCTCGCTAAAAAAACGGCCTTTAAAGCCACCTGCATTGTTCATCAGTGAATCATAATGATGTTTCAGCAATGAATCGTCCAAAAACGGTTTTAAAGAACTATGTACCCGGGTTTTGGTGGAGTAAACATCTTCGTTAAGTTTTTGGTAAAACTGGTACGAATAGGGTTGATACTCAGACTGGGCCTTTACAATTCCACCTGTTAAAACAAATAATATAATAGCGGTAAATATTTTTTTCATATGTAGAATTGATAGATCAATTTTTGTTATTCAAAATAATTCAGCGTTGCAAAGCCGCCCTTTTTCAAATACTCGTCTTTTTTTACCAAATGCAAATCGGCCTGCATCATATCGGTAACCAGGGCCTGCAAATCATACTTAGGTTTCCACCCTAATTTTTCAAATGCTTTTGTGGCATCGCCAATCAACAGGTCAACCTCCGTAGGCCTAAAATACCTGGGGTCAACTTTAACTACGGTTTGCCCAAACCTTAAAAAATCAAGGTTTAAACCAAGTTCAAAAGCACGTTGTTCATCAATATCAATAATCACGCCGCGTTCATACTCATCTCGGCCGCTAAACTCAACTTCGATACCTAACTCGTTAAAAGCCATTTTTATAAAATCGCGCACGGTAGTTGTTACACCGGTAGCTATAACAAAATCCTCGGCTTTGTCTTGTTGCAGCATCAGCCACATGGCCTCAATATAGTCCTTGGCATGTCCCCAGTCGCGTTGCGCCGATAAATTGCCCACATACAGGCAATCCTGCAAACCTAAGCCAATTTTTGAAGCTGCCCGCGTAATTTTACGCGTAACAAATGTTTCGCCCCGGATAGGGCTTTCGTGGTTAAATAAAATGCCGTTACAGGCATACATGCCATAGGCTTCGCGATAGTTTACGATTATCCAATAGGCGTACATTTTTGCCACCGCATACGGCGATCTTGGATAAAACGGTGTAGTTTCACTTTGTGGCACCGCCTGAACCAGGCCATAAAGCTCGGATGTGGATGCCTGGTATATTTTGGTTTTTTTGGTAAGATCAAGCAGCCTCACCGCTTCTAAAATGCGGAGTGTGCCTATTCCATCAGCATTGGCAGTATACTCGGGGGTATCAAAACTTACTTTAACATGGCTTTGGGCGGCCAGGTTATAAATCTCATCAGGTTGCACCTCCTGAACCAGCCTTATCAGATTGGTAGAATCGGTAAGGTCGCCGTAATGAAGTTTAAATTTTACATTAGCTTCGTGCGGATCCGCATATAAATGATCAATCCTGTCAGTATTTAATAACGACGATCTTCTTTTTACGCCATGTACTTCGTAGCCTTTTTTTAGCAAAAACTCAGCTAAGTATGCGCCATCCTGACCAGTAATGCCCGTTATTAAAGCTTTTTTCATCAATATTAAAGTGCTAATACTTCTATATTACAATATTATCCAATTTAATTGTAAATACAGCCATTAGGCCATACTTAAGTTCATTAGATTTAAGCGTTGTATGATTTTTGCCGCGACGTTATGAATTTTCCCTGTACTTCATATTGGTTAATTTATTGGGCTTCAGGTACAGGTAATCGTTTTTAAAATCAAGTATCATATTAAAACGTTTTAACAAATCATTGCCCAAATAGTTTATCTCAAAACCAACCGGATTTTTAAAGCCTAATATTAGCGTTGGGATATTGGTAAGGTTAAAGCTGTTCAATTTAAAGGCCGGCGATAATACTGTCTTTGTTTCATATGCTGTTCCCCGCGGATCGTGAAGGACAACGGTGCGAATGAGTTTTAAATTGGCGGCAAATTTTTCTCTCGTGGCCCAGGCGCTATCTAAAATGATGGCTTGTTCAGATCCTATATCCATACTGAAATTACCTGTATGTTTTTTGCCGTTTATTACAAACGTGCCTTTAATGTACGGAAACGAACGTGCGAATTCCATTTTTGATCTGATATAGCCGCTTAAAGCGCGTGGTAATTCAGAATGGATAATCAGCAAATTATGGTCATAATCCACCTCTACCTGTTTGCCTTCAAACACGTTCCAGCCAATACGGCCATCCATTTCATGTGCGGTTACGTTGGTGGTAAGCACCTCGGGGTTGTTTACAACCAGGTTACCCATTTGCAGCTTAAAAACCTTGTTAAGGTTGTTGTAGTTGGGCTTGGTTTTACCGGCCAGGGCATCGGGCTGGTTTGATAATAATTTTGTTTTGTGCAATATGGCATCCCGGGTTAAATGAAAATCAAAAGAGCTGATATCAAAGTGCAGGTTTAATGTATCGGTATTATTAATAACGGCAACTATCTTAATAGCGTTAAAACCAGTAAGGGTAAAAGGAATGGTATCGTTTTTAACTGCTATATTTTTTATTTTATCATCGGGCGGGATGGCACTGGCAATTTGAGTGTAGCAGGAATCTTTACCGTTTAGCAGGATAATAAAATTGAACCGTGTACCCGGTTTTACTTTTACCCTGATGGAATCAATATCGGTATAAAATGTAACCCATTTGGTTTTTCGCGTCCTATCAGCGGTAAAAATATCAGGCCTGGCCGTTGGCGAAAGCGACCATACATTTTTATCAAAATAGCCACCATCATTTATTGATACACTTTTTGACGTAGCTTTTATAACCGGCGGTTTTGATTGCGCAAGGATTTGTTGAGTAACAATAAGTGATAGAAAAAGGTAGATATATTTCATGGTAAGGTTGGATGATTTGCATTACAACGCGACAAATCAAATATACGTATACCCGGTGCATAACAGCAAGTCGGCGGCTTTAGTTGTTATGTTTTATTATGATCTTATTGATATAATGAGCTATCAAGGAAGCAATCGCTTTTAAACATCTCAAGTAAAAAAGGGAGTAAAAATGATGGCTTGTTTCACGCAAAGACGGTAAGAAACAAAGGCGCGAAGAGATTTGCTCTTTTTTTCTTTGCTTCCTGGCGTTTTGCGAAAAAAATAACCGGCTTAATCAAATCCGATATCTTTCAATGCAATTATAACATAGAAAACACGACCGAAATCTTAAAAACGATTCCCTGAATGAGTTACGACATTGAATAGTAAAAGAAATTATTATGTAAATTTGTATATGGTGCGACCCTCATACCGTATATTACTAACTGCCGAGCAAGAAGGCGGATTTAGTGTTTCTGTTCCTGAGTTACCTGGCTGTTTTACCGAAGGAGAAACTATTAAAGAAGCCATTGATATGGCTAAAGAAGCAATCAGGTTATACATAGAAAGTTTCGATTCATGAGCACCGTAAAAGAACGCCGCTACATTAACACCGCCCTTGACAGTTACCGCGAAAAACTGGATACCATTCCTGATGAGCAGTTTACCGAAACTCCGCCGGGGGGCGGGTGGTCATACGCCGAGGTTTACAGCCACATATTGCAGGCTACCTTAGGTTCGTCAATAGCATTGGAGCGGTGTACGCATGGCAACTGCCCGCCAACTAAGGCTGGCGTAACCTGGAGTGGGCGCCTGTTATTGCTGATGGGGATGTTCCCGCCGGTAAAAGTTAAAATACCTGATGCTGTTTCTGATAAAATGGTTGCCGCTAAAATAAGCAAAGAAGACGCCAAAAACCTGATTATCAAATGCCGTAAGCGAATGGATACCACCGCGCCGCTTATTGACGCGGCCCCGGCAGCAAGCCGTTATAAACATCCGCGTTTGGGCATGCTTAACGCCAGGCAATGGTTCAGGTTTATCCGGATACACCTGGAGCATCATTTAAAACAGTTGGAACGTATCAAAAATAAATTATCGCAGACATGAAACCTTTCACATTTAACAGAGTCTTAACAGTGTGATAATGTTAGGTTTCTGATATTTGTAAAAATCATTGTGATGAATTTTGAATACACTTATTTGGTTGTTATAGCTTTGCTGCTGTTGGTAGGTATCTTCTATATCAGCCCTTATGAATTAACTGTTAATGAGGACGAAGACGACGAATAATCGTTTTTTCAATATTTATTTAAAATTCAATAACCGGCAAAACCTGCCGCCTGTGCAATTAACCCCCCCTAATTTAATGGCAAAACGTGAAGTAGATATTGTAGTAATATCCGATGTGCACCTTGGTACTTATGGTTGTCATTCAAAAGAATTGCTTAAATATTTAAAAAGCATTAAGCCTAAAATACTTATCCTTAACGGCGACATTATTGACATCTGGCAGTTCAGCAAATCATACTGGCCCGAGGCGCATATGAAAGTGGTTAGGCGCATTTTAAAATTTGTTACCGAGGGCATCCCGGTATACTACCTTACCGGCAACCACGACGAGATGCTGCGTAAGTTTGCCGATTTTGACCTGGGGTCCTTCAAACTGCTCAACAAAGTAGTATTAAATATCGACGGCAAAAAAGCCTGGATTTTTCACGGTGATATATTTGATGTTACCATGCAGCACTCCAAATGGCTGGCCAAACTGGGTGCCGTAGGCTACGATACCCTGATACTCATTAACAGCATGACCAATTGGCTATTAACCGCCATTGGCCGTCAAAAAATGAGTTTCTCGCAAAAGGTGAAAGCCCGTTTTAAGGAAGCTGTAAAGTTTATAAACCAATTTGAGCAAACCGCCGCCGACCTGGCTGTTGACAAAAATTACCAATACGTAATTTGCGGCCATATACACCATGCCGAGATCAGGCAGATAGAAAATACCGACAAAACGGGTTCTGTACTCTATCTTAACTCGGGCGATTGGGTTGAAAGCCTATCCTCGCTTGAATACCAGAACGGTAACTGGACTATCTTCAAATACAATCCCGAAGAATTTAACACAGATGCCGACGAGGACGACAAAACCGACGCCGAAGACCTTGATGCCAAAATGGATGTTAAAAATCTGTTAGACAGGTTTAGACAGGAAACTGAGTAAAACAAGCTATTTATCGACCATCGAATTACGCTAATGTCGTGTCAACGATAAATTGACGGACTGTATTTAGCCAAAAGTCTTAAGTTCTAAGTCAAAAATGGGAAAATTCAACTTTAGACTTATGACTTAGTACTGTTGGCTTAACACTAATAAGCTTTACGATGCGATGGTATGCGCGTTGCGCTGTGCGCCTAAGTTTTTAACCTGCCTGGCAATTCCGTCGGCATCAAAACCACATTCGGCCCAAAGTTCGGGTTGTTCGCCATGTTCAACAATCCTGTCGGGTATGCCTAAGCGTTTCACCTGGGTTTTCTGATAGCCGTTATCGGCCATAAATTCAAGTATCGCGCTACCCATACCTCCTTCAAGGCAGCCGTCTTCAACGGTAATTACTTTATCAAATTTCCTGAATACCTCGTGTAGCAAAGCCTCGTCAAGTGGCTTCACAAAACGCATATCGTAATGAGCAGGATAGTAGCCCTCGTTATTTAGCACGGCTATGGCTTTTATAGCCTCGTTCCCAATGGCGCCGATAGAGAGTATCGCTACATCTTCACCGTCGCAAATTTTGCGGCCTTTACCTACAGGTATAGCCTTGAAGGGGCGTTGCCAGTCAACCATGACACCATTACCACGGGGGTACCTTATTACAAAGGGGCCCATGTTTTCCTGCTGGGCTGTGTACATCAGGTTACGCAATTCTTCCTCGTTCATTGGTGCCGATACCGTCATGTTCGGGATACAACGCATATAGGCCAGGTCATAAGCGCCATGGTGGGTTGGGCCATCAGCACCAGCAAAACCGGCACGATCAAGACAAAGCACCACATTTAGTTTTTGTATGGCCACATCGTGTATCACCTGGTCATACGCCCTTTGCATAAAGCTGGAATAGATATTACAAAACGGAACCAGTCCCTGGGTTGCCAAACCTGCCGAAAAAGTTACGGCGTGCTGCTCGGCAATACCCACGTCAAAAGCACGGTTAGGCATAGCCTTCATCATCAGGTTTAATGAACAGCCCGAAGGCATTGCCGGCGTAATACCCATTATTTTAGGGTTTTGCTCGGCCAGTTCAATAATACTATGGCCAAACACATCCTGGTATTTAGGTGGCTGTGGTTTATCGTATTTAGCTTTCTTTATCTCACCGGTAATTTTATCAAACAAACCGGGGGCATGCCACTTGGTCTGGTCTTTTTCGGCCAGGGCGTAGCCCTTACCTTTGGTGGTAACGCAATGCAATATTTTGGGTCCCGGAATATCGCGCAGGTCTTTTAAAACTTTCACCAGATGGTTTACATCGTGGCCGTCTATCGGTCCAAAATACCTGAACTTTAAAGCTTCAAAAAAGTTGCTTCGTTTAAGCAGGGTCCCTTTTATGCTTTTTTCTAATTTCTGGGCAATTTTAAATGCATCCGGACCAATAGCAGATAGCTTGGCCAGCACATGCGCAATATCGTCCCTGAAACGGTTATAGGGTTTTGACGTAGTAATATCCGTAAGGTATTCCTTCAAAGCGCCTACATTAGGATCGATAGACATGTTATTGTCGTTCAGGATCACCAATAGGTTGGAGTTTTCGATACCGGCATGGTTCAATGCTTCAAAGGCCATACCGGCTGTCATGGCGCCATCACCAATAACGGCTACATGCTGCCTGTCGGTTTCGCCTTTGTAGTGCGATGCCACTGCCATCCCCAAAGCAACAGATATAGATGTTGATGAGTGGCCAACACCAAAAGTATCATATTCGCTTTCAGATCGTTTAGGAAAACCGCTGATGCCTTTATAAATCCGGTTAGTATGAAATTCTTCACGACGGCCGGTGAGTATTTTATGGCCGTAAGCCTGGTGACCTACGTCCCAAACTAATTGATCGTAAGGGGTGTTTAAAACGTATTGCAATGCAACTGTTAGTTCCACAACCCCCAGGCTGGCGGCGAAATGGCCGCCATTTACCGATACAACATCGATGATATACTGGCGCAACTCCTGGCAAATCTGTCCAAGTTGATCTTCACTAAGTTGCTTTAAATCAGAAGGGTAATTTATTTTTGATAATAAATCGCCGGCCGGTACCTGCATTGACATTTGTAATCTGTATTTAACCTACAAAGTAAACTAATTATTTATAAATAAAGCATATCGATTTGTATTAAAAAAGAGTGCGAATAAGGTGAAAGGCGAAAGGTAAAAGGGGAAAGGCATGGAGCGTTATTTTAAAAGGCTTCATTTTTGTTTTACCGTTGCGGTTTTGTTGCGTCTTTGATTTTATGGCAATTCATAATGTGTTGATTTTTAATTAAATATGACTTTTTACTGTTTCGCATGTTGCGCAACGCAACATCGGATTATCAGGATTTGAATTTAGATGAATGCATTTTTCGCAAATCCGAAATCGAACATCCGAAATCCGATATCAAAAATCGTTACTTTTACCGCTGATACATGATGACCGACGAGAGCTTTGCCATACATTTACCCCAGTTTGAAGGTCCGTTTGATCTGTTGCTGTTTTTTATTGAGCGCGATGAACTGGACATCCATGATATCCCCATTGCCAAAATCGCCGACGATTTTTTGAACTACATCCACCAGATGACCAGCCTGAACATGGAGCTGGCCAGCGAGTTTATATTTGTTGCCGCAACGCTAATGCGCATTAAGGCCAAAATGCTGTTGCCCCGCTACGAGGCCGAAAATGCCGCAGATGATACCGATACCAAGGAAAACCTGATTCGTAAACTGATAGAATATAAAAAGTTTAAGGAACTGTGCGACGAACTACGGCCGTATGAAGAAGAGCGCTTTAAACAGGAGAAACGCGGCAACATTAAGCACGACCTGGAGCAGGTAGAAAAAGTGGTGCTTCCCGGCGAAGAGCTATCAGAAATAAGCCTGTACAAGCTGATGATGGTGCACGAACGCCTGATGCGCAATTACCTTAACCGCAGCGAAGAGGTGAAGCATACTGTGGTTCAGTACCCTTATACTATCGAAAAACAAAAGCAAGCTGTTGCCGACCTGCTTAAGATCAATAAAATGCTCGATTTTAAGGCGCTCGCTAAAGAATCGGAAAATAAAGTTCATTTTGTGTACAACTTTTTGGCCGTGCTGGAGATGCTGCAACAGGAACTGATAGAAATACAAATAGGCCTGGGGTACAATAACTTTTGGATATCGCCTAAGGAGATATGAGACGTTAGATTTGAGATTTGAGACAGAATATGGCTGGCGAAATGAAGGTTTATTTACAACCAGATTGCCGCTGTTATATTTGACGGAGAATCCGCTGTTAATGTTAAAAAAATAAAAAAAGGTAGCGGCAACCAATCTAATAACGAACTTTGTTGGGCGATGGATAATTGACTGGCTGATGTTGCCCTTCGTATCGCAAATACATAATATCCAAATGAAAAATCAATCAGAAGTTCCCGCTCCCAAATCCGAAATTAAAAGGCATATCTTTTTCGATCTTGATCATACCATCTGGGATTTTGATAAAAATGCGGAGGAGGCTTTGCATGAACTTTATCACCTTCACCAGCTGGAACGCATCGGCCTTACTTCTGCCGGTTTGTTTATTGAAACTTATACCCGTAATAACCATCAGCTATGGGCACAATACCATAACGGGCAAATCACTAAAGACGAACTGCGTGATGCACGGTTTAAACGCACGTTTACCGATCTTGGTTTGCACCCCGACCTGATGCCTGTTGATTTTGAGGATGCTTATGTACAGCTGTGCCCCACAAAAACAAACCTGTTTCCGCACGCTCATGAAACACTCGCTTACCTGCAATCAAAATACACGTTGCATCTCATCTCCAACGGATTTAAAGACTCCACCCGGATAAAAATTGCAGGCAGTAACCTGGCAGGCTATTTTAAAAACATCATCATCTCTGAGGATGTAGGCGTCAACAAACCCGATAAAGCTATATTTCAGCATGCGATAGACCTTGCCGGAGCCAACAAAAAAGAAAGCGTAATGATTGGCGATAGCCTGGAGGCCGATATTTACGGCGCTTTAGGGTTTGGCATGGACGCCATTTATTTTAACCCCTTTAATGCGCCAAAGCCGGAAGATGTACCCGTACAGATAGGGCATTTGAAAGAGTTGGTGGGGATGTTTTAGGGTCTTAAACGGCTGTATATTTTTAGCCCGCACCAAGTGTTAATTATAGTGCGATAATTAACCTATTTTTTTTATTATTGGTTTATGCGAAGAAAAGACGATATCCTTTGGAAAGCTATACTGGAAGACGTGTTTGATGATTTTCTTTGCTTTTTCCATCCTGACGCAGCAACAATTTTTGACTTTGATAAAGGCTTTGAATTCCTTGATAAGGAATTAGAGCAAGTTTTCCCTCCCGAGGACGATCAGTATGCGCCAAAGGTAATTGATAAACTAGTGAAAGTATTTACACGTAGCGGAAAGGAGGAATAGATCCTGGTGCATGTTGAAGTACAGGGTCAATATCATAGGGACTTTGGCAGTCGTATGTTCACCTATTTTTATCGAATATTAGATAAATATAAAAGGCCCATTGTGGCGTATGCTATATTTACCGAAGCCAGTACAAAAGCGAGGCCCGATCATTTTTATATAGATTTTATGGGTACACGTTTGCATTATACTTTTAACGCTTATAAAATAGCAGAACAAAGTGATGAAATGCTTCTTGCCAGTAATAATCCTTTTGCACTGGTAGTGCTTACAGCAAAGACCGCACTTGCTGGCAAAGAGATTAAAAACAGCCTTGGGCGTGATGAACTTTTGCTGACATTAAAGGTTAATTTGGCAAGGTTATTATTTTCCAAACAGATAGCGAAAGAAAAGATACGGGGATTAATGAATTTTTTGAAGTATTACGTTCGCTTTGAAAATCAAGAGATAAATGTTAAATTTGAACAAGAGGTTAGGTATTTAACAGAAAGGAGCAGCACAATGGGTATAGAAGAATTTTTATTAGACAGGGCAAAAAAAGAAGGCGAAAAAAAAAGTAAGTATGCCATTGCCCGCGAAATGAAAAAAGAAGGATTGCCGATTGAACAGATAGCTAAATTCACCAAACTTTCTGCTGAAGAAATAGCGAAACTTTAAGCTTTGATAATAAGCACATTTTAGCGACAAATTATTTTGCCCACCTTGTGGTGTACGCAGGACAATAATAAACCTAATCAGCGGCTTTAAAAGCAAGCATCATAGCAAAGCAGTTTACCCCTAACAGTAAGCCCACTTACCTTCCGGCTACTTCATCTTCCAATTCCTGGTACCAATCAGCCCCATATTTGCGGATCAGGGGACCTTTTAAAAATTCGTGAACACGTACTTTTAGTTCGTCGCCAAATGTACACGCGGGGCTGCAAATGCTCCAGCGGTCGTAATTTAACACATCAAACTCCGGGTAGGCAGTAATGCGGATGGGGTATAAGTGACAGGAGATGGGTTTTTGCCAGGAAACGGCACCTTCTTCATAAGCTTTTTCGATACCGCATTTAGTAATCCCGTTTTCCCAAATCACGTAAGCACATTCTTTGTTGGTATCCACACATGGGGTAGTATAATCGCCTTCAAAATCCTTAACATAAGTGCCCACCTTTTCAATGGTTTTGATGCCCTTGGCTGTAAGATATGGCTTTACCTTTGGATATATTTCTTTTAAGATATCAAGTTCGTCGGCATTTAATGGTGCGCCCGAATCGCCTTCCAGGCAGCAGGCTCCTTTACATTTGTTTAAATTGCAAACAAAGTTTTCTTTTACTACATCCTCGTGCACCAACACGTTACCTACCTCAATCATATTTTAATTTACTTCATTATCGGGTTTAATGGATACTTTAATCCGCTTGCGGCCTGCAGCTCCATTGTTATACTGCCTAAAATAACTTCAACATGCGCCTTTACAGGTATCCTGTTGCCATCATTAGTAATCCAAAGGTACAACTTACTATCCTTACGAAAAATACGGCCAGGGATAATTGTAGGGTTAAATTTTAAACAGTTAAAAGTGCCCATATCACATTTAATAGTTTCTGTACCAACGTAGGTGATATTCATTTTATGAAAGCCATCCTCCAAAAAATATTGCAGATCAAATGTATCGCCGGTTTTAAGCCGGGATACATCAATTGTGCGGGCAAAATAATATGCCGATACAAAATCAAATGAATCGCCTTTGTATGAAAATTCGCCTTTATTGGCGGTTACTTTATTGTCTTTTTGATCAAAGGTAGCTTTGTCGGTATGCTTCCATTTGCCTTCGTGCCTGTCTTCGCTGTAAAAGTAAGGCAACAACGTATTTTGATCTACATACGAATCGTAGCGATTGCGCACCTTGTAAAATATATCAAAGGTTCCGGCTGTTTTTCCTTCGGCAATTAAATGAAATGCGTTACCCGGTAATTTTTTATCGCTGGCTTCAATCCTGATATTGGCTTCGGCGGCGGTAAAAAAACCATATTGCATTTTATAACTCAGCTTTTCGCCCACTTTAAATACCGGCTCACTTACTTTTGCAAGTTCCTGTGCAAAGCCCGAAGCGTAAAACAGTACAAAGAACAAGGAGCACGAGAAGATTTTTTTCATTAATGTTTGCTTTTAACTGAAGCCAATTTGTGTTTATAACCAGCACATGAATAGGACAACCGATACTATAAATGGTTTAAACCCATTTTTATTGCATGAGCCGGAAACTATTGGTCATGGGGGCAATTAAAAGCAAATAGTTAATATTAATCCTTACGCTTATAAATTGGCACGGTTGAGCATGGCTCGCCAAACATAATGCTTTTTACTATCGGGGTTAATTTTTTGGTAAGCTCCACATAAGCCGAAACCGGCACCGCTATATCTCCGCATCCTTTTAACACAATACGTTGGCCCGCGTATTGTTCCAAATTGGCTTTCGCTATCTCTTTTTCAAACAAAACAGTTTCCAATACATCCGCGTTGCCAAAAACAACTTCGCGGGCGTAAGGCGCCATACGGTTTGCCAGTAACATGTAGGCCCAGGTTGGCACAATAGCATCAGCGCTACAGGTAATGCCTACGTTTTTGTCCTGGTATTGCGTAAAGTCGTGTTCCTTTATAAAATCACGTAAATCTTTTTCACGCAGCATCAGGCCATGGAACAGGTTATCTTTAATGTCGTAAATAACGCGTTCGCCTGCCGGGTAAAACGATGCGGGATCTAAGGTAACCAAGCCGCTTTGGGCTACTTTGTTTACTATATTTTCCTGTATATCCATAAGTTTAAATTCTAAATCCTATTTGCACTAAATTCTAAATCCTAATTTTTAAACTCTAAAATGTAAATTGAGTTTGATTTTGCCTTGTAAATCTCCATTCCTACAGATGACATATCCCATTTTCCTGTCATCCTGAGGAACGAAGGATTTATCCAATTTCCCTGTCATCCTGAGGAACGAAGGATCTATCAGCTGTTCATGACTGATAGGAAAGTTCGCGAATAGATCCTTCGTACCGCCCCATGACATGTTTTCTTTTCGAGGTGCGCGGGCATGTCACCCTGAGCCTGTCGAAGGGTCGCGCGGAGAGGCCTTTGCCCACTATGGTTCGACAAACTCACCATGACAGCCTTTTTACGATGTCATTCCCCCTTCAGAATTTCGCGAAATTTTACTACTCAGCATGACAGTTTTTTATTTTTAACAACTTTA
Organism: Mucilaginibacter sp. GW822-FHT03E02; assembly: GCF_058801545.1. Classification (NCBI taxonomy): domain Bacteria; kingdom Pseudomonadati; phylum Bacteroidota; class Sphingobacteriia; order Sphingobacteriales; family Sphingobacteriaceae; genus Mucilaginibacter; species Mucilaginibacter sp. GW822-FHT03E02. The sequence continues at coordinate 4,944,658 of NZ_JBXANJ010000001.1, read as the reverse complement.
AAACCCACCGGCAAAAAAAATCCGGGAGACAGGTTTAACGCTGCTCCCGGATGTAAAATTACTTTAATTTATATTATAACAGTTTAGCCCTGTTATCTTTTACATTGGCATTATCTTTCAACGCATCTAATACCTGTCCGTCGGCACGTTGTACTAAGTTCTGCGCTATTTGTTGTTTTTGCCTTAAGTTGTTGGTAAGCGGTGCAGGATTGGTAAAGCCATCAACAATATAAACAAATACGCCTTGTTGGCCGTTAACCGGTTTTGAAAGCTTATTAGGCTGAGAACCGAAAATAGAACCCACAACTTTGTATTCGGCACCTGCCTGGCCCGGTATAATCGGGTTAGCAAAAACAATATTTTGTACCGGAACTGCTTTGGTACCCACTTTTTGAGCTACCTGATCAATTGATGATGATCCGTTGAGCGCAGAAGCAAATTTTTCATTCAGTTGTTTTGCTTTTACTTCGTTACGCACGGCAGGTTCAATTTGCTTTTTAACAACGTCAAGCGGTAAAATGCCCTTAGGTTTAATTTGAGTTAAACGAGGGATGATGTATTGATCGCCAACTGTAAATACTTTATCGGCAAGGTCGCCTTTATCGGCCTTAAACGCCCATCTAACAACTTCGCGGGCATTATCTAAGCCTGGCAGGCCTGAGGCGGTGCCGGCAACATCATCAGCAGTAAGTTTTTTAACACCTTCTTTTTTAGCTTCGGCATCAAAATTATCTTTTGTTAAAGCAGCTAAAAATCCCTGGGCTTTACTGTAAGCTACGGTTTGTGTTTTACTGCTGGCAACAATCGGTTTATCAACAACAGCAACTTTAATTACTTTTACCGACCCTTTTTGATCCTCAACCTGGATAAGGTGAACACCAAATTGAGAGGTAACCACAATCAAGCTTCCTTTACTTGCTTTAAATGCCGCGTTTGCATATTCAGAAGTTATCTGGCCCTGGCCACCGGCCATTAAACCATTTACATCAAATGACGGTATTTCTCCACCTTTAACAGCGCTGCCTTTATCTGTTGAAAAATTGGCAACAAAATCTGTAAACGGCCGGCCGCCTTCAATTAATTTTTTAAGTGAATCTGCTTTAGCCCTTGCTTTTTCGATGCCACCTTCAATTTGAGGGTTAATCAAAATATGTCTTGTCCGCACAGAGTCGAAAGTAGTTTTAACATCGCTCAGTTTGGCAATTTTATAGCTTCCGTTTGATACGTAAGGGCCATAAACAAAACCTTTGGCAGCGTTAAACATCAAAGTATCTAATTTAGGCTCAAACGTGCCCTTCTTCTGGAATACAAGCGGAGTTTTTGTTTCAGAGTTAATCTGTACAAAAAGCGAATCGTTGGTGCTTACTTTAATGCTATCAACCAGTTTATTTACTTCGGCTTTAATAGCCGCGCTATCCTCTTTAGAAGGGGCACCATTAAAAGCTACATAATCAAATGACCTGGTTTCCTGCTGATTTTTAAACTCAGCTTTGTGGGCATCATAGTAGGCGCTGTAATCGGCATCGGTTAAAGTAACCTTTGCATCGGGGATAGACGCGTAATCAAGTGTAGCGTATTTAAAGCTAACCAATTTATTTTTTGCCTGGTAATCATCATTAGCTTCCAATGAATTTACGTACAAGCCATTGGTAACAATAGCCATGTATTTGGTTTTTTGTTTGGCCTCAAATACCTGTGTCAAAAAATCGCTCCACTGGCGTTTGGCAGCGGTATCGGCTTTTGATGACGATATAAAGCTTAAATACTGGTTTAGCTTGTTTTTATCAAACTGGCCGGTTTGCTGATCGGCAAACTGGGGTACGCGGGTTATCTGCTGGTCGGGGTTGTTACCTTTAACCATAGCAATCGATTCGTCCTCGCCCACAGTTAAGCCCAATTTATCAATCTCTTTGTTCAGCAGCAATTCGCTTATAACCTGGTTCCAGGTTGTTTCCTGAACATAGTTTAATATCTGGGGCGAAAGACTTTGCCCTGATTGCCTGAACTGGCTTGTGTTTTGGTCGAGTTTTTTATTAAACTCATCTAATTGAACCTTTTCGCCGTTTACTTCGGCAAGTTCGTTGCGGTCGTCTTTAAAAAAAGACCCACCTGATCTTACTACCTCGCTCACGATGAATGCAAAAAGTGCAACCCCAATAAAGATTGCCAGGATTTTTCCCATCCGTTCGCGCAAGAAACCCATTATACCCATATACTTCTGTAATTATTATATTCTTTTAAAAGAGGGCGCAAGATACAATTTTTAGTAAAATTCTATAACACAAAATTTTCCTTAAAAAAACAACATTATTGTGTCACTTTTTCGTCAACGTGAAATATGCCGGTACTGCTTTTTAGAGTTGGGTGCAGGAAAGCGTCGTCGCTTTCAAAACTATCACCGTTCATCACGTTGCCACCGTTCATGGTTACCTGTACAGGTTTGTGCGAATAAACTTTTTTTGTGGTCTGGTCCCAGTAAAGTTCGTCAGATTTATAGGTTTCGCCTTTGGCATTGGTTGCCACTACGTTTTTGTGAAACTCAATAAGCTTTTTAGTATCGCGGGAAATACCCGTATCCGCAACAATATTGCCCGATTCCTGCTGGGTTTGTTTATCGTAAAGTATAACTTTTACGCCTTTAGGCATCACCTTATAGGGGTCTTTTGTTTGGTACTGCAACATAAGCGGTGCCAACAGGTGCAATTTAACCCTTGCCGAATCGCTCATAATCAAATCAACCCCGGTTGTTGGTTCAACTACTATCCCTACTTCGTTAGATGCAATCTCTTTAACCTTATTCAGGTCGTTTTCGCATGAGGCTATCAACAAGCCAAACAAAGGCAATAACAGCAGGCTCGCGCCCTTCATATATTTTGCCCCGCTGTACATGCTGTTATTAATCAAATTTGTATTTGGTAAACCACCTGTCGTTAAGCGTAAAGCCTAAGTGCAGGTTAACGTAGTTTTCTTTAACCAGGCCGTTTGCCAGCGTTCCTCTTTTACCAACCTCGGCCGAGAAGTTGATCTTGTAAAAACTACCGTTATTAGGGCGTAAAGGCAAGCCAAAGCCGGCAGTAACAGCTACCCTTTTTATACGGGTATTATTAACAACCATATAAGTTTCATCGTAAATACCACCTATGCGGTAATCAACAGTGGCCAGGTAGTTGCGTATGGTAGCTATGTTTGGCGTAATTTGCGCTCCTACATTAATGGTGCGGCTATTTACCAAACCCTGGTTTTGACCATCAATAGTGTAGTTTGACCATTGCCCCATCGAGTAGTCGGCTCCAATTAAAAATTTACCATCATTTTGGAACGATACCCCAAACCTGTTTATTTGTGGCAGTTTCAGTTTTACTGATGACCCTTGTTTATTTATCACACTATCAACTGCAATGTTGGGGTTACCGTTGGCATCGTTGGTATAGTGGCTTACAATGAAGCTTGATTGTGAGTTGAGTTTTGATCCCGCTGATGCCGAGTAACCCAGGATAACATGTTTGGTTTCGGATAGATCAATAGAATATTGTAAACCGTAATCATAATTTAAACCGCCAATAGCATTGGTTTGCTCAATTTTTGTATTTAAAAAGCCTGCAAGTCCGGGCGTTTCGGTGGTTGTATTATCTTTTAAATTACCGAATATATAGGAAACATTACCACCTATTAACAAATGTTTGGCAATTGTAAAGCCATAACCTATATACGCTTTTGATAAGCCGCCATCGCCATTATAAGTATAGTTAGTAGTATTGGTATCGGCCGGCGACGAAGTACCCAGGCTGCTAACCGATTTTTTATAGTTATATCCACGTTCGCTGTAAGGCAACAAACCAAAACTTAATGCCGAATGCTTGCTTACGGGAATACCAAAAGCGATGTGGCTTAACCTGAAGTTTTTATTGCTTTGGCTGGTTTGCCCGGTTTGGCTCAGGGTTGAAAAGTTGCTGTAGATACCTATATCGATAGTAGTTAAATTGATAGCCGCGTATGATGCCGGGTTAAGGAAGTTGATGTTATTAAACAAACTGATCCTGTTGGTAGCAACGCCGATGCCGCCTGTACCAAGGCTTTGGGCTGTTGATTGTGGGCTGATATCGCCCAAACCGAACCTTGAATATGGAGAACTGGTGGTAGACTGCGCGTTTGCTGCAAATACAATTACTGCAGAAAATAGAAGTGTTAAAAGAAACCTGGTATATTTAATCATTATGCTTTTGTATAGCTGCGTTTAATCCTTTTAAAACCAAATAAGGTTCAATTTTTATACAGGGGGCAAAGATGCTGTTTTTTAACAGCGTATCAAAAAAAATACTGTCGCCCCCACTTAGCACAATATTTAGTTGGTTATCAATGGCTTTATAGCTTTCAATAAACCCGGTTAACTCATATTTTATACCGTTTTGCACACCCGAGCGTATAGCGGTTTCGGTATTGTTTCCGTAGCCTGGCGTAAAACCTGCATCGGCATTTATAAGTGGCAAACCGGCAGTATAATAATTTACTGCCTTATAACGCATATTTAAACCCGGTGATATGCTGCCTCCAAAATAATTTCGGTTGGCGTCAACATAGTCGTACGTTATGCAGGTGCCGCCTGCTATTACCAGCGTATTTTGCCCTGGGTATATATGGCTTGCCCCTATTACGGCAGCCATTCTATCAGTACCAAGTGTTTCGGGGGTTAGGTAGTGGTTTTGTATTCCACTGGTCATGGTGTTATTAAATGTAACCAGCGGTATTTTTGATGTTAAGCTTGTTTGCCAGGGCTCCACATTTTTTTTTACCGACGATACTATTCCCTTGTCAACTTTATACTCACTGATCAGTTCATCCGGCCTGGTTATGGGTACATCTTCAAATTGTTCAACCGTAAGTAACTCATCAAGCTCAAATACAGCAATCTTTGTAAATGTGTTACCTATATCGATAACCAGGCTGGTCATCAGGCCCTAACTACTGATAATATTGATTCGAAAATAGCCAGTCCGTCTTCGTTAGCCAACAACGCGTCAGCAGCCCGTTCAGGGTGAGGCATTAAACCAAATACGTTGCGGGCAGCATTGGTGATACCGGCAATATTTTCCAATGATCCGTTAGGGTTGGCGTCAGCCGTAATATTACCGGCTTCATCGCAATAACGGAACATTACCTGGTCGTTATCATTTAAGCGTTTTATCACGTCGGCACTGGCAAAAAAGTTACCCTCGCCGTGGGCAATAGGAATTTTGTATGCCTGGTTCTGCTCTAAACCAACAGTAAGCAACGATTGGGTTGTTTGCGGTTTAAGATAAATGTTGCGGCAAATGAATTTACGATTTTCGTTATGCAGCAAAGCGCCATCCAGCAAACCGGCTTCGGCTAATATCTGGAAACCGTTACAAATACCCATTACGTAACCGCCTTTTGCAGCAAACTGGATAACTTCCTGCATAATTGGCGAAAAACGGGAGATAGCACCTGAACGAAGATAATCGCCAAAGGAGAAACCGCCGGGTAAAACAACAAAGTCTACACCTTGTAAATCATGGTCTTTATGCCATAACCTCACAACCTGCTGACCCATTATTTTTTCCAATACATATATGATGTCTTCATCACAGTTAGAGCCGGGGAATATAACTACGCCAAATTTCATCTGATTTGTTTTTTGTGTAAGTTTTTATGGTACTACAATCGCCTGGTTGTTTGTTTAAACAGCAGCCAATAATAGTTTCACGCTACAAAACTAATATAACCGCTGAAATTTGGACGAATGTAAAAGTTAAAATTTGTTAAACTGAAAGTAGATAATGCTGATTAACAGCAATAAAAACAGGCTTTCGTAGAACCATTTTTTAGTTGCATACAAAAAATAATAGGCAAAAAACACCGCGGCGGGCACTATGCACAACAAAAAATGGTTAAGGTGAAAGGAGGCGTTCACGTAAAATGAAAAGCCGGCAATCAAAAAAATAAAAAATAAAAGCTGGAAAGATTTACGGGTTTGCACGTAACTTTTAAAGAAATTTTGCTGCAATTTAAAAATGCAAAGCACCAATATCAATAAAACAGGTATCAGCAGCAGGTAATTATAGGAGTTGATGCTGATATGATCAGGAAACTTTTTACCCAGTGGCAGCCAGATATTGTAAAAAACGGCAATTTTATCATTTAGATAGTAAAACACCGCCAAAAAGAAAAAGATGGTGGCATACCCCAAAATGCCCGATACCCATTCGCGCCAGTTGAATGGCTTAAATAATATAAGCGATATCCAAATGATCAAAAACAGGTAAATAAACGGGAAGTAAATAAGCGAGCCAAGAGCCACTATCATGCCTGCATCATAGGATATTGATTTGGCATTATCGCCTTTGTACAGGCTAAATAGCTTAAACAGCATCCATATCAGCAAAAAGTTACAAATGAGCGGCGCACTCAATATCAAAAAAGGCGAAAACAACCCCGATAGCGTTACATACATCAAAGCAGGCAAAAAAGAGGGCTTGCTTAATAAATTATAGTGATTTATTAAATAGTTAAGCAGCAATGCTTGTATCAGTATCAATACTGCTGCAATAAAAATATTCAGCCCGGGCGACAGCGCGTATTCGTAAGCAACCGGCACCAGCAGGCGTGCAAACGGCTCAACAAACACAAACTCCAGTTTACCGGGCACCTGTATCATATAGCCCAGCCGGGTAATGAACAATACAACCACCAGCCACAATACATTCAAAGGATTAAAAGACCGGAAAACCTGGATCATAGCGGGCGATATTTTGCGGCGGTAAAATTAGCACAAAAAGCCAAAAGAGTGGTAATAGATTTAAGGTGATCTGTTTACTGTGCTCCTTCAGATTCGTGCAATTGCTTATTTATAGCCTGTAATTTTGCTATGGTGGCATTCATGTCGGCCTGCTGCCTTTTAAACTCACGGGGTGTTATATAAAAGTAGGCAAAGGCTAACCAACCCAATGAACAAACACAGGATACTATCGCCCCAAAAAAACTCATTTTTCTTTCAAACTCTATCATATATAAAAACAAGCCCAGTCCCAAAAACAGGAAGTATAATTTTAATACCCTGGTTTGAATGAACTGCTGCTTTTTTTGTATCGACGTTAATTCGGCCAGGTAAGTAAAGGTATCCGTTTCGGGGTGGCTTTTAAACAGGCCCATATACAGGCCATTGCTGACAATCATAAAAGCAACTATGGCAAATACAATAAGCACAACACCAATGGTAGTAGTAAGTACACGGGTATCTAAATTGACCCCAACGTATATTATCAAAACTACAGTTGCAAACAATACCAGGTTGGTCCATATCAGTTTATTCCTTGTTTTATTTTTTATGCCCATGGCCTTTTTTATTACGGCTTTAATATCGGGTTTGTCGCCGGCGGGCTGTTGCTGCCAAAGCACTTTTAAATCAATATTGCTGCTCATATTTTTTAAATTTTTGAGATAGTTTTTCTTTAATCCTGTAAACCCTTACCCTAATGTTGGTTTCAGATAGGCCTGTAATACTGGCTATTTCGGCTTGCTTTACATCTTCCAGTTCCAACGAAATAATGATGCGGTCAATCTCGGGCAGTTGGGCTATACATCTATACAGCAGTTGCACTTGTCCTTCGGTATCGGGTGGCGGTTTATCTTCCAGTTCGGCCGGCATCTCGCCTGGTGGCATCCGGTTTTGTTTTTCCAACTGGCGCAGGCAATGGTTTGATGCGATACGGAAAATCCAGGTACCTATTGCTGATTCGTTCCTGAACTGACCCAGCTTTTGCCAAACGGTAATAAACGTATCCTGCGTAACATCGCGGGCACGGTCATGATCGTTCATATAGCCCATGCATACACGGAAGATTTTGCTGTAATATGTATCGTAAATTTCTTCGAACGACATGCCCTTGTTTTGTTTTCGGTTGTTAGATACGGGATTGTTTAAAATGCTACATTTATTTTCGATGGCAAATTTGCCGTATCTTGAACCGGCAATTGAAATATATAAATTATTTTTAGCCTGCTGTCCTATTCCATAAAACCCGATCGTCTTACAGCTTTAATCACCAAAATTTAAATCATCATGAACGAATTTTTATTGATCTTCAGACAAGTTGAAGAAAACGCAACAGAGTCACGCTCGCCCGAGCAAATGCAGGCAACCATGAAATTATGGATGGATTGGCTGGGCGGCATTGCCGCGCAAAACAAACTGGTTAGTAATGGCAACCGCCTGTATAACGGCACAGGATCGGTGGTAAGGCCCGATGGTATAGTTACCAACGGCCCTTATGTTGAAATAAAAGAATTGATAGGCGGCTACTCCATGATCAAGTGCGATACTTTGGAAGAGGCTACCGAAATTTCAAAAGGCTGCCCCATTTTGCTGGTTGGCGGCAACGTTGAGGTACGCCAGGTTGTGCCCATGAATATGTAATTTTATGCTGCCACCTCCCTGCATCCGGGAGGTGGCTTTATACCACCATGAACAAAACTGAACTGCTGCCGCATTTATTCCGTACCGAGTACCGCAAAATAGTATCGGTACTGTACAAGCACTTTGGTTTTGAGCATCCCGAAATTGCCGAAGATATTGCCAGCGAGACTTTTTTAAGTGCCGCCGAAACCTGGGGGCTTAGGGGCCTGCCCGAAAACCCGGTAGCCTGGCTTTACGCCGTAGCCCGCAACAGGGCCAAAGATTATTTAAAACGCAATAAAATCTTCGACCAAAAAGTCACCCCTATCCTGCAATCGGCACAGGCAGATTACGCTGAGTTTGAAATAGACCTATCGGATAAACACATTAATGACAGCCAGCTACAACTGATGTTTGCCATTTGCCAGCCGGTGTTGCCTGCCGAAGCACAGGTGAGCCTGGCATTAAGAATTCTTTGCGGGTTTGGGATTGATGAAATTGCCGATGCTTTTTTATCCAACAAAGCCACCATCAATAAACGCCTGTTCAGGGCAAAGGAAAAACTGCGGGAAGAAAAAGTGAAGATTGAATTCCCGGCAACCTCACAAATAAACGAAAGGCTGCAGGCTGTTTTAACCACCTTATATTTATTGTTCAACGAAGGTTATTACTCTACCAGCCAGGATACCACTTTACGCAAAGACCTTTGTTTAGAGGCGATGCGCCTCACCTACCTGCTCATCGAAAATGAACTAACCAACCTGCCCGAAACTTATGCCCTGATGGCGCTGATGTGCTTCCACTCCTCGCGTTTTGATGCGCGTACCGACGAGCATGGCGAAATGGTACGGTATGACGACCAGGATACCAGCCTTTGGGTTGATGAGCTGATACACAAAGGAAAATACTACCTGGAACTGGCATCTAAAGGTAACCAGGTAAACAAATACCACCTGGAAGCCGCCATTGCCTACTGGCATACCGTAAAAGAGGATACGATAGATAAATGGGAAAGCATTCTGCAATTATACAACCGCCTGCTGCAAATTGCCTATTCGCCGGCCGCCGCACTCAACCGCACCTATGCTTTGTACAAAGCCCGTGGTAAGCGGGATGCCATTGTTGAAGCCGAAAAACTAAAGCTGAACGACAACCACCTGTACCATGTATTATTGGGCCATTTGTATAAAGATGCAGATAACACGCTGGCCAAAGCCCATTTGCAAACCGCGCTAAACCTGGCCAAAACAGCAAGCGAGAAAAACCGGATCAAAAAGGATTTAGCGCAATTAAGGTGACCTGAGTTTCGTTAATTTTATGACGGATAATATGGCTAACCATCGTCAATTATTTTATTGGCCTGGTTTAATTTACCTCCCGGCCACAAGGACGAAACGGTGCGAAGCCGGCAGTTTTAAAAAGTAAGATACCCGGTTTTTCAGGCTGCTTTTTCTGAACTTTTGCGCAAAAAAATCCATTTTATTTTTGTGTCAATAAATGCACTATTTGTGTCAATAAATAGCGCATTTATTGCTAAAAAATATAAATTAAATGCCTTATTTTTACCTATTTATGCGTGAATAAAGGATGGTTTTGAAATATAAAAGGAAGCGTGTAAATTTGTACTGTTTACCCACAAATAAAAACGGTTTCTATGTTATTTTGCAAGCATCGCGTTTGTGGAATTCGCTTTAATTTTGTGAATTAGCGCTTATCAATTTTAACCTTCCACATTACACGCCATAGATCCAATTTTATACCTCTATTTAATAATACCCACATGGCCTACGACGAACAATTAACTAACCGCGTACGCGAAGCATTAAGCGAACAGCCCAAAATTGACGAGATTAAAATGTTCCAGGGATTGTGCTTTATGGTTGATGATAAAATGTGTGTTTGCGTACGCGACACCGGCCTGCTTTTCCGCATTGGTCAAAATCAGGCAGCTGTTGAATTGGAAAAAGGCGATTGCCGCCAGATGATAAACGGTGGCCGGGTAATGAAGGATTATGTTTGGGTTGATGGCGACGACATTGGCGCCAATAAAAAATTTGACTATTGGATAGGTTTGGCTTTGGAGTTTAATAAGGTAGCTAAGAAAAGTAAAAATAAAAGAAGCAAGGATAAGGGATAAATTTCGTGTGCTTGTATTTCCACAGCCATCTAATATTGATAAATTCGGCAACTCAAATACGTGATAGCGGTTTCTCAGAATAAAAACCATCTAAAAATCTATTTCAGCTCAAGATCTTATTATTACAATAGTTTCTTTAATCAAAATGAAATCACCTTACCTTATTATCCTTTTTTTCTTATTTGGCTGCCAACATAATAAACAATGGGTCTGTAAAGGCAACTGCGACAACGGCTTTGGCGATCAGCAATGGAAAGATGGAAGTTATGCAATTGGACATTGGATAAATAGCAAGCTATCTGGATCCGGAGAAAAGTTCTTTGGCACTTCGTCGGAGTTTGTCGGAGATAAATACATTGGAGAATTTAAAAACGACAACTTTGATGGACACGGGATGTATTTCGATAGTAGTGAAGACTCACGTCACACAGGGGAGTTCAAAAATGGGATTCCTAACGGACATGGTGTTACACAATTTGGACCCCGTGCTAAATATCCCAACAGCCATTATGAAGGACAATATAAAAACGGTATTTATGAAGGCTTTGGCAAGCTTTCCTTTGGAACAACCGGTGCGTATGCTGGCAATAAATACGTTGGATATTTTATAAATGGAAAATTTGGTGGGCAAGGCAAATATTCATGGCCAGGTATTGGATACTATGCGGGTGCTTTTAAAGATAACTATCGGGAAGGAAAGGGAACCTTTGTATTTGAAGATGGCACCGTATTCAACGGTGTATGGGTTGACGATTATAATGCCGAGTTTTCGAAACTTTTAAAACTGCATAAACCCCCAATTAAATCTCCCGATACGCCATCGGTTTACCCGAACAAAGCGTACGGCCATTAGAATAACGGTTTGTGGGGACACAAGCCGAGGGAAAAACATCGCCATTTATTATTCTTCCGTGCTACCCTGTATAGCCGATGGCATTTCGTACCTGTCCAGCGATTTTTGTAATAACATTTTCATCTGTTTAACCAAAATCCTGGGCCCCAATACTTTTATTTTTGGACCGAAGCCCAGCAGTTCGCGCTCCAGTTCAAAATTCATGATCACGCGGATGGTAAAAACTTTGCCGCCATTCTCTTCGCTTACTACTTTTTGGGTATGGTGCAGGGGTTTGGTAATCACGTAAGGCGCGTTGGCATCGTCAATCCAGAACACCACCTGCGTATCGCGCTGGCCCGGTGATTTGGTTACGCCGATAACATCATTATAATAAGTGCCAAAATCTATCGATTTATTTTCGCGGTACTCATCGGCATGCTCTTCTATGGATTGAATCCTGTCGAGCGCCAGGTTTAGCATTTGGGCGTTTCTTTTATGCGGCATCCCCAGTACGAACCAACGGTTGCGGTATTCTTTTAGTAAATACCCACTAAAACAAAAGGTGTTAGCCTCACGTGCTTTGAATGATTGGTAGGTAATGCACATGGTTTTTTTGGCTACGATGGCTTTGCGGATAACCTCGATATACTCCAATCCTTTCAGGTTATCGTTCTTCTCAAAATCGATAACGGGCGTGCTGTGTGTTTTTTGGGAATAGATTTTATCCTCCAGCTTGCTTACCATTTCGTTCAGGTCGGTAAAGTGGTTAAAGCCTTTAAATTGTTTTAGCAGGCTTGATACCTCGCTCAAAACTTTTAAATCCTGCTGGTTGATGGGGCTGTTGGTAATACTGTAATTTTTATCGGCATAGGTGTAATATTTTTTATCAACCACAATAATTGGTGCCTCGTAGCCCAGCTTATTACTGCGCATCATCTCGATATCGGCCTGTACCGAGCGTCGGCTCACGCCTTTATCAATACCTTCAAATTCATATAAGGCATCTGAACACGCATCAATCAAATCGTCAAGCGTCCATTTTTTATAGCGGTTTTGCAGGCAATTGTCAATAGTACGATAGCGGATAAGGGCATTGCGGTTTACAGGCATATTTGTTGATTTCGGAATTCGGATGTTCGATTTCGGATTTATTTTGGATGAATTTATAAAATATTTTTTACTGCGCAAAAAGGCTGCGCAGTGGCTATTTTATTTTGTATCATCAACAAGATAATAATGGTCATGGAAAAAGAAAAGATCAGCAACAACGAGCTAAAAAATCTCGGTATTAATGACGTGGATATATTGGTAAGCTTTGGCCGCGTGGCATCGGGCTTATTGAAAAATGAGGTGATGAGCAAAGCGGATATACTGGCCAACCTGGAAGCTTTAATTAACGACCCGGCACCCTACCTGTTTAACAACGATGGCAAGTTTAAAAACCTTGCCGAAAATGTTATCGCTTTGCGTAAAGAGGGGAAATTTTTAAAACAGGAAAGTAACACATTTAAACTAAAAGAAGAAGCTGCCGATTTCCCAGTTTGGGGATTGGAACATATAGAGTCAGGCGCATTGGCACAAATGCGTACCGCCGTAAAACTGCCCATTGCAGTTGCAGGAGCTTTAATGCCCGATGCGCACCAGGGGTATGGCCTGCCTATTGGCGGTGTATTGGCCACCAGGGCCAACACCATAATACCCTTTGCGGTGGGCGTGGATATTGCCTGCCGGATGTGCCTGAGCATTTTTGATTTGCCTGCCCAAATGATAGATACCGAAACGGATAAACTGAAAACCATGCTGGGCGACCATACCTACTTTGGTATTGGCTGTACCACGAGGTTGCATTTCGATAGCTCGTTGTTTGACAGCAATACCTGGAAGGAAACCAAGGTGATCCGTTCATTAAAAGATAAGGCTTACGCGCAGTTGGGTACCAGCGGAACAGGTAACCATTTTGTGGAGTGGGGCGAGCTAAGCATTGCCGATGGCACTTTGGAAGGCATACCTGCCGGTAATTACCTGGCTTTGTTGTCGCACTCCGGTTCGCGGGGCTTTGGGGGTAGCGTGGCCAATCATTACTCTAAAATAGCCATGGACAAAACCAGGCTGCCTGCCGAGGCCAAACACCTGGCCTGGCTGGATTTGGATAAGGATGAGGGCCAGGAATACTGGATTGCCATGAACCTTGCCGGCGAGTATGCCAGCGCCAACCACCACGAGATCCATAACAAAATAGCCGGCGCGCTTAACCGGCAACCTGTTATGATGATTGAAAACCACCATAATTTTGCCTGGAAAGAACAACTGGCCGATGGTACCGACGTAATGGTGCACCGTAAAGGGGCAACGCCGGCAGGCAAAGGCGTGTTGGGTATCATCCCCGGATCTATGAGTACGCCTGGTTTTGTGGTTCGTGGTAAAGGCGATGCGGCCAGCATCAACTCGGCATCGCACGGCGCAGGCCGGTTAATGAGCCGGAGCGCCGCTTTTAAAACATTGGATAAAGCAGCCATTGCCGCCAATCTGATTGATAAACGCATCACGCTGATGGGTAGCGATATGGACGAAGCCCCAATGGCCTACAAAGATATACACACCGTAATGGCTGCCCAAAGCGACCTGGTTGAAGTGCTGGCCAAATTTGAACCGAGGATTGTAAGAATGGCAGATGCAAGGGAGAAGCCGGAAGATTGAAGCATATTTATACGATTATTGACAAAATTAATACCTAAACCTGCGTTGGTTCGTTTCACGGGCCAGCGCTAATTTTATTTAAGGTGAAAACTATCCCATCGACTGTCGAAATATTGCGTTGGATTGTTTTTTCCCTCAGTCAAGCCATATTATTTAATACTATTTTTTTTCTTCCTAACCCTATTGTAAATGAGCTATTTTCTGCTTAACTTCATACTACCAATTTCAAATAAACCAAATATACAGGAGAAGTCGTCATGAAGAAAAATGTCACCGTAGTTAATCAGCCCGAGAAGGCGGAGGCTACAAAATCTGAATCAGTACCCTGCCAAAGTTTTAACCCCAAAATGTATCGCGATCATACGCGTTGCGACCATTTGCATGGGCGGGTTAATAAGTTTCCGTTCGGCAGCAGCCACGGACCGTTATCGTTTTAGAGAGAACTTTATAACGACCTCTTTGCGCAGGCAGGCCATCCCTTGGCCTGTGTGTTTAAGGGTGCACACTTGCGTGCTTAAAAGTATGCGCCCTTAAATTTTTAGTCTTAAGTCTAAAGCCTTAAGTTCTAAGTCAAAAAAGAATTAATTAGCTTTTGATTATACACCTTAATACTATTAAGCGGGCTGCCTTTCATCGAAACCTTCAAATTCTACATCAACAAGAATAAATTGACTTTGGACTTAGAACTTAAGGCTTAAGACTTAGCCCTAATTCCCCCCAACCGGATCGGGCTTAGCCGGACTGGCCGGATCATAAACCGCCACCCCTACCCTCGAATCGGCGCAGCCGTAGTACAGGTACCATTTCTTTTTAAAGTAAACCATCCCCTCAATAAAAACTGTTCCGTTAACATATTGCCCGCTTTTTTCAAAAGGTTCCATCGGCCTTAAAAAAGGCAGGTCGAGCCGGGTGATATTCTTAGCCGGATCTTTACCATCAAACAAGGCCTGCCCCGCGCAGTACGAATTGGGGTTAAACCTGGTATCCCTGCCTTCGGCAGGTTTGTTTTTGCCGTTATAAAATAAGATGATTCCCTTACCGGTCATCAACGCGGGCGGGCCGCACTCGGTAAGGTCGCTGTCAAAATAGCCTGGGCGTGGCGATATCAGTTGTTTCAATGCCATGTTTTTATCTACCACCGGCGCCCAGTCAACCAAATTGGTTGATGTTGCTGCATACACATGCTGCTCACCCCAGTATAGCCAGTATTTGCCATTTATTTTAACGATCACCTGTTTGCCATTCACCACCTTGGTCAGTATCGATGCTGATTTACTGGCGATGTTAAAAAATTGGCCATGGTAAGCTGTTTCAAAAATAGGCCCGTGCTTTTTCCAGTGGATAAGGTCGGTTGAGGTAGCTACACCCAGGCGGGGCAGTTTACGGTTCCATTCGGTATAAAACACAACGTAGGTACCGCCAGGGGTAACGGCCACTCGCGGGTCTTCACAGCCACCGGGCCATTCATAGGGTTTGGCAGCGTCGTTGGCCGGATAAAGCACGGGGGCTTTTCGCCTTGTAAAATGCAAGCCGTCGCTACTTTCGGCATATCCCAGCCGCGATGTGCGGAAACCAATGCCAATACCAAACTTATCTTCGGCCCGGTATAAAACCACCACCTTGCCATTTTTAACCGCCGCGCCCGGGTTAAAAGTATCGTTAGCCTCCCAGGCCACCGGCTTTTTACTCATCGGGTCAATAAATGTCAGGTTGGTATCGGGCGATATAATAGGGTTCAACTTTGCCGGGCGCGCAAAACCGCCAAAAGCCCAGTCGGGCAGCACATTGGTTACGGCCTGCCCAAAACATGCCTGGCTTAACAGCAGCAACACGAAAGCCCTGGCTATTTTAAAAATTGGTTTCATAAACGGATTATATTGGTTTACAATAGTACGTGGTATTGCGGGGAATAAAAATTAAATGTTTGAGGGGGGGATATAGCGATTGGGTTTGAAACTTTGAGTGTTTGAACGTTTTTTAATTCCCTCCCCACGGGAGGGGTGCGGTTGGAAATGAGCGCAAAGGCAGGGAGGGGTTTATATGAGCGACGAGTTATAAAGCGGCTTGAACGCCTGATTTAACCCCTACCTTCCCTTCCCCGAGGAAGGAATCGCACAGGCCACACGATGAGCGACGAGTTATAAAGCGGCTTGAACGCCTGATTTAACCCCTACCTTCCCTTCCCCGAGGAAGGAATCGCACAGGCCACACCTCTTTTTTCTTTTAAATACCCAAGGTTTCAAACCAGCACTGTGCCTGTGTTACCCCAAATAAAACTCACTATTTCAAAATCCTCCCCCACTACGCAAAAAGGCTGCGCATTCTGCTCCTTACTTTGTATCCTATTACAAAACATCAATAAATAATTATACATTAAGCACAGCTATCAATTTATGTTACTCACTATATCCACCACCCATTTTCCGGCCGATGATCTGAGCTTTTTGCTGCACAAGCATCCGGCGAAGATCCAGTCTGTCGATATTTCTTCGGGCAAGGCCCATATATTTTATCCGGAGGTAAGCGCGCAAAAATGTACTGCCGCTTTGCTGCTTGATATAGACCCTGTAGGCCTGGTACGCAGCGCAGGCCCGAAAGGGAACGATTTTGCACTGGAGCAATACGTGAACGACAGGCCCTATGTAGCCAGTTCGTTCATGAGCGCAGCCATTGCCAAGGCTTATTCATCGGCCCTTAACGGCCGTTGTAAAGACAAGCCCGAACTGGTTGATATAGCCATGCCCTTTACCGTAAAGCTGGCCGTATTGCCTGTTAAAGGAGGCGAAATACTATTGAAAGCGCTTTTTGAACCTTTGGGATATACCATTAATGCGATACAGCATCCACTGGATGCAACTTACCCTGACTGGGGCAACAGCCGTTATTTTATCGTAGAGTTATGCAACCAGGTAACCCTGCAGCAATTGCTATCGCACCTTTATGTGTTAATCCCCGTTTGTGATAACGATAAACATTATTGGGTAAACCAGGAAGAGGTAGAAAAATTACTGGCTAAGGGCAAGGGCTGGCTGGAAACACATCCCGCAAGGGAACTCATCGTTCGCCGGTACATGAAAGGCCAGCATTCACTGGCAAACCAAACACTGGATGTTTTACTGAGTAAAGACCAGGCTGACCCCTATGCTGCTGAAATGGAAACTCCCCGAATAAATGATGCGGAAGAGCCGCAGTTACGCATTCACGACCTGCGTTTACAGGCGGCCAAAGATGAATTACTATCTGCCGGCGCCAAACGCGTAGTTGATTTGGGTTGTGGCGAGGGCCGCCTGATCAAACTGTTATTAGCCGAAAAGCAATTTGAGTTTGTTTTAGGGATGGATGTAAGCTACCGCTCGCTGGAAATTGCCAAAGATAGGCTGAAGCTGGACCGGATGACCGAAAGGCAGTTGCAGCGGGTACAACTCATGCAGGGCTCATTAACCTACCGAGATAAACGCCTGCAAGGCTTTGACGGCGCTGCCCTGGTAGAAGTAATTGAACACCTGGACGAACAACGTTTAACCGCGCTGGAAAGATCGGTGTTTGAATATGCCAAACCGGAAGTGGTAGTAATAACCACGCCCAACGCCGAATACAATGTTCGCTTTGCCGATCATGAAGCAGGTAAAATGCGCCATAACGATCATCGCTTTGAATGGACAAGGCCCGAATTTGAAGCATGGGCAAACCGGGTGGCCACACAGTTTGGCTACACCGTATCATTTAAACCCATTGGCGAGGTTGACCCCGAGGTAGGTGCATTGAGCCAGATGGCGGTATTTAAGCAAGGAGAAAGTGGGTTGTAAACTCGAATTTGGCGAAATACTGAACGGGGAATGACGTATATCGCACGGCGGCGACGACTCACCCCGACGAGGCTCCGCCCGTCATCCCTCTCTCCGACTGCGTTGCATAGAGGGGGCTAAAAAAAGAAAAGAAAAAAATGGAGTTTACCCTCTTTGCGGCGCAGCCGGAGAGAAGGTCGGCCAGCGCAGCGTAGCCGGGGTGAGTCGTGGCCAGCGTTCAAATCAAATGGCTATTTAAACCAAAACACCTCATGGATAACCTGTTTAAGAATCGCGGCAGAGGAATTAAAACAAAAAGAAGAAATGTCAAGAGATAAAAATATAAAAATACCCGAATTAGCTTTAGTAGTGCTGATAGGTGCAACCGGTTCGGGGAAATCGAGTTTTGCACGGAAGCATTTTAAACCAACGGAAATCATATCGTCAGATACTTGCCGCGGTTTGATAAGCGATGATGAAAATAACCAGGCTGCATCGGCGGATGCTTTTGCCCTGGCAAGGTACATTACCGGTTTGCGTTTAAAAAACGGACTGCTTACCGTGATAGACGCTACCAACGTACAGGAAGAAGCACGCCGCGACTGGGTAAAACTGGCCAAAGAGTACCATTGCCTGCCGGTGGCCATCATCCTGAATATGCCCGAAAAAGTTTGCGCCGCCAGGAACGCCCTGCGGCCCGACCGCAATTTTGGCGCTCATGTTATCCCGCAGCATATCTCGCAGTTAAAGCGCAGTTTTAAAAAGCTTAAGTTTGAAGGGTTCCGCAATATTATCGAATTACGGTCGCCAGAGGAGGTGGATGCCATAACCGGCATCGTCCGCGACCCATTGTATAATAACAAAAAGCATGAAAACGGCCCGCTGGATATTATAGGCGACATACATGGATGCTACGACGAACTGGTAACCCTGTTAGCCAAATTAGGCTACGTAAATAATGCAGAAACCTGGGCGCACCCCGAAGGCAGAAAAGCTGTATTTGCAGGCGACCTGGTTGACCGCGGCCCTAAAACGCCCGAAGTGTTAAAATTAGTAATGGCAATGACAGCCGCCGGTACGGCGTACTGTGTGCCAGGCAACCACGATATTAAACTGATGCGCTGGCTTAATGGTAAAAATGTACAGGCTAAGCACGGCTTAGAAAAATCAATTGAGCAGTTGAGCACGGAAACACCTGAGTTTAAGAATAAAGTAACCAAATTCATTGATGACTTAATAAGCCATTATGTATTTGATGATGGCAAACTGCTGGTTGCCCATGCCGGGTTAAAAGAAAGCATGCAGGGCCGGGGATCCGGCGCTGTACGCGAGTTTTGTTTATATGGCGATACAACTGGCGAGATAGATGAATTTGGTTTACCCGTAAGGCTTAACTGGGCTGCCGAATATACCGGCAAGGCCATGGTGGTTTACGGGCATACACCTGTACCGCTGGCGCAGTGGTTAAACAATACCATCGATATTGATACCGGCTGCGTATTTGGCGGTTCGCTTACAGCGTTGCGTTATCCCGAGCGGGAACTTGTTGCTGTAAAGGCCAAGGAGGTTTATTGCGAACCGGCAAAGCCTTTAAACTATGTTAAGCCCTCGGCAGATAACTTAACCCTGCAACAGGAAAACGACCAGGTACTGGATATTGCCGATTTTATGGGGAAACAAATTGTAGAAACCCGGCTGGGCAACAATATCACCATCAGGGAAGAGAATGCCATTGCAGCTTTGGAAGTGATGAGCCGCTTTGCCATCAACCCAAAATGGCTTATTTATTTGCCGCCGACCATGAGTCCAAGTAAAACCAGCATTTTGGATGATTACCTGGAGTTCCCGGCCGAGGCTTTTGATTATTACCAGGCTGCAGAAATTGGCCGGGTAGTTTGCCAGGAAAAACATATGGGATCAAGGGCGGTAGTTATTGTGGGTAAAAACGAGGCGGCTATCAGCCAAGCTTTTGGCATCAGCAATGAGGGCATAGGCACCATTTATACCCGTACGGGCCGGGCATTTTTTAACGACAAAAATACCGAGCAGGCTTTGTTGAGCAGGCTGAATGAAGCGTTGATCAATTCGGGATTTTATGAGCGTTTTGATACCGATTGGGTTTGCTTGGATACCGAACTAATGCCCTGGAGCGCCAAAGCCCAAGCTTTATTGCAAACACAGTATGCCGCTGTGGGTACAGCCGCCACGCATGTTTTAGCCGAAGTAACCGGAGCTTTAAAGCAACTGGCCGCCAGAGATGCCAATGGCGAAACCCTTTTGGCCGAATACACCGAAAGACAACAGGAGGCAGAACAATTTACTGCCGCCTACCAACGCTATTGCTGGCCGGTAAACAGTTTGGACGATTACAAGCTGGCGCCCTTCCACATCATGGCATCCGAAGGCAAGTTATGGACGGACGAAAACCATGAGTGGCATATGGAGCAGATTGCGAAGATCTGCGCGCATGACCCGGCCATATTACTGGCTACGCCTTACAAGGTTGTAAACCTGAATGACGCTGCCAGCATTAACGAGGCAACAGAATGGTGGTTGACATTAACAGCAAATGGCGGCGAGGGCATGGTAGTTAAGCCCTATAATTTTATCGAAAAAGATAAAAAGGGGCTAATACAGCCTGCCATTAAAATACGGGGCAGGGAATACCTGCGCATTATTTACGGCCCGGAATATACCGCGCCCGAAAATATGGAACGACTAAAATCACGGGGGCTAAACGCCAAACGGGGCCTGGCCCTGCGCGAGTTTTTACTCGGCGTTGAAGGGCTGCAGCGTTTTGCCGATAAGGAGCCCTTAAGGCGCGTGCACCAGTGCGTGTTTGGTGTACTGGCCATGGAAAGCGAGCCGGTTGACCCGAGGTTGTAATTTTTTGTAGAGACGCATAATTGCGTCTCCCGCGTTTAGGTGTAAGATTTGCAAGTGAGACTGTCCTGCGGGAGACGCAATTATGCGTCTCTACATTTGAAAAATATTTTAACATGAAACAAACCATCCTCCAAAAACTGCTCGAACTGGAGCAGTCGGAAAATATAAAAATATTGTACGCCTGCGAATCGGGCAGCAGGGCATGGGGCTTTGCCTCGCCCGATAGTGATTTTGATGTGCGATTTATCTACTCCCGCCCTGCCAACGATTATCTGAGCATTGTTGAAATGCCCGATGTGGTTGGTCTGCCGGTTAACGAGGTATTGGATATAGGCGGCTGGGATTTAAAGAAAACGTTAAAGCTGTTCATTAAATCAAATGCGCCTTTGTACGAGTGGCTGCAATCGCCCATAGTATACCGGCAGGATGATGCTTTTGTTGATGAACTGCGCAGTTTGATGCCAGGTTATTTTTCCTTACGATCTGCCGGCAACCACTATTTATCTATGGCGCATAATACCCTTCGGGATGATTTACAGGCTGAGGAGGTAAAACTTAAACGATATTTTTACGCTTTGCGCCCGGCGCTTGCCTGCCACTGGATAGTGGAGAAACAAACCGTACCGCCCATGGAATTTGATAAGCTGCGGGTATTGTTAGCCGATAACAAAATACAGGATGCAATAGACGTGTTATTGGCACAAAAACAAATGGCCGATGAAAAAGCGATGATAAAGCCGGTTAATATCTTAAATGAATGGCTGGCAGATACGCTGAATCAGTGCAGGGAACAATTGCAGCAATTTACATCAGAACAGCAACCGGCGCAGCCGTTAAATGAGCTATTCAGGAGGCATATACTATGATGGACTACAAGGAATTAAAACTACGTAAAGAATTCATCCTGCTGGATTGTGTAAGTGGCAGCACCGCTTATAACCTGAACGTGGTAGGATCGGATGTGGACAAAAAGGGCATCTTCATGATGCCGCAAAAACAACTGTATGGCTTTGAGCGGCAGGAGCAGATAGCCAACGCCACCAATGATGAGGTTTATTTTGAGATAGGCCGTTTTCTTGATCTGCTGGTTAAAAACAACCCCAATATCCTGGAGTTGCTAAACACCCCGGCCGAACATGTATTATACCGCCATCCGCTGATGGACCTGGTTAAACCTGCCGATTTTTTATCAAAACTGTGTATGGATACTTTTGCAGGCTATGCGCAAACACAAATAAAAAAGGCGCGGGGCCTCAACAAAAAAATAAACCGGCCAATGGATAGCGAACGAAAATCGGTATTGGATTTTTGCTATGTGATACACAACAACGGCAGTATCCCGCTAAAGGAATGGCTCAGGGAAAACAGCTACACCCAGGAGCAATGTGGCCTTGTTAACCTGGACCATTTCAGGAATGTGTATTTATTATACCATCAAAGCCAGCTGACGGAAGGCAGGTTAAAAGGGCTTATCTCTGGCGCCGGGGCTGATGACGTTCAGCTAAGCCAGGTACCCAAGGGGATTGAAAACCTGGCGGTAATGAATTTTAATAAAGATAGTTATTCCATTTACTGCCGGGAATATAAGGAGTACCAGGAGTGGGAAGATAAACGGAACGATTTGCGGTACCAAAGCACGCTGGCTCACGGTAAAAGCTACGATGCCAAAAATATGATGCACACCTTCCGCCTACTCAATATGGCCGAAGAAATAGCCTTGCATCAACAGGTAATAGTAAAACGCAACGACCGCGATTTTTTACTCAAAATCCGCAACGGCGAATTTGAGTTTGACGAACTGATGAAAATGGTGGAAGAAAAAATGGAAAGTGTAAAAGCTGCCTACGAAACATCAAGCCTGCCCGAAAGGCCGGATATGGATAAAGCCGGATTGCTTTTGGTGCAGATAAGGGAGGCTTTTTATAAAGGCTGAGTTTAATAACAACTTAAATTGCCACTTATAGTGAGTAAAAAATATGGCTATAGATTTTTATGATTTGTTGGATGGGGATAAAAAAAAGGTATTATTTGAAATCAGCCAGGAGGATTTTGATGAAATTGAATTTGCTTTTTCATATCTCAAGAAAAAAACAGGCGTGTATATAGACGCTTATGGCAAAAGCAGAATTTACAGGAGCCATGTTGAGCTGCTTGTTTCTTTTATGACCGAAAGCATGAAAGAAGCAGCTTCGAACAAAAGAAAAACCCTCTCTGAAACTATACTAAAGTTTAAAACCGTTGATCAGGGATTTTTAACGGAAGGCGATTAACCTGCCTAACTAATACGCACACTACCTTTCAACGCCCATTTTTCCAGCTTGTTCACCAGGTCATCCAGTTTAAATGGTTTGCTTATATAATCGTCCATACCTGCGTCCATACAAATTTGCAAATCGGTTTGCAGCGCGTTGGCTGTCATCGCAATAATAAAAGGACGTTCGGGAAAACGTTTTTTTATTATTCGCGTGGCTTCCAGGCCATCCATTTTGGGCATTTGCACATCCATCAAAATAACGTCGAATGTTTTTTTATTAACCAACTCCAGGGCTTCTAATCCATCTGCCGCTAAATCGGCTTCATATCCCAGTTTACTCAAAACTTTCATAATTAATTTCTGGTTCATCTGGTTGTCTTCAGCAACCAAAATATGCAATGGGTATCTTTCCGAGAAATTATCGGGCAGTTTATGTTTGGTGGCATCGGCTGGCATTGGCTCGTTGCCGGGCGCGTTTACATGTCTCGCAAGCTCTTTTATAATATGCTTGTATAAATTATTTTGCTTGGCAGGCTTGGTTAATATTGCACAAAAAAGACCTGGGTTATCCTTATGGAAAATATAACTTATCGAACTTAAAAGCATTATTGGTAAATCGGGATATTTAGCCCTTATTAAATTGGCCAGCTCAATCCCATCCATAAACGGCATTTGCATATCGGTAATAACCAGTTTAAAATCGTGTTGTTGCGATAAAATATCAAGGGCCTGCTCGCCTGAATTGGCTACCACCGGGCTTAATTGCCACTGCTCCAGCTGGCCTTTTAAAATCCGGCAATTGGTATCGTTATCATCGACAATCAAAATCTCGCTTTTTTCAAAACCATTCATACTATGGTTTATTTGCACGGGATCTTGCAGTAAACTTCTTTGTGTGTGAATATTAAACCTGAAAGTACTCCCTTTATCAATTTCACTCTCCACACTAATTTTACCGCCCATCAGCTTCACCAGTTGCTCGCTTATAACCAGGCCAAGCCCGGTACCGCCATACTGACGGGTGGTTGATGAATCGACCTGCGAAAACGCTTTAAATAACCGGTGCAGCTTATCGGCAGAAATACCAATGCCGGTATCTTTTATCTCAAAGCTTAATTCGATGTGATTGCCTTCTGACGTACTAAGCAAATGTACAGCAACATAAATTTCGCCCTTTTTGGTAAACTTGATAGCGTTACTTATCAGGTTAATCAGGATTTGCCGAAGCCTTAAACTATCGCCAACAATTTGCGCCGGTACATCATAGTCAATCTGGTAAACCAAATCGAGCTTTAAGTGGGCCGCTTTTAAAGCAAAAACATCAAAAACTTCTTCAATACAGGTGCGCAGGCTAAAATCCTTTTCCTCCAGTTCCATATTGCCCGATTCTATTTTAGAAAAATCTAAAATATCGTTGATAACTGCCAGCAGGTCTTCGCCACAGGTTTGTATAGACTCAGTGAAGGTTAGCTGTTCTTCATTCAAGGGCGTTTCGGCAAGTAAAGAAGCCATCCCGATTACCCCATTCATTGGCGTGCGGATCTCGTGGCTCATGGTAGCTAAAAATATACTTTTGGCCCGGTTAGCTTCCTCTGCTTCAATCGCTAATTTCTTTTCCACCTCTATAGCCCGTGCCAGCTGCTCGGTACGTTCTTTTACCTGGCGCTCAAGCTCGGCCTTTTGATTTAATATGGCACGCGTACGGATAATATAAAATGCCGGGCCGCTAGTGATAAAAGTTAAAGCCACAATTAACTTAAACCACCAGGTGAGCCAAAAAGGGGGCGCAATATTAATAGTGATAGCCGTGCCTTTGCTGTTCCATTTTCCGTCGTTGTTTGATGCCTTAACCCTGAATGTATATGTACCCGGATCAAGGTTGGTATAAGTGGCGGTTCGCTTATTACCAACATAGTTCCAGTCTTTATCAAAATTTTCCAGCTTATAAGCATATTGGTTTTTCTCTGGGATGATATAATTCAGGGCAGCAAACTCAAAGGTAAGTACCGAGTGTTTATAGGAAAGGTTTATAGAGTTTGTTTCGCTGATATCTTTTTGAAGCAGCGAATTTTTATCGGCGGTGCTTACCTGCTTGTTAAAAATTTGCAGCCCGGTAACATAAACAGGAGGAACAAAGTCATTATCTTTCAAACTATCCGGATAAAAAGTGCTGAACCCGTTTACCCCTCCAAAAAACATTTCCCCGTCGGCAGTTTGAAAACAGGAGTGTCCTTTAAATTCATCCCCTTGCAACCCGTCAGAAATACCATAGTTCCTGATGATTTTAGTTTTGGGGTTAAAACGGGAAATCCCCTTGTTAGTGCTCAACCAAAAGTTGCCTTTACGATCTTTCAAAATAGCATAGATCACGTTATTAGGCAAACCCTCCCTTTCGGTGTATATGGTAAATGTTTGGCTGCGCTTGTTCAGCAGGTTAAGTCCGCCGCCGTTTGTACCTATCCATATATCACCGTCATCCGTCTCGGTAACCGACTCGACTGTGTTGTTTGATAAACTGTGTTTATCCTCCTCATTGTGCTTGTAGTGCGTAAAGCGCCCGGTTTGGGGGTTTAACATATCCAGGCCGTTATCGGTACCTATCCACATATAACCCTTTTTATCCTGGTATACGGTGGTAACAATATCGCTGCTTACACTGTTATTATCCTGCGGGTTATTCCTGTATCGTGTAAAGAGGCCGGTTTTTACGTTAAAATAATTAAGCCCCCCTTTCCAGGTACCCAGCCATATGTTACCATCGTGGTCTTTATACACATTGTTGATATCTGAAAGGGACAGGCTGCGCGGATTATTTTCCTGCGGCATATGGTGTATAAAAGTCCCCTTCTTTTTATCAAACAGGTCAAACCCACCAATATGGTAGCCAATGCCGATAATATTTTTATCAATCGGCACTATGGCCATCGGGTAATTATCACTTATAGTGTTGGTGTTATTATCATCATGCAGGTAATGCACAAAGGTTTTTTTCTTCCGGTTAAATAAATTCAGGCCTCCCCCATCGGTGCCAATCCAAATATTTTCATCACTGCCATCACCGGATATGGTCAGCACATTATTGTTGCTTAAGCAATTGGGATTATTGGGGTTTTGGCTATAAGAGGTGAATTTATTGCCAAACGCCGGCAAAAAGTTAACACCACCCGAATAAGTGCCTATCCACATATTTCCTGTATCATCCTTATATAAACAATAAACAGAGTTACTGCTAAGGCTATAGGGGTCATTCGCATCAAATTTGTAACCAACAAACTTATTGGCCGGATAGTCCAGCACGCTTATGCCGCCATTTTCGGTCCCTATCCACAGCTTCCCGTTGTGCTCGAGTATGGAAAGGATATCGTTATGGCAAATGCTATTGCTGTTTTTAGGGTCGTGTTTAAAATTTATAAATGAGTTGCTTCCGGGGGCATATAACGCAAGCCCTCCGCCGTGTGTACCTGCCCAAATATTGCCCTTGCTATCTTTATAAACTGCTTTTATCCAGCTGGCCCCTAAACTGCTATTATTTGCCGCATCATGAAAATAACCAATGAACTTACCGTTTTGGGGATTAAAATGATACAGGCCATCGTCGGTTGCTATCCATAGCCAGCCATTATTATCTTCAGTAATCTGGTTTACAAAATCGTTAATTAAAGTATTTGTATTTTTACCTGTATGCGTAATTTTTTTGAATGAACCATTTGTAGTATTAAACAGATATAAGCCCTTACTGGTGCCCAGCCACATCCTTTTTTTACTGTCTGAAAAAACAGATCTGACAGCGAAAGTTAAATGACTGGAGTAATGGATAAATGTATTTGTAGCCCGGTCAAATCTCTCGAGCCCGCTTTCGGTTCCAATCCATAAATTGTGGGAACTATCTTCCATTATTGATAGTACATAATTATCAATAATCGTTGTCTTGTTATTCTGGTCGTGCTTATAATGGGTAAATTTATAGCCATCGTATTTGTTAAGGCCATCTTCGGTTCCAAACCACATAAAGCCACGGCTATCTTTTAGAATGGTGACCACATGGCTTTGGGAAAGGCCTTGGTTTGTACTAAGCTGTTTAAATTTAAGGGCGGGTGTTTGCGAATAGGATGATCCGACAAAAAGCTGGTATAAACACGAAATAAAAAGAAATATTCGACTCATTTTGTTGTGTTAATACTTTTTATTGCAGCGTATCCGTAACGGGTAAAATAATATTGTAGAGTATAAAGAAACAATCAATCTGGTGCAGAAATTTAACATCAATATTTGTACTGCAAATAAATCGCAATGTTGATAATTGCTTAACTCTTCCGTAATATTTACATTTAATCCACAATTACGCTAATGATCATTCTAAGTTAGTTTGGCGTGTACTCATACGGGATTTAAATCGAATTGTTTCAAATAACACTCACATAAAACGATTTATTTAACTTGCTAATTATTTAACTTACAAGCTATTTAGGTAAGACAGGGTAAAAAATTTCGGATAAAGAAAATTACCGGGCGATATAGCTGAATGTCTCTTAAGCAGAGATAGCCCGATTTAAGTGTTCCTGGTGCGCTGTTACAATGTGATTTACCGGCCTAAAGCAGCCGTGCTTCTGCCAGGGAGGGCGGATCTATGTTATGATAGCAATGCAGTCTAAATAAATTGCAGTTTTTCTTCCTCCAGGTCAAGGTATAACAGGTGCCGACGGATGATTTCTTCGTCGATGTTCACGTCTTCTTTATTCTTGCTGATCAGCCATTTCCTTTGCAGGTTCAGTACATCGCGGTAAACGGATTTAGATTCTTCTGTCATCAATAAACCATCAGCTGATTGATCGTTATTTTGCCACTTAAGTGCCATTTGCTGAAGCATTGGCTGCCTGCTCACTTGCTCGCAGCAGTTTGAATTTAAATATAGCAGCGCATGCTGGTTTAATTGCTTCCTGATATCGTTGTAGACCTCTTCGTCGGGCGCCACTTCATCCGGGTCGGTTAAATTCAGCTTCCTGATCAGGTAAGGCAAGGTTAAACCCTGCAGCAATAAGGTGGTTAAAATGACTATAAATGTGATGAACAAAATAAGGTTCCGCTGCGGAAAGGCAGATCCGTTGGCCAGGTAAACCGGTATCGATAAAGCGGATGCCAATGACACTACGCCACGCATACCCGACCAGCCAATCAAAAAAGGAAGCTTAAAGCCGGGGTTTCTCGCATCGGCAACAGTTATAAAATTTCGGGCTACCAGGGTAACCAACACGGCGGCAAAGGCCGATAAAATTCGCCCGGCTATTAAAACCCCGGTTACCAATAAACCATAACCAATAGCTGTAGCAATGGATACACGTTCGAGCCCGGCCGTAATCTGGGGCAAATCGAGCCCTATGATCATAAATACCAAACCGTTGAGCACAAAGCTAAGGCTGTCCCAAACGTTTAAACCACCCAGCCTTGAACTACTGCTCAGGTAGCGTAACCGGTAGTTGGATAGCAGCAGGCCGCCACTCACCACGGCCAGCACGCCCGAACTATGGACGGACTCGGCAGCTATATACATGATATAGGGCGTTAACAGGGATAATGCGATATCTGTATTGGTATCAGTTGGCAGATATTTATGTGTTTTCATAAACATGTAGCCAATAATAAGGCCGATGCCGATGCCGCCTGCCAGCATCCACACAAAGCTTAAAGCAGCCTGATGCCAAACAAAGCTGCCGGTTGCCACCGCTATCAGCGCAAAGCGAAAAATGATGAGCGAGGACGCATCATTTAAAAGACTTTCGCCCTCTAAAACATAAGATAGCCGCTTGGGTACTTTTACAAATTTTAAAATGGCCCCCACGCTTACCGCGTCCGGCGGCGAAACTATTGCTCCCAATAAAAAACCAAGGGCCAGCGTAAAGCCGGGGATAAAATAATTAACAACCAATGCTACTGCCAGGGCAGTAAAAAATACAACCAGGAAGGCAAAGCTTCCGATGATCCGTCGCCAGTGCCAAAGTTCTTTCCATGAAATGTGCCATGCCGCATCATATAGTAAGGGAGGAAGGAACAAAATAAAAATCAATTCCGATTCGATATGCAATGTAGGCAGGCCCGGGATAAAACTGATCCCCAATCCGGCCAATACCAGTAAAACAGGATAGGCAACTTTTATTTTCCTGCTCAGCATTATCAGTAATAATATCACAATAACCAGGCATAAATAAAACGGAAAATCGTCAAGCATTTGCACAGTGTTTAAACTACAGCCTAATTTATAAAAAAGCGGATGTAATTTATAATGATTGAACAAATCTGTTTACCGTATAGAAATTGAAATAAATAGACATTGTAGTTATTGTTCCACCCCCCTTTAGCTAAAGGCTATCAACATACCTGGCCTTAATAAACGTTGTGCAGTCATTTTGAAATTCGTCACAACGATCAATCAATATGGCGGCGCCTCCGGAGTTTACCATCGTTTTAACAATTCTATAAATATCCTGCCCTCCCTGGGGGCCAATGCCTGCCAAATCAAAAACAATATTATTTGTCCATGATAATGTGGTATAAAGGGAAATGAGTCTTCTTAAAGTGTTGTCTGCCGTTTTTACCTTAGTTTGCGGAGTAATCCCTTCTGTTCCGTAGATATTTGTATAAACCGGATTAGCCTTGTTAGCATATTTATTGTGATAGCTACCAATCGTAGTGGGAAAGAAGCGGTATCGAAAATAAGGCTCTTTAAAATCGGCAACAAATTTCAACGGGGAAACAATTTCAATACCATCATTAACAACCTTACCAGTAAGCACTTCCACTATTTGCTGTTTAAGAGGATAAAAAAGCGCTCCCTCCGGAATCTGAATAATTACGATTTCGCCTTTTGCCAAAGAAAATGACGGCACTAAAAAGTTATTTATTATTTGCTCAGAAAATTGCAGTACCATCAAAAGCTGGATTAATTGGCTGTTTTATAAACCTTTTTAATCCACAATTAGTATCTCCAAATTATTCTAAAATTTATTAATCCGAAATCGAAAATCCCAAATCCGAAATCACACTACACCTTCTCGCCAAACGCCAGATCGCCGGCATCGCCCAGGCCGGGTACAATATAGGCTTTGCTGGTCATTTCCTCGTCAATAGCACACACCCATAGTTTGGCTTTAGGCAGGTTGGCACGCACATGTGCTATACCCACAGTACTTGCAATCACGGCGGCAATGTGCAGCTCTTTAATATTATATTGTGCCATCAGCTCCTTACAAACAGATACCAGGCTTTGGCCGGTAGCCAGCATGGTATCGCACAGGATCAGGATTTTATCATCCAGGTTCGGGGTCGAGATATGGTCTACCTGGATAAGGAACGAACCTCCACTTTTTACCTTACGATAGGCGGTTATAAATGCCGATTCGGATTGATCGAAAAAATGCATAAAGCCCTGGTGAAATGGCAGCCCGGCCCGCAGGATGGTACCTAACACGGGCTGGTCGGCAGGAGTATTGATATTGGCTATGCCCAAAGGGGTTTGTACTTCTTTGGATTGGTAATGCAGGGTTTTGCTAAGCTCATAGGCCAAAATTTCGCCCAGTTTTTCCTGATTGCGCCTAAAGCGGGCCTTATCCTGCTGAATTTCCGTATCGCGCAATTCGGCCAAAAACTGGTTGGCAATTGTGTTGGTTTTATTGAGGACGAAAATCATGTTTAAAATTAAGTTATTTTGAATGAAAACGGGATTATTTATTTTGCAGCAGGCCTTTTAGCCACATACTATTAAAAACAAAACCTGTATTGTTGCCCCTGGGCGGCATCGGCCTTTGCTACCTGTCCCGGAATAAAGAACTCCGTCACAACATAAAATATTAATATCTCGTAAAAAGCTGTATGTTTAGTTTCAAAAATGTAACGCTCAAAATTTACCTTAGTCACTAACCAAATTTCAATTTTAAGCGAATTGAACTAAAATTATGAAATTTTACCCTTTCAGATTAGTTGTCACTTATTTTATTTTAATATCATGTTTCTTTTCCTTTGCCTGTAATAAGGCGCAACCGGTAAATGATACCAACAAAACTGTTTACATTAAAAATGAAAACGGCAAATATACTTTATACCGCCAAGGTCAGCCTTTTTTGGTAAAAGGGGCAGCGGGTTATACCAATCTTAAACGGTTAAAAGAAGCGGGGGGCAATACCATAAGGGTTTGGGATACCGTGCACCTGGCTAATATATTAGATTCGGCACAGGCCAACAATTTAGCGGTAATAGTAGGTTTGCCCATGCCGCCCAGCCTCCGGATGGACGAGTTTTATAATACAACGCAGGCTGCTGTTTTTACCGAAAAAATTACCGCTATAGTTAACAAATACAAAAATCATCCGGCTCTTTTGTGCTGGTGCCTGGGTAACGAGCTCACATTCCCGTTCAGGCCCCGGTTTAACCAGTTTTATACTGTTTTTAATAACCTGGTCGATGTCATTCACCAGAACGATCCGCAGCACCCGATAACCACAACGGTGATGACATTTCAAAAAGAAAATATCTTTAATATAAGGTACCGTACAAAAATTGATTTTATATCTTTCAATATTTTTGGTTCGATACAAACCTTAAAACAGGACCTGCAGGATTTTAAATGGCTTTGGAGCGGTCCGTTTTTAATAACAGAGTGGTCTGTTGAAGGCCCTTGGGTGGCAGCCAGCCAAAATGTATGGGGCGCTTATGTAGAAAATACCAGTACAAAAAAAGCAGAACAATATTTAGCCACCTATCGTAACTACATGCCGGTTGATAACCCGAGATTTTTAGGCTCGATGGTTTTTTACTGGGGACAAAAGCAGGAACTTACCCCCACCTGGTTTAGCCTTTTTGATGAGCATGGCGGGCAAACCGAAATAGTTAACGCCATGCAATATTTATGGACGGGAAAAAAGTCGCCCGCCAGGGCGCCTGATATAAAATACATGCTGGTGGAGAATAAAGGCGGGCGCGATAATATTTTGCTTAGCCCCAAAACCACCTCTTTCGCTATTGCATACATGAATGAGCCTGGCACTGCTAAACTGACCTATAAATGGCAGCTGTTTGCCGAGGACTGGTTTAAGCCAAATGGTATTTTTAACGATAAGCCGTTAAAGGATATCAAAAACGCAGTTACCGAAAATAATGGGCCTATAATTAAATTTAAAGTACCGGAAACCGAAGGCCCATACCGCTTATACGTGTATGTATATAACAATAACGGCTATTTCGCCACTGCTAATGTCCCTTTTTACGTGCTGTATAATCCATGAATAGTAGTAATATAAAACCACCTTCAAAAAAGCAATTGCTTAATTTAAGGCTGATGATAGTGATAGGGCTGGCCTGCATGTTTTTTTTCATGTATAGCTTACTTCACGAATCGGTTATTGGTTATAGGCCCCTTTACTGGCTGCTTATTGTAACCTTTGTTTATACCTTTTTTAAGGTGATTTATGAGTGGTACCACTATTGGTCTATCAGCGTACCAGCTACGCCGCCGGTTACCAGGCAATATACGGTAGATATTTTTACAACATTTTGCGCGGGCGAGCCCTACGAAATGATTTTAGAAACGCTTACCGCCATACAAAATATAACCTACCCGCATCAAACTTATTTATGCGATGAGGCCGACGACCCGTACCTGAAGTCGGTTTGCGAGCAATTGGGGGTACACCATGTTACCCGTATTAAAAAAATAAATGCCAAAGCGGGTAATATCAATAATGCTTTGGCGCAATCATCAGGCGAGTTGTGCCTGGTGCTTGATCCTGACCATGTACCTTTCCCCGAATTCCTTGATCCTATTGTGGCGCATTTTGATAATCCCGAAATAGGGTATGTGCAGGTAGTACAGGCGTATTATAACCAGCGCATTGGCTGGATTGCAAAGGGCGCGGCGCAACAAACCTACCATTTTTACGGCCCCATGATGATGTGCATGAACAGCTATGGTACCGCCCAGGCTATTGGCGCCAATTGTACCTTCAGGCGCACCGCGCTGGAGTCAATAGGCGGGCATGCCGCGGGGCTGGCCGAAGACATGCATACCGCCATGCAATTGCACGCCAAACAATGGAAATCTGTTTATGTGCCGCAGGTACTTGCCCGCGGCCTGGTGCCTGCTACTTTATCAGCCTATTATAAGCAGCAAATAAAATGGTCGCGCGGGGTTTTCGAGCTACTGGTTACTTCATATGTAAAGCTGTTTACAAAATTTACCTGGCGGCAAAAAATTCATTACGGGTTGCTGCCCCTTTTTTACTTATCGGGTTTTATATTTTTAATCAATTTTTCTATCCCTATTTTATCGCTGTTCATGGATGTGTATCCGTTAAAAATGGACTTTTCAGAATTTTTGGTCATCAGCATTCCTTTTATTACATCGGTTGTTTTGATAAGACACTTTGTACAGGAATGGGTAATGGAGGATAACGAAAGGGGCTTTCATGCAGTTGGCGGACTGTTACTCATCGGCACCTGGTGGATTTTTATATTAGGTTTTGTATACACCATCATCCGTAAAAATGTTCCGTACATCCCAACCCCTAAAGATGTTAAGGACGAGAAAAATTTAAAAAACAACCTGCCTAACATTGCCGTGCTGGTGGTGTCACTGGCGGCCATAGCTTATGGCCTTTATACCGACTGGAGCCCGTTTACATTTTTCATGTCGGCAATTGCGTTGTTAAATTGCATGTTTATGGTATTTATGCTGATAGCCAGTTCTGAGCTTAAGCTACAGATGTATTTGGGCAACCATAGCACCATGTTCAATATTGCAAGTAACGTAAAAACCGGAAAAAAATATTTTTGGCTGCTACGAAGAAAGATTTATACCGGCGTACGAAAAGTAAGCATGATACTTACGGTACTTGTTATCTGCATCAGCGTTTACGTATCAAGTAAGGACAACGATGATGATGCCGACATGGGTAATATCAACTTTGAAGGAGTGCATAACGGCGAAAACTCCATTATTAAAAATACGACCACAGATACCGCCGGTTTATGGCAAGTTGTTAATCAAAACAGATTGTACGCCCCCGTTGCAAGGCCGGCTTCATCTACAGATAGCGTTAAAGCCGAAAACGACAGGCTTGCCGAAGTGAAGAAGATCCTGTTAAATCCCCGTGTATTTACAGATGTTCAGGGCGTTATTTATCCAAAGGGCCACTATTGGTATAAAAACATATCGCCGCTCACAAAAAATATAATCGTCAATGATTTTGACGAGATGCGTAAGGCTGGTGTAAATACCGTAAAAATATACGGGCCCAATATTTACGATCACTCTACTTTTGAGGCTGCCGCGCAACATGGGCTTAAAATTCATTATAGTTTTTGGATACCCGATGCCCAAAACTTTATTGATGACGCTGACAATTTAAACGACCTGGCCTCGCTCATCTTAAAAACCGTAAATAAAAACAAAACCAATACCAGTATCACCGCCTGGAATTTGGCCAATTACAGCTACCAGCAATTAAACCGTTTTTATCATGCGCCGCAAATATTTTATGCCCGGTACCGCTACATCAGGTGGTTAAAACATTTGGTTAACGATATTAAACTTGCAGATCCGGCACGGCCCGTAACGTTTGATGTACTGTCGGTACCTGAATTGGCAACCACCGTAAATTTACTGCACGCCCAAATACCGGCCATAGATGCTTTTGGCCTTATTGTTAAGGATAAGCAATCGTTAAAATATGTTACCACCGGTATCGGCGCCCCTTACTTTATGAGCAATGTAAATCCAAAAGGTTTACAAAAAGCCGTATGGCCACGAACAGGTGTTTTTTATGCCAGCTGGCAGGACCAGCAAAGCGGTTCGGTTACCACTTTTGATGGGTTGAAAGATGTATGGGGCCGCAACAAGCCTTATTTGTATCAAATAAGCGCAACCTGGCACGGTAAAATACCTGGTAATGATTTGCCACCGGTAAGAATTTTAAGACCTGCATTAACAACTACCACAGGCGCCTTATTACCTTATAGCGCGTTGGTATATGCGTATGATAAATGGAATGTTGCCACTTTTTTAAAAACCAACCTGCGTTTTGAATGGTACCTGGTTAAAACCAATGCGCTTGGCACAGCTACTAATATGAGCAAAGTTGGCGAAGGCCCCACCGTTTATGTTAATATACCGCCAAACAACAACAGCTACCGTTTATACATGGTGGCTGTAAACGGCACCAATGTCAATGATGATTATGTTACATTAAATACTCCACTTAAAAATTAACAACCTTGAAAAGTACCCGTTCAAAACGTTATTTATTTATTGGTTTGGGCATTGTGTTGCTGGGTTTGGCGCTTTGGCTGCTTAATCCGCTGTACCGTTCTTATTATCTTAACATTTATTACCCGGCCGATGACCGTTTACTTGCCGTTTTTAACGCTAACAATCCGGGCAGCGATTTGCAGCCGGGTAATGTAGCGGCATATAAGGCAGTTTGGCGAAACAACGCGCTATGGTCGGACAAGGGCGATATTGAAAACGAGCTGGCAAAGCACGATGTAATGTTAACTGTTGAAACGTGGCTATCGGGCGTAAACTATAATACCGATGTGTTAACAGAGTTAAAAAAAGGAAAATTTGACGACCAGATACGCGAATTAGCGTCCATCATTGTAAAAGCACCCCACCAGGCATACATCCGCTGGAACCCGGATATGGAGGTGCCTACAAATTTTTATCCCTGGCAATATCAATCGCCGGCATCGTACATTACCGCATTTAATTATTTTTCAAAAAAGCTAAAGCAGTATGCACCCAAGGCTAAAGTAGTGTGGAGCCCATCCGGCTATCCCGGCGATACCGAATATTGGCCCGGAAATAAAAATGTTGATTATGTAAGCATCACCCTTGGCAGTCCATCTGAATACAGCCTCAATTAT
Source organism: Mucilaginibacter sp. GW822-FHT03E02 (assembly GCF_058801545.1). NCBI lineage: Bacteria > Pseudomonadati > Bacteroidota > Sphingobacteriia > Sphingobacteriales > Sphingobacteriaceae > Mucilaginibacter > Mucilaginibacter sp. GW822-FHT03E02. Next base: position 4,908,745 of record NZ_JBXANJ010000001.1, on the reverse strand, counting down.
TTCCCGATGGTGAAAACACCACAGGAGATGATGAGGCAGAAACTGCACCGCTTACGGTTTATTAATAAGCCGGTTTTAATTGTGGACGTTTGGAACATTACCAAAGGCGCTTTCAATGCATCATGGCTGGCCGAGGAGAAGGCCTACATTAACAAATACCGCCAAACGGTATATTCGGATAGCAATTACGCAGATAGCTGCAAACCCAAATCTGCCAGGAAAGCTTTGATGGTTGGCGTTTTTGACCCGAATAAACGATTGCTTAATCAAAAAGCCATCAGCGTTGAACATTTATTTACCGATTTGGGACAAGTAGAGCGCGGCGAATTTGAAAAAAGCTTTTTAGAAGTTACAGGCCGCCACCATGACGTTATTGTTACCATGGAGCCCTGGAAAGATGTTGCTCACAAAGCCGATACCCTTACTTTAGAAAGGATATTGAATGGCACTTTTGATCAGCAGATTAAAACGTTATTCCGCATTATTTCGGCAACCAACCAAACGGTTTATTTGCGATGGATGCACGAAATGGAGATCCCGATTCACCGTTACGCATGGCAAAGCCAGGATCCGGTTACCTACATTGCCGCTTACCGTTATTTTATGCAGTTTAACGGCGGGCCAGGCAAAAATGTAAAAAAAGTTTGGGGCCCTGCCGGCGATAGGGGATCAGCTGATTTTTGGCCTGGCAGCGATGTGGTTGATTATATAAGCATTGCCATTTATGGCCTGCCCGATAAAAACATAACCGACCAGGATAAGCAGGAAGCCTTCAGCAACATCTTTAGCAGAAAGTATTTCCGGATGAGATTTTTGGATAAACCCTTATTTATAACCGAGTTTGGCGTTAAAGGATCAGAGAATTTTCAAGACAAATGGCTTGCCGATGCCGCCAAAACAATAAATGCCAATCCGCATGTTTTTGGCGTGTGCTACTTTAACTTATATGATAACCCCAAAGCCTGGGGCAGCATTAAAGCCCCCGACTGGAGCATGACCCCCAAATCTATGGCCAAATTTTGCAGCCTGTTGAAACAGTAAAATAAACGCAAAAATTAATCGCGCAATTTTACAACATTTTTTGTGGCTCCTGCAGCAAATGATAAAGCAACGCCGGCTTTTGAAATATCACCGCCATCAATTTTAATATTGCTGCTGGCGGCACCTTCAACATGCATAAAAACAGCTGCCTGGCTAAGCACACGCGTTGCGGTTAATAAAACATCCTGCGTATTAATCAACCGCAACACCGATTCGGCATCTTTATTACCCTGGGCGTTCAGGCCATTTATTGCGGCATCTGTTACCTTATCAAAAACCAAGGCTGGCCTTAGCTCGGGCGTGGCAACTTCAAACCTTACGTTATTCAGTGTAAGGCCCTGAGCATAACGCGCATATAAACCATAAGCCGGAAAAACCCCATCGGCATAATATTCGCCCGCATTTTTAGGCACATCGCGTACCGCCGCGTCTTCTGCCGTGCCCCCTCCGGCAAAGGTGATATGAACATCATTAAAGCTGATATTCTGAAGTAAAAAACCTTCGGCGCCATTAATGGCTATACATGATTTTATTTCGCCGGGGTGGTAATTGCTGGTGAATTCGGCATCGGCAAGCTGAACGGGCACAACAACATTGGCGTGAATGCCATTGAATGATATATTACGCGCAATACCCGGGTCATCTACCGAGCCCATGCCTATTGATATGGGGCCGGTTACCTTATGCATCACCAGGTTGGAGAACGAAATATTTTCCATCCGCGAGTGGCGCTCGCAGCGCATTTTTATAGGGCAGCCATAGGCTTCTAAAATAATGCAGTTGGAAATTGTAATATTTTCGGCAACCCCGCCGCCAAAACGAAAAACTGACCACCTGGTACTGAACGTACAATTGGTGATGGTAATAAACTTGCAGCTGCCAAACAATGCGCAGGCATCATCCTGCGATTGTACATCGCAATTAACCATATGAACATGCTGGCAACTGATGAAATGGAAACCATCATTATTATGGATTACCCGGCCGCGGATATGGATCCCATCGAGTTTAACATAACTGCTTTGGATAATCCGTACTGAATGGTAGGCACAATCTTTCAAAAAAATATCATTAACAATAACGTTTTGACATTGGTAAAAAAGCAAATGATAAGGGCGGTGATTGCCGCTGATACCCGCCGGCGAAGGCGCTCCTTTTGTGGGGCTGCGGAATTGCGCACCCTGCCCGTCAATAGTGCCTGGCCCTTCCACACGAATATTATCGGCTTTTACCGCAAATAGCAGGCCTACATTGCCATCATTTAACGTGGTATCGCCTGTAAGCGGGATGGCCTGTGCAGCGTAGTATTGTTTACCATCGGCGCTGCCCAATAACTTACCTTGTGCGGCTATGTGCAGGGTAACATTGCTTTTCAGTTCAACCGTGCCTATAACAAACACCCCGGCAGGCACCAGTACCGTGCCGCCCTGGTCTTTATTGCAGGCGTCAATAGCAGTTTGCAGCGCCTTGGTATCAAGTGTTACGCCATCGCCTTTGGCGCCATAATCCATAATGTTGTAAATGCGGGTACCCAACAGCGGGTCGGCTTTTTGGATATTTGCAGGTTGTGCATGCAAAAGCGCGGGTGCGGCGGCAATTATGCCTGCGCCGGCAGAAGCTTTTGTAACTGTTTTTAGCCAGTTGCGTCGTGAAAAATTATCGTCGTAAGTTTCCATTGATCATCAGATAGTAAAGTGTTTCTCAGGGCCCGTTGTGCGCGTTTAACCGGTTATAATTGGTTGTTAAGGGTCATTGGCCAAATCAAAATTAAGTTTATTTTTATGGGGATATCAACCACTTTTTGGCTAAACAATAATCCGGATTGTCATTTATCCGGCCAGTCTTTTGTTTAAAAACAAACAATACTATCTTTATTTATAAAATGACAACTTATGACCTGGAATACCAATAGCCTTTGGGTGGAAGCAGCCGTTGTGTCCGTCTTTTTTCTGCCCGGCAATATATTTCTTGCCCATTTTGAGGAGCGAAGCCCCGATTACCGCCGGCACGGTAGCCAACAATGAATGGCGTACCTACATCAACGAAATTCGCAGTAAAAAAGCCACCTGAGCAAGTGTGCTTTTATTAGGTTGTGTTCCAGAGCCGCGCGGAGGTTTGCTACTTCAACTCAGAATTTCTTGCTGTTAATGATTTCCATAAATCCCTCCCTGAATTTTTCGCTGACGGGGATTCGTTTATCGGCAATATAAATATGGTTATCCTCAATTTTGCTAAGCTGTTCATAGTTGATAATATAGGAATTATGAACCCTGATAAATGGCGGATTAAGCTGCTCTTCAATATCTTTTAAACGCCGGTATATCAACAATTGTTCGCCGCCGGTTACCAGCCTTACATAATCCTTTTCGCCCTCAAAATACAGTATATCCCTTAACACTATCCTCCTTAATGTTTTACCCGATTTTACGAAAAAAAAATCCTGAGCCTGCACGGCATCCGGCTGCTGCTCCGGTTGGGGTTTTACAAAATAAGCCTCTACTTTTTGTACCGATGACAGGAAACGTTTTAAGGTAATGGGTTTCAGCAGGTAGTCGATGGTGTTATACGTGTAGCTTTCCGCAGCATATTCTGAATAAGCTGTGGTGAAAACAATCCTGGTTCGGGATGGCAAAAGCGCAGCCAACTCCATGCCGGTAAGCTGCGGCATATTAATATCCAAAAAAATAAAATCAACCTGGTTTGTTTTTAAAAACGCAAGCGCTTCCAAAGCGTTATAGCATTTAGCTTTTAACTGCCACCGGGTGCTTTGTTTCATCAGCAATTCCAGCAGGTCAACCGCGTCTGGTTCGTCATCAATAATAATGCAGCTTAAATTCATTGGAGCGGTATTTTTAGCAATGCGGTGTATAACCCGCCCGTAGTATCAATATCCAGTTCAAAATTCGAACCATATAGCATGGAGAGCCTTTTGGTTAAGTTGGCTATCCCAAACCCCTTTGATGGCCCGGTAACCGTTGATGCAATTGTACGATTGCTTGTTTTAAAAAGCAAATAGCCTTCCTTTTGGACCAGCGAAATATTCACCTCATTTTGCATGAGCGACTTATCAATACCATGTTTGAAAACATTTTCAACAAAGGTCATGAGCAACATAGGTGGGATACGCAGTTCGGGGTTATATGCCTTCTCGAAATTAATGGTAGCGCCATGCCTTATCCGGATTTTTTCGAGTTCCATATAGTTTTCAATAAACGCCACTTCGGTATTTACCGGTACTATATCTTTGGGGCTTTCGTCAACAAAATAACGCATGATATCCGATAGCCGCTCTATTAACCCGGCCGATAAGGGATCAACCTTATACACTTTATAATAAATGTTATTTAACGTATTGAACAGAAAGTGCGGCTGCACCTGCGATTTAAGCAAATTAAGTTCGGCCTGGCTTTTTTGCAACATTATTTCTTCCGTTTGTTGTTTAAGGGCAAAATAGGCAATGGATATCCGGAAAACCAGGCTGAGAACATAGATAAGTATACCGCCAGGAACATAGCCAAGCAGTGTGGGCAAACTTAGCGGCGCTGTTTTCATCAATGCATAATGCTGGTATAAGGTTATTAATGCGTAGCCCCGCAAAATCCCCATAACTAACAGAAAAATTACCACCAGGGTGCCATACCAAATAAATTTGCCCTTCTGATAAAATACAGGGTATAAAATAAGAATGTTGCCATAAATAATAACGGCATACGATGTTGTGTTGACTACCGTATAGATAACCGATTTTGGCAAACCATCCATCGGTAACAACGAAAAGAAAATTAACAGCAGTACAGCCACCCATATCAGCACCTGGAGCTGAATAATGCCCGGTTTGTACCTGGATATTTCCATCAAATTTTTTTGTTTTTAAATTGGGGAGCCAGCAGGCAGCATTATGAATGAATTATCTATTCTTACTGCATGCGGGCTGCTCCTATTCAAAAATACCAACCTTTTTTGTTTTCGGGTACTGTTTTACATCGTTGGGGTATTTTCCGCGGTAATTGCCGCAAAAATTCAGGTAACCGGGGTATTACGGATGGTTTTTGGGGTGCAATAAGTCTTATCAATTTAAAAGCATCCCAAGAGTTGCATCTTATTATTCTTTAGCCTAAAATTCAGGAACCGGATCCATTGGATATGGATAAACCAGCAAGGGTACTGTAGTATTTGCAGCAATTTTTTTAGTAACGCTCGATTTAAAAAAGAAATCAAGCAGGTTGCTTTTCCGGTGAACCATCACCAGCATATCCGGCTTTTGGCTTTCCAATACCCAGGCCAATCCCTTTTTTACATCTTCGCTGGGGAAATTGCGATAACTAATGCGTCTGTAATCAACCTTAAGTACCACCTCCTGCATAAACGAATTTTCTGCTTTGTTATGTTTGGTATCTGCGGGCAACTCGGGGTTAACATTCCCAATCACTATGTTGGCCGCATATTGATGCGCCAGGCCTGCTACTGCATTTATATATTTAACATCGTTAGGATCCAGGTCGCTTGCAAAAATAATCTTTTCAATATTTTCGACAGGGGCATTTTCAGGAATCAGCAATAAGGGCAGTTTGGTATCGTCAATAAGCTCGCGGCAATTATTACCTAAAACAAATGTAGAAACGGTGTCGGCCGCGTGGGTACCGGCTACCAACAGCACAATATTTTTATTTTCATCCAATACTGCCATTGCATTTACAACCGGGCCTTCTTCGCACCTGCAGGTAATAGCGGGCATAAATGCACCTGGTAAAGGCCTTTCGTGGAGGCCGTGCTTTAGCTTATCGCATAACTTTTTTAAAGTTTTTTCAGCATCTTTTTTTATTTCTTCGTACTCATAAACGGGCCAGGCCAGCTGGGCGGCGGCCATAGGTACATCTGCCGGCACCAGGAATGCATTAAACAGCAAAACATCTGCTTTTATTTTTTTGGCCAGGTGCAGGGCATATTTGGCTATATGCTCTGAACGCTCAGAAAAATCGATAAGTACGGCTATAGTTTTCATGATGACTCAACTTTAATAAGATATTATAAAGTTGGGTAAAAGCTTTGGGCCAAAAAATGAGCCCCGTCACTTAAAAGCTTGTCCTCCATCAATATCTGCCATAAAGCAAAACCCTGAAACAAAAAAAGCTACCTGCTTAGCAGATAGCTCCCGTAATATATGATGGACTTTTGCAAAAGTCGGGCTTATATGCCAATTACACTGCGGCCCATACCGGCGGCTAAGATGGCTTTGTTTTCAACTAAATGGGTTACAGCAAAGTTGCTGCTTTTAACATTCGACTGAATTGCCCTGTTAAGGTTTAATTCTTCTGTTGCGCCTTTCAAATCTGCTGTCGCGTTATCTTTTACAGTTAAGGTAGTGCTAAAAGCATCTAAGTTTAAACTGGCTGCCGCGTTGTTATGTAAATCAACGTTAAATTCAATTTTTGACAGTTTACCAAAAGATGTTACGGATGAGTTATCAAATACCGAAACTGAACGCAGGTCGGCAGCGCTTACCCAAACTACCAGCTTTTCGGTGGTATAAGAGGCAATACTTAATACACCATTTTTAGTTTGAACCAAAGCACGTTCGGCATAGTATTTATTGTAAACTTTTACCTGGTCGCGGGTGGCATCAGAGATGTATAACTCTACATTACCACGAACTTCTATTTTATTGATGGTGCTGATATCATTTAATACAGTGAAGGCATCAATTGTTAGTGACCTGGCATAGGTTGATTTTGTTAATCCTAACACAACAACAAACATTGTGATTACGGATAAAATTTTGGTTTTCATTTTTCTATTTTTTAATTGTAATTGTTAATTAATTGCATTGCTTATCTATAAATGCAACCAAAAAACGGGGCCAATTTTAACCCGATATTGTCGCCCTGTGGGGTTGTATATTGGTGTCCTGTTTTCCACTGCAAAGGTGTGATTTCCTGGCATCATAATATTCATCTTAGTGTAATAATTACACTATTACATCAAACGGGCTCCACCCTGCATAAAAACCAATTAAACAAGTGATTATCATCATATTATACAATATTCATAACTTTTACCATGCTATATAATGTTGTTTATACCAGCATCCTATCCCTCAAAAACAGTTTTCAGGCGGCGTAAAATGGCGTGGCATGCTGAGTTTTTTCACGGCGAATAGTGCGTTTATGATACACATCGGGCAGGCAAATACATCTTGGTTAGCATGAACCGCACCAATCACAGGCCTATACTGGCCCTGGCTAATTATTGAGCTACAACAATAGTAGATTTGGCTACGCCGTGGAATCTCCGGATGCATACCTTTGAAGTGACAAAATAAAGAGCGGTGAAGATGCTTAGTTAGGAAATTGCCGTTGCCTTTTATTAAAATTAAGTATCTTGTGATATGCCAAATATGCAACCCAGGCGGTTTAAAACCATAAGCGAGTTTCACCAGTTCAGGGGTTTGCCTAAGCCGGAGCATCCGTTAATAAGCGTTATAAACTTAGAAACCGTTACCCAGGTACCCGGCGCCGAAATGAGCATGGTAAAAGATTTTTATTCGGTTGCATTAAAAAGAAATTTTAACGCGCGGATGAAATACGGGCAGCATGATTATGATTTTGACGATGGTATTATGTTTTTTATGGCGCCCGGCCAGGTTTTAAAAATTGAGACCGATTTGAATGCCGCATCAAATCAGTCCGGTTGGATGTTATTGTTTCATCCCGATTTTTTGTGGAACACGCCTTTAGCTAAATCAATTAAGCGCTATGAGTATTTTGATTATTCGGTAAAAGAAGCCTTATTTCTGTCGGAGAAGGAGGAAAACATAATTGGAGGTATCATGCAAAACATCCGGCAGGAATATCATTCAAACATCGATAAGTTTAGCCAGGACATCATTATTGCTCAAATTGAATTATTGCTCACCTACTCCGAACGGTTTTATCAACGCCAGTTTATCACCCGTAAAATAGCAAACCACCAGGTTCTTGATCGTTTGGAAGCTATTCTTACCACCTATTTTGGCAGCGAGGCCCTGGCACAAAAAGGACTGCCTACGGTTGCTTACGTTGCCGAAACACTAAATGTATCGCCCAATTATTTAAGCGGCTTATTAAAAACGTTGACAGGACAAAGCACCCAGCAGCACATTCACGATAAGCTGATAGAAAAGGCAAAAGAAAAACTATCCACTACCAATTTATCAGTAAGCGAGATTGCCTACGAATTAGGGTTTGAACATCCCCAATCGTTCAGCAAATTATTCAAAACAAAAACCCATTTTTCGCCGCTGGAGTTCAGGCAGTCGTTCAATTAACGGAAATATGGGAAAAATAGGTCAGATTGTTTTTGCTATAACAAATAAGCCCAACGTGCCTCGTCAAACCGGCGGCACTCTTAGTTGACGTACTTTTTTATCTGACAAGGGTAACAGTTCCTTTTTGACGTGAGCTTGTACCATCGGGCATATTATAGGTGGCAATCCAATAGTACTCGCCAAACGGAGCCTGTTTGCCTTTATAAGTTCCATCCCAGCCCTGGTAAATACTGGGCGACTGAAATAACTGATTACCCCAGCGGTTATATATATAAAGTTTAAAATTGAGGGGGCTACTTTCCTGGTTCGGCCTAAAAATATCGTTTACACCATCTCCGTTAGGGCTAAACGCGTTGGGGAAAACCACCGGTTCGCATTCATCCTGTGTTATATCAATATCAATTTCATCTAAAATACACCCCTGCTGGTTAAGTATAATAAAATGATTAGGTCCCGGGGTTAAGCCTTTAATTGTTTGATCAATTGAAAATACATCATTGTCATGTTTAACTTTTACGGCACCTTTACTGTCTCCATTTATGCTGAATTTTACTTCGCCGAGTAATTTACAAACTGCGGCTTTAACCTTATAAATAAGGGCCGGTTTATCTAATGTAAAATCAGGAACTACTACCTGCTGTTCCTTATGATCACCTCCAGACGAGTTAATTATTAAGGTGTAAGTACCCGGTGTCAGAAAATCAAATACCCCTGTACTATTACTCACGTTATTTAGGGTATAAGTGTAAGTATCCGGATGGTTTTGGGTAGTTACTTTTACATTGGCCTGTCCGTAGGCATAGCACTCCGGCTGCACTTGTATATTATTTATGGTGATAGGTGGGCAATTATCCTGCAACAAGGTATAATCCTTTTCATCAGCAATACAACCATTTTGGTTTATGATAGTAAAATGGTAGTTACCCGCTGCTAAACCTGTAAATGTATGATCAAAAGTAAAAATCTGGCCGTTGTACTTTATGCTGTAGGCTGAGCCAACCGAACCCGCATCTAATTTCAGGCTGCCTTTTGCATCACATAAAGGTTTGGTTTCAGTAAATTTTATAGTCGGATTGCCTAACGTAAAATCAGGGACTGTTACCTGCTGTTCTTTATGGTCGCCGCCTGATGAGTTGATTATCAGGGTATAGGTACCCGGCGCCAGAAAATCAAATACTCCTGTATTATTACTTACATTATTTAAAATGTAAGTGTATGTATCGGGGTGAGCTTTAGTAGTTACTTTTACACTGGCTTGCCTATATACACTACATTCGGCTTGTATTTGCACGTCTGTAATGGTTATGGGCGGGCAATTATCTTGTTGCAGGTTAAAATCTTTTTCATCGGCTATACAACCATTTTGGTTCAGAATAGTAAAATGGTAGTTACCGGCAGCTAAACCGGTAAATGTATGATCGAAAGTAAAAATCTGGCCGTTGTATTTTATGCTATAGGTAGCAGAAGCTACGCCTGCATCAAGTTTAATGCTGCCTTTGGCGTTGCACAGGGGCTTTGTTTGCGTAAATGTAATAACCGGGTTTTGAAGCGAATAATCTGGAACTTCAAAATTCATGCTTGTGGCTTTGTTCAATCCGTCTGATTCTACCACTACGGTATAGTTACCTGGGTTCAGATTATTAAATACCCCTGTTGAATTAGTTGTTCCATTTAAAGTATAAGTATAATTATCTGTATGGGCCGGGGTTATCACTCTTATACTGCCCTTGTTATAAACATCGCACTCTTGTAATATCTGTTTATCAATGTCTGGTATTGGCGGGCAATCGTCCTGTGCCAGGGTATAATCCCGCTCGTCAGTTACACAGCCATTTTGATTTAATATGGTAAAATGATAATTGCCGGCTGCCAGGTCGGCAAAAGTATGGTCAAAGCCAAAAATCTGCTCATTATACTTAATACTAAGTGTTGCATTTGCGGCACCGGCATCAAGCTTAATACTTCCTTTTTTTGAGCAAATGGGGTTAGTTTTAACAACGGTTATAGCCGGGTTATTACTTGTGTAATCCGGCACTTTCAGCGTAACCTCATTTGGCGGTTCTGTGCCATCTGATGAAATTCTTACTGTATAATTACCCGGTGTAAGATTATCAAAAATACCCGTTTGATTGCTTTGCCCGGTATTTAGTTTATAAGTGTAATTACTGGTATGTGGCCCGGCAACCACTTCCGCGTGTCCTTTATTAAACACGTTACACTCCTGCCGGATGTTTACATGATCGATGTTGATATACTGTACAGTGCCTGCTTCCGAGTCACTCGCGGCATCCAAAGTTTGATATGGCAGCACACCAACAATACCTTTAATAACCCTTTTCTGCATATCAAGCTCATAAATCTGCCGTACGGGATATTCAGTAAAAGCATATACTTTAATCACTCCATTTATAGACGCGGCTGTTAAACTGTAAATACTTTCGCCCGGTATGGATATATATAATTTGCTTAGCGCAACATTCGCTAAGTTGATTTTCGCTATACCCTCGGCCGCGGCCATGTATAACTCATTGTTATAAAACATAAGATCGCCCTGGGCAGAATAAGGCATAGTCCCTATAAAAATGGTCAATCTTTTAACCGGGTCATATGAATATAACAGGTTACCAGTTGCGTAGTATAATATCCCCTTCTTATCAACGGTAAGCGCATTGCCAAAACCTCCTGCTCCCAAAAAAACACAATTGGTAATGGCAGGTGAATTGCCACCCGTGATATCGCCAACAAACATCGCCGAGCTGTTGCTGTAATATATTTTATTACCTAATATAGCTATAGAAAAAAAATCACCTGCTCCGCATCCTTCAACTGATACAGACACAGGCCCCTGGGGTGTTAAGGTAACGCGATGAAGCCGCAAGGGCTTAGTATCATATGCCGCTATATAAAATTGCTGACTATATCCTTTTAACAACGTTAAAAAAAAGATAGCAAAGCAAATTAATATGCCTTTAATATGAAAAGCAACAGTATTGGACAAGGATCGATTTTTATACACAAATATAAAAAATTACCCATCGGATATTACCTTTTTATAAACTAATAGCGCGCATATTTCATATTTCTCCACGATAATTCTATATACTAAAAACATATAACCCGGTTGACTTGCCCACCCGGGTTAACGCATCCGCCTACTGTTACTCTTTCAACAGGCTGTAAAATTGGGGCATAGAACCGGAGACATGCTCCATGTCATTTTGATACCACTTCACCATGAATTGCGGTACCATCCCCACACGCAAAATACAACCTACCCCTGGTTTAGCGCTTTTACATACTGGTTCAGTTTTTCCAAATTCTGCTTCAATCCTTCATCAGCTTTAAAGGTTTTTACAACTTGTATAAATTGTTCATGTGTTTCAAAAAGCATATGCCAGCTAAGATGGGTTTGTTCGCCCCTTGCTTCAAATTCAATGGTGGCAACAAACTTAGGACTGCTAACATGTTCATATACTATTTTTTTGAACGGGATAACCTCCTTAAATATACTTTTGTTTTTATAATCAGTTCCGTCGGGGCCATGCATTACCAGGTCCCACTCGCCTTCGGGTTCAACATCCATTTTACTAATGGTGTTTGTAAAACCGTTTGGCCCCCACCATTGGGCAATATGCTCTGGCTGGGTCCATACTTCCCATACCAGTTCAACGGGGGCATCTAATGTTCGGGTTAGGCGTAATTCGCGGTCGGCAGTGTTACTTTTTGTGTTTTCCATTTCGTTCATTTTTTAATTGTACTACATAGTTTTCAAGATTATCTAATTTACTTTCCCAATGCTGGCGGTACTGGTCTATCCAGGCCGATACCTCGCCGAGCTGATCGAGCCGGGCTTCGCAAAACCTGTCGCGTCCATGCTGCTTAACGTTAATAAGGCCGCAATCGGCCAGGATCTGGATATGCAACGATATGGCCTGTCGTGTAACATCAAAGTTTGCGGCTATAGTGTTCACATTATGCGGCTGCGTAGCAATCATGTTAATTATGGCCCTTCGGGTAGGGTCGGCTATGGCCTGGTAAACGTCTCGTCTGGTTTTCATTATTCGCAAGTACTTACTTGCAAATATAAGCGCAAGCATTTACTTGCGCAAATGTTTTTTTAATTAGATTTGAGATGTCAGATATGGGATTTGAGACCCTCGAACAGCGGAATCTGCGGGCAGCGGCCTGAAAATATATGCCATTGCTAACTGTCTATAACCACCACCCAAATCATTTTTTACTTTTGAATTTTAACTTTTAACTTAATCATGGGGTACGCCGCTGGTAGAAGCGGCGCCAGGCTATCCACTCATACGCCTTCAGGCATTACGCTCATTGGCCGGTACCCGTTTCTATCCTTTACGCAAGCTGCAGGTATATAAAAACACCCGGATGAAATTAAACAGCCGGGAGTTGCATATATTCAGTGAAAATACAGTAGGTATAAACTACAAGCATAGCCGTTCGAATACAAAGACATTCGAACAGCGACAGACTAAGAACAACTGGGGAGATCGAACAGCGGAAGACTACGGATAACTGGGGGCACAACTCGCAGTAGCTGGAGGGTTATTTAACAACCAATAAGGTGAACTTTCCAATAATGACCTTTGGAGTTGAATAGCCATGATCCCCAGCTTGAACTTTCCAAACAATTGTGTCGTTTGTGGGAAGCTTGTTAAAATCAGTCATCATTGAACTACCATAGCCACCATAAAATGTGCTGTCTTCCTTTGCTCCAATCAGCCAATTGTAGTCTATACCTTTTAAACTTTTTTTATCCGAAATAACAATTAATGTATATCCTTCGCTATCAATAGATGTTTCTTGTGTATTGAAGGAGCCTGTATAAGTCCATTTATGTTCCAGCCACGCTGATTTAACATATACTGCTAAACTATCATTTATTTTATAGGGATTTTGGGGTGGCATATACCCATGCACAAAAACACCTCTTTTTTTAGATTCCCCCATATCCGCACTTATCCCTTCCATTCCTTTGCGCATATGGAAATTGAAGTTTTTAAATTTTGGAATTACGAATAGGAATATTATTACAAGAAATAAAAAAAGAAATAACCAAATTTTTTGTTGCATAAATATGTTTTTCAAACCTAAGATAATACGTTTCATATTGCTTATTTATTTTTTTGGTGGATCTGGAAATTTAGGTGGTGATAATGATCCCGGTACCAAAGGGACTTGTATTGGCCAACAACAGGCACAAGTATTTGGATGCTTCTAAATTGAACGATCAATTTAGTGTTAACTATGTTAAAATACAAAAAAATGATTATTAAGTATTTACAAAAAATATATTTGAAATGTGTTAAGTTATGTTAACCCAATTAGCTGCGTTTGCCCTGACGGTACCAGGCTGTTGTATGTTAAAATATTTTTTAGCCAGGCAAACAATTAGCTGAATACCATATCTTTAACTATCTCGAAAAATGTACCGGAAATTCATCTCACTTTTACTGTTGAATGGTGTGTTGCTTGTCGCGCACGCACAAAAGCTGGATAAAATCCGGCCGGCTTATATTTCGGTAAAAGATGGCTTGCCTGATGCCACTATCAATACAATTTGCCAGGACGATGATGGCTTTTTATGGCTGGGTACCAGCTACGGCTTAAGCCGGTACGACGGGGTTGAGTTTAAAAATTTTTATCACTCCAAAACAACAAGCTCGCTGCCGGGCAACAATATCATCTCCATACAAAAATTACCCGGGCACCGGTTACTGGTAGCCACCTCAACCGGCTTATGTGTTTTTAATACCAGGGTCAATACATTTAATAACCTGCTGGTGCCGGCTTCGGCAAAAATGTTCCCTTTCGAAAATAATTTTTATATCGCATCGGTAGATAAGCAAAATAATATATGGGCGGCCTCGCAAACCGGGCTTTATAAGCTTGATCAAAACCTTAACGTCCTTCAATTTACCAGGGGGGCTAATGACCAGGGAGCAACCTGGGTTATGTTCGTCGAAAGCATCCACCCCCTACCCAACGGGAGCGTTCTTTTCAGATTGGTGAAGGGTAAAAAAACTCAATATCATATTTATACTCCCGCAAGCAATAAAATTATTCCGTTAAACCAGTTAAAGAGGTATCCCCTATCGGTGATAGATAGTTTAAATGTCAGGGATATCGCATTTGATAAAAAGGGTAATTCGTGGTTTGTAAAGCATATGGTTGATAGTATTTTCTTTTTTAACTCAACATCAGGCCAGGTTACTTCCTCGGCCTTCAATCATTTGCCCGGAAAAGGCCAGATATATTATAACACGCACATCAACCTGCTAAACAATGGGCTTGCAACCTGTACCCTAAGCGATGGGGGACTGGCATACTGGAATACCGACGCATCGGCCTTTGGGCGTACCGGTTTTAAAAGCGGCGTATTACTACCCAAACAACATGTGTTTTGCACGTTGTTTGATACCGAAGGCAACCTTTGGGTGGGCACTAACAATGGTTTATATAAGTATACGCTCATGGGCAACGGGGTTTCTACAGCTGAGCTGCCGGCCTATAACACCGAAGATCACCGGGGGATAGATCTATCGGGCATTTTTGTGGTTAAGGGTCATATTTTTTTAACCACCACCGGCGGCGGAGTGTTTTATACCAGCCAGTTTAATACGCCATGGAAGGAAATATTAATAGGGGAAACTACAGGCGTAAATGACACCTGGAATATCAGGGCTGCGGGAGGGGATAAATTTTGGATAGGTACACAGAGAGGCATATATGAATGGAAAAAAGGTATGGCCAGGCCCCGGCCTGTAAATGTACCAATGATTGGAAAATGCCCGGTAATTACCCAGTTTACCGACAACGAAAACTTACTTTGGATGGGCCTTGGTGAAGGGAATGGACTTGCCGCTTATAATTTGGCCAACAATAGCCTGCAGCTTTATTCAAAAAAAGACAAAAAAAACCAACTGCCCATCAGGTTCCCCGTTTGTATTGCCGAGGATGAATTTGGCGATCTGTGGATGGGCGGTACCGAAGGCCGCGGGCTGGTAAAATGGAGCAGGGCCAATCATCAATTTGCATTGTTCCCCCCGGCTTATAATACCGATTTTGATAATGGGGTTATCAATACCATCTATGCAGATGGCAGGGGCAAAATATGGATGGGCACTAATGCCGGCCTGGTGAAATTTGACATCAGCAGCCAAAAGTTTAAAAAGATTGATATGCCCGAAGCCCTATCATCAAACACCGTTTACAGCCTGGCTACCGACAATAAAGGCCGCCTGTGGATTGGCACCAAAAACGGATTAAACTGCATGGAGCCCGGCACCGGTCACTTTTTTTTATTTGGCGGTTATTACCCATCGTCAGAAGATCCTGTGTTAAGCGTAAAGTACGACAGCACCGTAGATAAGATATATTTTAATACTGCTCATATATTTTACAGCGCGATACCAAACCAATTGCTGCGGCCGCGCCGGGCCCCGGGCGTATTAATTACGGCTGTAACTTCGTCGGGTAACAATTTAAATCCGGCCCAAAAC
Organism: Mucilaginibacter sp. GW822-FHT03E02; assembly: GCF_058801545.1. NCBI lineage: Bacteria > Pseudomonadati > Bacteroidota > Sphingobacteriia > Sphingobacteriales > Sphingobacteriaceae > Mucilaginibacter > Mucilaginibacter sp. GW822-FHT03E02. The sequence goes on along the minus strand of NZ_JBXANJ010000001.1, from coordinate 4,892,875 downwards.
ATTAGCCTGCCGGCCAATGATAATAATATCAGTATCGCCTTTAGCGCGGTTAACCTGGTTGATGGCATGCAAAACAGGTATTATTACCGGCTTAACGACCTGAGTAAAAATTGGATCTCGGCGGGCCGCACCCGGCAAATATCGTTTTCGAATCTGCTATCGGGCAATTACATTTTCAGGGTTAAAGCGCAAATGGCTGATGGTACCATGAGTACAAACCAGGCCATCTTGTTTTTTTCGGTGCAAACCCCTTATTATAAAAGCTGGTGGTTTATTGTTTTAGCCGTAACAACCACCGGCGGCATCATCTACTCCATCTACCTTAATCGCATCAGGCAGGTGCTGCGCGTTCAGGCCATCCGCAATAGTATCGCCACAGATTTACATGACGACATTGGTTCAACCCTCAGCAACATCAATATACTTACCGAACTCAGCAACGCCAACCTATCGGCGCCAGAACAAGCCCGGAGGTTTTTGAAACGGATAACCGAAGAAGTAAACGCCTCCAACCAATCATTAGATGATATTGTATGGAGCATAAACACCCTTAATGACAGCTATGAACAAACCGTGGCCCGGATGAAAAGATATACCGCCGAATTGTTTGAAGGTGCAAACATTGCCTACCATTTCCACTTTGACGAGAAGATAGCCAGCAAAAAGCTGCACATGGAAAAAAGAAAAGATATTTACCTGGTGTTTAAAGAGGCGGTAAACAACATCTACAAACACGCTGCCGCAACGTATGTCGACATCAACCTCCAGAGCCACCAAAACCATTTGCAAATGATTATTAAAGACAATGGCAAAGGCTTTGACCCAGCACAACCTACGGCACGTAATGGTATAAAAAACATGAAAATACGATTAGCAAAGTGGAAAGGGAGTATTTCAATTTTGTCGGCCAGCAATGAAGGTACTTTACTTACCATTATAATACCCCTGCTTTAATCACTCAAAAGAGTGATAGGCCAGTTAAATAGTAAACTGTAATTTAGCACTTATGCCGGTAAGTATAGTTTTATTTGAAGATAATGACCGCCTGCGCGAGTCATTGGCCTACCTGCTTAACAGCGACCCTGAATACGCGGTTAAGGGCGATTTTGATAATTGCAACCAGGCGGCAGAAATTATACAACGCCTTAGCCCCGATGTTGTGTTGATGGATATAGATATGCCCGGCAAAACGGGTATAAGCGGGGTTGCTATGGTAAAACAGGCCCGCCCGGAAACTGCCGTGATTATGTACACTGTTTTTGAGGATGACGAGAAGCTTTTTCAATGCCTTTGCGCTGGGGCCAACGGTTATTTACTAAAAAAAACACCGCCTGCCCGGCTATTTGATGCCATCCGCGAGGTGTTGGATGGCGGGGCACCTATGTCGCCCGTAATTGCCAGAAAAGTGCTGATGTCATTTCAGCGAAAAACTGATAACCAATATAACCTCACTTCGCGCGAAACGGATGTGTTGCAGCTTTTAATAAAAGGGAACAGTATTAAAATAATAGCCGATGAGCTGAATATGGCTTTTGACACCGTGCGCTCGCACCTCAAAAAAATATACCTGAAACTGCATGTAAACTGTGGCAAAGAAGCCATAGCCAAAGCGCTGAAAGAAAAAATATTGTAATAAGCCAATCTGGTCAACCAGCACCCAATTCACTCAAAAAGAGGATTGACCGTCATCCTAAATATGCTCAATTTCATGGGTAAGTAAACGCAGCTTTAACATCATAAGCTAAAACGTCAAACTATACCTTATGAAAACAAAACTCACCTATTCCATTTGTATACTTTTTGCGCTGCTTGTTATTTTACCCTCCTGTAAAAAAAGCAGCCCGGTAATCATACCTGTAAAAATACCTGCGGTTAATACCATCAGCCCTGCTTCCGGCATTGCAGGCACTGTCGTCACTATCAGCGGAGTAAACTTCAGCGCTACGGCCGCCGATAATACCGTAAAATTTAACGGAACTGCTGCAAGTGTTACATCGGCTACCGCAAGTACTTTGGTTGTAACAGCGCCCGCGGCTGCCAGCACCGGGGCCATAACCGTAACCACAACCGGCGGTACCGCCACCGGGCCGGTATTTACTTATTTATTGGCACCAACAGTTGCCACAATCAGCCCTGTTTCGGCCAAAGCAGGTGCTGCCATAACAATCACCGGGACAAACTTTGACGCAACTGCTGCCAATAACACCGTAAAATTTAACGGCGTGGCAGCGGTTATTACATCGGCTACAACCACCAAATTAGTGGTTACCGCGCCGGCCGCGGCCACCAGCGGGGCCGTAACCGTAGCCACTTCGGGCGGAACCGCCACCGGGCCTGTATTTACCTACATTGTAGCGCCAACTATCACGGCAATTAATCCAACGTCGGCTGCCGAAGGCGCGTCTGTAACCATTACCGGGACTGATTTTGATGCCGTAGCCGCTAATAACACTGTTAAATTTAACGGTACTGCCGCCAGCGTTACCACAGCAAGCACTACGCAACTGGTTGTTAAAGTGCCAACCGGCGGCAGTTCAGGAAATATAACCGTTACCACCGTTGGCGGCACATCTAACGGCATAGCTTTTACATACATCGTAGCCGGCCCAAGTGTTTATGTACTTGGTTCCGATATCGTCAAAGGCTTTGGTTATTGGAAAAACTCATCCTTCACGGCCATAGCCGATTGTACAAACCCTTACGCTATGGTGGGCTCGGGTACCGATATTTATGTAGCCGGGCCTGCATCTACCAATACACCAACCTATTGGAAAAATGGCACAGCTGTGCATCTATCTTCACAAACCGGGTACACGTTTTCGATAGTTGTTTCGGGTACCGATGTTTATTGCCTGGGCCAGGTTAATGGGGCTTACAATGTCTGGAAAAATGGCACGGCTACCCAGTTAACAACTACAACGGTCACTAATATTGGCGGCTCGGGAACAAGTAATTATTTAAACAACGCTTTAGCCGTGAGCAATGGCGATACCTACGTCGCAGGGTCACAATACCTGGGCAGTTCTACCATTTTAAAAGCAACTTACTGGAAAAACGGCACACCAATTGACATAACCGATGGCATACACTCGGGTAACGCGCTGGCCACGGCAATATGTGTTTCGGGCGGCGCAGTTTACGTGGCCGGTACTGAAGAAATAAGAGACCCTGCTACGGGCGGAATCATAAATAAAGCACCACGCCTCTGGAAAAATGGTGTTTCCGTCCCATTAACCACACCAGGCAACAGTTTATTCAACAGCATTTCCAGCATACTGGTAGCGGGCGGTAATGTATATGTGGGCGGGCAATACAATGGGGCGGGGGCAGTTTGGAAAAATGGCACCATGCTTACTCCATCGGCCTATGCAGTTGCCGAAAACGTTTCTTCGCTGTTCTTATACAATAACACCGATTTATATACCGGCGGCGCATCGTCATCATCGGGCGAAAACGGCTACTGGAAAAACGGCAGTTTTGTTGAAATGGATCCCGGATGCACGGTACTGAGCTCAAGCTGTGCGCGTACATCGGCTAACCAGGTTGTTTCTGTATATGTTAAATAAATTAGTGTTTAAGTTAGCACAATACGTTATTCCAACTGCCTTCAGTAGCCCCAGCCACCCCGATAGTTATCGGGGCGGCTGGGCAGTAATTATAAACTACAAACATAGCCGTTCGAAGCCGGAGACATTCAAACAGCGGTAGACTACAAACAGCAGGCTTATACAGCTGCCCCCACCCCCGGCAACATTTTTTTGAATTTTGAATTTTGAATTTTGAATTAACAGAGAGTTCCCCCCGCCGGTAGAAGCGGGTAGTTAGTATCAATACAAGAGGGTTTCGGGAATTGGACAGGGGCAGGTTTTAGGTACTTGCTGAGGGCAGCCTCCAACAATTATCCAAATATCAGCAAGCAATCGTGTTTTAACGATATATCGCCGCGCTGTTATAAATTAATATTAGTTAATTATTTGATTTTAAGCTATTTGTGTAATTGGCATTTGTTTGGTAATCATCGGTGTAAAAAGCAAAACACATTTACACTTAACACCATTACCATGAACGCATTATTTGTACTTACCCACATTACCATGGCTGTATGCCTATTGGCCGTGGTATATGTATCCGTGTTAAAGAGCGCAAATCCGCAACAAGAAATAAAAAGATGGGTTGTGCCTTTTGCCTCCTTTAAATTAAAACCTGTCCGGTTAAGCCGGCTCCAGCTTTATCGTGCGGCCGTAGGGCTTATTACGATAATTATGAGGTGGCGTTACGCCGATGCTCCCAGGTTACCGGCATAATTTTAAGGAGATGCGCTTTGGTAAATTTGTTGCCTGGCTGGGGTTGACAGCTATTTATTAGCCACTATTTTAAATACGCTCCTGGTAACACGCTGAAATATGGTGGCATCTTCGGTAATAATTTCGGCCTCGGCTATCATGCCTTGTTTTAAATGAATAGGGCGTTTAATATTTATCGGCTTGCCCACTTTAAAATCAACTTTCGATACAAAAACACTGTCGTTATAAGGCACCTCGGCAATGTAATTTATTTTACCTTTTATTAAGCCATACTCCTCAAACGGGTAACTCCTCAGTTTTATCAGTACCTGCTGCCCCTCCTTAACTTTTCCCATATTATCTTGCGGGATGTCCATTTCGCCAAAGAAAGCTTCGTTGCCGGGGTTTACATAAAAAACTTCCTGCCCTACGCTAAGCACCTGGTTTTCCTGGATAATGCCCGGAAACGATATTTTACCTGCCTGGGATGCCCTGAGAATATATTTGTTTTCCCAATCTTCGGCCTGGCTTATTAAACTGTTGAGCGACTGCCTGAACCTGGCTTTTTGTTCACTAATCTGGTTATCCAATTCCAAAATTTCTTTTTGTTTTCCTGTGTAATTGTTATTGGCGGCAACCAAAGCCGACTCTGTTTGTATCAATGGCGATTTTTGGGCCAAAAATTTGGCCTCTTGTTGCCGTAATTCAGACTGGGTTTCTACTTTTTGATCTGCAAGCTTTTTATGCATTGCATACTCATCATCTGCAAGTTTAAAATTACGTTGCTGGATGGCCTTGCTTTGTTGTAATTGTCCTGTTTGCCGGTTGATATCGGCAAGATCTTTTTCAAGATACGCCTTCTTTTTTAGATAAAATCCATTGTTAACGGCCGATTGATAGTTAATAAAATCCTGGTAAAAAGTTTGATAGGCAGTTTGAAGTTCGCCCAGTGCAACGCTGTTTGCCTGCATAAAAAGGCTGTTATTAATTGGTTTACCCGTGGCAATATCATTTTGTAGCATCGTTAAATTTTGAGCAAGGTGCATTATTTGCACATGATTGCCCGTACTCTCAATGAATGCCAACGGCTCGTTTTTTACAACCAGTTCATTTTCGTTCACCAAAAGCTTAACCAGTTTGCCCGGTATCTTTGCAACAACCGGCTTTGGCGAATTGGGTGATTGAATTTTTAACCTTGTTTTAATAATATCCGGGTATTTGATTAATGCCGCCAAACCAATTAATAAAATTAATATTGCAAAAAACAGCGTAATGCCCCAACGTAATATCCATGATGGCACGGCGGTTATAATATCCTGCATATCATCGGCATGCCTTTGCGGCAGAGATTTTAAAGCTATAACATTCCCCAGTACGGTGTTTTGGCCTTCGGGCGGAGTTTTTAAAACAATAATGCTCTTCGAGCCATCAGTTTTCTCGGGTGGTGGAGTTTCAAATACAATTGAAGGCATTTGTTTTACGTTGGCTTTTTATTTGTTTAATTATTTAACATGTGGAATTAGCATCTTGTAATCAAGTTCCTAATTCCAGTTGGTTTTTAACCAGTTGATAATAGCTTCCTTTCAGTGCCGTAAGCTCAAAATGACTTCCCTGCTCAATTATCCGGCCTTTATCTAATAAAATTATATTATCTGCATTACTTACTGTACTTAGGCGGTGCGCTACTATCACCACCGTGCGTCCGTTAAAAAACTCGCCCAGGTTATTCATAATTATCCGTTCGTTATTGGCATCAAGGGCATTGGTAGCTTCGTCAAAAAACAGGTATTCGGGGTTTTTGTAAACAGCTCTTGCTATCAGCATCCGCTGCCGCTGTCCCTGGCTTATTCCATTACCTTCGGCGCCTATTTTGGTATTAAGGCCTAATGGTAAACCATCAATAAAATCATGTATGTTGGCAACCTTTATAGCGTGGCGTAGTTTTTCTTTGTCTGGGTATTCATCACCCACCGCAATGTTACGTTCAATACTGTCAGAAAATATAAAGCCATCCTGCATTACCACCCCACACTGGCTGCGCCAGGTTTTAAAGCCAATATTGTTTATGGGGTGTCCGCCTACCTTAATTTCGCCTTTTTGCGGTTCATAAAAACGGAGCAGCAGTTTTAATACAGTGGTTTTACCACTACCGCTCATACCCACAATAGCTGTTGTTTTACCTTGCGGAATTTGAAAACTAATATCTTCCAGCACAGGTTCATTCCCTGCTCCCGGATAACGGAATGTAATGTTGGAAAGACTTAAACTTTTATTTTCGGGCAGGGTATGGTTCCATTCTTTATCCAATGGTTCTTCATCGGCCATCTGGTGAATTTCGTTTAATCGCTCTAAACTGATGCGGGCATCCTGAAACCCTTGTATGAAGCCCAGCAATTGCTCAATGGGGCTGCTTAGTTGGCCCACAATATATTGCACGGCCACCATTGCACCCAAAGTTAAATTACCATTAATAACCGCCTGCGCACTTAAAAAGGTAATAAGCAGGTTTTTGCCTTCGTTAATAAAGGTAGCGCCGCCCTGCTGATACTGGCTTAAGGCAAGGCTTTTAACATTAAACTTAAACAAACGGGCTTGTATATGTTCCCACTCCCAGCGTTTTTGCTGTTCGCAGTTGTTAAGCTTAATTTCCTGCATACCGCCTACCAATTGCACAATGCTGCTCTGGTTTTTTGAAGCCACATCAAAGCTTTTATAATTGAGTTCGCGCCGGCGTTTTAAAAACAGCATTATCCAAATGGTATAAAGGGCGCTGCATGTTGCAAATACCAAAAATATAGTGGCATTGTAATAAGCCAACACAACAGAAAATATTAAAAGGTTAAATAACGAGAATAAAGTACTTAAGGTTGAACCCGTCAAAAAACCTTCAATTTTTTTCTGATCATTCATTCGCTGCATAATATCGCCCGTCATTTTAGTATCAAAAAAGCTGATGGGCAATTTCATAAGCTTAATTAAAAAATCGGTAAGGATGGATATGTTTACCCTGGTGCTGATGTGCAGCAAAATCCACGACCGGATAAAATCAACACTTGCCCGCCCGATGATCAGGGCCGTTTGTGCAAACAGGATAATGTAAATAAAATTAAGGTTACGTGTATTAATACCAATATCAACTATAGATTGTGTTAAAAACGGGGTTATTAACTGTAGTAAACTACCTATACCCAGGCCAAATAAAAGCTGGGTTACCAATTGGCGATAAGTAACAAGGTAGCGCAATAAAAAGCCCCAGCGCAGCTCGCTGCCTTTTTCATCTTCCTGTTCATAAAATAGTGGGGTTGGGCTTAGCAATAATGCTATGCCTTCGCTGCCATCGGCCGTACTTAGCCAGTTGCGGTTAAAATCATCCTCGTTAACCACCACCAGGCCATTTGCCGGGTCGGCTATATAAAATTTATTGTTTTTTATTTTGTAAAGTACCACAAAATGGTTCTGTCTCCAATGTAAAATACAAGGTAATTCGGCTTCTTTCAAGCCGGCAATACTCAGCTTAACTCCTAATGACCTGAAACCTATCTTTTCTATCGCATCGCTCATACCCAACATGGATACGCCCTCCTTGTTGATCTCGCAAAGCTCGCGCAGGTTTTGCAGGCGAAAATTACGCCCGTAATGTTTAGCTACCATGCGTAAACAAGCCGGGCCGCAATCCATTTGATCATGCTGTTTATAAAATACAAACGGTTTCATGGGTAGTGATGTAGGTGTAATATTATTAACAACTGTTTCCCTTTACAATTTATCAAACAACTTTTCAAGGGCAGGATTACTGGGCCTTGGGGCATCCCAGCTAACTACCCTGCCATCCTTATTTAAAATAATGTAACGGGGGATGGACACCTGGCCTTGTTGATAAACAATTTTTTTTATATCCGACTGTAAGTTTTTACCCGCCAGGATATGATAGCCATCTAAATGGTTTTGCGTAACAAGATTAACCCATTGCGTTTTCATTATTGGTATATCTATGGATACAAATACCGATGTTATGTTTTTTTGTTTAAGCTTTGGTTGAAGGCCGGGGTAGAAGGGGAACTCGGCCCGGCAAGGAACGCACCATGTTGCCCATAAATCAATATAAACCGACTTTCCTTTAAAATGCCGTTTTATATCATTAAAGGTATTGTAAGTGGTAATAGTATCTATTGAAATGTTTGTAACCGGTTTAATGGTTTTAGCATTGGCGGCTGCCAATATTAATGACCTGAGCATGGCTATATATGGACTTTTAGGAAAATCATTGCAATACTGAGCAAAGGTGGTTGTGAAATCGAATTCACTGGTGCCAATTATTTTTTGAAATAGTAGTATATCGCCCAATAAAAAATTTTTTATTTCAGTGGGAGCTAATTGATACCCGTTGTAAGGGCCTAATTTATAAGTGTTTGATTTGTTGGCGTTGCTTTCTTCAAGTTTAGATTCATAGTAATAACCTAAAAACATAGCACCAAAGTATGTTTGGGTGTTGGTGATTTTGCCGGGGCCTGCAAAGCTGAATAAGGCATTTTTAATGCGTTGGTATTTATCATTTACCTGACTGTTTTTGTTTTTTTCCTGAAGAGTGGTAATGCCTTTAATTAAATTAAGTGCGTGCATATCCCGGATATCGGTTTTAGCAAGCAGGAAAAACTGAGGGCTTATTTGCTTTAATTTGTATAACGAATCAAGTGGCTGGGTTTGCTCAAAAATAAATTGCCCTATTTTTTTTAACCCCTGGTCTTCACTTTCGTTTGCAAGTGCCAACAATAGGCTTCCGTGGTGATTATAGTTATCAAGTGGTTGAAAATTATATACGTTATACCAGTACTGGCCGGTAGCATTGGTACCTTCAAATTTTAAAGATTTATATTTATCGGGATTGTCAAAATACTTGAAGCTGATATTATCGCCAGGAGCAACAATTAAGTAAATTGTTCTTAAACCAATCCTTACTCTGATAAACACCTCAGATGAAACATTGAAATTTATATTAAATTTATTATTTACAACAGGGTAAATTGTTTGGCGATAATCATTGGGGTGATTTCCAACCGGCAAAAATACGCCTATCCCTGTTGCTCCCTTTATGCCAACCAACTCTCCGCTGATTTTAACATTGCAAAACCCGCATTGGGAAAATAACATGAAGCATAAAAATGATATGTATTTCATATTTGTATAAGTTACGAAGCAAGCTATCAATTTGCATCGATAGCTTGCTTCATTTTGTTAGTTAAATTTAACTAATGGTTACTATGACGCAGGTTCTGTACATTGGCAAGAACCACCGCCGCTGCAATAGGTTTGAAGATCATGATACGCGGCCGATGCTGAGCTGTATGAAGCGCTCCAGGTACCTGCGCCATTGCACTGGCAGTTACAAGCCAATTTTCCACCAGTAATGGCTTTCATCTCTTCTCTTGAAAGTTTTTTCTGCATTTCCATAATAATAGTTATGTTTTAAAATCGATAGTCAATTTCACCTGACAAATAGTGGCATACATTATCGAAGTACATGCTCCTTCACCTTTGGCCAAAAAGTATTTTGAACGCTTATTCAAGCATATATTTTAAATCGGGTAGTTGGTAAATATTTGGAAGGCGGTATCCGTTAAGTAATAAAGCCGGAGTTGCCGTAACCTCAGCCATTTGGCACCAGGCTTTTTGCTGGTCTATTTTATAAAATTCTGTTTCATTTAGTTGTACCGGGTAGGCTTTTGCCCATGCATCGTAGCTTTTTTGCTTTTGCCTGTACCAATCATGCAGGGCATGTTTAACAATGGTTTTATCGGCCAGCTTATTAAGCGCCATCAGATGACGGCTTACCGGGGTTTTAATATCACTGTCGTTATTGTTGGCGGTAAATATAATACGCGCCTGTAAATTTGGATTTTGGTTAAGCCAGTTATCAAGCACCTGGTGGGTTTTACTACAGGGCGGGCAGTAAGGGTTGGTTACCATCGTGATAATATTATCGGCCTCGGCGTTGCCCAAAACGATGCTCCAGTCTTCGGCAGGCATAGCGTACCGGGGCTGTGCTTTAAGCATATTATTAAACAATTCAACATTGTATTTAAATGTTCGTAATTGTTTTTTCAGGGGGGATAAAAGCTGTAGCCTGAGCAGGTAAGGTTTTACTATTGCCCACAATACAATGGGCACTAACAGGCATATAACCAGGCTGCTTAAGCCGGCAGCGGTAAACACCGGCACCCCGGTTATGTTTGATAAAGCCATGGTAATAAACTCCAGCCACAATATGGCCTGCACCGTACAACAAAGCAAACACCATTGTTTAGCAATGCGGGCCTGATAATAAATAGAGTAAAATGTATATGGCAGGCTTACCAGGTTAAGCGCAAGCAATGTGTACCAAACTAAAGCCGAACCATCACCAAAAAGCAACAGCAACCACGTGCCTGCAAAATAAAGAAAGCCAACTTCGCTCCAGCTAAGCCATGCAAATACGTTTGCCGCTTTGGATGTTAAAACAGCATTACAATTGCTTTTACCTACGCTTTGACACAGTTTTTGCACCAATGGATTGTTGCCGTCAATACCCTGGATAAGCAATAATACCGTGGTAGCCAGCCCGGATGTTTTAACGATGGTTAAAAATGCTTTTTGCCACGTTAAATTAACAAGGTAAGTTGAATGGATAATTAATGAACCTGAAAGTATAATTAATATACCGGCAATAATAGCAGGTAACCGATAGCTTGCAACCGATAGTTTTGTTTTAGCCTGGCGTTCCAATAAATCGCTGCTTTTTTCGGCGGTTAGCACAACGCCACCAAAAAACTTATCAAAAGTTGTCCGTGGTAATTTCTGTTTCCCTTTATCGTTATAAAAAAACACTTCCCCGGCGTTTAATTTATCTACTACAATAAACTCACCGTCGCCCCTGTTAAGGTTGGTAATAAAAGGGCAGGGTACCTTGCCCGCATCGTGTATGCTAACCTGGTAGGCAGCATTATTCACGTTAAAATTTTGTAATACATCACTTATAGCCAACAAGCTTGGATAGTCTGGGTGTTTGCTTAATTCAGCTACTATTTCATGAGCGGGAATATTTATCCGTAAACATTTTAAGAGCATGATGACCACGGCATCAGCATTTTCATAATTATTGATAAACAGCATTCAGGTAGATTTTCGTTGAAGTTAATCTCTGTTTCTATCAGTCGCAACCCGTATTTTAACGGGTTACTATCACCGTTAAAATACGGGTTGTATATATGAAAAATATTCTTATAATATTTGGAGTGCTGTTCGCCGGGCGCTGTAAATGCCGGGATGAAACAGGCCCCGGCCGGGATTTACCATCATAAATTGGAGCACACGTGAAATTGCAGGTACGGAGGCTAAAGATTGTTTTTTTCGGCTCTGACCTGCACGCTTATCTTTTAACGGTGCAAACACACAAACATTTGCCGCAATAGCTGATAGACTTGCAACCTCATTTGCCAATTTTCCAAATAGCGTGCATCCAACCGTGTTTTAACGATATATCGCAGCGGATATAGTAATTAAAATTGCTAACTAACTGATTTTAAGCAATTTATTTAATTGGCCCGTATTTGGTTATCAGGGTTATAACCAAAGCAAAACTCATTTACACTTAACACAATTACCATGAACGCATTTTTTGTACTCACCCACATTACCATGGCTGTATGCATGTTCATTATTTTATATACATCCCTATTAAAGAACGCGAGGCCGCAGACCGAAATAAAAAAATGGCTTACTCTTTTTGCCTCGTTCAAATTAAAACCCGTAAGGCTAACCAGCTTCCAGCTATATCGTACCGCCACAGCGCTCATCACGATAATTATGAGGTGACATAGGGCATGCGCACCAGTATTTTAAGAAATACTTAAGTAGGCAGAGCGCCAACTACACAACACATGCTTAAAAGGAGGCGACCTTTAATAATTATGGCTCGGGTGCAATGGCAGCCGGCTGTTCTGTATCATCAAAACTTTCCCAAGCATACTGGATGCTTTTCATCCTGATATAATAGGGAATAATAGCAATTAACTCCAGCCGAACTAAAGCCGTGATCGGATTCAACAATCGACAAAATAATGGCTACGGGCATGATAACTAAAAATGCGGTAAAAACCATAGCCGTTAAGCTGGCCTGGCAACGCCAGCACAGCCGGGTAATAACTTATTTAAGATCGACGTTGAATTTACCGTTGGTAATTGTTTTGGTTGCGCCAGAGTTGTTTGCTGCAATTAAAGTTCCGTTAAAAGTGCCTTGTATATTGGTGCTGGTGATGGATGATATAGTTATTGATGCCGGATGATTGCCTGTGTAATCAATAACATAAGCGTTAGCAAAATTACTGCTGCCGCTAATTTTATAGATGATTAAAATTCCGAAAGGTGGGTTGTAATTTTTAGTCAGGCTGTATGTGCCCACAGCAATGGGGTTTGGCGAATATATATCCAGTTCCATTTTATCGGCGGTAGCGGAGGTACCGGTTTTTGCCGAAACGAAAGCCGAGTAATACGTTGCGGTATTGCGATAGCCCGAGCTATCAACAGTAATGAAATTTTCACTGGTTCCGTCGATAGTTGCTGATATAGCACTGCTGGCTGCCACCACTGGCGCGGTGGTTTTATTGCACGATTGCCAAATAAATGCCAAACAAACAGCAAAAATGGACAATTTTATCATCTGCGTTGCTTTCATTTCCGGTTGATTTTATTAGTATGAATGTAAGGTTTTTTTGAATTAAAAATAACGTTGGTCCATGTAAATTATTCCTTACAGAACCGTGGCTGCCTGCAACCGCAGTGCCCTCAATAATACTGTAAATAAATACGTTAAACAGGCAGGCCATCGCTTTTAAAAGTTGATCCTGAAGAAAGGTAGCTCCTAAGGACAAGACACAACACCCCGGATGTTCAATTTCATCCGGGTGTTTTTGTATACCCGCAGCTTGCGTTAAGGATTGCAGTGAAAAGCCCACAGCGCGGGCAGGCCGGGGCGGCAAAGGCAAAGCGAGGACTTGTAACGGAAAGCCTGACCGCCGCTTCTACCAGCGGGGGGAACGCCCTGTTCGTTCATTGGTTCACTGGTTCATTGGTGAAAAGTTTAGTACCTGCAAGGCGATTATTGAATTGGCAAAGCCGAAAAACAACGCTTTACTTGCCAGCCCTATCCCGCTATCCAACTAATGAACCAATAAATTTGCATATATGTAGTTAACTACGTAGATTTGTACATAAATAAATTATTATGAATACTTCACTTGAAATTACCCCCTTAAACAACGCTTACTGTGAGCAGATCATCGATATCATACTACCCATACAGCAAATAGAATTTAACGTGCCTATCACCCTTAAAAGTCAGCCCGATTTGCTGGATATTGAAAGCAATTACCACCAAAACGGCGGCACTTTCCTGGGCGCCAAAATTGATGGTGAACTGGTGGGCACCATAGCCTTAATAGCCATCGACGGTAAGGCCGGTGCCTTGCGCAAAATGTTTGTGCGTAAAGAGTACCGGGGCAAAGAACTGGGCATTGCGCAGCGTTTGCTGGATGAATTGATTGCTTATTGCAGGCAGCAGGATATTACAGCTATATACCTGGGCACGGTAGATATGCTGAAGGCGGCACACCGCTTTTACGAAAAAAATGGCTTTACCCAATTGGCCAAACAGCACTTGCCGCCATCGTTTCCGTTGATGGGTGCCGATAATATTTTTTATGAGTTACATTTGAACAATTAACCACAAGCAGATGAACGTTATTGATGAATCGGGCATTTTAGCCATTAGTACCCGGCTGCAGCGCCTTGCCGATACCCTGCGCAAGGATGGCGTGCTGATTTACAAAGCCAACAATATTGATTTTGAGCCCAAGTGGTTCCCGGTTATTTATACCCTGCATTATAAACCTGTACTTAGCGTTGTGGAGCTGGCAAATGAAATTGGGTACACCCACCCTTCCACCATCAGCCTGCTGAAGGAGTTGGAAAAAGAAAAACTTATCCGGTCGAAAAAAGACAAGGCCGACGAGCGCAAACGCCTCGTGCTGCTCACCGCCAAAGGCCAGGAACTGGTGGAGCGCATGCGCCCCATTTGGGCCATCATCAAAGCCGCCGCCGCCGAACTTACCAACACGCAAAACAACATCATGAAGGCCATCGACGAAGTAGAAGAGCAAATAAGCCTGCAAAGCTTTTTCGCCCGGGCACAGCGATTAAAGGGGGAGAAGTAAACCGCCCGGATTTTTTGTCGGATGGCGTTTGGAACGCTCGTTTCAAAATGAGGGGGAGGATTTCTTTACAAACATCGGCTGTTGGATTGTTTGGGGAGGTGGCCGAAAGACTATCGCCCGCCTGCAAAAATACCGGGTGCCTGGCAAGGGGTAGTAAAGGTGTAGCAAGTAGTTAACAATAGCTTGCCGGGGGTGTGGCAGGTATATATGAAGGGTTGGCGAGGGGGTAATATTTTACGCTGATTTTTATAAAAATGGGGTGGTGCAATAGCCAATTTTCTCGCAAAACCCAGAAGCCCGAACACAAAAACCAAAACCCCGAACACTTAATTAATTAAATAACAATACCTTACACGTTCGGCAGTTTTCCCCGAACAGTAAGGTGTAAATCCGAACACCCGTACCGCGCTGTTAAACTGGTGTTATTTTTGCTTGTGTTAAAAATTGCAATCGGCAAACCAAACTGGCGGTTGCAAACCGGCAACTGCCAACTAAATTTGCTATTTTTACACTACACATGGATTTTAATTTAACTTCCCAATACTTCCCCACCGGCGATCAGCCTGAGGCCATCAGGCAACTGGTTGAGGGTGTAAACAATGGCGATCCGTTCCAGACCCTTTTGGGGGTTACGGGCTCGGGTAAAACTTTTACGGTGGCCAACGTTATCCAGCAAACGCAAAAGCCCACGCTGATACTGAGTCACAATAAAACCCTTGCGGCCCAGCTTTATGGCGAGTTTAAGCAGTTTTTTCCCGAGAACGCAGTTAACTATTTTGTATCCTATTACGATTATTACCAGCCCGAGGCTTTTATACCCACCACTAACACCTACATTGAAAAGGACTTACAGATAAACGAGGAGATTGAAAAGTTGCGCCTGCGCACAACCTCGGCCCTGATGTCGGGCCGCAGGGATGTGATTGTGGTGTCCTCGATATCGTGCATTTACGGTATGGGTAACCCCGAGGATTTCGCGCAGTCGGTATTCAAATTCGCGGTGGGCACCCGCATCAGCAGAAATGCTTTTTTACACCGCCTGGTCGAGATATTGTACGCCCGCACTACAGCCGATTTTAAGCGCGGCACTTTTAGGGTTAAGGGCGATACGGTTGATATTTTCCCAGCCTATATGGACCATGCTTACCGCATTTCCTTTTTTGGCGATGATATTGAGGAACTTACAACATTTGATGTAAGCACCGGCAAAACCATCGAAAAAATGACCCATATGGTGGTTTACCCTGCCAACCTGTATGTGGCCCCGCGTGAACGCTTTGTGCAATCTATCTGGGCTATACAGGAGGAACTGGAAACCCGCAAAAAACAATTCATAAACGATGGTCGTTTCCTGGAAGCCAAACGCCTGGAAGAAAGGGTTAATTACGACCTCGAGATGATCCGCGAACTGGGCTACTGTTCTGGTATCGAGAACTATTCGCGCTTTTTCGATGGCCGTTTGCCTGGGGCGAGGCCCTTCTGTTTATTGGATTATTTCCCGGATGATTACTTGATGGTTATAGATGAGAGCCACGTAACTGTACCCCAGATCAGGGCGATGTATGGTGGCGATAGGTCGCGCAAGATGTCGTTGGTCGATTATGGCTTTAGGCTGCCGGCGGCATTGGATAACCGGCCGCTCAACTTCCAGGAGTTTGAAAAGCTGGCGCCGCAAACGGTTTATGTAAGCGCGACTCCGGGCGATTTTGAACTGGAAAAATCAGAAGGTGTAGTAGTACAACAGGTTATACGCCCCACTGGGTTGCTTGACCCAATCATCGAAATACGCCCGGTGATAAACCAGGTGGATGATTTGTTAGATGAGGTTGACCGCACCATAAAAATGGGCGACCGCATATTGGTAACTACACTCACCAAACGTATGGCCGAAGAATTAGCTAAATATATGGACAGGCTGGGTATTAAATGCCGTTACATTCACTCCGAAGTAAAAACACTGCAAAGGGTTGAAATTTTAAGGGGATTACGCCTGGGCGAGTTTGATGTATTGATAGGGATAAACTTATTACGTGAGGGATTAGATTTGCCGGAGGTATCGCTGGTGGCCATCCTGGACGCTGATAAGGAAGGTTTCTTACGGTCGGAACGTTCGTTGATCCAAACCATTGGCCGTGCCGCACGTAATGATCGCGGGCGGGTTATCATGTATGCCGATAAAATTACCGACTCAATGCAGATAACGATGGATGAGACTAACCGCAGGAGAGAAATCCAAATTGCATACAATACAGCGCATGGCATTACACCAACTACAGTCGGCAAATCAAGGGAGGAGATCATGGAGCAAACATCGGTTGTCGACTTTAAAGGCGGGGTACAAAAGGCTTATGTAGAAGCTGATATGGCAACGTTAGCCGCCGACCCTATCGTTCAGTACATGACCAAACCCGATCTGAAAAAATCGATAGACAACACCAAAAAAGAGATGCTGGCCGCAGCCAAAAATATGGACTTTTTATTGGCAGCCAAACTGCGCGATGAAATGTTTGCATTGGAGAAGATGATGGAGGAAAAGTTTTGATTTGAAAATTTGAGGGTTTGAAAATTTAAAAATGGGAAGTCACAGCATCTTCAAATTTTCAAATTGCCAAATCTTCAAATTGAATCGTTATTTTTGATTAAAAAAAGTTATGCAACTATCTGATCTTGATCTTACTAAAAGCTATTCGTACGCCGATTACCTTCAATGGACGTTTGAGGATAGGCTTGAATTGATTAAAGGTAAGATTTTTAAAATGACGCCGGCACCGGCATCAAAACACCAATACATCTCTTGGATTATTGCAAGTGAATTATACGCCTATTTAAAAGGAAAGAAATGTAAAGCCTATCCAGCACCTTTTGACGTTCGCCTCCCACGCAGGGGCGGGGACGAGGACAAAAAGATATTTACAGTGGTGCAGCCTGACATATGCGTTATATGCAACCCTTTACAGGTTGATGCCCGTGGTTGTACAGGTGCACCTGATATTGTTGTCGAAATTCTTTCTCCCGGAAATAATCAAAAGGAACTTCGTAATAAGTATGAAGTATATGAAGAAGCTGGTGTTAAAGAGTACTGGATAGTATCCCCGCAAGATAAAACTTTTTTAAAATACACATTGACAAACAGTGCTTACCAGCCATCAAAACTAATGACGATGGGCGATATCATTACAACAGAAATACTCCCGGGACTTGAATTGAGCCTTGAAATAGTTTTTGCAGATAATTAAATGCAGATGCGCAAATTATAAATGTGCAAATATGCAGATGAAAAAATTGCACGATAGGTTTGATACCTGATTGTAAAATGATTGCAAGATTTGTCCGTCTGCATACCTGAAAATCATCTGCACATCTGAAATCTGCACATTTGCACATCTATCCATACATCTAAAAAACAATTTCTCCGTTATATACTTATATTTGTAAGCTTAAAATTAATCAGATGTTACTTATTCGTTTCCTGATCATATCAATTTGTGTTTTATACATTATTCGCAGTTTAATGCGTTACCTGATACCTGCTTTGTTTCAAAGCGTTATCAATAAAGCGCAACAACAGGCTCAGCAGCAGCAAAACTATCAGCAAAGAAAGCCCGAAGGCGCCATAAAAGTTGATTACATTCCCGAAGGAAAAAAAGGCAAATTACCGGATACCGAAGGTGAATTTGTTGATTATGAAGAAGTAAAATAGACCTTTTATGCTGCCCGACGAAGTATACAAACGACGCCCAAACCACAATAATACGCCCGAGTCGATAACATTGATTATTGCAAATTTTATTGTTTTTGCTGCGGCTACGCAATTATTTGTATCTGCTGCCAGGATCAATACTTTTTTTTGGGTGATAGTTGGCACACTGGCGGTTTATAACTTTTTTAATATCCGTAAATACCGTGAAGATTATAATAAAGCGCAGGTGATAGCTTACGTTTTAAGCCTCGTTATCATGGTTATTTTCTTTTTTGTAATGCGCGGCCGCTCCTAAGGCTGTTAAGTAATTCCTTTACAACTAATAATTCCTATTCCCGTTCAATTTTCTATTTTTGAGGAATTAATATCCATTTCAAAAAACTTAAATGAATAACTGGTTCAAGCGCAATAGTGTCCATCTCATTATTGTAGCAATTTTCATAGCAATTTCCTTTGCTTACTTCATTACTCCGCTAACACAGGGTAAAGTATTATTTCAAAGTGATGTATCTCAGGCACAGTCCATGCAAAAAGAGATCAATGATGTTAAGGCCGCTACCGGCAAAGCACCGTTATGGACCAATCAAATGTTTGGTGGCATGCCGGCTTACCAAATCTGGGCTTCGTTCCCCTCAAACATTACCTCACATGTTATTGATGTTTTAAAGGTGGTATTCCCTAACCCGGTTGATACTATACTGCTTTATCTATTAGGTGCATACCTGTTATTCAGCGTATTGCGGCTTTCGCCCTGGCTGGCAGCCGCGGGGGCAATAGCTTTTGCGTTTTCGTCGTACAATTTTATTTATATCACCGCGGGGCATAGTAACCAGGCTTATGCTATTGCATTTTTTGCGCCTTTGCTTGCGGGCATTATTTTAACGTTACGTGGCCGGTACCTTTTAGGTGCTTCGCTTACAGCGTTTTTCCTGGCAATGGAGATCCGCAGCAATCACGTGCAAATGACTTATTACCTGCTGTTATCTATAGCTATATTATTGGGTATAGAGCTTTATTATGCTATAAAAGACAAGCAGACCAAGCCATTTTTAAAGTCGATGGGCTTTTTGGCGGCAGGTATAGTGTTGGCTATCGCGGTAAATGCAGGTACTTTATGGACAACTTATGAATACAGCCAATACACTATCAGAGGCAAAGCAAACTTAACCGCCAAAGGCACAGACGGCCCTAACCATGGATTAGATAAGGATTATGCTTACACCTGGAGTCAAAGCGTTGGCGAGTGCCTTACCTTTTTAGTGCCTAACGCTTATGGCGGTGGCAGTAGCACGGTTGCCGGCGACGACTCCAAAGCTGTAAAAATATTAACCGATAAAGGTGTTGATGCAGGCCAGGCGCAGGGGTTTGTTTCCCAATCATTGTATTACGGGAATAAACCAAGTACATTTGGCCCCTGGTATTTTGGCGCAGCCATATGCTTTCTTTTCATTTTGGGCCTGCTTATTGTTAAAAACCGCATTAAATGGTGGGTTTTAGGAGCGGTATTGTTAAGCATGCTGTTATCATTCGGTAAAAATCTGCCTTTCCTGTCCGATTTCTTTTTCAACTACGTACCCATGTACAACAAGTTCAGGGCGGTTGAATCAACTCTGGTAATCGCGGCATTTTGCTTCCCTATATTGGCACTGCTTGCTGTTAACGAAGTTATTACCAATACAGACAAGGCATTTATTTTCAAGCGTGCTAAAATTGCGTTTTATATTACGAGCGGCTTATTATTAATTATGATAGGGGTTCCGCAGATATTGTTAAGTTTCAAGGCTGATGAGCATGCGGCATTTGTGGCCAACCTTACCCAAATATTCAAAGGCGACACCAGCACTGCAAATTCTGTTGCCAACGCAATAATAGATGATAGGGAAAGCCTTGAACGTGCAGACGCTATCCGCTCGCTAATTTTCGTTTTGTTAACTGCAGGCCTGTTATGGTTAATTATCGAACAAAAAATCAAAGCGAATATTGCTGCCTTAGTCCTGGCCGTTATTGTTATAATTGATATGTGGGGCGTTGATAAGCGCTACCTGAAGGATGCAAACTTTGTAGCCAAATCCGACCTGGAACAGCAATATACACCACGCGAGGTTGACCAGTTTATTATGAAAGATACCGATCCAAACTTCCGCGTATTTGACATGACATCGGGCGATCCTTTTCATGACTCACACTCATCTTATTTTTATAAAACTGTAGGCGGTTTCCACTCAGCAAGGTTGAGAAGATTTGATGAATTGATTCAAAACCAATTTACCAAAAGCGTAAACCATGATGTACTGGATATGCTGAATACTAAGTACATCATCACTGTTGACCCTAAATCGGGCAATGCCGGTATGCAAGCTAACCAAACCGCCTGTGGCAACGTATGGTTTGTAAAAAGCGTAAAATTTGCCGATAACGCCGACCAGGAGATGCAAGCCATCAGCAGCTTCTCGCCAAAAGATGAAGCCATTGTCGATAAACAATATAAAAGCATGATTGATGGAAAATCGGTGGGTGCCGATCAAGCTCCAACTACCACTATAAAACTAACCAAATATGAGCCGGAGCACCTGACCTATGAAAGCAGCAGCCCGGTAGCACAGGTGGCCGTGTTTTCAGAAATTTATTACGATAAAGGCTGGAGCATGACTATTGATGGTAAAGAATCGCCTTACTTCCGTGCCGATTATTTATTAAGGGCTGCAGTTATTCCTATCGGCAATCACACCATCAAATTCGATTTCCATCCCACATCTTATTATGCAGGTGAAAATATATCTTTAGCGGGATCTATATTATTGGTATTGGCTTTAGGTGGTGCAGCTTATACTGAAACTAAGAAAAAGCCAGCTGCTAAGCCAGCTGCAAAAAAAGCTTAATACTTAGCAGATTAAAATTATCTGACAAAGAGCGATGGGCGAAAGTTCATCGCTCTTTTGTTTTCTGATAAAATCATAAGTATTTTGTAAATTTACATTATGAGCAATTTACTCGAAAGAATTACTGTTGATCCGGCTATATGCCATGGCAAAGCGTGTGTTCGTCACATGAGGTGGCCTGTCGAGGTTATCATTGACCTGATAGCTTCAGGAATGTCATTTGATGATATTTTGAACGACCATCCCGAGCTGGAAAAAGAAGATATACTTGCCTCCTTATCTTACGCCAAAATCAGCTTATCAGGTAAAACTTTAGAAGAAGTTAACTAATGAACTTTTTAGTTGATGTTCATTTACCTATAATGCTTTCGAAATTCCTTAGTAACCAAGAAGGCTGTATAGCAATACATGTTAACCAGATATTGCAAAAATGGAATACCACTGATGCCGAGATCTGTAAATATGCTGATGAAAACGACATGGTGGTAATCACAAAAGATCAGGACTTTAAAGATTTTCACTTTGTTAATAAAACACCAAAAAAGATCATCAGAATTACTTTAGGAAATATTTCAAACAACGATTTAGTGTCGGTTTTTATGAAGAATTTACCCCTCATCTTACATATGTCATCAAAAGAAGCTTTTTATCTTGAGATTGGGAAGGAACGGATTACCTCAATTGGTTAATCATTTGTCCGCTTATTCTTGAGCCAATACCATCCAAGATTAAAAGCTATCACAAAATGATTTAATACTGTTGGAATCAAACCATAATATCGCTTCATAATATCAAAACGTTCCTGTAAACTCTGGCGATGCTTCTTTTTCGACATCCCGCCTACCAGGTATCTGGCAACATACCTGTTTACATTGACTATCTTTTTCGCTTTTTTCGCAGCGCGGATAATCCATTCAATATCTGCACTTAACTGATATTGCCTGTCGTATGGTTCGGCTAATGTCCGCCTTACATAAATAGCCTGGTGACTGATACTCATGCCGTACTTGAACCCGCGCCAGGTAAACTTTTCCGGGGCCTTATGACGGCGCTGGCCTAAACTTTCGCCACTGTCTGCTATCATTTCAGTTTCGCCGTAATACATATCGGCATCAGCAGCGGCCGCAAAGACAGCGGTTACGGTATCTGCATCAAAAAACTCGTCGCCGGAGTTCATGAAAATCACGTAATCGCCGCTGGCAATGGCAAGTCCTTTGTTCATCGCATCATAAATGCCTTTATCCTTCTCACTAATGATCTTGCTTACACGATCCTGGTATTTCGTAATCACCTGCAAAGTTCCATCTGTAGAAAGGCCATCTACAATGATATACTCAATATTGTTATAGGTTTGATTTAAAACCGACAAGATGGTACATTCAATATCGCGCACGTTATTGTATACTATGGTTATAACGCTAAGCTTAGGATTAAACATCGGCGCCTCCCGTACTCTTTAACAGCCCTTCATAAAGTTCGATGTGCTTTTTGGCAATCACCTCTTCAGAAAATGTTTCCACTACCGTATCCCTGGCCTGCTTTTGCAGCAACTGTGGCTGGGGATGTGTAATAACCCACTCCATACCATCTGTAAAGCTCTCTGCCGAACGATAGGTGGCCAGGTAGCCATTATATTTATGCCTAACCATATCTGGGATACCGCCCGTTGTAAAGGCTATTACGGGCGTTCCGCAGGCCAGGCTTTCCATAACAGTATAAGGCAGGTTATCTTCAAGGGAAGGAATCAGGAATGCATCGGCAGCCGCATAATACAATGCCAGCTGTTCGTCGTTATTTATGGTGCCTAAAAAGCTGGTTTTAAATGGGAAATCCGGCAGACCTTCCGTTCCGCGATTACCAAAGACAATAAGTTCTATTTTTCCGGCATTGACGCCTAAACGCTGCTTCAGCAATTCCATGCTGTCCAGCAAATATTGGGTGCCCTTATGCGAATCTTTGCGCGACGGCATAAACCCGCTTAAAAAAATGAATTTGTCAGTTGGCAAACCCGCCTTTTCTTTTGCCTGTTGTTTGGCAATTGGTTTAAAAATATCAGTTTCGAGGGAGTTGGGTATATGATGAACGGCTTTGCCTTGCATCAGGCTGCTGGTGGCTATTGATTGCTGCATCCACAAGCTCGGAGCAATTATGGCAAAATCCAATACTTTATAAGCTTCCTTTTTTTGCTTCCAGATCTGGTGCGAAATATCGTTATCCGAAGGCTTAATCAGCAGAGGGCAGTTACCGCATTCGCGCATAAAATGATCGCAGGCATAACGTACATGGCAACCGCCGGTAAAGGCATTGCTATCGTGAAAGGTCCATACAACAGGCTTATTGAGTTTGGCAATCCCGGCAATATGCTTCGGATCAATAAAACCATGATTAATCCAGTGCAGGTGAATAATATCGGCATTCTTAACATCCGGGTGATGGATGACAGAACGGCCAAACCAGGCAAATGAAAACGGTGTTTTCATCAGTGGCTTTAAAAAACGTTTGGCCAAAATCCGCTCCAATATGATCGTAAAGGCAGTGTATGATTTTTGGATTTTGTTGGAATTGAACGTACCTATTTGCGGGTTGCTGCCAAATTTATAATGCACCAGCATTTTTGATCCTACTCCCTGGCTTATTAATGCCCGGTTAAGCCGCATGGCTCCGCGACCTGCGCCGCCGTTGCCATCATAGGTATTAAGATGCACTACTTTTAACATGCCCCAAAAATACGTTTATTCCTATTAACCGAAATTATGGAAATCAGCCTACCCTTTGTTTAACAAACCTTACGGCACGCTGCAGTAAAGTACCTTTACGATGTGCCAGGAAGTGCTTAATTGCCTGGTATGCCTTCTCGTCTTCTTCTACTACATCCGGGAATTTTTTTACCGGTTGCTGCGAAATATGCACATCGTACATATTCTCTTTATTGCTATGAAAGCCTGTACCATCGTGCCCAATGTTGTTAATTAGCGATTTGGCCGGATTTAGGGTAAGGCCCCCTTTTAAAAATATAGAAGCATACCAGCGAATAGCCCATGAATTATTTTTACCTGCCTTAAACTCTTTAATCTGTTTCCAGAAATTCATTTTACCTTCTATAGAAAACTTAAGGATATTGACCGTATCAAACTGGGCTATCAGTTTATCAATATCGGGTTCAAAGCTATCCCAGGCACGTGCCCAGGTTGCCCAACCCCAACTGCTTGCAGCACGGTAAAAGAAGGCCTCGGGCAGGTCTTTTTCCTTCAGGTTGTACATATAGGCGCCTATATGCATCACTTTATCATTGTTTGCGTAGCGGGTTAATGCCTCGTTAAAGTATTGCAGGGTATACGGCGATGATAACAGATCATCTTCAAAAACAATTACTTTACCATATTCATAAACCAACTGTGTAACGCCGCTGATGATCGACTCTGCCAAACCAAGGTTATGATCGCGCAGGATAACTTTTACCGATTTAAAGCCAGATGTTTCTTTAGCAACCTGCCTTACCTCCTCAACTTTGGCCCGGTCCGCTTCTGTTTTGGGTGCATCACAAAAAATATACAGGCGGGATTCATCTGCCAGTACATTTTTTTGCAAATGGATGATGGTACGGCGCATATGATCGGGCCGGTTGTATACAAACAGGGCTATAGGGGCAAGTTTTTGCATCGATCAGGTTAAAGTCAGAATAATTCGGGTTGATGGTCGGCTTTTTTACACAAAACGGTATAAGCGTTGGCAAATTGTTCACGCACCTTTTTTCCCATCAATTTACTTAGGATTTGCTTAACTGAATATTCGGCTGCTATTTTCAAATTTTTCAGTAAGCTCTTCGTTTTCCTTTGATTAACGTAGGTATTAAACCTTGTAACCTCCGGTTCAATCATCGATGTAAGGTCATTCTCCAGCTCGAAACCCTCGGTACTTAACAAATACCGCAGCGAGGTGGGGGTGTACACATTGATGTGACCGTAAGCCAAAAAATGTTTAATCCGTGTATCAACGCCCGTTTTATAATCGCGCGGAACCTCGATAACACAACGTTTTGCAACGCGTTTTATCTCTCGCAGTAAAATGCGCTCATGCTCGACATGTTCCAGCACATGCGACAGAATGATCAGATCAAAGCTATCATCGGCAAAAGGCAATTTATAACCATCAAATACCTGAACCGATTTTAGATTGGGTATCTGGCGCGATTGTATATATCCTACGCCGCTTTCAGAGATCTCGACAGCATGATACTCAGATGCAAAGTTATTTTCGGATAAGATTTTTAAGATACTGCCATCGCCGGCTCCCACTTCCAACACTTTGGCAAACATGAGCCCTTTGCATATATCCATAATATGCTGCGCTTTGTATTTTGCTCCCAGCATTCGCCAGGCTTCATCGTGTTTTTCGTAAAATTGATCGTAAGCGGTTTTATAATCACCGCCAATAATTGATTCCTGCATTATTTACGAAGGTAAAATTATAGCTTTAATTATCTCTTCTGTTTTAAGCGAATTATTATTTAATAATGGCTTTAAGCTTGCGCCAGGTGGAATTTATTTTCTCGTTCACATCTTCCGAGATCTTAAACAGATAGGTCATCAGGATATAAACCAACGTTGTTACTCCGCTACGTAGCACTATATCGAGGTATAAATTAGGCATGCGCCAAAAATATTTACCAGTAAAAAAACTCACCGCCGATACTACCAACACCAGCAGATGCCTGTAATTGAATGGCTGCATTTTAAAGCGGTATTTAATGTAAAACCAGGTGCAGAAGTTTAAACCTGTCATAGTAATTAAATAAGCTATAGCAGCCCCCATTCCTCCAATTTTAGGGATCAGGATATAGTTTAAAACAATACAAAAAATACTGGCCAACAAAACCAATATGGTAATGAGTTTATACTTATGCGAAGTAGTGATGATATAGGTATTTAACCCGCCGGTTATGTCAACCAAAAATCCGAGACCTATCACCAGAAAAAGCGTAAAGTATTTAGGATCGGTAAACTCTTTATTGCGGGCAATGGCATACAAGTTTTCGCGGTTAATAATTATACCGATAAACAACAGGCATCCAAATACCATTTGAATGATAGAGGTTTTAGCATACACGTCGGCAATATTTTCCATGTTTTTTGATTTCCATGCATCTGCAACGATGGCATAGGTTGTTCTGCTCAAAGCAGTGGCCGGCACACTTATCAATAACGCGATATTGAAATACCAACTGTAAATACCCTGCACACTATCCCCTGCCATTGAACTTAGCATCAAAGTATCTACTTTTTGCAGCAGCACATACACCGCGCTTGCAACTAAAGTAAACAAGCCAAAATTTACAATCTCTTTCTTTTTTATGATTTTAAAACTGCCATTATTTACGCCGTAAGCAAATTTACCGGTGCTCATGATGCTTAAAAGCAGCAATAAAGAAATTAAACCATTGCTACCGATGTACAAGAATATAAAATCTTCAAAGTTTATCCATTTGCCCGCTATCATCAATAAATAAACAGTTGTAAGCAACCGCAGCAAAACATTTTGCAGAAAATTGGAATAAATAGTTTGATAAACCACCCGGCCGGTCATTTCCAGGTAGTTGAACACTACTATAAATAACGAAAGCGGAATAAGGTAATAGTAATATTTGGCAAAAAATACCGAATTACCTGCATACGCGCCCAATATTACCGGCTTAAGCGCAATGTACAATACAGTGGCTAACGCGAACCCGGCAAGGGTTAAACCTGCCACCCAGTGCATAAAACCGTTATGTTTATTATCTTCGGTACGATAAAAAGGAAAGTATTTGGCTATAATACTTGGCGCCCCCATACTGGCCACCAACGAATATAAAACCGATACGCTGATGATCAGATTATAAAAACCGTATTGCCCGGCATTGGTAAAAAACGGGAAAAGCAAAACAGTGTTTATATAAGCTACCGCCATGCCCGCATACGAGAGGATGGTATTTTTATAAACCTGCTTTTTTACTATTCCCATGCCAGCAATTAATATTTAATACCAATACGACCGGTATAATCTATCCTGTTTAACAGCAATGGTAATTTTTGGGCTTCAATATACTCATCAACTGCTTTGCGCGCGCCTTCCCAATGGCCATAATCGTCGATAATGATAACGCCACCTGGCACCAGTAAGGGATATAAGTGCTCCAACTCATGAGCAGTGGATTCATACCAATCGGTATCCAGCCTTAGCAAGGCTATTTTGCCGGGCATGGTTTGCGGGATGCTATCTTCAACCTTTCCTTTTACATAATGCACCTTCGCTGCTGGATAATTGAGGGTGCCTACATTCTTTTGTACCTCATCTAATGCCGAGTAGCACCAAACGGATGTTGGATCGTCCTTAGCACTGCTGTTCATCAATTCATCAGCCCCTGTGCCTGTAAATATCTTATCGTGCTCAGTAGGTTCCGACATACCTTCAAAAGTATCATACAAATAGATATTCCTTGTAATATCTCCAGCTTTCATTAAGGTATCTATTGCCGCCATGGTACTGCCGCCCCGCCAAACACCACATTCCACAAAATCGCCATGAATATTATTTTTCACAAGGTAGTTTACAGCATTGCATAACGAGGCAATCCGCTCCGGCGTGGTCATGGTATATGTTTTTACCTTGTAGTATGTATCAAGCGTCGCTTTTTCAAAATCGGCAGGCAGGCCGTTAACAACAAGGCGTTTATCGGGCTTTACCAGGTCGTAGCCTAAATTCTTGATCACCTTGTGCATCAGTTTTTTTAACATGTTAATTTTTTTTTATTGATTGCTTTATTATACTGGTAAGTGTTTTTATTCTGTCCCTAATATCATAATTATTACGGATATGGGTTGCCTCCTTTGCCCCAAGTGAGGCTGCAAGTTCAACATCTTCTGCAATTCTTATCATACAGGCAGCCATCCCTTCTATATCATGTTCAGCAACAAGAAAGCCTGTTTCCCCGTTAATCACAGCTTCCTTTATGCCAGTATGCTGTGTACTTACAATAGCCAAACCAGAGGAACCCGCTTCTAAAATAGTCACGGGAGTACCTTCTTTATCTCCGTTGGCGGCTGTTACTGAGTGTTGCACAAAACATCGCGACTGCTGTATTAACGCTTTGATCTGGTCGGTTTTCAACACCCCGGTTAGTGTTATTCGCCCGTCAAGCCCCAATTCGGTTACTAAAGATTTGGTTTCATCAAACAAAGGTCCCTGGCCAACCATCCAAAGTTTAGCGTCGGGAATTTTGTCAGCCACCAACTTAAAAGCCTTCACTATCGATTGAGGCGATTTCTTTTCTACAAAGCGCCCAACAGCCAAAAAATTCCTTTTTGTTCCGGCAATATTTAGTTGAGGAAACTTAATGGTATCAACTCCACAGGAAGCATTGGTTATTTTACCTGCGGGTGCCCCCAGATTGATTAAATCAATCACCATATCTGCCGATACGGATATAAACGCACTTCCGTATTCAAACAATTTATTATAAAGCTTGCTGTAGCTTTTTACCGTTTCCCTGTGGTAAACATCGGCACCATGAAAATGCGTAGTTAATGGCACATTCGCAAGTTTACAAGCTTCGGTCACCATGGCCCCTACCATTCCATATTCCGCAAATACGGCATCGATTTTTTCCTTTTTCAGGTAGTTAACCAAGGCTATCGTTCGCACCCGGATACTCTTTTTTTTAAATAACCTTTTTTGTATTAAATAACTTAACAATCCAAGTTTGGAACGGATAAGAAACTTTCCTTCGTGGTCATAAACAGGAAAAGCACCGCCGTATAACACTTTTTTATCACCAGGCAACCTGTCAATGTGCTCCTGTACAAATGTTTCAGAAAAAGCGTCTTTGTTCGGCTTTATAATACAAAGATTAAATGCATCCATTACACGACACCCTTGCTTTTTTGAGCTACAACTACATATAGGGAGGCATCACGGTCGCGTTGCGCCTGAGAGTGTATTTTATCAAACAGCCGAATAAAACTTTGCATCACAAACGCAAAAGGCGGCACCAAAAATTTAGGTAACTTTAAAAGGATGGCATCCTGAAAAAGCTGAATACCGCTTGCGGCAAGACCCATGATACCATGAAAAGACTCCACCTCAAAACCTTCGGCTTCAATGGTCTTTCTTAATCCGGCACTTGTCCACCTCCAGTAATCATACGGCGTGGGGTGATAATACCAATACCCATGGGTAGTAAGGATAATTTTGCCGCCGGGTTTTAGAAGGCGTAAAGCCTCGGAAAGATAACTATGGGGAGAATCCACATGCTCCAGTACCTGGTTAGATAAAATGATATCGCAATAATTATCGGGCAAAGTTGTTTTGCTATCATAATCAATATGATAATCTGCCAGAGGATTTATATCGAGGTCTACACCAATGTATTTACCTACCATTGGCTCTATAACTGATCGGTACGGCATGTCGCCACACCCAAAATCAATAAGTTGCAGTTTATTGCTACCGGCAGTTAATTCCTGCATTATTTTTAAAGTGGCATCACGCAGCTTTGTTAAATGAACATATCTGGTAGAAAACAAGGTTGGATTAAGCCGGCTATTGCTATTCATAACCGCAAATTTAATTTTTTTATTTTAATACGTTAATGTAAACATCAGCGGCAGCCTTGTAATGTTGCCAATAACTAGGCTGGGAAATAAAACAGGTCTGTGTTCAGACGAACGCAGACCTGCTTTTACTTTGTTTTACAGCAATTATTTAGTTGCAACAAATAGTTTATGAACCTCGTGAGTATTGAATGCCCTTTTATATATCCTAATGTCATCTACTCCACCTTTTGTAAGGTAATCATAATAGCTTGGATTGGCTGAACCCTGGCTATCAGCACCGATATACAAATCTTTAGTTACATTACCATTGGGTGTAGGTATATTTTTGCTTATCCTATCAAAAACACCGTCGACATATAAAGTTACTTCATTTGAATCATAGTTATATACAATCGTAAGCATATGCCACGCGCTTAAACCACAAACCAGTTGACCATAAGCAAACGGATCTGATCCACCAGCAACGTTATAGGTAATTGTACCCGATTTCCCGACGATTGAAGCCGCATTTAAAACGCCGCCAACTCCGGTTATCCATCCTTGTTGATAACCAACATCGCGCTTACTTAACACTGTTGTGCCGTATGAAGGACTGTAATTATCCAGTTTAATCCAATAATTGATTGTAAAATCAATACCATTTAACCTAAGCGCCGGCTTATCGCTAACAGTTATAAAACTGCTGGTGCCATTAAAGTTATAAGCCGAATTTGGTTTGCCAAATCTGTCAGCAATACTGGTAATATCGTGCGCTGTCCCATTATAATTATGGCCCGAGAAATCATTAGCGCTATTATTAAATGGATAATAAGCAATTAACCCTACGCCTAAACTATCCTTAACAGTTACCAAACAGCTTACGCTTTTGGTTTGCGCCACATTACTCAACGATATCTGCGACGTCCCTTCGTTTTTTGCTGTGATAACACCACGGTTAGTAACAGAAATCACAGAGGTATCTGATGATTTCCAAACCAGTTTGGTACTATCGTAGGATGCCGGGGTTACCTTAACATTTAGTTTTACAACATTGCCGGTATACATAGTAAGGGTATCGGTTAATAATAAACCCTGAAGCGGATCTGGTGCTGGCCCGTCATCGCTAATTTTGGTACAGCTGCTGCAAAGCACAGCAAGTAAAGGCACTAACAAAAAGTAATATCTTTTCATAATAAGGCTTGGGTAAGTAATAATTTATTTAGTTAATTTTTATTCCTTAAAAATAAATAATAATGGCTTGTCTGCAAAATATTATTTTCGAAAAAAAGCCCTCCGGCTAACCGAAGGGCTCTATATTATAACCTACTTACCAAATTATTGGCTTGTAAATTTCTTGGCGTTAATTTTACGCTCGTTTTCGTTCAGGTAAATTTTACGTAAACGGATGCTTTGCGGCGTTACCTCGATATACTCATCAGCCTGGATGTACTCCATTGATTCTTCTAACGAGAATTTAATTGCTGGTGCAATCCTAACGTTGGTATCGCTACCAGACGCACGCATGTTGGTTAACTGCTTGCCTTTGGTTAAGTTAATAACCAAATCGTTATCGCGGATGTGCTCGCCTAATACCTGTCCTTCGTAAATATCAACTCCCGGATCAACGTGGAACCTGCCACGATCCTGTAATTTATCAATTGCGAAAGCGGTGGTTTTACCTGTATCCATAGATACCAATACACCATTTAAACGGCCTGGAATAGTACCTTTCCATGGCTCATATGCTTTAAAGCGGTGTGCCATAATAGCCTCGCCACCTGTAGCGGTTAATACGTTGTTACGTAAACCAATGATACCACGTGCCGGGATATCAAACTCCAGGTGTTGTAAATCGCCTTTAGGCTCCATTACCAACAGGTCGCCTTTACGTTGTGTCACCAACTCAATTACTTTACCGGCAACATCGCCCGGTACATCAACAATAAGGGTTTCAACCGGCTCGCATTTAACACCGTCAATTTCTTTAACGATAACCTGCGGCTGACCTACCTGCAATTCGTAACCTTCGCGACGCATGGTCTCGATTAATACTGATAAGTGAAGGATACCACGACCATACACCAGGTATGAGTCAGGCGATTCGGTTTCAACAACCTTAAGCGCCAGGTTTTTTTCCATCTCTTTGTACAAACGGTCACGTAAGTGGCGCGATGTAACAAATTTACCTTCTTTACCAAAGAAAGGTGAAGTATTGATGGTGAACAACATGTTCATGGTTGGCTCATCAATTTTGATAACCGCCAGTTGCTCTGGTTTTTCAAAATCGGCAATAGTATCGCCAATATCAAAACCTTCAATACCAACTACGGCACAGATATCGCCCGAGCTAACTTCTGTAGCGCGTACTTTACCTAAACCTTCAAAGGTATAAAGCTCTTTAATTCTTGATTTTTGGATGGTGCCATCGCGTTTTACCAAAGATACCGGCTGGTTTTCTTTGATAGTACCACGTGCCACACGACCGATAGCGATACGACCTACGAATGAAGAATAATCCAAAGAGGTAATCTGCATTTGTAAAGTACCTTCGGCAATAGGTGCAGGAGGAATGTTAGCTAATATGGCATCCATTAACGGGAAAATATCCTCAGTAGGTGTTTTCCAGTCGGTGCTCATCCAACCTTGTTTTGATGAACCGTAGATAACCGGAAAATCCAGTTGGTCTTCAGTTGCTTCAAGGTTGAAGAATAATTCAAATATCTGTTCGTAAACTTCTTCCGGACGACAGTTTTCTTTATCTACCTTGTTTACAACCACAATTGGTTTTAAGCCTAAAGCCAAAGCTTTTTGGGTTACAAAGCGGGTTTGAGGCATAGCACCTTCAAAAGCATCGCAAAGTAGTAATACACCATCCGCCATTTTCAACACACGCTCAACCTCGCCACCAAAATCGGCGTGACCAGGAGTATCAATAATGTTGATCTTAACGTCTTTATACCTTACCGAAACGTTTTTTGATACGATGGTAATACCTCGCTCACGTTCCAGGTCATTGTTGTCCAATATTAATTCACCAGTTTCCTGGCCATCACGAAAGATGGCGCAACTGTGTAAAATTTTGTCAACCAATGTAGTTTTACCGTGGTCAACGTGTGCGATGATCGCAATGTTTCTTATTTTTTGCATGAAATATGCCCCTATAAATTTGGCGCAAAGGTACGTTTAATATATGAGATTTTAAAACGCAGTCAAGTTATAGTGACAGATTTAACAATTTCATTACCAAAGGGTGGTAATGATGATATCTATGAGGGTAAAAAACATTTAGCGAATCCCCAAAAATAGGTAGGTCATGCCGAACTTGTTTCGGCACCCCACACGCTAAGTACGTTACATATAGGTTAGAGTGCAAGTGGATTACATATCTATGAAGCCCCGAAAAATTTCACTGACGACATACAAACGTGTCGCCCCTATATTGATTATGTTCGAAATTTCTCTTCTATCTTTTTTACTTTCCCGGGCAAAAAATCCGGGCCAGCATACTTATTAAGCGCATCATTTACTGTACACCTGATGAAGATATTACGCGGCTTGTTTGGTTTATCGATTTTGCTTTGATCTTTCATCTCGCTTAAATATTCAATTGATTTGTTCGGATTTAGCCTCATACTTCTTTTTCAGCATCTGATCAGTTATCAACTCCAATTCATTTTGCATCGGTATGGGCAACGCCTCAATCTTTTCGATAAACTTAATGTCCATCGTATACATATAGTCGTGAAATTCTTTTAGCGGCTCATCAAAATCTGTTGCCATTAACACTCCGCCAACATCGCTTAAATCTATCTTTGCACCATTCTTTTCGGCTTCGTTAAGCAATTTAATTATAAAATGCTCAACCTGATACCTCGAACTTAATGGGAGTTTTTCTATCAACTTAATAACTACATCATTCTCCATGTAGGCAATTTAAGCATTCGAAATTTATGTTCCAAAAGCCCAGCACAAAAACTTACCCATTACCCTACCCCATGTTTCGGTATTATGACTCCCGCCAACAACTTCTACATACTGAATATCCTCAGGGCGTTTATAGCCTTTTATCTCCAGTTCCTTGATCAGGTCGATGGTATCGTCAATAGCATCGATAATTCCGTTTTTGTTCCTGTCGCTGGTTTCATCTTTGGTGCCTGTTTGCAGCCAGAACTTTAAACAGGGTTTACCTTCGGTTTCTCTAACTAAGGTATGCGCAATGCGGTCGTTATCTGTGTACCCTTTAGCCAAGTCCTTACTTCTCCACCAGAACGAACCGGAGAATACCCCCACTTTATCAAAAATGTCCGCATTATTCCAGCAAATATCAAAGGCCGATAATCCGCCTAATGAAAAACCGGCAAAGGCCGTACTTTTAAATTCGTGAATACCTGTTTGCGCTTTTATCTGCGGCAGCAATTCGGTTATTATAAATTGAGTATAAATATCAGCTTTAGCGCCCCGTTTTTTAAAATCGGACCGGCCGGCTACGCCATATTCCTGCAGCCGGTCTTCACCGGCATATATGGCTGCAATCATTATTGGCTTCAGTCGGTTGGTATTGTAAAGTTTTTCAAGTGTCTGGCTAAGTTCCAGGTTCTCCAGCTCCTGCCCATCATTCAGCAGCAACAGGCTTAACGGTTCTGCAATTTCCTGTTCATCGGGTATTAATAGCGTGCATAATACCTCTCTTTTAAGCAAGGCAGAATTTATCGTTATCCTTTTTTCTATTATCGTCATTTCTGTTTCAGCCCAGCCCCAATTCATCTTATGTTAATTTAAAAGGGCACAAAAGTACGCTATGTTTTCAATTTATTAAGCTAATGTATTAATTTATCAGTTAGTTGCCTTTTTCAGTTAAACCACTTAACTTACATCATTCAAAACTTAAACTGCTCATTTTGACCGAAAAATATCATCGTTGGTACTCGCCAAATTTGAACCTGCATGTAGAGATGCTGGTATTTGGCGACCGCGGGTTTCCTGTCATCCTGTTCCCTACTACAAAGGGGCGCTATCACCAAAATAAAGATTTTGGCCTGATTGATAGCGTAAAATGGTTTATAGACCAGGGCCTGGTAAAGATTTACTGCCCCGATACATTGGACGACAGAACCTGGTATGATAAAGGCATCCATCCTGCCGACCGCGCCCGCAATTACAGTTGGTACGATAAAATGCTTTTACACGAGCTGGCGCCCTGGGCTATGCACGAAACGGGCATTGGCAAAGTAGCGGTGGCCGGATGCAGCTTTGGCGGTTACCATGCGGCAAACTTTGCATTTAAGCATCCCGAAAAAGTGGCCCACCTTTTTACTATGGGTGGCGCCTTTGATATCAAAATGTTTACCGACGGTTTTTATAACGACGATATTTTTTACAACAACCCCGTAGATTATTTGCCCGGCAGCAACACGGGCGACCTATGGAACATCAACATCATCCTGGGCACATCTGAGCACGACATTTGTAAAGATTATAATATACAGCTATCAAACATATTAAACAAAAAAGGTATTAACCATTGGTTGGATATCCGCCCGAATGCCAGTCATGACTGGCCGATTTGGAAGGAAATGTTTCCGCATTATTTGTCAACGATAAAATAGAATTAAGAATTAAGAGTCAGGAATCAAGACAGAAAAACAATACTATCTAAAACTTAAAATCTACATAAAAACAGCCAGGAGCCTAAAAATGCAAACTGCAAACCGGCGACTGCAAACTGAACAACACTATGAAAAAAATAGGCATCTTATTCGGACAGGAGAATTCGTTTCCGCAGGCTTTTGTGGATAGGATAAACCAGAAAGCTGAGAAAAACATATCGGCGGAGTTTGTACGCATTGATAAAGTAATGCAGGCCGAACCATTGGATTACGCGGTGATTGTGGATCGAATCTCGCAGGATGTTCCTTTCTATCGTGCGGCTTTAAAAAACGCGGCCATTTGCGGCACAGCGGTTATTAACAACCCATTTTGGTGGAGCGCCGACGAGAAGTTTTTCAACAATGCACTGGCTGTTAAAATTGGTGTGCCGGTTCCTAAAACCGTAATCCTGCCTTCAAAAGATCTGCCGGATGATACTACCGACAAATCTTTCCGTAACCTGGCTTACCCG
The DNA here is from genome assembly GCF_058801545.1 of Mucilaginibacter sp. GW822-FHT03E02. Taxonomy (NCBI): domain Bacteria; kingdom Pseudomonadati; phylum Bacteroidota; class Sphingobacteriia; order Sphingobacteriales; family Sphingobacteriaceae; genus Mucilaginibacter; species Mucilaginibacter sp. GW822-FHT03E02. The sequence continues at coordinate 4,857,081 of NZ_JBXANJ010000001.1, read as the reverse complement.
TTGGATTGGGATGGAATTTTTAACTACGTTGGCTTCCCTGCCTACATGAAGCCCTTTGACGGTGGCGGCTGGAAAGAGGTTTATAAGCTGGAAGATAAAGAGGATTTTTTTGATATGTACAACAAAACCAAGCAATATGTAATGATGCTGCAGGAAGAGGTTGTTTTTGACGATTACTTTCGCTGTTACTGCATTGGCGGCAAGCACGTACGCATTATGCAGTACGAGCCGCGGAATCCGCATCACCTGCGTTATGAGCACGGCAAAGCACCGGCAGCCAAAAAACTTTTAGATACTGTTAAGGATTATGTAATAAAACTGAACCAGTTTTTAGGTTACGATTTTAATACCGTGGAGTTTGCCATTCGCGATGGTATCCCTTACGCTATCGACTTTTGTAACCCGGCCCCCGATGCCGAAGTAACAAGCGTTGGCCAGGAAAACTTTGAGTGGGTGGTTGAAACAGCCGCCGACTACGCCATTGAACGCGCCAAAAAACAAAAAGACGGCCTGGATAACCTTACCTGGGGCGAGTTTGTAAAAACATCGGCAGCAAAAACACCGCTGATTGGTGTAAAAGCAAAACCGGCTAAAGTGGATGTATCCGTGGGTGTAGTTGAACATGCTATTGAGGCTGAGGGGAAAGTGAAGAAGGAGAAGGTGGTGAAGGCGAAGAAAGTAGCAAAGAAGTAATATAGGATAGCGAGGGGTTTAAGGTCATCGCTTTAGTTAAAAAAGCCCGGACTGGCGCGATTCCCCTCTTGAGAGGGGCGGAGGGGTGTGTTCTGAATGTTGTATAACACACCCCTGCCCTCGCACAGCCAAACCCACCCCCTCTCGAGAGGGGAACTTTTACGTATTTAACCTAACCAATTATGAACAAGTTTACCTTAGGTGTTGAAGAAGAATTTATGGTGATTGACCCCGTAACCAGGGAACTAAAATCGCACGAGCAGAGAATTGTGGATAGTGCACAAAAAATCCACGAAGACCAGGTGAAAGCCGAAATGCACCAGGCGGTTGTGGAGGTAGGCACGCATATTTGCCATAATACCACCGAAGCCCGTAAAGAGGTAAGCAAACTGCGCACGACCGTGGCCATGCTTGCCGGCGATATAGGCTTGCGCATTGGTGCAGCGGGAACGCACCCGTTTTCGCATTGGCAACATCAACTCATCACAGATCATCCGCGTTATTTCGAGATTGTAGATGAGATGCAGGAGGCTGCACGCTCCAACCTTATTTTTGGTTTACACGTGCATGTGGGCATCCAATCGCGGGATATGGCTATCCACATTGCCAACCAGGTACGCTATTTTTTACCACACGTGTATGCCCTATCAACAAATTCGCCTTTTTGGGAAGGGCGTAATACCGGCTTTAAATCCTTCCGTACCAAGGTGTTTGATAAATTTCCGAGGACGGGCATTCCTGATTATTTCAGCAGCATCGAAGAGTACGACAATTATATCAAGCTGCTGGTAAAAACCAACTGTATTGATAACGCCAAAAAAATCTGGTGGGATATCCGGGTTCACCCGTTTTTCGAAACCATCGAATTTCGCATTTGCGATTGCCCCATGCTTGTTGATGAAACCATCGCTTTTGCAGCGCTCTTCCAGGCGCTATGTGCTAAGCTATATAAGCTTCGCCAGCAAAACATGAAGTTTATAACCTACTCGCGGGCACTTATTAATGAAAATAAATGGCGGGCCGCCCGATATGGTATTGATGGTAAAATGATTGACTTTGGAAAAGAAATGGAAGTGAACACCCGATCGTTGGTGTTGGAGCTTTTAGATTTTGTTGACGATGTGGTTGACGACCTTGGCTCGCGCGATGACCTGCAATATGTACACAAAATACTGGAAACCGGTACCGGCGCCGACAGGCAGCTGGCAGTTTACCAGCAAAATAATAACTTTGCCGATGTGGTTGATTACATCACTTCACAAACTTTAAAGGGGCTGTAATAAAATAAGATGCCAATATCGAACCACAAGAGACTAAATTTTATAATAAGGAAGAACAAGGGCATTCACAAATTAAAGCAATATAAGCAGTTTTTTATCAACCTTAATTTGGAGGATCTGGAATATATTGATTTGGAGCAGTCTGATGATATAACTGGAAGCATAAACGATATATTTCCGTTTATTGTGCCCGATTATGAAATGATAGAGGGAAATTCCGAGCTAAAAGATTCCAAGCTTTTAACAGAAATCCTTAACTCATCAAATAACAATGATTTTTGTTATATTTTTATTGATGACGTGGATGAATGTGGTATGTTTAGGGCAAAGACTATATCTGCGCTTAATCATTGCTTATCAGCAACAAAACTCTCTTTTGAAAATACTTTTTTTTTGACTGACAGTGCATTTAAGTTTTCATTCAGAATAAACTACTACAATGAAGAATGCACTGAAGAAAAAGACAAATTTGACATTCAAAGGCAAATGCAAGAAAAGAAATTAAAGAATGAATTTAAAATATAAACCGGAAATAAAAGTAGCCATACTTGATTTGTATGATGGGATAGCGAACGAGGGGATGCGCGGTTTCCAGGATATTTTAAACAGGTACAAAACGAAACACGATTTAAATATCACCTATAAAATTTTTGATGTTCGTAGGGGATGCGAGGTGCCGGGGCTTGATTTTGACATTTACATATCAAGCGGGGGCCCCGGCAGCCCTTTACATGAGGGCACAGAATGGGAAAAGAAATATTTCAGGCTGACAGACAGGCTTGAAGACCACAATCTATCCAATACTACCGATAAAAAGCATTCTTTTTATGTTTGTCATTCTTTCCAGCTGATGTGCCGTAAATACGAACTGGGGGATATCAACACTCGCCGTTCGCCATCTTTTGGTGTGTTGCCGGTAAATAAAACCGGGGCCGGTTTAACCGAATCCCTGTTTGAAGGCCTTGCCGAACCATTTTACGCGGTTGATTCAAGAAGCTGGCAGGTGATCAATCCGAACGAAAACCGGTTTAAAGAATTGAATATGCAGTTGGTGGCTATCGAAAAAGAGCGCCCGCATATTGATTTGCCACGGGCCATGATGGCCATTCGTTTCGACGAGTACTCCTTTGCTACCCAATTTCATCCCGAAGCCGACGCCAATGGCATGAAAAACCTGCTTTTAAAGGAAGACAAAAAAGATGAGGTAATTAACGAGCACGGCGACGTAAAATACAAGGAAATGCTGAGCCACCTTGCCGACCCTGACAAAATTAGCCACACCCAACAAACGCTGATCCCTAACTTTTTAGATCAGGCTGTGATGAGTTTGCAGGGGTTGGCGTAAGAAAATCATTACAAGAAGTAAAATCCAGATGGTTGTAAAACCCGCAGACCCTGAAAGAGCAATGGATCTGATAACCCGCTATGACCACCGCTGTTGCGGTTTTGTTGCGGTTTTCATTTTATGACAAATTCGTAATTTGTTGACTATCAGATAAATGATATTTTTTACTGTTTCACCTGTTGCGCAACACTACAGCAACGATTCTGGAAATTCTAAAATCCTGTAAATCCTGATTCAGACAGAATAGAATTATATTAACAAAGCCGCAACCCAATAGGCCTGCGGCTTTGTTAATATTAAATATTTTCTTGTTAGTTGCTCTTGCTGTTATCAGCATTAAACAACTTCGCTTTATCAACTTTTTCAATAATCATACCATCGGCCAGCGTTTTAGTGATGGCAGCATAAGGGGCAGATACTACCTCTTCGCCTCCTTTAAGCCCACTCAATACCTGGATATAAGAATCATTCTGGATACCTGTAGTAACCTGCACTTGTTTTAGCTTGTTACCCGCAGTTAACACAAATACATATTCTTTTGACGGCTGTGTAATTGATGGCTTACTCTTGTCGTCGTCCTTTTTAGGCGGTCCGTTTTGGTCTTTTTTCTCCTCGCGGGTGGTTACCGATTGAATAGGTACCGATAATGATTTTACCTGGTTGGTATTAATGTCAACCGTAGCTGTTAATCCCGGGCGGAAAGGTGATGGGTTATCTGCCGTTTTTTTCAATAACGACATGTATGAATCTGCATTGATGCGTACTTTAACGGTAAAGTTAGTCACCTGGTCGGCAGTGGTACCAACCACGTTGGCCGAACTTCCGATTTCAGAAACAACACCTGTAAATTTCTTACCCAAAAACGCGTCGATCTCGATATTCGATGAATCGCCCAACGAAATGCGGTTGATGTCGTTTTCGTTCACATCAACGTTAACATCCATTTTGCTCAGGTCAGATATGGTCATGATCTCGGTACCTGCAAATTGCTGGGTACCTAAAACACGCTCGCCCAACTCAATAGATAGTTTTGATACTACGCCATCAACCGGCGAATAAATGGTTGTTTTAGCCAGGTTATCCTGCGCTTCTTTTACCGAAGCCGATGACTGTGCCAAACCATATTGCGAGCCGATAACATTTTGTTTGGCAGCTTCTAACGAAGCTTTAGCACCTTCATACGCAGCTTTGGCATTTTCATATTCAGACACAGTAAGCACTTTATTTTTATAAAGTTCTTCGCTACGTTTAAAAATACCTGCCTGGTTGTTAAAGGTGGCCTCTGCCTGTTTCAGCATCTGGCCAGAGTTACCTACACTGGCTTTTTGAGTATTGTATGATGCAATAGCCCTATCGTAACCCGACTTTAATATATCAGGACGGATTTTACAAAGTAATTGCCCTTTTTTTACCACATCACCTTCTTTGATAGGTAATTCAACAACCTCGCCAGATACTTCGGGGCTTATTTTAACTTCGATATGCGGTTTTATTTTACCGCTGGCAGATACGGTTTCGTTAATAACGCGTGTATCAGCTTTTTCGGTGGCAACCTGCGTTAAAGGTGGCTTACCAATAAGGCCGGTTACTTTGGCAATGATCAGCAGAACAATCAGTGCGACAAGTCCTATCAGAATATATTTAGTAGTTTTTCCCATGATTATGAGTTTGGATATTTACGGTTTTAGTTTCTTTATTTACAATGATATTGGTTTGCCCAGGTAGTAATCAATCACTTTCGCCCTAAACACAACCATATATTGCGCGTTGATCATATCAAACTGCGATTTATTGAGGTTGGTTAACGATGTATTATAGTCAAGCGAGTTTACCAAACCAACATTATAACGCTGTTGTATAATATTAAAGGCTTCTTTATTGGCCTGGTAAGTTTGCGTATATGACAGGTATGATTTTTCGGCAGCTTTTACATCCAATACCGCCTGGTAAATAATCTTGCTCAGGTTATTACGTGCAAGTTGTGTGGTTACCTTAGCGTTTTCATACTGTATTTTTGCTTTGCGTACCGATGTACGTGAGCTAAAACGGTTAAAAATGGGTATCTGCAAACTAACCCCTACCGATTGGTTAAAGTTATCGCTAAGCTGTTTAAAAAAAGGATACTTATTATATACAGCAGCATATTGTGGTACAGTAGCAGGCAGGGCCCGGTTGCCATTAACAAAACCAACGGTATCAACTCTTCCGGTAGGTGTTATCCCTCCCAATAAAGTACGCGCGTCTGAATAATTTGAGCCCAACTGGCCAAACAATACTACGCTTGGGTAATAATTACCCTGGGCTATTTTAATCCCCTGCTGAGTGGCCTTTTCCCGTTGCTCTGCCAGCAACAGATCCGGGTTAACCGATTCGGCGGTTTTTAAAACTTCTTCCGCGTTATATAATGTTTGAATGTCTGTCAGTTTGCTGATATCCGGTTTCTCAACTACGATATTTGTTTGCGGAGCCATTTCCATATATTGCTTTAAAGTAAGCAACGAAATTTCATAGGCATTTTGAGCATTGGTGTAGTTCAAATCGGCTGTAGATACAGTCGCTTTGGCCTGCGAAAGGTCTGCCAGCGTTTGGTTGCCAACATCAAAGTTTTTTTGTGCCCTGTCTAAAGTAATTTTAGATACATCTATTTGCTGCTGAGCGGCTTTTACCAAATCCTGGTTGGTTAATACCTGTAAATAAGTAGTAACCACATTTAAAATAAGGTCGTTCCTCACTTTTGCTGTGGCAGTTTTATCGGCATCAAGCAATAAACGGTTCTGAATGATGGTATTGCGCAATTGCCCACCCTGAAACAGGGTTACCTGTGTTTGTATGGTACCATTTAACGCAAAAATGCGCTGGTTGATGAACTGGTTGGTAGATGGGTCGATGTTACGGCCAAAGTTAAATGATGCCTGCGGGCCTGCGGTAAGGTTTGGGAGTTGATTATATTTCGACTGCTTTAAAGTCTCATCATCCAAAGCCTCGGTAAACTGCGATTGTTTGATGGTAAGGTTACGCTCCAGGGCCATATCAACAGCCTTTTGCAACGATATTACCTCCTGCGCATTAACCCTGAAGCTTAACGACGAAAACATGATGGCGCAAATTACAGTAGCTTTAAAAGATGGTATAAATTTTAGTTTCATAAGGTTTTTCTATACAATGGTAAGCAACTGATTACTACCTTGCGGTGTTGTTTTCTATCTACCGGAAAATTTAACATTAACTTTTGTTTTGAATATGTACCTGGTTAAAACTCCCTGGCTGCTAAAAAAGCTTTATCCCGAGCTTATTTGGAATGTAAACCAAACTAACCGTTGTATTTATCTCACTTTTGACGATGGACCCATACCTATTGTTACACCATTTGTTTTAAATATTTTAAAACAGTACAATGCCAAAGCAACGTTCTTTTGTATTGGCGACAATGTAGGCAAACATCCCGATATTTTTGAGCAGGTAGTTAATGATGGGCACGCTATTGGCAACCATACCTACAATCACCTTAAAGGATGGAAAACTGATAACAAAACTTACCTTGATAATTTTCTCTCGGCAGATAAAATACTCCACACTAATTTATTTCGGCCACCTTACGGCCGCATTAAAAAACAACAGATAAAGGATTTAAAATCTATTAAACCCGATATTAAAATCATTATGTGGGATGTGCTTAGCGGCGATTTTGACATTGGGCTGAAGCCGGAAGACTGCTTGAGGAACGTACTTAAACATACTGAAGCGGGATCAATAGTGACATTTCATGATAGTTTGAAGGCCTTTGATAGGTTGGAATATGTTTTGCCAAGAGCGATGGAGGCCTGGAGTAATTTGGGGTACAGTTTTGAGTTGATCAAGCTGGATTGGGCTGATTGAGTTGATTGGGCTGATTGGGTTGATTGGGTTGATTGGGTTGATTGGGTTGATTGGGTTGATTGGATTGATTGGGTTGATTGGGTTGATTGGGTTGATTGGGTTGATTGGGTTGATTGGGTTGATTGGGTTGATTGGGTTGATTGGGTTGATTGGGTTGAAAATAATTATTGCATTTCAATAAAGGCATATTCTAAAAATAAATAAATGGCATCATTTACTGAATTGGAAACATGGAAACAAGCTCGAAAAATCAGGGTATTTATTTCGGATTTAGTTAAAAGATTTCCATCCGAAGAAAAATTCAGGCTAACGGATCAAATAATCAGGTGCTCCAGATCTATCGGTAATAATATAGCTGAAGGTCACGGTCGCTTCCATTTTCAGGATAATATTCGTTTTTGCATTATAGCCCGTGGTTCGTTATCAGAAACACTTGATCATATGATCATTGCAAAAGACGAAAATTATATTGACGATGAAATATTTAGTTTATTTCAAAACGACTATGATCAATGCCTCAAATTATTGAATGGTTATATATCATTTATCAAAAAGAAAAAAAATGACGAATTAGGTTGAGTGAGTGATTAATTAGTTGGATTGAGTTGAATAGGTTATTAATGAATCGAATGGACACAACCTAATCAACCCAATCCAATTTATTCCGACTTAATCAACTCAATCCAACCTAACCAACTCAATCCAACCCAATCAACTCAATCCAACCTAATCAACCATAACCTAATTTAGAACCTATCCAAATAAGAATTGACGAAACCTTGATTATTAATTAGATGTTATATTTTGTAAATTCGCCGCACTAAGTTTCTGACAATCAATTTTAGTGTCAATTTCTTTTACTTTTCACCTAAAAATCAAATACAAATGGCTTTTGATTTAGATATGATCAAAAAAGTTTACAACCGCTACAGCACCCGCGTGGATGCTGCCCGTAAAGCGACTGGTAAACATCTTACTTTAACCGAGAAAATTTTATACGCCCACCTTTCAGAAGGCGACGCTAAGACAGCGTTTGGCCGCGGTGTGGATTACGTTGATTTTGCACCCGACCGCGTGGCTATGCAGGATGCAACAGCGCAAATGGCTTTATTGCAGTTTATGCAGGCTGGCCGTCCGCAGGTTGCTGTTCCGTCTACCGTACATTGCGATCACCTGATACAAGCAAAAGTTGGCGCCGTTGCCGATTTAAATACTGCCATTGACATTAACCGCGAGGTTTATGATTTCCTGGCTTCAGTATCTGATAAATATGGTATTGGTTTCTGGAAGGCCGGAGCCGGCATCATTCACCAGGTAGTGTTAGAAAACTATGCATTCCCGGGCGGTATGATGATTGGTACCGATTCGCACACGCCAAATGCGGGTGGTTTAGGTATGATAGCTATTGGTGTTGGTGGTGCCGATGCCTGCGATGTTATGGCAGGTTTACCATGGGAGCTTAAATTCCCTAAGTTAATTGGTGTTAAATTAACCGGTAAATTATCTGGTTGGTCATCAGCTAAAGATGTTATTTTAAAAGTAGCAGGTATCCTTACTGTAAAAGGTGGTACCGGTGCTATTGTTGAATATTTTGGCGAAGGTGCACGTTCACTTTCTGCAACAGGTAAAGGTACCATCTGTAACATGGGTGCCGAAATTGGCGCAACCACCTCGGTATTTGGTTACGATGAAAAAATCGCTACCTATTTAACAGGCACAAAACGTGGCGATATTGCTGAATTGGCTAACGCCATTGCAGAACACTTGACGGGTGACGAAGAAGTTTACGCCAACCCTGAGCAATATTTTGACCAGGTTATTGAAATTAACCTAAGCGAACTGGAGCCACACATTAACGGCCCTTTCACACCGGATCTGGCCTGGCCAATATCTAAATTTGCTACAGCTGTTAAAGAAAACAACTGGCCTGCAAAATTAGAAGTTGGCTTAATTGGCTCATGTACCAACTCATCTTACGAAGATATTACCCGTTCTGCATCTATTGCAAAACAGGCTATCGATAAACACCTTACTACCAAGGCCGAATTTACCATCACCCCGGGATCGGAGCTTGTGCGTTATACGGTTGACCGTGACGGTTACCTTGATACCTTTGCACAAATGGGCGGTGTGGTATTGGCAAATGCCTGCGGACCATGTATTGGTCAGTGGGCCCGTCATACCGACGACCCTACACGCAAAAACTCTATCATCACATCGTTTAACCGCAACTTTGCTAAACGCCAGGATGGTAACCCTAATACACACGCGTTTGTAGCATCTCCAGAAATTGTAACAGCTTTGGCCATTGCAGGCGATTTAACTTTTAACCCACTTACCGATACTTTAACCAATATTAATGGTGAACAAGTTAAACTTGATGAGCCACTGGGTATAGAAATGCCGGTTAAGGGTTACGCTGTTGAAGATGCCGGCTACCAGGCCCCTGCCGAAGATGGTAGCCAGGTACAGGTATTGGTTGATCCAAAATCGGCACGTTTACAGTTATTGGAGCCGTTTGCCGCATGGGAAGGTGTAGACATTAAAGGCCTTAAATTGCTGATTAAAGCAAAAGGCAAATGTACAACTGACCATATTTCGATGGCTGGTCCATGGTTAAAATTCCGCGGCCACCTGGATAACATATCAAACAATATGTTGATTGGTGCCATCAATTACTTTAACAACACTGCCGATAGCGTTAAAAACGAATTGACCGGCGAGTACGGCCCGGTTCCTGCTACTCAACGTGCTTATAAAGCAAATGGCATTGGATCAATAGTAGTAGGCGACGAAAACTATGGTGAAGGTTCATCACGTGAGCACGCTGCCATGGAGCCACGTCACCTTGGTGTACGTGCCATATTGGTAAAATCATTTGCCCGTATCCACGAAACCAACCTTAAAAAACAAGGTATGTTGGGTATCACCTTTGCTGATAACAACGATTACGACAAAATCCAGGAGGACGACACTATTGACATTACCGGCTTAACAGAATTCGCCCCCGGCAAACAGTTAACCGTTGTGTTAAACCACAAAGATGGCTCGGTTGAATCATTCCCGGTTAACCATACTTACAACGGTCAGCAAATTGAGTGGTTTAAAGCAGGTGGTGCATTGAACATCATTCGTAAACAAATGGCATCTTAATAAGACTAAAAGCTGAAAGCTAATTATATGAGCCTCCCTTTGGGGAGGCTTTTTTGTTGTACTTGGCGTTATTATATACTACTTGTTATATAACGGCAATTGGTTTTCTGTCAAATAAGTTTGAACGAACTTTTCCGTATCTAAATTTTTAATTTCCCTACGAATACTATATTCATCATCCAATATTTTACATACATTCTCTTCGGTCATGAAGTCCTCTTCCTCGTCAAAGGAATCATCGGCAGCCAAGTTTAATTCTTCCTCGACAAGCATAAATGTATCAAACCAATTGATTCTATTTTGATGATATTTTTCAATTTCTATGGCTAAAGGGATAAGCAATTCATTCCTTTTTTCCATAGAATTAATATCGGGATATGTTTTGCCAGAAAAATGAATTATAACATCTGACAATTTATTTGAGCCCCGAGTTGCAGCAAGCTCTTTAATCAGATAGTCTCCAACTTGCCTGTTATTAACGTAAATAGTAATACTATTTTTATTAGCTTCAATATCTATTTTCATATAAGCAAATATAGAGCAGAATTCTCTTTTTTCAAGCCTTACTGTTAGTCGACTGTTTTATCAAATTGAATACCAAAGCATTACGCATTAGAATATTTAATTTAGAGAAGCTTTCACCACCCTCTTCAACACCAACAAATTTTGCCCATTCAAACTAAAGCCTGATATGTTATTTTGATAAAGGTTTACCAATTTATCATAGTACAAAACAACCACCGGCGATTGCTCCATTACCAGGTTATCCATTTGCTGATAAATGGCATAGCGGGCCGAATCATTTTTTACCTGGTAGGTTTGCTCAAACAATGCATCGAACTTTTTATTGTTGAAACCTGTATAGTTTGGACCGTAGGGGATTTTATTTTTAGAGTAGAAGACCGACAGATAATTTTCACCATCGGGATAATCTGCAATCCATTGACCGTAAAAGAAGTTGATGCCATTTTTAGATACCAATTCGCGCAGGCTCGCTCCCTGCGTAATCTCTACGCTGGTCTTAATACCTATCCTATCCAGCTGGCCTTGCACATATTCAATCAGGCTGCGATAGCCTACGGTAGTAGCCAACGATATTTCTGGTAATCCCTTACCATCGGGAAAACCGGCTTCGGCTAGTAGCCGCCGGGCTTTATCAGGATCGTAAGAGTACCCCTTAACACATTTACCATCAAAACCCGGCATACCCTGGGGGATAAAACCTGCATAACCGGGGGTTCCCATGCTATTGCGCAGGTATTTAATCATCTTTTGGCGGTCGATAGCGTAGTTTATAGCCTGCCTTACTTTCAATATTTTCAGGGGTGATTTTTTGACGATGGCCAAATTACTATCAACCAAAATACCAAGGTACATGGTATTTAGGTAGGGGGCCGTATTTAAAATGAATTTACCTTTATATTTTTGTGTTACCGCGCCCGATTTGGTAAGGATATCATCGCGATAGCTACCGTCTATATCATTCAAAAAATCAAGCTTCTTTTTTACAAACTCCAAAAATGACGTTTGTTTATCGGCAATAAATGTGGCCCTTACGGCATCCAGATACGGCAGGTGCCGGCCATTTTTATCGGTTTCCCAGTACTTATCGTTTTTAAGCAGTACAAGTACCTCTCCCTCTTTCCAATATTTAAACCGGAAAGGGCCGGTGCCTATAGGATGGCTCCTGAAATCTTTACCATAAAACGCGACAACTTCCCTGGGAACAACCGAGCAATATTGCGCCGTAAGCATGCTTAAAAAAGGCGCGAACGGCTGTTTTAGCCTGATTTGGAACGTACTATCATTAGGCGCTGTAAAGGCATCGCAGCCCTTTACTTTATCGCTAAAAATCCAGGAGCCAGATGAGGCCACTTTAGGATCTATCAATCTCCCGAAACTGTAAACAAAATCAGATGCCACAGCCTTTCGACCTACGCCGTTTTTAAAATGCGGGTCATCGTGAAAATAAACATCATTGCGCAGATGAAATGTATATAGCAATCCATCAGCAGAAACATCCCAGCTTTTTGCAATGCACGGCGTAACTTTTAAACTATCATTAACCTGTACCAGGCCGTTAAAAACCTGGTTATCCATCCAAATGGTATAATGGTTGCGGCAAAAAGCCGGATCGAGCGAGGTGAGGCCCTCCTCCAGGTTGATATTGAAAACTGTTTTATGCGAATTTGCAGATTTTGAAGAGCAAGCCGAAAGCTGGATCATCAATCCCAAAAACAGCAATAAGACCAGTTTATTCATCAAAAGCTAATGTAATAATTATTGACCAAGCGGCCTGACGCATTAGTGATTTATTACGCAGGGATGAAGGTTTACAATTAATGATTTATTGAATTACTGAATTATTGATTTTTTTGTTTTTATTGGAATTGACGGTTCCGTATTCGCACATTTAATCAGCTTAGCGAGGCCTTTATTTTATCACCTTACAAATCCTCTTCGCACACCTTCCGGTACCTTTCAACACCTCCTCAACACCCCAACTTACCCCTCTGGGAACTAAACTTACACCGCTTCAACAAAAACAAAAAGCCTCCCAAAATGAGAGGCTTTCAAATATCTATAAACCATCAAAACTGAACAGACATTCAAAAAAATCCTGTCAATCCTACAAAATCCTAAAATCGTGTTAGGCTTCGGCTAAATGCTCGCCGGTAACGGTTTCTTTAATTTTAGTTTCCAGTTCTTCCATCAGCTCGGGGTTATCCAATATTAATTGTTTAACCGCATCGCGGCCCTGGCCTAAGCGGGTATCGCCGTAGCTAAACCACGAGCCTGCTTTTTTGATGATGTTGTATTCAACACCCAGGTCGATGATTTCGCCGGCTTTAGAAATACCCTCGCCAAACATGATATCAAACTCGGCAATACGGAACGGAGGCGCAACTTTATTTTTAACAATCTTCACCTTTACGCGGTTACCGGAAACCTCGTCGGTATCCTTAATTTGTGATATACGGCGTACATCCAAACGTACCGAAGCATAAAACTTCAAAGCGTTACCACCGGTGGTAGTTTCGGGGTTACCAAACATCACGCCGATTTTATCGCGCAGCTGGTTAATGAATATACAGCAACATCCCGTTTTGCTGATTGTACCGGTTAATTTACGCAAGGCCTGCGACATTAAACGTGCATGTAAGCCCATTTTCGAGTCGCCCATTTCGCCTTCGATCTCGGCCTTCGGCACCAATGCGGCAACAGAGTCAATAACCAGGATATCAATAGCGCCTGAACGGATCAGGTTATCGGCAATTTCCAATGCCTGCTCGCCATTATCCGGCTGCGAGATTAAAAGGTTCTCAACATCTACACCTAATTTTTTGGCGTAGAAACGATCAAACGCATGCTCCGCATCAATAAATGCGGCAATGCCACCTTTCTTTTGCGATTCGGCAATGGCGTGGATAGCCAAAGTAGTTTTACCTGACGATTCAGGCCCGTATATTTCAATAACCCTGCCTTTAGGCAAGCCGCCAACGCCCAGGGCGATGTCGAGGCCCAAAGAGCCGGTTGATATTACCTCTGTAGGCTCAATAACAGAATCGCCCAACTTCATGATGGTGCCTTTTCCGTATGATTTTTCAAGCTTATCCAGCGTAAGCTGTAATGCCTTTAATTTGTCTGAGTTATTTTTATCTGTGTTAGCCATCTTCAAATTATCTTTAGCAAATATAAATGTATTATTTAAAAATACTAATTTTTTTAGTAAATATTTTTCGGGGGAAGTGAGTGGTTGATTAGTGGATTAGGTTGATTAAGTTTTAGCTGCCGGAATAGCGTCAAATATACAAACTAACTGCTCACTCCATCAACTTAATCAACCACTCACCAAATTAACCCTTCTCCACGCTCCTTTTCTTCAGTTCCTTGCTTATCGTATTCAAAGCTTTTTTCTTTTTGGCTTCTTTGGCTTTTTTAATCTTTGCGGCCTCGGCTTTCAATAAAGCGGTTTCTGTATTGTTTCGTTCATAATACCTGCAAAACCAGGTAAGCGGGCAAATATCACATTTGGGGCTGCGGGCCACACAAATGTACCGGCCATGAAGTATAAGCCAGTGGTGGGCTACGGCTATATGCTCTTTAGGAATATGTTGTATTAATTGCTTTTCAACAGCCAGCGGCGTAGTTGCGTTATTGGTTAAACCTATGCGGTTGGCTACCCTAAAAACGTGTGTATCTACCGCCATTGCCGGCTCTTCAAATACTACAGATGCAATAACATTGGCGGTTTTACGGCCAACGCCCGGCATTTTCTGCAGGTTATCTATGCCCGATGGCACCTCGCTGTTAAATACATCTACCAGTATTTTGGCCATACCCACCAGGTGCTTTGCCTTATTATTAGGATAGCTTACACTACGGATATAAGTAAAAACCTCATCGGGTGTTGATGCAGCCAATGCTTCGGGCGTAGGGAAGCGTTCAAACAGCGCAGGCGTTACCTGGTTAATGCGTTTATCTGTGCATTGCGCCGACAGAATAACCGCCACCAATAATTGAAACGGATTATCATAATGTAGCTCGGTAACAGGGTTGGGTTGATTTTTAGAAAAGTATTCAACAAAGTGTTTGTAGCGATCGGCTTTTAACATGGTTCATTAGTTCATTATCGGCTATGCCTTGTTCATTAGTTCATTGGTAGCTGCACATTTAGTTCATTGGTTCACTGGTTCATTAGTAGATGGTGGCAGAAAAAATGGGCATAATCAATATACTGCAATTATGCTCAATAAATTGCAATTGGCAAAACCACTAAAAATATTGAACTATCCACCAATGAACTAATGAACAAGCGCAGCGACAATGAACCAATGAACTAACATAAAATAGAAAGGTTCATAAATCATTTATCGGATTTTTGGCAGGATCGATTCACATCGGGTACCGTAATCAACAATTTATGATCTATGAACCAGTGAGGGGGTGCAATGCTTAACGCAGGCTCTTCGAATAGTCCAGTATCTGGTGTATGGTTTGCACTTTGGGCTTCTTAGCCAAAAGGTCCAAATCGGCGCGAATTGAATTGTAAAAAATCAACTCGTCGGCGTCCAGGTTTAAATGTACATTATCGTTCATTTCAGCTTGGTTAGCATTAGCATTCAACGTTCTTGTAAAGGTTTCATCCATAAGCTTTATTACTGTAATTTTTATACGATTTATAACGGTGGCTTAAAGATAATATTTTGTTAGATGAAAATTAAATGAAATATTTTTTATTAATTAATTTTTCCTGATTATTTAATTAGCTGGAAATGTGATTAATAAAGTTACCTACACAAAAAATCCGGTTAATTGATAATTAATCAACAACCGGATTCAATATTAAAATAACTTATTACTTAATGCTTAACCACTAATTTTTAAGGCTAAGTTCCCTCCCCTGCATCATTTTGCGCAGGTTATTGAGCGCATAGCGCATACGGCCAAGAGCGGTGTTGATACTTACGTCGGTAATATCGGCAATCTCTTTAAAGCTCATATCGCCAAAGTGACGCATAATCAGCACCTCTTTTTGTTCAGATGGCAAAAGCTGTATTAAGCCTTTAAGGTCCTTATAAGTTTGCTCCCTAACCATCTTATCTTCAGTGCTTTCATCGTAATTACCCAGCACCTCAAAAATATCAAAGTCGTCGCCATTGCTTACCATCGGTGCACGTTTTTCGCGGCGAAAATGGTCGATAACCAAATTATGTGCAATACGGGTTACCCAGGGCAAAAATTTACCTTCTTCGTTGTACTTCCCGGCTTTAAGGGTATTTATTACTTTTATAAAAGTATCCTGAAAAATATCCTCGGCAAGGTATTCATCTTTTACAAGCAAGTAAACAGAGGTGTATATTTTTGATTGGTAACGCCTGATCAATTCTACAAGCCCCGCTTCATCACCGGCAATGTATAGATGGATTAAATCCTGATCACTCTTCAATTGAAAATCCATAGAAAGTACTACTTTAAACTTAATTTTTAGTTAAACTCTTGAAAAGTAAAGTATTTCCTATAGCGTTTTGATTAGGGTAAAAAAATTGTTACGTCAAATAAAACAAATTCCCGGATAAAAAACAAATAATATTTTTCCAACCAGTCATTTTTTTAATATTCATCGGGTTAATTAGCAACAAAACAATTTATTATTTGGCAACAATAATATTAGACTAAATTATATTACCAAAGGTTTAATGGGTACCAAAATAAATTTTAAAAATTGAATTGATAAAAAAATATGGTACTGTTAAATTGTATTAAATCCGTTACAAATATTTTGTACTGTAAATTTATTAAAAGGCATCAACTTATTGCCCGGCAAGATGTTAAAAAATGTTAAATATTAAATGTTTCCGGTGTTAACAGATACTAATAGCCGTGGACAGTGCAGGCAGATAAGCCGGACAACGAGAGTGTTATATCAAACCATCATCCTTTAAACTTTTTAACAGCACGTTGATATCAGACGTATCATATTCGCTTTTAAGATAAATCTCTGCCAAAATAACAGTTTCATTATCTAATATTGCGTATGTTATCACCCTGACTCCACCTGACTTTCCTTTGCCGGTTCCGGTAATAGCCATTCTGATCTTGTAAAAATTTTGCCCCAGATTTGTCCCTATAATAGGATTTATTTCCAAATCAGTAATGAGTTTACCAATATCTGATTTTATGCCCGGATGTTTTTTTGCAATTCTCTTGGCCTCTTTACCAAATGCAGAAGCAATGATAACTCTATAGCTCATTTAAAAATTCTCTTGCATCCTGAAGTTCAATTTTCCCTTCCTTATAAAGATTTATTTCTTTTACAGATCGTTTTAGCCGGTTATACATCACCTGTTCCGACTTTGATAATGGGCGCTTAGTGTTGTCTTTTGCAACATTATAATCCAGGCCAAAAGCATCCAATACGGCTTTGATGGCTTTCTCGGTTTTTTTATCCTCAATATTTACAGTCAGCGTAGTCATTATGTTGGCGTATATTGTAAAATTACAAAATGATACCAGCTTTTAAAAGCATTATTTCACCAATTTGCAGGGCAATCGTCGTTAACGTTTATAAGATTTATTTCGCGCAAAAGACGCAGAGACGCAAAGTGATTTGCTTATTTTTTTCTTTGCGGCTCTGCGTCTCTGCCAGAAAAATCCAACAACTTGATGCCTGCATAGCAAATATAGCTGATCATGAAATCTTGAATGCTCTCTGCACCAATATGGAAGGATCGGTTAAATCAAAAGCCTAAAAAGCCTAACTCCTCCGCATGTTTACGTTAAAGTAATTTAGCTCCCCGCCACCCCAAAAAATCCTCTCTAAATAATTAAAAGTCAACAAACTGTAAACTCGGGTATTTAATTGCAATAATCATCTAAACAAAGTGAAAGCGATTTGGATTATGCTAAATATTTTAGGATTTTTGCACTCGCAAAAAGTTCATAGTTGATAGATCATGGTTCATGGTATAAATTTTGCCATCAACCTATTTAGCTTCCTAACGGCTATGATCCATGAACTATGAACCATGAACTAATTCAACGCATGAGCAAAGAAGCAGAAAAAGATCCATCAAAACATATTATTATAAAAGGCGCGCGCGTACACAACCTTAAAAATATGGATGTGGCCATCCCCAAAAACAAGCTGGTTGTTGTAACGGGTATGTCGGGTTCGGGCAAATCGTCGCTTGCTTTTGATACGTTATATGCCGAGGGCCAGCGCCGCTATGTAGAAAGCCTTTCGTCATATGCCCGCCAGTTCCTGGGCCGCATGAACAAGCCCGACGTTGATTATATAAAAGGTATAGCGCCCGCAATAGCTATTGAGCAAAAAGTAATCACATCAAACCCACGCTCAACTGTGGGCACCTCGACAGAAATTTATGATTACCTGAAACTGCTTTTCTCGCGCATTGGCAAAACCATTTCACCTATATCCGGCCTGCCAGTGAAAAAAGATTCGGTTACCGATGTGGTAAACTTTGTACTCGGCCTGCCCAATGAAAGCCAGGTAACCATATTGGCTCCCTTATATCCGCACAATAACCGCAGCCTGAAAGAAGAGTTGGCCGTGCTGATGCAAAAAGGTTTTGTACGCGTGGAATACCAGGGCAAACTTTCAAAAATAGAGGCATTGTTAGAGGATGCCAGCATTGTTGATGACGGGTCATGGCTGGTAGAAGAAATATCCGGCGAAGCCGTAACTGAAAAGCCAATGGCGAAGGGCAAAAAAACAAAGACGGTGAGCGATACTGAAAGCGCTACCGCCGCTGTGCACTCTGCTGATACCTATAACGCTGTACGCATCGTTATCGACCGTATAAACAAAAACGAAGAGGATGAAACGGTAAGTCGCCTGGGCGACTCTATCCAGACCGCCTTTTTTGAGGGTAAAGGCGATTGCTACGTGCGTTACCAGGAGCAAGCCCCTCCTAAATCCTCCCCGGAAGGGAGGACTTTAAATGAAGAGGAAGAAGCTAACGAAACCGAGCGCTTTTTTTGCGACCGTTTTGAATTGGACGGCATTAAGTTTGAAGAGCCTACACCAAACTTTTTCAGCTTTAATAATCCTTACGGCGCCTGCAAAAAATGCGAAGGCTATGGTAAGGTAATTGGTATTGATGAAGATTTGGTTATCCCCGATAAAAGTAAATCGATATATGAAGGAGCCATTGCCCCGTGGCGCGGCGAAAAGATGCGTGAGTGGAATGACAACCTGGTTAGGCATGCCCTGAAATTTGATTTTCCTATCCATCGCCAGTATAACCAGCTTAATGCCAAAGAACAAAAACTGCTGTGGACCGGCAATAAGTTTTTCCGTGGCCTTGATGAGTTTTTCAAAGAGATGGAAGAGCAAACCTACAAAATTCAGTACCGCGTTTTGTTATCGCGCTACAGGGGCAAAACCACCTGCCCCGAGTGTAAGGGCAGCCGTTTGCGCCAGGATGCATCGTATGTAAAAATTAATGAGCGCTCCATTACCGATGTGGTTTTAATGCCGCTGGATAAAGCGCTGGAGTTTTTCCAGGGCCTGGAACTGAACGAAACTGATGCCAAAATTGGTAAACGTTTATTAATGGAAATAACCAATCGTTTGGTTTTCCTGAATGATGTTGGCTTAAGCTACCTAACGCTAAATCGTTTATCAAACACGCTATCGGGTGGCGAATCGCAACGGATTAATCTGGCTACGTCATTGGGTAGCAGCCTGGTCGGCTCGATATATGTATTGGATGAGCCAAGCATAGGCCTGCACCCGCGCGATACCCAGCGCCTGATTGGCGTATTAAAATCCCTGCGCGATGTGGGCAACACCGTTTTGGTGGTTGAGCACGAGGAAGAGATTATGAAGGCAGCCGACCATATTATTGATATTGGCCCCGAAGCCGGTACCCACGGCGGCGAATTGATTTTTACCGGAACTTATGACGAGATTATAAAAGATGATAACAGCTTAACCGGCCGCTACCTAAGCGGTAAAGACGAGATAGCTATACCAGCCACCCGCCGTAAATGGCACGATTTTATTGAGATAAAGGGCGGCCGCGAAAACAACCTGCAACACGTAAATGCTAAGTTCCCTTTGGGTGTACTTACCGTGGTTACCGGTGTATCCGGATCAGGTAAAACCAGTTTGGTTAAACGCATCCTGGCCCCTGCCCTGCAAAAAACGCTGGGCAATTACTCGGGCGAGCAAACCGGATCATACGATAGTATTGAAGGCGATTACGCCAAGATAGAACAGGTAGAAATGGTTGATCAAAATCCCATTGGCCGTTCATCGCGTTCAAACCCGGTTACTTACGTAAAAGCCTGGGACGAGATCCGCAACCTGTACGCTGCACAACCAGCAGCCAAAGCAGCCGGCTTAAAACCATCCGCATTCTCGTTTAACGTAGAGGGTGGCCGCTGCGATGTTTGCCAGGGCGAGGGAGAAGTGAAAATAGAGATGCAGTTTATGGCCGATATTTTCCTTACCTGCGAAACCTGCGGTGGCAACCGTTTTAAACAGCACATACTGGATATTACCTACAACGAAAAGAACGTAGCCGAAGTACTGCACATGACCATTGATGAGGCTTTGCAGTTTTTTGCCAAAGAGCCCAAGATCATATCCAAAATAAAGCCCCTGGTTGATGTTGGTTTAGGCTATGTACAGCTGGGCCAATCATCAAATACGTTATCGGGCGGCGAAGCGCAGCGTATAAAGCTTGCATCGTTCCTGGTAAAAGGTAACAATACGCACAAAACGCTATTTATTTTTGATGAACCCACTACCGGGCTGCATTTTGCCGATATTAAAAAGCTGCTAAAATCATTTGATGCCCTGCTGGAACACGGTAATACCATTATTGTTATTGAACATAACATGGATGTTATTAAATGCGCCGACTGGGTAATTGACATTGGCCCCGAAGGCGGCGACAGAGGCGGGAAAGTAGTATTTGAAGGTGTGCCCGAAACCCTCATCAAAGAAAAAAAATCACACACCGGGAATTATTTAAAAGAACGGTTTGGAAAGTAATATCGCCGTATAAGCTATAACAAAAAGGCGTTTGCAGTATAAACACTGTAAGCCCTTTTTTTGCTGTTGTTAGCAATCCATGTTAATTTGCTTTTGATATTTGTTATGCAAATACTTATATTTACATAACAAGGCCTAACATCTTATTTTTTCCTCTTCCACAAACATCTACCTGTAAAAGATACGGTAACGGCCACGGGCTATTAACTTCTAAATCTTCAATTTATGTCGGGTACAAAACACCTCTACGACACCATTCGTCCTATGTTTGGTGGTCACATTTTACAAAGCCAGGTTGATGGCATCGAAACTATCTTAGCCGCTGTTGCTGCAGCTGGAATAACCGATAACCGCAAAATAGCTTATATGCTGGGCACCGTTTTTCATGAATGCGCAAAAAAAATGCAGCCCATCGAGGAGTTTGGCAAAGGGGCAGGCCACCCTTATGGGAAAAAATTAAAAGAAGGTAAGGCAGGTCATCATATCCCCTACACCACGCCCGACGAACTTTATTACGGCCGGGGTTATGTTCAGTTAACATGGTATGAAAACTACGAAACCATGGGCCACTTGCTGCAGATTCCGCTGCTTGTAAACCCCGCCCTGGCATTGGTACCTCAAAACGCGGCAAATATTATGATAAAGGGGATGATGGGCGGAATTTTTACCGGGGTGAGCTTAAACAAATATTTCACTAACACTAAAACCGACTGGGTAAACGCCCGCAAAATAATTAACGGCCTCGACCAGGCCGCAGCCATTGCGGAGTATGCGCAAACCTTTTATAAAGGATTAACGGTGCCTGTTTAAAATAAGCAAAGTGTCTCAGTTGGCGAAAGAGCCCAACGAAATTCCGGCTTCCCGAATTTCATCGCATCTGCTGTTTGTCAAAGCCGATACGGCGCTATATAATTGTTGATTATCTCGCCAAAAAGCAGGCTTGATTTTCAGCACAACCGCTAATAAGTCGCCGGGGTATAAATCACCCTCGGCAAAAAGGTCGTTAGTAAGTTTTTCGATAGCCAGTGGTACAAGATATTGCAAGCTAAACTCCTGCCCTATCATCAAACGCAGATCCTCGAAAGTAAACTCATTTAGCGGGACTTTTAATAGCTCAAGGCAGCGTCGTACAAGTCGTGTTGGCGCGGTTGCCGGATCTTCAACGACTATCTTTTCCAGGTTTTGTAGTGATTTGTAGCGCCAATTATTTTCCAGTTTCATAAAACATAATCAACATCCCTAAGCCATTAACTTAGTCAACCACTCACCCAATCAAACACTCACCTAATTACTTGCCGCCTGTTTTAACGTACATATAAATAATACCGCCGATAACGGTAATAGCCAATACAATAAGCCCGGTAACGCCTTTCTTTTTATCCTGGCGCATTAGCCATACTAAAAATGCAACCAGCGGCAGCACAAAAACTGCCCAGAATATTAATGATGGAATGTTCATATCAATTAATTTAGTTCATGGTTCATAGATCATGGTTCATGGTAATCCGGCCTCATTTGCTATGATCCATGAACCATCAACTATGAACCTAAAATATCATCCTCGCCATAGGTGCAATTTCCTGCCCTACAAATTCGCCTCTTAAATATTTATAGTAACCAGCAATTGCAATCATGGCAGCGTTATCTGTACAATATTGCATAGCCGGAATAAAGCTTTCCCACCCGTTTTTTTCGCAAAGTGCCTGCAGACCCAATCTTAAACCTGTATTGGCCGATACACCGCCGGCCAAAGCCAATTGTTTAATGCCATACTGTTTTGCGGCCTTTTCAAATTTATTTAGCAATATGGTTGCTATCCGTTTTTCAACCGAGGCACAAATATCGGCCATGTTTTCGCTGATAAAATCGGGGTTCTTGGCCACGTTATCGCGAATAAAATATAATATTGATGTTTTTAACCCGCTAAAACTAAAATCAAAACCCGGGATCTGTGGCTCGGGGAACTTGTAGGCATCCGGATTACCCAGCCGCGCATATTTATCTATAAGCGGGCCACCCGGATAAGGTAAGCCCAATATCTTGCTGGTTTTATCCATTGCCTCGCCCGCTGCATCATCCAGTGTTTGGCCAATAATTTCCATTTCAAAATAATCTTTTACCAAAACTATTTGCGTGTGTCCGCCCGATACGGTAAGGCATAAAAATGGAAACACGGGCTTATGATCGCCAATAAAGTGCGCCAGGATATGGGCCTGCATATGATTAATTTCGACCAATGGTGCGTTTTGAGCAAGCGCAAATGCCTTGGCGAACGATACCCCAACTAATAATGAGCCTAAAAGGCCCGGCCCGCGGGTAAAAGCTACCGCATCAATATCATTTTTGTTTACTTTTGCGTTCAATAGTGCTTGTTGAACGGCAGGAACAATATTTTGCTGATGTACCCTTGAGGCAAGCTCGGGGACAACGCCACCATATGCCTCGTGAATGCTTTGGTTAGCAATAACATTGCTCAGGATAACCCCATCAACGCAAACAGAGGCAGATGTGTCATCGCAAGAAGATTCAATTCCTAATATTACAGGCACTTTATTAAGTCAAAAGTCAAAAATTAAAAGTCAAAATGACTTAATTTTTGGCAGATTATAAATTAAATTCAGAAAGTGAAAACCATTAAGGCTTTTTTGAATTTTTACTTTTGAATTTTTAATTAATCACAAAGTTATTAAAAAAGCACTCAAAATAGTATTCGGGCTGGTGTTGTTGATATTATTGACACTGAGCATACTTTTATTGGCTTTTCAATATAAACCCGTACAAACATGGGCCGCAAAAAAAGCGACCAAATATTTGTCGGACGAATTGCGTACTACCGTAAACATAAAAAGCCTTTATATAAGACCTTTTAGCACCGTAGTTATTGAAGGCTTATATGTACTGGATAAAAAGAAGGATACGCTGCTGAATACCCCTAAGCTGGCAGTAGATATTAATGGCTTCTCGATTTTTAACAGCATCAAACAACGGCTTATCACTTTTTCGGCCATCGAGCTTGATAACGGTTCGTTTTACCTTAAAAAGCAAAAGGACAGTACCACCAACCTCGATTTCATCATCAATTATTTCAACTCGGGCGATACTGCAAAAACCACCAGCAAGCCCTGGACGCTGAATTTTGATAAGATTACCATTAACAACTTCCACTTCCGGTACAAAAACCAGCTGATTGATACCGCAATGGCCCAGGTTAATTTCGACGATATTGACGTAAAACATTTTAGCACAGTGGTTTTAAATATGGATATCAAAAACCACCTGTTTAAAGGCAACGTTCAAAAGCTGACCCTTGTAGAAAAAAGCGGGTTTTACGTTAAAAATTTAACATCAAATATCACGATAGATACTAACCAAATCCTGGCACAAAACCTCCATTTAAAAACCGGGCATTCTGATTTAAAAGATTATTTCAGGATGAAATTCAAATCGTTTAGCGATTTTAATGAGTTTAACACCAAGGTTTACATGGATGGCGATTTTAAATCGTCGCGGGTATCATCGGCAGATATCGCCTACTTTACCAGCGGGCTCGAAAAAGTAAGCTTTGATCTTGGTTTAGATGGCCGGGCCCACGGGCCGGTTAGTAATTTAAAATCGAAGGGGGTTACCATAACGGGTGGCCAGGCTACCTTTATAAAAGGCGATTTTAACTTAAGAGGCTTGCCCGATTGGAATAACACTTTCCTGGAGCTACGGTTTGACCAGATAGCATCCAACAAAAAGGATATCGATTATCTTATCAGTCATTTTTCGGGCCAGCCCAACTTAAAGGTACCCGATATTATCAACAAGTTTGGCAACATCAATTTCACAGGCAGGTTTAGCGGTTTGCAAAACGATTTTGTGGCCTACGGTATTTTCAAAACCAGGCTTGGCCGTTTTGATTCGGACATTAATTTAAAAATCGACAAAAAAGGAAACCCCAGTTACAGCGGCAAACTGGATGCCTTTAACTTTGACCTGGGCACCCTGCTTGATGAAAGCAGCCTGGGCCGCACCACGTTTACATCAAACATAAAAGGCAGCGGTGACGACCTGAAAACCCTGAGTGAAAAAGGCGATGCTAAAATTAAATACATCGATTTTAATAATTACACTTATAATAACCTTACCATCAATGGCTCGTTTATTAAAAAACTGGCAGATGGACATATTACCATTAACGACAAAAACCTAAAACTCGACCTGAAAGGCAAGGTAAACTTAAATGGCCAGCTCCCCGCTTATGATTTGGCAGCCACTATTAAGGATGCCAAACTAAACGCTTTAAAACTGATAAAAGATACCATCACCCTTAGTACGCAGCTAAAAACTACGTTCAGCGGCGATGACCTTAAAAACTTACAGGGCAATATTTTGCTATCGCCGATCAAGATTGTAGACCCACGCAATAATTACCAGGCCGACTCGCTTTACCTATCGGCCAATGGAAGCGGTAATGCCCGGGAGATAGCCCTTAAATCGGACTTTGCCGATGCCAATATTAAAGGCAGTTTTGACCTTGCTACCCTACCATCGTATTTTAAAACCATTGTTAAAAAATATATCCCCTCGTTACAAACTACTATCGTACCACCCAAGCCAGAAGAGTTTGATTTTAACCTGACCATCAAAAAACTCGATCCGCTTACATCGATATTTTTACCCGAATTAAAAATACCTGAGCAAGGGAATTTTACAGGCCATTTTGATTCCAATAACAAAACGGCTACGCTATCGGGCTATATCAAAACGTTTAAAATTGGGAAAACAGTTTTCCATGATTTTATTATTGATGAAAGCACATCCGATAATTTGCTGGGTCTTAACGTTTCGCTAAAAAAGGTTGACCTAACCGACAGCCTTTTTATAAAGGATATTAACATAACCAACTTTCTTAAAAATGATAGCTTAAACTTTAACGTTAAGCTATCCGATAAAAATGCGGTAAACCAGCTGGATCTTTACGGCCTGGTTGAATTTGGTAAAGACACTACCGCCAAATTAAAACTATTACCGTCGGATGTAATCCTGGAGCACGAAAAATGGAAAATACAAGACCAGGTACGTATCCGGCTACTTAATGGCAAAACCCAGGTAACGGGCTTTGAGTTATCAAACGGAACGCAAAAGGTTAAAATAAATGGCTTTATATCTGATAACCCTACTGATATATTAAAACTCTCGTTTGAGCAATTTAATATGCGCACGTTTAACCAGCTTACCAAAACATCGGGCATATTTTTAAAGGGCTACCTTAATGGCGATGTAAACATGACCGCCATTACCGCAGATCCCGGTGTTGACGCAAAACTGTCCATCGATTCGCTTACCATGAACAAAACGCTTATTGGTAATGTAAAACTGCTATCGGCACTGGATAACGACCGCAAACAGGCCGACATGAAATTAAACATCGTTAACCGCGGCCTGGAAACCATGAACCTATCGGGGATATACGCCTTTGGAAAGGATGCCCCAAACAACCTGGACTTTGATGTAAAAATGAACCAAACCGAGGCCATCATTTTTGAACCGTTTATTAAAGACCTTGTATCAGATATTAAAGGCAATATATCCACCAATTTAAAGCTGACAGGCAACCCGTCGAAACCGCAACTGAATGGTGATGTCACCTTAGTAAACACAGGCGTAACCGTTAATTATTTGAAAACAGCTTACACCGTTAATACCAAAGTAAACGTAACCAATAGCGTTATCAAGGTAGATAACATGGTGCTAAAAGACAAAAAAGGCGGCACAGGCACGGCTAATGGAACGATAGATTTAAACAATCCATCTAACCCCGATATTGAGGTTGACCTGGTTGCCAAAAACCTGCTGGCGTTGAATACTACATTTAAAAACAACCACGTGTACTACGGTACGGCATACGGAACAGGGAATTTCAGTTTCAAAGGCCCGGTTGATAACATGAAAATTGATATAACCGCGCGTACCGAGGCAGGCACAATTTTCAATATCCCGCTTAATACCTCATCAACAGCAAGCGATTATGATTTTATAAAATTTGTAAGCCATAGCGATACCGCCAAGGTTGTAGCCAAAGAGCGTGCATTTAATGGTGTTACCCTTAATTTTGATTTAACCGCCGACGAAAAAACCGTGGTAAGGATAGCAACGGATTATGGCTTGCTGGAAGGCAGCGGGGTAGCCAATAACCTAAAGCTGAATATTAACAGCCTGGGCGATTTTGAAATGTATGGCGACTTTTTAATAACCACGGGTAAATTTGAATTTACGGCCAAAAACTTTATCAGTAAAAACTTTACGGTAAGCCAGGGCGGTACCATCAGGTGGACAGGCAACCCGGCAAACGCCGAAATAAACCTGAAAGCTTTATACGAAGTACGAACAGATCGTTCGCCATTGTATACCGCCGCGGGCCTGCAATCGCCGCAGGGCAATAAGCAGGTATTGGTACAGGCCGAGCTGATCCTGACCAAATCGTTGTTATTACCTGTTATCGACTTCGACTTTAACTTCCCAACCGATCCTTCGGTAAAGGATGATGTAGCTACTTACCTATCGGATAATAACAACCGCAGCCAGCAGGCCTTAAGTATTATTGTACGCAGGCAGTTTTCGTCGGGCAGTAATAACAGTTTAACTAACCAGGTAATAAGTACAGCCGGCGATGCTGTTACCGAATTTGCTTTTAACAAACTAAATAACCTGATAGCGCAGTCAAACATTAAAAACTTTGATTTAAACATCCGCTCGTTTAATGAAGCCAGCGCCTCGCTTCGCTTTTTTAATGACAGGCTTTCATTTAACGGAAGTTTGTTTACCAACACGGCCTCAAACGATTTATTTAACAACAATAACACTACCCTTTTCAATCAAAGCTTCAACTCAATTAACAAGGATTTTGAAGCCCTGTACCGCATCAGGAAAGATGGTAACTTAACTGCCCGGTACTCCTACCGGATTTTAAACAGTACCACGCTAAATAATTTAAATAACCAGTTACTGCCACAGTATGTGAACGGGTTGGGCTTGGTTTATCAACGGGATTTTGACACCTTCCGCGAGTTTATCCGTAACCTTTTCAGAAGCGGCAGGCGCGCCCAGGCCCCGGTAACACCGTTACCGGTAACAAACCCCAATCCTATCGTTACCAGGCCGGATGACGATGATTAGCAGATTGATGTGCAAATGATTATGCCGGGTTGCTATTAAGGATGGCTATATCCAATACAAAAAAAGCAGGCTGACATTAATCAACCTGCTTTTTCCTTATCTAATTTCCCCACATCTGCACATTTGAAATCTGCATATCTGCACATCCAAGGGCTTAATGATCGCGCATAATGGCATGATCCATTTTGTCGCGTTTGGTACGCAGGTATAATTCGTTATGTGGGTTTGACGCTATTTCGATAGGTACATTTTCAACAACCTCAAGTCCGTAGCCAATAAGGCCTGCACGTTTTTTGGGATTGTTAGTCATCAGCCTCATTTTTGAAATTCCAAGGCTGCGCAATATCTGCGCCCCAACGCCATAATCGCGCTGATCCATTTTAAAGCCCAGTTTAACGTTTGCTTCAACAGTATCGTAACCGTTTTCCTGCAGGTGGTATGCTTTTAACTTGTTAATAAGGCCTATACCACGTCCCTCCTGGTTCATGTAAACAACAACACCCTTACCTTCTTTGCTTATCATCTCCATTGCTTTGTGCAGCTGTGGGCCGCAATCGCACCTGCACGATCCAAAGATATCGCCGGTAACGCATGAACTATGCACCCGGGTTAAAATTGGCTCACCGGGTTCCCAGGTACCTTTCACCAAAGCAAGATGATTTTCGCCTGTATCCAACTGGGTGTAGGCTATCATTTCAAAATCGCCCCACTCGGTAGGCATTTTCACCGATACTTCTTTTTTAACCAGCGTCTCGGCATTTAAGCGGTAAGCTATCAGGTCTTTTATAGATACAATTTTCAGGTTAAACTCTTTTGCCATAACCAACAGGTCGGGCAGGCGGGCCATGTCGCCATCTTCTTTCATGATCTCGCATATCACTCCGGCAGGTTCAAAACCGGCCAAAACAGCCAAATCAATAGCCGCCTCGGTATGGCCCGAGCGACGCAAAACGCCTCCATCTTTGGCAATAAGCGGGAATATATGGCCCGGCCTTCCCAAATCTTCGGGCTTGGTGGCCGGATCAATTAATGCCAATGTTGTTTTTGAACGGTCGGTGGCCGATATGCCGGTTGTACAGCCGTGCCCCAGTAAATCAACAGAAACCGTAAAATTAGTTTCGTGCGAGGTGGTATTATGGCTCACCATCGGCTCCAGTTCAAGTTCGCAGGCCCTATCTACAGTAATAGGTGCGCAAACCAGGCCCCGGCCATAGCGTACCATAAAATTTATTGCTTCGGGGGTTGCGTTGCGGGCGGCAGTCAAAAAATCGCCTTCATTTTCCCTGTCCTCATCATCAACCACAATGATCATTTTACCTGACCGTATATCTTCTATAGCTTCTTGTATTGTATTTAACATTATGTGGGTATTACGTATGGCAAACCTAAAAGGGTGCCATGATGTATTAAAGTTTAAACAAATTTAAACTATATTAAAATGATTCTGGTCGGCACTATGTAAAATGATTTTGGGAGCAACTTGCCTATCAGGCCTCCTTGCGTTTAAAGATTTTATTAAAATATCTTTTGTAGGCCTCCATATCAAATATCACCGAATCGGTAGCGGCTTTATAGGAAAGGAAGAGCCCGATGGGCGTTAGCACAATAATGGCCACCCACATACCAAATACAGTATTAACGTTACCTGCCTTTACAGACTTTTCGCCAATGGTTGATATAATATAGTAGATGAGGAAAAATATCACCGAAATTACCACCGGCAGCCCCAGCCCCCCTTTACGGATAATGGCGCCAAGCGGCGCACCTATCAAGAACAATGCTATACAGGCTGCAGATAAAGTATATTTCTTTTGCACTTCCGAATCATATCGGCGGATGGTAGATGCATCGTTATTATATTTATCGGCACGGTTTTTTAAAAAATCCTTTACCGACCGCACTTCAGATGCAGCGCTTGATAAGGCCATCTGCTGATCTGCAATTTTCATGCTTTTTAACACGTCTTTATCGGCAGCAATATATTTTACTTTTGATTTAGACGGCAAATTAAAATATTTGATATACGGTGTAATAAGTTTATAATTTAATACAACAGCAGCATCCGTAGCCTTTTGACTCGAATCAACAAAAAATTTAAGCTGCCGCAAATTCATCATCTGCGATGCCTGCTTAAACTCATTTTCATCGGTACGGCTAATTTTAAAGGCATCCAGCGGAAATTTTTGCTCCATTTCTTTAAAACGGAAACGGGTGAAGCGTTGCCGCAAATCATAATTGGCCCCGTCGCTTTTTGATTCCAAATAATCTACACCATCCTTGAGTTTTAGCACCAAAAACTTATCGCCCATGGTACGGAACATGGTACCTTCACGGGCCATGGTCACTTCGGTATTATTGGTTTCCTCGATTTTTTTGTAAATAATAATGCCATACAGCCTTTGCCCGTCGGGATCTTTCTTGGTTACACGAATGGTGTAGCCCGGAAAGCTGGAGCTGAATATCATTTCAGGCAATAAATCGGCCGATTTCTGCTTTCGGGCATCGTATAAAAGGGAATAGTATTTCAGGTTAGCTATCGGCAGCATATAATCTGAAAAGAAAAAGGCTGCGATACTTAATACCGATACAACAATGATCATGGGATACATTGCCCTGCGCAACGAAATGCCGGCAGCTTTAATGGCCACTAACTCATAATTTTCGCCAAGGGCTCCATAAGTCATGATGGTTGATAGTAATACCGATAGCGGTAGTGCCATGGCCACATTTGTTGCCGAGTTGTACATCATCAGCTCCAGGATGATATACCAGGCAAAGCCTTTGCCTATAAGATCGTCGATGTATTTAAACAAAAACAGCATCAGCAACACAAACATTACGATGAAAAGCGTGCTTACAAAAGGCCTTATAAATGATTTAAGCAGTAAAAGGTGGATCTTTTTCATCGGGGCAATTTGTATTTACAGGATAAAAAACGCGCAACGGTGCAGGTTAATTTTCATTAACGCAAAATTAGCTAAAATTAAATTGGCCTTACGCGCCCAGCACGCTAATGAGGTAATCAATCTGGTTATCCCATATCAGTTTTCGTTCGGGGATCTGGTCTTCGGTAGCAAAATCGGTAATGCTAAGGGCAACATCGTTAGTAAGTTCGTCTTGCAAAATTTCCATTTCAAAATAGCATTGCGGCTCATCCTCAAGCCATTTGAACCTAACCAGCTTATTTTCTTTAACTAAAATAAGTTTTGCTTTTTGCGGCTCATCGTCCCAGGTAAAAGTAAAAACCTGGTCACGAACATTTACATCATCGGCAAACCATTGTGCTAACCCGTTAGGCTCATTTAGGAAAGTGAACAGTATTCTTGGAGATGATTTTATCTCATACTCAATAGTAAATTTCTTTTTTTCGGACATCGGGGTTTATACTTGAAAACAGGTTATGCAGTAAATGTTAACATTTTTTCTAAAGAAAACGAATTTCTGCTATATTTGCAAACCTTTTTAAGGAAGCCTATTGTTTTATAAACATGGCTGCTCTTTTTAACAACCATATAAAAAGAGGATTAAATTAAAAACGGCGGGGTAGCTCAGATGGTTAGAGCGTAGGATTCATAACCCTAAGGTCGGCAGTTCGATCCTGCTCCCCGCTACTGAGACCGAAAACGGCCTTGAAATATCTATTTCAAGGCCTATTTTTTTCTACAATTCCCTATCGTTCTAAAAATCAACACAATACCTGGTTCGATCCTGCTCCAGTACCTAAAGCGAGAACTTCTTTAAAAGCGATTAATAACACTTCACAACTAACTTATTTCAATTAATTAACTTTACTCTTTTAATAGTTCCATATTTTCATCAAAATTATTTTTCCTAAATCAATCGCCGGTTTACAAAACCACTGTTTTTTGGGGGGGATGTCCGCATAAAATCCACGAATGGACAGGACTTAAGATGCTTACCGCAGCACAACGATACTCAAAAGATCATAGATGACCGGGAATGGAATATCCCTGCCTTTTTGAACAATCTATCAGTACGAAATCATTAAAAAGCACATTTTAATTTAAAATTCCATTTTTGCCCCTCCTTTTTTGCAGGTTAGCCCCTTTTGTTTTTAGTGTTTTTCAAAGACTTTGCCCTCTCGAATGGTCATATCAAAATCGCCATTTGTATTAACCAATTATTTCATTAATAAAACCCATCAATGAGAAAAATTCCGAAAGTTGCGGATGCCCTGAAAAAGACACCGCCGGCATCTTAGTTGAAACATTTTCACAAAATGCCAGGATAAATTCCTGGCCCGTGCAATTGTCTGTTATTGTTAACGCTGGGAGCTGTATCAGCTACTTGACATTATGCTTTTCGGTTACAGGCGCGTCATCGCCAACAGCATTACCTACAACGGCCCTTGCCGATTGAACCAAACAACTTAAATTTTAACAACCCAATTATGAAACGAAAACTACTAATTCCAAATTATTTGTATTCCAGGGGGTTTCGCAACACACTTAAAACTTTGGCATTATTGATATTGCCAGTTGCTACAAACGCCTCGGCCTCCAGTTTAATAACGCACAACAATCGGCAGGTAATTACCAAAATAACATCTTTTAAAGCTGCTATAACGGTAAAAGGCTCTATCGTAGATGCTGTTGATGGTCAGCCGCTGGTTGGTGTTTCTATCAGTGTAAAAGGAACCACAAAAGGTGTTCTAAGTGATTTAAAAGGTAACTTTCAACTTTCGAACGTGGCGGAAGATGCGATACTGGTTGTAACATATATCTCTTATGAAAGAGTTGAAATTGCTGTAGGCGGAAAAACTGATATCGCGATTAAACTTCAACCCTCCATGAAAACGCTAAACGATGTGGTAGTAGTTGGTTACGGAACACAGAAGAAAGAAAACCTTACAGGATCTGTAGGCGTTGTAAATACAAAGGATTTGGAAAGCAGGCCCCTGACAAATACCGGCCAGGCGTTACAAGGCACAGTTTCAGGTGTGTTTGCGCTGCAAAGTTCGGGTAAACCCGGAGATGACAATACCGTAATTGACATTCGTGGGGTAGGAACTTTTGGAGATAATTCCCCATTGGTATTAGTTGATGGTTTTCCAGGCAGTATCGGCGACGTAAACCCTAACGACGTTGAATCCATTTCGGTATTGAAAGATGCCGCGTCGTCGGCTATTTATGGTAGTCGCGCAGCAAACGGCGTTATATTAATTACTACTAAACGGGGATCAGCAGGCAAACTTCGTGTCAACTACAGTGGATATGCAGGTATCCAAAGTCCAACAAGGTTACCCAAAGTATTAAACTCTGTTCAATATACTACGCTTTACAACGAGGCTGCTGTAAATACCGGGGCGGCACCGGCTTATCCGGATTCGATAATTCAAAAATACGCGGCTCACAACAATCCATTATACCCCGATATCAATTATTTCAAAGTATATTATGATAATGCCTATATGCAAAATCATCGTGTAAGCGCAACGGGAGGGAGCGACAATGTTAATTATTCGTTTATGTTAGGCCATTTAGATCAGGATGGAATCCTGGTGGCGACCAATTACAAGAAAACAGACTTCCGCCTTAACCTTGACACTTACCACCTAAAAGATAAAAGACTTCGTGTTTCTGGCAATATATCGGGAAACTTAGGGGTAAAAAGCGAACCAACTGATCTTTGGAACGCCGAATGGTATGCAACTCTGGCTCCAATACACCCCCTTAAAGATGCCGACGGGAACTGGGTTTCTGTAAACGGCGAACGCAACTACTACGGCGAAATTAAAGAAGGTAGCACCAACCTTACCAAACGGTACAATTTTAGCGGCCAGGCCGAAGCAGAATATAAAATTCTGCCCGGTTTAAGTGCGCAGCTTACTTACGGTTATAATGTTATCTCCACTAACGCAAATGCTTTTCATGCCAATGTAACGCTGAAAAACCAAAATGGAACAAGTACACAATTGCCATCAGACCTCAATGTAACCAACGAGACTGACGGCCACTCATTGCTTACCGGATTACTGAAATATAATAAGACAATTAACCGTCATTCATTCAATTTATTAGGCGGTTACAGCGAAGAGGAGTTTACCTATGACTGGCAAAGCGGCTTTCGCTCACATTTTGTAAACAATACGCAACGCGTATTAAATCTTGGCGACGCTGCTACGCAAACCAATAACTCTGGCAGCTATGATCTGGGCCTTCGCTCGGTTTTTGGCAGGTTCAACTATGCATTTGACGGAAAGTATTTATTTGAAGCAAATGTCCGGAGAGATGGATCTTCCAGGTTTGCACAAGGGAAACAATGGGGAACGTTTCCGTCGTTCTCAGCAGCCTGGGTACTATCAAAAGAGGATTTCATGAAAAGCGTAAGCTGGCTTGACTTTGCAAAAATCCGTGCTTCCTGGGGCCGTTTAGGTAATCAAAATATAAGTAATTACTATAATGGAAGCGATATCTTGAGTTCGGGACAGAATTATTCGTTCGGCGGAACGCTTTACTCGGGTGTTGCCGTTACAGCGATGACTAATAAAGATTTAACCTGGGAAACAGCCCAACAACTGGATTTGGGACTTGACATCTCTTTCCACAATAACATTGAAATTACCGCAGATTATTTTGATAAAAGGACTAAAAACCTCTTATTGACCCAGCCGATACCACTAACAATTGCGCAGTCGGCCCCAATGGCTAATGCCGGTGAAGTGCAAAACAAGGGTTTTGAACTGGGCATCTCCTATAAAACAACGTTTGGCAATGGTGTTAAATTAAGAACTTCCTTCAATGTTTCTCACATCGTCAACAAAATCATCAGCATGAACGTGCCTCAGCAGTACAGCTCTCCAAAGGCGATTGTTGTGGGCTCGGCTATAAACTCATTCTACGGCTATCAGATGACAGGCATTTACCAGATCTCTGATTTTACATGGCAAAACAACAGTGATGCATCCATTCCTTACGCAAGCCGTAGTTATACGCTTAAACCGGGGGTAGTTAAAGTAAGCGATTACAGTGCACAACCCGGCGACATTAAATATGCTGATCTTAACGGTGATGGCATAGTTGACCAAAATCACGACCGCAAAATCATAGGTAAGCAATTTCCTGACATAACTTATGCTTTTAACTTCAATGTAGCCTGGAAAGGCATTGACCTGGGCGTATTTCTGCAGGGCGTACAAGGCATGCAGGGTTATACCTACTATGAAATAGCTTCGCCTTTTAGCGGCTTTGCAAACGTTGGTACCTGGTGGTTAAACAGGTGGACACCACAAAATCCATCTAATACCTATCCCCGCGTTACATTGGATGGTGTAAGAAACAATATCCACTCTTCCTTTTACGTGGAAAATGCATCATATCTGAGGGTTAAGAATATTGAATTAGGATATACCTTGAGTCCGGCTGCTATTAAAAAGATAGGCTTAAGCTCGCTTAGGATATATGCCAATGTGCAAAACGCCTTCACATTCACCAAATTCAAAGGATTTGACCCGGAACAAACCTCTGATCAAACAAGAGCGGAGGCATATCCACAGGTGCGCGTAGTGACCGCAGGTATAAATGTTAATTTCTAAAGGATAAAATCATGAAGACTATATATAAAATCATAATCTTAGCATCAGTTATTAATCTTGCCGGCTGCCAGAAAAACCTTCTGGATAAGACGCCAAAAGACCGTTTGTCGCCCTCGACGTTTTACCAGAACGAAACCCAGGTAAAAATGGCTATGGTTGGCATTTACAATGCATTACCGCCAAACGCTACGCCTGGTCATTTCTTCCAGTTTGAATTTGAATCGGATAATGCCTATTGCCAGGACGCGTGGCAGGGCTCAAAGGAAGTAGGCGCATGGCAAACCACAACCAACAGTTGGGCGCCATATGCAAAGTGGACCCAGGACTATACCATAATTTCCAGGGCCAACGAGTTTTTGCAGGACGTTGCCGCCGCAAACATTGACGCTGCTGAAAAAACCCAAATGTCGGCAGAGGCGAAGTTTTTACGAGGTTATGCATACGCCGATCTGATCACATATTTTGGCGATGTGCCCTTGATTACCAAGGTTCAGTCGCTCTCGGAAGCCTATGTTTCAAGGACGGCTAAAGCTACAGTTCTTACCCAGGTTATAACTGACCTTACAGATGCCGCAGCCGCGCTACCGACCTCCTATTCGGGTGCCGACGTTGGCCGCGCAACAAAGGGTGCCGCCCTGGCATATAAAGCAAAAGTACTTTTGTATAATGAAAAGTGGGCCGATGCTGCACAAGCCGCCCAGGATGTGATCAATCTTAACGCCTACAGTTTATACACCAACTATAGTTCGCTCTTTGATGAGACGCATGAAAACAATAGCGAAGTGATTTTTGACATCCAATATATACCTACTACCCAGCCACAGCCCTGGCCATCATCTGCCTTATCTTTGAGTGTTTGGCCAACCCCAAATGTTACAGCCGGTTTGATTGACTCATATTATATGACCAATGGATTGCCGGTTACCAACTCAGCTTCGGGGTACAATGCTCAAAACCCGTATGTCAATCGCGATCCAAGATTGGCTGCTTCGGTAGTATTACCAGGCTCTTTGTGGGGTACAACTACCTACATACCTGCCAGTGATGTGGTTCCGTCGGGCGCGCGGCCACGTAAATACGCGGCGATAGGTATTGCCGACCCGAATAATTGCTCGCTCAATACTATCTTGATGCGTTACGCCGATGTATTATTAATACGTGCCGAGGCCCTCATTGAATCGGGAAGCACCGCGCCGGAAATATATACACTTATAGACCAGGTGCGGGCCAGGGTAAACATGCCAAAGGTTGAAGATGTAGAAGGTACCGGTTTAAGTCAGTCGCAATTACGTGCAATTTTGCGCCATGAACGCAGGGTTGAATTTTTTATGGAAGGCACCCGGTATGCAGATATGTTACGCTGGAAAGACCAATCCCTGGTTCATGATGTTTATGGTTATGACAAATCCTTGCTGAGTAATCCGGCAAGTGCTTCTACCTGGCAATTTAAGCAGGTTAAGTTAGATACCCGGACATTTGATGCAGGTAAAGGATGGTTATGGCCAGTGCCACAAGCCGACATCGACATTAACAAAAAATTGCTACCCAACAACCCGGGATATTAAGGCGTCCTGTCATCGCACAAATTTCCTTTCGTCTTAGCGATATAGCCCCCGATAATACTGCAATAGCGGCCTATCGGGGGTTTCGTTTTAAATACGATATATCTGCTTTGTACATGTTTGAAATTGGCAGCTCCCATCATATCAGAAGCATTGCAGCAAGGCACTTAGTCCTATAACGCCCTGGGCAAACGCATCTAATTGGGTTAACACAACTTAACACATTTCAGATAAAATATTTATAAATATTTGATAATCAATACATTGTATTTCATCATGGTTAACACTAAAATGATCGCGCAATTTAGGCGTATCCTCTTTTATATCGATGAATACACTGCTTTGCAAATTTTCAGTTATCAATCGCAAGGTAAATAAATCGTAAAACAGAAAAGGCTGCCCTTTTAAGGCAGCCTCGCGATGTAGTATAATGTCATCGATAAATTGACGGAAAATGTTATCCTAAAGTTCTAAGTCAAAAAATAAAAAACCCAACTTTAGTCTTACCACTTGGTACTGTTGACTTTTTTATTGCGCAATAAGCGTCCATTGCTGGTTATTGCTTGAACCGCTTGTCCACTGTTGCATAACAGATCCATTGGCAGTTAAGCCTCCGGTATCAAGGCACTTTCCTGTAGCCAGGTTAACTATTTTGTAGTAACCGCCTCCGGCCGAAACTATTGACCAACGCTGGTTAGTACTGGAGCCTACTACGTATTGTTTAACTGACGATCCATCAGTAGTATTTCCCCCGGTATCCAGGCACTCGTTCCCGGTTACACAGCTTAGCGTGTAATAACCATTAGTATAGCTGATGTTCCATTTCTGATTGGCGCTCGTTCCCGATGCCCACTGAGCTACGGTCGCGCCATCGGTTGTACTGCCCAAATTATCAAGCATCAGGCCCGATGCACGGTTTTGAAGCTTGTACCGTCCGTCGGCAATAGGCCCCAGCCACACAGGAGATGCAGTAAGTTTCCACGACCATCTGAACATATTTGCGGCGCCCGGGCTAACTTCAACAAGGTTATTACTGGCCTTATACCAGCGGTAGGTATCAATATCATTAACGCCCGACCATGCAATTGTGCCCATAGAGTTGTCTTTTGCATAGGAAAGCGCACCTGTTAAAAATGCCTGATCAACAAATACACCGGTATCCCATTGCCACCAGAAACTTATGTTTCTGGCTACTGTCTCTACGCCAATTTCTGTAACCACCGTACGGGCCGCGTAAGATCCGGTCCTGCTCGACATATCGCTGTAATAGCCCGACCAAACGTTATGCGATCCCCAGAACCACCAGTAGCAGTGCAGGCCAAGGTATTGATTAACTAATCTTGAATCGGCGCCAACCGTGGTCACGTCAGCGGCGTAACCGGTACCATCCAGAATGCATTTGCCATCTGCAGTGCTAAATGTGGTCAGGAAACCGGCATATAAATTATTCAAATCGGTACTTGAATAATCAACTGGTTCATTAATAGGTTCATATAATACCGATGTATTATTTTTATAAACATTATTTACAGTTGTCCACATGGTAGTCCATTGGCTGGTATCCGGTACATGATGTACGCCTACCGGCCAGTAGCAAAGTATTACCTTACAACCATTGGCTATAATTGCATTAATTGCAGCCTGGTACACAGGCCAGTAAGTAGAGCTTGAAGCCGTCCATGGATTTATTGGCATCCTGATAGTAGTACCGCCGCTTGTTTTAACAGCGCTTGATATACTGGTGGCTAAAGCGGCCGCCTGGGTGGTGGTGAGCGATGTAGTCATGCCGCTTGGCAATACAACCCTTCCGTCTCCCTCGTTACCATTAGGGTCGGCCCAATTTATGCCCCTGAAACCATTGGTATTGGTTGTTGAAAGAGCAAGGTTTTGTTTGGTAGATAAGCCCGAGGTATCGGGGCTTTTTTGAATAGGGTTTTTAGAACAGCCCATCACGAAGGCTAACAGACAGCATAGTGCCTGAGCGGTTAAATTTTTTCTCATAGTTTTATATTAAAATGTTAAATAATTGGTTCTTTATAATCAGTTGGTTTTTGACTTTTAAACGTGGCGGAGATCTTCCCGGCGTGGGCACGAAGCAAGTAATGACATCGATTAACTGCAAAACAATTGAATGCATGCGCAGTAACAATTTAAATATTCTCATGGTAGGTGTACTGAAAAAAAACAGATTTCCCGGCCTGCAATCACCGTTATTAGCCGCCGGATGTTACCGACAGTAATTTAATCAGCCAGCGAAAAATGGCTGTAAGCAATAATGGAAATGGAAAATCCGTGTTTATATGGTTTGACCTAAATTTCTTTTAAAAAACAGGAATTAAAAAGGGGGTAAAGCCTCAATATTGCGGGGATAAAGTGTCATTTTAATGGGTTTTTAAAGTAATTCCCCATCTTTTTTAATCGGTTACCTCCTGAATATCAAATTTTGACGCTGTTTCCTGTCCCTAAACATTTGGAATTCTTGTTATTAATACAATTAATATTCTATAAATTTGAGTGCCTTATAAACTTAATGTTTCAACGTCACAGTAGGGGTTCGATTAATATTTAAGAGGGATGATGAATCCTCCAATTCGGGTTTAAATGAAGTTTTATCCATATATTCTTAAGGGAAAATGTGTATCAAACCTCAATTTATACCTCAATAAAAAGGATCATTTGTCGGTACTTTTAATATGGCCAACGTGCCGTGTTCCCCGCTTTGTTGGAATTGTGTTATCCTGAAAATTAGTGTATTAAGTACAATATTTTTGATTATTAACCAACCAAAAATGGTTGTGAAGCTTATTTTATACTGGTACAAGTTACCAGTGATAACACGGTATAGTATCTATCTAATTAAAAGTGATAACGGATTTATGTATAAAGCTGTCTTATTCTTCCTGATCAATTTTTTGTGCACAACCGGCCTAAATGGACAAATTTTAACGACCTCTCCAACCAACGACATCAAGAATTTTGCGTTAAAATCATATACTATTCATGACGGCCTGCCATCCGAAAACGTAACCGTAGCACTTAAAGACAGGCGCGGATACATGTGGATAGGGACAGACAATGGCCTTTGTAAGTTTGATGGCTACTCCTTTGAAAACTTAGTGAACATTCCTGGCAACACGGCAAGCATAAGCTCAAATTATATTAATGCGCTTGCCGAAGATAAAAACGGAAAAATATGGGTCGGGACGATGGACGGCTTAAATGTTTTAGATCCCAACACCGAAAAATTTGAACGGTTTTATCATAGTGATAAAATCAAACAGTCGATAAGTAACAACAAGATTTTTTCGATCTTATGTGACAGTGAAGGAACTATCTGGATAGGAACAGACGACGGCTTTAATCAATATGTGGCAAGCCGCCGTTCATTTATCACTTATAAACCTGCCTCACAAAATGAGTTTTCAATAAAAGGGAAGTCGGTAAATGCCATTGTTGAAGATAAGGAGAAAAACCTATGGTTAGGGAACTGGAATGGCGGGTTGAATAAATTCGATAAAGTTAGTAAGCGCTTTACCAATTATCCGCAAACCGAATCTTTGCATAAAAAAAGTCCTAATGATATTTGGAGCCTTTTCTACGATCAAAAAAACGGTTGTATTTGGGTAGGCACTTATTGGAGCGGACTTTTCTGTTTTGACCCTAAAATTCAACAATATACCGCATTCCCAAGTCATGACAACCTTAATATAGGCGCTTTTAGCATCGATAATGCCAATGACTCCACCTTAGTTGTTGGAAGCAACGCCGGGTTTTATTTTATAAATAAAGGCACCGGCCAATGGCGAAAAATTGGCGATGTTAATAGTACTGCAGATGGCTACGTTTATAATGATAATGCTGGTATCATGTGGCTCTGTGGTAAAGATGCTTTAACAAAAATCGATTTTACACAGTATAAATTTCATTTCATTCCATTGTCAATCAGCCCGCGCGAAGTAAAAAGCATGTTGTTACAAGGAAACAGGTTGTGGTTGGCAACAAACAACGGACTTTATCAGTTTGATTTAATAAAGAAAACCACCAAACTATTTAATCACACAAATGATCCTTCAAGCATTAGCAGCAATCAGGTTGGCAAAATATATTTAGATAATGAAAATGTGTTATGGGCCGCTACCGAAAATGGTTTTGATAAGTTTGACGTTACGAATAACCGATTTATACACCACTTTCATCATTCGGCCCTAAGCAATTTTTTTAATGAAGACGTTTTCAGGGATATTCTTGAAATAAGGCCCCATGAATACTGGCTCGCTACCGACGCGGGCCTTAAGATATACAACGAAGAAAAACAGCAATTCAAACATTATTATAACGATGATAAAAACCCTAATTCAATTGCCAGCAATCATATTTATAACCTTTTAAAAGACAAAAAAGGCAACGTATGGATTGGAACAAATGGAAACGGGGTTGATCGTTTTGATCAGAAAACCGGCATTTTTCATCATTATGCCTATAATGACAAAAATGCCGGTAGCCTCAGTAGTAATATCGTGCACTGCTTATTTGAGGATAGTAAAAGGAATATCTGGATCTGTACGGCCGACGGGCTAAATAAATACGTGCCGGAAAGTGATTCTTTTATCGTTTACTCGCGCAGAAATGGATTTGCAAGTAACGTTTTCAATAACCTTGTTGAAGATGGTTTCGGGAATCTTTGGATTAACTCTGCGACGGGAATATCAAAATTTACTCCCCAAACATTATCTGTTACCAATTTCGACGAAGGCGACGGCGTGTTTTCCCACTCGCTTATTTACAAGTCTGCAGACGGTCAGATTTATTTAGGCGGAAATACTGGTGTAGTTGTTTTCGATCCGTCAAAAATCAAATTGAATAATAAAATCCCCCAGGTTTATCTTTCCGATTTCCAGGTGTTTAATAAATCGGTAAGGCCGGGTAAAAACTCGCCATTGAAAAAGCCGGTTAGCATAGCCGATACTGCACTGCTTAATTACGACCAAAATGTATTTTCAATTGAATTCGTTTCGCTCAACTATACCCATTCAGAGAAAAATAGTTATCGGTATAAGTTGGAAGGCTTTGACGAAAAATGGAGTTTTAACAGTAGCCAGCGAAGGGTTACTTACACCAACCTTAACCCGGGAACTTATACCTTTAAGGTAATTGCAAGCAATAATGACGGCGTGTGGAACAGAACGCCGAAATCGTTAATCATAATTATTTCCCCACCATGGTACCGAACCTGGTGGGCGTATACAATTTACATTGTAT
Organism: Mucilaginibacter sp. GW822-FHT03E02; assembly: GCF_058801545.1. Classification (NCBI taxonomy): domain Bacteria; kingdom Pseudomonadati; phylum Bacteroidota; class Sphingobacteriia; order Sphingobacteriales; family Sphingobacteriaceae; genus Mucilaginibacter; species Mucilaginibacter sp. GW822-FHT03E02. Next base: position 4,814,669 of record NZ_JBXANJ010000001.1, on the reverse strand, counting down.
TTATAGGTGGGTTGGTTTATCTGTATCTGTTATATAGAGACCATCAGGCTAAACTAAAATACGAAATTCAGATTGCACATTATGAAAGTGAAAAGGAAAAGGAGTTAAGTGAACGAAAGCTTGCTTTCTTTACCAATATTTCTCATGAGTTCCGGACGCCATTGACATTGATCATTAACCCAGTCAAGGAACTCTTATTTAGTGAAAAGAAGGCTATGGATACCACCAATTTAACCATTGTTTACAGAAACGCGCGCCGGCTATTAGGCCTGGTAGATCAGCTGCTGCTTTTTAAAAAGGCCGAGTCAGAATCAGACCAGCTTAGAATAAGCAATGTTAATATTGTTGATTTATGTAAGGAGGTTTATTTATGTTTTGTTCACGAGGCGAAAAGAAAGCAAATCCATTTGGAGTTTGCATCGACAGCCGAGTGCCTGAATACTTATGTAGATAGAGAAAAAACAGAAATAGTGTTATTTAATCTGCTCTCCAATGCTATAAAGTTCACTCCTAAACATGGAAAGATTCGCATCTGTGTAGAAGAAGCTGACCAGGTTGTATCAATAATGGTGGAGGACAATGGATGCGGAATTCCGCCTGAAGTTGGTGAAAAACTCTTTAGTCGTTTTTACCAGGTACCTGATTTGGCGGGCACACCAACCGGAGGATTTGGTCTTGGACTATACCTCGTCAAAAATTTTGTAGAACGCCAGGCCGGAACAGTTGAATACCACAGCCAGATTGGAAAGGGTACATCGTTCACCCTCACTTTTAAAAAAGGTAGCTCTCACATTAAAGATCAGATTATTTTGGAGCAACCATCAGCTACTTCGGAGTTTTTAAAGGAACTGATTGATGCTGAAACTACAGCCAATGATATAGTATCAGCAGCAGACCCGGTTGAAGAACAATCATTGTCTGACTTCAAAACGTTATTGATCATCGATGACCATGAGGATATGAGAGAATACCTGCGCCAGATTTTCAAACTTGAATATAATGTTCTCGTTGCGTCAAACGGTGAAGATGGAATAACAATAATAAACGAACAATGGCCGGATATTGTTATATGTGATGTAATGATGCAGGGTATTACCGGCATAGAAGTTTGTGCGGCCATTAAGGGAAATATGACAACTTCACACGTTCCCGTGATTCTTTTAACGGCCAGTGCATCAAATGAGATAAAGCTAAAAGGTATTGAAGGTGGCGCTGATGATTATATCGGAAAACCGTTTGACAAGGATATCCTGAAAGCAAAGGTCAATGGGCTGTTAAGGAGCAGGAATACCCTTCAACAATATTTTTATAACGAAATTACGCTTAACAATAATCCGCATAGCATCTCGATAGAGTACAAGCGATTTCTGGATTCCTGCATCCGGATTGTTGAGGATCACATAACAGATCCCGATTTTAACCTACAATCCTTAGCCTACGAATTAAATATGTCCTATTCCGGCATCTATAAAAAAATCAAAATGATTTCCGGGCAACCCGCAAATAGCTTCATACGGTCAATCAGATTGCGAAAAGCGGCACAGTTATTTGTACATAGCGATTTAAATATATTAGAAACCGCTTATGCCGTTGGAATAAAAGATATCAAGTATTTTCGTGAGCAGTTTAAAAAAGTGTTCGACTTAAAACCTTCCGAATACATTAAAAAATTCAGAAGGAGCTTCAAAAATGCTATGGTTAACCAGGTGGCCGAAAGAAAATAAACCGGTAAGCAGCCGCCTGGTTTACCGCCCCCCGAAAATGTAAAAACCATTCTCCAGCCGGCACTTTATTGGACGTTGTGCAATGATGTCCTTTTTTGACTATCAGAAATCTTTACGAAAATAACCTTTTGGGAGCTTTTTTCGTGGTTTACCCCTTCAATTTTGCCGGTTAGCCCCCTTTTTATTAATTGATTTTACATCCATTTTAGCAGCATCAGCCAATAGCCAGAAGTATTAATGGAGCTTAACCGCATCCGTAATGCAATTTTGACAAGCCTGCCAATTATGTAATCAATAACACTTTATATTTTTTTAATGAGATCATTTATTCTTTTTTTAATTGGGGCCATTTTGTTAGCGGGCGGCCTGGTCAAAGCCCAACCTAAACATCAATTCACATTAGGAGATAAGGACTTTCTGTTAGATGGTAAGCCTTTCCAGATGATCTCGGGCGAATTACACTATCCCCGCATACCACGGGAGGCCTGGCGCGACAGAATGAAAATGGCAAAGGCAATGGGGCTTAACACCATAGGTACGTATGTTTTTTGGAACTTGCACGAACCGCAAAAGGGACAATTTGACTTCTCTGGCAACAATGATATTGTTGAATTTATTAAAATAGCCCAGGAGGAAGGTTTGTGGGTAATTTTACGCCCAAGCCCTTATGTATGTGCCGAATGGGAATTTGGCGGTTATCCGTATTGGCTGGAAAATGAAGAGGGACTGGTTGTAAGAAGCAAGAATCCACAATATTTAAACGAATACGAAAGCTATATTAAAGAATTAGGAAAGCGTTTGTCCCCCTACCAGGTAAATCATGGCGGTAACATCCTGATGGTACAAATTGAAAATGAGTATGGCTCATACGGCTCTGACAAGGATTACCTGGCTATTAACCAAAAAATGTTTAAAGACGCGGGATTTGACGGTTTGTTATACACCTGCGATCCGGCCGCTGATCTGGTGAAAGGACATTTACCAGGATTGCTGCCGGCAGTGAACGGCTTAGACAATCCGGCTAAGGTAAAAGAGCTCATCAATCAAAACCACGATGGTAAAGGCCCTTATTATATTGCCGAATGGTATCCGGCATGGTTCGACTGGTGGGGTACAAAACACCATACGGTTCCGGCCGATCAGTATACCGGCCGGTTAGACTCTGTACTTGCGGCCGGCATTTCGATAAATATGTACATGTTTCATGGCGGCACTACAAGGGGATTTATGAATGGCGCTAATTATAATGACCAGGCCCCGTTTGAGCCACAAATAAGCAGTTACGATTATGATGCACCACTTGACGAAGCCGGAAACGCGACACCCAAATTTTGGGCTTTTAGAAACGTAATTCAAAAACATTTACCCGCCGGCATTAATTTGCCTGCTGTTCCCCGGGTTAAGCCCACCATCATAATACCTCAAATTGAGCTTAATAATGTGGCAGGCCTTGACGACCTAAAACTTGAAAGCAAGAACAGTCAAAGTCCGTTAACCTTTGAGGATATGAAACTTGATTATGGTTTTATGTTATACCGCACTATCATTACGGGAGGGAAATCCGGATTAATAAAGGTTAAAGACCTTAGAGATTTCGCCGTAGTGATGATCAATGGAAAAACGGTGGGAACCCTCGATCGTCGTACCGGATTGGATAGTATTAATGTGAGTTTACCTAATGGGAATGTGACGCTGGATATTTTGGTCGAAAACCAGGGTCGCATCAATTTTGGTAAATACTTGTTACAGAATAAAAAGGGAATTGTTGGCAAGGTGTTTTTTCAGGATAATGAAGTAACGGGCTGGCAAAACTTTCCTTTGCCATTAAAAACTGTTGGTACTTACAAACCTAAACCTGGTTTGTTGAGTTTAAACACACCTGTTATGAAAAAGGGGACTTTTTCATTATCTTCATTGGGAGATACATATCTCGATATGACCGATTGGGGTAAGGGCATGGTGTGGATTAACGGACATAACTTAGGCAGGTACTGGCGAACCGGCCCTCAACAAACTTTGTATGTGCCACGCGAATGGTTGCATACCGGCAAAAATGAGGTATTAGTTTTTGAACTGCTAAAACCCGAAAACCAAAAACTGTCGGCAGTGAACAAACCGGTCTTAGATCGCTTACAATAAGCCAGTTAAAAGGTTGATTTTTATAAATGTGGCGTGCCGTATCGTGTTACAATTATCGGGCATAAGCCTGTATTGTATACGCTGTTAACAACCTTGAACGTTCCCAAAATCTTCGGAACGTTCAAGGTTGTGATCAAGTATGCCGGATTTACAGTAACCAATTCTGTTGATGTTGCTTTGCCTCCCTGAAATTTTGCTTTCCTTGTAAAAAATACGACCCTTGTATCTTGTATGAAAAAAGCAGCAGCTACCCGGTTAAACATTCTACAAAAAGCTTTTGAACTGATCTATGTTAGCGGCTTGCCACCTGGATTAAAGATTACCGATAATCATCAAGATTATAGAATATTTAAAACTTGTCCGCAAGTGTTTCAATGCCGTTGTTAATTGATTTTCTACCGTCCGTTTTGAAATACCTAATTTTTCGGATATTTCTGTAATTGATAAATTATCCCTGCGGCTCATATGATATATTTCGCGACACCTTTTAGGTAAGGCTTTTAGCAACGCGTCAACAGTTTCATTGACATCCTTTTCGACGAGCGCCACTTCGCCCTGATTGCCCGCATAATGATGTATTTCGTTTTCGACGTAATTGTAATCTTCAACGTATTGTACAATCAGTCCGGCAAGTGCCTGCTTTTTGCGTATTCCGTGATAACTGGCAGCAGTAGTTACATAATTTTTAAATGAATTGACCTTAAGTTGGCGCCGTTTATCCCAAATATTCAAAAAAATATCGTGGGCTATTTCCAGGGCAGTCTCTTCATCTTTAACATACCTGTTGGCAACACTATAAACTTTAAACCAGTGACGTTCAAATAATTGATTAAACGCCTTCTCGTTGTCAAGTATGATAGCCTCAAATAACTCTGAGTCTGTTACATTATTGCTTGGCATATAATTGGGTTCGATAAAGCTATGAATTATAAATTATTTCAAACAAAATTTATTAATTCTGTAACTTTTTTACCACATAAACAGGGGTTTAAGGGATTAAATCACGGTAATTCCCTTGGCATCAACATGCCGCCACACCCGGTTACTCTACTGGGAATAAAATAATTTCTTTTTTTATGTGTGTTACAATACGTCCAATGTATCTATATAATATATAAGCCCAATTATACCCTTTTATTCAATTACATTATTTATGACCGACGATCAATATCTGTTCTTATGCGAAAAGTATTTGCAAGGAATAGCTACGCCTGAAGAAGAAATTTTGATCGAAGAATATCAGAATTCCCAGGGGTTGAATAACAACCTATTGGGAGACGTAGGGGTAAATGATAAAGAACGCTTAAAAGCTATACTATACAACCGGTTACAAGCCAGCCTTCAACAGCAGGCAGCACCTGTTGTTAAAATGCGTAGCTGGCCGTACGCTGCTGCTGCCGCCATACTTGTATTTATATCCGTTGGAATTTACCTGGTTGGCAAAAAAACCAGTAGCCCTGCTCCTACGCTAAGTCAGCATGCCAAGCCTGTAAAAAACGATATCCAGCCAGGATCGGAAAAGGCAATATTAACTTTAGCAAACGGAAACACAATAACCCTCGATGATGCTCCAAATGGCGTAGTAAGTAAACAAGGAAATTCCGCCATTTCAAAGTCGGCAAACGGCCTTGTTATCAATGGCGGCAATGATGCCGGTAACCAGCTGGCTTTTAACACCATTACAATACCTCGTGGCGGCAAATACCATATTACGCTGTCAGATGGCACCAACGTTTGGTTAAACTCCTCATCGGCATTAACATTCCCGGCTACTTTTACCGGAACCGGCAGAACAGTTCGCGTAACAGGTGAAGCCTATTTCGAGGTTGCCAAAAACGATAAAATGCCGTTTAAAATAGACGTAAATGGCAAACAAGTTGTTGAAGTTATAGGAACGCATTTTAATATCAGCGCCTATACCGACGAAAATAACATTACCACCACCTTGCTGGAAGGCTCGGTTAAAGTAACTTACAAAGACAAATTCACTTACATTGTCCCCGGTCAAATGGCGGTCAATAATTTCGGCCAGCGTATCATGGTGAAGCAGGCTAATCTGGAGGAAGTAATGGCATGGAAAAATGACAGCTTTATTTTTAACAATGAAAACATAACTTCCATTATGCGAAAAATATCGCGATGGTATGATGTGGATGTTGCTTATAAAGGCGACATGACCAGCATTAATTTCGACGGCAGCTATTCCCGCTCCAAAGGGTTGGCGAGCTTGCTGAAAAACATTGAATTAGTAAATAAGGTCCGTTTTGTTACCGAAGAAAGGAGGGTCACGGTTATAGCAAAATAGCTACTATCCCCAAAAAGTCAAAAACCGGGAGTGTTGAAGCCACCCCCGGCGTTAATTAGCCTTGTTAGGTTAATTAGGACAAAACAATAATTAAATCGATTAACCAATTATTTAATCCTAAACAAATGTATAAAATTTTTACTGCACAATTGTGCGGGAAGATGCATCGTCGTATCCCTAAATTTCTCTTGATCATGAAACTTACCGTCATTATTATGATGCTTGCCTTTTTACAGGTAAGTGCTGTCAGCCTGGCTCAGCATGTAAGTATAAATGTTAAAAAGGCATCTGTAAGAGAGGTGCTTAACCAGTTAACTAAACAAACCGGCTATGATTTTATTTGCGATGCAGATGTGATCAATTCCACAAAGCCGGTTACCATCAAAGCAACCAACGCAGAATTAAAAAGAGTGCTGGAAGATTGCTTCAGCGGTGAAACCGTAGAAATTGTAACCGGCGATAGTAAAACCATCATCATCCGAAAGAAACTGTTACCGGTTATACCAGCCGCCGCTGTGATCACCATTACCGGTAGAGTAACCGATAGCAAAGGCCAAACGCTACCAGGTGTTACTGTCGCAGTTAAAGGTACCCAACAGGGGGTTGTAACCAATGGTGATGGCGCATATACTTTAAAAGTGCCAGACGATAAAAGCGTACTGGTTTTCTCCTTTATTGGCATGGTATCCCAGGAGATTGTGGTTGGCAATAAAACTGTAATAGATGTTGTCCTTGCCGACGCTCCTAAGACGTTGAGTGATGTAGTGGTTATAGGTTATGGTACACAATCGCGTGCAACGGTAACAGCCGCCATTGCCAGGGTAGACGGTAAAAACATCGGCAATCAGCCTGTAAGCACGCCCGGGGAAGCCCTGGCCGGCTTAGCGGCAGGCGTTCAGGTACAATCAGATCAGGGTTCAAAACCCGGAGCTGCACCAACTATCCGCATACGGGGTGTGAGCTCATTAAGTTCATCTAACGATCCGCTTTACGTGGTTGATGGTTACCCGCTGGAAACCGCATCCAACTTTAACCTGATCAATCCCGGCGATATCGAATCGATAGAGATATTAAAAGATGCTGCCTCGGCGGCTATCTACGGATCGCGTGCGGCAAATGGTGTAGTATTGGTCACTACCAAAAGGGGAAAAGCGGGGAAAACCGTATTTTCTGTAAGTGCCTACACCGGCGTTCAACAAGTAAACAGGTTCATAGATGTTTTAAATAAAGATCAATATGTGGATCAGGTTAAAAATATCAGCCGCATCAGAAACCTGGCTTACCCAAGCAGTTTGGACGGCGATATTTCCGGGTTGCCTGATGTTGACTGGCAAAAGGCCATTTTCAGAACGGCACCTTTAAGAAATTTTGAGCTGAATGCTTCCGGCGGCAGCGAAAAAGTTAGGTTTAGTGCATCGGCCGGTATTTACAAACAGCAGGGCGTGTTGATTGGTACCGACTATACCCGTTATAATACCCGGTTAAATCTCGATGCCGACCTGGTAAAAAATCTAAAATTCGGCTTTTCCGTTTCTCCATCGTATGCAGAGCAGTTTAAACAACCTTCATCAGGGCAGGCAAGCGGTGCGGGAGCCAACCCTGCCGATTTTTTAATTGGTGTGCCGGGATTAGTTGCTAATTTGAATTTACCAAGCCCGCTTAACCAGGCTTTAACATTTCAGCCAATAGTACCGGTATATAAAGCAAATGGCGATTTTCAACAACCGTATGACCGTGACCTGGGTTTCAACCTGTCGCCTACAGCAGTCTTCTCTGCCAGTAATTTCTATAACCCGGTGGGCATTTTAGCACAGTCCATCAACCGTTCAAGAGCTTTCCGTACGCTTAGTAACATGTTCCTGGAATACACACCATTCCGCGACCTTAAATTAAAGACCTATATAGGCGCAACCCTGGAAAATGAACAGATTCATGCTTATGTACCCGGAACAATGGCCTACAGTTCGGCACCAACAGCTTCGCGATCCAATCCACAATTGGCGGGCATATACGCATCCGATAATGCCCGCACCAGCTTTGACTGGGTTTGGGAAAACACGGCAACCTACGATAAGCAAATAGGCAAACATCATTTTAATTTGCTGGGCCTGTTTTCTGCACAGAAATATAACTCACAGATCAACTATACCGCAGGCTTACCAGGCACTTTTATCACCACGGCAGTGGAAAGCCCGCTGGCTTCGCCAAACACGGTTGGTACCGAGTTATTTGATGCCAATACCTTTGTATCTTACGCGGGCCGTATCACTTATGATTACAGTAAAAAGTACCTGTTCACAGCTGCCGTACGTCAGGACGGTTCATCCCGCTTCGGGCCAAATAACCGCTACGCGGTATTCCCTTCATTCTCGGCAGGCTGGCGCGTAGGCGAAGAGCCTTTCCTGAAACCTTTTTTGGAGAAATTAAGAATAAACGAACTGAAGTTAAGAGGTGGTTATGGCCGCACGGGTAACGCCAATATCGGCAGCTTTACTTATGTTAATGCCATCGCACTCAACAGGAACTATGCATCGGGAAATAACCGGATATTTGGCTCGCAGCAATCAGGTTTCGCCAACCCGGACCTGACATGGGAGAAGAATGATCAGACCAGTGTTGGTATCGACCTTAGCTTATTAAACAGTGCTATCACTATAACGGCCGATTACTTCAGGCGCAACTCAAATGGCATGTTGCTAAACAAGGCATTGCCTCTTGATGTAGGTTATGCATCAACTTACCAGGCCAACCTGGGCAAGCTGAGCAACAATGGTTTAGAATTTAACATTAACACCGGCTTCACCATAGGTAATGTACGCTGGAATACAAACGCAAATTTATCAACCTACAAAACGAAGGTTTTAAACCTCGGCGGTCCGTCGGCATTACCGGCAGTGGCAGCAATGAATGGATGGAACAATGTTTACCAGGTTCAGGTAGGCAAACCTTTGGGGCTAATGTACGGTTACGTGGTTAAGGGTGTTTTCAAAAACGCAGATGATCTGGCCAACAATCCAAAAGCAGTATCAGGCAACGTGGTGGGCGACTGGATGATCAAAGATCAAAACGCTGATGGGAAAATTGATGCCAGTGACAGGACCGTATTGGGACATGGCCTGCCGGATTTCACCTACGGTTTAACCAATACCTTTCAATACAAAAATTTTGACCTAAGTATCTTAGTGCAGGGCGTACAGGGCGTTAATGTCATCAATGGCAATAACAGGCAAACTATCACCGGTAACAATAACCAGAACTCCCGCAGCATTTACTACCAGAATTATTTTGACCCGGCTTCGCCAAACAGGGATGTTAAATTTCCCATACCGGCATCCGGCGGTTTTGTTAACCCCGGTAATGCATTGGTCGACTTCGATGTGGAAAATGGTTCCTATTTAAGGGTGCGTAATATTACCTTGGGTTATCGCCTGCCGGACAATTTACTGCGCAAACTGTTTGTAAAAACCGCCCGTTTTTACGTTACTGCTCAAAATCCGTTCCTTATTACCAAATACTCCGGGTACAATCCCGAAGCAAATATTATGGGCGGCGACCCGACAACACCAGGTGTTGACCAGGGAACTTACCCTACAGCCCGCACAATTATCATGGGTGTAAATTTTGGATTTTAATTGCTTTAACCTGAAAATCATGAAAATTAAAAAACTAATCATAAGCAGCCTATCCGTAATTACACTGATGGTTGTATTACCTGCCTGTAAAAAGTCCTTTATTGATCTTACTCCGCAGGGCATTGTTCCCGTAAGCACCTACTATAGAACCGAGATAGATATTAAAACAGCCCTTAACGGCGTATACAGCAGTTTAAGGCCAATTTATAACGAGCAATATGGATTTGGCGAGGTTCCATCTGATAACACCGAAACGTATGGGGAGAGCGAAGTATCTTACGGCGAACAGGATAAATTGACCTGGGCTGCCACATCAACCAATCTTCAAAACGCTTATAGCCGGTTCTATGCAACCATTGCCTATGCAAATATCGTTTTAGGCCATGTGAATACCCCGGTGATGCCCCAGGCAAACCGTGACAGCTATACGGGTCAGGCAAAGTTTCTAAGAGCGTTAATGTATTTTAACCTGGTACGTATGTTTGGCGGTGTGCCCCTGGTATTAACGGAAATAACCTCTGAAGAACAAGCTTATACTTACAACAGGGCAACCCCGGCTGCAGTTTATGCACAGATCGAAAAAGACCTGACAGAAGCAGCAGCTGTATTACCGGCATCTTATACCGGTACCGACATCGGGCGGGCAACCAGCATTGCTGCCAACGCCTTGTTGGGTAAAGTTTACATGTTCGAGAACAAGTTTACGCAGGCAGAATCGATCCTGGCAACGGTTTCCGCCACTTCAGGGACGCTGATACCGTACGACCAGGTATTTGGCCTGGGAAAAGATAACAATAAAGACATCATCTTCTCCGTACAATATCTTGGCGGCGGATTTGGTGAAGGGAATACCTTTGCCCGTGGTTTTGTGCCACAGCCATCGGGTACAACAATTACCACATCGGTTACAGGCAATAGCAACAACATCGGCACTGCCGATCTTTACAAAGCCTTCGAACCAGGAGACAGTCGATTGAACACATCGATAGGTATATTCACTTCGGGAACCTTTGTATATTATTATGCCAAAAAGTTTATTTATTCAAGTGTTATAGGGGTAAGTGAGGGCGATAACGACTGGCCGGTTCTGCGTTATGGTGATATTATTTTGCTTTACGCGGAGGCGCTTAACGAAAACGGTAAAACAACTGATGCATTAACACAGCTTAACCTGGTGCGGAACAGGGCAAACCTGGGTTCAAAATCCGGTCTTTCTCAAGCAGATGCCCGCACGGCAATCCGAAACGAACGACGCGTAGAACTTTGTTTTGAGGCCGAAAGGTGGTTCGACCTGATCCGGTGGAATACCTATGTGCAGGTAATGACTGCCTTCAAGGCAAACAACAGGTCTGCTAATGGTACCATTGGGAACGTAACCGCAACTTTGAATTTATTCCCTATTCCACTCAGGGAAATTCAGTTGAATCCTAAATTGACGCAAAACCCCGGATATTAAGTATATATAGCCTGCCATAGCTATTATGGCAGGCTATATCTCATTAGGTTAATTTTTTATAAAGTCGTCCGGATAGAACTAGTGTCATTTATTGGGTAGAAACCATGTTGTATTATTAATCACTCCGAATTTCTTTACTGTTTCAGGCGGTTGTCACACTTTTTAATAAAGGTGTCTAATGATAAAACGAAAACATGGAAAACGAATTTAAAGGTAAAACCGCCTTGGTACTTGGAGGATCAAGCGGAATTGGTAAAGCTACAACGGCATTGTTATTACAAAATGGAGCTGCAGTAGTTATTGTTGGCAAAAATCAGGTTAATATAGATCAAACAATTAACGAATTGTCTGGCAGTGGAAATATTAAAGGTTACAAAGTTGACTTGACAGATCGTCCGCAAACTGCTGATTTTATAAATCAGTTCGGCAATACTATAAGCCGGGTTGACTATCTGGTTAATGCTTCTGGTATTTTTAGCCCAAAGCCATTCTTGGATCATACTTCTATTGACTATGATTCCTATCTTGATTTAAACAGAGGATTGTTTTTTATAACACAGGCCGTAGCCAAACTAATGGCTAATAATAAAAACGGCTCCATAGTTAATATCGGTTCAATGTGGGCAAAGCAATCTGTTAGGGCCACACCTTCATCTGCTTATTCAATGCAGAAAGCGGGGCTGCATTCTTTAACCCAGCATTTGGCAATGGAACTTGCACAATATAATATCAGGGTTAACGCAGTGTCTCCCGCAGTCGTTGAAACACCGGTGTATGATAAGGTTTTTGGAGGGCAGAAGGCTGCAGTTGAAGCCTTAAAAGGTTTTAATGGATTTCAGCCGATCGGCCGGAACGGAAAACCGGAGGATATAGCTAATACAATTGTGTACCTGCTTTCGGAAAAAGCCTCGTGGGTAACCGGTGTCATTTGGGATGTCGACGGCGGCGTTATGGCAGGAAGGAATTAATTTTTAAATTTAGATGCGCTGAACATGTCTTGTTCCAATAGAAATACGATGAATCCTTTTTTAGTCGCTTATGATACCAATGAGGAAATGCGTTTTATAAAAGAGGCGCAGGAAGGTTCAAAATCTGCTTTGGAAAGCTTGATTAAGCTGCATCAGCGATTTGTTTATAATGTCGCGCTGAGATTAGTACGAAATGCTGAAGATGCTGCTGATCTAACCCAGGAAGGTTTGATAAAAATGGTAACCAAATTAAGCCAATTCCAGGGCAAAAGCAGTTTCAGAACATGGTTGTACCGTATAGTTTTCAACCATTTCATCCAAAACCAGGGCAATAAGAGGAGGCTGGAAACGGCCTCCTTTGAAGAGCTCGGTGATTTTCTCGAAAATGCGCATGCATCTGAAGAAATGAGTGTTGAAGAGCAGGTCATTTATAGCGATTTGATTGATGATACGAGGAATAAATGCATGAGTGGCATGTTGCTTTGTTTAGACAGACAGCAAAGAATTATTTTTATACTGGGAGCTATCTTTAACATGAAATCTACTGTAGCTGCGCCACTGTTGGAAATTTCTCCGGAAAATTTCCGGAAACAATTGTCGAGAGCCCGGGCTGACCTTTTTCAATTCATGGGAAATAAGTGTGGATTGGTGAATCCCACCAATCCTTGCCGTTGTCATAAAAAAACAATGGGGTTTATTAAAGAAGGCAAAGTGGAACCGACTCAGAGAAAATTTATGCCTGAAGCTATAGAAACAATCCGGTCGGTCTCACCTCAAATAAATGATGAACTTGACCAATTGATGGAGGACAACTACATGAGTTTTTTTAAAACACAAAATTATGAAAAACATGAAGTTGCAAATGAGATTGTCCAGTCTTTATTATTTAATAGTGAGATTAAAACTATGTTCAACCTTAACTGAGAAAGCTTTACAGTCCTGATTAGCAAGCGCAAAGGCTCGTTAATGCCGATAGAGTTGTCCGTTCACGCCGCTGGTCAGTTAATACACCCCGACTAAATATATCGGCAAACAGATCTTTATACATTGGAGCTTTGCCAGCTAAAACGCCATTTTATGCAAATCCTCCAAGAAAAAGTTCGAAATTTGCCCAGTCAGGGCCACTTGAACCGTCAAAAGCCTCTAAAGTCGAACTTCTCTATTGAGAATCGATACTTTAGAGGCTTTGTCATTTTCTTATAGTTGAATATCGACTTGATAGAATAAGTCCCGGCAGCCGGGTTTACTGACTGCCGGGTTTAGCGCGATAAGATTCCTGGAAGCCGCCTGCTTTATATCAAGCCTCCTTCCAAAAGCTTGTTGATATCCCCTGACTTATAGCACACAATACTGCCGATATTGGTAAAGCTTCATCAATGGATAAAGCCGCTTAAAATGCCTAATCTCAAAGCAGACTTTAACAACTTAAAAATCAAAGTTACAAACCATTAAAGAGCTCATTAGCCAAATAAACTTTAAAATCCTTAATTCTCCCGGTTTCCATATCCTGCCGGGGCAACATTTTAACACCGCTTATGGTTGTCTTACTTCCCAGGTCAATAACAATCTGGTGCGGGTGTTTGGTGGCATTATCCTTCCATTGGGTATGCCAGATACTGGTATACTGTAGGTCGAAGACGTTTTCCGATTTGCCGTCCTCCCCTTTCAGTTCTTCGCTATCGGCATACACCACTTTCCACAAACCGCGGGGTATTTGTTTTCCGTTCTCATCCAGCAATTCAATCTCGGCCAATGAGGTAAATTGGTCGCCCACAAAGTTGTTTAATGCTTCCAGGGCAATATAACGACCGCTTTTTATGGGGAACGTAAATGTTTGCCATTTAGTAGAATTTTCCATTACTCCCGAATATAAAAGGCTATTCAAATTATTTCCGAAGTGTTGGCCGGCTTTACGGTGGTTGCTACTCACAGCCTTTATTTCTGTAAGACTATCAAGTATCGGCTTATCCAAACCTTGCAGGCGGGCAGCAAGTGGCCGGTGCATATCCAATACAACCACTTCATTTTTTCCCTTGTTTAGCCATACTCCGGGTACGTACATGGTTTGGGTTGGCCCAATGTTCCAGTACCGGCCCAGGCAATGCCCGTTTATCCAGGTAACACCTTTTTTAAACCAGCGCATATCCAAATAAAAATCATCCTTGCTTTTTACATTAAAGTAGCCTTTGTAAAACGCGGGCTCATTCAACTTAGCTACGGCATTAATTGGTTTATATTTAAATGCAGGGTTGCCTTCGCCCAATGGAATGGAATAATGTTTCCAGTCCTTTAACATAACCTTTTGCCCAACTGTTATGCTATAAACCTCGCCCTGCAGGCCCTTACGATCGCATAGGTAATAACCATAGTTAACCCTGCCCATGGCTTCAACAAAAACCCTGAGCCTGGTACGCTTAATTAGTGCAGGAATTTCAACTATATGAT